>NZ_KK366049.1:224958-320303 GCF_000687165.1 Paracidovorax oryzae ATCC 19882 | reverse complement strand
CACCTGCTGGTGGTGCATGTCACGCCGGCCAATGAGCAGGAAAGCGCACAGGTGCAGCGTCTGTGCGAAGACGTACAGCAGGCCACGGGCCACTCGGTGAAGCTGGGCTGGGCGGACCAGGGCTATACGGGCGAGGTGGCAGCAGAGGCTGCAAGGGACAACGGCATCGATCTGCAGATCGTGAAGCTGCCCGAAGCGAAAAAGGGCTTCGTGCTGCTACCCCGGCGCTGGGTGGTGGAGCGCAGCTTCGGCTGGCTGGCGAGATTCCGCAGACTCACGCGGGAGTACGAGCGCCTACCCGAAGTGCTCGGCGGGCTGCATTTCCTGGTCTTTGCCGTGCTCATGTTGCCTGCCGCCGCACGGGTGCTGGCTGCGGCGGGAAGTTCATAACACGCTCTAAACCATTAAATCTAACTAGTCTATTTTTATATTAATTTTTGAGTCATCCGGCATATCTTTGATTTGTAACGCAATAGAAGCCCTGTACTTCATAGCCTTAACAGATTTCAATGCATAAATATTTTCCACCTCATACTTACCGCCTGTGACAAAAGGAATTTTCGGCAGCAACCTACTTCCCTGAGGAATTGGTCCATGAACTTCTTGCCATTCATGCGCCAAAGAATGACCGGTATAAAAATCATAGTCGCCCATAATCTCTGACGCCCAATCGTTCAATGAATCTGCAATCTCTTCCGTCTCCCCTGTCTCAGGGTCGAAGGTGGAAATTTTTTCATCCTTTATAAAAAATTGATTCCCAAAAACATCTTCGGCAAAAAAATACCCTAACGGATCCAACTCCTTGTAATCACTCCGCCACAGATCACTGGAGTTCCAACGCTCGATGGAAAGATCCTTGCAAGCCTCATCTGCACTGAAAAAATGTAGAGCGCCTTCAAATCCATAACCACCGTTCATTTTCGACAACATGTAGTGCAGTTCTTCACCCATAGAACCTGCACAATTGCGAAATACTTGAACATCAGCTTTCAGCGCGGAACCAGACGCAGGAGCGCATAAACCCAAGAGCTTACCGATTTCTTTCTTTGACATCATCCAACCTTACTGTTTACCTTCGGTCTAACAGGATTGACCCGCCCCCCTGTAGCCATACCAATCATTAGGAGAGAGGTCCAGGGTTTTGCAGGTTAACTGATTTTGCATCGATGGTGGATGGTTCGCGGTGCTTGGCTGCAAATGCGGCAGGTGGTATCCGGCCAATGCTCCCGTGGGGTCGCACTTCGTTGTAGTCCTGGCGCCAAAGGGCGATGACCTATCTGGCCTGGGCCAGGGTCTCGAACCAGTTCTCATTGAGGCATTCGTCCCTGAACCGGCCGTTGAAGCTTTCGATATAGGCGGTCTGGGTGGGCTTTCCCGGCTGGATCAGGATGTGCTCGATACCTCGCGCCTGCAGCCAGGCCATGAAGGCCCGCAGGTGAATTCCGGGCCGTTGTCGGTCCGGATGGCCTGCGAGTACCCTCTGAAACATACCGTGCGCTCCAGCACCCGGGCGACATAGGCCCCGGGCATCGACAGATCCGCCGCGATGTCGATGCACTCGCGGGTGAAGTCATCGGTGATGGTCAGGCATTTGATTCGCCGGCCATTGGCCAGTGCGTCGCTGACGAAGTCCAGGCTCCAGGTCTGGTTGGCACGCATGGCGGCAACGAGCGGTGTCCGCTCGCCGCGGTACTTCCTGGCCTTGTTGCGCTTGCGTACCGCCAAGCCCTGCTCGCGGTAGAGGCGATACACCTTCTTGTGATTGGTGCCTGGAAACTCGCTGCGCAGCATGTCATGCACACGGCTTTTCCCGAAGCGCCGCCGCTGCATGGCCACGGCGTGGATGCGCTCGCGCAGCCGCACCGTGCAGGCGCCGGGCTGCGACGGGTGGCGCCAGGCATCGCGGGAGAGCCCCGCAAGACGGCAGGCCCTGCGCTCGGAGAGCCTGGCATGCTCCAGCATCCGGGCAATGGCCTTGCGCTTGTCCTGCGGGGCTAGCGCTTTACCCCCGAAGCCGATCTTGAGGACTTCGAGATCCAGGTGGGCCTCGGCCAGCAGCTTCTTGAGCCGGGCGTTCTCGACCTCCAACTCCTTCAGGCGCCGGGCTTCCTCGGCATCCATGCCGCCGCACCTGGATCGCCACTTGTAGAAGGTGGGCTCGCTGAAACCGCCCTGCCGGCAGACCTCCTCGACCGCCAGGCCCGCTTCGGCCTGCTTCAGGAAACCGATGATCTGCTGCTGCCGTGAATCGACTCTTCCTCATGTCCGTCATTCTCCAAGTTGACGTAACCTCACTTCCATTCAGGTGGTACGGCTGTCGGGGAGCACGTCAGAGTACGTCCATTGAGATACAAGCGATTTTCATGGCAGAGAAAAAGCTTTCGGAAAGTGCATGGCAATTTTCTCGCGCAGGTATTCACAATTATTTTCACTGAGCAGAAGCACTTTTACAAACCAACTCAATATTTCTGATATTTCTTCGGAAGGCGGGTCTTTGTATAAGGCGCACAATATTGCTCTTGTGCTGCGTGTTTTTGCGTTGGCAATATCCTGGATCCCGCCGTTTTGGTCAATGTATTTCCAGCAGGCTATTCTTGCCTCTTTTAGCTCATCATCCGTTGCTTTGCCTTGGCAGAAATTCTTTGCAGTTCGCATTCCAAAGCGATCTGCTTCCGAGTTGTTGGCTGGAATCAATTCCAAGCAATCAACCATGAAGCATATTAATTTACTATAGTCTGATTCTACTGAATATTTCTGGCTGACTTTTTCAACTATTTTTGATAATTCTTTGTTATTCCTCATCATGGCATATTCCAAATTATTGGTCGTGCCTCTTTGCTCTGCGGCCTCGCCCCTCCATTCCGACTCCGGCTTCGCCAGCGGCACGAAACTGTCCGGCTCGCAGAGGTATTCCGACAGCCTGCAGCCACGCAGCCCGCCCGCCACCAGATCTCCGTCGTAGAAGACGTCTGCGCGCCCAAACCCGTCCCGCTTCTCATGCACTGGCCAAACGCTCCGCAGCATTGGTTAACCTGCTCCGTAGTCTCGGCCGAAATCGAAACCTTCGGCAAGTCATTAGGAAAATCCCATGCTCATTTTTTTAATGAAATATATCTGAAAATCAAATCCCTTGCCAGATTTGAAAGAACCAAATTCGGCAGGTGAAAAGTCGCCCTCTGCAATGAATTTTTCAATCTTAAATATTGCATAATCCAAAGAATCCTCTGTCAAGAAAATGGAGATTGCGCTTTTAGCGACGCAAGCACGCTCATCCTTCTCATCGGGTACTGAATGAATTCCCAAATTTTCAACAAGCGTTGATCCATTCACAATTTTGGCGACCTCAATCACTGCCCCGCCGCTTTCTTTTTTTACTTTTTTAATTATCTCAAGCAAATCCTCAGCATCGGAATAATCAAAGCCGAATGAGATTTCCTTCTTACTAAGGGGACCAATCCAGAAATTAATCATGGCATTTTAAGAGGAACATGCACATTCTTCGCAGCGCCCTGAACTTCGGTCTCTCCGCCGAGGCCTCGCGCACGCGCGCATCGGCGTTGCCGGCCTACCGCATGCTGCCCAGCAGTCCCTACATGTCTTCAGGAAATTTTTTTAATCAATCATCGACACGTCAAAAGACTCGCCGTTGTCATCAACAATGTTGTCGCATGATATCTGAATAGCATTATCAGCCGGATCCGCAAATCTTGCCGCATAGTTCAGGCGCAACATATCCGTGACAATTTCCACATCGACCCCATAATTTTTTATCCGCCTTGCGATAGAAGGAAGGTTTTTTGACACAATAAAGCTTAGAACGGTGCTATCGCTTCTTTTTTGCCTTTTTTTCAGGATAAAAATACAACCCCACCCTGGGATATTCTCCGTTTACAAGAGCGCTCTCAAAATCTGAATCAAAGCCCAATATATTTTTATAAAAATCACGAACCTCATCAATCTTGACTTTGGAGACTGGGATATGAAAAAACATGAACAAATCAATGCCTCCCGCGAGACTTTGGGCGCGCACTCGCTTTAGAAGAAGCGCGAGCTTTAGCTATAGCACACTTGCTACCTTGAAAACTCTTGCATTAACCCTCGACAATGCATTTTTCTCTGCAGCATAGAAAGGACTTCTATTTGCCGCCTTATCCGTGCCTATATCTATAAAATCTACTCCTTTTAGATCCTGCTCCCTGATCCAATTAGCATTTCCAGCAACAGCTTTTTGCTCTCATTCTTTTCCGTAATCTTTAGGCCCCACGCCTGCTTTAGACCGGGCTTCTTTATCGACTTCTCCCCACGCTACCGTACCGAATACCTGGAAATCCAGATACTAATCTTTTAGGAATTTTAAAAATCCATCGAAATTTTTCGAGAGGATTTTGATATTATCATAATAAGGCTGTTCACTTTCATCCTCCGCCTCCATTTCATGATCCCAGAAAAAAACAGCGCCGCGATCCTTGCCTTTCAAAGAAATAAGCAACAAGTTCCCTCCATCATCAGAACCAATAGGCAACATTTCCTCCGGAATTCTTCCTTTGTACAATTTTATTTTGTACGGAAGACTCTCGACAACATTTTCCGACACAAGCGGAAAGAAATACTTCAGCGAAGTAGCTCCTTGCTCAGAAATATCAAAATCCTTTCCTCCACTCCATGCGCCGTTACCATTTAAAAGAAAAATCCTGTAGGCGTCCGGAATCTCCAATCCTAAAAAACCCTCTAAAACTGCAATGGCAGATTCATGCACCGTAGTTCTCCTTCGAATGAAAATCCTCTAGACTTTTCCGCAATTCTTCTTCACGCTCATTATTACTGACCTATGGTGTGAACGCTGAATCACCAAAGCTATCCCGACGGCGCCGTCCCGCTTCTCACCGCGCTGCTCCAGCGGCCGTGGCGTTAACAGCGCTTCCTCACAGACGGTCGCAAGTGTAGTCGTGGCGGTACTTCTCATAATTTACGCTGCCAGATCAGAACATCAAAATCACCAGTTTTCCCAACACCCCTCACTTCTGTCAATTTCCCCTCATGATGGATATATCTGTAAACATCATTTTTATTCCAACCTTTTGCATAAACATATTCTTCACTAAGTTCACCATTCGTATTTCTCAAAAGTAAATTCAAGGAGAAATTCCCATCACTAGCATATAGAGCGCTCATGATTTTATCTTCCTTATTTATTATTTTCTCAACGCTGTTAACAACGTCCTTTCTCCCAGAATCACCTCTAAAACCACGCATGCTAAAACAACTTATTTCTTGTTTGCACCGCTCAAAGAAACATATATCGATGACGTTTTTTAGCTCTAGGGGATGCCTAGTTACAACATGATTATCACCAACAAAGCCCGAAGAATAAATTCCTTTCTCGCTCGCCTCATCCGTGCTTTCATAGCTCTTCTTGAGCAGTTTAGCGGGCTGATATCCCGCCATTTCATCCCGATAGGGCAATGGATAGAAAAAATCACCTCGAGAATATCTCCACTCCGTCGGCTTCAGTAAAACCGTTTCCACGAACTTATTACTAGAAAGCTCGGCGACTTTGGCCTTGAATGCCATTTCGCAGTCTGCAAGCATTCTTTGGAATTCCGGAATATCTAATAGCAGATCATTTTTCATCATTTACAACAACACGAGAATGTATACTTCC
Source organism: Paracidovorax oryzae ATCC 19882 (assembly GCF_000687165.1). GTDB lineage: Bacteria > Pseudomonadota > Gammaproteobacteria > Burkholderiales > Burkholderiaceae_C > Paracidovorax > Paracidovorax oryzae. The sequence goes on along the minus strand of NZ_KK366049.1, from coordinate 314,641 downwards.
AACTACCGCTTTCCAAGCGGCGCCCTATGTCTTGAAGAGCGGCTTCCACATTACCTCCTCTTTTTTCTACGCCCTTCAATATTTGATAAATAAGCTTATCATTCATATCACTGTGAACATGGGGGCCTGCGTGATAATTTCCGGCAGCTCTAGCAGCAGCAGAGCCTGGATGATTCGCGGTGGCAGTTTGAGCAGGATTAGTTCCCCACAAGCGAGCACCGTTGGAAGCGTCATCAATGCCTATATTATTTCTTCCCAAAATATCTCTTGAATTTTGAACGTGACGATTCTTCTTGCAGTTCTCCTGAACAATATGGTGTGGTGTTTGCCCCTGCTGCAAGGGCCGACCTGCCCTGCGGAGATTACGTCCTAATTTGTCGGCTGTGAGACCTAATAAATCCGCCCAATTCGTCGGCGAAACAGCATAAATGAAAAGATTAGTCCCCCCTAATAACCCAATCGGATCCTGATGCACAAACCGCCCGGTCACCGGATCGTAGTACCGAAAACGGTTGTAGTGCAGCCCCGTCTCTCCATCGAAATACTGCCCCTGGAACCGCAGCGGCTGCTCCACGAAGCTCAGCGCCTGCACGTCCCCATTCGCCGCCAGCGCCAACGGCCGCTCCGCCTGGGTGAACACCGCCGCGTCGTCCGTACCCGTGCGCATCACCTGCAGCGCCTGCGTCTGCCCCCACACCCGGTAGCTCGCCGCCCACACGATGCGGCCCTGCTCGTCCGTCAGCTCCTGCGGCGCGCCGATCTGGTCGCATTGGTAGTAGTAGGCAGCGAAGTCCTTGGGTCGTGCCGACTCCTTGTCCTCCTCCCTTTCTCTTTCTTTGTCTACGGTGCCGCCCTTCCACTCTGACTCCAGCTTCGCCAGCGGCACGAAGCTGTCCGGCTCGTAGAGGTATTCCGACAGCCTGCTGCCGCGCAGCTCGCCCGCCAGCAGGTCCCCGTCGTAGAGGAAGGCTGTGCGCCCGAACGCATCCCGCTTCTCGATGCGCCGGCCCAGTGCGTCGTAGCGGTAGTGGGTGGCCTGCTCCGTGGCCGCAGGCTCCGCGTGCCCTTTCGCTTCGGCGGGGCGGTCGCGGTAGCGCACGACGCGCGCTTCGACGATCTGGTGCTCCGGGCTGTAGCGGTAGTGCTGCACCGTGTGCCAGCCGATGCGCCGCTCAGTGACGTTGCCGTGCAGGTCGTAGGCGAAGCGCAGGTCCTGGTACACCGCCAGGCGGTTGTGCGGCACCACGTCCCGCTGGCCCACGCCGCCGCTCGCCTGCGGCCCCGCGCCCCGGTTGGGGTTGAGCAGGTTGCCGGCCGGATCGAACGCGAAGGTTTCACGCTCGGTGGCTTGCTGCTTGTGGTCGCCGCCGCGCTGCGCCGCCAGGATGCGGCCCAGCGGGTCGTAGCGGTAGTGGCTGTCGCCCCGCAGGCCGTCCCGCGTGGCGATGAGGTTGCCCGTGGGGTCGTAGCGGTACTGCCGCGCAATACGGTCGCCCGAAGGCAAATTCGGCATCGCAGGCAGGCCCTGGTCGCGGTCCCGCAGGGCCTGTGGCGACGGCATGCCCGGCTGGCCCTGCAGCGCCTGCCGCCGGCCCACCTTGTGCGCCACCAGCCGGCCCATCGGGTCCCAGCCGTAGCGGCTTTCCAGGGCGCCCTGGGTGCGCTCGATTTCCTGGTGCAGCGCGTCGCGCTCGATGTCCGAGAGCACATGCCCGTCCACCCGGATCTGGTGCAGGTGGCCCGAGCCGTAGTAGAGCCATTGCACGTGCCGGCCGCCGGGCATGCGGCTGTCCGTGCGGTTGCCCAGCGCGTCGTAGGCATGGCGCCAGGCGTAGCGGCCGAGGGTGCCCGTCCCTTCCGGCGCCAGGTGCTCCTGCACCTCCTCGACGAGGCGCGAAAGCGGGTCGTAGGCGAAGTGCACCCGGGCATCGGCGTTGCCGGCCTGCAGCATGCGGCCCAGCAGGTCGTAGGCGAAGGTGGTGGCATCGCGGCTGCCGGCTCCCTCCTCCGTGCCTTCCGGCCCGAGGTGCGCCTTGGCGACGAGGCGGCCCACCGCGTCGCGGCGGAACACGGTGCGCTTCGGTAACGGCGCTGCGGGGTCGGGGTCGTACGGCGTGTCCGGCGGCAGCCGCGCGTCGCGCTCATGCAGTTCGGCCAGTTCGCCCGCGGCGTTGTAGCGGTAGCGCTGGATGCGGCCGTCGAAGCCGACTTCCTCGATGAGGTTGTCCGCCGCGTCGTAGGTGAAGCGGGTGATGTCCCCGTTCTCGTTCTGCAGCGCCACGAGGCGGCCCACGGCGTCGTGCTGGTAGCGCAGCGTGCCGCCGAGCGGGTCCTGGCGCTGCACGGGCTGGTCGATCCCGTTGTAGGCGTAGCGCGTGGCGGCGCCTTGCGGGTCGGTGTAGCCGGTGAGGTTGCCCTGCGCGTCGTAGTCGTAGCGGTGCTCCGAGCCGTCGGGCCCCACCACGTGGCGCAGGCGGCCCAGGGCGTCGTGGCGGTACCGGGTGGTCTGGCCCAGGGCGTCGGTGGCCGTGAGCAGGTTGCCCAGCGTGTCCCAGGTGTAGCGCGTGGTCTGGCCGGAGCAGTCGGTGTAGGCGACGAGCTGGCCGGCGTCGTCCCACAGCAGGCGGCGGGTCTTGCCGTGCGCGTCCTCGATGGCCACGGGCAGGCCGCGCGCGTCGTAGCGCCAGCGCGTGGCATGGCCCAGCGGATCGACGCGCTCGGCGAGGTTGCCGCGCTCGTCGTATTGCTGGCGCCAGACGTGGCCCAGCGCATCGGTGATCTCCACCGGCAGGTCGAGGTGGCCGTAGGCGAGGCGCGTGGTGGCGCCGGCCGCGTCGGTCACGGCCAGCAGGTTGCCGCGCGCATCGAAGCGCCAGCGCGTGGCCCGGCCCAGCGCGTCGCGGGCTTCCTCGGGGTTGCCGGCAGCGTCCAGGCGCGTCTCGGTGCGCACGGGGCGGCCGTCGGGGCCGGGTTCGGTGATGGCGACGACTTCGTGCGCCGCGTTGTATTCGTAGCTGCTGCGCCGGCCCAGCGCGTCAGTCACGTGGGTGGTGCGCCGGCCCAGGTCGTAGTCGAAGCGCGTGTCCAGCAGGCCCGGCGTGTCCGTCCAGGTGCGCACGACGCGGCCGCCCGCGTCGTGGCGGCTCCATTGCTGGTGGTGCGTGAAGCCGTTGCGGGTGGCATAGGCCACCATCAGGTGATGGCGGTAGCGGTAGCGCGCGGTGCCGCCCAGGGCATCGGCGGCCTCGACCAGGTTGGCACGCAGGTCGCCAGCCTCGTTGCCCTCGGTGCCGTAGGCGTATCGCGCGAGCACGCCGCCCGCGTGCTGCACGCCGTCCAGCACGCGCGGCTCGAGGTGGATGGCCTGCAGCAGCCGGTCCGGCGCGCCTTCCTCTGCGCTCCATTCGAAGCGCAGTTGCCGGCCCGCGCTGTCCGTCAGGCCCAGGGGCCGCGGAGCGATGCCGTCGGCGCCGGTGGCGTCGTACGCGGGATAGTGCAGCGTGACGGCGTTGCCGTTGCGGTCGGCCATGCGCGCCAGCGGCAGGCGCCACTGGCCGGGCACGGGGGCCGCGAATTCATGGCGCAGGCCGTCGGTGGCCTCGATGCTCCAGCCGCCGCCCTCGTGGTGCCGCACGGTGATCTTCTCGCGCGCATCGAAGTGGCTGGCACCGCGCGGCAGCACGGGCAGCCGCACGAGGCGGCCGCGCGCGTCGTAGTAGTGCACGGCGTCGTAGGCCAGCGCCAACTCGATGGAGAGCGGCGTGCTCCAGCCCCAGCCGAGCCAGCCCGGGCGCCGGTCGCTGGAGCGGTAAAAGCGGCGCCAGGCGAGCGGCAACGGGCCGGGCAGCTCGAAGTCGGTCTCGGAGAGGATCTTGGCGCCCGTGGCGAAGATGACCGGGTGGCACGTGCCCAGTTCGCATCCGGCATTCGGCGCGAACCCCTTGCGGGCATCGTCCATGATGCTGGCGGTGGTATTGGGATTGGTGCGGTTGTCATGCCCGGTGGCCACCGGGCCGGGACGCGAGCGAGCGCGCTTGGCGATCTTGCCGACCACGAATTGCGTCGTGATCATCGCCACCTCGTCGGCGATGATCTGCGCGATCTCGTCGAGCTTGGCGTCGGTCATCGGCGGAGTCAGCAGTTCCTGCACCTTCTGCGCCAACGCGTCGATCTGGCCGGCCGCCTGGGCCATCGCGGCACCGTTCATCAGCACATTCAGCCCCGGGATGAGCTTGCCGATGACCTTGAGGGCCGGGCCGATGAGCGCACTGGGATCGGTCAGGCTCTCGCCCAGGGCGGCGAACTCTGCCTCGAAAGCGCCAGGGAGTTTTTCGATGACCTTCAGGGCCAGCTTGTCGTAGGGCTCCGGCAGCAGCGCCATCGCGAGGCGCCCACGCCAGCCCGGGTCGATCACCAGCGAATTGCTCTTGGTGGTATCGAACGAGCGCACGCTGCCGCGGCTCTCGAACTTGGTGTCGCTGCTGTAGCTGGTGGGCTCGGCGGCGCCGCCCACCACGGTGGACCTGACGCCCGCGATGCCGCCCAGGCGGTCGGGCGTGGCGGGGATGGATTCGAAGCGGCTGCCGGCAATGGCGACGGGCTGCCCGTCGATCTTGAGGGTGGCGGTGCCGTTCTTGAGGCCCGGCCCGTGCGCCATGTTCAGGATGGGCACGGGCGGCCCGTTGGGCTTGGGGAACACGGGGTTCACCGGGCCCGGGATCATCGCCGGGCTGCGGCCTTCGTGGATCGCTCTGCGGTCGTTGACGAACGTGGCCATGGCTCTGCTCAGGAAGGAATCGGAAGGGCACCGCGGCCGGCGCCCGCCGCCGGGCGCGCGGGCTGCGCATGGTCCCAGGTGGCGACCCAGGCGGCGGTGCGCGTGGACAGGCCGGTGACGGTCTGCAGGCCCGCGTGGCCCGCGAGGCGCGCGGGCATGACGGGGTGGGACAGCACCTGGCGCATTTCATGGAAAAGCGAGAGCATGAGAGGTACCCACGCGGCGCCGACCTCGCCCAGGAAGGCGGCTGGATCGCGCGCCGGGGCGAGCCCGCCGTCCGCGGCGAAGGCGGCCGACAGGCTGGCCCGTTCGGCCCCGCGCCAGGGGGAGCCGTCCATGTCCGACCAGTAGGAATGCAGCGCATCGGCGGGCATGTGCGCGGTCTGCAGCGCGGCGCGGGCGGCCTGGATCAGGGCGCGGCCGTCCAGCAGCGATGCCTCGCCCACGCGCGGGGCGGCTTCCTCGCCGAAGGCCGGCGGATAGACGGTGGCGAATTCGCCGGCCGCGGGCATGCGGCAAAGGCGCACGAAGGCGGCGGCCTCGGAGGCGACGAAGCCTTCGCAATGGCCGGCCACCTGCACCCAGCGGCGCTGGTAGAGCAGCTCCACCACGGCCGCGTCGGCGAGGCTGTCCACGCCGCCCACGAGCACTTCGGGCACGTCGGGGTGCGCCTGCATGAAGCGGTAGGCACCGGACAGCGCATCGGCGCCGCCCACCGCGCCGCCCGCATACAGGGTCAGGGGCAGGAATTCGGGGGCCAGGTCCAGCGCGCGCGGCAGTTCCAGCGCGAAGCGGTCGGCGTCGATGCCGCCGGGCCGCTCCGCCCAGGGCTCGGGCAGGGCCACGAACAGCGGGATCGGCCGCTGCAGGGGCCAGCCCGTGGCGGGCGCCGGCCCGGAGCGCAGGGCCTCGTGCAGCGCCGGGGCAGCCAGGCGCACGAGGCGCTCCGTGCCGGTGCAGGCCGGGTCGATGCCGGGAACGCGCGAAACCGTGGCGCGATGGTCGGCCTGGCCGGCGATGGCCTGCCGGGTGAAGGCGGACAGGCCCGCGGCAAGGCTGGAGGCGGTCTGCCAGGCGCGGGTGCCGACGGGGGTGCAGGCGCCGGTGGCGGCGATGGAAAGAGGCGTCATGGCTGGGGCTGCGCGGCGCCGAAGGCCGCCCTTTCCAGGACCGAGGCCGTGGCCGCGGCCAGTCCCTGCACGGGCATCAGGTCGTCGGCTTCGATCCAGAGCGCGCCGGCCAGGCGCGATGCGTGTTCGAGATGGAGCAGGTGGCGCAGGGGCGCGCCGACCAGGGCGGTGGAATCCTCCAGCACGACCTGGCTGCGGGCGCGGCCCAGGCGCAGCGCCGGCCCGTCCAGGGGCAGCGCGGCCAGCGCCGCATCGGCGGCGGAAGCCCGCTCCGGCGCGGGCAGGGCGAGGTCGAAGAGCCCGTCGGCCGGCGTGCCCGTGAGCAGCGCCACGGCATCGGCCAGGGTGCGGCAGGCCTCCTCCTCGTCCCACGGCGCATGGGCGGCGAGGTGGCGCAGCAGCGGCACGTCGCCGACCAGGGACGCGGCCTGGCACTGGAAGGCCCAAGGCATCTCCGGATGGCGCCCCTCCCGCAGGGCGACAGCGAGTTCGTAGCCCTCGCGCGCAGCCAGCAGCGCCAGCGCCGCGGGCGACCGGGGGTTGCGCGCCAGCACGGCGCGCGCGGCCGGAGTCTCGTGCGCGCTGCCCATGAGCGCCAGTGCCGCCAGCGCGGCCTCGGCGTCGTCGCCCTGCTCCACGGCGGCCAGGGCCCGGGCCTCGTCGCCACGGCCGGTGCAGCGCCACGCGCAGAGCACGGCCATGCCGCCGGGCAGGGACGCGGCCCAGGACGCGACCGCTTCCGCGAAGGCATCCGACACCGCGGGCCGGGCAATCGCCAGCCGCAGCAGCAGGCGGCCGAGCGGGGTGCGCTCCGCCCCCTGCTGCCCGGCCAGCAGCGCCACCCGGGGAGCGAGGTAGGCGCCCACCGCGCCATCGAAGGCGAAGCGCAGGGCATTGCAGACCGCGCCCGGCTGGGCCTGCAAATATTCGCCGCCCAGGTGCGCCAGTTCGGCGCCCGCGCGGCCGAGCTGCAGTTGCAGCACCTCCAGGCAGGCGAGCGCGAAGATGCGCGACGGCTCGTGCAGGGTTTCGTCGCCCGCGGCGGCGATGGCCTCCCGGCAGGCGGGCAGCACCTCGGGGGCGTGCGCCAGGTGCTGCTTCAGCCCGGCCAGCGCCTGCACGATGGCGTCGTCGAACACGGCGATGGCCGGCGGCCGGGCGGCGGAACGCGGCAGCAGGTGGCTGCGGCGCCAGTACTGGGTGACCAGCGACCGCGCCATGCGCGCGGGCGGATCGGTCCACACCGGCAGGTCGGTGGCCCGGGGCACGGGCAGTTCGATGACGTTCATGCGCAAGGGGGCGCCGCAGGCCGCGGCGCGCGTGGGATCAAAGACAATGCCGGGCAGGAGGACCCCACCCGATGCTGGACAACCTGACGCCCCTCGCCGCGGAGCTGCTGCCGGGCCACCGGCCGGACGGCAGTGCGTGCCGGACGCTGGTCATCAAGGCCACGCTGGATTTCGCGGGCAGGCCCGTCGCCCAGGGCAGCGCGCTGCCGATCTACCGCGGCGACGCGTTTTTCGAAGAGGACGGGCTGCAGGGCACCGTGCGGCACGAGGCCGACCTGGCCCCGTTCAAGCCCCGGGTGGACGTGGTGTTCAACGGCTTCGCCCATGCGCCCGGGGGCCGGCCGGCGGAACGGTTCGACGCGGGCTTGTCCATCGGCGCGGAAACCCGCACGGTGCGCGTCCACGGCCGGCGGGTGTGGCGCCGGCGCATGGGGCTGTTCCCCGTGGCGGAGGCCTGCGAGCCGGCGCTGCGCGTGCCGCTGGTGTACGGCCTCGCCTTCGGCGGGCAGGACGCGGAAGACCCTATGGCCTTCCATGCCGGCAATCCGCCGGGCACCGGTTTCAGCGCCGGGGTGCCGCGCGACGGCGCGCCGCTGCACCAGATCGAGTGGGCCGATGCACCCGTGCGCCTGCCCTCCGGCAATGACCCGCCCGCGGGCTTCGGCTGCATCGGACGCACGTGGCTGCCCCGCCGCGCCCTGTGGGGCAGCTATGCCCCGCAGGAACTGCAGCAGGCGCCGGGCCTCGTGGCGCGCATGCCGGCCACCTTCGACCCGGCGGCCTGGAACTGCGCCCACCCGCGCATGCAGTTCGCGCCGGGCCAGGTCCGGCCGGGCACGCGCATCCGCTGGCAGCACCTGTGCGCCCGGGGCGAGGGGGAAACCGCCGTGCCGGACCTGCAGCCGGCCGTGTCCTGGGCGGTGCGGGGCGAGCGCGGCACCGTCCGCCCCGCGTTCGACACCCTCGTGCTGGAGCCCGAGCACGGCCACATGGTGATGGTCTGGCGGCACACGTTCGACAGGGAAGCCGCCCGGTTCCTGGAAAGCCTTCAGGTGCATCTCTGACGGGCGCTCAGTTGATGCGGACCTCGGCCGCATCGATGTCCACGAGGTCGCGCGCGTCGTGCTCGATCTTCAGGGCCACGAGCCGTGCGAGGCCCTGCCCCGTCAGGCGCAGGGACGCCTCGCCGCACGACAGCACCACGGCGTCCTGCGACTGCAGGCGGATGGCCCGCTGGTTCCACGGTACCGCGGGCGAGGGGGCCAGCACCGCGGTGATGACGGCCTCGCCGCCGGAACGCACCGCCAGCAGCACCTCGTCGCCGGGCACCAGCTCCGGCAGGAGCACGCCCACGGAGGCGCTGGCGGCCATGTCCACTCCTGCACCGGGGCACTCCACGGCATAGCGGTCCGGGGCCAGGGCCTGTGTCACGCGGCCGGTGCGCATCACCGGAGCGGCGCCCGCATCGGGGCGGTCCGCGGTGGCGGCATCCGCCGGAATGGGTGCAGCATGTGCGTAGGCCATGGAAGCCCTCCTCTTCTTTCCGCCCTCAAGCGGGATTGACGTGGCTGTCCGGCGACGAGACCGTCACCTTGGAGCTGCCCGCGATGGAAATCGTCTGCCCGTTGATCTGCACCGTGCCGTCGCTGGTCATGCGCAGCACGGCCTTGCCGCACTGGATCTCGATCGCGTCGCCCACCTTGACCGACATCTCCTTGCCCACGCTCAGGGTGCGCACCTCGCCCACGGTGGTGGCCGAGTTCTTGCCCACGTTCTCCGTGTAGTTGTCGGAGGTTTCGTCCGTGCGGTCCGCACCGACCTTCGTGGTCTGGCTCTGCCCCACGGTGACGGACCGGTTCATGAGCACGTTGGTGGACTGGTTCAACCCCACATTCACCACCATGGCCGCACCGACGTTCACGTTGTAGGCCGCGCCGATGTTCACCATCTTCGCCAGGCCCACGTTCTGCAGGTAGGCCAGGCCGATGGTTTCGGTCTTGAAGCTGCCGACCTTGATCGACCAGTTGTTGCCGATCTTGTCCTTCTCGTTGCGGCCGATGGTCTTGCTGCGGTTATTGCCGATGGACACCGTCTCGTCGATGCCGACGTCTTCCTTTCGGTTGTCGCCGATCGAGATCGTCTCGTCGTGGTCCACCCGCTCCGTGCGGTTGTTGTGCACCGTGATCTTCTCGTCGCGGTCCACCGTCTCCGTGCGGTCCCGGTGGATGGTGTTCGTCTCGTCCCGGTCGATGGTCTTGCGCCGGTCCTGGCCCACCCAGTGGTCCTCATCGTTCTCCACTTCGATGAGCTGGTCCTTCTGCGCATGCAGCCACACCTGCTCCGCGCCCTTCTTGTCCTCGAAGCGGATCGCGTTCGCATCGCCCGCGCCGTTCTTCATGCCGTCGCCGAAGGCCCCGCCCTTGCTGGACTTGGTCTTGATGCCCGACTGCGTCGCATTGCCCGGCAAGGCCCACGGCGGCATGTTGGCGGCGTTGTAGACGCTGCCCGTGACGATGGGGTAGTCGGGGTCTCCGTTCAGGAAGTCCACGATCACTTCGTGGCCGATGCGTGGGATGGAGATGGCCCCGAAGCCCGAGCCCGCCCAGCTCGTCGCCACCCGCATCCAGCAACTGGAGTTCTCGTCCATCGCCCCCAGCCGGTCCCAGTGGAACTGCACCTTGATGCGGCCGTATTCGTCGGTCCAGATTTCTTCGCCTGCGGGCCCTACGACCACGGCCGTCTGCGGGCCGGTGGTTCTGGGTTTGGGAGTTTTTCTCGCCGGTGTGTACGGCAGGCTCGTGGGCTGGGCCGTGAGGCTGAATTTCTGGAACGACCCCTGCTCCTCGTTGTGCTTGAGCGATTCCCCAGGCTTGGCACTGTTGAACGAGGAACTGCGCGGGTTCTCGTGCAGGTGGTAGGTGACGCCGGTGATGAGGTATTGCCGGTTCTGGTCGCCCCGCGGGTAGTTCTCCAGCGTGAAGGTGTAGCCTGTCGCCAGGCTCCGGTGGCGGGATTCGCCCCGGACGGTGCTGTGGCCCGTCAGGCCTTCCTGCAGGCGCACCCGGGCGTACTGCTCTCCGTCGCCGTGCTGCACGTAGCCGCCCGGCCATTCGTAGATCTCGTACGCATCGTGCGCATGCCCTGGGGGCTGCTGGCGCATGTTGGAGAGATCCGACCGGGGCTTCTTGAAGTCGTAGTCGTCGTTGTAGTACCGGCCCGGCTTGATCTCCTCACCCAGCGTCCAGGCGTGGATGTTCTCGCGGTCGGCCACGGCCGACTTCTCGGGCGGGTAGAACGGGATCACGGCCGCGCCCGGCAGGGGCTCGTGCCCGGCCACGATGTCGTCGGCGATCACCAGGGTGTGCTGGCCGCTCGCGTGCTGGAAGTAGTAGTACGCGCCCTCATGCTCCAAGAGGCGCGAGACGAAGTCGAAGTCGCTTTCGCCGTACTGCACGCAGTAGTCCCAGGCGCGGTAGGCACGCGTGAGCTTGAGCTGCATCGGGTAGCCGTAGCGGCCCAGCACCTCCTGCACGATCTGCGGGACGGTCTTGAACTGGAAGATGCGGAAATCCTGCCGCCGCGTGGCCACCCAGAGCCACGGCTGCAGGCGCAGGTGGTAGGAGTAGAGGCGGTGGTCCTGGCCCTGCATGCCGAAGCGCGTGACCAGGCCGTCCAGGTAGCGCTTGCCGCCGCCTTCGGTTTCGATCTCCACCGTCGCCGTCTTGCCCAGCAGCGCCTTGGGATCGATGTCACGCCCTTCCGAGAGCAGGTCGATGTCGAAGGAGAAAAGCTGGCTCAGCTCCTCGCTGCCCCGCAGCTGCCGGAAATGCAGCTGTTCTCCCAGGGGCGTCTGGATGGTGACGCGGCGTGTCATCTTGGTTACGAGGGACACGGCCGGACCGCGTCCAAGGGTTAGAGACGGTCGCGATGATAGGTTGAGCGTTTATGGATTGGATAGCTTTTTGAAATTGTAATTTTGTATCGAAAAGTTATATGACCAGCCTGCCTCCGCCCTGCTCAATCGGGCTGTTCGGAGGCCACCGAGCCGTAGCGGATGAGGAAATCCTGGGCGGGCATGGGCCGTGCGAACAGGTAGCCCTGGTAGAGGTCGCAGCCGTGCAGGTCCAGGAAATCGCGCTGCTCCTGGGTTTCCACGCCTTCGGCGATGACCTCCAGGTCGAGGTTGCGGGCCATGCCGATGATGGTCTGCACGATCACGTCGTCCGTGGGCCGCTTGCCCAGGTTGCGCACGAAAGACTGGTCGATCTTCAGCTGGTGCAGCGGCAGGCGGGTCAGGTAGGCCAGCGACGAGTAGCCCGTGCCGAAGTCGTCCACCGAGAAGCGCACGCCCTTGGTGCGCAGCAGGTGCATCTTGGCGACGGAATCGTCCACGTTGTCGAGCACCAGGGATTCCGTCAGCTCCAGCTCCAGCAGGTGGGGTTTCACGCCCGCATGCTGCAGGGCCTCGAACACGCTGGCGACGAAATCCGGATGGCGGAACTGCCGTGCGCTGACGTTCACCGCGATGTGCAGGCCCGCTAGCCGGGGGTCGCCGCTCCAGGCCGCGAGCTGCGCGCAGGCCGTGCGCAGCACCCACTGGCCGATCGGCACGATGAGTTCGCTCTCCTCGGCCACGGCGATGAACTCGCCCGGGGCGATCAGGCCCCGCTCGGGATGCTTCCAGCGCAGCAGCCCCTCCGCCCCGATCACATCCCCCGCGCGGGAGAACTGCGGCTGGTAATACAGCACGAACTCCTGCGCGGCGATGGCGGCCTGCAGGTCGGATTCGAGCCGCGCGCGCTGGCTGATGACGACCTGCATCTGCGGATCGAAGAAGCACAGCGCATTGCCGCGCCGCGCCTTGACCTGGTACATGGCGATGTCCGCCTGCTTGAGCAGGTCGGCCGCGGTCTGGCGCTGGTCGCCGAAGATGGCGGCGCCGACGCTGCAGGTGTTCTGGTGCATCTGCTGCTGCAGGTGGTAGGGCTGGGCCACGGCGTGCAGGATCTTTTCGCCGATGCGCCGCGCGATCGATGCGGCTTCCTGCCGGTCGTGCGAGAGATCGCTCATCATCACCACGAACTCGTCGCCGCCCAGGCGGGCCACCGTGTCCGCCGGGCGCGCGCAGACCCGTAATCGCAGCGCCACCTGCTGCAGCAGCAGGTCGCCCATCTCGTGGCCCTGCGTGTCGTTGAGGGTCTTGAACTGGTCCAGGTCCAGGAAAAGCAGCGCGCCGAACTGGTGCGACCGCTGCGCGGTGGCCAGGGCCTGGTGCAGCCTGTCGAGCAGCAGCCGCCGGTTGGGCAGCCCGGTGAGCGGATCGTAGAAGGCGAGGTTCTCGATCTCCGCGCTGGCCCGGCGCATTTCCGTCACGTCGTGGTAGGTGATCATGAGCCCGCCCTCGGGCGTGGCGCGCTCGGTGATCTGGATGAAATGGCCGTTGGGCAGCATCTGCTCGTGCGTGCCCCGGGTCTCGCGCTGCAGCAGCAGACGCTGCTCGACCCACTCGCGGCGCATGGCCTCGTCGGCTTCGGGCAGGTAGTAGCGGGACGTGGCCTCCAGCACGGAGCGGAACGGCAGGCCCACTTCCATCATGGCCCGCAGCCACGGAAAGATTTCCTCATACCGCTGGTTCCACTGCAGCACGCGGTGGCCGGGATCCAGCAGCACGAAGCCGCTGACCATGGAGCCCAGGGCCTGCTCGAGCGTGGCCTTGGAGCGCGCGAGATCGTTGCGCGCACGGCTGATGCGGCGCAGGTAGGCCATGGCGAAGCCGCCCGCCGCCAGCGCGGTGGCGATCAGCAGCGCCGCGACCGCGGCGATGGCGTTGCGCTCGGAGTGCCAGCTGGCCAGCGCCGATGCCTCGGGCAGGCTCGCCGTGATCCAGAGGCCCGGGTAGAGGATGGGCCGGGCGACCACCAGGGCGAGCACCCCGGTCAGGCGTGCCGGCTGGTCCCAGGCGCTGAAGGCCGGGGCATCGTCGCCCAGCGGGGGCACGCGCGCCCGGCTGCGCGCCTCGCCACGGCCGGAGGTGCCGATGATCAGCTCGCCCCGGCTGCGCTCCAGGGTGACCTCCAGCCCCGGGATGTCCGCCCCCTGGGCCAGCACCGCGGCGAGCATGCTCACGGGCACCTGCAGCACCGCCAGCAGGCGCTCCCCGCTCGGGGAACGGATGGGCCGCGCCGCATACAGGATGCGCTCGGAACTGGCGAAGCTGACTGTCGGAGCGCTCAGCAGCAGGGTGGGCATGCCCTGAGACATCGCCTCGTCGAAGAAGCCGGGCGGAAGCTCCTGGAGCATGCGCGAGCCCATGGCGTCCGATGCGGCCACCACGTTGCGCCGCGGGTCGATCAGCACGACCGAACGCACGAGGATGTTCTGCCGTGAGGCGCTGCGCAGCAGCTTGCCGATGAACTCCGGATCGGTGCGGGGCATGCGCTCGCTCCACAGCTCGATCATGTCGTCGGTACTGGCCAGCAGGACGTCCAGGCCCAGCAGCGCACGGTTCAGGGCCGCCTCGGCGCCCGCGGCGAAGCGCGCCACCTGCGTATCGCTCTCGGCCACGGCCACGTGCCGCGCGTTCACGATCAGCCCCGCGGCGGCCCCCGCGATACCGAGCACGAGCGCCGCGACCGCCGCGGACACGGCCCATTGCAGGCGGACCGACAGCGCGACCATCAGGGAGTCTCCGGCACGGGAATGCCGCGCGCCCGGCCCACGGTGCGGCGCCAGACGGCAGCGCAGCCATCGCCGCAGCGGCGCAGCCAGCTGGGCAGCACGGATTCGGAAAGCAGGCGCCGGCGCCGCGCGTCGTCCTCGGGCGACAGGGGCACCACGACCATGGAGCCCTTCTCGCCGTTCACGCAGGCCGGTGCGCCGCTGTTGCAGGCCACGCCCTCTTCCGTCTCGGCCTCTGCATCGCGCCAGATGGCATCTTCCAGTTTGGGCAGCTCGCGCAGCAGCAGCGCCCGCAGATCGGGGGGCATGGCAGCCCATGCCTCGTCATTGGCCCCGAAGAAGGACAGCCCCCAGGTGATGGGCAGCGTGTGCAGGTAGCGGGTCATGCGGTGCAGGCCGAGCGTGTTGCCCGACATCGTCCCGGTGATGGCGCACTCGCTGTCGCCTGCCTGCAGGCTGGGCACCATCTGGCTGAAGCCCGTATAGACGGCCACGCCGCCCAGCGAGGCGATGAAGTCTGCCTGCGCCGCGGACGAGACGCGCACGCGCCGCCCCTTGAGGTCGCCCAGCCCCGACAGGGCGCTCTTGCAGAACAGCACCTGCGCGGGATACACGTACACCGCCAGCATCTCGAAATGGTGGTGCCTGCGCAACTCGTCCTGCAGGTAGGGCCGGAAGGCCTGCACGGAGGCCCGCAGGTCCGCCAGGGTGGGATTGAGCGCCGGCAGGTCGGCCGCGGTGTACTGCGGGTACTGGGCGGTGAGCGAGCTCATCAGCACCGTGCCCAGCGGCACCACGCCCAGTTCGATCAGGCGCAGCATCTCGATGCCGGGCACGCCCGCGCGGTCGAAGGGGACGATGGAGGCGGTGAAGCGCCCGCCGCTCAGGCGCGGAAGGTCCCTGGTCCAGAACGGCGCCTCGCGCCGGGAATACTGCGACAGGGCTCCGAGGTTGCCGACGATGCGCAGCCGGTAGGGCCCCGCCCCGCCCGGCGCGGAGGCAGACGGCGCCGGCGGGGACGCAGGCGGGGCCGGCTCGGCGGGTGCGGCGCCCCCCGGCAGGGCAGCCAGCGCGAGCGCGCAGGCCAGCGCAGCCCGCCGCACCGACGCGGCAGCAGGCAAGGCACGGATCGGGTGGCAACGGACGAATCTGCCGGTGCAGGGCGCGCGAAGGTTCGCTGCCAAATAGGTGTCCTCCCAGTAGCACCGGTTTTTTACCATTTTGGATGCCTTTGACAAATGGCGGGAAATGCTCCCCCCTCCTCAGAGGGTACGCGGCGTCATAGATTCCACCTGACAGGATGGTTGGCGACGAATTCTCCCTTTTCCTGGTCGAAATCCCAGCGGGTCAGCTGCCGGCACCCAGGGCCGGCCTCCAGGGTCAGCAGGCTGTTGGGCGCCTGGGCCCGCAACCGCACCGACACGGCCGTGCCGGCCTGCGCGGCCCGCAGTCCCGGCAGCGCCTCGACCAGGCCGGGTGCATGGGCGTGGCCGGACAGCAGCAGTTCGGCACCCGCGGCCCGCCAGCGCGCCAGCGCCTCGGCCGCGCGGTGGGGGCGGTGGTCGGCATCGCCCGGATGCCGAGCCACCAGGGGGTGGTGCGTGGCGAGGATGCGCCAGCGGCCGGGCGGCGCGGCGGCCAGCCTGCGTGCCGCCCTGTCGATCTGCTCCGGCGAGAGGCTTCCCCGGCGGTGGCGCCACGCCCGCGTGGTATCGACCCCCACCACGAAGAACCCGCCGGCATCGCACACGGGCTCCCGGTCGCTGCCCCACCAGCGGGCATAGCGCCGGTAGGCGCCGCCGAGCCGCTCCCACCAGGCGAACAGGGGCAGGTCGTGGTTGCCGGGCATGACCAGCGTGTGGCGGGCAGGCAACGCGGAGATGAATTCATGGGCGGCCTCGAACTGCGGGACCGTCGCACGCTGGGTGAGATCGCCCGACACCACCACCACGGAGACCGGCAGCGCGCGCGCGAGTGCCTGCACCGCCGCGCAGGCACGCGGATCGTGCGCGCCGAAGTGCAGATCGGACAGGTGCATCAATACGCTCATGGCCGCCTGCCCGGGTTCCGGGGCCTCAGGCCACCGCCGCGGCCATGCCCGGCACCACGCCTGGCAAGGGGGCCGGCACTGGCGCGTCGGCATCGCCGGGTTCCGCCACCGGTTCGGGAGCGGCGGCGGCGGGCGTACCCGCGCCTTCGCGCTCGCCCTCTTCATCCTTGGCGGTCGCCGTGGGTGCCACGAGCCACAGCGGCCGGTCTTCCACGCGGAAGCGCAGCGGCGGCGGCATCCAGGCCCGCTCCCCGTCGAACGCCACCTTGACCTGGGCGGGGCGCCAGCTGGCGGGCTCCACCACCATTTCCGAGCAGGCCAGGCTGATGACGGCATCGTCGCGGTCCAGGTGGCCGATGGCGGCATGCCACACCGTGCGTGCCGTGGCCCACCGGCCCTGCGGCTTGAGCAGCAGCACCGCGAGGTGGTCTCCCTCGGCGACGTCGCGCGCCTGGGGAATGCCCAGTCGCTCCAGCTGCAGCGGGTTGTTGCCCACGAACAGCGTGGAGGCGAAGAACTCTTCCTGCACCAGGGTGTCCGCGCCGCGGTGGGCACGCAGCGATACCCGCCAGCGCCGCGCCGAGGACGGCCGCAGGAAGCTCCACACGGCCGAGACGATCGCCACCCAGCGGGAGCGGCCGAAGCGCCGCGACGCCATTTCCCGCTGCTCGAGCAGGCGCGGATAGAGGCCGACAGCGGCGTTCACGAGGAACATGCTGTCGTTCACGTAGCCTACGCGCACCGGCCGCTCGTCGCCGTCGTGCAGCGCCTGCAGTATGTCTTCCGCCGCCTGGGCCAGGTCGAGCGACAGGCTCTGCTCGCGTGCGAAGTAATTGAAGGTGCCCGCGGGGATGACGCCCATGCGGACGCCGTGCCGCCAGGCCGCAGCCGCCACGGCATTGATGGTGCCGTCGCCACCGCAGGCCACGACGATGCCGCCCGAGGCCAGGGCGGCCTGCGCCGCCTCGTCCGCCGCCTGCACGATGCCGGCCCGCACCGCCGGCACGTGCCACTGCACTGCATGGCGGCGCAGCGGCTCCAGGGACTCCAGCCGGCCCCGCAACTGGCCATGGTCCGCGCCCGGCCGGTGCGGCACCACCAGATGCACGGGTCCGGGCTCGGACACGGCGGGAGAGGAGGTCGGGGCGGAAGGTGGCATGGTGCTGTGGACGGGAAGGCGCAGCACGAGGCCGCGGGACAGGGAGGGCGCTCCGGCCGGACGGCCCCGGCACCCGCCCCGATTGTCCGGGCCGCGCACCGCCGCACCCCATCGGATGGCAGATGCAGCGGCTGTCGGCGCCGGCCGACAGCGGGTATCTCCGGTTTCCGGGAATCTCCGGCGCGGCGGCAGGTCATGGCCGCGCGCGCGGCCCCGGGCATGTCACCATCGGTGGCTCCGATGCAACGCCACAGGCTTTTTCCCGACCGATGCACCAGCACTCCCCGCCCTCCGCACCCCGCCCTGCCCTCCCTGCCGCGCTCCTGGCGCCCGCCATGCTGCGCGCCCACGCACGCCAGGCCGCCACCGGCCCGCGCCATCCGGCCCGTTGCACCGCGGGAGGCCGGCCATGAGCGCCCCCCAGGCCTGGGCCGCCTGGGCGGGAGCGCACCCACTGGCCTTCTGGGGTGCGGGACTGTCGTTCGTGCTGGTGGCCACGTTGCTGGCCCGGGGTGCCGCGCTGGCGGCCGCGCCGCACTGCGCGCCCTGGGCCGGGCGCTGGCCGGCGCCGCCGCACGCCATGGCACGCCTCTGGGTGGCGCTGGCCGCCTCAGCGCTGATGGTCTGGGGCTGCGCCGAGTTGCTGGGGTTCCTGGCAGGCGAATGGTCTGTCCCCACCGCCTGGGCGGCACGGATGGACGAGACACTGGCCGAGACCCTGCGCGCACGGGCGGGCCTGCCCACCCTCACCCTGTTCGCACGCCTGACGCATGCGGGCGACACCCAGGTGCTGGCCGCCGTGGCCGCGCTGGTGGGCATCGCGCTCTGGTGGCGCCGCCACCGCCTGCTGGCGGCCTGCTGGGCCGCGGCCCTGGCGGGCAACGGACTGCTCACCCGCGGGTTCAAGCACGCCTTCGAACGGGTGCGGCCGGAGCATACGCATGGCGTCTCGGCGGCCGAAGGCTACAGCTTCCCCAGCGGGCACAGCAGCAGTTCGATGGTGGCCTACGGCATGCTGGCCTATCTGGCGGTGCGCCTGCTGCCGGCGCGCTGGCACCTCCCCGCCCTGCTTGCCGCCGCCGCGGTGGTGTTCACGGTCGGCTGGAGCCGGGTGGTGCTGCAGGTGCATTACGCGAGCGACGTGCTCGCGGGCTGGATCACCGGAGGCACGTGGCTGGCCTGCTGCGTGCTGGTGGCGAACGGCGTGGGCCACTGGCACCGCAGCCGCAGCGCCCCGGCCGCCTGAGTCAGGGAGCGGGCGGCCTGGACGCGCTGCGCTCCGCGGAAAGCGATGCAGCGAACACGACCAGGCCGGCGACGGCGAGCAGGGCCCCCACCCAGCCGGTGGACGTCCACCCCAGGCCGGCCGTGATGGCCACGCCGCCGAGCCAGGCGCCGAGCGCGTTCGCGCAGTTGAAGGCCGAATGGTTGAGCGCGGCGGCCAGGGTCTGCGCATCGCCGGCCACGTCCATGAGCCGGATCTGCAGCGCCGGCCCGATGGCGACGATGGTGCCGATGAGGAAGGTCGCCAGCGCCGCGGTCACCACGTGCTGGGCCGCGAACACGAAGGCACCCAGCACCACCAGCGACCAGACCAGCAACCCGCCGATGGTGCGCATCAGGGCGCGGTCCGCCAGCCGGGCGCCCACGAGGTTGCCGGCCACCATGCCCGCGCCGAAAAGCGCCAGCACGAAGGGTACGCCGCCGACGGGCAGGCCCGCCACTTCGGTGAGCGTGGGCTTGATATAGCTGAAGACCGCGAACATGCCGCCGAAACCGATGGCGCCGATGCCCAGGGTCAGCCAGACCTGCTTGCGCCGCAGCGCCCCGAGCTCGCGCCAGGGGCTCGCGGCCGCGTCGGGCGGCATGTAGGGCACGCCCCGGCGCACCATCGCCATCGCCAGCACCGCGATCATCCCGACGAACACGAAGGCCGCACGCCAGCCGAAATGCTGGCCCAGCGCGGCCGCGATGGGCACGCCCGCGAGCGTGGCCCCCGTCAGGCCCAGCATCACCAGGCCCACCGCGCTCGCGCGCCGGCCCGGCGGTGCGAGCGATGCGGCCACCAGCGCGGCCACCCCGAAATAGGTGCCGTGCGGCAGGCCGGTGACGAAGCGCAGCAGGTTCAGCGACAGGTAGCCCGGCGCCATCGCGGAGGCGAAATTGCCCAGCGCATAGACGGCCATCAGCGCGATGAGCAGTGCGCGCCGGCCCCAGCGCGCCGCGAGCACGGCCAGCACGGGCGCGCCGATCACCACGCCCAGCGCATAGGCGCTGATGACGTGCCCGGCCTGCGGGATGGTCACGCCGATGTCCCGCGCCACTTCGGGCAGCAGGCCCATGATGACGAACTCGCCCGTGCCGATGGAAAAGCCGCCCAGGCCCAGCGCCAGCACGGCGCGCAGCAGGGTGCGGTCGTCGCGCGGGGTGGCCGTGGAGGGAGTCGCCGCCGGGGCATCGGCGTCGCGGGGCAGGGAGGGCGTAGTCATGGAAGAAGCGGCGTGCGGCAGCGCCGGCCAGGAAAGCGGCCCGGGCGCGGGAAGAGGCGATGCAGGGTTAACCCGCAGGGCTGGAGAACATATCACGCCCTGCCCGCGCCTGCAGCAGGCGGGATTTGCGGCCTTGCCGTATGCTGCCCGGCACGCGGCATCCGCCACCACGGCAGGATCCTCCCCTTCCCCCTCTTCTTCCTCCAAGGGCAGCCCCATGAACGACGCCTTTCCCGACGTGCGCCTGCTGGTCTTCGACATCTTCGGCACCGTGGTGGACTGGCACGGCAGCATCGTGCGCGAGATGCAGGCGCTGCAACCGCAGGTGGACGCCGACGCCTTCGCCCTGGCCTGGCGCGAGGGCTACCAGCCCGCCATGCAGCGGGTGCGCAGCGGCGAACTCGGCTGGACGCGCATCGACGAGCTGCACCGGATGATCCTCGACGGCCTGCTGCCCCGCTTCGGCCTGGAGCACCTGTCCGAGGCAGAGCGCAGGCACCTGAACCGAGCGTGGCACCGGCTCGCGGCCTGGCCCGACAGCGCGGCGGGCCTGCAGCGGCTCAAGCGCCGCCGCACCATCGCCACGCTCTCCAACGGCAACATCGGCCTGCTCACCGACATGGCCAAGGGTGCCGGCCTGCCCTGGGACTGCATCCTGAGCGCCGAGGTGTTCCGCGCCTACAAGCCCGACCCGGCGGTGTACCTGGGCGCCGCCCGCGTCTTCGACCTGGAGCCCGCGCAGGTGATGATGGTGGCCGCCCACCACGAGGACCTGGAGGCAGCGCGGGCCTGCGGCCTGCGGACCGCGTATGTGGAAAGGCCGCACGAATTCGGCGCGGCCCGCGCGAAGGATGTCTCGCCCCGGCCCGGCAACGACCTGCACTGCGCGGACCTGGGCGCGCTCGCGGACATGCTCGCGGGCCCGGGCTGAAAGCGCCCCGCGCCGGCCGCTTCAGCGGCAGCTTCAGGCTGGCAGGGCCGCGCGCAGGCCATCCCCGTGCGGCGAGCACAGCCAGCCGAGTGCCGCGGCGTGGAGCACCACGGTCGCCCAGAATACGGTGCGGAAGGACCGCTTGGCCGACTTGTGGCGCAGCACCTGCTGCGCCAGCAGGGCCCCGGGCCAGCCTCCGGCCAGCGCCAGCAGGTGCAGGGTTTTTTCGGAAGTGCGCCAGGCCCCCTGCTCCGCGGCCCGCTTGTCGCGCCAGTACATGAAGTAGGTCCAGGCACTCAGGCCCAGGCAGGCCACCGGAATCCAGCGGGGCATCGTGCCGAAGACCGCCAGCGCCATGCAGAACACGGCATAGGCCGGCAGCACGAGCAGGCTCGCGGTGCCCCATTGCGCGGAGCCGCCATGCGCTCCCTGGCGGCCGCGGGGCCGGGCCGGCCGTGGCGCCGTGGCGGGCGCCCGGGCAGCGGACGCACGTGCCGCGGGCGGCAGGGGCTCGACGCGGCAGGCCCGCTTGCGGCCGCCGGGGCCGGCCTCCACGGCGAAGCGCACCCGCTGGCCGGCGTGGGGCCGGGGCGCACCGCCCTGGAAGGCCTTGATGTGCACGAACACCGGGTCACCGCCCTGCAGCGGCTCGATGAAGCCGAAACCCCGCGCGTCGTTCCAGGACGCAATCACACCGTCGAATTGCATGTGTCGTCAGCCGGAGGCCACCATCCCCTGCACGAAGCGGCGCACCTGGGCATCGAACTCCGCGCTGGAGGCGGTGAACTCCACCCCGGCCAGCACCTGGGGGCCCGTGGTGTTGAGGGTGACCACGCGCGCATACACGTCCCGCGCCTGGTAGCGCGCGATCGGCAGGTCGAACGCGAGCCGCAGCTCGCCGTGCAGCGGCACCGGCTCGCCCAGTTCCAGCAGCGCGCCGTGGTAGCCCATGTCACGCACCGAACAGGGCACCAGGTGGGGGAGCACCGCGCCGTCCTGCACGAGCTGGCACGAGCACGGCAGGTTGGCTTCCACCCGCAGGCTGCGGCGGAATTCCTGGCGGGGTACCTTGAGCCGCCGGCCCGGCACGGCCACCAGCTCGCGCAGCGGCAGGGGCTCGGCACGGCCCTTGACGAAGACATGCGTCGGCGCCGATACCGACGCCATCGTCCAGCAGCGCTGGTACACCGCCTCGCTCACCAGCACCTGTCCACGCAGTGCGAAGGCGCGCAGCTGGGAGGCCTCGGACACGACCGTGCCCAGCAGCACGGGCGCCTGGTGCCCGCCACCGGACGGCGCGAAGTCGCCCACCAGCGCCGGGCCGAAGGCGATGCCCACGCCCACGTACACCGGAGGCAACCGGTCCTGGCGGAAGGCTTCGTTCAGGTCCTTGAGCGCCATCTGCAGCGCCACGGCATACATGGCAGCGCGCTGGACGCTGCCTTCGGCGCCCTTGCCATCGCCCTCCTGCCGCCCTTCTTCCGTCGGGAACAGCACCGCAGCGCCCTCGCCCGTCCAGTGGGCGAGCACGCCGCCATAGGCAGGCAGCAGGCGTTGCAGGCAATCGATCACGCGCTCCATCCAGTCGCGGGCCTGGGCCGGCGGCATCGACGAGGCCACCTGCGCGAAATCGCGGACGCCGGCCTTGAGCAGCGTGATCTCGCGTTCCTGCAGGGAGGGGGTCCCGGTGTCCGGGGGCACGGGCGCGCCGGGCGCGGAAGGAGAGTCGGGGCCGGGGGCGGGAGGAACAGGCATAGGGTGCAATGGGCCGTGCGCGGGTCTCGGTGGATCGGTCCTTCGGGATTCGTCGCCGGGTGCCCCGAGAGCGCAGCCGGCATCCGGCAGCATAGGCGGACGGCCACTCGGCGGTCAAGCCGCACGGCGGCCCCCTGCCCGCGCCACGGCCGGGCCTGCGCGGCTTCGTCGCTTCGGCGTCACACGCGGCAGGCGCTGCTCCTTCCTGCACGCGCGCAGGCCGCCGGCCCGGCCGTCAGATCGCGACCAGCTGCCGGATGCCCCGCGCCTGCATCTCGCTGCCGGGCCCGCGCGCGATCACTTCGCCCCGCTCCATTACGAGGTACTCGTCGGCCAGTTCCTCGGCGAAGTCGTAGTACTGCTCGCACAGCAGCACGGACACCGGATGGCCGTCCAGCCCCTCGTCCGCGAGGCGCCGGATCACCCGGCCGATGTCCTTGATGATGCTGGGCTGGATGCCTTCGGTCGGCTCGTCCAGGATCAGCAGCCGCGGGCTGGGCGCGAGCGCCCGCGCGATCGCCAGTTGCTGCTGCTGCCCGCCCGACAGGTCCCCGCCGCGCCGGCCCAGCATCTGCCGCAGCACCGGGAACAGCGTGTAGAGATGCTCCGGCACGGGCGTGGAACCGCTCTTGTAGGCCAGCCCCATGCGCAGGTTCTCCTCCACCGTCAGCCGGCCGAAGATCTCGCGGCCCTGCGGCACGAAGCCGATGCCGGCGCGGGCGCGCTCGTAGGGCGTGCGGCCCTGGATCGGCTGTCCCTCCCAGGTGATGGTGCCGCTGCGGATGGGCACCAGGCCCATGAGGCTCTTGAGCAGCGTGGTCTTGCCGACTCCGTTGCGGCCGAGCAGGACCGTGACCTTGCCGGGGGCGGCGTCGAGGCTCACGTCGCGGAGGATGTGGGAGCCGCCGTAGTACTGGTGGAGGTTGTGGACGGTGAGCATGTTTTTTGGGGTTTTTTTAGGGGCGGGGGCCGGGTCTCGCCCCGGCGGGCGAGGTACTTTTCTTTGCTTCGCCAAAGAAAAGTACCCAAAAGAAAGGCGACCCTGCTGTCTGCGACCCCGTTCGCCCGCAGGGCGAACGGGGCAACCTGGGGTGCTCGGGGGTGGGGTGTGCCGTGGAACTCGCTGCGCGCACTCCGTGCGCTCCGCTCGGACAACCACGGCAAGTCAGTTCACGATGCGGGCGTATCCTGCGGCACGCCCGCCACCCCACCCCCTGCGCGCCCCAGGCGCATCCAGAAGGGGTGACTCGGGCCATCGCGTTGTTCGGCCCCCAGGCCGTCGCTGCGCTCGGCCAAGGCCACCACCGCTCTGCCCCACAAAAAGCCGTGCGCGGTGCAACGCACTCGCGCACCAAGGGCCGAGCGAAGCAATGGCCCGTATGCTGCACCCCGCCCTCGTGGCTGCGCCGAGGAGCGCAGGAGGCAAGGCGCGCAGGCGTGCCGAAGGACACGCCTGCCTCGTGATCTGACTGGCTGCGGTTGTCCGAGCGGAGCGCGCCAGCGCGCAGCGAGTTCCGCAGCCGCGCCTTGCCTCCGAGCACCGCAGGCTGCCCCCTTCGCCCCTTTCGGGGCGAAGGGGGACGCAGACACCAGGGCTCGCCTTTTCTTTGCCTACTTTCTTTTGGCGAAGCAAAAGAAAGTAGGTGCGCCGCCGGGCGCACATCCCGGCCCCGGAAAACAAACGCACAGCAACAACGAAAAACCATCACCGCCCCAAATACACCTCGATCACCCGTTCATCCCCCTGCACCTCGTCCAGCGTCCCCTCCGCCAGCACCGCCCCGTCGCACAGCACCGTCACTTTCTCGGAGATCGCCCGGATGAACGACATGTCGTGCTCCACCACCATCAGCGAATGCCTGCCCTTGAGCGAGAGGAACAGCTCGGCCGTGCGCGCCGTCTCCTCGTCGGTCATGCCCGCCACCGGTTCGTCGAGCAGCAGCAGCCTGGGGTCCTGCATGAGCAGCATGCCGATCTCCAGCCACTGCTTCTGCCCATGGCTCAGCTCGGCCGCGCGGCGGGCGGGCTGGTGGGCGAGGTGGATGGTGTGCAGCACCTCGGAGAGCCGGTCCTTCTGCGCCGAGTCGAGGCGGAAGAACATGGAAGACGCGACGCCCTTGTGGGTCTTGAGGGCCAGCTCCAGGTTCTCGAACACCGTGAGCTGCTCGAACACCGTGGGTTTCTGGAACTTGCGGCCGATGCCCAGCTGCGCGATGCCGGGCTCGTTGTGGCGCA
This sequence comes from Paracidovorax oryzae ATCC 19882, assembly GCF_000687165.1. GTDB lineage: Bacteria > Pseudomonadota > Gammaproteobacteria > Burkholderiales > Burkholderiaceae_C > Paracidovorax > Paracidovorax oryzae. The sequence goes on along the minus strand of NZ_KK366049.1, from coordinate 290,148 downwards.
GCAGGTCGATGGTGGAGCCGAAATAGACCGTGCCGCTGTCGGGGCGGGTCTTGCCGGTGATGATGTCCATCATCGTCGTCTTGCCCGCGCCGTTGGGGCCGATGATGCAGCGCAGCTCGCCCGGGGCGATGTCGAGGTTCAGGCCGTTGATGGCCTTGAACCCGTCGAAGGCCACGTGCACGTCCTCCAGGTAGAGGATGCGGCCGTGGGTCACGTCCACCTCGCCGGGCACGGCCACGCGCGAGAAGCCCGCGGCGCGGCCGCCGGATTCGGTGCTGTGGCCCGCTGCGGGTGCCGCGGTGCCGGCAGCGCCGACGCGGCGCGCGCCTTCGTCCATGAGATCGGGGGTCATCGCGCGGTGCCTCCTTCTTCCTTGCGCAGGGCCTTCGCGATGCGGCCGCGCCATCCGCCCGGCGAGCGCAGCAGCCCCGCCACGCCCTGCGGCAGGAACAGCGTGACGGCGATGAACAGCGCGCCCAGGAAATACAGCCAGAACTCCGGTGCCGTCACCGTGAGCCAGCTCTTAGCGCCGTTGACAATGAAGGCCCCGGCGATCGGTCCGGCCAGCGTCGCGCGCCCGCCCACGGCCGCCCAGACGGCGATCTCGATGGAGTTGGCGGCACTCATCTCGCCCGGGTTGATGATGCCCACCTGCGGCACGTAGAGCGCGCCGGCCACGCCGCACATCATGGCGCTGATGGTCCAGATCGCGAGCTTGTAGGGCAGCGGCGAGTATCCCGAGAACATCACCCGGGTCTCGGCGTCGCGGATGGCCTGCAGCACCCGGCCGAACTTGGAACCCACCAGCCAGCGGCCCAGCAGGAAGAAGCCGAGCAGCGCCAGCCCCGTGAGCACGAACAGCAGCATGCGCATGTTCTGCGTGGCGATGGGCTGCCCCAGGATGCGCTTGAAGTCGGTGAAGCCGTTGTTGCCGCCGAAGCCCGTCTCGTTGCGGAAGAACAGCAGCATGGCCGCATACGTCATGGCCTGCGTGATGATCGAGAAATACACGCCCTTGATGCGCGAGCGGAAGGCGAAGTAGCCGAACACGAACGCCACCAGCCCCGGCACGGCCACGACCAGCACCAGCGTGGCGATGAAGCTGTCCGACAGCGCCCAGTGCCAGGGCAGTTCCTTCCAGTCCAGGAACACCATGAAATCGGGCAGGTCGCTCTTGTAGTTGCCGTCGCGCCCGATCTGGCGCATGAGGTACATGCCCATCACGTAGCCGCCCAGCGCGAAGAAAAGCCCGTGGCCCAGGCTCAGGATGCCCGTGTAGCCCCAGATCAGGTCCATGGCCAGCGCGCAGATGGCATAGCACATGATCTTGCCGACCAGCGCCACGGCGTAGTCGGAGAGGTGGAAGGCGCTGCCGGCCGGCACGAGCAGGTTCAGCGCAGGCGCGACCGCGCAGACCGCGATCAGCGCCACGATGAAGGCCGTCCACCCGGTGCGCGAGAGAAGCGGCGCCGGGGCTGGCAGTTGAATAGCAATGGGAGTGGTCATACTTTTTTCAGTGTTCGGCATCGCCAGCGGAATCAGCCACCGTCACGGCCCAGGCCAGCAGCCGCCGCGCAAGGGCCGCCCCGCCGCGCCGGCGGCGTCCCCCCCTCCCGCAGGGCGCAGCCATGCGAGAGAGGGGGGAAGGAGCGAAGCGACACAGGGGGGTGTCTCATACCTAGTCTGCAGTGCGCCCCTTCACCGCGAAGATGCCCTGCGGCCGCTTCTGGATGAAGACGATGATGAGCACCAGCACGGCGATCTTGGCCAGCACCGCGCCCGCCCAGCCCTCGAGGAACTTGTTCAGCACACCCAGGCCCAGCGCGGCATAGACCGTGCCCGCGAGCTGGCCGACACCGCCCAGCACCACGACCATGAAGGCGTCCACGATGTAGCCCTGCCCCAGGTCCGGCCCCACGTTGCCGACCTGGCTCAAGGCACAGCCCGCCAGGCCGGCGATGCCGGAGCCCAGCGCGAAGGCATAGGTATCGACGCGTGCGGTGTTCACGCCCATGCACGAGGCGATGGGCCGGTTCTGCGTCACGCCACGCACGAACAACCCCAGCCGCGTACGGCCGATGAGGAAAGCCACGCCGCCCAGCACCGCGAATGCGAACGCGACGATCACCAGCCGGTTCCACGGCAGCTGCAGGTTCTCCAGCACCTGCACGCCGCCGCTCATCCAGGCGGGGTTCTCCACGCCCACGTTCTGCGCGCCGAACAGGCTGCGCACCAATTGCTGCAGCATCAGGCTGATGCCCCAGGTGGCCAGCAGCGTTTCCAGCGGCCGGCCGTAGAGGAAGCGGATCACGCCGCGCTCCAGCACCGCGCCCATGAGCGCCGACGCGAGGAATGCCACCGGCACGGCGGCGATGAGGTAGGCGTCGAAGGCGCCCGGCAGGTAGCGCTGGAACAGCCCCTGCACCACGTAGGTGGCGTAGGCGCCGATCATCATCAGCTCGCCGTGGGCCATGTTGATGACGCCCATCAGCCCGTAGGTAATGGCCAGGCCCAGCGCGACCAGCAGCAGGATCGATCCCAGGCTGAGGCCCGAGAACAGCGCGCCCAGGCGCTCGCCCCACTGCAGTCGCGCTTCCACGGCCTTCAGCGCGGAATCCAGGGCCGCGCGCACCTTCGGATCCTGCTCGTTGCGCAGTTGCTCCAGCAGCACCGTGCGCGTGGCCGGGTTGCCGCTGGCAGACAGGGCCTGCGCCGCAAGCTGGCGCTGCGCCGGGTCGCTCGCCGAGAGCTGGATGCGCGCACGGATCGCCTCGAGCCGCGCCTTGAGCCCCGGCTCGCGCTCGGCGGCCAGGGCCTTGTCGATCAGCGGCAGCCGCGCCTCCTCGCTCTCGTCCTTGAGCGCATCGATCGCCGCGCGGCGCTGCGCCGCGTCGGGCGACATCAGCTGCAGCGAAGCCAGCGCGGTATCGAACTCGCCGCGCATGCGGTTGTTGTTGACGATGTCCTCCGCATCGTCCGGCACGTTCACCGGCGCACCGGTGACCGGATCGGCCCCCTTGCCGTCCTTCACCACGATGGCCCGGCCACCGGCGATCTTCACCGCATCGTCGGCCATCGCCCGGATGAAAGCCACCGTGGCCTCGTCGGGCGTGGCAACCGCCTGCTGCAGCGCCGCGATGCGCTCGTCGGTATCGCCCGCAGCCATGGCCCGCGCGCCCTCGGCCGTGAGCGCATGCGCCTGCGCTGCGGCGCACAGCAGCAGGCAGGCGATCAAGCGATGGAAGATGGAAAGAAGCATGGAAATGAAACCCGGAGCGAAACGTCAGAAAGAAGCAGAGCATTGACCCCACCCCAGACCAGCAGACGCCGCGGAACCGGCTTTGCCGGGCCGCTGGCGTCGAGCAGCCCCGGGCCGGAGGCCCGGGGCGTTCGGGCTGTCCAGGCCCGCGCAGGCGGGCCCGGAGCCGCAGCCCTTACCCCCTCCCACGCGAAGCGTGAGAGCGGGGGGAAGGCCCGAAGGGCCTCAGGGGGGTGTCACTTCTTTTCAGGCTCGTCTTTTTTCTTGTCGTTGCCCTCGATGTACGGGCTCCACGGCTTGGCCTTGACCGGGCCGGGCGTCTTCCACACCACGTTGAACTGGCCGTCGGCCTTGATCTCGCCGATGAACACGCTCTTGTGCAGGTGGTGGTTCTTCTCGTCCATCTTGGAGACGATGCCGCTGGGCGCCTGGAAGGTCTGGCCCGCCATCGCGGCGATGACCTTGTCCACGTCGGTGGTCTTGGCCTTCTCCACCGCCTGGGCCCACATGTGGACACCGATCCAGGTGGCTTCCATCGGGTCGTTGGTCAGCGGCTTGTCCTTGTGGCCGGGGATGTTGTTCTTCTTCGCGTAGTCGCTCCACTGCTTGATGAAGGCCGTGTTGGTCGGGTTCTTGATCGACATGAAGTAGTTCCAGGCCGCCAGGTGGCCCACCAGGGGCTTGGTGTCCACACCGCGCAGTTCCTCTTCGCCCACGCTGAAGGCGACGACCGGCACGTCCTTGGCCTTCAGGCCCGCGTTGCCCAGCTCCTTGTAGAAGGGCACGTTGGAGTCGCCGTTGATGGTGGAGACCACGGCCGTCTTGCCGCCCTGGCTGAACTTCTTGATGTCGGCCACGATGGTCTGGTAGTCGCTGTGGCCGAAGGGGGTGTACTTCTCGTCGATGTCCGAATCCTTCACGCCCTTGGATTTGAGGTAGGCGCGCAGGATCTTGTTGGTGGTGCGGGGGTACACGTAGTCGGTGCCCAGCAGCACCCAGCGCTTGGCACCGCCGCCATCCTTGCTCATGAGATAGTCCACCGCGGGAATGGCCTGCTGGTTGGGTGCGGCGCCCGTGTAGAACACGTTCTTGGAGAGTTCCTCGCCCTCGTACTGCACAGGGTAGAACAGCAGGCCGTTCATTTCCTCGACCACCGGCAGCACGGACTTGCGGCTCACGCTGGTCCAGCAGCCGAAGATCACCGAGACCTTGTCCTGGCCCAGCAGCTGCTTGGTCTTCTCGGCGAACAGCGGCCAGTTGGAGGCCGGGTCTACCACCACGGGCTCGAGCTTCTTGCCCAGCACGCCGCCCTTGGCGTTGATGTCCTCGATGGCCATCAGCACCGTGTCCTTGAGCACCGTTTCGGAAATGGCCATCGTGCCCGAGAGGCTGTGCAGCACGCCGATCTTGATCGTGTCGGCGGCATGGGCAGGCAGCGCGGAGAGGCCCGCCAGGGCGGCTGCGGCGCACAGCGCCTGGAGAGTGAAGCGACGTTGCATGGTGTGGGCTCCGGGAAGGAAGTGGAAGAACAGGGTCATCAGGAAATCGCTGGAGCCGATTCTGCGGAGCCCGCCCCGCCCGTGAAATACGCCAACGGGCGTATGTCCCTCCCTCATCCACCGCCGTGCACCACCACATGGCGGACGTGTGCGCACGCCCCGGCCGGCACGGCATACGGGTATTCCCTCCGGCGTTTCCCACAGGTTGGAATCAACCATGTGGTTTCCCACAATGTCCTGCGCGCGACACGGCCTTACAGTGCGTCACCCGCACGAGGGCCGCCTCTGGACAGGCGCCCGGTGCCCGCTCTTTTTTGTTGACGCAAGAGGCCTGCATGAACGCAACCGCCCGCATACCCGCCAGAAAACTCCCCCTCTACCGCTCGCTTTACGTGCAGGTGCTGTTCGCCGTCGTCGTGGGCGTGCTGCTCGGGCACTTCTACCCCGAGATCGGCGAGAAGATGAAGCCCCTGGGCGATGGCTTCATCAAGCTCATCAAGATGATCATCGCGCCCATCATCTTCTGTACCGTGGTGGTCGGCATCGCGGGCATGGAGGACATGAAGAAGGTGGGCCGCACCGGCGGCCTCGCCCTGCTCTATTTCGAGATCGTGAGCAGCGTCGCGCTGGTCATCGGCCTGATCGTCGTCAACGTGCTCCAGCCCGGCGCGGGCATGAACGTCGATGCCTCGGCCATCGACACCAAGTCCATCGCCGCCTACACGGCACCCGGCAAGATGGGCACCACCACCGACTTCCTGATGAACATCATCCCCACCACCGTGGTGGATGCGTTCGCCAAGGGCGAGATCCTGCAGGTGCTGCTCATCGCCGTGATGTTCGGCTTCGCGCTGCACCGCTTCGGCGGCCGCGGCACGCTGGTGTTCGACTTCATCGAGAAGACCTCGCACGTGCTGTTCACCATCGTGGGCTACATCATGAAGGTGGCCCCGATCGGCGCGTTCGGGGCCATGTCCTTCACCATCGGCAAGTACGGCGTGGGCTCGCTGCTGTCGCTGGGCAAGCTGATGGGCTCGTTCTACCTGACCTGCCTGCTGTTCGTCTTCGTCGTGCTCGGCCTGATCGCGCGCTTCCACGGCTTCTCGATCTGGAAGTTCGTGAAGTACATCAAGGAAGAACTCCTCATCGTGCTGGGCACCTCCTCCAGCGAATCGGTGCTGCCGCGCATGATGGAGAAGATGGAGAACCTGGGCGCCAAGAAGACCACCGTGGGCCTCGTGATCCCCACCGGCTACTCCTTCAACCTGGACGGCACCTCCATCTACCTGACCATGGCCGCCGTGTTCATCGCCCAGGCCACGAACACGCCGCTGGACATCACGCACCAGATCACCCTGCTGCTGGTGCTGCTGCTCACCTCCAAGGGCGCGGCCGGCATCACCGGCAGCGGCTTCATCGTGCTGGCGGCCACCCTCTCGGCCGTGGGCCACGTGCCGGTGGCCGGCCTCGCGCTGATCCTGGGCATCGACCGCTTCATGTCCGAGGCGCGCGCTCTCACCAACCTGGTGGGCAACGGCGTGGCCACCATCGTCGTGGCCAAGTGGACGGGCGACCTCGACACCGAGCAGCTCAGGCAGCGCCTGGACAACCCGGACTGGGTGGCCGCGCAGGAGCCGGAAGCCATCCTGGACCACAAGACGGAGCACATGGACGTGTCGGGCACGCGCTGAGCGCCCCCACCCCGCACCGAGGCCGGCACATGCCGGCCTTTTTCATGGGTGCGCCAGTGCCGCACTCCCGCCCGGCAGCGGTCACTCCACCTGCGGGCACGCCGCGAACGCAGGCAGCCGCTCGGCCGCCGCGGCGAAAGCCGCCAGCGACGGATGCGACGCACCCGCCACCCGCCCGGGCAGCACCAGGCCGGTGAACCCCCAGGCCACCGCCGCGGCGATGCCGCCGTGGGTCAGCCCCGCCGCGTCCGGCATGCTGCCCGCGCCGGCGAGGGCCTCTTCCAGCTGCGCGTACGCGGCATCCATCTGCAGGCCCACGCGCTCCAGCCAGGGCGCATGCTGCTTGTCCTCCGGGCGCAGCCGCTGCTCATAGACGATCTGCACCGTCTTCTCGCACGCGGCGAGCGCGAGGCCGGCGATGCGCAAGTCCTGCAGGCGGGCCGCGGGGTCTTCCGGCACCAGGCGGGCGGCCGCATCCGGTGCGCAGGCATCGATCCACTGCAGGATCAGGGTCGAATCCATCAGCACCGTGCCGTCGTCCGCCACCAGCGTGGGCGCCTTCACCACCGGGTTGACGGCACGGAACGCGTCGAAGGTGCTGAACACGGACAGGGGCCGGTGCTCGAACGGCACGCCCAGGTGGCGCAGGGTGACGGCGACGCGGCGCACATAGGGCGAGTCGAGCATTCCGAAGAGCTGCATGGAGATTCTTCCTTGGAGGGGTGTGTGCGAATGCATGGAACGTGCCCTACGATAGGCGGGCGCGCCCTGCGCGCACAGGGGCGGGCATCGGAAAAATTCCCCGCCCACCGATGAACCATCGGCTGCGGGCACCCTGCCCCGGCCCCGACATTCCATGCGAATCGACAAGAAGGACTGGCTGATCCTGCAGGCCCTGCAGACCGATGCGCGGCAGAGCCTGGCCGCGCTGGGCAAGCGCATCGGCCTGTCGCAGCCCGCGATGAGCGAGCGCGTGCGCAAGCTGGAGGACGCCGGCATCATCGAAGGCTATGGCGCCCGGGTCCACCTGGGCCGCATCGGCGTGGGCCTCACGGTCATCATCCGCATCGAGACCACGCACCGCGGCATCGGGCCCTACCTGGAGTTGTTCGAGAGCATGCCCGAGGTGCTGGAGGCCGACCGGGTGACCGGGCAGGACTGCTTCATCGTGCGCTGCGCCATCGCGGAGCCGGCCGACCTGCAGCGCGTGGTGGATGCGCTGGCGGCGCATGGCTCGGTCACCACCTCGCTCGTGCTCTCCAGCCCGGTGCGCAAGCACGACACGGTGCAGGCAGTGCGGCCACCCGAGCGGTGAGGTGAGCCCGCCCGGCCATAAGGAAAAAGCCGCCGTCCGCACGGGGGCGGAGGGCGGCTGCTGCGCCGGCCTGCAGGCCGGCGCATGACGTCGCAGCGCAATTACTGCTTGACGGCCTCGACCTGGGCCACGATGCGCACGTTCTTGGGGAAGCCGTACTGCACGCCGTAGTCCAGGCCGAACAGGGTGCGGTCGATGGTGGTCTCGAAGTCGCCGCCGCACACTTCGCGCTTGAGCATCGGGCTCTGGTAGCAGGCGAACTGGTTGGCCTTGAAGGTCGCGGGATGGGTCTGGCCCTTGAGCGTCAGGTTGCCGGCCACGGACACCAGCTTGTCGCCGTCGAAGGTGAACTTGTCGCCCACGAAGCGCGCGGTGGGGTACTTGGCCGCGTCGAAGATGTCGGGGCTCTGCAGGTGCTTGTCGAAGGGCGGCGTGCCGGTGTTGATGGAGTTGATCTGGAAGGTGATGTCCACCTTGCCGGTCTTGGCGGCCTTGTCCAGCTCGATCGTGCCTTCCTTCTTGTCGAAGCGGCCGCGGTTCACGCTGGCGCCGAAGTGGCTGATCTCGAACGTGGCGAAGGTGTGCGTCGGCTCCACGGCATACGTGGCGGTCTCTGCCCGGGCGGCGCCGGCAGCGAGTGCGGCCACGGCGGCCAGGGCGAACAGGGATTTGCGCATGTCGTTATCTCCGGTTGAAAGAAAAGAAAGGAAAGGAAGAACGGAAAGGAAAAGGGGAAGCGCGGGATCGGCCCGGGGGCCTCAGAGCTTGCCCACGCCCGTGAGCGCCAGCTTGAACTTCACCTGCACGTCGTCGGCGACCATGGAGGTGTCGGCCCACTCGTTCTCGCCGATCTTGAAGGCCAGGCGCTTGATCGGGAAGCTGCCCGTGGCGATGGTGGTGGCGCCGTTCTGCGTGAGCGTGACGGGCGCGACCACGTCCTGCGTGGCGCCCTTGATGCTGAGCTTGCCGGCCACCTCGAACTTGCCCGGGCCGGTGGACTTGATCGCCGTGGACTGGAAGGTCGCCTGCGGGAACTTGGGCACGTTGAACCACGTGGCCTTGGGCAGTTCGGCGTCGGACTCCTTCACGCCCAGGGTGGCGCTGCCGGTGTCCACCGTGATCGTGACCTTGCTGGTGGCGAGCTTGGCCGGGTCGAAGGCGACCTGCGCGTCGAACTTCTTGAAGCGGCCCTCGACGGGCACGCCCATCTGCTTGCTCACGAAGGTGATCTCGCTCTGCTCGGGCACCAGCTTCTGCTGCGCGAAGGCAGGGGCTGCGGCCAGCAGCGCGGAGGATGCCAGCGCGAGGCCGGCGAAGAGGGAGGTGGAAAATTTCATGGATCGCTCCGTGGGTTCGGTATTTCGGTGATTGGGTTGCAGGCGGTCAGGCACGGCCGGGCAGCATGCGGCCGATGAGGCCGTCTCGGTCGATGACCTGGTGCTTCAGCGCGGCGGCCACGTGCAGCACGACGAGCACGGCCAGGGCGTAGGCGGTGATCTGGTGCCAGGGCTTGATGGCCTCGGCCAGTTCGGGGCTGACCGGCACGAAGCTCGGCAGCGGCACGATGCCGAGGAACACGATGGGAAAGCCCGCCGCCGAGCTGTAGGCCCAGCCGATGAGGGGCACGGCGAAGAACAGCAGGTACATCAGGTGGTGGGTGCCGTGGTGCGCGGCGCGCTGCCATGCGGGCATCGCGGATTGCACGGCAGCGGGCAGCGCCGGCGGGCGGTGCGTCAGGCGCCAGAGCAGGCGCAGGGCCGACAGCGCCAGGATGGCCACGCCGGCCCACTTGTGCCAGTTGTAGAACTTCAGGCGCTGCGGCGAGAACGGCAGCCCCGTCATGTACAGCCCCAGCAGGAACACGGCGACGATGGCCAGGCCAAGCACCCAGTGCAGCAGGATGGCGGTGGCGGTGTAGCGGGCCGGGCGGGACGGGGTCATGGAGGAAGGGGCGATGGTCTTTCGGGCGGCCGCGCATCGCGGCCGGGCTGGGTGCGCCGCCAGTCTAGGGCCGATGCCTCCGTAAATCTTCAATCAAATTGATGCTTTGATTCAATTTTTGTGAAGCCATGAGGGCTTGACTCAGCGGGGCAATGGCCCCTCGGCCAGCAGCTCCTGGCGGCTCGCGGTATACAGCGCGGGATTGCCGCCGAACTCCGCGGTGGCCCGCCGGGCCCGGTCCATGAGCGCGAGCAGGGCCGCCCGGATCGCGGCAGGCTCCCCGAGGCGGGAAAGCGGCCCGGACACCGTCAGGGCGCCGCGGAGTTCTCCCAGCGCCCCGAATACCGGCACGGAGGCCGCCGCCGTCTCCCGGTCGCGCTCGCCGAACGAGGTCGCCCAGAGCCGGGCGCGCACCGCTTTGTGGGCCGGGTCGCCTTCCGAGAAGGCCAGCAGCACCTTCCCCGAGGCGCCGAGCTGCACGTCGAACGCCTCCCCCACCCGGATGGACACGCGCACCGCGCGCGACGGCTCGACGCGGCTGAGCACCAGGCGCCGGTCCCCGGCGCGCACGTAGAACGACGCGGTTTCCCCCAGTTCGGCACTGAGTTCGCGCAGCAGCGGCTCCACGATGGAGTCGATGCGCAGGCTGCGCTGGTAGATGGCGGCCAGCCGCACCGGCGCCGGCCCGATGCCGTACAGCCCGTCGTCCCACTTGCGGATGAAGCCGCCGCTTTCCAGGGCGCCCAGCAGCCGCAGCACGGTGCTCTTGTAGAGCCCCGTGCGCCGGGACAGCTCCGTCAGCGTCAGCCGCTCGTCCTCCGGGGCGAATGCCCCAAGGAGGGCGAAAGCGCGGTCCAGGACGGCGACCCCGCTGGAGGTCTCGGAGGATTCTTGTGTCATCAGCGTCAGCAAGGTCACGACTATGTTCTGCTGAGTAGAACACAGCGGCCGCGAGGGTCTGGCCATTCCAGGGTTATCCCGCATGGCCGCCGTTGGCGCGCGCCACTAAAGTTCTTTTACACAGAACATAGTTCTATTCAACAGAACAACCCAAGGAGACACCATGTCCTTTCTGCCTCGCCTGCTGGGCGGCTGCGCCCTCCTCTTCGCGTCCGCCGCAGCCCTGGCCCAGCCCTCGGACTATCCGGCCCAGTCCATCAAGGTCATCGTTCCCTTCCCGCCGGGCGGAGGCACGGACATCGTCACCCGCATGGTGCTGGACAGGATCCGCGCATCCACCGGCTGGACGCTGGTGGTGGACAACAGGCCGGGCGCCGGCGGCAACATCGGGATGGATGCGGTCGCCAAGGCCGCGCCCGACGGCTACACCCTCGGCATGGGCCAGACGGCCAACCTGGCCATCAACCCCAGCCTGTACGCGAAGATGCCGTACGACGCGTCGAGGGCCTTCGCTCCCGTCGCCACCGTGGCGGGGCAGCCCGTCGTGCTGGTCGTCAACGCCGAATCGCGCTTCAAGACCCTGGCCGACCTGGTGGCCGCCGCGAAGGCCAAACCCGACTCCCTGTCGATGGCCTCCGCAGGCAACGGCACCGTGGGCCACCTCACCGGCGAACTCTTCATCCGCCAGGCGGGCATCCGGACCAGCCACATCCCCTACAAGGGCGCAGGCCCCGCGGCGACCGACCTGCTGGGCGGCCAGGTCGATTACTACTTCGCGACGCCCCAGACCGTGATCCCGTTCATCAAGGCGGGCAAGCTGCGCGCGCTGGCCGTCAGTTCCGCGAAGCGCCTGCCGGTACTCCCCGACGTGCCCACGGTTGCCGAGTCCGGCTACAAGGGCTTCGACACCAGCGACTGGAAGATGCTGGTGGCCCCGGCCGGCACGCCGCCCGCCGTGCTCGCCCGGTGGCAGCAGGAAGTGGCCAGGGCGCTCGCGCGGCCGGACACCATCGCCACGCTGCAGGCCGAGGGCAGCACGCCGATGGCGACCACGCCCCAGGAGGCCGCAGCCCTCATCCGCAGCGAGCAGCAGCGCTGGGGCGAGGTCATCCGCAATGGCAACGTGAAGCTCGACTGACCATGGCCCTCCCTCCCCTGCACGGGGTCCGCGTGCTGGACCTCACCAATGTGCTCGCGGGCCCCTTCGCCTGCCACCAGCTCGCCCACATGGGCGCCGACGTCATCAAGGTCGAAGCCCGGCAGGGAGGCGACCTGGCGCGCCAGCTGGGCGCCGACCAGGAACTGAACGAGGCCGACATGGGCGTGTCCTTCCTCGCCCAGAACCCCGGCAAGCGCTCCATCACGCTCAACCTCAAGCACCCCAAGGGCAAGGAGGCGCTGCGCCGGCTGGTCCGCACGGCGCAGGTGCTCGTGGAGAACTACCGGCCCGGCGTGATGCAGCGCCTGGGCCTGGGCTACGAGGAGCTCCTGAAGGAGAACCCGCGGCTGATCTACTGCGCCATCTCCGGTTTCGGGCAGGACGGCCCGCTGCGCGACCTGCCCGCCTATGACCAGATCATCCAGGGCATGTCCGGGATGATGAGCATCACGGGTGCCCCGGAGACCGCCCCCTATCGCGTGGGCTACCCCGTCGCGGACACGATCGGGGGCATCACCGCCGCATTCGCCGTGGCCTCCGCCCTCGCGGACCGCCACCGCACGGGCGGCGTCTTCATCGATGTCTCGATGCTCGAGGCCGCCGTGGCGACGATGGGCTGGGCGGTGTCCAACCACCTGATCGCGGGGCGCGAGCCCCGGCCCCTGGGCAACGACAACGTCACCGCCAGCCCGTCCGGCACCTTCCGGACCGGGGACGGCCTGCTCAACATCGCGGCCAACAAGCAGGAGCAGTTCGAGGCGGTGTGCACGGTGCTCGGCCATCCGGAATGGACGGCGGACCCGCGGTTCGCCGACCGCCACGGGCGGCTGCGGCATCGCGCCGAACTCACGGCCCTGGTGGAGGCGGCGCTGTCCGCCGGCACCGCGGACGACTGGTGGAAGCGCCTCAACGAGGCGGGCGTTCCCGCCGGGCCGGTGTACACGGTGCCCCAGGTGCTGGAGCATCCGCAGATCGCCGGCCGCGGCATGGTGGGCACCTTCAGGGACGTTCCCGGCGTCGGCCGCGACATCCGGGTCGTGCGCACGGGGTTCAAGTGGAACGGCGAGGCACCGTCCGTCGGCACCCCGCCGCCCCGGCTGGGCGAGCACACGGCGGACCTCCTGGCCGAACTCGGCTACTCGCCGTCGGACATCCAGGAACTGGTACAGGAGCAGGCGATATGAACACCCACGATCCCCGCGTGAGCGACTGGTGGAAGACATCCATCATCGACATGAGCCCCGGCGTCATTCGCTACCGCGGATATGCCATCGAGGACCTGATCGGCCGCATCGGCTTTGCGCAGATGATCTGGCTGATGACGCGCGGCGAGCTGCCCGGCGAAGCGGAAGGCCGGCTGCTCGACGCCGCCCTGATGTCCGCGGTGGACCATGGCCCGCAGGCGCCCAGCATCGGCATCGCCCGCATGGCCGCGACCTGCGGCGTGGGGCTGAACAACGCCATGGCCTCGGCGGTCAACGTGCTGGGCGACGTCCACGGCGGGGCCGGCGAACAGGCCGTGGCCATGTACCTCGACATCGCGGCCCGGCAGGACGCGGGCGCCGCGCCCGGCGACGCGGTGCGCGGCGGGCTGGACGCGACCATCGAGCGGCACGGCAAGTTCGTCTCGGGTTTCGGCCATCGCTTCCACCCCGTCGATCCCCGCGCGCCGCGGCTGCTGGAGCTCGTCGACGAGGCCGCGCGCGAGGGCACCGTGAGCGGGCGGTTCGCCGCCATCGGGCGCGCCGTGGAAGAGGAACTGGCATCCCGCAGGAACGGCCGGCGCATCCCCATGAACATCGACGGCGCCACCGCCGTCATCTACGCGGAACTGGGCTTTCCCCCGCCGCTGGCGCGCGGCCTGTTCTGCCTGTCGCGCTCCGTCGGCATCCTGGCGCATGCCTGGGAGCAGACCGGCCAGGGAGGCCGCAACAAGGGACCGGTCCCGCGGGAATACCTGTGGACGTACGACGGCCCCGCGCCGCGGGAAGTGCCCTGAGCGCCGCGCCGGACGGTGCCGTCACCGGCACCGGCCGCCCTACAGGCCGACCTACAGGCCGGCACACGCGATTGGCGGCACGTCGGATGCGGCGACCGTGCGGGTGCCGGGATCGACGGACATCCTGACGCGCTCGATGCACGTGTACAGCACGGCGCCATGCCTTTCCCGGCTGCAGTCCGCGCCCTGCCCGGCATCCACCACCTTGCAGGAGAAACCCATGCCCGACAGGCTGGCCATGGCCGCCTCCAGGCGCGTGCCTGCCGGCACCGCGGCCGCCACGCTCTCGCCCAGCCGGGCACGGTCGGGCGTATAGCAACCGGCCAGGACGAGGCACAGGGGGACGGCGAGCAGGCCGTGCGTGAGTCTTTTCATGGGCGCTACTGTCGCAGCATCGCCAATGAAATTGATGCACTGATTCAATTTCTTGCATCCACCGGGCCGCGCAGCCGGCTCGGCAGTGGCTAGGATCGGCCGGCGGCCCGCCAGGCCTGGCGCGGCCTCCGACCCCATCCACCGGAAAGCGAGGTAGTCCCTTGAAGAAAATGCTTGTGTCCCTGCTGGCCTGCTCCATGGCCTCCATCGTCTCGGCCGAGGGCGGAGGGGGCAGCGCGAACGCGCGGGGCCCGTCGGTCGAAGTCCACTTCGGCAAGCCCACGTTCACGCAGAAGCTCTTCTACGAGAAGATGTACGAGAAGAAGCCCTTCGAGGACGCCACCCTCTACTACTACGACAACGGGGTGTACAAGATCATCTCGCCCGGCGAGGAGCACTATGGCGTGTACGTGGTGCGCGGCAAGCTCACCGACGACGAATACGCGGTGAACTTCATCTCCCTGCCCTCGACGGACTGGGGCGGCAAGACCGCCATGCACGCATTGAAGTTCAACCGCAAGACCGGCAAGTTCACGCAGCAGGCCACGTGGGAGGACGATCCGCACATCGCGCCGCAGTACGGGCGCTTCAGCCAGGAGGTGAACACCATCGCCGATCCGCGGCCCGTGAAGTGGGAAACGAGCGCGGCACCCGGACTTCCCAGGCGCTGACTCAAGGGGGCATCCCGCCTGCCGGGACGTGGCGGCACCTCGCTTCGCCCACATCGCAGGCACTTCGCTCACCCGCCCCGCGATCCCGGGGACCATGGAGAGAATTCTGGAAAACGGCATACCGCGACAACTCGCGGTGCCAAAACTCCAACAGTTCAAAGAGAAACACCATGGATCGTTACCCCAGCATTCGCGTCGGCGCCAGCACGTCGTCGAACTTCAAAAGGGACGTCAAGGACGCTCTCGAGAAAATCGACAGCCGCCCCAGCGGCAGCCGACTGCTCCAACAGATCGAGGGCTTGGCCACCCGGGAAAAAACCGTCACCATCGTCGAAGCCGGAACAGGCCAGGCGCCGGTGGCGACGCCCCGGCTCACGCCTTCGCAATGGCAAAAACTCGGATCATCTCCTGATCAAAGCCAATTCGAGGCCGCGCTCCTGAAGAACGCCGGTGGAAGCAACTGGCGCAAAACGCGGGGAACCGCGTCGGAAATTCCCTGGAACAAGTACACGGCCGAACCGGACGTCGATTCCCGGGGGGTCCCGATCGAGGGAGCCAATCCCGCCAACGCGTTCATCACCCTGGCACATGAACTGGTGCATGCAAAGCACCATCTCGCGGGAACCATGATGCACGGCGGGGGGCCCGTCACCCGGGATCCCTCCTCCGCCCGCACCGACTCCGGCAAGGAGGAGCTGCGCGCCGTGGGCCTCGGCGAATATGCCAGCACGCGCGAGCCCAGCGAGAACTCCATCCGTGCCGAACATGGCCTGCCACAGCGAACGACCTATGCCCGCGCGGGCACCTGGTGAAGCCATAGCAGCGCCCCCGCGATGAAGTGGGCGGCCTGCGGCGAGCACGGCTCCCACGGCATCAGCCGTCCTGCGCCACCCGTGCCAGTGGTGCCCCGGCCGCGTGGTAGCTCCCCACCGCGGCCAGGCCGGTGATGCGACCCGCACGCGGCGCCGTGACCTGCATCTCCATCTTCATCGCCTCCATCACGGCGACCAAGTCGCCTTCGGCCACGGTGTCGCCCTCGGCCACCTTCCAGGCCTGCACCGTGCCGGCGACGGGCGCGGGCACCGTGCCCTCCTCCGCCGCGCTCCCGGTGCCAGCGGACTGCGCCGGGACGCCGGCAGGCTGCGCGCCCGCGCTGGCCTGCAGGCCCTGCAGCAGCAGCGCCGGCAGGCCCAGGGCCACGCGGCGGCCGTCGATCTCGATGGCAGTGCGCACGAGCGCGGTATCGGCCGGCGGCTCGGCGCGCGCCGCGGCGGCCAGGGGCTCTGCGAAATCGGTCTCGATCCAGCGGGTGTGCACGCGCAGGGCCTCGCTGTTCGTGAAGTCCGGGTGCTCCATCACCGCGCGGTGGAAAGGCAGCACCGAGGCCACGCCGCCGATGCGGAACTCGCGCAGCGCGCGGCGCGCCCGGGCGATGGCCTGCTCGCGCGTCGCACCCGATACGATGAGCTTGGCCATGAGCGAATCGAAAGTGCCCGGCACGATGGAGCCGGCCTGCACGCCGGTGTCCAGCCGCACGCCCGGGCCCGAGGGCGGATCGAACGCGGTCACGCCGCCCGGCGTGGGCAGGAAGCCGCGGCCCACGTCCTCCGCGTTGATGCGGAATTCGATCGAATGGCCCAGCGGTTCGGGCGTCTGCGTGATGCGCAGCGGCAAGCCCTCGGCGATGCGGAACTGCTCCACCACGAGGTCGATGCCGGTCGTCTGCTCGGTGACGGGGTGCTCCACCTGCAGGCGCGTGTTCACTTCGAGGAACGAGATCGCCCCCGTGCCCGAAAGCAGGAACTCCACCGTGCCCGCGCTGGTGTAGCCGGCGGCGGCGCAGATGTCGCGCGCGGCGGTGTGGATGCGCTCGCGCTGCTCGGGTGTGAGGAAGGGCGCGGGCGCCTCCTCCACCAGCTTCTGGTTGCGGCGCTGCAGGGAACAGTCGCGCGTGCCCAGCACCACCACGTTGCCGTGCGTGTCGGCCAGGACCTGGGCCTCGATGTGGCGCGGGCGGTCCAGGAACTGCTCCACGAAGCACTCGCCGCGGCCGAAGGCGGCCGTGGCCTCGCGCACGGCGGAGGCATAGAGGTCTTCCACCTCGTCCATGCGCCATGCGATCTTCATGCCGCGCCCGCCACCGCCGAACGCCGCCTTGATGATGATCGGCAACCCATGCTGCCCGGCGAAGGCGAGCACCTCGGAGACGTCCTTCACCGGGCCGGCCGTGCCCTGCACGAGCGGTGCGCCCACCTGCAGCGCCAGCCTGCGCGCCTCGACCTTGTCGCCCAGGCGCTCGATGGCCTCGGGCGGCGGGCCGATCCAGGTGAGGCCCGCGCCGATCACGGCCCGCGCGAAGCCCGCGTTCTCCGACAAAAACCCGTAGCCCGGGTGCACGGCGTCGGCGCCGCTCTTGCGGGCAGCATCCAGCAGCTTCTCGATGTGCAGGTAGGTGTCGGCCGGGCGGTCGCCGCCCAGGCCCCAGGCCTCGTCGGCCATGCGCACGTGCAGGGCGTCGATGTCGGCATCGGCATAGACGGCGACGGAGGTGAGACCGTGGTCGGCGCAGGCTCGGGCAATGCGGACCGCGATCTCGCCGCGGTTGGCGATCAGGACTTTTTTCATGGCATTCAGGAACGGATGACGGGTTCGAAAGCGCGGATGGGACGGAAGCGCACCCAGGCGTTCACGGGGATCTGGCCTGCCAGGTCCAGGTGGTGCGGCGCCACGGCGCCGATGACGGGATAGCCGCCGGTGAGGGGATGGTCGGCCAGGAACAGCACGGGCTGGCCGCTTGGTGGCACCTGGATGGCGCCGGCCACGGCACCCTCGCTGGGCAGTTCACCCTGCACTGCGCGCGCCAGCGGCGTAACGCCTGCCAGGCGCAGGCCCACGCGGTTGGATTGCGGCGTGACCTGCCAGCGCTGGGAGGCCAGCAGCGCCAGGGCCTCGGGCGTGAACCAGTCGGTACGCGGCCCGGGTACGCAATCGAGCACCACCTCGCAGCCCGCCCGGGGCAGGCCGTCCGGAGGCAACTCCGCCTCTCCGACGGCCGGCAGCCCCTGCGGCGTGCGCACGGCCAGCACATCGCCCACCGCCACGGCCGGAGGGCCCACGCGGGCCAGGGTGTCGGTGGCGCAGCTGCCCAGCACCGGCGCTACGCCGAAGCCGCCGCGCACCGCCACGTAGCAGCGCGTGCCGGCGTGCGGTTCGCCAATCGAGAGTTCGTCGCCGTCCGCCAGCGCCACCGGCGCGTAGCGCGGCAGCGGCCAGCGCCGTCCGTCCGTGGCAGTGCACCACAGGGGCGCATCCGCGCCGGCCACGGCCACGACGGTCTCGCCCTGGCTGCGCAGGCACAGGCCGCCCTGCACGGTCTCCAGGCAGGCGACATCGGAAGCATTGCCCACCAGCCGGTTGGCGGCGCGGCAGGCGGCCCGGTCCATGGCGCCGGAGGCCGAGACACCCTGCCCCGCATGGCCGTGGCGGCCCAGGTCCTGGAAGAGGGTCTGCAGGCCCGCGGAGAGCACGCGCAGTGCGGGCCCTTGCGCTGCGGCGCCCGGCGTGGCGGATGCGGATCCGGGCGCGGAGGGCGCCGCAGGCTCCGCCGCCCCCAGGGCCTCCCGCGCAGCCGCCGGCAGCGTGGCGATGTCCACGAAGCGCACGCGCGCGCCGGGCTGCAGCAGTGCGGGCGGATCGCGGTCGATGTCCCACATCGCCACGGGCGTGGTGCCGATGATCTGCCATCCGCCCGGGCTGGCCTGCGGATACACGCCGCTGAAGGTGCCGGCCAGGCCCACGGCGCCGGCCGGGATGCGCGTGCGCGGCGTGGTGCGCCGCGGCACATCCAGGGACGGATCCCCGCCGGCCAGGTAGCCGAAGCCGGGCGCGAAGCCCGTGAAGGCCACGGTGTATTCGCTGCCGGTATGGCGGCGCACCACCTCGTCGGGGGTGATACCCAGCCTCTGCGCCACCTCGGCCAGGTCCTCGCCGTCATAGCGCACGGGAATCTCCACCAAGGTCTCGCTGCGCTGCGCTGCACCGCGCACGTCGCGCCGGGCGATCGCTTCGACCAGGGCGGCGAAGCCCTGTGCCGCGGGCCGGTAGCGGACCAGCACGGTGCGCGCGGCCGGCACCAGTTCTTCGATGCCGGCGATGGGGTCGCGCAGCAGCGAGGCATGCAGCGCCAGGGTCTGCTGCAGGTCGTCCAGCTCGACCAGCAGGGCATCCAGGTTGACGGGAAGAAAGCGCAATCGAAACTCCGTCAGACGTGGTAGGTGCTGTCGGGCACGTCCGTGATGAACATGTGGCCCGGCGCATGGGTGACGGCGAAAGGCACGCCCGACGCCATCACGGCCGCCTGGGGCGTGACGCCGCAGGCCCAGAACACGGGCACCTCGCCGGGGCGGATCTCCACCGGGTCGCCGAAATCGGGCCGCGCCAGGTCGGCAATGCCCAGCGCCGCCGGATCGCCCACATGCACCGGCGCGCCGTGCACCGACGGAAACCGGCCCGAGATGGAGACCGCATCGGCCACCCGGTCGGCCGGAACGGGCCGCATCGACACCACCAGCTCGCCGCGCAGGCGGCCGGCCGGCCGGCACTGGCGCTGCGTGCGGTACATGGGCACGTTGCAGCCCTGGGCGATGTGGCGCACCTCAATGCCGGCCTCCTGCAGCGGCGTCTCGAAGGTGAAACTGCAGCCGATCAGGAAGGTGACGAGGTCGGGGTGCTGCGCCCAGAGCGCGCTGGCGTCGGCCACTTCCTCGGCCAGTTGTCCATCACGCCAGACGCGGTAGAGGGGAATATCGGTGCGCAGGTCGGCGCCTTCGGCGAGCACGGTGGCATGGCTGCCGGCCTCGATCACGTCCAGAACCGGGCAGGGCTTGGGATTGCGCTGTGCGTAGAGCAGGAAGTCCCAGGCCCACTCGCGCGGCAGGGCGATCATGTTGGCCTGGGTCATGCCCGGGGCGCGGCCGGCGGTGGGCTCCACCAGGCCGTTGCGGTAGCGGGTGCGCGCTTCGCGCGCGGCCTGGATGGCTGCGGCGCGGGCGGCCTCGAGTGACGAATTCATCGGTGGCTCCGTTCGGTAATGCCGGTCATGCCGTTCCGGCGAAGGCGCGCAGGGCGATGCCTTCGCGCTCCAGCGCCTCGCGCACGGCGCGGGCCATGGCCACGGCGCCGGGGCTGTCGCCGTGCACGCAGAGGGAATCGGCGCGCACTCGGGTGGTGCTGCCGTCGATGGCCTGCACCGTGCCTTCGCGCACCAGCTGCAGCATGCGCCGCGCGACCTCGCCGGCATCGTGCAGCACGGCGCCGGGTTCGCGCCGCGACACCAGCGTGCCCTGCGGTGTATAGGCGCGGTCGGCAAAGGCCTCGGCCACCACGCGCAGGCCGGCGTCCGCCGCCCAGCGCTCCAGCGGGGAGCCCGCCAGCACCACCAGCGCCAGCGAGGCGTCGATGGCGCGGATGGCGGCGATCACGTCGCGGGCCTGGCGCTCGTCGTGCGCGATGGTGTTGTAGAGCGCACCGTGCGGCTTCACGTAGGTCACGCGCGTGCCGGCGGCCGTGGCCAGTCCCTGCAGCGCGCCGATCTGGTAGATGACGTCGGCGACGAGATCGGCGCTCGCCACGTCCATGTTGCGGCGGCCGAAGCCGGCCAGGTCGCGGTAGGCGACGTGGGCGCCCACCGCCACGCCGCGCTCCTTCGCGCCGCGCAGCGTGGCCAGGATGCCCGCCGCATCGCCGGCGTGGAAGCCGCAGGCCACGTTGGCGCTGGTGACGATGCCGAGCATGGCGGTGTCGTCGCCCATGTGCCAGGCGCCCAGGCTTTCGCCCAGGTCGCTGTTCAGGTCGATTTGCATACGAAAGAAAAAGGAAGTCGAGGAATGGATCCAGCAGGAAACCGGGGACAGCGCCGCTCAGGCCACCGCGTCGGTGCTCGCGGAGAGTTCGCGCCCCTGTGTTTCCGGCAGCAGCAGGCAGGCGATGACGACGATCAGGTAGGCGCCCGCGGCCATGTAGCCGATGGACACGCCCAGCGGCATGCTGGCGCTCATGTGGCCGATCATCGCCGGGAACACCGAACCCACGGCGCGGCCGAAGTTGTAGCAAAAGCCCTGGCCGGAGCCCCGGATGTGGCTGGGGAACAGCTCCGACAGGTAGGCGCCCATGCCCGAGAAGATGCCCGAGAGGAAAAAGCCCAGCGGAAAGCCCAGCACCATCATGGCCGCATCGGTGATCGGCAGCTGCGTGTAGCAGGTGACCAGCACGCCCGCGCAGACGGCGAACAGGATGAAGCAGCGGCGGCGGCCCAGGCGGTCCGACAGCCACGCGCTGGTGAGGTAGCCGGCGAACGAGCCGAAGATCAGCACCATCAGGTAGCCGCTGGTGCCCAGCACCGACAGGTGGCGCTCCATCTTCAGGTAGGTGGGCAGCCAGGTGGTGACGGCGTAGTAGGCGCCCTGCATGCCGGTGGCCAGCAGGCTGGCGAACACGGTGGTGCGCAGCACGCCGGGGCTGAAGATCAGCCAGAAGCTGGCGCTCTGCCCCGTGCGGGCCAGTTCCGCCTTGGTTTCGCGGTACACGGCGGGCTCGCTGATGTTGCGGCGGATGTAGAGGATGAACAGGGCCGGCAGCGCGCCCAGCCAGAACAGCACGCGCCAGGCGTATTGCTGGTCCAGCAGCGCATAGACCGCCCAGAAGGCCACGGCCGACAGGCCCCAGCCCACCGCCCAGCTGCTCTGCACGAGGCCCACGGCCTTGCCGCGGTGGCGGGCGCGGATCATCTCGGCGATCAGCACCGAGCCCACCGACCATTCGCCGCCGAAGCCCAGGCCCTGCAGCATGCGGGTGATGAAGAGTTGTTCGGCCGACTGGGTGAAGCCGCTCAGGAAGGTGAAGAAGCTGAACCACAGCACCGTCAGCTGCAGGATGCGCACGCGGCCGTAGCGGTCGGCCAGGATGCCCGCCAGCCAGCCGCCGATGGCCGAGCTGATGAGCGCGCCGGTGGCGATGTAGCCCGCCTCGGCCTTGGTCATGCCCCAGACCAGGATGAAGGTCGGGATCATGAACGTATAGATCATGTAGTCGAACGCATCGACGCCATAGCCGACGAAGGCGGCGAAGAGCGTCTTGCGCTCTTCCTTGCTGGTTTCCTTGAGCCACATGGTGCGTGTTCCGTTTCTGCGAAGGGAAGAAGACCCCTGGCACGGAGCAATTACCGCGCCAACGTCTCATCAAAGATCCATTCATTGATGAATCATCTGGATAAATTGTTGAACAATTTGATTTTGATCGTTGATGGGGATTACCCGCATGCGGTTGGTGCGGCCATGGCACGAACATGGTGCCCGGGGCGCAGCGCCCGCGCCCGCCGGAGGCACGCCGCCCGATACACTGGTGCTCCGGACGCCCGCCCTCGCCCGCCCCGCCGCGACGCCCCGCACCCCCTTTTGCCTGCCCGCCGCCGATGAGTGAATCCCCCGCACAGAACCTGACGGACCGCGTCAGCGACCAGATCCGCCGCCGCATCGTGGCGGGCGAGCTGGCCCCGGGCCAGCGCCTGTCCGAGGCCGTGCTGGCCGAGAGCCTGGAGATCTCGCGCAACACCCTGCGCGAGGTGTTCCGCCTGCTCACGAAGGAGGGCCTGCTCCGTCACGAACCCAACCGCGGCGTGTCGGTGGCGGTGCCCAGCATCGCGTCCATCATCGACATCTACCGCGTGCGCCGGCTCATCGAATGCCAGGCGCTGGCCCAGGCCTACCCGCGCCACCCCGCCAAGAAGCACCTGCGCGAGGCGGTGGACACCGCCCTGCGCTGCCGCGACGCGGGCGACTGGCAGGGCGCGGGCACGGCGAACATGGAGTTCCACATGGCCGTGGTGGAACTGGCCGACAGCGAGCGCCTGAACGTGATGTTCTCCCACCTGCTGGCCGAGCTGCGCCTGGCCTTCGGGCTGCTCAAGGACGCGGAATTCCTGCACGCGCCCTACGTGGAAATGAACGTGAAGATCGTCGAGCTGTTCGAGGCCGGCCGGCTGCAGGAAGCCTCGGCCGCCCTGCACGACTACCTGGTGCATTCGGAGCGCATCGTGCTGGCCGTGTACGCGCGGCGGATCTCCGAACCGGGGCTGGAACGCGGCTCCCGCTGATCCGCGCGCCGGCGGCCCGCACCACGGGACGGCCCGGGGTCCGCGCGGGCCGATGCCGCGCTACACTGCATGCGGCCGGGCCTCCGCCCTGCTCCCAGCCTTCTTACGCCCCCGCCACGACCGCAGCACGCATCTCCATGAGCACGCCCGACAAGATCGCCCCCACCTACGGCACCGAAGACCTGCTGATCAGCCTGTGCAATTCCGTCACGCGGGTGCTGAGCGTGGCCACGCAGACGCAGCTGCACTACTCCGGCATGGTGCAGCGCATCACCAAGACCTGCCTGCGCCCCGACATCGGCTGCTTCGTGCTGTTCGACGGCGGCTTCTCCGGACTGGTCATCATCAACCTCAGCAAGGAGGCGGCGATGGAGATCTACCAGACCTACCTGCTGAGCATGGGCATGTCGCAGGACGACCTCGCGAGTTCCTACACCTCCGACGAGGTGGCCAACGTGATGGGCGAACTCATGAACCAGGTGGTGGGCGACTTCACCGGCAAGGTGCGCCGCGAGCTGCAGACGCACATCACGCAGAACCAGCCCAAGATGCTGGCGCTGAACAAGCAGGTGATGCTGAGCGTGGACGCCAACCTCGACCAGCCCGAGGCGCGCCGCGTGACCTTCTACACGGCCAAGAACCACATCTTCTACCTCGAGCTGGCCATCGACCGCACCGAGTTCATCAAGCTCTACGACTTCGAGCCGCAGGAGGCACCGGACCCGGACGCGCTGCTGGCCCAGGCCGGCAAGGGCGACTCGCCCGCCTCCCCGCCGCCGGCCGCCGGCAGCGACAGCGACACCGACGACCTGCTCAAGTCGCTGGGCATGTGATCCTTGCCCGCGAAGGCGGTCCGTCCCGCCACCCGCCTTTGCCATGCAACGCTTCACCATTTCGCTCGACGACGAGCTGGCTCTCCAGTTCGATGCGTTGATTGCCCGGAAGGGCTATGGCAACCGTTCCGAGGCTGTCCGCGACCTGATCCGCTCCAGGCTGGGCTGCGACTCCCTTGGCGAGGCGGCATCCGGCACGCGCCAGCATGGCAGGAACGGCGGCTGGTGCGTTGCCAGCGTCAGCTACATCTACGACCACCACGAGCAGACAGTCACAAGCCGCGTGCTGGATCTGCAGCATGACCACCACGATCTGGTCATCACCAGCCTGCACACCCATCTCGACCACGACAACTGCCTGGAGACCGTGGTGCTCCGCGGGCCGACGGCGGCCGTGAGGGAATGCGCCGAACGGCTGGTGGCCTTGCGTGGCGTACGCCATGGCAACGTGCACCTCGTGCCGCTGGAGCCCCACGGCGATAGCCACTCGCACGGCAGCACGGGCGCCCATACGCACCTCAAGCCGCGCAACTGAAACGCAACGCTGCGCCGAACGGCGTATGGCATGCAGGCCGGAATGTATGAAGAATCAAGAATTCCTCACACAATCACGACCGGAGCCTGCATGCCGCCCCACCTCTTCCGCCGCCTGCTCTGTTGCGCGCTGCTCGGCAGCGCAGCCGTCCGGGCACAAACCTCGCATCTGCCCGAGATCCAGGTCACCGGCCCCAAGGACGCATCCATCGGCACGGCAGACAGCGCCAGTGAAGGTGCCGTGGAGCGTGGGTCATACCAATCGCGCCCCAAGCTGCGGCCCGGCGACATCGTCGAGGCAGTGCCCGGCGTGGTGGCCACGCAGCACTCGGGTGACGGCAAGGCCAACCAGTATTTCCTGCGCGGCTTCAACCTCGACCACGGCACCGACTTCGCGGTGACGGTGGATGGCATGCCCGTCAACATGCCGACGCACGGCCACGGGCAGGGCTATGCAGACCTGAATTTCCTGATTCCCGAGCTGGTATCGGGTGTGCGCTACCGCAAAGGGCCTTACTTCGCGCAAAGCGGCGACTTCTCGCTCGCTGGCAGTGCGTCCCTTGACTACTTCGGCGCGCTCGAAGCGCCCTTCGTGGAGGCCAGCGCCGGCTCGCACGGCTTCAGGCGGCTGCTGGCGGCGGGATCCCGCACCGTGGCCGACCAGACCTGGCTCGGAGCCATCGAGGTCGAAGGCAACGACGGCCCCTGGGACGTGCCCGAGCACCTCAGGAAGGTGAATGCCGTCCTGCGCTACGCGCAGGGTTCGCCGACGCACGGCTTCGGCATCACCGCCATGGCCTACAAGAGCCATTGGACCTCGACAGACCAGGTGCCGGAGCGGGCCATCGACAGCGGGCAGATCGGCCGCTTCGGCAGCATGAATCCCACCGACGGAGGAAAGACACAGCGCATCAGCCTGTCGGGCAAATGGTTCGACAAGGGGCCGGATGGCGACACCGAGATCAGCGCCTATGCCATCGATTACCGCTTCGACCTGTTCTCGGACTTCACCTACTTCCTGAACCATCCCGTCAACGGGGACCAGTTCGAGCAGACCGACCGGCGCAGGGTGTACGGCGTGCAGGCATCGCACGCCGTGGGCAACCGGATCGGCGGCCTCGACGGCGTGTTCAGCTTCGGCGCGCAGTGGCGCGGCGACCGCATCGGCGAAGTCGGGCTGTACGACACGGAGGTCCGCCAACGGCTCGGCACGGTGCGCGATGACAAGGTCTCGCAGGACCTGTTCTCCCTGTACGGACAGCAGCTGGTCCACTTCAACGACCGGTGGCGCGGGTACATGGGCCTGCGCGGCGATGCACTGCGCTACGAGGTGACCGGCCACGAGCCGGTGGTCGGTCCGCTCAACGGCGGAAAGGGCCATGGCGCCGTCGCGAGCACCAAACTCGGCCTGGCCTTCACGCCCGAACCTGCCCACGATATCTACATCAACGCCGGCGTCGGCTTCCACAGCAACGACGTGCGCGGCGCCACCATCACCACCGACCCGAAGACCGGAGACCCTGCGGATCGTGTCCCGGCATTGGTGAAAGGCCGCGGCGCCGAGATCGGGTGGCGCTTCCAGCCAGACGAGGACCTGACAACGACGCTGGCGCTATGGAGGCTCAACCTGGATTCGGAACTGGTCTACGCGGGTGATGCTGGCACCACGGAGCCGGGCCGGGCCAGTACACGGCGCGGCGTCGAGGCCACGCTGCGGTGGAAGTTCAGTCCTGCATGGCGCATCGAACTCGACGGAGCCCTGTCGCGCGCCCGCTTCCGTGGCCTGGCGCCCGCCGGTGAAGGCAACTACGTGGACAACGCCGTGGAGCGCGTGTTCGCAGCGGGGCTGACCTACATCGACGGGTCCTGGACCGCGTCGTTGCGGCTGCGTTATCTCGGCCCGCGCGCGCTGGATACGCTGGGCAGCGTGCGTTCACGCTCCACGACGCTGCTGAATGTCAGCGCGCGCTACGCCGTGAACAGGCACGTGACCCTGGGCCTGGACGTGTTCAACCTGGCAGGAAACCAGGGCAACGACATCGAGTACTACTACGCGTCGTGCACTGCGGGCGAGGTCGCGGGAGGAAGCTGCCACGGTGGCGTGAACGACCGCCACATCCACCCGATGGAGACGCGCAGCGTTCGGCTCAGTGCGCGCTATACGTTCAGGTGATGGCGAAGCATCCGCTCAAATCGCAGGACATGTGGGGCCGGCCTAATACTTGACGAAGATCGGCCTGGAGCATTCGACGAACAGCACCGAGCACTTCGATCCCGCTTTCTTCTCGCAGGAATCCAGGGCCCGCTGGCTGGCCACGCTTTCGTCCTTGCCGGTATCGATGCTGCCGGCCTTGCCGCCGTTCGCTCCGGCGACGGCCGCGCACTGGTTGAAATAGGCCATGTCCACCACGCAGTCGCGCACGCCGGTGGCACGGCACTTCCCCAGCGCATCCTGGCGCGCGGCCTCTTCGGTCGTCTTGCCCGAAGAGGTCCAGGCGCCGCGGCCCGCGTTGGAACTCACCATGGCACCCCAGGTCTTCACCCACTCCCCGGTAGGCCGCGGCGGCGCAGCCGCCTCGTCATCGGGAAGGCATTGCGCTCCACCGGCCTGGACACCCGAGGGGCAGCGGGTCTGGGCCGCCGCACCGATCGCCCCCAGCGCAGCAGCAAGCCATACCGCCAGAAAAACAGCAGCCTTCATCACGTACCTCCTGAATGGGATGTATATACCAGGGACGTGGAAGGAACCGCAACCCGACGAGCGCGGGGTGCGCTCAGGCCTTCACCAGCAGGTCACCCGTGATGTCGGAGACCTTCGCCACGCTGGTGAGCGTCATCGCCACGCGCATTTCCTTCTCGATCAGCTCCAGCACGTGCTTCACGCCGGCCTCGCCTGCCGCGGCCAGCGCGTAGATGAAGGCGCGGCCGATCATCGCGGCGTCGGCGCCGAGCGCGATGGTGCGCACCACGTCCAGGCCGTTGCGGATGCCCGAGTCGGCCAGGATCTTGATCTGGCCCTTCACCGCATCGGCGATGGGCGGCAGCGCGCGCGCCGAGGAGAGCACGCCGTCGAGCTGGCGGCCGCCGTGGTTGGAGACGATGATGCCGTCCGCGCCGAAGCGCACGGCGTCCTTCGCGTCCTCCGGGTCCAGAATGCCCTTGATGATCATGGGCCCCTTCCAGAACGCGCGGATCCATTCCAGGTCCTTCCACGAGATGGAGGGATCGAAATTGGCGCCCAGGTAGCCCATGTAGTCGGCCAGGCCCGTGGGCTTGCCGAGGTAGGCGGAGATGTTGCCCAGGTCGTGCGGGCGGCCCAGCGCGCCCACGTCCCACGCCCAGCGCGGGTGCATGGCGGCCTGCCAGTAGCGGCGCAGCGCGGCGTTGGGGCCGCTCATGCCGGAATGCGCGTCGCGGTAGCGCGCGCCGGGCACGGGCATGTCCACGGTGAACACCAGCGCCGTGCAGCCCGCCGCCTGGGCGCGCTCCAGGGCGTTCTTCATGAAGCCGCGGTCCTTGAGCACGTAGAGCTGGAACCACATCGGACGGCCGAGCTTCGGCGCCACCTCCTCGATCGGGCAGACCGAGACGCTCGACATCGTGAACGGAATGCCGTGCCGGTCGGCCGCGCGCGCGGCCTGCACCTCGCCGCGCCGCGCGTACATGCCCGTCAGGCCCACGGGCGAGAGCGCGACGGGGATGGAGAGCTTCTCGCCGAACAGCTCGATGCTGGTGTCGAGGCGGCTCATGTCCTTGAGCACGCGCTGGCGCAGCGCGACCGCGGCCAGGTCATCGACGTTGCGGCGCAGGGTCTGCTCGGCATAGGCGCCGCCGTCGATGTAGTGGAACAGGAAGGGAGGCAGGCGCTTGCGCGCGGCTTCGCGGTAGTCGGCGGTGGAAGAGATGATCATGGTTGTCGGGTCAATGAGGGGGCAACAGCGGCGCGGGGCCCGCGTCCACCGGCATGCGCATGGAGCGCTCCCGGCGGGCGCGGTCCTCGTCCAGGCGCTGGATGGTGGCGCGCACGTGCTCCAGATGCTCTCCGATGCACTGGCGGGCCCGCTGCGGATTGCTGTCGAGAATGGCCTGCATGAGGCCCTGGTGCTGCGCGGTGAGCGCCTGCATGGTGACGGGCTCGCTCAGGCGGAACATGTCGTGGCGGTTGCGCTCGACGGTGGACAGCACCATGGTGAACAGGCTGTGCATCACCTGCACCAGCACCAGGTTGTGCGACGCCTCGGCGATGGCGAGGTGGAACTGGGCATCGGCGCGCGACGCCAGCTCGGCGTTGCCGCTCTGCTGGTGCTGCATCATCACGTCGAAGCAGCGCCGGATGCGGTCCTTGTCCTCGGCGGTGGCGCGCTGGGCGGCCAGCCAGGCGGTGCTGCTTTCCAGCGCATGGCGGGTCTCGAGCACGTCGTAGCGGTAGTGCGGATCGGACTCCATCAGCCGCGTGAGCGGTGCCACCGCGGGCTGCAGCCACTCCGCCGAGCCACCCGCCTGCACATACGTGCCGTCGCCGCGCCGGCTGGCCAGCACGCCCTGGCTCACGAGCTTCTGGATCGCCTCGCGCAGGGAGGTGCGCGACACGCCCAGCTCGTCCGCCAGCTGCCGCTCTGCAGGCAGCCGCTGCCCGGCCTGCAGCCCGCGGGACTGCACCAGGGCAAGCAGTTTCTCGACGACGTGATCGGCCAGGCGCATGTCAAACCTCGGAGAGTGGTGTCAATGCCCCGGGATCATCCACGGAAACACATAGGCCTGCAGCGTGGTCATGATGCCGATGATGGCCGCGAAGACCAGGCTGTGCTTCACCGTGAAGCGGAACAGGTCCGACTCGCGCCCGGCCAGGCCCACCGCCGCGCAGGCGATGGCGATGGACTGCGGCGAGATCATCTTGCCGGTGACGCCGCCCGTGGTGTTGGCCGCCACCGTCAGCACCTGCGGCAGGCCGAGCTGCTGCGCGGTGGTGGCCTGCAGTGCGGCGAACAGCGCGTTGGCCGACGTATCGGAGCCCGTCAGGAACACGCCGATCCAGCCCAGGAAGGGCGAGAAGAAGGTGAAGGCATGGCCCGTGTGCGCCAGGGCCAGCGCCAGCGTGGCGGACAGGCCGGAGTAGTTGGCGATGAAGGCGAAGGCCAGCACCATGCCGATGGAATAGATCGGCACCGCCAGTTCCCTGAACGTCTCGCCCAGCGTCGCCACGGCCTTGGCCGGTGACAGGCGGGTGAAAGCGATCGTGACCAGCGCGGCGATCAGGATGGCCGTGCCCGTGGCGGACAGCCAGTTGAAGGTGTACACCGCGCCATAGGGCGCCGCGGAAG
The DNA here is from genome assembly GCF_000687165.1 of Paracidovorax oryzae ATCC 19882. Lineage (GTDB taxonomy): Bacteria > Pseudomonadota > Gammaproteobacteria > Burkholderiales > Burkholderiaceae_C > Paracidovorax > Paracidovorax oryzae. The sequence goes on along the minus strand of NZ_KK366049.1, from coordinate 260,502 downwards.
CGACCACGGGGGGCACCTTCTCGACCAGGTTGTGCAGGAACGGCACCGGGATGTTGACCACGGTGGAGGCCAGCGCGCCCTGGGCCGCGAACAGCGCCTTGAAGGGCTTGAGGCTCCAGAGCGTGACCACGGCGGTGAGGATGATGAAGGGCGACCAGGCCTTGAAGACCGCCCCGGCCGTCAGCGGCGCGCCGCTGGAGACACCGGTGGCTGCGGACCGGCCGCGGGCTGCAGGCCGTGCGCCGGGCGCCGCGGGCTCCTCCTCGAAGCGGAAGATGCGCCGGGGCTGCCACACCTTCAGGAACAGCGTCAGCACCACCAGCGAGACGATGGCGGAGGTGATGTCCGGCAGTTCGGGACCGACGTAGTTGGCCGTCAGGAACTGCATGCCGGCAAAGGTGCCGCCGCCCACCAGCACGGCGGGCCAGGTTTCCTTCACGCCGCGCCATCCGTCCATGATCGCCATGATCCAGAACAGCACGATCACCGTCATGAAAGGCAGCTGCCGGCCGGCCATCTGGCCGATGGCGAACGCGTCCACGCCAGACACCTGGCCCGCCACGATGATCGGGATGCCCATCGCGCCGAACGCCACGGGCGCCGTGTTGGCGATCAGGCACAGGCCGGCGGCGTAGAGCGGCTTGAAGCCGAGTCCCACCAGCAGCGCCGCGGTGATGGCCACCGGCGCGCCGAAGCCCGCCGCCCCCTCCAGGAACGCCCCGAAGCAGAAGCCCACCAGGATGAGCTGCAGCCGCTGGTCCTCCGTGACGGAGAGGATCGACGCACGGATGACGGCGAACTGCCCCGTCGCCACCGAGATCTTGTAGAGGAACACCGCGGCCACGATGATCCAGGCGATCGGCCACAGGCCGTAGAGGAAGCCGTACACGGCCGAGGCCAGCGCGGCGCTCGCCGGCATGCGGTAGAAGAGCAGCGCCACGGCCAGCGACAGCAGCACGGTGATGGTGCCCGCCTGGTACCCCTTCAGGCGCAGGCGGGTCAGCGCGAGGAAGAAGAAGACGATGGGAATGAGCGCCACCAGCGCGGAAATCCAGATGTTTCCGGCGGGGTCGTAGTTCTGCTGCCAGAGGGTTTGCATGACGGGTCGGTGTGGAATGGGAAGAGAAACTCCGTTGCAATGGGTCTGCAAGCACACCAAATTGGTATGACCAATAAAACCAATCAACGCAACGAAGCGCATTCTCGAAGACGCGTGACGCCTCGACAAACAGGGTAAACCCGCGAGCAGCCTGAAATCATAACGCATGATCGCCAATTGGTACGACCAATTAGCACCTATCCATCCTGCACTCGGCGGGCTACCGCAGCCTGGCTAGGCCCCCACCGGCTTGCTCACCATGAACCAGAAGATGGCAAGGAACGCCACCAATGCCGGCACGCCCAGCACCACCCAGGCGATGAAGAAGCGCCACAGCGCGGGCCACGCATCCGGATGGCCGGCCTGCGCGCGTACCGCCTCGTCGCGCATGCGCACCTGGATCCAGACCACCGGCAGCCAGCAGGCCATGGCCAGGGCATACAGGCCCAGCGACCGCGCCAGCCACGGCGTGCTCCACGGCAGGCCCATCAGGTGCACCAGCCACCAGCCGGTGAGCGGCTGCAGCACCGCCGTGGTCCCGGTGAAAAGCCAGTCGGCTCGCACCACGCAGCGCGTCATCGGCACGATGAAGCGCAGGTCGCGGCCCAGCATGGCGACCAGCAGGTAGAACGCCGTTCCGATGCCCGTGCCGAACAGGACCGTGGACGAGAGGATGTGCAGCCACTTGGCGACGAAATACTCCATGGAAACCTTTCGCGTGAATGCATGCGCCTGCATGCGGTTGCCGTGCCCTCCGACACGCGGGCCGGCGCCAGGCACGCGCCGCCATCACGCCCGTCAACGCCGTAAGCCACTGGATCTGGGGCGACCCGGCATTGCGCGAACACCGGCCTCGACTCTCCCACACCCTGCCCGGCTATGCCATCCACCACGGCGCCTCCGTGTTCTGGGCCACGGCCAGCGCCGCAGCCCGCGATGCCCAGCAAGGCGGTGCCACGTCCTACGGCGCCATGCCCGCGGCGCCGACATGCACGGGGCACCGCAGGCCGTCAGATAGCGCGAGGGTCTTTTCCGTTTTTCCTTTTTCCGACAACGCCAAGGAGTCCACCATGCCCCGAGCCGCCTGGAGCGACAAGCGCGAGCGCCAGTACGAACACATCAAGGACAGCCTCGAGGAGCGCGGCCGCAGCGAAAAGACGGCCGAGCAGATCGCGGCGCGCACCGTCAACAAGGAGCGCGCCCAGCACGGCGAGGCGAAGAAGGCCAACCCGAAGACCGTGCACGACACGCCCGCGCCCGTGCGCGGCGGCCAGCGCTCGCATACCGGCGCGCAGGGCCGCACGCGCGAGCAGCTCTACGAAGAGGCACGCAGGAAGCACATTGCCGGCCGCTCGAAGATGAACAAGGCCGAGTTGGAAAAGGCCGTGGGGCGCTGAGCGCCGCGACGGCCCCACCGGCGCGGCTACCGGCCCGCCGGCGCCAGGCAGCCCAGGCCGTCGAGCGAGGCCTCCACCGCCTCGTCGAGCGGGGTGTGCGGCTCATGGCCCAGCACCTCCAGCAGGCGGGCGTTGTCCATGCGCACGGGCTGCTCCCACAGGTAGCGCATCTCCATCAACTCGCGCAGCGTGGGCACGAAAGGGGCGGCGAGGCGCAGCAGCCACCACGGCGTGCGGACCACGCGCGGCACGGTGCCGCAACGCCGCTGCACCACCCGCCGGATGGCCTCGGCCATCTGCAGGCCGGTGGCATCCCAATGGCCTGCCACGTGGAACCGCTCGAACGCCGCGAGCGATGCGCGCCGCTCCAGCAGGGCCACCATGGTGCGCGCCACGTCGGGCAGGTAGGCCCACTGGTGCCCCACGCCCGGACGCGCCGGGTTCGAGATCGACGCCACGGGCCGCCCCGGGCGGACCAGGCCCTGCGAGAACCAGTTGTTGCCCGGCTTCGGCCCGAAGAAATCGCCGGCCCGCACGACGATGGCGCGGCACCCCTGCCGGCTGGCGGCCTCGAGGCGCTCTTCCATCCGCACCCGGATGGCGCCCTTGCGGGTGGCAGGACGCTGGGGGGCGCCCTCGGTGATGCACGGGAACGCATCGGGCCCGAAGTTGTACACCGTGCCCGGCAACACGATGGTCGCCCCCAGCGCCGCCGCTGCGGCGATGGTGTTCTCGACCATCGGCATGACCAGGGTGTCCCAGTCGCGGTAGCCGGGAGGGTTGACGGCATGCACGATGGCCGAACACCCCTGCGCGGCCCGCGCCACGTCGTCCCGGCGCATCGCATCCCCTCGGAACCAGGCGATCCCCTCGCCGCACGGTGCCTCCGGGGCGCCGCCGCGCGCCAGTGCATGCACCGTCCACCCCGCGCCGAGCAATTGCCGCGCCACCTCGCCCCCGATGCCCCCGGTAGCGCCCAGCACCAGGGCTGTCCTGCAACGATCCGCCATTTCCATCTCCTTGCGAGGCCACCAGGGCCGATGGAGCCGATTCTGCGGACAGCCCGGATCAAAAGGAATTGCACAGCATGAGGCAGCAGATATACATTTATGCATGACCAAGAGCAATATCGGATGGGAGCTCTACCGCACCTTCCTGGCCGTGCTGACCGAAGGATCGCTATCGGGCGCGGCGCGCGCGCTGGGCATCACCCAGCCCACGGCGGGGCGCCACGTGGAATCGCTGGAGAAGGCGCTGGGCACGCCCCTCTTCACCCGGTCGCCCACGGGGCTGATGCCCACGGACGCGGCGCAGGCGCTGCATCCGCAGGCCCGGGCAATGGCCAGCCTGGCGGCGTCCCTCGAACGCACGGCCGCCAGCCAGGGCGGCCCGGAGGGCGGTGTCCGGGGGACCGTGCGGGTGGGTTGCAGCGACGTGATCGGGGTGGAGGTGCTGCCGCCCGTGATCGCCGCGCTGCGGAGCGCGCACCCGGCCCTGTCCGTCGAGCTGGTGCTGACCGACCGCGTGCAGGACCTGCTGCACCGCGAGGCCGACATCGCCGTGCGCATGGCCACGCCCCGGCAGGAGCAACTGGTGGCCCGGCGCCTGGGGCACATCGACGTGGGCCTGCATGCGCGGCGCGACTACCTCGATCGGCACGGCACGCCGCGCAACCTGGAGCAACTGGCCGCGCACACGCTCATCGGCTACGACCAGGCCACCGCCTTCATCCGCCAGGTCGAGGGCTCGCTGAAGGGGCTGCGGCGCCACATGTTCTCGCTGCGCAGCGACAGCAACCTCGCGCAGCTGGCGCTGATCCGCGCGGGCGCCGGCATCGGGATGTGCCAGGTCCCGCTGGCGCGGCGCTCCCCCGACCTGGTGCGCCTGATGCCCCGCGGCTTCACCGTGCCCATGGAGACCTGGGTCACCATGCACGAAGACCTGCGCAGCAGCCCGCGCTGCCGCGTCACGTTCGATGCCCTGGTGAGCGGCATGCTGGCCCACATGGCGACCCGCTGAGGGCACGACGGGAGCCCGGCGAGCCGGGCGCCAGCCCTCAGCCTTCGAACTGCGGATGCGTCTGCCGGATGCGCGCCATGGCGATGCCGGCGGCGGCGGTGCGGGTTTCCACGCCCAGCTTCACATAGACGCGCTCCAGGTGCTTCTTCACCGTGGCGGGGCTCGATCCCAGGATGTCGCCGATGTCGCGGTTGGTCTTGCCCTTGAGCAGCCAGTAGAGCACCTCGGCCTCGCGTGCCGTGAGCCGGAAGCCCAGGGCCAGCGCCTCGATCACCGCCGCGTCGGACACCTCGCGCATCACGATCAGCCAATCGCCGCCGCCCTCGCTGTCGCCGGTCTGCTGGTGCAGGCTGAACGACAGGCGCCGCGCGCCGCGCTCCACCACCAGCCGCGGCGGCTCGATCTGCTGCGCCGCGAAGGCCGGCACTTGCGGAAGCTGGGCCCGCAGCCATTCGGCCACCGGCAACGGCACGGCCACCGGATCGGCCGCGGCCTCCTGCGCTCCCTCCCGGCCCTGCCCGCCCTCGGCGCTGAAATATTCGCGCAGCAGCGTGCGCGCCAGTGCCGTCTGCCACATCAGCCGCCCGTCGCTCGCGCGCACGGTGATGCTGGCGTAGCCGAAGGCATCCAGCGCATTGCGCGCCTGGCCCGCCTGGCGCATGTCCTGCCGGGCCCGCCGCGCGCCCTGCAGGTGGACATGCATGCGCGCCAGCACCTCGCGCGGCTTGATGGGCTTGGTCACGTAGTCCACCCCGCCGGCGGCCAGGGCCGCCTCCAGGTGCTCGGTCTCGGTGAGGCCGGTCATGAAGATGATGGGAATGTGCGTGGTGGCCGGCTGGGCTTTCAGGCGGCGCGCGACCTCGAAGCCATCCATGCCGGGCATCATGGCATCGAGCAGCACCACGTCGGGCATGGCCTGGGCGGCGCGGGCCAGCGCGGTCTCGCCGCTGGTGGCCACCAGCACCGTGTAGCCGGACTCGTCCAGCGCATCGTGCAGCATGGCCAGGTTGTCGGGCACGTCGTCCACGATCAGCACCAGGCCGGCGCTGTCGCTGTCCATCAGCGGCGCGGCGCGGCCGGCGGCCGGGGCATGGGGGGAAGGCGGAGGCAGGTCGGTCATCGGGATCAGGAGGATGCCATGAGGCGGGCCAGCGCCTCGAACTGGAACTGCCGCGCCAGCGCGCGCGCCCCGGCCACCCAGTCGGCGCATTCGGGCTGCGCGGCCTCGATCTCCGCCAGCTGGGCCATCACGCCCCGGTAGTAGCCCAGTTCCACGGCCTCGGCCAGCGTCGCGAGCCGGGCGGCATCGGGCAGGGCCGCGGCAGGGCCGGCGGCGGGTGGCGGCGGCCCCGTCGGGGAAGGCGCAGCCTCTTCTTCCAGCCACTGCAGGGCCAGGCGCCGCTCCAGCCAGTCCAGCAACTCGGTGTGCCGCACGGGCTTGACGATGAAATCCTCGGGCCTGATGCCCACGTCGTTCTCCAGCCCCTTGTCGAAGGCATTGGCCGACACCACGGCCACGTGTGCCTGCGTGTGGCCGGCCGCGCGCAGGCGCCGGATGGTCTCCCAGCCGTCGATGCCGGGCATGGCCAGGTCCATGAAGACCACGTCGGGCCGGTAGCCGGCGGCCAGCAGGTCCAGCGCGTCGTGCCCGCTGGCGGCGGTGCGCAGCTCGAAGCCCAGCGGCGCCAGCAGCTGCACCAGCAGTTCGCGGTCGGGCTCTTCGTTGTCCACCACCAGCAGCCGGCGGCGCGGGCCGGCATAGCCGCGCCGCGCGGGCCGCGGGCCGGCGGCGCGCAGCTCGGCCGCGCCCAGGGCCCCGGGGTGCACTTCGGGCAGGAAGAGCCGGATGCGGAACAGCGCGCCGGCCCCGGGGGTGCTGGTCACCGTCATCTCGCCGCCCATCAGCTCGGTCAGCATCTTGGCGATGGTCAGCCCCAGGCCCGCGCCGGGCGCAGCGCCCTGGCTGCTGGCCGCGCCGCGCTCGAAGGGCTCGAAGATGCTGGCGCGCTCGGCCTCGGTCAGGCCCGGTCCGCTGTCCTCGATCTCGATCAGCGCCAGTTCGCGCGCATGCCGCACGCCCAGGCGCACATGCCCCGTGGCGGTGAACTTGATGGCGTTGCCGATCAGGTTGATGAGGATCTGCCGCACGCGCTTGTCGTCGCCGCGCACCACCTCGGGCAGCACGCCCTGTGGATCGAAGCGGAACGCCAGCCCCTTGGCGCGGGCCTGGGGCTCGAACATCTCGACCATCTCGTGCAGGCAGTCGGCGAAGCGCATCGGCCGCACCTGCAGCGTGAGCTTGCCGCTCTCGATGCGGGCGATGTCCAGCGTGCCCTCGATCAGCGTCAGCAGGTGCTCGCCGCCGCGCCGGATCACGCCCACGGCCTGCCGGCGGTGCGGCGGCACCGAAGCGTCCTCGCCCATCAGCTGCGCGTAGCCCAGGATGCTGTTGAGCGGCGTGCGCAGCTCGTGGCTGATGGCGCTGATGTAGCGGCTCTTGGCCTGGTTGGCCTGGTCGGCGAGGCGCCGGGCGTGCTCGGCCTCCTCGCGCGCCTCCTCGGCCACGCCGCGCGCCTGCTCGGCGGTGCGCCGGGCCTCCTGCAGGGCCTGGTCGGTCTGCCGGTGCAGGGCGATCTCGCGCTGCAGCAGGTGGGTCTGCCGGTTCGACTCCTCCTGCGCCACCTTGCGGCTCTTGTGGGCCAGCACCAGCCACCACGCCACGATGCCCGAGATGACCAGCAGCGCGAGGTAGGCCTTGAGCAGCCCCGAACGCAGCGGCGCCGCGCCGGTGCCCGGCACGCCCAGGACCTGCGTCTCCTGGTGGTAGAAAAGCCCGAACACCGCCGCCAGCAGCGGCGCGATGACCAGCATCAGCAGCAGGAAATGCCCCAGCCCGGAATCCAGCAGCCGCCACGCGCTGCGCGGCAGCAGCCAGCGCAGCGCCCCGGCCCACTGCACGGCCAGGTGCGCGTGGGGCTTGCACATGTCGCCGCAGCGCGCATCCAGCGTGCAGCACAGCGAGCAGATGTGGCCCCGGTAGGCGGGGCAGTGCGCCATGTCCGGCGCCTCGTATTCGCGCTCGCAGACCACGCAGCGCAGCATGGCGGGCAGCGCTGCCGTGGCGGAGGCCGCTCCACTGCCGCTGCAACCCTCGCAGCTCCCCGTGCCGCAGGCCTGCGGCGCCGCCGTGCGCGCCAGGTAGTAGCGCCCGCCCGTCGCCCAGGCGATGGCGGGCGCCGCGACGAAGGCCGTCACCATCGCGATCACCGCCGAAAACGCCTGCGCCATCGGCCCGAACAGCCCCAGGTGCGCCACCACCGACAGCAGCGAGGCCAGCGCCATCGCCCCCACGCCCACCGGGTTGACGTCGTACAGGTGCGCGCGCTTGAACTCGATGCCCGGCGGCGACAGCCCCAGCGGCTTGTTCACCACCAGGTCGGCCACCACGGCCATCATCCAGGCGATGGCGATGTTGGAATACAGCCCCAGCACCTGCCCCAGCGCGGTGAACACGTTCATCTCCATCAGCATGAAGGCGATGAGCGTGTTGAACACCACCCACACCACGCGCCCCGGGTGGCTGTGCGTGAGGCGCGAGAAGAAGTTGCTCCACGCGAGCGAGCCCGCGTAGGCATTGGTCACGTTGATCTTGATCTGCGACACCACCACGAAGAGCGCCGTGGCCGCCACCGCCCAGCGGTAGTCGGCGAACACGTAGCCGTAGGCGGCCAGGTACATCTGGTTGGGGTCCACCGCCCGCCCGGGCGGCACGCTCAGGGTGATCGCCAGGTAGGCCAGCAGCGCGCCGCCCAGCATCTTGAACACGCCCAGCACCACCCAGCCCGGCCCGCCGGCCAGCACCCCGGCCCACCAGCGCCACCGGTTCGCGCGCGTGCGCGCCGGCATGAAGCGCAGGTAGTCGGCCTGCTCCCCCATCTGGGTGATGAGGGCGATGCCCACCGTGAGCGCCGCCCCGAAAAGGTGCAGATCGAAGGCTGCCGAGCCGCCGCGATCACCCGAATAGTGCGCGATGCCCGCGAATGCACCAGGATCGCGCGCCAGCACGAAGCCGAAGGGCACCAGCAGCATCAGCAGCCAGACCGGCTGCGTCCACACCTGCAGCCGGCTGATGGCCGAAACGCCGTGCGTGACCAGCGGAATCACCACCAGCGCGCAGACCAGGTAGCCCCAGGCCGGCGGGATGTCCAGCGCCAGCTCCAGCGCATAGGCCATCACGGCGGCCTCCAGCGCGAAGAAGACGAAGGTGAAGCTGGCGTAGATCAGCGAGGTGATGGTCGAGCCGATGTAGCCGAAGCCCGCGCCGCGCGTGAGCAGGTCCATGTCCACGCCGTAGCGCGCCGCATAGGCGCTGATGGGCATGCCGGCCAGGAAGATGATGAACCCCGTCGCCAGGATGGCCCAGAAGGCGTTGGCGAAACCGTACTGCACCAGCAGCGTGGCGCCCACCGCCTCCAGCACCAGGAAGGACGCGGCCCCGAAGGCCGTGTTGGCCACGCGCCAGGCGGACCACTTGCGGAAGCGCTGCGGCGTGAAGCGCAGCGCGTAGTCCTCCAGCGTCTCGCTGCCCACCCAGCTGTTGTAGTCGCGGCGCACCTTGACGATGCGCTGCGGCGCCCCGCTTTCTGCGGGCGGCTCGGCGTCATGCGGGGCCGGGGGAACGGGAATGGGAACGGGGGCGGAAGGCACGCCCCGCAGGTGCAGCATTCATGCCACCTGCCCCACCCCGCCATGCGGCTGGCTCAGTGCGAAGGCGGCATGCGGCCGACATAGGCCTTGTCGGTCAGGCTGCGCAGGAAGGCCACCAGGTCGTCGATCTCCGCGTCGCTGAGCGCTGGCGCGGTGCCGGCGCGCCGGTTCATGGGCGGCGAATTGACGTTGACGCTGCCCCGGCAGCCGGCCGGCACGTCGTCGAAGGGCTTGCCGCCGGCATACCAGCGGGCCGGGTCGGTGGAGCGGGTGTTGTAGAACGCCACGGCCTCGCGCAGGTCGCCGAAGATGCCGTTGTGCATGAAGCGCTGGCGCACCGCCACGTTGCGCAGGCCGGGCGTGCGCAGGTAGGCGCACCACTGCCCGGGCTCGGGCCAGCCCAGCCGGCGTGCGGTGGCGTCCAGGCCGGTGTCGAAGTGGCGCGGGTCGCGGTTGTCCGCCAGCTTGCGGTTGCGCGGCACGGAGATGGCGTCGTAGCCGAAGTCGGTGAACAGCGAGCGCTCGGGCCGCGAGGCGCGCTCGGCCATGGTGTGGCAGGAGGCGCAGTTGCCCTTGTCCGGGTTGCGGAACAGTGCCAGCCCCCGCTGCTCGGCCGGCGACAGCGTGCCCTTGCCGCGCAGGTAATCGTCGAAACGCGAGCTGAAGGGCGCCATGGCGTCGCTCTGCATGAAGGCCTGCAGCGCCTCGCCCATGGCGCGCAGCAGCGCCTGGGGGTCGTTCTGCACGGCCGGGCCGAAGCGCGGCGCCAGCTCGGCCGCCAGGCCGCTGCGCCGGGCCGACTGCAGCAGCTGCGCCGGGGTGCCGTTGTTCATCTCGCGCGGATCCAGCAGCGGGCCGCGGATCTGCTCGGCCAGCGTGTCGGCCCGGCCATCGGCGAACAGGCCGCCGAAGGGCGAGGCGAAGGGCGCGTCGTCGTCCTGGTAGAAATGGCGGCGCGGCACGTAGCGCACGTAGAGCAGCGAAGGCGCCGTGCGTGCGCCGAAGCGGCCCGGCCGGCTGCCTTCCGAAGTGCCCGGCCCGGTCAGCGCCCGCGCGGTGGCGAGGCTGGGGCCGAAGGCCCGGCCCGGGTCGTGGCAGGCGGCGCACGACAGGCCCTGGGGGCGCGACAGGCGCGTGTCGGCGAACAGTTTCTGGCCGATGCGGACCAGCTCCGGATCGGGCGCGAACACCGCCTGGGTCGGGTCCACCCGCGAGGCCACCTGGGGCGTGCGCCCCACCCAGGCGACCACGGCCTGGGCCGGCACGCCGGGCAGCAGCACGACCTGCGCCTGCGGCACGGCGGACGCCGCCAGGGGCAGGCATGCCAGCGCTGTGGCCGCCAGCCGGCTCCGCCAGCGTGCCGTCACGGTGCCAGGAAGCCCGTCTTGTCGCAGGCCAGCGTGCGGCCGGACTGCTGGCAGGTGGCCAGCAGCTTGCCGGCGGTGGTGTAGGCCTTGAAGGTCCAGCCGGTGGCGGGCGAGGCGCGGCGCTCCATCATCGCGAAGCCGAAGCTCGCGTGGTGGGTGATGCGGTCGATGGTGGTGCCCGGCGCGGGAGAAGCGCTGGCCGGCAGCGGATCGGGCAGCGCGACGTCGAGGTTGTCGCCCGCGTTGCCGGTCACCAGCGTCGCCGGATGGCCCGACGCGAAGTTGATGGCCTGGAAGTCGTGCACATGGCCGTGGAGCGCGACATGCACGCCCGGCGGATAGTAGGCCTGCTGGTAGAGGCCCACCATGGCGGACTGCAGCGCCGCATTGCCCGGCGCGGGCGTGCTGCCGGCCACCGGCGCGAAGGCCAGGATGGGGTGGTGGTTGGTGAAGATGTTGGTCGTCACGCCGGCCTTGGCCGTCAGCGCGGCCACGCTCTGGAACTGCTTCTGGTAGATGCCGAACTGCAGGTCCGTGCTCTTGAGTGCCGTCTTGCCCGTCTTGGCCGAATCGAACACGATCACCTGCGTATCCCCGCCCAGGGCCACCGCATAGGGCTCGGAATAGTTGCCCACGTTGTCGTTGGCCGCCAGGTTGCAGGAGCTCTGCTCGCTGTAGGCACGCGGGTCCAGGAAGCGGAACCAGCCCTGGCCGGCACGCGCGCACTCTTCATGGTTGCCGCGCGCCATGATCCAGGGCGCGCTGGCCAGCAGCGGAGCCGCCGGCTTGAAGAAGTCCGCCTGCCAGGTGTCCCAGCCATAGCCCCAGGGGCTGCCCTTGCAGCCGGCCACGTCGGGCGGGCAGGCGTTTTCGCGGTAGTGGTAGTCGCCGATGTGCAGCACCAGGTCCGGCGCCATGCCGGCGGCCGTCGCCGCAACGGTGGCGAAGGGCCAGCCGGCCGGATCGCTGCAGGGCTGCCAGGCGTTGTCCGCCTTCTTCAGGCGGCAGCCCGTATCGGCGATCAGCAGCACGCGCTGCGGCTGCGCCTTGGGCAGCGGCAGGGTGCGGTCGGCCACGGTGACCTGGCGGGCCGAGTCGGGCAGCACCGTCTCGCAGACCGACACGGGAAACTCCGAAGGCTTCGAGTCGGACGGATCGCTCGCGGTGGTCCGCTGCGCCACCGTGCCGGCGCCCACGCGCAGCGCCATGCGGCTGGGCTGGTTGTCCACCACGATCCGGGGGCAGACGCTGGCATCCGCGGCCACGCCGGCCGGCAGCGTGTAGCTGGTGACCACCCGGGCCGTGGCATGGCTGCCTTCGCCCACCACCACCCAGGCGGCCTGGATGTTGGCAGGTGCGCTGGCGGCATCAGCCGTGATGCCGGAGCCGCCGCCGTCGCAGCCGGACAGGGTGAGCGCGCCGCCGATGGCCAGCGCCGCTCCGAAGGGGGAAATCCAGCGGGATGCCTGCATGTGGTGTGTCTTTCTTTCAAGCCGGGCCGATCGTGGGGCCGCGGCGCATCCTAGTAACAGCGGGTTACATCCACGTGACGCCCTTCGCCGGTCCCCTTGGCAAGGTTCCTGCTTTACGATGTCTGCCCAGTTGAGGCGACCGACGGAACCACCCATGGAACTGACCCCCCGGGAAAAAGACAAGCTGCTTCTCTTCACCGCCGCGCTGCTGGCCGAACGCCGCAAGGCGCGCGGCCTCAAGCTCAACTACCCGGAGGCGGTGGCGCTGATTTCCGCAGCCGTGCTGGAAGGCGCCCGCGACGGCAAGACCGTGGCCCAGCTCATGAGCGAAGGCCGCGAAGTCCTCACGCGCGACGACGTGATGGACGGCGTGCCGGAAATGATCTCGGACATCCAGGTGGAAGCCACCTTCCCCGACGGCACCAAGCTCGTCACCGTCCACCAGCCCATCGCCTGACGGCGACTGCGGACTGTCCCCCCCTTCTCTCTGCTCCCGGAGCCTCCCATGCGCATTGCCCGTTCCCTCCTGCCCGCACTGCTGGCCGCCGCCGCGCTGCCGGCGCTGGCCCATACCGGCGCCGACGCCGGCCACCACCACGGCTTCACCGCGGGGTTCCTGCACCCGCTGACCGGCATGGACCACCTGGCCGCCATGGTGGCCGTGGGCCTCTGGAGCGCCCTGGCCGCGCGCAGCCGCCGCGAACTGCTGGCGGCGCCCCTGGGCTTCGCCGGCATGCTGCTCGTGGGCGCGCTCGCGGGCCTGGCGGGCCTGTCGCTGCCCGCGGTGGAGCCCATGATCGCCGCCTCGCTGCTGGTGCTGGGCCTGCTGGTGGCCACGCAGCGCCGCCTGCCGGCACCCGCCGCCGCGGCACTGGTCGGTGTCTTCGCCGTCTTCCACGGCATCGCCCATGGCCACGAGCTCGCCGGCGACGGCGCGGCCCTGCCCACCCTGGCCGGCATGCTCGCCGCCACCGTGGCCCTGCATGCCGGCGGCATCGGCCTGGGCGTGGCCCTGCGCGGCGCGAACCGCTGGCTGCCGCGCGCGGCCGGCGCCGCCGTCGGCCTCTTCGGCCTCGCCCTGCTGGGCGGCCTGGCCTGAACGCAACCCGAGGAGCGCACCATGGTCCCGGGCGAACTGCTGGTCGATGACGGCGAGCACCCACTCAATCCCTGCCGGCGCACCGTCACCCTGGTGGTGCGCAACAGCGCCGACCGCCCCATCCAGGTCGGATCGCACTACCACTTCGCCGAAACCAACGGCGCGCTCGATTTCGACCGCGCGGCAGCGCGCGGCATGCGGCTGAACATCACCTCGGGCACCGCCGTGCGCTTCGAGCCCGGCCAGCAGCGCACCGTCGAACTGGTGGACTACGCCGGCAGCCGCACCGTGTACGGCTTCCGCGGCGACACCCAGGGCCCGCTGGACACCACCCCCGATCTGCCGCAGCAGCCCTGATCCGCCCCGCCCCATCACGCACCAATCCACGCCCCCGGAAAGGCAAGACCACACCATGGCCACCGTATCCCGCCGCGCCTATGCAGAAATGTTCGGCCCCACCGTGGGCGACCGCGTGCGGCTGGCCGACACCGGCCTCGTCGCCGAAGTCGAGCAGGACTTCACCCTGCGTGCCGGCGGCTACGGCGAGGAAGTCAAGTTCGGCGGCGGCAAGACCATCCGCGACGGCATGGCCCAGAGCCAGCGCACCCGCGCCGAAGGCGCGATGGACACCGTGCTCACCAACGCCCTCGTCATCGACCACTGGGGCATCGTCAAGGCCGACATCGGCCTGAAGGACGGCCGCGTCGCCGCCATCGGCAAGGCCGGCAACCCCGACACCCAGCCCGGCGTGGACATCGTCATCGGCCCCGGCACCGAGATCATCAGCTGCGAAGGCAACATCGTCACCGCCGGCGGCATCGACAGCCACATCCACTTCATCTGCCCCCAGCAGATCGAGGAGGCGCTGGCGTCGGGCGTCACCACCATGCTCGGCGGCGGCACCGGTCCGGCCACCGGCACCCTGGCCACCACATCCACCCCCGGCCCCTGGCACATCGAGCGCATGCTGCAGGCGGCAGACGCCTTCCCGATGAACATCGGCTTCCTGGGCAAGGGCAACGCCAGCCTGCCCGCCGCGCTGCACGAGCAGATCGAGGCCGGCGTGATCGGCCTGAAACTCCACGAGGACTGGGGCACTACGCCCTCGGCCATCAGCAACTGCCTGGACGTGGCCGATGCCACCGATACGCAGGTGGCGATCCACTCCGACACCCTCAACGAGAGCGGCTTCGTCGAGAACACCATCGCCGCCGTGGGCGGGCGCGGCATCTGCGCCTTCCACACCGAGGGCGCGGGCGGGGGCCATGCGCCGGACATCCTGCGCGTGGTGGGCGAGGACAACTTCCTGCCCTCCTCCACCAACCCCACCATGCCCTACACGCGCAACACGCTGGACGAGCACGTGGACATGCTCATGGTGTGCCACCACCTGGACGCCTCCATCGCGGAAGACCTGGCCTTCGCCGAAAGCCGCATCCGCAAGGAAACCATCGCCGCCGAGGACATCCTGCACGACCTGGGCGCCATCAGCATGATGAGCAGCGACAGCCAGGCCATGGGCCGTGTGGGCGAAGTCATCCTGCGCACCTGGCAGACGGCCGACAAGATGAAGCAGCAGCGCGGCGCCCTGCCCGAGGACGGCCCCCGCAACGACAACCACCGCATCAAGCGCTACGTCGCCAAGTACACCATCAACCCCGCGATCGCCCACGGCATCTCCCACGACGTGGGCAGCCTGGAGGTCGGCAAGTGGGCCGACATCGTCGTCTGGAAGCCCGCCTTCTTCGGCGTGAAGCCCGCGATGATCCTCAAGGGCGGCAGCATCGCCCTGGCCGCCATGGGCGACCCGAACGCCTCCATCCCCACGCCGCAGCCCGTGCACTACCGCCCCATGTTCGGCGCCTTCGGCGGCTCCCTGGCCCGCTCTTCGCTCACCTTCGTCTCGCAGGCGGCCATGGCGGCCGGCGTGGGCGAACGCTTCGGCCTGGCCAAGCGACTCAGCGCCGTGCGCGGCATCCGGGGCGTGCGCAAGCAGCACATGGTGCACAACAGCTACACCCCGCGCATGGAAATCGACGCGCAGACCTACACCGTGCGCGCCGACGGCCAGCTGCTCACCTGCGAGCCCGCCACCCGGCTGCCGCTGGCGCAGCGCTACTTCCTTTTCTGAGCCGGCCGATGGACGCACGCCCCGACGCGGCCGTGGCCGCCCTGCGCATCCGCCTGGACGACCTGGGCGATCCGCGCATCGCCGTCTTCCTGGAGGAGCACCTGGCCGACATGCGCCGCGTCTCGCCCCCCGAGAGCGTGCACGCGCTCGACCTGGACGGCCTGCGCCGCCCGGAGATCCGCTTCTGGAGCGCCTGGCTCGACACGCCGCACGGCGACCACCTGGCCGGCACCGTGGCGCTCAAGCGGCTGGATGCCGGCCATGCGGAGCTCAAGTCGATGCGCACGGCCGCCGCCCTGCGCGGGCAGGGCATCGCCGCCCGCATGCTGGCCCACGCCCTTGCCGAGGCACGCGCCGCAGGCCACGTGCGCATCAGCCTGGAGACGGGCAGCCAGCCCTTCTTCGCGCCGGCCCGCGCGCTCTATGCCCGCCACGGCTTCGAAGACTGCGCACCGTTCGGCAGCTACGGCCCCGACCCAGCCAGCCACTTCATGACACGCGCGCTCTGACGGACATGCACCCGCCAGGCGCCCGCCGGCCGGCCCCAAGCGCCCGGACAGGGGCGCGAAGCCGCAGAATGGCGTTTTCGCCGCCCAGGACTCCGACATGCTGACCGCCAACAAACTCCTTCCCCAGGGCCACGGCCTCGCCCCCGTCCTGCTCAAGCGCGCCGCCACCGTCGAACTCGACTGGGACGTGCGCCAGAAAAGCCGCTTCGCCGCCACCGACTCCACCGGGCGCGAACTGGGCGTCTTCCTGCCCCGCGGCACCGTCGTGCGCGGCGGCGACGTGCTCGTGGCCGAGGACGGCAGCATGGTCCGCGTGCTCGCCGCGCCCCAGGCCGTGCTGCGCATCACCCACTGCACGCAGCACGGCACGCCCTTCGACCTCATCCGCGCCGCCTACCACCTGGGCAACCGCCACGTGCCGATCGAGCTGCGCCCGGACCACCTGCAGATCGAACCCGACCACGTGCTCGCCGACATGCTGCGAGCCATGCACCTCATCGTCACCGAGCAGCAGGCCCCCTTCGAGCCCGAAGGCGGCGCGTATGCGGCGGGCGGGCACGGACACGGCCATGCGGCCCACGGCCACGGGCATGACCATGGGCATGGCCACGCACACGCGCACAGCCACGACCACGGCACGCACGCACCAGTCCATGACCACGGCCACGACGCCGAAGGCTGCGACCACGATCACGACTGCGGCCACCACCACGACCACGGCCAGGACCATGGCCACGCCCATCCGCATTCCCTCGCCCGCTGACGCGCGCATGGCGCCTGTACTCGATCCCGCCCCTTCCGGTCCTGCAGCGCCCGGTCCGGCATCGATGCCGCAGGCCCTGCCCGCGGCCAGCCTGCTGCAGCTCATTTGGCTCGCATCACCCGCCCTGCCCGTGGGCGGTTTCTCGTACTCCGAAGGGCTGGAGATCGCCGTCGAATGCGCGGGCGTCACCACCGAAGCCACGGCCGCTGCCTGGCTGCAGGAACAGCTCATGCTCACCCAGGCCCGCGGCGACCTCGCCGTCGTCCACCAGGCCCTCACCGCCTGGCGCGCAGGCGATGCGGAGCGCGTGCGCGCCCTCAACGACTGGGTGCTGCACACCCGAGAGACGAGCGAGCTGCGCCTGCAGACCGAACAGATGGGTCGCTCCCTCGCCGACTGGCTGCGCAACCAGCACGCGGGCGACGCGGAGGCCTTGGCCGACGTCGCCCGCCTCGCCGCCCTGCCGCCCACCTATCCCGTCGCCTTCGCCCTGGCCGCCGCGCGCACCCAGGCCCGCGCCGAAGACGTGCTGCTCGCCTGCGCCTTCGGCTGGGCCGAGAACATGGTCCAGGCCGCCATCAAGGCCGTGCCCCTCGGCCAGAGCGCCGGCCAGCGCATCCTCGCACGGCTCGTCGCCGCCATCCCCGGCGCCGTGGCCCATGCCATGCAGCTGGGCGACGCGCAGCGCCAGGCCTTCTCCCCCATGCTGGCCGTGCTCTCGGCCCGCCACGAAACGCAGTATTCCCGCCTTTTCCGCTCATGACCGCCATGACCATGAATACGAACACGACCACCCCCTCGCCCCTGCACCACGTCCCGAACCGCACCAAGCCCCTGCCCCCGCTGCGCGTGGGCATCGGCGGCCCCGTCGGCTCCGGCAAGACCACCATCCTGGAAATGCTCTGCAAGGCCATGCGCGACCAATACGACCTGGTCGCCATCACCAACGACATCTACACCAAGGAAGACCAGCGCCTGCTCACCGTCAGCGGCGCCCTGCCCGCCGAGCGCATCATGGGCGTGGAAACCGGCGGCTGCCCCCACACCGCCATCCGCGAGGACTGCTCCATCAACCTCGAGGCCATCGACCGCATGCTGGCCCAGTACCCTGATGCCGACATCGTCTTCGTCGAAAGCGGCGGCGACAACCTGGCCGCCACCTTCAGCCCCGAGCTGAGCGACCTCACCATCTACGTGATCGACGTCGCCGCCGGCGAGAAGATCCCCCGCAAGGGCGGCCCCGGCATCACCAAGAGCGACCTCTTCGTCATCAACAAGACCGACCTCGCACCCCACGTGGGCGCCAACCTGGACGTGATGGAGGCCGACACGCGCCGCATGCGGGGCAGCAAACCCTTCGTGATGACCAACCTCAAGACACAGCAGGGGCTGGACCAGGTGATCGATTTCATCGAGAAGAAGGGGTTGTTGCAGGCGGGGCGGGGTTGAAAAGCATGAGGCATCCCGAGAAAGTGATGCCTGCCAGCTCTCGACAATGAGGACCAGACAGAAGCAGAAACATCGCCTGCGCCGCGCTTGCGCTGTGGCTCTCCTGATCCTCATGGCCATCGGACTCTGGCATGCGTCCAAACCCAGGCTGGCGCACACGTCGGTCAGCCCCTGGGGCGTGTACCGACTGGAGTACTACGACCCCTCGCTGCTGCAGCGGATCTTCCATCACGAGATGAAGATACCGACGTTCGTCCGCCTCTACCGCAACAGCCCGGAAAACCTGCTGGGCGAAAGCGAGGTGGTCGACATGTGGATGAACGGGCAGCTGTACTGGTGGGTCGATCCACCCTTGAATGTGGTGCAGGTCGGCAGGGATGTCGTGTTCAAGAACATCCCCCCGGAATGCACGGACTGCGCTGCACCTATCGGCGCTGGACCTCGGCGCTGACAACTCAGTCCATCGCCACCCCACTGCCCGGCCGCAGGGCTCGGCGGCTGGAACCGTAGGAAGCGGCCCTGGGGACGGCTAGAATGCGGCTCCTGCAGCCTGCGGAGACTTGGGTGAGCGGTTTAAACCAGCAGTCTTGAAAACTGCCGACGGGCAACCGTCCGTGAGTTCGAATCTCACAGTCTCCGCCAAACAAGCGTTTTCCTTAGAGCAGCTGTGACTTGAAGCATTGGATTGCACCGTGTGCAATCCTTAAGTTCACACACTGATCGGCATCGTCTTCCAAACGTCTTGCGCCAACGCGATCAGCATTGCGTGTCGCCTTTCGATGTCAGCCGCCTTCCATGCAGGAAATGCCGCCAGCTTGGCGTTGATCCGGGAAATGGATGTGTTCTGCCCAACATCGGTCAAGGCCACCAAGCTGCGGGTCAGGTAGTTACCGCTCTTGCTGTACTCGACCTGCTTGGCCGCATAGAAATCATTGCCCGCGACGATGTTGATGGGCTTTTCCAGCAAGGTTAGGTTGCCGAGGCGATTCTTGTAGTCGTCGTATACCGCGTTCGGGTTCTCTGCCGCCCACGTGGCGCGCAGTTCCGCCTTCGGGTTGTCAGGCAGGATGTGCTCGATTTCCAGCTTGGTGAAGGGCTCGAGACTGCCTGGGGCCTTCAAGCCCCTGAACGCCATCTCGACATGCTGGGCCAGCCGCGCCAGCAAGTAGCGCGTGCGGTACTGCTGCATCGAATACAGCGTGAAGCGCTTGAGGGCATCGGCCAGCTCTTGCGACTTTCCAGCCATGTTTTTCTCGAAGCGGTCGGCGACGAAGGTGTTGAGCTGAACCTTCTGCTTCACCGGATCAGTCGTCTCCGCAATCGCGCGCAGCTCGTCGGCCCAGTGGGAGAAGCTGCGCTCTAGATCTTTGGTCGGGGTCTTGGTGAAGATGTAGTAGAAAAGGAAGCTCTCGAGTTGCGCCACAAAGTGATCGAACAGCGGCTTGGGGAGGTTCGCCGCTGCCAGCAGCAGGACATAGTGCAAGCTGAACGCACCACCGGCCAGCCGCTTGAGGCTGTCCATCGCCAGACTGGGCTTGCCGTCATTGCCCAGGCCGTTGGCAAATGCCAGGTAGTGCTCGACATTTCGGATCACCTTGCGGACGAATTCAAAGGGCTTGCCCTCGTAGTCGCATAGCGCCGCGTTGCCCTTAGCGATGAACCAGTCGTAGATCTCGTCCTCACGCACAACCGCATCGCCGCGCTCATTCTTGATGACGTAGTTGGCCATCAGGAAGTAGCGCAAGAAGCGTAGCGGCTTTTCCTTCTCCTTCTCCAGCGGCTTGGTGATCTTCTTCCACTCGTCCTTGAGCTGAGTGAACTGGGTTTGCTTGACCTGTGTGAACAGCAGGTTCTTGAGCAGGTCCATCGGGTTCAGACCGACCCCACGCTCATTGATGGTCTCGAAGATCTTCAGCGCACTACTAACGTCCGTAGAGATCTGAATGAACACCACGTTGTTGGCCAGATAGCCCCAATACTTCTTCAGTTTGGCCGTGTCGTCGTAGTTATCCTTCAGGTAGCGGTAGAGCGTGCTGTAGGCGTTGACCAGGTTCTCCAGCGAGCCGAAGCTCGCGATACCTGCAGCCTGGATACCCGCCCGCACGGTCTGCGGCTCGGCATCCAGCTCCACGAGCTTGGCCATCACTTCGCCTGCGCTCTCGTAACGCGGCTCCAGCTTCAGATTGGTGCGCACCTCGCCGTCGCTGTCCACGTAGCTGGTCGAGATCAGCCCGGAAATCATCTGCCGTTGCGGCTCACCCTGGAAGAGATGCTTGAGCGCGCAAAGCAGCAGGAAAAACGTGGTCAGGCGCTGCTGGCCGTCGATCACTTCGTAGTGGTTCTTCTGCTCGGTCGGCGACACCAGCACCGTGCCGATGAAGTATTCCCGCGTCGTGCCCGCATCGATCTGCTCGCCGATGTCCTCCAGCAGCTGATGCACTTCCTTGTCCATCCAGACGTATTCACGCTGGTAGTCCGGGACGATGTAGAAGCACTCCCTGAAGGCTTCTTCGATGCTGTATTTGTGGTTTTCTATTCGTGCCATGCTCTGTATTCCTTGAACCCTGATTTCCGCCTCGTCACGCCTGCCACCAGCCGGGTGCTGCTTCTTCGCGGATGCTCCAACCATCTACCGCTTTGGTGCCATAGCGGTAGGTGGCGATGGGGACGAGTGCTTCGGCTGGAGCGCATCCGCCGTGGTAGCCATTTCGCTTGCTGGCGTAGCGCAGCTTGCTGTTCCAGGCCAGAACAACCTCGTCCAAGCCACTGGCCGCCTTGATTCGCTTACCTTTCAGCGCGAGCTCGCCCGGGTAGGACTCCAGATTGGGTTCGCGCCAGCGAGCGTTCGGGCTCGATCCCTGCATCACCGTGTTTTGGTCGAGCACATGACCGTGGTCACTCGTGAAGGTCACGGACCGGTCAGAGGAACGTGCTTCCGCGAGCAGTGCATCCAGACCTTTGAACTGGGCGATATCCCAGCGAAGCCGCAGTTGGTCAGACTTCATCAAGTGGTCGTCTACCGCATTGATGACCACGGCGACCACCCGCTGACGTGTATCACTCAGAGCCGCCCTCAGGTCATCCGAAAGCGTGACGCCGGAACTGTCGAGCAAGTCGCGCTTGTGGAAAATCGCAGGTGGCTTGCCGGCGACAGATGGTGCAACCAGCGACGGGTAGGCGCTGAAGGCGGATCTCTCTGTCGACGCTGATCCTGCACAAGCAGTGCCGCAAAGCAACGAGGTTCGGGACGCTTCGGTTGTGGACGGCAGCATGGCCAGCAACGTCGAGCATGAACCATCGGTACGTTCGAACTGAACCCAGCCGTGGTCGGCCAGGCTATGGTGCAGTTCAAGAAAAACCGGAATGCTCATGCCGTCCACCACGATGAGCAGACTGCGACCGGCCTCAGCGACTGGGGCGACGCATTTGTCGAGGGCGTCCTCGATCGGAATCAAGGAGGCCCCATCGGGCTGATCGCTTGACAGCGACTCGGCGAACCGCCGGTCGAACAAATCCCGACGAACGCGCGCAGCCTCACGCAGGAGTCCATAGGCGCTCGCCAATTCAGCGGAGTCGTCACCCTCTAGCAGTACCGTCTGCGCCCAATCCACCCAGCCGATCTCGTTTCGATACTGCTCAGCAAGCGCGTTCAATGCGGAGGGAAACGAATTGGCGGTTTGCGTGAGCCAGCTCACCAAGCGCACAGCCATCTTGCATCGGAGCTCTGATCGACTGCTCAGAACCGGACCGCGATGGGTCACCAGACGACCAAACCGCGAGATGGCTTCGGCCAGGTTGAGTTCGTTCAAGGCAGCAGCGAAGGCCTTGGTCTTTTCGCGCAACGCTGCACTCCCGTATCGCGCGTGAGCGGCCAGGGACTCCGCCTTCAACTGCGTCACCAAAGACTCATAGCGCGCCACTTGCTGCTGTTTGGCCACCTCCGTGGCGCGGTCGAACCAAGCATCGGCTGCTCCAGCCAGTTGATGTGTGGTGTGCGACGAGATGGTCAGCCCATCAAACAGGACTTCGAGGCGCGCGGCGACTTTCGCCCGGTTCGCTTCGGTGCCCGCAGTCTTATCCTCCAAGGCCTCGCAAAGCATCGCGATGGCCACCAGCTCGTCGGCACTGCCCGTATCGATGGCCGCAAAGACGAAGCTCACCAAGTCGCCCAGCGTTTCACGCAGCCGTTGGACAGTCTCTTGGCGAGCGGTGTCTTCCAGCGTCTTGAACTGATCTCGTCTCTGGGCGTCACCCGCCCACTTCAAAAGGTCAAGCTCGGTCGGCGGGTAGGACTCGAAGCCCAGGACGACTTGGAACAACTCCTTCCAAGCACGGTCCTGATCCAA
Organism: Paracidovorax oryzae ATCC 19882; assembly: GCF_000687165.1. Classification (GTDB taxonomy): domain Bacteria; phylum Pseudomonadota; class Gammaproteobacteria; order Burkholderiales; family Burkholderiaceae_C; genus Paracidovorax; species Paracidovorax oryzae. Next base: position 238,144 of record NZ_KK366049.1, on the reverse strand, counting down.
AACGAGTGATCGGACCGGGGCATATCCCTCTGCAGGCATGTATCGCACAAGTAGTTCAGCCAGCCAGCGATGGCGAGCCAATCGTGGATCAATGTGCGCTGCCCGAAACAGTGCCAACACCGTCTGCCAAAGGTCGTGGGTGATAGCGCGCCTCTTGGCGCAGCGAGCCAGCACGTCAGTGCCCAGGTCGCTCTCGTCGCCCGAGAAAAGCAGGACAGCGGGCGTCGTGCTGGTTGAGTAACGACGCATGGCGTCACGAACGGACAGCGGAGAGCTGCAGGTCGCGACCGGCCAACTCTCGGCGTTCACATCCACGGCTATGCCATCAAAGGCGTCTGGCGGCAGCCGCAGCAGGATGAACTTTGCTGGCGGGTCTGCTTCGTGGGCCTGCTTGGCCTGAAGACTGATCTGATGCGCCGGAACCTTCATTCCTGTTCCCGGATAACGATCTGAATGTCCACGCTGACCTCACCAAGGCCCTCCAACAGCGTGCGGGCGTCGGCCAATGCCTTCAGGGCATCAGTCTTGACCAGCCTGGACCGCTCAATTCGCTGCGGCGCTTTCATGCCAGGTTCCGGCTCAGGGACGGGCTGAGGCTGAGGGGTTGGTGGCGTCGCCCGGTTGGCAACATCAGCCATCAGTGTTCCCGCATCGCGTTCGAACTGGGCGACTGCGGCTTGGAGTCCATCCACGTATTCGTAGCGGAGAACAGCGTGAGCAAGGCTCTCCAGGATCTGATTGGCACGCGGAGCAAACTCCCCGCTTCCGCTCGCGATTGAACGCAGGCTGTTAACCAAGTAGTGCTTGGCCTCAACGCGCGCCAGCGCCTGAACACCACCAAGGACCGCTTTGGTTTCGGCAATTTCTTCGGTGCTGAAATCCAGCCTGGACACGATGTTGACGAGGTCAATCTCCGAGCTGCTGGACTCCATGGCCGCGAACCAGTCGCGCAGGCGTGTTGCGCCCGCTTTGCGCAGGGCAGGCTCCCCGGCGGCCACCGTGTCGGTCTGTACCAAGGTCATCAACTGTTCGACCACACGCAGATAGTTCAGCAAGTGCGCTGCCGTGTCTGTCACACGCTTACGTGCGGCACGGGAGAACTCCACCAGCCCTGGAGCCGACCTATACAGCGCCGCCATGGCCGGGTCCAACATATCGCCGGCGAGCTTGGTGGCCCTGTCCCATTCGGTCGTTGTCGGCAATGGCTGCTCGCGAACCTCGCATTCATTGGGTACGTTGCCGATCTCACCCTTGAACGGCTGGCCAAAGCGGTACAGGGAGCGATTGCTCTTGGCCAGCCAGGTCAGGATCACCAGATCTTGCAGGTCGTCTCGCAGGCCGCGACGGTCCGGAAGATCCAGCCAGCGGCGCAGGTCGCTCACGGTGGGCTCGCGGCCCGACTGCTGAGCGATTTGGCGAGCGAAGTGCTGCGACCAGTCATCGCGCAACTGCAGCGCCGCTTCGCCCACCTCGGCAAGGTCCAGTTTGGGGGCGATGCGCTTGGCATCGTCCCGCAGCGAGGCCTCTAGCTCGACCCGATGGGCTGGCTTTTGGGCTGCCAACACCATCAGATCGGCGAGGCGTTTCACCGCAATCGGCCTGGGCTCAGCGTCAAAGTGCGGATGAGCCGGGAACTCATAGTCCAGCGCCTGCTCCGTCAATTTTTCGAACGCGTCCTTGAAGTTGGCCGCTACCGGCGGGCGCAACACCAGCGACGGATCGAGGCTGAAGTAGTGCTCGTCGACGGTCTGTGCGGAGTCCAACGCCTCGTGGGCGACGCTGTTGAGTCCGTATGCCGTGTACAGGCAGTTGCGAATGAACTGGCGCAGTTGGTCCCGCTGGTTCGTCAACAGCACACGCGCCTGCTCGCGGTCGGCCTGCGACAGTTGGCTGGCGTACTGGTCCAGGTTGTTTCCACGCAAGACGAAGTTGATGACCACCAGCCGCCCAAGCTGGTCTTGCGTGTTGGGAGACAGGAAGGATGGCAGCCAGGCCACCGAGCGTCCGACACGTCCATCATTGAGGAAGCCATTGATCTTAGCCACGTCGTCTTGTGGGCCATGCTCGGGTTGATGATCGAATGGGAAGTCGATCAGGATGCGCCACGTTCCTTCCCGCCCCTTGAGGGTGTCGAAGGATTGCTCCCGGACGTTGCCGAACAGAATCTCAGCGCTACGGCGCGAACCGCGCCAGGTGATCTCCATCTCCGGCGGCAGCAGGCTGGAGCCTACGTCAGCCAACCCCAAACCGTCGGTGATGAGTTGCCTGACCTCGGCCTGCCGGTTCCCCTGCGTGTCAAACGACATCGCGTTGGCCAGAATGGCGTCGGTGTCCACCTTGGCCACTTCCACCGAAACCATGGGGTTCGGCGAGTCATCGGCAATCTTGATCTCCCCGGCTTGGCCAGCCCAGCGCTTGAGCTTGGTCAGCACGGTGATCCCCTCGCTGCCGGGCACCGGCGTGCGGATCGTGCCGTGGTTCAGCGCTGCGAGCTTGGTGGGTGTCAGGTTCTTCAATGCCTCCACTTCGGGCACCAGCGCCGCCAACACCAGGGTCTTGAGCAGGCGAGCATCGTTCTGCAGTGCAACCGCCTTCTTGGGGTCGGCCTTGCCCGACTCGATGTCTTCCCAAGTGACGCCGTGCTGGGTTTCCAGAATTGGCAACAGGCGACGACGCCAGAGCTGTTTGGCCTGCTCGAAAAAGAGCTTGATGCCATGGGTGAAGGGCTCGTCTCCCTCTGCAATCACATCGAACAGATCGCCCACAGGGATCACGTCGCCGATCTCCAGCGTGTCCGCCTTGTCCACCAGCATCTGCTGCATCAGTTTCAGGGCTGTGCGCTCGCGCTGCAGCATCGACGACACGGCAATCAAGGTCTGGACCAATGCCGGCGTGAAGGGGTACAGGTCCTGCAGCATCTGCTGATCGCCATCGCGGGTTAGCAGGGTTTGCAGCACCTCGGGCTGGCTGCTGAGCAGCTTGTTGATAGCCCCCTTCAGCAGCGCATCCTCGGCCGGGCCGCGCGTGCGCAGCAGCCGCTTCTTGGCGATCTCTGGCAGATTGCGGTCTTCCAGATTCACCTTGTCGAAGCGTGCCTCCCAATACTGCAGTGTGTCAGCAAACGACAACTGCTCCGCACCGGGCATGTGCTCGCCGACCAACTCACGCAGATCGCGCTGGCGGGCCATGAAGCTGATGATGGGGATCGGCCGGTCTGCGTTGCTCGACTCCACCAGCTTCGCGACCTTTTGCCCTTCGCGAGCAATCCAGGCCACATCCGCCGCGCGGCTGGCCAGCCAGAGGATGAATTCGTCCAGGAACAGGATGATGCCGTCGTAGCCCAGGTCCTTGGCGTGGTGCGACATCGCCGACAAGCCCTCGTCGAGCGAGGTGTACATCTCGCGCTGCGAGGCAGAGAGGTGGCTCACGCTGCCGTAAAAGGCGCGTGTCAGAGCCCCGACCAGTTGGAAGCGCTCAGGGCTGCCAGGCGCAGCCTTCAGCGTGGCCTCGAAGCGTGGAGCTGCCCAGGTTTGGGTGACGCGACCCCAGCCACCGCCCCCTGTGGCAGCACCAGTTGCCCCATTCAAGGTACGGAAGAAGGCTTCGTCTCCCATCTGCGTGCGCAGCTTCTGCGCATCGTTGAGCATGCCCTCGCTCTGGTAGAAGCCGGGGCTGGAAGCTTCCGGGTGCAGGCGAGCGGCGAGCTCGGCGTAACCCGAGAACAGGGCCGATTCCAGCGTCTCGGCGTTGATCATGTGGTAAGGCACCACCAAGAACTTCTTACCTTGGGTCCAGCCGTTGTGCTTGGACACCACCGGGGCCAACTCTGGCTTGCCACGGGCCGTGGTGTCACCGCGCAGCAGCAGGGACAGGATGGCCATGAAGTGGCTCTTACCCGAGCCGAAGCTACCGTGCAGGTACGCGCCCTTGCTCATTCGGCTGTCGATTGCGCCCTTGACCACCCCGAGCGCCTGGTCGAAGCACTTCACCAACTGGGGCGTGGCGATGTAGTCGCGCACGGTGTCCGCAGGGGCGTTCAGGCCGTCCGTCAGGCGGAGAACAAAGTCACCTTGGTGAACCTGCTCCGGCAGGTCAAATACTTCGCGTAGTTTTGGCATGTTGTTGTGTCCCTCTTGATTTGTTTCAGGCTTGCGCGGTGGCAGAGCGTCGGCCGCGCGTGCGGCGGGCAGGTGCCGGGGGGCGCCAGGCGCGCACCGCCTCCAGCGTCAATCCGTGCTGAGCCAGTTGTGCATCCAGCAAGCCTTGCAGGTAGTCGCCGGTGCTCATGCCCAGGTCGTCGTCGATCTCTGGGTGCCATTGGTGGACCCAAGGCAACAGTTCATCCAGGCCGGCCAAGGCAGGCGTCAAACGAACGGCATCGGCACCTTCACGCTGCAGCATTTCGTACAGATAGCCCGTCAGCGCCAGGGCGCGGGCTTTTGCGCCATAGCCGGCCCAGAGCAGCATTGGGCTTCCAGCGTCGTTGCTGCGCTCCAAGCCAGGAAAATTGATAAAGCGTTCCTTGGGGACGTCGAGCGGCCCACGCTGCTTCCACATTGGGCCATCGAGAAAATCTTCCGGCTTGTACTTGGGAGGTACCGGGATGGCACCTAACTCGCGGGTCTTGCGTCGCGTCTGCTCGGCAGCAATGTCCTCTGCGGATGCCCCAACCATGTTCTTGCTGACTTCAGAGTCAATCGCATCCTCTTTTCGTTGCAAGCCCCAGGTGCTTCTCCACACCGCACGCTTGCGCAGGCCGCTATCGGTGTATCGCAGAACATCAAGGTAAGGAACCGAGGCCTGTTGCAGAAGTGATGTCACCGTTGCGTGTGCATCGTTACCCGTACCAGCGTACAAGTCCAATGCGCGGCGGAAGCTCTCATCGCCCGAAAGCGCATCAACCAGCTCCCGAACAGAGCGTAGGCGCGGAGCCGGGTGAGCGTCTCGTGGCCAAAGGTCAGTCGCCTCCAACCGATCGAGCAGCCAGCCTTCCAGCGCAACCTTTTCGAGAGTGGTCCAGTCAGATCCTGCCCAGCGGCGTTTGCACTCTGGTCGTTCGATTAGAGCCAGGTCACGCCTTTGCTGGATCGTGGAAATTCGACGTTCGACCAGGGCTCGGTAGTCTGCCGGCCAGCGCGCGGGGCATTCCGTGACGGGTTGTGCGCCGTGACGCTCAAACCAAGTCGTCGAAGTGGTCCCCGCAGCCAACTGCCGAGCCAACAGAATTTCGAAGGCGCGCTCTCCGAATTGAAGACCAGGTGGCGCATCTGAGTAACAAAGCTGCTCATCCAACACGCCATAGATGCAGTAGACCTGCCAGTCCAGTTCCTCCTGCCAAGCAATCATCTCGCTTCGAATGCGATCGACTTCAGTCTTCGCCGCATCCAGTCCAGCGCGGGTTGGAACTGCTAACCCGAACGTCGCTACCGGTAGGCGTGCTGCCCGTTGGGTGGCTAGGCTGTCGATTCGCTTTGCGATTTGGACGGGGCGCTCCACCGCCACCGGGAACTGACCGACTTTGGTACTGTCATGCGCGAAGCGCTCATCCCATAATGAACGCCGCACACGGGCACCTTCCGTGCCCATGTGATCGCCACCCTTTGGGAAGCAGACTTGTTTGAGCCAGAAGCACGATGTCGAAGAATTCAGCAGTCCGAGGATGCCCAGGTTGTCATCTTCGGTGGTGTTGGCAGGTAGCTTAATGACCGGCGCAGTCTGCTTGAAGACCTTGCCTCCACGGTCGAGGACGAAGTGGTTGTGTGTTGCTACTTCGCCAAAGGCGATGGCATGCTGATACGTCAGTCGAGCCAAGGTGATTTGATGCCAGCTCCACCACGCCTTTCCATCAGAGAAATACGTCCCTTGACCGAATGTCGCTCGATTCCCAAGTAATGTTCGGAAGGCCCAAAGGTACCGATTCAATCCAGGGAAATCGGAGAGCGAGACTAGGCCTTGCTCAGCATATGGAACTATTCCGTGTTCATCGGACGAAATCGCCCATTCACGAACGTTGTCGCCTTCGACGAGGGGGCGGACCATTGAGGACTCCACACCCAGCCTGATCGCCGTGTTTCTGGCCAGCACGAATGCATCGTCTGCACTTGTGCGCCCTGTACCGCCAAACACATCTGCAAAAGCGCTGATGACTTCTGTTCCAGCGGCATTGATTCGTTCAAGCAGATCGGCGGCACCACCACCGGCCAACGCCCAAGGGTGGCTGTAAAACTTGTCGCGAGGGAAGTCATGGACGCTGACCCACTCTGACTCGGAGTCGCTGCGATCGATCTGAGTCAATATGGCGTTCCAGACGATCCCTTGCCCAGGGTCACTTGGTGTCGATGGTTCACCGTTGATCCCCAAGACAGCACGCACGGATGGATTGACAGGCGGTCGATTCTGCCCAAGCAGGACTACCGTCGGAGTCCCGTGACCCGGTATGTAAGCTCCCGAAGTGTCTATGACATGCGAGAGTTCTACGGTCGGAAAGAAGCCTTCAACTAGCTTCTTTCCAAACTCTCTCTTCTTGAACGAGTCCGACACGATTAGCCCAACAAATCCAGCTCGCTGCGTGTTGTCCAAATTGCGTGCGAGAGCCCAGAACCGTTCACAAAACGGGGCCACCAGGGCATAAGTCCGATGGCAACTCTGGAAGCGTTGCCGATAAAGGGCTGAGACAGCCTGATCCTTAACCGTGATGTAAGGCGGGTTCCCAACAACCGCCGCGTACTTTCTCGCGAGGATCTGATTCGTCGCGGCAAGGTCTTCCGCCGCAAAGGCGTGCCGATACAGGTGGTCAGCCGCCATTGCCAGATTTTCTTGCGGCGTATTCAACGCTAGCGACGCCTGAGCCCGCGTGTAGTCGCGTTGATCAAATCCGTGAAGCAGGCTGTCGCCCGTTTCGATATGAAGATGGAAGTCCGGGGCAAGCCGCAGCTTGTGAACCTGTGCCATCTTGAGCGCAGCCACCAGCAGCCGGAACCGGGCGATCACCACCGCGTAGGGGTTCAGGTCGATGCCCGCAATGCGGTCCAAGGCATCCTGCAGGGCCATGTTGACGTTGTCAGGGCGCTTGCGCAGCCAAAGAGGGGCCAGGCGTTCAAAGGCGCCCAGCAAGAAGTGGCCCGAACCGCAGGTTGGGTCGATCAGATCGACTTCTTCGAGCGTGTAGATGCCGAGCGCAGGCGTCAGCGTGCGGTCCAGGATGAAGGACTCGACGAACTCCGGCGTTTGCAGCAGGGCATAGCGTTCCCGCGCTGCTTCGGAAAGGTCCTGGTACAGGTCGCCCAGGAATCGCGTGTTCCAGTCGGGGTCTGCGAAGTCGTGGAGCAGTGCCCCGGTGTCGGCATTGGTGGCGCGGAAGAAGCGCACCAGTTGCTTGCCCATGTCGGCAGAGACCGGAGCTGTCAGCAAGACACGCTGGACTTTCATCACGTCAGACAAGCCTGGCAGGCGGCTTGCTACCGCGAACACGTCGCGCAGGTAGTCGTTGTCCGATGCGGTCGGGTTTTGTAGATAGAAGGCCTCCTGACGCGCCACGGCGGTTTGGCCTCGGGCATCCGTGCCGGCGATCAGCGGCGCGTCGAGCAGGTCGTTGTCTTCGCAGAAGCGGACGAACACGCAAGCCAATACCCAAGCCACGGCGGACTGGGTGAACTGCGCCTCAGCCCAAGTTTCCAAGGCCTCGGATGTCCGTCCAGCGTCACGTGCTGCCTCCCAGTCGGCCGTGAGGCGGCTCTTGTACTCAGCATGGGTCGCAAAGCGACTGCGCAGATCGCTTTCCAGGTCTCGAACCTGGATCTTCAGGTCGGCCAGCAGTTTGGGACGATTAATCATGGTTGTTTTGACTTCGTGCTGGTCGCGGCTGTCGGGCTGCCGTGCGTGCGGTGGGCGTTTTCGAGCCAAGCGCGAGGGATGCGACCGTAATCGGTGGTGTTGATGGTGACCGGAACGGCTTCGCCATCCAGCACCGGTCGGTTGTCAGGCGTCAGCGGGCTGGCAATCAGGGCAATCAGCGGCGGTCGGTTGCCGAACATGCAGGCATCGGCCAGCTTGGCGAACAGCGGCATCTTCTGCCAGCGTGCGGCCAAGCCGAGATTGACCAACAGGCCCGGTTGATCGTCCTGCAGCAGTTGGGCTTCGACCTTGGGCCAGACTTCCCCGAGCACGGTCGCGAAGTTCTGCGCATCGACCGAACCCGCGGGCGCGGCGTCGGCGGCCAGCAGGATGTTCCAGTCCACGTCCCATTCCTTGGCTTGCGCTTCCAGTTGCGAGAGCACGACTTCATCGAAGTCGATGACCTTCAGGCCAAAGCGCTGCGTCAGCTCGCGCTGCGCGATAGCAAGGCCCTTGGGGTCGACAGACAAAGTGAGCAACTTGCCGCTGCTCAACGCGTGTTTGATGCGCTCGTCGATCTGCAGCGCCATCTGCACATCCGGGGCGGTCGCTGTACGTGGCCGGTTGTTGGTGCCGAAGCGGGTGATCTGTGTGGTACCCGAAATAATGCCCGCTGAGTAGAGCGTGACGAAGGCGCGCTTGGCACCATCCCACTTCACTTCCAGACCCGCATCTTTGAGCAGTTGCTCCAGCTCGGTGGGGCCGGGCAAAGGCGCCGCCTCGGGGTAGCGCGCAAAAATCCGGCGTCGGATGGTCTCCAGATCGAACTGCCGCAAGCCGAGCAGCGAGTTAGTGGCCAGCTTGACGGCTCGCGCCGCAGACAACTGGGCCGGGTAGAACTCCAGCCGCGAAGACAGCGCGGCTTGTCGGGCACACGCGGCGGCGAGACGGATCAATCGATCGGAGCTCAAGCCAGCATCGCCCGCAGGCGGCGACACGCGGGCCAGGGTATCGGCCACTTGTTGCGACGAGGGCAGCGGGTCTTGCTGCGCCAGACGGTCGGCCGTTTCGCCGAGCACCACGGCGTAACTGGCACGCACTTCTGGGGCGGAGGGAAAAAGGCCGGACGCACCGCTGCTGGCAAGTGTGGCAACCACGAGGTCTTCGACTTGCGGCGCTTCAACCAGCGGTCGGACGTTGGCGTCTCGCTGCACCAGTTGCCAGCGGGCTGCTTGCTTGGTGCGTTCGACGGTGATGACCGCGCGTGTCAGTGCTTCGGCCTCGCTGTGCCGGGCCGCGCCCGTTTGCACGCTGCCGCGCCGCGCCAGGAGAGCGGTGGCGATCTCCCCCACGGTCGCGATGCCGCCCAGCCCAGCCAAGACAAGGGCCACGTCGTCACGCAGGTGGGTGATCTCTGGTTGACGCGACATGCGCTCGGCCATCGACTGCAGCACGTCCTCTGGCAGTGGCGCAGCGTTGGCTTGCGCGCTCAGCCCGAGCCAAGCCTCCAAGGCCTGGAGTTGCGCGTCCTCGCCTTTCTTCGGCACCAACAAGGCGGCTGCCGCATCCACCGACAGCTTGGCGACGGTGGTGTCAGCGGGCTGCTCGTCTTTGACCGCGCCGCCGCTGAACTGCTGCCGCAGACGGTCAGCAACCTGATGCAGCTCGCGTGCCACAGCCAGGGCGATGCCACGGTGGCGGTACAGCCGGTTGCGCGGCAAGTCGGCCAGATCGCCAGCGGTGGCCAGTTCATCGTGGCCGATCCGATCGATCAGTTCGAGGTGGCGAGAATCCAGTTCGAGCGCGCTGAGTGGCGTGCTCGGCGTGATGCCGCCTTCGACGGCAGTAGGCTCGTCACCGAACGGCAGGTCACTCTGGGGTGTTTGAGTGGTGTGCGTGGTGACAGGTCGCGAGACGCTCTCGAACACTTTGCGCCACTCGCGCAGCATCTGCTCGGCGTTGTCGAAGCGCTTGCGGTGGTCGCGGGCCAGCGCCCGGACAAAGAAGTCCAGGGCCCGTTTTCGGATCGAGGCGTCAAAGCGCTCCGAATCGAGAACGATCTCGGTTTTCAGGGTCGCGGGGTCGGCACTGCCATCGCCCCATTCGGGCAGGGTGCCGGTGGCCATTTCGTGCAGGGTCAGTGCACACGAGTAGCGCTCGGCATACCCGTCCCACATGCCGCGCTTGCGCAAGAACGGGTCCATATAGACCCGGGTGCCCGCGTTCAGGTCGGTGGCCGGGACTCCGGCCAGCGAGAAGTCAAACAGCGTGAGGGTGAGTCGTTTACCGGTTCCTGGGCGGATGCCGATGTTGTCTGGCTTGATGTCGCGGTGGGGCACGCCTTCGCGCTCCAGGTACTCCACCACCGAAATCAGCTCCTCGCCGAACCGCTGCAGCAGGTCCAACCCCAGGCGTCCCTCCTGGCGCAGACGTTCACCCAGTGTTTCCTCGCCCGCAGAGGACAGGAACAGGGTGGCCAGCCCCGCGATCTCGAAACGCTCAAAGCACTGGACGATGTTCTGGTGGGGCTGAAGGCGCACCAACGTTTCGGCTTCGCGCTTCAGTCGTTCGTTGTACTCGGGCTCCAAGGCGATCTTGAAAACACCCTGGCGTGGCTGCCCTGCGCCTTTGCGGCGGACCTCAAGGGCCAGGCTGGTCCCGCCCTTGCCAAGTCGCCGAATGACCTCAAAGCCGTTGAGCTCATTGCCGGTGTTGGCCTCTAGCGGCGACGCCAATGGTGACGCGGGCGCGGTCAGGGCTTCTTCAAGCGCTTCTTCAGCCTTGTCGAGCGCAGCCAGGAATTCGTTGGTCGAGCTGAACCGATCATCGGGCGATGGCCAGGTGGCGAACTGGATGAGGTCCTCGATCTCCGCCAAACAGCCGTTGACCATGGCCGACAACGTGAGTCCGGGCCCTTGTTCGCACTTGGTGACCAGCTCGTCGCCGCTGATGGCGGGCGGCTCACCCGCAAGCACGAAATAGGAGATGGCCCCGAGCGAAAACAGGTCCAGCTTGATGGAGTCAGGCCGGGGCGCGTTTCGGGCTTCTGGCGCAAGGTAGATCTCTTGCGCCACACGGTCAGAGAGCATCTCGACGTGCAGCGTCCCGGTCGTCTCCCCCTCGGCTTCTTGCAACTGGCGCGTGGCGATCTGCCAGTCGAAAAGGGTGACATCGAACGAGTTGGCACCCACCGTCCTGACCATGATGGTCTGCGGCGACAGGCCTCGGTGGTAGAGGCGGTATCGGTGGGCCGCATCCAGGGCCTCGGCAATGGCGCGGACGAGCTTCAACCGCTGCCAGAGATCGAGATGTTCTCCTTGCGCTCGGATGAAGTGGTCGAGTCGTTGCAGTCCTTCGTCGTAGTCAAAGATCAGCGCAGGCCCGTGTTCGCTGTCGATGAAGTCGGAAGCGCGCAGGATGCCCGGATGGCGGATGCCTTCCAGCAACTGGAACTCGCGCCGAGCTGCGTCTGCGAGCATGGAGCGCTGTGCAGCGGTGAGCGTGCGCTTGGCGGTGTAAAGACGAACGCGACGGCGCAGATTGGTCAGCGATACGTGCTTGGCCAGCCAATCCTGGTGAAAGTCCGTCTCAGCGAGGACTTGCTCGAGCTGGTAGTCACCAACGCGGCGGCTCTGCTGCGGCGGACGGATACCAATGGTCTCCAGTGCCCGATTCAGGGACGTCGCCAAGTCACGGTCAATCGGCTGCGCACTGGCAACCGGGGCCGTCTCGTCGAACAGTTTGTTGGCAATATCGGCCCGCAGATGCACATTTTCCCGGGCAGGGCCTGTGAGCTTGCACCGTTGAGCAGGGTCAGACAGGAAGACCAGCGACTGGATGTAGGGTGTGCGACGTTTCTGAACGGTCAACTGCTTTCGCAGCAGCGATGCGAGCTTCTTTGCCTTGCGGTTCGTGAGCAGCAAGGGGTTGTCGTCAAAGTATTCGCGTGCCCCGTCTCGCCAGATCCAGGTGTGGGAGTCGCCACTGATTTCCCCGGGGCGGCTCTTGATCTCGACGAGGAAGATGCTGTAGCGGGAAACGATCAGCAAGTCGACTTCGTTGATGCTCCCGTCGTCGGCAACAAACTCGAAGTTGCTGTAGGCACGAAACGGCTCACGGTTGGGCAGCGCGCGCTGCACAAAGTCGAGTGCGTCCTGTTCCCACGGAAACTGGGACGGCGAAATCGTCTTCCAGCGCCCACTCATGGCTGCACCTCGCTCGGGCATCCGAACTCAACTGACAAGGGTGAGCGGGCGACCATGAGGCTTCCTCTTATTCCAAGGAGATTCATTTCAAACAAAAACATATCGCTTCGACGATATGGGAACAGAGTTCGTATCGGGTACCAAGAGCTAGGCTCGGCCCAACAATGCACGCAGCTAGTCACGGCGTCGCGTCTTCATGGACTGGACTTCCGGCGACACCACGATTCCTTGACCCTTGCAGTACTGAAGCACCATGAACTCAACCATGGATGCGAGACTGCGCCTCTCATGCTCTGCTGCGGCAATCAGTGCCGCCTTCACGTCTGGCGGCACGCGAACACTTACAACTTCGGTTTTAGTGACAGCCACGAGCCGCTCCTGTGTGAAAAACGCTAGCGTTTTGCGCAGGTTAACAGACTTGGCATGCTCAGCTTCATTGCAGGTTGCAAGGGCCCGGGGCAAGGCGAGGTTTAAGACCGTCGAAATTGAAGGTAGGCGCGGCGTGTTCGCGGGCACAGCAGCCGTCGCGCGATTCATGGATGAAATTTGGAGCCCGAACTCGGGTAGATTGCCGGCCAGCACGCTGCCAACGCAGGATGACGTTGCGCCATCCATCAACCTCGACCTGACCCGCCGGAGGACTGACAAGACCCAGACGCCACATCGACAAGGGGCGGTCTCAAAACTGAAGTGCAACACCACCGTTTGAGATTGAGTTTCCGATTCAGTAAATAGTAGCGTCCTGCTGCTGCGCAATGGCCTGCATGAACTGCTGGAACGCTTGATAGGGAGAGTGACGTGCTCCCCGATAGCCGTACCACCCGAATGGAAGTGAGGTCCGTCAACTTGGAGAATGACGGACATGAGGAAGAGTCGATTCACGGAGCAGCAGATCATCGGTTTCCTGAAGCAGGCCGAAGCGGGCCTGGCGGTCAAGGAGGTCTGCCGGCAGGGCGGCTTCAGCGAGCCGACGTTCTACAAGTGGCGGGCCAGGTACGGCGGCATGGATGCCGAGGAAGCGCGGCGCCTGAAGGAGCTGGAAGTCGAGAATGCCCGGCTCAAGAAGCTGCTGGCCGAGGCCCACCTGGATCTCGAAGCTCTCAAGATCGGCTTCGGGGTAAAGCGCTAGCCCCGCAGGACAAGCGCAA
>NZ_KK366049.1:0-224763 GCF_000687165.1 Paracidovorax oryzae ATCC 19882 | reverse complement strand
TCGCCCCGGCGGGCGAGTCACTTTCTTTCGCTTCGCCGAAAGAAAGTAACCAAAGAAAGGGCGACCCTGCTGGATGCGACCCCGTTCGCCCGCAGGGCGAACGGGGCAACCTGGGGTGCTCGGGGGTGGGGTGTGCCGTGGAACGGGAGTGTCAGATTTTTTGTGTTCAGGGCGATGAAGCTGCTTACGCAGCGGGTTTGATGAATCGATCTGCGTAGAGGATCGCAAACTGATTCATCGCATTCTTCCAGTCCTGGGCGGCCCGTCCCCACTCGGCCGTGATGTTGCGCAGTGCCAGCCAGATCAGCTTGGTGGCCGCGTCGTCGCTGGGAAAGTGCCCCCGCGTCTTGATGATCTTGCGCAGTTGAGCGTTGATGCTCTCGATGGCGTTGGTCGTGTAGATCACCTTGCGGATGGCGGGCGGGAAGGCGAAGAAGGGGATGACCCGATCCCAGGCTCTGCGCCAGGCCGCCACGACGGTGGGAAACTTCTGGCCCCACGGGCCGGCCTCGAAGGCGTCCAGTTCGGCCAGGGCCGCCTCCATCGTCGGGGCCGCGTAAACCGGCTTGAGCGCCGCAGCCAGCCCCCGGCGGTCCTTCCAACTGGCGAAGTCCAGGCTGGCGCGGATCAGGTGCACGATGCACGTCTGAAGCGTCGTGGCCGGGAACACCGCCCCCAGTGCTTCGGGCATGCCCTTGAGGCCATCCGTGACAGCGATCAGGATGTCATTGACGCCACGCGTCTTGAGATCGTTGAAGACCTTCATCCAGAACTTGGCGCCCTCGGTGCCTTCGATCCACAGTCCCAGGATGTCACGTGAGCCGTCGGCCAACACCCCAAGGGCCAGATAGATCGCCTTGTTGCGCACGACCGCGTCCTCGCGGATCTTGACCCGCAGCGCGTCGAAGAACACCACCGGGTACATAGGCTCCAGAGGTCGGCTCTGCCAGGCAGTGACTTCGGCCATCACCGCGTCGGTGACCGAACTGATGAACTCCGGCGAGACATCCACACCGTACTGCTCTGTGAGGAAGCCTTGGATCTCGCGCACGGTCATACCCCGGGCATACATGGCCACGATCTTGTCGTCAAAGCCCGTGAAACGCCGCTCGTGCTTGGGGATGAGAATGGGATCGAACGAGGCATCTCGGTCGCGGGGGACGTCGACTTGCAGCGGCCCGTCCTGGGTCAGGACGGTCTTGCCGCTCTTGCCGTTGCGCTGATTGGCCATCTCCTCGGGCTTGGCAGTGCCTGGCGGGTAGCCCAGGTGGTGGCTGAGCTCAGCACCCAGCGCCCGTTCGATCAAGGCCTTCTTGAACGCCATTGACGCCGCATTGATGGCCTCGGCCGTCATGGCTCCCTGGCCAAACTGGTCAAGAAGCTCTTTAGGAATGGCTGGCAGCGCGGGCGCAGCCTTCTTCGGTCGGTTCAGTTTGCTTGGCATACGTGTTCCTGTTCGTCATGCTATGCCCTGAACACGAAATTCCTGACAGGCCCCTATGCCCTGAACACGAAATTCCTGACAGGCCCCCTTCGGCACGCCCGCCACCCCACCCCCCTGCGCGCCCCAGGCGCATCCAGAAGGGGTGACCCGGGCCTTCGCGTTGCTCGGCCTCCAGGCCGTCGCTGCGCTCGGCAAAAACCCCAACGTTCCGTCCCAAGAAACACCGTGCGCGGTGCAACGCACTCGCGCACCAAGGGCCGAGCGAAGCAATGGCCCGTATGCGGCACCCCGCCCTCGTGGCTGCGCCGAGGAGCGCAGGAGGCAAGGCGCGCAGGCGTGCCGAAGGACACGCCTGCTTCGTCATCTGACTGGCTGCGGTTGTCCGAGCGGAGCGCGCCAGCGCGCAGCGAGTTCCGCAGCCGCGCCTTGCCTCCGAGCACCACAGGCTGCCCCCTTCGCCCCTTTCGGGGCGAAGGGGGACGCAGACACCAGGGCTCGCCTTTTCTTTGCCTACTTTCTTTTGGCGAAGCAAAAGAAAGTAGGTGCGCCGCCGGGCGCACATCCCGGCCCCCGGCAAAAACTCACCCCAACAACTCCCCCACAGCCCCCTCGATCACCCCGATCTGCCGGCACACCAGCGCCACCTGCGTCTGCAGAATCCGCAACGTCTCCGCCGACACCTCTCCCGCACCACCATCCCCTCCCAGCGCCATGGCATCCGCCGCCTGTTCCAGCGCGCCTGCCAGCGCCTGTGCGCGTCCGGCATCCTCCAGCGCCGCGCCTTCCTGGCGGCGCAGCGCCGCCGCCAGCGCCTCCAGCCGCCCGGCCGCGTGCGCCCCGGCCTCCTGGGCCAGGTCCGCGGCAGGGCCCGCAGGCCCTGCCCGGTGCGCGCCCAGGGCGGAGAGATAGCTCAGCAGGGTGTGCGAGGCCACCAGCATGCGCATGCCGGCCAGCGAATGCGAGCGCACGTGCCGCGGCTCCTGCAGCAGGTGCGAGAGCGTGGTGGAGAACGCCGCATCCGCGTTGTGCGCATTGCGCCGCGCGAGCCGGTAGTCCAGGTCGTCGGCCTTGCCGGTGGCGTACTGCGAGAGGATCTCGCGCAGATAGTGGGCATGCGCGGCCAGGGCCTGGGCCGCCACGGCCGCCAGGCGGCGCCCCTGCCAGTCCGGCAGCACCCACAGCATCGCCACCGCGGCGATGGCGCTGCCGATCATCGTGTCCAGCAGGCGCGGCAGGATCAGCCCGTGCGCAGCGCCGGTGGCCTGGTTGAAGCACATGAGCACCAGCAGCGTGATGGCGGCCGTGGCCGTGAGGTAGTGCGTGGTGCGGGTGACGAAGAACAGCACCCCCGCCGCCACGGCGAAGAGCGCCTGCAGCGGCAGGCTCGGGAACAGCCGCAGCAGCGCCCAGCCCACGACCAGGCCGACGGCCGTGCCGGCGATGCGCTGCGCCACGCGCGCCAGCGTCGCGCCATACGTGGGCTGGCACACGAACAGCGTGGCCAGTGGAATCCAGTAGCCGTGCACGGGATCGATCAGCTGCATCACGCCGTGGCCCGCCGCCAGCGCCAGGGACAGCCGCGCAGCGTGCCGGAACAGCGGCGAGCCGCCGTGCAGCTGCGCCTGCACCCGGCCCCAGGCGTCGGCCAGCGAACGCGGGGAGCGGTCGAGCAGGCTGCTGTCTCCCGCCCGCTCCCCGCCGTCGGGGTGGGTGGCGGCGTCGAGCTGCGCGTCCAGCGTGGCGAGGTTGCGAGCCAGCGCGCGCAGGCTGCGCAGGGGGCGCTGCCATTCGGCCCGGCCCTGGGCCTCCAGGTAGGCGATCGCGTCGCGCAGGTCGGCCATGGCACGCGCCACGGCGCCGTCCCGCTCGAAGGGCTGGTGCATCTGCAGCGCCTGGGCGATGCGCGCGCATTCCACGCCCTGCAGCTGCAGCACGCGCTGGCAGCGGTAGAGCACGTCGCTGTGGAACAGCACGTCCGCCCACTCGTTGTAGTGGTGGTGCGAGGAGCTGGCGCGCTCGTGGATGTCCTGGGCGATGAAATAGAGATTCAGGTGCCGCAGCATCCGCCCCGTCGGCAGGTCGCGCGCGCCGGCGCCCCAGCGGCTGAAGATGCTTTCCTTGGTGGCATTGAGGGCCGCCACCAGGCGGCCATTCGTCTGTGCCAGCGCCAGGCGCCGCCGCTCCACGTCCACGCCGCGCACCGGCTCGAACAGGCTGGCCTTGAGCCGCAGGTAGGCGCCCAGCTGGTCGTAGAGCCCCGCCAGGTTCTGCCGCACCTTCTGGTGCGGGAACGCCGCGCACCACAGCAGCGACAGCAGCGCATACCACGCCGCGCCGGACAGCAGCAGCAGCGGCACATGCCAGGGACCGCCGGCAGGCGCGTGCCCGGCCACCGTCCCCGGGGATGCGCTGATGGCCGCGTAGAGCGCCAGGATCACGGTCGCCGACGCGATGGCCCGGTAGCGCTCGCCGATGGCCCCCAGCATCGTGAAGCCGAAGGTGGAACATGCCAGGCCCGCCACGAACCAGGCCGGATGCGGCAGCAGCAGCTCCACGGAGAACGCCGCGAGCGCGAAGCACGCGAGCATGACCAGCACCGCGCGCAGGCGCCCGCGCCAGCTGTCGTCGGTCTCGGCGATCGCGCCGGCGATGATGCCCAGGAAGAGCGGCGTCACCAGCGCCACCTGGTCGCGCCACCAGCACAGCGCCATCACGCCGCTCAGCGCGATGAAAACGCGCAGGCTGTAGACGAAGGCATCCTGCGCCCACAGCCGGCGCAGCCAGCCGACACGCCCGCGCTCCGCCGCCGGGCCCGCGGACGCGGCCATCGTGGTTGTCGTTGTTCTCGGTTCCATTCACGCTGCCTTCGCCGGTGTCCATGCACGGCGCCATCGCGCGCCTGCACGCTCGTGAGCAAGAAGCAGGCCCGGGCCTTCAGCCGGTATTGCGCAGGCCCGCCGCAATGCCGTTGATGCAGATGTGGATACCAGTCTGCACGCGCTCGCTGCCCTCGCCCGCGCGCCAGCGCCGCACCAATTCCACCTGCAGGTGGTGCAGCGGATCGATGTAGGGGAAGCGGTGGCGGATCGAGCGCGCCAGCGCCGTGTTGTGCGCCAGCCGCTGCCGGTCGCCGGTGATGCGCGCCAGCGCATCCACCGTGCGCTGCCATTCGGCCTCGATGGAGCCGAACACCTTGCGCCGCAGGCGCGCATCCGCCACCAGTTCGCTGTAGCGCGACGCCAGCGCCAGGTCGCTCTTGGCCAGCACCATGTCCATGTTGGACAGCAGCGTGCGGAAGAAAGGCCACTGCCGGTACATCTTCTGCAGCAGCGCCATGCGGGCCTTCGGGTCCTCGCCCGCCGCCTTCACGAAGGCCTCCACGGCCGATCCGAAACCGTACCAGCCCGGCAGGGTGAGCCGGCACTGGCCCCAGCTGAACCCCCAGGGAATGGCGCGCAGGTCCTCGATCTTCTGGCTGGGCTTGCGCGAGGCCGGGCGCGAGCCGATGTTGAGCTCGGCGATCTCCCGGATCGGCGTGGAGTTGAAGAAATAGTCGGCGAAGCCCGGGGTGTCGTACACCAGCGCCCGGTAGGCCGCCATGCTCGCCTGCGAGAGTTCGGCCGCGGCCTCGTGGAAGGCCTTGGTGGCGGGCTTGGTGGGCTGCAGCAGCGTGGCCTCCAGCGTGGCGGCCACCAGCGTCTCCAGGTTGCGCCGGCCGATCTCCGGGTTGGCATACTTGGAGGCGATCACCTCGCCCTGCTCCGTCAGGCGGATCTGCCCGCGCACCGTGCCGGGCGGCTGTGCCAGGATGGCCTGGTAGCTCGGGCCGCCGCCGCGCCCCACCGTGCCGCCGCGGCCGTGGAAAAGCCGCAGGCGGATGCGGTGGCGCGCCTCCAGCGTGTCGAACAGCTCCACCAGCGCGATCTCGGCGCGGTACAGCTCCCAGTTGCTGGTGAAGATGCCGCCGTCCTTGTTGCTGTCGGAGTAGCCCAGCATGATGTCCTGCTCGGCCCCGCCGCGCTGCACCATGGCCGCGAAGCCCGGCACCTCGTACAGCGCCCGCATGATGGGCTGCGCGTTGCGCAGGTCGCCGATGGTCTCGAAGAGCGGCACCACGATCAGGTCGGCGCGCGCATCGGCGCCGTCCAGCGTGCCATGCATCAGGCCCACCTCTTTCTGCAGCAACAGCACTTCCAGCAGGTCGCTCACCGTCTCGGTGTGGCTGATGATGTAGTGCCGGATGGCCTGGGCGCCGTAGCGGTCGCGCATGCGCCGCGCCGTCTCGAAGATGGCGATCTCGCCGCGCGTGTGCTCCGAATACTCCGCACCCACCACGCGCAGCGGACGGGCATCGCACAGCAGGCGCACCAGCAGCGCCTGGCGCGCGTCCTCCGGCAGGGCCGCGTAATCGGCCTCGATCCGCGCCGTGGCCAGCAGCTCCGCCACCACGCGCTCGTGCTGGTCGGAGCTCTGCCGCAGGTCCACCGTGGCCAGGTGGAAGCCGAACACCTCCACGGCCCGCACCAGCGGATGCAGCCGCTGCGCCGCCAGAGGCGCCCCGCGGTGCGACCGCAGCGAAGCCTCGATGACGCGCAGGTCCGCGAGGAATTCCGAGGCGTCGCCGTACGGGTTCTGGGGCGCCACGGCATGGCGCGCAGCCTCGCCGCCCGTCAATTCGCGCAGCGTCGCCGCCAGCCGCGCATAGATGCCGGTGAGCGCGCGGCGGTAGGGCTCGTCCTGCCGGTGCTCGCTGGTGTCGGGCGATCGTTCGGCGAGCTGCTGCATCTCGGGGGAGACCTGCACCAGCCGGGCCGACAGCGACAACTCGCCCCCCAGGTAGTGCACCTCGGTCAGGTAGTGGCGCAGGGCCACCTCGGCCTGGCGGCGCAGCGCCAGCTCCAGCGTTTCGGCGCTCACGTTGGGGTTGCCGTCGCGGTCGCCGCCGATCCACTGGCCCATGCGCAGGAAGCTCGCCACCGGCTGGCTGCCCAGCGCCCGCTCCAGGTCCTCGTACAGGCGCGGGATCTCGCGCAGGAAGGTCGATTCGTAGTAGGAAAGCGCGTTCTCGATCTCGTCGGCCACCGTGAGCTTGGTGTAACGCAGCAGCCGGGTCTGCCAGAGCTGCGCGACGCGGGCGCGCAGCCGCGCCTCGTTGGCCGCCAGTTCGCGCGGCGTGAGCGCATCGCGCGCGGACTTGTAGAACAGCCCCCGCGCCTGGATCTCGTCGCGCTCGGCCAGCAGTTCGGCGATGTCGCGCTCCGCGTCCAGGATGCTCTTGCGCTGCACCTCCGTCGGGTGCGCGGTCAGCACCGGCGACACGTAGCTGCGCGCCAGCGTCTGCGCCACGGCGCGCGGCGCGATGCCCGCCCAGCGCAGCCGGGCCAGGGCCACCTCGATGCTGCCTTCCTGCGTGCTGCCGGCCCGCTCGTGCACGGTGCGGCGGCGGATGTGGTGCCGGTCCTCGGCGAGGTTGGCCAGGTGGCTGAAATACGTGAAGGCGCGGATCACGCTCACCGTCTGGTCACCCGACAGGCCCTTGAGCAGCTTCTTGAGCGCCTTGTCCGCCTCCTGGTCCGCATCGCGGCGGAACGCCACCGACAGCTTGCGCACCTGCTCCACCAGGTCGTAGGCCGCCACGCCCTCCTGCTCGCGGATCACATCACCCAGGATGCGCCCGAGCAGGCGGATGTCCTGGATCAGCGGCTGGTCCTTGTCGGCGCGGCGTCCGGGCGACGGGGCGGCCTGCGGCTCGGACACGGGATCGGTCTTGCGGGAAGGCGTCGCATTCATGCGGAAAGGTCTCCTGGAGGCGCCCCGGCGGAACGGCGGGTGCTGCGGCGCAGCATGCTAGCATCCCCGCCAGGCCTGCCGAGCCTTCCGCCCGCCCGGCCTGGAACACCGCGATGCATCCCTTCTCCTCCACGACCTCCGCCTCCTCCGGCCTTCCCCCCATCGTCATCGCCACGCGCGAAAGCCGCCTCGCGCTCTGGCAGGCCGAGCACGTGCAGGCCCTGCTGCGTGCGCGTGGCCACGCCGTCGAACTGCTCGGAATGACCACCAAGGGCGACCAGATCCTCGACCGCACCCTGTCCAAGGTGGGCGGCAAGGGCCTCTTCGTGAAGGAGCTGGAAGTCGCGCTGGAAGAAGGCCGCGCCCACGTGGCCGTGCATTCGCTCAAGGACGTGCCCATGGAGCTGCCCGAGGGCTTCGAGCTGGCCTGCGTGATGGAGCGCGAGGATCCGCGCGACGCCTTCGTCTCTCCCCGCCACGCCTGCCTCGCCGACCTGCCCCTGGGTGCCGTGGTCGGCACCTCCAGCCTGCGCCGGCAGGTGCTGCTGCAGGCGCTGCGTCCCGACCTCGACATCCAGCCGCTGCGCGGCAACCTGGACACCCGCCTGCGCAAGCTCGACGAAGGCCAGTACGACGCCATCGTGCTCGCGGCCGCGGGCCTCAAGCGCCTGGGCCTGGAAGGCCGCATCCGTGCCCTGTTCGAGCCCGACGAGATGCTGCCGGCCGCCGGCCAGGGCGCGCTGGGCCTGGAGGTGCGCTCCGAACGCCACGACCTGCTGCAGGCGGTGGCACCGCTCGCCCACCAGGCCACCTGGCTCTGCGTGGCCGCCGAGCGCGCCGTGAGCCGTGCACTGGGCGGCAGCTGCTCCGTGCCGCTCGCGGCCCACGGCCGGTGGACGGACGCCGGCACGCTGCGCCTGGACGGCGCCTGGGGCGACCCCGAATGCATCCGCCCCCTGGTGCGCGTGCAGGTGTCCGCGCCGGTCGCCTCCCTGCCCGAAGCAGAGGCACTCGGCTCCGCCGTCGCGGCGCGGCTGCGTGCGGACGGCGCGCAGATCCCGGCCTGACCGGCACGCCCGCCCACCGAGCCCGCATCCACCCGTGCACCGCGCCCCCCCTCCTCCGGCCCCGCGCCGCGCCATCGTCACCCGCCCGGAGCGCGACGCCACGCAGTGGGTCGTGCACCTGCATGCGCGCGGCATCGATGCCGTGGCCCTGCCCCTCATCGCCATCCGGGGATGCGCCCATCCCGAAGCCCGCGCGGCACTGCAGGCAGCCCGCGAGGCCTGGCCCCGCTGGCGCGCGGTCATGTTCGTGAGCAGCAACGCGGCCCACCATTTCTTTGATCCGCCAGGCACGGGTGCCGCGCTGTTCGCTGGCGATCCGGCCGCGCTGCCGCGGATCTGGGCGCCCGGCCCCGGCACCGCCCAGGCGCTGCGGCAGGCCGGCGTGCCTGCGGAAGCCATCGACCGGCCCGCGCCCGATGCCGCGCAGTTCGACTCCGAATCCCTCTGGGCGCAGGTGGCGCCGCAGGTGCGGCAGGGCGACCGCATCCTCATCGTGCGCGGCGCGCAGGCCGACAGCGACGGCACGGACACCGTCGCAGGCACGGGCCGCGAATGGCTCGCGCAGCAGATCGCCGCGGCTGGCGGGCACGCCGAATTCGTCGCGGCCTACGAACGGGGCGCCCCCGACTTCAGCGCAGAGCAACTGGCCCTCGCCCGCACCGCGGCCACGGACGGCTCGCTCTGGCTTTTCAGCAGTTCCGAGGCCGTGGCCCACCTGGGGGCAGCGCTGCCCGGGCAGGACTGGTCCGGAGCGCGCGCGCTCGCCACCCATCCCCGCATCGCGCAGGCCGCGCAGGACGCCGGCTTCGGGGCCGTGCGCCAGTGCCGCCCTGCCCTGAACGACGTGGTCGCATCGATAGAATCCCACCCATGAGTTCCGAGCCCCACAACGCACCTCCCGCGCCTCCCGCAACCTCGGCGCCCCAGGCCTCCGGCGTGCAGCGCGCCGTGCTGGCGCTGCTCGGCGTCGTGGCCGTCGCCGGCCTCGCGACCAGCGTCATGCTGTGGCAGCGCCTCGGCAGCATCCAGGAACAGCTCGCCCGCCAGTCGGCCGATGCGGGCGCGCAGTCCATCGAGGCCCGCACCCTCGCCAACCAGGCGCTGGACATGGCGCGCGACGTCTCTGCGCGCATCGCCGTGAACGAAACCCGCGTGAGCGAAGTCGCCCTGCAGCGCAGCCAGCTCGAGGAACTCATGCAGAGCCTCTCGCGCTCGCGCGACGAGAACCTCGTGGTGGACATCGAATCCGCGCTGCGCCTCGCGCAGCAGCAGGCCCAGCTCACCGGCAGCCTGGAGCCCGTCATGGCCGCGCTCAAGAGTGCCAGCCAGCGCATCGAGCGGGCCGCCCAGCCGCGCCTGGCCCCCGTGGCGCGCGCCATCGGCCGCGACCTCGACCGCGTGGGCTCGGCCCAGGTCACCGACACGGCCGGCCTGCTGGCCCGCCTGGACGACCTCATGCGCCAGGTGGACGATCTGCCCCTGCAGAACGCCGTCGCGCAGGCCGCGGCCACGCGGCGCATGAATGCCGCCGCCCGCCCGTCCGAGGGCACTGCACCGGCCGGCGCCGACGGCACCCTTCCCTGGTGGCAGGCCACGCTGCAGCGCAGCTGGGAAGTCGTGCGCGACGAGGCCCGCCAGTTGCTGCGCGTCACCCGCATCGACCGCCCGGAGGCCATCCTCATCGCCCCCGACCAGGCCTTCTTCCTGCGCGAGAACCTCAAGCTCCAGCTGATGAACGCCCGCCTCGCGCTGCTCGCACGGCAGTACGAATCGGCGCGCGCCGACCTCTCCGCCGCGAACAACGCCCTGGGCCGGTACTTCGATCCCGCATCGCGTCGCACGCAGACGGCGGCCACGGTGCTTCAGCAGGCACAGGTCCACCTCAAGGGCGCGGCCCTGCCCACGCTGGACGAAACCTTCGCCACGCTGGCCACCGCCGCCGCCGGCCGCTGAACCGCGCAGGAGACCACCCACCCATGCGCGCAGCACTCTGGTTCCTGGTACTTTTCGGCACGGCCGTGGCTGCCGCCCTGTTCGCGGGCAACAACCAGGGCACCGTGACCCTGTTCTGGCCACCCTACCGCGTCGACCTGTCGCTCAACTTCGTGCTGCTGCTGTTCTTCGGCGGCTTCGCGATCCTCTATGCCGCGCTGCGCGCACTGTCCGCGCTGCTCGAACTGCCGGGCCAGGCACGGCGCTGGCGCGTGCAGCAGAAGGAGCGCTCCATGCACGCGGCCCTGCTCGACGCGCTCTCGCAGCTGCTGGCCGGGCGCTTCCTGCGCTCGCGCAAGGCCGCCATGGCCGCCCTCGCCCAGGAAAACGCCCTGGAAGCCGCCGGAGAAGCCGTGCCGCACGGGCGCCAGCTGCGCACGCTGGCGCACCTCGTCGCTGCCGAAAGCTCCCACGCCCTGCAGGACCGCGCCACCCGCGAGGCCCACCTGCGCAATGCCCTGGACAACATCCCGGCACGCGCCCCCGTGAGCGAGCTGGAACTGCGCGAGGGCGCCCAGCTGCGCGCCGCACGCTGGTCGCTCGACGAACGCGACGCGGCCACCGCACTCGAACACCTCGCCGCCCTGCCCCAGGGCGCGGCACGGCGCACACTGGCCCTGCGGGCGCGCCTCAAGGCGACGCGCCTCTCGCACCAGACCCAGGAGGCGCTGGAAACCGCCCGCCTGCTCGGCAAGCACCGCGCCTTCTCACCCGCTGCGGCGCAGAGCATCGTGCGCGGGCTCGCCATCGAACTGCTCAACGGCGCGCACGACCCCGCCCAGCTGCAGCAGACCTGGATGGCGTTCGAGGCGGCGGAGCGCGCCATGCCCGAACTGGCCATCCATGCCGCACAGCGCCTCACCGAACTCGGTGGCGACCACGGCCAAGTGCGCACCTGGCTGCTGCCCGCGTGGGAACGCATGGTGGACGCCACCGATCCGCTGCCCGACGCGCATGCGCTCAAGCTCGTGCGCGTGCTGGAAAGCAACCTCGACGCGCTCGACGCGGCCTGGCTGGCGCGCATCGAAACCGCCCAGCAGGCCAATCCGCGCGATGCGCGCCTGCAGTATTTGTCCGGCATGGCCTGCCTGCGCCGCCAGCTCTGGGGCAAGGCCCAGCAGCTGTTCACCCAGGCCGCCCAGCAGCTCGGCGAAGGCCCGCTGCGCTGCCGCGCCTGGCGCCACCTCGCCGAACTCGCGGAACAGCGCGGCGACACGCAAGCCGCCGCCACGGCCTGGAAGCACGCCGCGCTGGCGTCCTGAGCCGCCCCGCCCCTCAGCCCTCCGGCTGCAGCGCTCCATCGAGGTTCCAGCGCCCGTCCTCCCAGGCCCAAGCCACCTGCGGCGCCAGTGCCTGCAGGAAATGCCGGTCGTGCGACACCACGACCATCGCCCCGGTGAACGTTGACAGCGCCTCCTGCAGCGCCTGCACCGCCCGGGCATCCAGGTGATTGGAGGGTTCGTCCAACAGCAGCAGCTGCGCGGGCGCACCACCCCACAGGGCACAGGCCAGCGCAGCCCGCACGCGCTCACCGCCGCTGAGGCTGCCGGACGGGCGCAGCACGCGGCCCGCATCCAGGCCGAGCTGCGCCAGGCGCGTGCGCAGTTCCGCCGCGGGCAGCGGCGATTCCGCCAGCGCAAGTGCCTCCATCACGCTGAGCTCCGGCGGCAACAGGCCCCTGGCATCCTGGTCCAGCCAGGCCGCGTGCACCAGGCAGCCAGCGCGGCCCGCCGCGGGCGGCACGTGCCCGGCCAGCATGCGCAGCAGGGTGCTCTTGCCGCAGCCATTGGGCCCGGTCACGGCGATGCGCACCGGCCCGCTCCAGACCCCGTCGAGCGGCACCTGTGGCCCCAACGGCGGCACCGCCCCTTCCAGCCGCAGCACCGGCTTGCCTGCCGGGACGGCGCTGGCAGGCAGCGGCAGCGCCACGGCCGCTTCCACCCCCACCCGGGCGAATGCCTCGCGCACGGTCTCCTGCAGCCGTTCGCTCACCTGCTGCCGGCGCACATCCTCCCGCCCCGCATGCGCTTCGGCCTGGTCCTTCATGCGGTCAAGCACCAGGGGCGATTGGTTCGCCACCCGTCGTGCCGCGGCCCCCCGCGCGCTGCGCCGCGCCTGGGCCTCCTGCTGGCGGCGCAGGTCCCGCACCGCGCCATCGCGCTGTACTCGCGCCTGCCGCAGCGCTTCATGTGCGGCCTGGGTTTCGGCCGCCTTCTGGGCGGCATACGCGCTCCAGCCGCCACCGTACAGCCGCAGGCCGCGCGGTGACAGTTCCACGATGCGGTCCGCGCACTCCAGCAGCGCCCGGTCGTGGCTCGCCAGAAGCACGGCGCGCGGCCCGCCACGCCCGCTGTCCAGCGCCTGCTGCAGCCAGCGCCGTGCGTCGCCATCCAGGTGGTTGGTCGGCTCGTCCAGCAGCAGCACCTCGGCCTGCGAAAAAAAGGCCCCGGCCAGCGCCACGCGCACACGCTCTCCGCCGCTGAGGCGGTCGGCATCGGCATCGCCCTGCAGGTGACCGAGCCCGGCCCCCTCCAGCGCCTGCCGCCAGCGCGCAGGCCAGTCCCAGCGGCCGTCCGCCAGAAGCAGGTCTTCGGCGGTGCCCTGGCCGCACTCCAGCCTCTGCAATGCCTCCAGTTCGCGGTCGAGGCCTGCCAGCGCAGCCAGGGTCGTGCCCGGCGGATGCTGGCCCACGGCCCGCCATGTCCCCGTGCACAGCACATTGCCGGAAGACGGCAGCAGCGCGCCGGCCGCGATCGACAGCAGCACGCTCTTGCCCACGCCGTTGTCGCCTACCAGGCCGGTGACGCCGGGCGGCAGGCTCAACGCCAGCGGCTCGCCCCACAGCGGCTCGGCGCCGGGCGGGCACCACTGCACTTGCCGCAGGTGAAGCCTCGAGGCCGCCTCCGCGCCATGGGAGGACAAAGTCTGGTTGGGAAAAGAAGAGGCAGCGCGCAGTGCGCTGCGGGAAGAAAGCGGACGGTCGTCCGTACTGAAGGTCGCCATGCCGGGCACTCCAAGCCATCGTGATCGGCCACCCCGCAACAAAAAGGGATGGAACGGATGGGAGGGGGCTCACAGGCGCATCGGCGGATACCTCGAAAGAGAAAGAGAAAGAGAAAACACCTCGGCTGCCGACTATATGTCCGCTGCGGGGCCTTGCGCAAGTTGCTCTATATGAAATCAATTACGAATAGTACAATCCATCAATCCATCCCAAGGAGACAGCCATGAGCGCACTGCCCCGCCCCGACCTGGCCACCCTGCCCGCGCCCGCCGCCGTGCAGCAACTGCACCACTACGCCTACCGCGCACGCGACGCGGAAGAAACGCGGCACTTCTACGAAGACATCCTCGGCCTGCCGCTCTACCACATCATCCAGAGCGACTACGTACCCAGCACGGGCGAATACTGCCCCTACACGCACTTCTTTTTCCGCCTGCGGGACGGCTCCTTCATCGCCTTCTTCGACCTGGGCGACGACGTGAAGCCCGAGCCCTCCCCCAACACGCCCGCCTGGGTCAACCACATCGCCTTCCGCGTCGATACGGTCGAGGAACTGGAGAACACCAAGGCCCGCCTGCAGGCGCACGGCATCGAGGTGCTCGGCGTCACCGACCACCACATCTTCAAGAGCATCTATTTCTTCGACCCCAACGGCATCCGGCTCGAGCTGGCCGCCCAGCTGGCCGACGAGGAACACATGGCCAAGGACAGCAAGGTGGCCCACCAGCGCCTCGCCGAATGGACAGCCCGCAAGGAGCAATGGCGCCGCGAGCGCGCCGAAGGCAGGTCGGCGGCCCCGCTCAAGCCCCAGTCCAACGACCGGCCGGAGTACGTGCCGGGCACATCCGCCTGAAACAGACGCCAGGGCGGCCCCGCCGCCGGCCTTCCGCCCTGCCCCGGCTCAGCCTTCGGCCTGGTGCATGCGCATCACCTGGTGGCGTTGCCAGTAGGCGTTCACCACGGCCTTGAACCGGTCCTTCTCGGACCGCATGCCCGCCAGCGCGATACTCGTCGTGCGGTGCCGCAGCAGGCGCTTTTCAGGGTGCGTGACCACCAGCGCGTTCGTGAACGCGCTCTCGCTGAACTGCAGTGCCTTCACGGCGTCCCAGGGCACGTGCTGGTCGCCCCGCGTGGCACGGATGCCGTCGATGCTGACCTCCACCGTATTGCCGCCCTTGACCTCGAACGACTGGGGTGGAAAGTACTGCAGCACGATCGCCCGCTCCGCATCGTTCGCGGGCTCGTAGCGGTAGGCCAGGCTGCGCTCGTGGTTTTCCGCGAAAGCCGCCTCGTACTCCGACCACAGCCGCGATTCGATCGCCTCGGCCGTGAGGATGTCCTGCGCCCAGGTGGATGCGGGCGCACGCCGCACGATGGCGCCATAGTCGGCTTCGGCCAGCGACACCCCCACGCGCCCGATGCGCTCGGGCATGGGCGGATGCGAATCGAAGGGATGCGGCACGCGGGCCGAGCGCATGGCCTCGGCAAAACCGGGCGACTCCGCATAGGGCCCGAGCCCCTGCGCGATGAAGCCCGCGATGCCCAGCGCCTGGCCGTGGCGCTGGTCACGGCCGAACAGGTCTTCCTCGATGCGGTGCCGGTACTGCGCGTAGGCGGCGATCTTCACGAGCGACCGGGCGATGCCCTCGGGCGACACCGCCTCCGCGGCCGTGCGGTCGGCCCGGAATTCGCGCTCGCGGCTGTCCCGCGCAAGGGCGATCTCGAAGATGGTGCGATAGAGGGTGAGCAGCGGCGACGCCAGCGCCGACAGCCCCCCCTCGCGCACGGCATGCAGGTAGTGGTCGAACTGCACCAGCTTCGGGCCCAGGCGCGCGCTGCTGCGCGTATCGCCGCCGCCCAGGTGGGCCAGTTCGTGCGCCAGCACCGCATCGGCCTCGTGCTGGTCCAGCACCCGCAGCAGCGGAAGGCTGACGAACAGCGTGCGGCCCGTGAGTGCGCGCCCCTGCACGGTCAGCGGCGCCTCGGTCACGAAGAAATTGGCATCGATGCCGCCCACGATATGGCGCGGAGGCTCCGTGCCCAGGCGCGCGGCCAGGGCGCGCACCCGCTGCCAGAGCTGCGGCGCATCGGCTTCGGCGATGGTCTCGCCCGTCACCGCGTTGTCCCGCGGCAGCCTGCGGAAGATCGCCGCCACCGCCATGACCACGGCCACGGCCATGCCCAGCGCCACCACGAGGATGAGCTTGGGCGAATACCGGTGGAAGAAGAATGCGGGCACCCAGAACGCGAGCCACGTCAGCATGGCGCCCTGCACGACCAGCGAGATCGCGCTCGCCCAGGTGGTGATCCGCCATCCCGCCACGAAGCTCGCATGCTGCAGCGGCCGGTTCACGAACGCCAGCGCCCCCAGCCCCAGCACGGCGAGCAGCAGCGCGGCACCGGCCAGGAGCGTCGCGGCCGACAGCCGGCGGGCCAGGTCGAATTGCCATCCGGGCGAGAAACGGCCACACAGGCCCTCGCGCACCGCGGCGACGCGCGGATGCGTGTCATGGCAGGCGCCGGACGGCGGATGGCTGCGGAAGAACGCGCGCTGGGCCTCTTTCTCGGCCGCGGGCATCGACACCTCGGCATCGATGCGGCGCTCGATATCCGCCAGGAAGCGTGCATCTTCCGTGCCCTGCACGTGGCGCACGAAAAGCAGGGTCGCGGCGGGCACCAGGAAGAGGGACAGCAGGGTGAGCAGGGCCACTTTCAGGAGGCCCTTGCGGAATGCGGAAGACGGATTCATGGGTACTGCGCTTTGTAGGAATGGTTTTCATCACCGGCAGCGGGCGGCCCCCTCCGGGCCGCCGCCGGTGGCGGAGCCGCGAATTATTCGCAGCCGGCGCGGCGCGGTCCACTGCCGGTACGTAACAAAACGAGACACCGCCCGCGGCGCGGCCCCCGGAGCCGGGCCCGTAGAATCCCCTGTTCAGCCCATTTCCCACGCGACAGCGCCTCTTTGCAGAGGCGCCGCACCTGCCCGTTTCCACGCCCATGAGCTCGCCCCTGCACCAGCCCGGCCTTGAAAGCCTGTCCAAGTCCTTCGAACCCTCCGCCCTGGAAGCCCACTGGGGCCCCGAGTGGGAGCGCCGAGGCTACGGCGCGGCGGGCTGCCGGGGCACCGGCGCACCGGATGCCGGCGCCGCGGCCCGCGGCGAGAACTTCGCCATCCAGCTGCCGCCGCCCAACGTGACCGGCACGCTGCACATGGGCCATGCGTTCAACCAGACCATCATGGACAGCCTGGCGCGCTACCACCGCATGCGCGGCCACAACACGCTGTGGGTGCCGGGCACCGACCACGCCGGCATCGCCACGCAGATCGTGGTGGAACGCCAGCTGCAGGAACAGGGCGTGAGCCGCCACGACCTGGGCCGCGAGGCCTTCACCCACAAGGTCTGGGAATGGAAGGAAAAGAGCGGCAACACCATCACCACGCAGATGCGCCGCCTGGGCGACAGCGTGGACTGGAGCCGCGAATACTTCACCATGGACGACAAGCTCTCGAAGGTCGTCACCGACACCTTCGTGCGCCTCTACGAGCAGGGCCTGATCTACCGCGGCAAGCGCCTCGTGAACTGGGACCCGGTGCTGCAGTCCGCCGTGTCCGACCTGGAAGTGGAAAGCGAGGAGAAGGACGGCTCGCTCTGGCACATCGCCTACCCGCTCACGGACGGCTCCGGCAGCCTCACGGTGGCCACCACGCGGCCCGAAACCATGCTGGGCGACGTGGCGCTGATGGTCCACCCCGAGGACGAGCGCTACACGGCCCTGGTCGGCAAGACCGTCATCCTGCCCCTGGTGGGCCGCGAGATCCCCATCATCGCCGACGCCTACGTCGACAAGGAATTCGGCACCGGCGTCGTCAAGGTCACGCCCGCGCACGACCCCAACGACTACCAGGTGGGCCAGCGCCACGGACTGCCCATGATCGTGGTGCTGACCCTGCAGGCCACCATCAACGAGAACGCTCCCGAGAAGTACCGCGGCATGGACCGCTTCGCGGCCCGCAAGGCCATCGTGGCCGACCTGGAGGCCGCCGGCGCCCTGGTCGAGACCAGGAAGCACAAGCTCATGGTCCCCATCTGCACCCGCACGGGCCAGGTGGTCGAGCCCATGCTGACCGACCAATGGTTCGTCGCCATGAGCGAGGTGGGCAAGGGCGACCCGACGGGCAAGTCGATCGCGCAGAAGGCCATCGATGCCGTGGCCTCCGGCCAGGTGCAGTTCGTGCCCGAGAACTGGGTCAACACCTACAACCAGTGGATGAACAACATCCAGGACTGGTGCATCAGCCGCCAGCTCTGGTGGGGCCACCAGATCCCGGCCTGGTACGACGAGGCCGGCAACGTGTACGTCGCCCGCGACGAGGCCGAGGCGCAGGCCCAGGCCGGCGCGGGCGTGAAGCTCACGCGCGACGCCGACGTGCTGGACACCTGGTATTCCTCCGCGCTCGTGCCCTTCTCGTCGCTCGGCTGGCCCGAAGCGCTGGACGACACGTCCGCGACGAAAGACTACGACCTCTACCTGCCCTCCTCCGTGCTGGTCACGGGCTACGACATCATCTTCTTCTGGGTCGCCCGGATGATCATGATGAGCACGCACTTCACAGGCCGCGTGCCGTTCAAACACGTGTACATGCACGGCCTCGTGCGCGACGCCCAGGGCAAGAAGATGTCCAAGTCCGAAGGCAACGTGCTCGACCCGGTGGACCTGATCGACGGCATCGCGCTCGACCCCCTGCTGGAAAAGCGCACCACCGGCCTGCGCCGCCCCGAGACCGCGCCCCAGGTGCGCAAGAACACGCAGAAGGAATTCCCCGAAGGCATTCCTGCCTACGGTGCCGACGCGCTGCGCTTCACCTTCGCCGCGCTCGCCAGCCTGGGCCGCAGCATCAACTTCGACAGCAAGCGCTGCGAGGGCTACCGCAATTTCTGCAACAAGCTCTGGAACGCCAGCCGCTTCGTGCTGATGAACTGCGAAGGCCACGACTGCGGCCTCTCGGACCACACCCAGGCCGACTGCGACGGCGGCTACCTGCAGTTCAGCCAGCCCGACCGCTGGATCGTCTCCGCCCTGCAGAAGGTGGAGGCGGAAGTCGCCAAGGGCTTCGAGGACTACCGGCTCGACCACGTCGCCCAGGCCATCTACGAATTCGTCTGGAACGAATTCTGCGACTGGTACCTGGAAATCGCCAAGGTGCAGATCCAGACCGGCAACGAAGCGCAGCAGCGCGCCACGCGCCGCACGCTGATCCGCACGCTGGAAACCATCCTGCGCCTCGCGCACCCGCTGATCCCGTTCATCACCGAAGAGCTCTGGCAGAAGGTCGCCCCGGTGGCCGGCCGAGAAGGCGCGTCGGTCAGCGTCGCCCCGTATCCGCAGGTCCAGCCCGAGCGCATCGACGAGGCCGCCATCGCCCACGTCGGCCGCCTCAAGGCCCTGGTCGATGCCTGCCGCACGCTGCGCGGCGAGATGAACGTCTCTCCCGCCACCCGGCTGCCGCTCTACGCCGTCGGCGACGCCGACTTCATGCGCGCGGCCGCCCCGGCACTGCAGGCCCTGGCCAAGCTCAGCGAAGTCAAGGTGTTCGACGATGAAGCCACCTGGGCCGCCGCCGCGCAGGCCGCGCCCGTGGCCGTGGTCGGCGAGGCCCGCCTGTGCCTGCACATGGAAATCGACGTGGCCGCCGAGAAGGCACGCCTTTCCAAGGAGATCGCCCGCATCGATGGCGAGATCGCCAAGGCGCGCGGCAAGCTCGCGAACGAGGCCTTCGTCGCCAAGGCGCCGCCGGCCGTCATCGAGCAGGAGCAAAAGCGCGTCGCGGACTTCGGCGCCACGCTCGAACGCCTGCGCGACCAACTCGCTCGGCTGGGGTGAGCCGGGAAACCGCACCTCGTGGCGCTCCGCAATGGCGGGCCCTGCGGGTGTAACCAGGTGCAGTTTCAGTTGAAGGCCTACGGTGGCGTCCCCACCCTCCTTCGACAATGATCCAACTTCAAAACGAGGAATCTTCCATGAGCGACAACTCCGCGATCCGCAAAGCCGTCTTCCCCGTGGCCGGGCTGGGAACCCGCTTCCTGCCCGCCACGAAGGCATCCCCCAAGGAGATGCTGCCGGTGGTGGACAAGCCGCTGATCCAGTACGCCGTCGAAGAGGCCTACGCGGCCGGCATCCGCCACATGATCTTCGTCACCGGCCGCAGCAAGCGCGCCATCGAGGACCACTTCGACACCGCCTACGAGCTGGAAAACGAACTGGAAGCCGCCGGCAAGAACGAACTGCTGCAGCTCGTGCGCTCGGTCGCACCCAACGACATGGACTGCGCCTTCGTGCGCCAGCCGCGCTCCCTGGGCCTGGGCCATGCCGTGCTCTGCGCCGAGCCGCTCGTGGGCCGCGAACCCTTCGCCGTGCTGCTCGCAGACGACCTCATGGTCGGCCCCCCCGGTGGCCAGCCCGTCATGGCCCAGATGGCGGCCGCCTTCCGCAAGCAGGGCCGCTCGCTGCTGGCCGTGCAGGAAGTGCCGCAGGACCAGGTCCGCCGCTACGGCATCGTGGCCGGCGAACCCGCCGGCGGTCCGCTGATCCGCATCGAGCGCATCGTCGAGAAGCCCGCACCCGAAGACGCGCCTTCGCGCATGGGCGTGGCCGGCCGCTACATCCTCACGCCGGGCGTGTTCGACGAGATCCGCAACCAGCCCCAGGGCGTGGGCGGCGAGATCCAGCTCACCGACGCCATCGCCCGCCTCATGAGCCGCGAAGCCGTCTATGCCTTCCGCTACGAAGGCAAGCGCTACGACTGCGGCAGCAAGGAAGGCTTCCTGGAAGCCACCGTGGAACTGGCCCTGCAGCATCCCCAGGTGGGCGCCGCCTTCCGCGAATACCTCAAGACCGTGGAAATCTGAGCCGCGGACCAGGCAAGCACGCGCTGCCATCGTAAAAAGGCGCTCACCGGGAGCGCCTTTTTTACTGGCCGTGCCCCTTTCGCGGGGCACGGCATCTCCGGAGAGCCCGGGCTCAGCGCCGCCGCAGCACGTGGGTGTATTCCTCGCCCGCCGTGCTCTGGTCCAGCAGTTCGTTGCCGGTCTGCTTCGCGAACGCCTGGAAGTCGCGCAGCGAGCCGTTGTCGGTGGACACCACCTTGAGCACCTCGCCGCTGGCCATGGAGGCGAGCGCCTTCTTGGCCTTCAGGATGGGCAGCGGGCAGTTCAGCCCGCGGGTGTCGATTTCCTTGTGGATGTGCATCGTCGTCGGCTTCCTGGCGAAGAGAGAAAGAATTCTAGAGCGGCCCGGGCTGCGGCTGCGCCAGCCCTGCCGCCGGATCTGCAACGGCGCCCGTCTGCACCGGGACAGCCGGTGCAGGCGCCTCGCTGCGCTGGCCCGGCCACTCCATGAACGTGGGCTCGATGCCGCGGCCGCGCAGCCAGTCAGCCAGCGCCTGGCCGGTACCGGCAGGCCAGCACCGCAGCTTCTCCGGCGCGATCAGCCGGTAGTCCACCAGCTCGGGCGACAGCCGCACCGTGCCGTTCGCCATCGCATGGTAGGCCACGATGACCTGGTTCATGCGCTGGAAGTCGTACACCCCGATCAGCGACAGTGCGCTCACGTCGAGGTTCGTCTCTTCCTTCACCTCGCGAACGATACCTTCCTGCGGCGTCTCGCCCACCTCCATGAAGCCGGTGATCAGCGCGAAGGCCTTGTGCTCCCACGCCGCATTGCGCGCCAGCAGCACGCGTCCATCCAGCTCGACGACCGCGGCCAGCACCGGCGTGGGATTGTTCCAGTGCGTCCAGCCGCAGGCGGGGCAACGCAGGCGCTGACGCTCGCCGCCGTCCTCCAGGGCCGTGACCCACGCGAGCGGCGTGGCGCACTGGGTGCAAAAACGCGGTTCGGAGTGCATGGTGCAGTTGCCGGCCGGACCGCTCAGGCGGGAAACACCCCGGTGGACAGGTAGCGATCGCCCCGGTCGCACACGACGAAGACGATGGTCGCATCCCGCTCGCGCCGCGCGATCTCCTGCGCCGCCCAGCAGGCACCCGCCGCGGAGATGCCCGCGAAGATGCCCTCCTCCCGCGCGAGGCGGCGGCACATGTCCTCGGCATCGTCCTGGCCGACATTGATCGTCTCGTCCACCGCACGCGGATCGTAGATCTTCGGCAGGTACTCCTGCGGCCACTTGCGGATGCCCGGAATGCGCGACCCTTCCTTGGGCTGCGCACCGATGATCTGGATGGCAGGGTTCTTTTCCTTCAGGAAGCGCGACACGCCCGTGATCGTGCCGGTCGTGCCCATGGCGCTCACGAAATGCGTGATGCGCCCGCCCGTCTGCTCCCACAGTTCGGGCCCGGTGGTCTCGTAATGGATGCGCGGATTGTCCGGATTGGCGAACTGGTCGAGCACCACGCCCTTGCCCTGCCGCACCATGGTATCGGCCAGGTCGCGCGCGTACTCCATGCCGCCGCTCTTGGGCGTGAGGATCAGCTCCGCGCCGAAGGCCTTCATCGTCTGCGCCCGCTCCACCGACAGGTCTTCCGGCATCACCAGCACCATCCGGTAGCCCTTGATCGCCGCCGCCATCGCGAGCGCGATGCCCGTATTGCCCGACGTGGCTTCGATGAGCGTGTCACCCGGCTTGATCTCCCCACGCTCCTCCGCGCGCCGGATCATGGACAACGCCGGGCGGTCCTTCACGGAACCCGCCGGGTTGTTGCCCTCCAGCTTGCCCAGCACGACCGTGCCGCGCTCGGCGTTCTCCCGCGCGCCGATGCGCTGCAGGGCGACCAGCGGCGTGCGGCCGATCGCGTCTTCGATGGTGGGGTACGTGGGGGAAGGGGTGGTAGCCATAGCCCCCTACTGTGCCATAATCCCGGGCTTCCTTCTTCGCGTCGCCCGGGTGGTGAAATTGGTAGACGCAGGGGACTCAAAATCCCCCGCCGCAAGGCGTGCCGGTTCGATTCCGGCCCCGGGCACCATGGCTCTGACGCTATGGTTTTGGTAGCTTGTTCCGCATCAAGTTCCGCGCATGTTCCGCAGCCGGCTTCGCGCCGCGCCAGTGAAGCGTATGTATCCCGCCCCGTCTGGCAAGGTTTCCCCTACCGGCTCCCGTGCGCTTGATGCCAAGCCGCCCCGGATCAGCCACGGCGTTGCAGTGCCATCTCACCTCTTCAGGCTGGTTTACGACCCCACGACGCGGAAGAGCTGGCCCCACTGGCAGGAGAACAGCCCAGCCGCTATAGTGGAACGTCCTCTGCACTTGAACGAAGCCGTCCAACGAACTGGCATAGACTTTCAAAAAGATCATTCCGATGAAGCAGCGGGGTAGTCGATGCTTCTAATGTCTATCGCACGGCAAAAATAATAAACCGGCAATACTGGGAGGAAATATAATGCCGCAGGAAAATAACAGGATATTTGCAAGAATTTCCCACGCAACCTTATGCGAAGGCACGGAAACACCGGTAGGACACGGCAACAACCGACCGGTACGCTGCGTCATAAAAATGGAGGATGGCTCCATACAAGCCGCGGTGCTAAAAAGACTATCTCAGCCCTCTTTATCCATAGAGATTTTCTGCTCCTTGGTGCTCAGGAATTGGGGATTGCATGTACCTCAGCCCATACTTGTGCGCGACAAGACTGGCACCCTTGCATTTGCGTCTGCAGACAACGGGTTTCCAGATTTCAAGCAAAACCTTGGCTTTGATGATGAACTCCCGCCAGACGTTCGACACGAACTAAGAGTGCGCGCTGGGGAGCTAATTTCAGGATTCAGTCAAACGCCTCTCGCCATAGCTGCCGACGAAGCTATAAAAAATCGTGACCGCCACCTAGAAAACATATTGTGGGATGGAACCGAGGTTGCATGGATCGACCATGAAGGGGCCCTGGGAAACAGCGTTGAGCCAGACCAGAATCGTCTTGTGAGGTTGGTGTGTCTACAAGGCGGTTACGAAAGCGTCCGGGACAAAGCAATGAAGGCCGCGGCGTTGATTGCGACCGCTCCGCCTGCCAGCTTTCCGGAAGGGTTGCCACCTGCTGGCAGCAATGGTATAGAGTTCGCAACAACCCTTGCCGAGGGGCTTGAACTGTTGAGCCAAAAGGTGCTCCATCGTTTCCCTCAGCCCGAGGATCTTCTTTCTCCGCCTCCTACACGATGACCAGCAACCTCGATCAGAAGCCGACCGTACTCGCTGACTGGCGTCCCGTTTACTGGGAGCCGGTCGCTGGGTCAGGAGAGCGCCTCATGGCCGGGGTTGTGGGGCGTCACGGGGAAACGTGGCAAGCGAGAAGAGCTCTACGAAATGATGTCCTTGAAAGCCTCTATGGCGACAAAGCAGCGGGCGCGATAAAACTCATCGACCATGCTCTTGCTACCGCTTTGTTGGTTGCAAAACGAGCAGGCCTCGAAGCGCTGAAAGATCCATTGATGGGATTATCTCCAGGAGCGCTACGCCAAACCGCTGCCCATGATTTCACCGAAGTTTTAAAGCAGGCTGCTCTACTCTACAGTAGTCTCACAAACCTGGACGCAATTGACGATCCGGATGAGGATGCCAATTCCAAGGTTGAAGATGGAAACAGACAATTCGGATCAGAAGTTAGGTCTACGATCGCGGCTCTTCGTCCCGACTTGAAAGAATTTCTAAATATTAAAACACCAGTTGTGGATAATGGTGTTCCTGTTAGATTTGGCTTTTATTCCAAAAACCTCATTGTTCAGTTCTCCGTCCTTCACCCTGTTCGACAGCCCGGCAGTGTTAGCACTGCGAGAAGCAAAATTTTTGAACTGCAAAGAGCTCAAGAGCTTGGCGGAATAAGAAAATCTGCCTTAGTTTTTGCTGTCCCCCCTGAGGATTCTGCAGTCTTTGGGGAAAAGCAGCGCGAGGCCCTCATAGAGAACATCGAAGAAATACGCCGGGAAGCGATCGCGGTTGACGTGATCCCAACACCAGTAACTACAGTGATTGCGGGCGCACACTCTGTAATAGACCTTCAGTCACTTTAACTTTGGGGTCGACCCGGCGTCGTACACCTCTACTGGAGCAAACCGCAGTAGCTTCGACGCTTCGGCCACGGTGCTCGCGGCCAATCTCTCAACATACGTGCTCAGGGAGCGATCGACAGCACGCTGATCCGATGCCCGATCTCTGCCCGCAGTCGCTCGATCGTGTTCAGGCGCTGGCGCTTGTCTCCGCCGATCTCGCTCGGGTCGGCAGTGATCGCCTTGGAGCGCTGGTCGAGGGCGGCCATCCGCTCGCTGACGTTGTTGAACGCCGTTCAGGAACGGCACAGACTGGGTGAGGAAGCGCGCCACAGCGTGGCTGCCGGACCATGCTGAAGTCGATCAGGTCGCGGACCATGAAGGAGGCTTCTGCGTGGCTGTGCCCTTTGCCACAAGCCGGTCGTAGAACGCGGCGCGGTTGACGGTCTCGGCGATTCCGGAATCCGGCAAGCCGTACGCGCATTCCTCTCAGAGCACGCGTAGAAATCAAGATAATGCCTTTGCATCAAAACGTATCGACCACCACTCCATCAAAGCTCATCCATGACTACCGCCGTTCTCCGCAAACCCTTTGCGGCCGCCGCGCCTCTCTGCCAAGCGATCGCCGCCAGCCTGTTGCTCGCCGGAACCGCCTTCGCCGCGACCACGACCTTTTCCACTCCTGGGGCCGCGACCTGGACCGTGCCTGCCGGTGTGACCAGCGTGAATGTTGTCGCCACGGGCGGCGGCGGAGGTGGCGGATATGGAGCAGCCGGTGGTAACGGCGGCGTCGTGACCGTATCCCTGCAGGTCACCCCTGGCCAGACGCTGAACATGTTCGTGGGCGGCGGCGGTGCACGCAGGGCCTCCCAGGGCGGCGCCGGCGGCGGATCCTCCCAAATCGATCCGGGCACGGCCAACCAGATCATTGCTGGCGGCGGCGGCGGCGGGGGCGGCTCCGGCGGCAATGGAGGCAACGGCAACGGAAGTGCCGGCGGCAATGGCGGGGCGACGGGCGGAAGTGGTGGCAGCAACGGCATCGGCGGAGCCGCCGGAGCAAATGCTGTCAGCCGGACCTGTCCTGTG
Source organism: Paracidovorax oryzae ATCC 19882 (assembly GCF_000687165.1). Lineage (GTDB taxonomy): Bacteria > Pseudomonadota > Gammaproteobacteria > Burkholderiales > Burkholderiaceae_C > Paracidovorax > Paracidovorax oryzae. Next base: position 199,396 of record NZ_KK366049.1, on the reverse strand, counting down.
GGCGCAGGCGGCAGTGGCAATGGCGGTGCCGGCGGCACCGGTGGCTTCGATCAGAACGCGACGGCGGGTGCGGTCGGCGGATCAGGCTCGGGCACCGGTACGGGAGGCACCGGAGCAACGGGCACCAACTGCGCCAGTGGCGGGGGCGGCGGGGGCTATGGCGGCGGCGGGGCAGGCGGCGCGGCCGGTGCCGATGCCGGCGGAGGCGGCGGTGGCAGCGTCGGACCGAACGGCGCTGTCATCAGCGTGGCCAGCAATGCGGGTGCGGCGAACGCCGCAGGCGGTAACGGATCGATCGCTCTGACCTATGCAGATGCAGTGGCCACCCCCGCCCCGATCCCGACCCTTTCCCAGTGGGGCCTGGTGCTCATGGCGGGTCTGCTCGGCCTGTTCGCCGTTGGCACGATGCGCCGCCGTCGCTGAAGCACAAGCGTGGAGCGGCTTGCCGGGCAAAGCGCGCCGGCAGCCGCTTACCGGGACCACTTCCGCTCGGCCTTCGGCTCCACGGTGATGTCCACGTGCTTCTGCACTTCCGGCCGGCCGGTACGGGGATTGGTGTCCACCACGTCCTCCAGCGTGATCTTGCTCACCTCGGCCTGGGTGTCTGCCTCCAGATCCTCCAGCACCTCGCCCACCCGCTTCTCTGCGGCATCCACCTGTTGCTGCGTGGCGGGAGACGGGGTGGTGCGGGACAGCATGGCGGAGTTCCTTGGAGGAGTGGCGGAAGGGTTCGGGGCCGTCAGGGCCGGGCCCGTGCTACGGCCATGGGGCCCGGCAGCCACCCGCAATGGGGAGGCATATCGGCCGGCTCCGGCGGAGGCGCCGGGACATCGGGCTCGACGGGCTGGTCGCCCTTGTCGGCAGGGGAGCGGTGCAGGGAAGGCATGGGGGAATGGGAGCGAGGGAGAGCGAGGGCGCAAGGGCCTGCTCAGAATCCACTCATGACGGATGCCGCGAAGTAGGCAATACCCAGGCTGGAAAAAAGCACGAATCCGGCCACGACAGTCAGCATTTCTTTCATGTTCGTCCTTCAATGGGGAACATTGCCCGGCCGGGGTCGATGCGCAACGCATCGAAAAATGGCGCCATGGCCGGCGCGGAATTCCTGGAAAACAGCCGGGGGCCACGCCGCCCGGACCACCTTCACGAGAGCCCGCCGCGGGACGATCCGTCACCGGGCCTGGCCACTTGTTGTCAATCCTTGGGCACCTGCCGGAGGAGGGGAACAATTCCCGTCTCCTGCAGGCACAGCCGCTACTGTATGAAATCCCCGAATTCCGCGGTGTAGGACGAATGCCGGTCCGGTGTCGGACGGTCGGGCGGCGGAAAAGAGAAAGCCGGGGTGCGACCCCGGCCTGGCGCGCGGCGGCGGATCAGCTTTCCTGGCGGCGGATGACGGCCCGGCCGCTGTCGGTGATGACCAGGTCGCCGGTGGCGTTCTTCGCGATGTAGCCACGCTCGTAGAGGCGGCCCGACAGGTGGTGGCGCAGGGCCTCCGGCACGCTGATGGCGCGGCCGATTTCCAGTTGCTTGAGGGCTTCGAGTTCATCGACCGTGGGATCGAAGTGGGGGGCGTGGTAGGTGCCGCTCGTGTGGTTTTGCATGTGCCGGTACTCCTTGTTGTGACGATAGGCAGGGAAACAGAGCCTGCAAGCGCCTGCTCTACAGCAGGCAGGCACAGCCTAGCCCGGGGTGGCGGCCGATGCAACCGGACAGGGCGCTGTCACGGTCAAGACGCGGCCATGTCCTGCAGCCAGGCAGAGAAGGCCGCGACGACGGGCGGCTGGGACTGCGCGGGGGTGACGAAGTAGTAGCCCCGCCCTCCCCGCGGCGGGTGGTCGCAGGCCGGCACCAGTTCGCCCCGCGCGCGCTCGGGCTCGATCAGCATCAGCGGCACCAGCGCCACGCCCAGACCGTGGGCGGCCGCCACGGCGGACATGGAAAAGAGTTCATAGCGCGGGCCGTCCAGGGCATGCTGGGGGGCATGCACCCCCATGGACTCGAACCACTGGCGCCAGGCCAGCGGCCGTGTCGTCTGCTGCAGCAGCGGCAGTTCAGCCAGGGCTTCCGGCGGCAGGGGCCGGCCCTCCGGCAGCAGCGCGGGGCTGCAGACCGGCGCCACGTCCTCCTGCATCAACCGCAGGGCCTGGGTGCCGGGCCAGTTGGCCACCTGCTCGGGCGTGCCGGCGTAGAGGGCCGCATCGAAGCCCGCGTCCGCGAAGAGGAAGGGGCGCACCTGGGTCTCGATGTGGACGACGATGTCGGGATGCCGCTCGGCCAGCCGGGGCAGGCGGGGCACCAGCCAGCGGGTGGCGAACGTGGGCACGGCGGCGAGGCGGATGGAGCCGCCCTGCCCCTGGTGGGCCATGACGTCGAGCGTGTCGCGCTCCAGGCCTTCGAGCCAGCGCCCGACCTGGGCCGCATAGTGGGTGCCGGCAGGCGTCAGGGCGACCCCGTGGCGGGTGCGGCGGAACAGGGCGACGCCCAGGAACTCCTCCAGCGCCATGATCTGCCGCGACACGGCGCTTTGCGTGAGGAACAGCTCCTGGGCGGCGCGTGTGTAGCTTTCGTGGCGGGCGGCGGCTTCGAAGCAGGCCAGGGCCTGGGTGGACGGCAGGGTGCGGCGCATGGGGGGATGCTACACAGGTATTCCATAACCTCATTTCTGGATGCGACTTCATCGCTTGCCGCAGCCCGTCCGCAAGGCATAGCATCCACGCATTCCGAGTGACATGCCGAACCGGCAAGTCACATCTTTCGCCCGATTTTCAGGAGACACACCATGGCCCGCCCTGCCGCCTTCCACTGGGAAGACCCCTTCCTGCTCGACCAGCAGCTCAGCGACGACGAGCGCATGGTGCGCGATGCCGCAGCGGCCTACTGCCGCGACCGGCTGGCGACCCGCGTGCTGGAGCAGTTCCGCCACGAGAAGACCGACACGGCCATCTTCCGCGAGATGGGCGAGCTGGGCCTGCTGGGCCCCACCATTCCCGAGCAGTACGGCGGCCCCGGGCTGAACTACGTGGCCTACGGGCTGATCGCGCGCGAGATCGAGCGCATCGATTCGGGCTATCGCTCCATGGCCAGCGTGCAGAGTTCGCTGGTGATGGTGCCGATCTTCGAGTTCGGCACCGAGGCGCAGAAGCAGAAGTACCTGCCGAAGCTGGCGAGCGGCGAGTGGATCGGCTGCTTCGGCCTGACCGAGCCCGACCACGGTTCCGACCCCGGCAGCATGGCCACGCGCGCCTACAAGACCGCCGGCGGCTACAAGCTCAAGGGCAGCAAGATGTGGATCACCAACAGCCCCATCGCCGACGTGTTCGTCGTCTGGGCGAAGGAGGTGAGCGAGGCCGGCGCAGTGGGCCCCATCCGCGGCTTCGTGCTGGAAAAGGGCATGCAGGGCCTCACGGCGCCGGCCATCCACGGCAAGGTGGGCCTGCGTGCCTCCATCACCGGCGAGATCGTGATGGACGACGTGTTCGTGCCCGAGGAGAACGCCTTCCCCGAGGTGCAGGGTCTGAAGGGCCCGTTCACCTGCCTGAACAGCGCGCGCTACGGCATCGCCTGGGGCGCACTGGGCGCGGCCGAGTTCTGCTGGCACACCGCGCGCCAGTACACGCTGGACCGCAAGCAGTTCGGCAGGCCGCTCGCCGCCAACCAGCTCATCCAGAAGAAACTGGCCGACATGCAGACCGAAATCGCCATCGGCCTGCAGGCCTGCCTGCGCCTGGGACGCATGAAGGACGAGGGCACGGCCGCCGTGGAAGCCACCTCCATCATCAAGCGCAACAGCTGCGGCAAGGCGCTGGACATCGCCCGCTTGGCGCGCGACATGATGGGCGGCAACGGCATCAGCGACGAGTTCGGCGTGGCGCGGCACCTGGTGAACCTGGAGGTGGTCAACACCTACGAGGGCACGCACGATGTGCACGCGCTCATCCTGGGCCGCGCCCAGACGGGCATCGCCGCGTTCGCGAACTGAGGCGCCATGGACGCGGCTCTCCCACCCGTCTCTTCGCCCTCCCCTGCCCCCGGGGGCGGCGCGCTCGCCGGGATCCGGGTGCTCGACCTCTCGCGCGTGCTCGCCGGGCCGTGGTGCACCCAGGTGCTGGCCGACCTGGGCGCGGACGTGGTCAAGGTCGAGCGCCCCGGCCTGGGCGATGACACGCGCCAGTGGGGCCCGCCGTTCCTGAAGGATGCCGAGGGCCGCGAGACGGACCAGGCGGCCTATTTCACGGCCTGCAACCGCAACAAGCGCTCCATCACCATCGACATGGCCCACCCGGAAGGCCAGGCGCTGCTCCGGGACATGGCACTGCGGGCGGACGTGGTGGTGGAGAACTTCAAGGTGGGCGGGCTGAAGCAATACGGCCTGGACCACGCAAGCCTGCGGGCGCTGAACCCGCGGCTCATCTATTGCTCCGTGACGGGTTTCGGGCAGGATGGACCCTATGCCCCCCGCGCCGGCTACGACCTGATGGTGCAGGCCATGACCGGCCTGATGGACATCACGGGCCGGGCCGATGGCGAGCCGGGCGGCGGCCCGCTGCGGGTCGGCGTGGCGGTGATCGACCTGTTCACGGGCCTGTATGCCAGCAATGCCATCCTGGCAGCGCTGCATGCCCGCGACAACGCCGCCACGGGTACCGGCCAGGGCCAGCATATCGACATGGCGCTGCTGGACGTGGGCATGGCCGTGCTGGCCAACCAGGCGGCCGGTTTGCTGGCCACCGGGGAATCGCCCCGGCGGCAGGGCAACAGCCACCCCAGCCTGGTGCCCTACCAGGACTTTCCCACGGCCGACGGCGCCATGCTGCTGGCCATCGGCAATGACGGCCAGTTCGCGCGCTTCTGCACGGCTGCCGGGCAGGCCGCGTGGGCATCGGACCCACGGTTCAGCACGAATACGCTGCGCGTGCGGCACCGCGCCGAGCTGGTGCCGCTCATGGAGGCCGTGACCCGCACGCGCACCACCGCGCAGTGGGTTGCCCTGCTGGAGGACAAGGCCGTGCCGTGCGGTCCCATCAACAGCATCGCCCAGGCTTTCGACGATCCGCAGGTGCGCGCTCGCGGGCTCGCCGTGGAGCTTCCGCGCCGGACGGACGGCAGCGCGGGTGCCGATGGCATCGCCACCGTGCGCGGCGTGGCCAGCCCGTTGCGGCTGTCGGCCACGCCGCCGGTACTGCGCAACGCGCCGCCCGCCCTCGGGCAGCACACCGAAGAGATCCTGGCGGACCTGGGGCTGGACGCGGCGGCCGTGGCACGGTTGCGGGGCGCGGGCGTGGTGTAACCTGGGCGGGTGGTGTCGGCACGCGCATCCTGCGGAATCGGGGCCCGCGCCGACAGACAGCACGGCAGCAGGTCAACCAAAATGCAGGCTGACGCGTCACATTGCCGTCACCCTTCGCCCGGCCGGCGGTCTGCCGGCCAGGCGCCCTTTCACCGCGGACCGGTCTGCCCCCCGGGCTCCGGAGCCGCACCTCCAGCGAGAGCCCATGCGCCCACCCGCCCTCCTCCTCAAATCCCTGGCCGCCACCGCCGTGTGCGCCATGGCCGCGGGTTGTGCCGTGCCGGGCGACCCGTATTACGACTACGGCTACGCTTCCGGCCCGACCTACGGCAATGCCTATCCCACCGGCCCGTCCTACCCTTACGGCGGCTCGGTCACGGTGTACGAACAACCCACCTACGTGGTGCCCCGGCCCGGCTATCCCGTGGTCGTTCCGGCTCCCGGCTATGCCGTGCGGCCCAACCCGTGGGACGACGGCTGGCGCGAGCGCCGCGACCGCGACGACCGGGACCGCGCATGGCGCGAGCGCCGCGACCGCGAGGCCTGGGAGGCACGCGAGCGCGAACGGCAGCGTGAACGCGACCGGGACCGCGCCCAGCCGCCCGGCCCATCGCTGAGCGGCACGCTGCAGCAGGAATCCCGCCGCAAGGCCGACGAGCAGCGCTGGCGGGACGAAATGCGGTCCCAGGGCCGCCTGCCTCCGCAAGAGGGCCCCGGTCGCCTCTTCCAGAGGCCCTGAGCCGGCCGACATGAAAGGGCCCTGCTCCATGACCGGTTCTGCATCCCGCGCACGCGCACCGGAAGGCCTGCGGGCAGGGCTCCTGCGCAGCGCCGCCGGCGTAGCCGTGCTGTGCCTGGCGGGCACGTTCGCCCACGCCCAGGTGGTGCGCTGCACGGACCCCTCGACCGGCCAGGTGACCTATACGGACGGACGCTGCGACCGGGGAGCCTCCGTGCGGGAGGTCGAACCTCGCAGGACGCCGGAGGAGATCGCGCAGGAACGCGAGCAGGCGCGCGAGGCGCTGGAAGCAAAGCGCCAGCGCCAGCAGGCCGAGGCATTGGCGGAACAGCAGCAGGCGCGGCGGGAGGCGCTGGAATCACGCGCCAGGGGCCGGGAAATCTCCACCGATCCGGCGCGTTCGCCCGAGTGCGCGCGGTCCCGCCGCCAGCGCGACCGTATGGCCGCCGAGGCCGGCCAGGGCAGCTACGACGCCCAGGCCCGGCTTTCGACGGCGCAACGGCAGATGGAACTCGACTGCCTGGGCTCCGCGGGCTACGCGCAGGCCGAGAGGTCGCGGGGCAGCGGCGGTGCCACCTACGGGACACAGGACGTCTATGTGCCGCCGGTGGTTGTCGTGCCGCGGCATCCCGTGGTGGTGCAGCCGGCCGTACCGGTACCGAAGCCTCCGGGCACGCAGTGCAACGTGTTCCGGTGCTATGACGGCAACGGGAACATCTATCCGCGGTAACGGCCCGCGAGGCCTCTCAGGCGCTGCGCAGCCCTTCGGCCACCGTCGGATAACGCAGCCGAACGCGCAACTCCTCCGCGAGCCGGGTGGCATCGAGCCGGCGCGATTCGCCCATGAAGCTCAGCAGCATCGGCGATAGCTCTTCGCGGGCCTGCACCCGCGTGATCCTGCGCGGGCGTGGCAGTCCGTACAGGTCGGCGGCGAGGTCGAAGTAGTCGCCCATCTTCAGGCCGCTCGCGTCGCTCACGTGATAAATGCGCTGGGGCTGCCCCCCCCAGAGGGCTGCAACGCAGGCGCGGGCGAGGTCGTCGGCGTGGATGTGGTTGGTGTGCACGTCGTCCTCGTGCACCAGCGCGGGCGTGCCGCGGCGCAGCCGGGCCTCCGGCGTGCCGCCTTCGCGGTCGGGCGCATAGATGCCGGGAATGCGCAGCACGCTCGCGCGCACGCCGGCCCGGCCCAGGCGGCGCACGGAGCGTTCGGCATCCACGCGCCTGCGGGCGCGCGGCGTGGCCGGCGCGACTGGTCGGGTTTCCGGCACGAGGGCACCTGCGCAGTCCCCATAGACCCCGCTGGTCGAGCCGTACACCAGCGCGCGCGGCAGGCTGCGCAACCTCAGCACGCGCACCAGGGCCGCCGTGCGCGGATCGGCCCACCATGCAGCGCCGGCGTCGCGCTCCCCGGGGGGCGGGGCCAGGTGCAGGACGCGCGTGGCCAGGCCCGCGAGGCGCCGCAGCGTGCGTGCGTCGTCCAGGTTGCCCGGCAGCGGCACGATGCCGGCCGCACGCAAGGCCGCGAAGCGCCCGGGACTCGACGTAAGTGCCAGCACGCGCGGTCGCGGCGATCCTTGCGCGGCGCGCAGGGCGCCCACTGCGCGCAGGCCCACGTCGCCGCAGCCGACGACCAGCACACGTTCACGGCGGAAACGCGCTGGCAGCGCGCCGAGGGGGTTCAGGTTTGAGGGCAAAATCCAGGTCCGGCAACGAAGAGACACGCAAGGATAACGACCCCATGAACACCGCAGCGACGGCCGCAGCCTCCCACCAGATCACCGTGCAGCCCAGCGGCCGCGCCTTCACCGCCCAGGCCAGCGAAACCCTGCTGGGCGCCGCCATCCGCAGCGGCGTGGGGCTGCCTTACGGCTGCAAGGACGGCGCCTGCGGCTCCTGCAAGTGCCGCAAGCTGAGCGGTTCGGTCGTGCACGGAGAACACCAGTCCAAGGCCCTGACGCCCGAGGAGGCCGACGCGGGCTTCGTGCTCACCTGCTGCGCGCAGCCGCTCACCGACGTGGTGCTGGAATCGCGCCAGGTCACCGACGAAAGCGCCTATCCCATCAAGAAGATGCCGGTGCGCGTCTCCGCCCTCACCCGGGCCTCGCACGACGTGATGGTGGTCCGCCTGCAGCTGCCCGCGGCCGACACGTTCCGCTACCACGCAGGCCAGTACGTGGAGTTCATCCTCAAGGACGGCGCCCGGCGCGCCTATTCGATGGCCAATGCACCGCACACGCAGGAGGGCAGCCCGGGCATCGAGCTGCACATCCGCCACATGCCGGGCGGCCGCTTTACCGACCACGTGTTCGGGGCCATGAAGGAAAAGGAGATCCTCCGCGTGGAGGGCCCCTTCGGCAGCTTCTTCCTGCGCGAGGACAGCGCCAAGCCGATCATCCTGCTCGCGTCGGGCACGGGCTTCGCGCCGGTGAAGGCCCTCATCGAGCACCTGCGCTTCAAGGGCATCGACCGGCCTGCCACGCTCTACTGGGGCGGCCGCCGTCCGGCGGACCTGTACATGGACGCCTGGGTGCGGGAGCGCCTGGCGGACATGCCCTGGCTGCGCTACGTACCGGTGGTGTCGAACGCGCTGCCGGAAGACGGGTGGACGGGCCGCACGGGCTTCGTGCACCAGGCGGTGATGGACGACCACGCCGATCTGTCGGGCCACCAGGTGTATGCCTGCGGAGCGCCGGTGGTGGTGGAGTCGGCACGCAAGGCCTACAGCGCCGAGCGCGGCCTGCCGCCGGAAGAGTTCTACGCGGATGCCTTCACATCGGAAGCGGACAAGCACGGCGATACCGTCGCCGCGTAACCCGGCCGCCCTGCCGCCGGCGGCGCCGGGGCCGTCAGGCCATCGCCCGGCACAGCTCCGCGCAGCGGCGGCACATGGCCGCGCAGGCCTGGCAGTGCGCCATGTCATGCCGGCTGCATTCATTCGCACAGGCGTCGCACAGGCGGGCGCAGAGCGCGCAGATCTCGTAGGCATGTGCGCTCTCGCGCGCCATCGCCGCCGCGGCCGTGCGGCAGATGTCCGCGCAGTCCATGTCGAGCGCGATGCAGCGCACCATGTGCCGCGGGTCCGGCTCGCGCAGGCAGGCGGCGGCGCAGTAGTTGCACGCATCCGCGCAGTCGTTGCAGGCGCTGATGCAATCCGCATAGCGGGAAGGGGGAAGCGTGTCCTGGGAGGTCTGCATGGGAAGGTCCTTGAAGAAGCGGGCGGGCTCCGGCCGGAGCGGGCTTTGCAAAGCGCCGCGGATATGGTTTTGTTTATAGAAATCGCCGCTCCATGACGCTGTAGGACATCACAGCGAAGCCTGGCCGATGCGTTGCCATGTTTTTTTTGCACAATGTCGGACATGACGCATCGCAGACATTTCCTCCTTTCGGCGGCCGCGGCCGCAACGGCCTGTATTTCGCCCCTGGCACAGGCCCAGGACGGCACCATCCGGCTCATCGTCCCCTACGCTCCCGGAGGCCCCCTGGACGTGACCTCCCGCGTGCTGGCCGAACGCGTGCGCGATGCGCTGGGCACGGTCATCGTCGACAACAAGGCCGGCGCAGGCGGCAACATCGGCGCGGACGCCGTGGCCAAGGCGGCGCCGGACGGCCTGACCATCGGCCTGGCAGCCACCGCCACCCATGCCGTGAACCCGTGGCTCTACAGCCGCATGCCGTATGACGCCGCGAAGGATTTCGCGGGCATCACGCAGATGGTGCGCGTGCCCAACGTGCTGGTGATGAACGCGGCCAAGGCCGAGCAGCTCAAGATCCACACCGTGGCCGACCTCATCGCCTACGCCAAGGCCAACCCGGCCAAGCTGAACTACGGCAGCGGCGGCAACGGCAGCGCGGGCCACCTGGCCGGCGAGATGTTCAAGCAGCGCGCGGGCATCTACGCGCTGCACATCCCGTACCGAGGCGCCAGCCCAGCCCAGCTCGCGCTGCTGGCCGGCGAGGTGGATTTCAACATCGACAACCTCGCCGCCGCCGCACCCAACATCCGTGCCGGCAAGGTGAAAGCGCTGGCCGTGACCTCGCTGCAGGCGTCGCCGATGCTGCCCGGCGTGCCGCCGCTTTCGGATACGTTCAAGGGTTTTTCCGTGGACACCTGGTGGGGGCTCGTCGCTCCGGCCGGCACGCCCAAGCCCGTGATCGCCAAGCTCAACAAGGCCTTCGTGGCGGCGCTGAACTCACCCGAGACCAGGGCGCGCTTCACCAACCTCATGGCCGAGCCGGTGTCCTCCACGCCCGAGCAGTTCGACGCCTTCATGGCATCCGAGCGCGCCAAGTACCAGCAGGTGGTCAAGGCGTCCGGCGCGAAGGTGGACTAGACAGCGCTCCAGCCGGGGCCGGCGGCCACTTCCACGCGCTGGCCTGCCACGCGCTCGAGGGCGGTAGCCGGCACCCGTTGCGGCGCCACCTCTGCCAGGGGCCGCAGCACGAAGGCCCGCTCGTCCGCGCGCGGATGCGGCACCAGCAGGCGCAGTGACGCGATGCGCGCGGCGCCATAGAAGAGCAGGTCGAGATCCAGCGTACGCGGCGCGTTGCGGTAGGGGCGCTCGCGCCCCGCATCGGCCTCTATGGCCAGCAACGCATCCAGCAACGCCGGGGCGGTCAGGCCGGTGGACACCAGCACCACGGCATTCAGGTAATCGGGGCCCTTCGCGTCCACCGGAGCGCTGGCGTACAGGGACGATACCGCCTGCAATCGCGTGGACGGCAGCCCGCCCAGCGCAGCCACGGCCCCGGCCAGCGCGGCCCGGGCATCCCCGAGGTTGGCACCCAGGCCGATGCCGGCCAGGACCTGCTCACGCGGCGCCCCCATGGCCGCCCCGGACATCAGGCGTCGGATGCGCCCTGCGGCGCGCCTTCGCCTCCGCCCGACGGCTTGCGGCGGCGCCGGCGGCGCTTCTTCACGGCACCGCCATCGCCGGAATTGCCTTCGGCGCCATCGGCATCGGCGAGTGCCTGCGGTGCATCATCATCGGCAGCCGCGCCTTCCTGCGGCGCCGGCTTGGGCACGCGGCGCACCACGGGCTGGTTCTTGCGCTGGCGCTGCTTCTGCTCCTCGCGCACCTGGTCGATCATGTCTTCCCGGCGGGCTTCATCGGCCAGCTGGAACTCCTGCCACCAGTCGGCCAGGGCCTCGTCCACCTCGCCCACGTCGGCGCGCAGCCGCAGGAAGTCGAAGCCTGCGCGGAAGCGCAGGTGCGTGACCATGCTGAACGGCGTGGTGCCCACGCGCTTCTCGAAGCGCGGCTGCATGACCCAGATCTCGCGCATGTCGGCGGCCAGCTTGCCGCGGCCGGACACATCGCCGATGCGCTGGTCGAACACGTCGTCGATCGCGCCCTGCAGCGCCGGGAACGGATGCTCGCGCTGCGCGAGGCGGCGGTCCCACTGCGTCTTCACGTCCTGCCAGAGCACGCAAGCGAGCAGGAAGCTCGGCGCCACCGGCTTGCCCTCGCCCACGCGGCGGTCGGTGTCGGCCAGCGCGGCGCTCACGAAGGAGGTGCCGGCCCGCTCCACCACCACGTCCAGCAGCGGGTAGATGCCGGTGGAAAGGCCCAGCTTCCTGAGCTGCTCGATCGTGGCGATCGCGTGGCCCGTCTGCAGCAGCTTGAGCATCTCGTCGAACATGCGGCTCTGCGGCACGTCGGCCAGCAGGGCCTGCGACTGCACGAGCGGCGCGGCGGTCTTGGGCTCGATGGTGAAGCCGACGCCGGCGAGCTTGGCCGCGAAGCGCACGGCGCGGATGATGCGCACCGGGTCTTCGCGGTAGCGCGTGGCCGGGTCGCCGATCATGCGGATCACCTTCTTGCGCGCATCCTGGATGCCCTTGTGGTAGTCCACCACCACCTGCGTGGCCGGGTCGTAGTACATCGCATTGATGGTGAAGTCGCGGCGCGTGGCGTCCTCGTCCTGCGGGCCCCAGACGTTGTCGCGCAGCACGCGGCCGCTGGCGTCCACGGCGTGCTGCATGCCGGCCAGCGCGGCCCGGGAAGTCTTCTCGTTGCCGCTCACCTGCTGTTCGGCGGCGGTGTTGTCGAGGTAGGCGCGGAAGGTGGAGACCTCGATCACCTCGTGCTCGCGGCCGCGGCCGTGCACCACGTGCACGATGCGGAAGCGCTTGCCGATGATGAAGGCCCGGCGGAACAGTCCCTTGACCTGCTCCGGCGTGGCGTTGGTGGCCACGTCGAAGTCCTTGGGCTTGAGGCCCAGCAGCAGGTCGCGCACGGCGCCGCCGACGATGTAGGCCTCGTAGCCCGCCTGCTGGAGCGTACGCACCACCTCGGTGGCGCGGCGGTCCACGAGTTCCGGGTCGATGCCGTGCTCGGAGGCGGGCACATCCTCGCGCTTGCCGAAGCGGTTCTTTCCACGGCCCGCGCCCGGTGCGGCCTTGCCGAGCAGCTTGTCGATGAACTTCTTGATCATGGTGATGGCGTAGAAAACAGGTCCAGGATGCGCCAGCCGCGCTGCTGCGCGAGTGCGCGCAGGCGGGGGTCGGGGTTGGTGGCGACGGGGTGGTCGACTTTTTCGAGCAATGGCACGTCGTTCATGGAATCGCTGTAGAAAGTGCTTTCCACATCGCTCCAGGTCCAGCCGCGGGCAGACAGCCATTGTTCCATGCGCTGCACCTTGCCTTCGCGCATGGAGGGCACGCCGCGGATGCCGCCGGTGATCCACCCGCTTTCATCGCGCTCGAGCTCCACGGCCAGCAGCTGTTCCACGCCCAGGGCCCGCGCGATCGGTGCGGTGACGAACTCGTTGGTGGCCGTGATGATGACGACCTCGTCGCCTGCGCCCTGGTGGGTGCGCAGCAGGTCGAGCGCCTGCGGCAGGATGGCCGGGCCGATGACCTCGCTCATGAACTGCGCGTGCGCCGCCGCAGCCGCCTCGGGCCCGCGCTGGCGCGCCGCATCCACCGCGAAGCGCACGTAGTCGTGCACATTCAGCGTGCCGGCCACGTAGTGGTCGTAGAACTCCTTGTTGCGGCGCCCGAATTCGGTGCGGTCGTTCCAGCCGATGCGGATGGTGAACTCGCCCCACTCGTAGTCGGAGTCGAGCGGCAGCAGCGTGTGGTCCAGGTCGAAGAGCGCGAGCCGTGGGCGAGTGGCCGGAAGGTCGGAAGTCATGCGGATGTGCGTGCGGTTCGGAAGGGGCGGGTCGGCAGCGGCAACCCCGCTATTCGGACTCCAGCATGGTCTTGAGCAAGGGAATCGTGATGGCCCGCTGCGTGCGCAGCGCGAAGCTGTCGAGTTGGTCGAGCAGTTGCATGAGGCTGCCCAGGTCGCGCGAGAAGCGGCCCAGCATGTAGTTCATGACGTCGTCGCCCAGGGCGATGCCGCGGGCATCGGCCTCCTGCCGCAGCACCGCGCGGCGCTCGGTCTCGTCCAGCAGGTGCAGCTGGAATATGTGGCCCCAGCCCAGGCGCGTGCGCAGGTCGTCGCGCAGCGGCAGGTCCGCAGGCGGCAGTTCGCCGGCAGCCAGCACCCAGCGCGGCGCACCGACGGCCGGGCTGATGGCGTTGATGAACCAGTTGAACGCCGCGGCCTGCTGGGCGGTGGAATACAGGTGCACTTCGTCGAGCAGCACGGCGGACCAGCGCTCGTCGAAGGCCGTGGGCAGCATCACCGACGCGTCGAGCCAGCCCACCGTGCAACCCTGCTCGCGCAGCGCCTCGCGCACGGCTTCGAGCAGGTGCGTCTTGCCGCTGCCCGACTCGCCCCAGAGGTAGGTGGGAACCGGCGAGCGCACCGGCGCCGCGCCCGAGGCGGCGTCCCCCTCCCCCACCGCGATGCGCAGATGCTGCAATGCCTGGGCGTTGGCACCCGGAAAGAACCGCGCCAGCGTGGGTCCGGTGGACAGGCCGATGTCGAGCGCGAGCTGCTTCATGGAAGCCCTTGCAGGCCACCCGGCGCGGCCACCGGCGCGCGACGGGCCGGCAGCACGGGTGCGTGCTCGGCAGTGGCGCGGAACGGGGAAAGCGGCAGCGGCATGGATGGAAGACGGACGAGGATCAGGGGGCAGCAGGGGGCATGGCCACCGGCCGTGCGCACGCCAAAGGACGTACCGGCGACGCGCACCGGGGAAAGCGGCGAGGCCCGGGCAGCCCAGGCAACCCGTGATTTTAGTCTGCTGCAGAGGCCGGCGCCGCCACGTACCGCCCATCCGCGGCGTGCACGGCCGAGGGGGCATTGGGCCGCGATGCCGGCGCGGCCTTAGAATCCGCGCGATCCGGCCCGCCCGCGGCCCCCGCACCACACCATCGAGCCCATGAGTTCCTCCGCTTCCTCCACCCCCATTTCGTACAAAGACGCCGGCGTCGACATCGACGCGGGCGACGCGCTGGTCGAGCGCATCAAGCCTCTGGCGAAGAAGACGATGCGCGAAGGCGTGCTGGCCGGGATCGGCGGCTTCGGCGCCCTGTTCGAGGTGCCCAAGCGCTACAAGGAGCCGGTGCTGGTCTCCGGCACCGACGGCGTGGGCACCAAGCTCAAGCTGGCCTTCGAGTGGAACATGCACGACACGGTCGGCATCGACCTCGTGGCCATGAGCGTGAACGACGTGCTGGTGCAGGGCGCCGAGCCGCTCTTCTTCCTGGATTACTTCGCCTGCGGCAAGCTCCATGTGGACACCGCCGCCGCGGTGGTGGGCGGCATCGCCCGCGGCTGCGAACTGTCGGGCTGCGCGCTGATCGGCGGCGAGACCGCAGAGATGCCCGGCATGTACCCGGACGGCGAATACGACCTCGCGGGCTTCGCGGTGGGCGCGGTCGAGAAGTCGAAGATCCTCACCGGCCGCGAAGTGGCCGCCGGCGACGTGGTGCTGGGCCTGGCCTCCGCCGGCGTGCATTCCAACGGCTTCAGCCTGGTGCGCAAGTGCATCGAGCGCGCAGGCGATTCCGCCCCCGCCACGCTGGACGGCAAGCCCTTCAGGCAGGCCATCATGGAACCCACGCGCCTGTACGTGAAGAACGTGCTGGCCGCGCTGGCACAGCACCCCGCCGACGCGGGCGGCATCAAGGCCCTGGCCCACATCACGGGCGGCGGCCTGCTGGAGAACATCCCGCGCGTGCTGCCCGAGGGCCTCGCCGCCCACCTCAAGGCCGGCAGCTGGCCGCAGACCGAACTCTTCGCCTGGCTGCAGAAGACGGCCGGCATCGACGACATCGAGATGAACCGCACCTTCAACAACGGCATCGGCATGGTGGTGGTGGTGTCCGCCGCCCAGGCAGAGGCCGTCGCCGCCACGCTGCGCGCGCAGGGCGAATCCGTGCACACCATCGGCGTGATCGCCGAGCGCGGCACGGGCGCCCCGGTCGTGGTGGCCTGATCCGCCAGCAAGTTCCACGACGCGCTCGCGCCACCCATGGAGCCGCTTCCAACGGCCGAACTGCCGCCTGCAGCGCCGACGCGCGGCGTGCGCACGGCCAGCTACCTGCTGATGGGCGGCGCCCTGCTGCTCGTGATGTGGCAGGGCCTGCTGCCCGGCCTGATCTGCGCCTGCCTCGGCTTCCTGCTCACGCGCTGGCTCGCGCCGCGGCTGGCCGGCACGCTGCCACGCGGCTGGCAGGCCGGTGGACGTGCCATGCACACGGGCCAGGTGGTGGCGGCCACGCTGGTGGGCATCGCGCCGCTGGTGCTGCTGGCGCTGGCGGCCACGCATTCGCGCACCTACGTGGTGGAAGCACCGCAACAGTACCGCGAGCTGCTCGACTTCCTGGCCCGGACGGTGCTGGAGCTGCGGCTCAAGCTGCCGCCGGACATCGGCGCGCACCTGCCCGAGGGCGCGGCGGAGATCCAGCGCACCATCGCCGGCTACCTGGGCGCCAAGGCCGGAGCGCTGGCCATGGCCGGCCGGGCATGGCTCGGCGGGCTGCTGCACGCCTACGTGGGCCTGCTCATCGGCACGCTGGCCGCCGTGCGGGCGACCGGCGGGCCGCGTGGGCCGCTGGCCGTGGCGCTGGCCGACCGCATCACCTACCTGGGCGAGGCGTTCCGCCAGATCGTGGCGGCACAGTTCTGGATCGCCACGTTCAACACCCTGCTCACCGCGCTGTTCCTGCTGGCCATCCTGCCGCTGTGGGACCTGCGCCTGCCCTACACCCCCGCCCTCATCACGCTGACCTTCCTCGCCGGCCTGGTGCCCATCGTGGGCAACCTGCTGTGCAATGCGGTCATCACCATCGTGGGCCTGTCGGTTTCGCCGACCGCGGCCATCGCCTGCCTGGCCTTCCTGGTGCTGATCCACAAGGCCGAATACGTCATCAATGCCAAGGTAGTGGGCCAGCGCACGCACATGGGCGTCTGGGAGCTGCTGTCGGTGATGTTCGTGGCCGAGGCGGTGTTCGGCCCCGCGGGCCTGGTGGCGGCGCCGCTTTTCTACGCCTACCTCAAGAAAGAGCTGGAAGCCGTTCGGCTGGTGTGACGGCCGCATCCAGGACGCTTGTCCGGAATTGATCGATGCAGGTCCGCGCACGGCCGGACTTTCCTTCACGTTCACGGCACCATCAAGGCAATCCACCACCACCCGCCTACGGGAGATTGCCATGAAAACCTGTCTGTTAGTGATCGACGTGCAGGAGTCGTTCCGCCACCGCCCCTTTTTCTCGGAAGCAGGCCTGCCCGCCTACCTGGCGGCGCAGAACGCGCTCATCGAGGGTTGCGAGGCGCGCGGCATTCCCGTCGTGCGCATACTGCACAGCGACGGCCCCGCAGAGGCATCGAACCCCTTCGCGCTCGCATCCGGGCATGTGCGTCCCCTGGCCGGACTGGCCGCATTCACGCCTGCGGCGGAGTTCACCAAGCACCGCCACAGCGCGCTGGTGGGCACCGGCCTGGATGTCTGGCTCACGCGCCAGGGCATCGGCCGGCTGATCGTGAGCGGCATCCGCACCGAGCAATGCTGCGAGACCACCACGCGCCACGCCAGCGACCTGGGTTGGGAAGTGGACTATGTGGGCGAAGCCACGCTGACCTGGGACATGCGCCATCCCGACGGCCGGCTGCTGGCGGCGGCGGACATCCTGGCCCGCACGGAGACGGTGCTCGCAGGCCGCTTCGCCACCCTGTGCACGGCCGCCGGGGCACTGTCCCGCGCCACCGCGGCCGCGGCCACGGCGCGGCCCCTGGAGGCCGCATGAGTGCCGCGGCCTTCCGCGTGGCCATCCTGGCGTTCGACGACGTGGAGGCGCTGGACCTGGCCGGCCCCTACGAAGTCTTCACCACCGCCGCGCGCATGCATGCGCGCCAGCAGCCCGGCACGCCGACGCTGTTCGACGTGCGCTGCGTGGCCCGCCCGGCCGCAGGCGGGGCCGCGGTGCGGGCGCGCGCGGGCCTGCGCATCGTGCCGGATGGCGATTTCAGCGACGCCGTTCCGCCGGATGTGCTGATCGTTCCGGGCGGCGTGGTGGACGGCGCGATGCGCTGCCCCGACACCCTCGCCTGGATCACGCGCACCGCCGCAGCCGCCAGGGTGACGGCATCGGTCTGCACCGGCGCCTTCCTGCTCGCGGCGGCGGGCGTGGTGCGCGATGGCGCGGTCACCACGCACTGGGAAGATGTGGACGACCTGCGCACCCAGTTCCCGCAGCTCGACGTGCGCACGGGCGTGCGCTGGGTTCAGCATGGCGGTGCCGGCCGGCTTTTCACCTCGGCGGGCATCAGCGCCGGCATCGACCTGTCGCTGCACCTCGTGGAACGCCTTGCCGGGCGCGCGCTGGCTGAACGCACGGCCCGCCAGATGGACACGCCCTGGCATCCCGACCCGCAAGGGATATCGCACGCATGAACGGCGACAGGCCCGACCCGATCCACGTCGTCTTCGCCTTGCTCCCCCACAGCCTGGTGCTGGACTGGGCCGGCCCGGCAGAGGCGCTGCGCATCGCCAACCAGTGCCTGCGTGCACGGGGGCTGCCCGAGCGTTTCGTGCTGCGCTTCGCGAGCCCCACGCCGCAATCGGTGACCTCGGTCGGCGCCGTGCTCAGCCATCTGGAGCCCCTGCCCACGGCATGGCCTGCCGCTGCATGGGTGGTGCTGATCGGCCTGCCGGGCGCGGCGATCGACGTGGCGACCGAAGAGGCCCGTGCGCTCCTGCACTGGCTGCGCGGCCTGCGGCCGGAACGCGGACGGCTCGAACTGCTGACCATCTGCGCGGGTTCGGTGCTCGCGGCCCATGCCGGGCTGCTCGCGGGCCGGCGCGCCACCACGCACCACCAGCACCTCGCGGAACTGCAGCAGGTGGAGCCGCGCTGCGACGTCGTGGCCAACCGGGTCTTCGTGCCGGATGCCCCGCTCTACAGCAGCGCAGGCGTCACCACCGGCATCGATCTCGTGCTGCACCGCATCGCGGACGAATGTGGGCCGGCCATTGCTGCGCAGGTGGCGCAGACCATGGTGGTGGCGCTGCGGCGCGGTCCCCACGATCCGGAGTTCTCGCCGTTCCTAGCGCACCGCGACCACCTGCACCCGGCGCTCCACCGCGTGCAGGACGCGGTGTCGCAGCACCCGGCCGGCGACTGGAGCGTTCCAGCCATGGCCGAGGTCGCACATGCCTCGCCCCGCCATCTCACCCGCCTGTTCATCGACCATGCGGGCATCGCCCCGCTGGCCTGGCTGCGCACCATCCGGCTGGCCACGGCCGAGGCGGCGCTCAACACGGGCCACACGGTCACGCAGGCGGCGGCCATGGCGGGCTTCAGCTCCGACACCCAGCTGCGCCGGGCATGGCATCGGTTCGGGCGGGGCGGCACGCCGTCCGGGGCGGCGCGCGCCTGAGCGCGCCGCTGCGCCCTGGACACCCACAAGGCTTCCTGCGGTGGGTGCCGGGTTTCGTCACCTTCACCGGCGCAACAGATCTTGCGTTGGCCGGGCCGTGCCCTGTCCACGCGGGAGCGGCCTGGCATCTGCAGCGCAATTCATTCAGCTGTGGCACACTTTCCGGATGACAAGCGCTGTCAACCCCTCCGCAGAACGCCGTGTACGCAAGCACACGCCGTCGGTGGATGCCGACCTCCAGCCCAAGATAGGTACGGCCGTCAAGCGCGTTCTGAGAGCTGGCGGCTCCGACTTCAGGTTTCCCGCCCTTTCGGGAGCTGAAGCGGCTGCGCTCATGCAGGCTGCCGGCATCGTGAACGAGGACGGAAAGCTCGCGAAAAAGTACCGCTGATGGGTCGGATCGTCCTGGCCTACCATGGATGCGACATCACGACCCGCGACGGGTTCGTCCGTGGCGAAATCAGGCCGAGAATCTCCAGCAACCTCTACGACTGGCTGGGCGACGGACTGTATTTTTTCGAAGGCGACTGGACGCGCGCCTTGAAACTGGCAAAGTTCTCCCACGACCATCCCCACCTGCTGCTCACACGCAAACCGATTGCGACACCTGCCGTGGTCGGCGCAGTCCTGGAGGTCGACCGCTGGCTCGACCTGACGACCCAGGCCGGCATTGAAGATTTCACGCACGCCGCCCAGGCCGTTGTCAGCGGGAGTGCCGCAAAAGGTACGCCACCGCCGGTCAACAAGGCGGCATTTGACGGTGACGAGGATCTCCTGCACCGCGCGTTCGACAAAGCCGCCTGCGATATGGTGCATGCGTTTCGCAAAATGCTGCACGACCAGGCCCTTCGAAACCAGGACACGACCGCCATCGTCGCTTCCGCGCCGTACCAGGCAGCCCGGGGTGCTTTCGAGCAAGGTGGACTGGTTTCCGCGGGCAGTTCGATTTGCGCGGACACCCATATCCAGATTGCCGTACAGGATCTGGCCTGCATCAAAGGATGGTTCCTGGTTCCGGGCGACAAGCTCATGGGCGACACGGAACTGGCAGAGGCCAGGAGGCGCCTGGAGGAAGCCGGGAGACAACGGACTGCGGCAAAGCCTCGGCGAACCACGAAATAGCGTCAATCGTCGAAGAGACGCCCCGTCTCGGGCACGCGGGCCGCCGCCTCGGCCTCGCGTGCTTCCTCATCCGTCAGCAGATTGCCCACGCGCACACCCAGCAGCCGCAGCCGCTTGTCCAGCGGCACGCGCTTGAGGCATTCGCCCGCCGCGCGCCGGATGGCGGCGGCGTCCTGCGTATAGGTGGCGATGGTCTGGTCGCGCGTGGCGATCTTGAAGTCGTCGTAGCGCAGCTTGATGCCGATGGTCTTGCCGACATAGCCCTTGCGGCGCAGGTCATCGGCCACGCGCTCGCACAGGTCGGTGAAGATGCGGCCGAGTTCCACGCGGTCGCGCACGGCGTGCAGGTCGCGGTCGAACGTGGTCTCGCGGCTCATGGAGACGGGCTCGCTTTCGGTCACCACGGCCCGGTCGTCGCGGCCCCAGGCGGCCTCGTGCAGCCAGGCGCCGTACGCCTTGCCGAAAGTGCGCACCAGCCAGTCGCGCGGGCGCGCCGCGAGGTCGCCGATGGTGTGGATGCCGTACGACTGCAGCTTCGCGTCCGCCTTCGGCCCGATGCCGTTGATCTTGCGGCAGGCCAGCGGCCAGATCGCATCCTGCAGGTCGCCTTCGTGCACGATCGAGATGCCGTTGGGCTTGTTGAATTCGCTCGCCATCTTGGCGATGAGCTTGTTGGGCGCGACGCCGATCGAGCAGGTCAGGCCCGTGGCGTCGAGGATGCTCTTCTGGATGAGCCGCGCGAGCACCCGCCCGCCCTCGCGCTGGCCGCCGGGCACCGCGGTGAAGTCGATGTACACCTCGTCCACACCGCGGTCTTCCATGACGGGGGCGATGGAGAGGATCACGTCCTTGAACATCCGCGAAAAGCGCCGGTAGGACGCGAAATCCACCGGCAGCAGGATGGCCTGCGGACACAGCCGCGCCGCCTTCATCAGGCCCATGGCCGAGCCCACGCCGAACTGCCGGGCCGGGTAAGTGGCGGTGGTGATGACGCCCCGGCCCACGTAGTCGCGCAGCAGCGGGAAGGCCTCCACGGGGATCTCGGATTCGCGGCCGGCATAAGCCCTCGCGAGTGCCTCGTCCTCGTTCCGGCGGCCGCCGCCGATGACAGCGGGCAGGCCCTTGAGCTGCGGATAGCGCAGCAGTTCGACCGAGGCATAGAAGGCATCCATGTCCAGGTGCGCGATGCGGCGCGGCAGGGGCGCCGCCGCCGCGCCGGCGGAAGGGGCCGCGGCCTGCGGCTGCGCGGACGTGTCAGGGGAAGCGCTCACGGAACGCATTGTGCCGCGCCTGCCCGGCACCTGCTGCACACCGCGGGGTGCCCCGCCGCGGCCCGGGCATTCGTTCAACGGACGGTGATGATGTCGCGGTGCATCGGCGCCAGGAGCGCCAGCAACCGGCTCTGCTGCGTGAAGGGAATGCCCTCGGCATCCATGGCGGCCTGCAGCAGTTCGACCAGCACGTTGAAATCGCTCCTGCGGATGCGCAGGTCGGCATGGGCATCCTTCATGCTGACGCCTTCGTATTCGCAGGGGCCGCCGGTCACCACGCACAGCTGCGCGGCGATGCTGTCCTTGAGCGCGCGCGGGCGGACCCCCTTGAAGACCGGGCCGATCTGCGGATGGACGATGGCGGCGTCGATGAGCCGGTCCACCACGCGGGCGATGCGCTCGCGCCCGCCCAGCGCTTCGTAGAGGCCGGGGGGTGCCGGCAATACCGAGGTATCGACCGGCTGGCGCGGGACCGGCGGCGGGATCAGGGGAGCCTGGGTGGGCGGCGCGTCCTGCGCATGGGCCGGCGCCATCGTGCCCGGCAGGCCGCCGCAGGCGAGGAGGGCCGAGCCAGCGGCCAGGGCGTACCGGAGGAGGATCATGGGGTGGCTCCTGCCGCGCATCTCAGTAGGCCGCCTGCAGCGACAGGTAGGCGCCGCGCTGGCGCCGGTAGGCGGTCACGCCGGGCACGACGCGGCCCAGATCGACATAGGCCAGCGTGATCGAGAGATGCTTGCCGGGCGCCCAGACCACGAAGATGTCGCGCCAGTCGTCCTCGCGCAACGCATCGCCCAGCCCCGCGGCGCGGCCCAGCGCCCGCAGGTTGTCGGGCTTGAAGCGCCATTCCGCGCCCACCGCCAGGTCGCGGCGCAGCAGGTACGCCACGGAGAACTCCGGCTGCAGCGAGCGCCCCGACTTGCCTGGCCCGCGCCCCCCGAAGCCCAGCAGGCCGTTCTGGTTGGCGTTGGTGGAGCGCAGCGTGGCGTGCACCAGCAGGTTGCGGTCGAGCAGCAGCTTGGTGGCGCTCACATAGACATCCGTGCCCTCGGTGTCGGCACCCAGGAACTGGATCACGCTGCCGGCCGATGCCGGATGCAGCCGCTTGTGCTCCACCCCCACGGAAATCTGCGGCATGGGTGAATCGGTGTCGAGGATGGCGTCGCCCACCAGCCGCACCTTGGCGCCGATGATGTCCATCTTGAGGTGCAGGTCGGGCTCCACGCCGAACGGCGCAACCGCGTTGAGCGCGGAGGCGGGCGCCGCGCCGAAATCCTGGCGCGCCACGGACAGCTCCACCCGGTCGTACAGGCCGAGTGCGAGCCCCGAGCTGGTCAGGCCGTAGTCCCGCGTGCGCAGCCGCGTGGCGAAGGCACTCACGCCGATCTCGCCTTCCGTCGCGTTGGTGCCGATCACGGCCCAGGGCGTGAGCCCTCCGCCCGCGGCCCCGGAGATGGAGCTCACGCCGCCGGTGAGCGGCAGCTTGCCTGTTTCCGCACCGCCGGGGGCGGACAACGCCATGCCGAGCATGGCCAGCACGGGCGCGCGGAATGTCCGTATCGCAAGCCTGCGACGAAACCTCATGGGACCCACCTCCTGGAGCCGCAGTATGCCAGCGCCCCCGCTGGCGCGGTACCCCGGATCCGCCCTTGCCGTCACTGGGCACTACGGGGAATCCCGAGGTAGTGAATCCATTCGCACGGGCCCGACGTAAAGAAGGCAGCTTTCCAAAAACCAGAACTCCAGCCCGGGAAAGCCGTCCGGCCCGCAGGCCCTTCCAGTGCGCGCATCCCGCCGCGCCCCTGCCCTTTCCCATCACCACCAAGGAGTGTTCCCATGCGAATCCATCTTCCCCTCGCGATCGTCGCCACCCTGGGCCTGGCGGCCTGCAGCCACATGGGCAGCGCCCCCATGGCCGCGTTCTCCCAGGCCTCCCTGCCCGCAGCGGTGCAGGTGCCCGCCGGCCACAAGGTGGCCCTGGAAACCGTGGGCAAGGGAGAAATCACGTACGAATGCCGCGCAAAGAAGGACATGCCGGGCGACTTCGAATGGGCGTTCGTCGGCCCGGACGCGAAGCTTCATGATCGCAAGGGCGCGACGGTGGGGCGCTACTGGGGCCCGCCCGCCACCTGGGAAAGCAGCGACGGTTCCAAGGTGACCGCCACGCAGGTGGCCGTGGCGCCCGCCGGCACGGGCAACATCCCGCTGCAGTTGGTGAAGGCGAACCCCGCCACGGGCATGGGGGCGATGCAGGGCGTGGCCTACATCCAGCGCGTGGCCACCCAGGGCGGCGTGGCGCCGGCCATGCCTTGCGCGGCGGGCAATGCCGGGCAGAAGCAGATCGTGAAGTACCAGGCCGACTACATCTTCTGGCGCGCCGCCTGAAGCGCACCGGCCCGGTGCGGCCGGATGCAGAAAGGCCCCGGGCCTCGCGGCACCGGGGCCTTTTGACGCACGGAGGATCAGGCGCCGGCGTTCAGAGCCGGAACATGGCCACGGTATCGACCAGCTGCTGAGCCTGCGACTTGAGGCTGCTGGCGGCCGCGGCACTTTCCTCCACCAGCGCCGCGTTCTGCTGGGTGGCGTTGTCCATCTGGCTCACGGCCTCGCCCACCTGGGCCACGCCCTCGCTCTGCTCTACGGTGGCGGAAGTGATCTCGCCCACGATGTCGCTCACCTTGCGGATCGAATCCACGATCTCGGTCATGGTGGTGCCGGCCTGGTCCACCAGCGCAGTGCCGCTCTGCACCTGGGCGACGCTGGCAGTGATCAGTTCCTTGATCTCCTTGGCGGCGCTGGCGCTGCGTTGCGCAAGGCTGCGCACCTCGCCCGCGACCACCGCGAAACCCCGGCCCTGCTCACCCGCACGGGCCGCCTCCACGGCCGCGTTCAGCGCCAGGATGTTGGTCTGGAACGCGATGCCGTCGATCACGCCGATGATGTCGCCGATGCGCGCCGAGCTGGTATGGATGCCGCGCATCGTTTCCACCACCTGCTGGACCACGGTACCGCCCTGCGCGGCCACGCCGGCCGCGCTGCGCGCGAGCTGGTCCGCCTGCCGCGCGTTGTCCGCGTTCTGCCGGACGGTGGAACCCAGCTCTTCCATGGACGCGGCCGTCTCCTCCAGTGAGCTGGCCTGGCTTTCGGTGCGCTGGCTCAGGTCGGAGTTGCCCTGCGCGATCTGCACGCTGGCGCTGGCCACGTTCTCGGCATTGAGCCGCACCGTGCCCACCACGGTGCCGAGCTTGCGGGTCATGGCGGCGAGCGCGTGCAGCAACCGGGCCACCTCGTCGCGGCCCTGGGGCTCGACCTGCGCGGTCAGGTCGCCGTCCGCCACGGCCTCGGCGATCCGCACGGCCTCGCCGATGGAACGCGTGGTGGCGCGGGTGACCATGGCCATGATGCAGAGGGCCGCCGCCGCCAGTGCCGCCAGCACGAGCCCCAGCACCAGCATGCCCTGGCGCATCTGCGCGATCTGGTTGTCCAGCGATTGCTCCAGCACGTCGAAGGACGCGCCCACCAGCTCGAACTGGGTGTCGATGATGCGGGTCATGCGCGCGACCCAGTCGGTGGACGGCATGCTCAGCACGTCGGCCTTCACGATGTTGTCGTCGGCCAGCTTGAACCCTTCCTGGGCCGCGGCCAGCGCGGCGTCCCGGGCCTTTTCCACGGCAGGGGGCAGGCTGCCGCCGGCCGCCAGTTCGAGCGCCTTGCGGGCATCGCCGTAGTACTTGCGCACGCGGTCGGAGAGGGACTCGATGCGTGCCCGCTCTTCGGGGGCCACTTCGCCACGCGCCAGCACCAGCGCGCCGCGCGCCCGCATCTGGCCCAGCGACTCCGTCAGCTGTGGCAGCTGCCCGAGCACAGCCTTCTGCAGGTAGTGGGTGCGGATGTCGGTGTCGCGGGCGAGTCCGGAGCTGTTGGCCACGTCGTCGATGAGACCGAGCATCCGCTCGATGAGCGCCACGTGCAGCCGGTTGCTGTCCGCGCCGCGCAAGGTCTTGCCCGCCACGCCGGAAGCCAGCGTGTTCCAGTCGCCCTGGATGCTGTCGAGCCGCTGGCCCAGGGTGCTGTCGCCCAGCCCCGCGAGCGCCTGCTTCGCGCGGCCGAAGGAAGCCTCCACCTCCGCCTGCTTGGCCTGCCGCGGCGCGGCCGCCGATTCGGTCCCTCCGAGCATGGAGGCGGACAGCCCCCGGTGCTGCTGCGTCAGCTGCAGCAGCTTGAGCAGTTCCCGTGCAGGGGCGAGGCCCCTGCGTTCCTGCAGGGCCGTCTGGATATCGGCGAGGGTGCCGCGCATCAGCAAGGCAGTGGGCAGCAGGAACATCGCGAAGGCGATGCAGCCGATCAGCACGAACTTGCGCGAGAACTTCAGATTGCCGATCCAGTGGTTCATTTTTGAAACTTTTGGTAATTGACTGCACTTTTGCCATAGGCGGCAAAAATGGGGGAACGTGGAATCGAACTCCCCAGAAAAGTGAAAAGCGCCCATAACGGAGCGCTTATGCACCAATTTTAAGCGTTTTCCTCAAAAAAATGCTGTAGGCCAACAACTCGACCCAAAAATGCGGAAATTAACAAGATACAAATTGTTTCTTATTAATTATTTTTTCAACTACTCCAATCTCCATTGGCAACGCCAATCCCTTCCATTCAGCCGGGCAGCGTGCCCGGCAGCAGGATGGACCGGTCCACCCGGTGGATGTCGGTATGGCCGCAGAAGGCCATGGTGATGTCCAGTTCCTTGTGGATGATCTGCAGCGCCCGGGTGACGCCGGCCTCGCCGAAGGCGCCGAGCCCATACAGGAAGCTGCGCCCGATCAGCGTCCCGCGTGCACCCAGTGCCCAGGCCTTGAGCACGTCCTGCCCGCCGCGGATGCCTCCATCCATCCACACCTCGATGTCCCGCCCCACGGCATCGACGATGGGAGGCAGCGCATGGATGGACGACGGGGCTCCGTCGAGCTGCCTTCCACCGTGGTTGCTGACCACGATCGCGTCCGCGCCCGTCTCCACCGCGAGACGCGCGTCGTCCGCATCCATGATGCCCTTGAGGATGAGCTTGCCGCCCCAGCGCTTCTTGATCCACTCGATGTCGCGCCAGTTGAGCCGGGGATCGAACTGCTCGGCCGTCCACGACGACAGCGACGAAAGATCGCCCACCCCCTTGGCATGGCCCACGATGTTGCCGAAGCTGCGCCGCTTCGTGCCCAGCATGCCCAGGCACCAGCGCGGCTTGGTCGCCAGGTCGAGCAGGTTGGCCAGGGTGGGACGCGGCGGCGTGGACAGCCCGTTCCTGATGTCCTTGTGGCGCTGTCCGAGGATCTGCAGGTCGAGCGTTACCTGCAGCGCCGACACGCCGGCGGCCCTGGCGCGGTCGATGAGGCGTTCGACGAAATCGCGGTCGCGCATCACATAAACCTGGAACCAGAAGCCCGGCCCGGCGTGTTCCGCCACATCCTCGATGGAGCAGATGCTCATCGTGGACAGCGTGAACGGCACGCCGAAAGCCCGCGCCGCGCGTGCGCCGAGGATTTCGCCGTCCGCATGCTGCATGCCGGTCAGCCCCGTGGGCGCGATCGCCACGGGCATGGCCACGTCCTGGCCCGCCATCGTCGTGCGGGTGGTGCGGTTCTCCATGTTCACGGCCACGCGCTGGCGCAGCTTGATCTTCTGGAAATCCTCGGAATTGGCGCGGTAGGTGCTTTCGGTGTAAGAGCCTGAGTCGGCGTAGTCGTAGAACATGCGCGGCACGCGCCGGCGGGCGACGGTGCGCAAGTCTTCGATGCAGGTGATGCGGGACAGTGGGGTCACGGTGGGTGCTCCTGGTCATTGTTCTGCCATGCGGCCGGCTCCGGCCCGGGAAGGCACGTGCGCAGGGGCATCGTACCGGCGGTGCCTGCCAAAAGGGCCTGAAGCCTTTCCCGGACTTGAAGCGTTTGCACGCTTCGCATCACCGGCCGGGACTTCGTATCGCATACGGGGACGCGGGGCGTCCGGCCTTAGATTGTCTTTGTGGAGGGCCACGAGGGGTACCCGGGCTTTTCACGCCACCGCCCCGTCCACACACAGCCATCACGACATGAAACCCATCCATTGAGCGAAAAAGACGCTCACCACCCTCACCGGCCTTGCCATCCTCGCAGGCGTGGACTGCCAGGACAACCCCTGACGCCCTACCTTCGCGCCAGTGCCACGCCCGCGATGGCGATGGCAAAGCCGACCACTTGCAGTGCCGTGAGCGTTTCCCCGAAGATGGCCCACGCCTGCAGTGCCGAGAGCGGCGGCACCGCGAGCACCAGTGCCGCCGTGCGCGTCGCCTCGCCATGGCGCATGAGCCAGATCAGCAGCGTGGCCCCGCCGATCGACAGCACCAGCACCGAGTAGGCGAGATAGCCCCACAGCAGCGGCGAGCCGTCCCAGCGCGGCTGCCCCAGAATCGACGCCATCAGGGTCAGCACCGCGATGGAACCCAAGTTCTGCACCGCGCTGGCGCTGCGCAGGTCACCTGCCGCGAGCGGCGATTTCTGCACCATGGACCCCACGGTGAGCGCGAGGATGCTGCCCGCGGCGGCCAGCAGCACCGGCAGCGGGAGCGCGGCCACCCCGGCGCTGGCCGACAGCCGCGGCCACAGCACCATGGCCACTCCACCGAAACCCAGCGCCAGCCCCGCCCAGGTGGACGGCCCCAGCCGGCGATGCAGCACGGCCACCGCGATGAGGGCCGTGAACAGCGGCTGCAGCGCGCCGATGAGCGCCATCACCCCGGCCGGCAGGCCGCGCGACATGGCCCACCAGCTGGGTCCCACGTAGAGGCCGTTCATGAGCGCCCCCGCGGCGAGATGCAGGGCGATGCGGCGCGGCCCGCGCGGCCACTCGACGCGCGCCCACCAGGCCGCGGCGCCGAACAGGATGGCCACGCCCACGAACCGCGCGGCCAGGAACCAGAACGGATCGGCATGCGCGGACACCCCCCGCCCCACCAGGAAACCGGTGGACCAGATCACGACGAAAAGCAGCGGAGCGATGGCATGCATGCCGGGTCCTTCCTCAAGGGCAAGCAGTATCCCTGGAACCGGGGCCGGGCGGGCCCGCCCACTCGCCACGCGCGGGCCACCACCGCAAGATTCACTTCAGGGGCGGGGCCCTTTCACCACGCCCGCTCCGCGCACCTCGATGCGGATCTCGTCCACCACCTGCCCCCCCGCCTCCACCAGCTCCACCCGGTGGCGCCCGGGCCAGGGCAACCAGGCCCATTCCGCCCCCCGGCCCTGCACCTGGCCATCGATGCGCCAACGCAGATTCGCCGGCACGCCACCGCCCGCCGCCGCGAACTGCAGGCGCTGATGGGCGGGAGGGATGTCGGGATCCAGCGCCACGATGGTGCCCGGGGCGGGCGACACGATGCGCGGCCGCGGGGCCTGCAGGCCGTCCGGTGCACCGCCTTCGCCGGCCGCCCGTTCCGGAGCCCCGCGGCCCCGCTGGATGGCGCCGGAGCCGGCATCCACGGCGAAGAGCGGTTGCTGCGTGCCGGCGAGGAACCATTCCTGGCGCGCGCTTTCCAGCAGGCGCGTGCCGCCCGGCTCGGGGCCGAAGCGCACGGCGGCGCGGACCAGCCCGGGCGGCGGCTCGGGCGCACGGCTGCGCACGCCCCGCCCGTGCAGCCAGCCCATGATCTCGGCCCACACGGGCGCCGCGCCGCTGGTGCCGCTCACGTCGTGCATGGGCGCGCCGCCGGCATTCCCCACCCAGACACCCACCGTGTAGCGCTGCGACCACCCCAGCGCCCAGTTGTCGCGCATGTCCTTGCTGGTGCCGGTCTTCACGGCGGTCCAGAACCGCGTGGCCAGCACGCTGTCGGTGCCGAAGGTGCGCGCGCGCGCATTGCCGTCCGAGAGGATGTCGCCCACGATGAAGGCCGCGCGCGGATCGACCGCAGGCGGTGCTTCCGCCGCTGCGGCCGGGGCCTGCCGAGCGCCGGTGCGCCGGGCGGCTGCAGGAGCAGGACGGAACACGACGGGACCGGTCCGCCCGCCGTTGGCGAGCGCGCGGTAGGCATTGGCCAGGTGGAGCAGGGGCATTTCGGCGCTGCCCAGCGCAAGGCTGTAGCCGTAGTAGTCGCCCGTCTCCCGCAGCGGCAGGCCCAGCGCCAGCAACTGGCGGAAGAACGCATCCGGGGTGACCATCGCGATGGTCCGCACCGCCGGCACGTTGAGCGAGGCAGCCAGGGCAGTGCGCACGGACACCCAGCCCTTGAACTGCCGGTCGTAGTTCTGCGGGATGTAGAGCCCCGAAGCGGTGGGGATGTAGGCGGGCGAATCCTCGATCAGCGACGCGGCGGTGACGCGGCGCTGCGCGATCGCCTGGGCGTAGAGGAAGGGCTTGAGCGTGGATCCCGGCTGGCGCGCGGCCAGCACCCCGTCCACTTCGCCCGCCTGGCTCAGCAGGCCGGACGACCCCACCCACGCCAGTACCTCGCCGGTGGCGTTGTCGAGCACGACCACGGCGCCGTCCTCCACGTTGCGGCCGTGCAGTTCGCGCAGATGCTGGTGCAGCGACTGCACGGCCACGCGCTGCAGCGGCGCGCTGAGGCTGGACACCACGGACACCGGGGCCGGCCCCGGCATGCGGGCGAGCAGCTGGCGCGCGAAATGCGGCGCCAGGCCTTCGCTGGCCGCGTAGTCCCGGCGCTGCAGTGCGGCCGTGGTGAACAGGTCCAGCGCATCGCAGTCGGCGGCCGGACCAGCAGACCCACCGCCACCCGCAGGGGGCGCGGCCATGGCGCGCAGCACGCCGCAGGCACGCTGCGCCACGAGGGCGGGCCGGGCGTTCGGGGCCCGCACCAGCGCCGCGGCGACCGCCGCTTCGCGGTCGTCCAGCCCATGCGGCGCCTTGCCGAACAGCGTGCGGGACAGTGCATCAATGCCCACCAGTTCGCCCCGGAACGGCACGAGGTTGAGGTAGGCCTCCAGGATCTGGTCCTTGCGCCAGCGCCGTTCCAGCACCTGCGCGGCCACGGTCTGCCCGAGTTTCTGGGCCACCGACCGGCCGCCGGGCCCCTGCCGCCAGTCGCCGTCCAGCAGGCCCGCGAGCTGCATGGTCAGGGTGGAGGCGCCGCGCGTGCGCTGGTTCCAAAGATTGCCCCAGGCAGCGGCCGACACGGCACGCCAGTCCACGCCGCTGTGTTCGTAGAAACGCCGGTCCTCGCTGAGCACCAGCGCCTCCCGCAGCGCGGGCGATATGTCGTCCAGCCCCGTCCACTGGCCGCGCCGCACGGTGGCGTCGGTCCGCAGCCGCTGCACCACCTCGCCTTCGCGCGAGAGCACCAGGGTTTCGGACGAGCGGTAGTCCGCGCGCACCTCGGCGTAGGCCGGCAGCGCGCTTGCGGACAGCGGCGCCCAGAGCGCGAGGCACAGCGGCAGGACGGTCAGTGCTTCAGTGCCGGGACGGCGCGCCCGGTGGCGCAGGAAAGCGAGGAAAGGCATGGGAAAGCCGCCGGGGGAAGCACCACGGCGGCGCGAAGAGGGCTGGAAGACCCCGATTCTGGCGCAGCGGCGGACCACCGCCGCGGGAAGCCGGTCAGAACGACTCCCAGTCGCCTGGCGCGCCATGGACTGCCATGGCGGGGGCCGCCATGAGGCCTGCCGTGGCGGCTGCGGGTCGCAGCGCGGGCGTGCGGGCGGGCGCGCGCACCTTCGCCGGAGACGGCTTGCGGGCAGGCACGGCGGGGCGGGCCGCCGCCGCGACAGGCACCGCGGGCGCCGCCGCCACGGAAGGTGCCACGGCCACCGCCGCCTGCGGGGCATCCGATGCCAGCCGGAACACGCTGACGGCCTGCACGAGGTCCTGCGCCTGGGAACGCAGGCTGGAGGCGGCGGCGGCCATCTCCTCGACCAGTGCAGCGTTCTGCTGCGTGGTCTGGTCCATCTGGGTGACGGCCTCGCCCACCTGTGCGACGCCTGCGCTCTGCTCGCTGCTCGCCGCGCTGATCTCGCCCATGATGTCGGTCACGCGGCGGATGCTGCCCACCACCTCGGTCATGGTGCTGCCGGCCCGGTCGGCCAGTTGCGCGCCGCTTTCCACCCGCTCGACGCTGGCGGTGATGAGCTCCTTGATTTCCTTGGCCGCGCCGGCGCTGCGCTGCGCCAGGCTGCGCACCTCGCCCGCCACCACGGCGAAACCACGGCCCTGCTCACCGGCACGCGCGGCCTCCACCGCGGCATTCAGGGCCAGGATGTTGGTCTGGAAGGCAATGCCGTCGATGACGTTGATGATGTCGGAGATGCGCCGCGAGCTCTCCGAAATGCCTTTCATGGTGTCCACGACCTGCGCCACCACGGTGCCGCCCTGCTCCGCCACGCCGCTCGAGGCCTGCGCCAGCTGGTTGGCCTGGCGCGCGTTGTCCGCGTTCTGCGCCACCGTGGAGCCCAGTTCCTCCATGGAGGCAGCGGTTTCCTCCAGCGCGCTGGCCTGGCTCTCCGTACGGGACGACAGGTCGGAATTGCCCTGCGCGATCTGCATGCTGGCCGAGGCGACCGATTCGCTCCCCTGGCGCACGCGGGACACGACCGTGGCCAGCGCCGTATTCATGTCGCGCAGGCTCTCCAGCAGCAGGCCGACTTCGTCCCGCGCATGGATCTCGATGCGCTGGGTCAGGTCTCCCGCGGCGACGGCCCGGGCCACGTCCACCGCCCGGGCGATGGGGCGGGTGATGGAGCGGGTCACCCACAGGCCGAGCAGCACGGCCACCACCACGGCCAGCGCGGTGCCGCCGACCTCCACCGCCAGGGCCGTGGCACGGGCGTCTTCCGCCTCGGCCTGGCGTACATCGAGCAGGTCGCGTTCGGCCTTGGAGAACTCGGCCTGCATGTTCCGGAAGCCGTCCATCGCGGCCTTGTCGCGTGCCTTTCCGAATTCGCCGACGAAAGCCTCCATCGGGACCTTGCCGGCATCCACGTCGCGGCGCATGTCCTGCAGCGACTGCATCACCGCGGCGAAGTCCGCCTGGCGGGCACGCAGCACGTCGAGCCGCTTCTGTTGCTCCGGGTTGTCCGCGGTGAGCGTGCGCAGCGATTGCCAGGCGGAGTCGAAAGTCTCTCGCCCCTGGTTCCACGGGCCGAGGAAGGCAGTGCTGCCCGACAGCAGATAGCCGCGGGCGCCGGTTTCCATGTTGACCACGCCCAGCAGCATCCGCTGGGCCTCCTCCAGCACCTTGTAGGTGTGGATGTTCATGCTGGTGGCGGTCTTGATGTGGTTCTGGCTCTGGATGGCCACGCCGATCACCACCAGGAAGATTGCGATGACGCCGCCGAATGCCAGGGCGAGCCGTCGGCCCAGGGGCCAATGTGAGATGTTCATGGGAGTACCGCTTTCGTGCAGGAACGCCGCGCCATGAGGGAGGGCCGGCCCCGGCCCTCGCCACGCGACATCCGTGGCCAACATCCGTCATGGGAGCACGATCGGGATACTAAAGTTACAAATTAACGCGATTTGTAGGCATTCGGCGTACGTCACTGTCGCGTTAGGACGCACAGAGGACGTACGCCGATGGCCCTTCTTCAGTTCTTCGTGGCGGCGTCCCAGTGTTCGGCGATCTGCCCGTCCTGGATGCGGAACATGTCGAACCACGTGGTCGTGTAGGTCTGCCCCGCGTTCTGCGGATCCGGCAGGCGGCGGGCGAACACCAGGGTGACCATGTCACCCTCGGCGAGGATGCGCACCAGCGGGGCCTTCACACGGGGCTGTATGGGCGAGCGCGGCGTGACCTGCGCCAGGAATTGCTTGAAGGGCTCGCGGCCCGTGGCCACCAGCGGGTTGTGCTGGATGTAGTCCTCCCTCATGTAGCGGTCGGCCAGTTCCACCTGGCCGGACTCGAACACTTCCCGCCAGAAGTCGTACACCAGCCGCTTGTTGTGCGCGAGGACCGGGTTGTGGGACCACAGCAGTTTGTCGTGGTTCGGTTCTTCCGCCACGGGCACCTGGGCATGGGCGGAAAGGCACACGGCGGCCGCGCAGGCCAGCACGGCGCGGGAGAGCAGCAGTTTCACGGTCATCTCATCTCCTGTCGGGTTGAAACGGCCGGGTTATACGGAATATTCCTTCTGGCGGAAAGTCGGTGCCTGCAAGCCATGTCAGCAGGTGTGTCGGGTTGACGCAGCGCAAGCCACGTTGCGGCCAGGGGCGCAGACTGTCCCTGTTCCCACCCATCGACCATGGCCCGGAAATTTCCCCAACATCCCGCCCGCCCGGAACGCATCTGCTGGGGCTGCGACCGCTACTGCCCGGCCGAGGCCCTGGCGTGCGGCAATGGCTCGGAGCGCACGCCGCACCCCGCGGAGTTGTTCGGCGAGGATTGGCTCGCATGGTCGCCTGCAGGCGTGCCTCCGGCCGGCGAGGCCCCGCCGGGCCCGGACCAGGCACCGGGGCGATCGCCCGGCAACCACGAATAGCGGGGCCGGTACTCCGGGGTCAGCGCGCGGCGTCCACCTTCATGCGGGGGTTCGGCGTTTCCCCGAACATCTCGGGCGCATACATCGCCTCCACCCGCGTCGGCGGAAGCGCGAACTCGCCGACGTTGTTCAGCCGCACGGTGTACTCGGCCGTGATCGAGCCCTTGGACACGTACTCGTAGTAGCCGCGCCAGGCCTCGAAGCTGCGCTCCTCGTAGGCCAGCCAGCCGCTGCCGCCGCTGCCACGCTTCTCGCCCTGCGTCGCGATCTCGGAGTCGCGCCCCAGGCCGTTGCCCAGGATGGTGGCGCCGCCGGGCACCGGGTCGGTGAGCACCACCCAGGTCATGTCGGCGGTGGAGGTCACCTCGAGTTTCACGCGCAGCACATCACCACGGGTGTACCGGCCGGCCACCGCCTGCTCCACCGGCGTGATGGTCTTCTTGACCGTGTAGCCGGCGGAGAACGGCTCCTTGAGCTGGACCGCGGCCACCGACTGCAGCGTGAGCCAGGGCTTTCCGGTGCCTTGCTGGGTCACGTTGAGCGTCTCCTTGCCGCCCGAGGCGCTCCATGGCAGGAACATGCCGTTGTTGGTCAGGTTGCCGGGCGACGCGGGGGCGCCGAACCACGTGGTCTGGTGCGCAGCACCCGTGGCATCGGCGGTGGAGACGCGGCCCACCTTGCTCCAGTCCACGCTGGCGGTGTTGCCGCCCATCGCGGCGCGGGTGAATCCGGTAACCGGCGTGGCCTCGAACTTCGCGCTGAATTTCTCCAGCGCCAGGCCGCCCCAGAGGTTGGCCGTGGTGGTGTGCCAGGCCCCGCCCTGCTGCCGCGCGATGAAGCCGTTGGCCAGGCGCCCCATGTCGTCCTTCCAGGCCGGATCGTCCATCACGGCCAGCATGAGCCGCGCCGTGTTCACGTCGCCGTTCTGCATGAGCCACCACCAGTAGTCGTCCTGCTCGGAACTGAAGATCAGCTTGGTGCCCTGGTAGGACAGGCGGGACTTGAGGATCTGGGTGGCCTCCGCCATGCGCTGCTCGCGCTGCGGTGCGTCGGTCACGCGCCGCAGTATGTTCAGCCAGTCGATCACGCTGTGCGTGGGCCACTGGTTGGGCGCCACGGTGATGGACGAGAGCATGCGGCCCGTGGCCTTGCCGTAGCGCGACAGCGCCTCGATCGCGGCGAGCTTGCGCATGTCCAGGTCCTTGCGCGGGCTCCAGAAGTCGCGCTGGATGCGGCCCTCTACGAAGGCGATCAGGCCACGCTCCATCGGCGCGCGCACCTCCGGCGCAAGCGCGAAGGCCGGATCGATGGACGAGGCTTCGTGCGTGGCCGCGAGCAGGTAGGCGGTGAGCGTGTCGCTGCCGCGGTTGCCGCTGCCGGCCTGCGGCGGGAAGTAGCTGGCCAGGCCGTCGCCGTCCAGGTAGGTGGGCAGCTGCCCCACCACGGTCTGCCACATCTTGCCGTCGCGCAGGCCCACGGCCTTGCTGGTCTTCTGCTCCAGGCAGAGGAACGGGTAGTTGGCGAACCAGTCGCGCACGCCCGGCAGGCCCTCGGCGAGCTTGGGCTGCACCGACATCTTCAGCCCTCCGCGGCCGGGGATGGCGTCGGCGGGCGGCTTCACGTCGATGCCGAAGCTGCCGTCCACCTGCACGAGGGTGGCCTGCTGCACCGTCAGCGGCACGGCCGGCACGAGCCGCTGCGTGGCCTTGAGCGCATCGCGCGCTCCGGCGGCGCCAGGCGTGGTGTCGCGCGCCTCGATCTCCCAGAGGATGGCCTCGGCCCGCGTGCGGGCGAGCTGCGCGGGCGCGGTCACGTTCCAGGCCACTTCGCGGGATTCGCCGGCCGGGATGTCCACCGTCTGCTTGTCCAGCGTGAGCAGCGTGGCGCGCGGGGCGACCTCGACCTTCATGGCCGCCTTGGTGGTGTTGCGCAGAGTGAACTGGGCGCGGAACTGGTCGTCCTCGCGCACCAGCGGCGGCAGGCCGCTGATGATCTGCAGGTCCTGCGTGGCCCGGATGCTGGTGGAACCGGTGCCGAACTGGCCCGTGCCCGCATCCGCCACCGCGACGATCTTGAACGTGGTGAGGGCGTCGTTCAGCGGCACCGTGACCTGCGCGCGTCCGTTGGCGTCCAGGCGCACCGCGGGCTGCCAGAGCAGCAGGGTGTCGAGCAGCTCGCGCGTCTGCGCGCGTCCGCCGCCGCCGCCTGCCGGCACGGCCTTCTTGCCGTAGTGGCGCCGGCCGATGATCTCCATTTGTGCCGTGGAGGTTTCCACGCCCCAGGCGCGCCGCTGCAGCATGGCGTCCAGCAGGTTCCAACTGGTGTTGGGCATCAGCTCCAGCAGGGCCTGGTCCACCGCGGCCACGGCCACCTCGGCATTCGCCGCGGGCTTGCCGTCGGGCAGCGTGGCGGCGATGGTGACCTGGGCCTTGCCGCGCACCGGGTAGCTCTCCTTGTCGGCCGTCACCTTCAGCTCGATGCGGTGCGCTTTCGCGCCCACCTTGATCTCGGCCAGCCCCAGCCGGTAGGCGGGCTTGGACAGGTCCACCATGGCCGTGGGCGCGACGTATTCCTTGCCCTCGTACCAGAAGGCGGTCCACCACTCGCGCGGTGCCTTGAAGCCCCAGGTGAAGAAGCTGTACCAGGGCACCTCGCGCAGGCGTCCGCGCAGCGCCAGCACGCTCACGTAGACGTTCGGGCCCCAGCCCTCCTCGATCTTGAGCTGCACCGTCGGATCCTGGCCATTGAGCTGCACCACGCGCATGTCGATGATGCCCTCGCGCTCCACGCTCACCAGTGCCGTGGCCTGGCGGAACGGCATGCGCACCTGCAGCCGGGCGGTCTCCCCGGGCTGGTAGCTCTTCTTCTCGGGCAGCAGGTCGATGCGGTCGTGGTCTTCGCCGCCGAACCACAATTCCCCCTGCCGCGTCACCCAGACCGAGGCGGCCGCCTCGGACTGGTTGCCGTCCTTGTCGCGTGCGGTGGCCACCAGTTCGACTTCGCCGGCCTCGTCGAGCTTGGCCTCGCACAGCACCAGCCCGCGGCTGTCGCTCTTGCCGGTGCACACCGTGCCCAGGTCCTTGGTCTCGGTCTTGTTGTCGTAGCTGTAGAAGCCTCCCACCATGCGCTTGCGGCTGGTGGTGGTGATGCGGGCCACGGCCTGCACCTGCACGGGCACGCCCTCCTGCACCTTGCCGTCCAGGCCGAGCGCCAGGGCCTGGAAGCGGATCTTCTGCGCGGCGGACACCCAGCCCTCGGTCTTGATGCCGGCCACCACCGCGGCCGGCCAGACCGTCTGCGTGCTGCGCAGGGTCTGCACTTCGCCGTTGGGGTCGGAATACGTGGCTTCGAGCACCAGGTCCTGCGCGCGGCGGGAATTGGGAATGTTGTCGATCGCCACCTTGCCCGCGCCATTGCGGTCGAGCGTCACGGCCAGCTTGTCGGCGATCACGCGCGCGTCGTCGGCAGAGGCGGGCTCCTCGTCGTCGCCGCTGTTTCCGCCCTGGGGCTGCGCGCCCCTGCGGCGCGGCGGCTCGAAGCTGAAGGCGTCGAAATCGGGAAACTGCAGCGGCTTGCCGCGCACCAGTGCCGACACGCGCACGGGCAGGTTGGCCGCGCCGCCGCCGGACACGTAGTTCACCTGCACGTCCGTGGGCACCGAACGCGGGCGCACCAGCGGCTTCTTGTCGGCCGGCGCAATGCGGCCTTCCAGCACGGGCAGACGGAACTCCTCCACGCGGAACTCGCCGGAGGTAAAGCTGTGGCCCCGGCGGTCGTCATCGCCGCGCAGCTCCACGCTGTACACGCCCAGCTTGGCGGCGGGCGGCAGCGCGAAGGTGCTCTCGGCGCTCAAGCCCCCCGTGGGCGTGCGGCGCCACTGCAGCGGCTGGGTGAATTGCTGGCCGCTGCCCACGTGGGTGATCGCCAGCGTGTGCGGCTGGGCATCGGGCAGGCCGAAGCCCTGGCGGTTCTGCGTGCGCAGGATGTGCTTCATCGACACCGTCTCGCCCGCGCGCAGCAGCGTCCGGTCGAAGATGGTGTGCGCGATCTGGTCCGGCTCGGGTTGGCTGCTCGTGGGCACGTTGAAGCGCCACGGCTCGATGCCGCGCTGCCAGTCGCTCCAGGTGAAGGCCATGTCCTGCACGCCGTCGGCGCCCTGGGCGCGGGCGCTCACGAAGTAGGCATTCATGCCCTCCAGGCCGTCGCGGCCCGGGCACGAGGGCGGCTGGGGCGACAGACCCTCGAAGCGCGCGATGCCCTGCGCATCGGTCGTCGCGGTGGCCAGTTCACGGCCGTCGCAGCCCGACACGCGCACCACCGCGCCCGGCACCACCTGCCCCTTGTCGAGCGTGGTGACCCAGGCCGCGGCATTTTCGCGCCCCAGCTTGAAGTGCACACCCAGGTTGGTCACGAGCGCGGAGGTGCGCACGTACATCGTGCGCCCTGCGCCGTGGCGCTCGTCCAGCAGCGAGCGGCCCAGCATCGGCGAGGCGATCTCCACCACGTGGAAGCCCGGCGGCAGCGGGATGCCGACCACCTCGAACGGACGGGGATCGCCGCTGGCCGGGCGCGGCAAATCCAGCACCTTGGCACGGGGCTGGCCGCCGAGCAGCGACACCATGCGCGACTGCACCGTGTCCTTGCCTTCGTCCTGCAGCACCTGGGGCAGCGGGCCGCGCACGTCACGGCTGGCCTCCCTGCGCGTCACCAGGTAGTCGTCGTACCGGCGCACCCGGCGGTACCACGCGATGATGTCCGCATCGGCGGTGGGCTGGAAGGTGCTCACCTTGCCCGCGGGTGCCGGCGCCGGTGCCGCCGCCGCGGGTGCGGAGGCGCCAGGGGCGGCTCCGGCCGCCAGGCCCTGCACGCGCAGGTCCGCCTCGACATTGCGCAGGGTGACGGGCAGCAGCGCCGGCCCCTTGTCGCCTTCAGCGAAGCGCTCGACCACGCCGAACGGCGAGGCCGCGAACTTGGCCAGCGGCGGCATGGGGCCCGTGGACACGGCCAGCGGGAAGCTGTCCGCATTGCGCAGCGGCCGGCCCGAAGCGTCCTTGAAATCCCTGGGCAGCTCCAGCCGCATGGCGGTCTGCGGCGCGAAGGGCGGCATGAACTGCACGCTGTTGACCACCGTGTCGCCATCGCCCTCGCCATCCAGGCGCGGCTTGAGGGTTTCCTTGTCGGACTTCAGCCGGATCGCCTCGGCGAGCTTGCGCGGCACGGGCGCGTTGAACGACAGGCGCATCGGCCGGATCGGCAGGCAGGCCGCCTGCGCGTTCTCGCGCTCGCAACCGAACTCGGCACTGAAGGGCTCGCGCACGGTGTAGCCGTAGCGGCGCTCCACGGTGTTGGGTACCCCGCTGGGGGTGGCCACGCCCTGGCCGTACACCAGCTGGACCTTGGAGCCCGAAGTGAGCCGGCGGTTGCAGGCCAGCGAGGCATAGCGCAGGGGTGCCTGCTTGGCCGCGCTCTCCATTCCCAGCGAATTCAGCAGTGCAGCGCGCTCAGTGCCTTCGATGAGGCGCACCGGGATGCGCTCGCCCACGTCCTCGGCCACGCACCAGACGTTGGCCTTCACGCTCTCCGGGGTGGCCGGGCCGCTCAGCTGCAGCAGGAAAAACTGTTCTTCGTCGATGGGCTGGTAGGTGCCGGGACGCACGCTCTGCACGAACGGGCCGCCGGTATTGAACTGGTAGCGCACCGTGCCCGACAGGGCCGAACCGCTTGCGGACTTGAAGCCGGGGCGGGCCGTGGCCGTGCAGCGCGTGCCGGGCGGCAGGTCCGCCGCGAAGTCGTACACCCACTCGCGCTCGCCGGTCCAGCGGCCGGTGCCCCTGGACGCATCGCCGCCGCAATCCACGGAGAACGGCGCGGGCGCCTTCGGATCGCCGAAATTCACGGCCGCGGCGTCGAACTTCACCACCACCTGCCGCACGCGGGCGACCTCGCCCTGCGGCGAAAAGCTGGAGACGGACAGGGCCTGTGCGGCCCCGGCCGAGGCCAGGCCCAGGAACGCGGCCAGCGCCGCGCGGACGAAATGCGTCGTTGTTGTCATGGATGTGCGAGCAATGGCGCGCGCCCAGGAATGCAGCGGCCCCCGAACGGCGGCTGCCGGAGCGGCAAACCCCGGGAGGTTAGCCCATCGCCGGGTCACGGGGCACGCTGCCGTCCGCTGAGTTGTAAACGGCCTACACACCCCGTCCCCGGGATGCCCGCACAATGGCGCGGCGCTCGAAGCGCCCTCCACTCCATGCCCGAAACGTCCACTTCCCGCCGCTGGGAGATCGATGCCGTCCGGGGACTCATGCTGGTCCTCATGACGGTCACCCATCTGCCCACGCGGCTCACGATGCCGCTCGGCCAGCCCTTCGGCTTCGTCTCGGCGGCCGAGGGGTTCGTGCTGCTGTCCGCCTACATGGCGGGCATGGTGTACGGCCGCACCGCCGCGCGCCGCGGCATCCCGGCCATGCGGCAGGCCTTCCTCCGCCGGGCCACCAAGATCTACGCCTGCCAGGCAGCCACCCTGCTCTTCCTGTTCACCGTGATTACCTTCATCGGCATCCGGGTGGACGAGCCGGCCATCAAGGGCCTGATCACCTTCTACCTGGCCAAGCCGATCGAGGCGCTCGTGGGCGGGCTGCTGCTCGTGTACGAGCCCCCGCTGCTCGACATCCTGCCCATCTACGTCCTCTTCATGCTCGCGAGCCCCTGGGTGATGTCGGTCGGGCTGCGGCGCGGCTGGGCGCCGGTGCTGGCCGTGAGCATCGCGCTCTGGTTCCTGGCGCAGTTCGGGCTCTCGAAGTGGTTCTACGACGCCATCAATACGGTGATCAGCAATCCCATCCCCTTCCACGAGACGGGCACCTTCTCGATGTGGGGCTGGCAGTTCCTCTGGGTGCTGGGCCTGTGGATGGGTGCGTCGCGCAACGATCCCGACGCACCACCCTTCGTCTTCCCGCGCTGGGCGACAGGGGCGGCGGCCGCCATAGCGGTGGTGGGTTTCTGCTGGCGCCATGCGATCGGCCAGGTTCCCTTCGGCGACGGCCTGCCCGAGTGGAACCTGGTGTTCGACAAGTGGCAGCTGGGACCGCTGCGGGTGCTGAACCTGTTCGCACTGCTCGTGCTGGCGATCCGGTTCGGGCCGTCCCTGGCGGCGCGCATGCCGCGGCCGCGCTGGCTGGAAACCCTGGGCGCGGCCTCCCTGCCGGTGTTCTGCGCGCACCTCGTTGTGGTGCTGCTCGCCATCAGCCTGATGGGAGCACGCTACGACCGGCCGTGGTGGCAGGACATCGCCCTGCTGGCCGTCTGCTTCGCGGCCCTGCACGCCGTAGCGCGGGTCAGCCTGTGGTGGGACGAGGGGCCGGACGAAGATGCGCCGGGCACCCGCCGCAAACTGCTGCGCCTGCGGCGGCCCCTGCCCCCGGCGCTGTAGCGTGGGGAGGCCTCAGGGCCGGGCGCTGGCCCGGATGAGCCCGTCCGAGCCCGGCTGGGCAGCCGTGGCGCCGCCCGCGGGCGCTGCGCCGTCGCCTATGTAGCTGCCGATGATGGTGCGCCAGAGATCGTAGCCCGCGTCGTTCATGTGCAGGTGGTCGGCCCCGAACAATTCGGTGCGCGGCAGGCCCTGCGCATCCAGCATGGGGGTGAAGATGTCGATGAAATCGCTGTTGGGCACCGTGCGCACGTACTGCGCCAGCAGGGCGTTGGCTTCGCGCATGCGCGGCAGCAGCGACAACCGCAGCGGGCTGGGCTTGATGGAGATGTAGCTGATGCGCGTCTCGGGCAGCGCCTCGCGCACCGAGCGCACGAAGGACTGGAAGCTCTCGAGCACCTGCTCGGGCGTGCGCCCTTCCGCCAGGTCGTTGTCGCCCGCATACACCATCACATGGCGGGGCTGGTACTGCAACACGAGGTTCTTCACGAAGTACTGGCAGTCGGCCATGGTCGAGCCGCCGAACCCGCGGTTGATGACCACGGGCAATTGCCGGAAATCCTCGCGCAGATCGGTCCACAGGCGAATGGTCGAGCTGCCGACGAAGAGCACGCCGCCCGCCTTCGGCAGGCCCGCCTTGTCCGCCGCCGCGAAGGCGTCCATGCTCGACTGCCAGCGCGCGTAGGGCGCGGGGAGCGCGGCAGCTGCCGAAGGTGCCGGCGTGGGCGCGGCCCAGGCGGCACCAGCCGGCAGGAGCGCTGCGCACAGCACGGCCGCGGCAACACGGCCAGGACGGAAACGGCGGGAAAGGCTCAGGGACATGGACGGGTCACTCCGAGAAAACAGCAGCGTGTGATCGATTGTCCGCCGCAGCATTCCCCGCAGAACACAATTTTTACAAATTGAACCTTATACGTTACAAATTACTGGAGCATTTCCGCATTGCGGTCCGGCCGAGTGCCAGACGGCGCCGCCGTGTTGGCCCGTCGGCTCATCCGTGGGCCCATGCCGCCGGCCGTACCCGGGCCGCCCTGCCCAGCGCCACCGCTGCCACCAGGCCGGCCAGCGCGATGCCGCCCGTCAGGCCCGCCACGGCCGGCCATCCGCCGTGCTGCCAGAACCAGCCGCCCACCGACCCGGTGACGCTGGAGCCGAGGTAATAGAAGAGCAGGTAGAGCGACGCCGCATGGCCCTTGGCCTCGCCTGCCTGCGGCCCTACGGATCCGCTCGCCACGGCATGGCCGATGAAAAAGCCGGTGGTGACCAGCGCGATGCCGGCCACGACGGCAGCCAGAGGCGCGAACAGCGTCAGGCCCACGCCGGCGAGCATGAGGGCGAACCCGGCGGCCAGCAGCCGGTGCCGGCCGAAACGCTCGGCCAGGGCGCCGGCGACCGACGAGGACACGATGCCGAAACCGAAGGCCAGGAAGATCAGGCTCGCCTGCGTCTGGCCAAGGTGGTAGGGCGCGCCCGACACCCGGAACGTGGCGTAGTTGAACACCGTGACGAAGACGCTGGTGAGCAGGAAGCCGATGGCATAGATGCGCAGCAGCCCCGGATTGCGCAGGTGCCCGGCCCACGCGCGCAGGTGGAACCGCGCGTTGATGCCCGGCCGGCGCTCGAAACGGCGCGACGGCGGAAGCAGCCGCAGGAAGCCTGCCGCCGCGACCAGGCACAGCAGGCCGAGCCCGCCGAGAGCCAGGCGCCACGAAGTGAACTCGGTGACCAGCCCCATCCCCACGCGGCCCACCATGCCGCCGAAGGCCGTGCCGCCCACATAGAGGCCCATGGTGCGCGCAAGGGCCGCGGGCTCGATCTCCTCGGCCAGCCACGCCATGGCCACCGCGGGCACGCCGCCCAGCACCAGCCCTTCCAGCGCCCGGGCCACGAGCAGGCCGTGCCACGTGGGCGCGAGGGCCGCGCCGATCTGCAGCAGCGCCGCGAGCGCCATGGATGCGCACATCAGCCCGCGGCGGCCGAGGGCCTGCGAGAACGCGCCGGCCAGCACGATGGCGAAGGCCAGCCAGCCCGTGGTGAGCGACAGCGCGAGCGAACTCTCCGCCGGGCTGACGCCGAAATCCGACGCGAACGCCGGCAACAGGGGCTGCACCGAATAGATCAGCGAAAAGCTGGCCAGGCCCAGCAGGAACATCGCCAGGCCGGCGCGGCGGTATTCCGGCGTGCCGCGGCGCACCCAGTCGGATGCCGGCGCGCTGCCCGGCGGGATGGAGGAGGACGAAGCGGGAGGAGCGGAGGAGGAAGCCATGGACTGCGGAAGGTGACGCAGGTCAATGTAGGACGCACGACTCCATCTGTCCAATATATGGCACCCCATCAAGCCATATGCCCTATAAATGACAACATGGAATTGCGACACATCCGCTACTTTCTCGCCGTGGCCGAGGAAGGCAACTTCACCCGGGCCGCCGCGCGCCTGGGCATCGGGCAGCCGCCGCTGAGCCTGCAGATCCGCGACCTGGAAGCCGAGGTCGGTGCCCCGCTCTTCCACCGTGTTCCCCATGGCGCCGAGCTGACGGAGGCCGGCAGGGCCTTCCTGGAAAGGGTGCAGCCCCTGCCGGTGCAGGCCGCCCAGGCATTGCAGGCGGCCCGGCGGGCGGCCCGCGGCGAGACCGGCCAACTGCAACTGGGCTTCACCGGCACCGCGGCATTCAATCCCCTGGTCCCGGCCTGCATCCGGGCGTT
The DNA here is from genome assembly GCF_000687165.1 of Paracidovorax oryzae ATCC 19882. Taxonomy (GTDB): domain Bacteria; phylum Pseudomonadota; class Gammaproteobacteria; order Burkholderiales; family Burkholderiaceae_C; genus Paracidovorax; species Paracidovorax oryzae. The sequence continues at coordinate 155,623 of NZ_KK366049.1, read as the reverse complement.
CCGCCATGCCTTCCCCCAGGTGGAGCTGCGCCTGGTGGAAGCGAATTCGGTGGCGCTCGCCACGGCATTGCTGGAGGGGCGCCTCGATGCCGCCGTGCTGCGCCCTTCCCTCTCCGACCCGGTCGCGCTCGCGGTGCAGCCGCTGGTGGAAGAGCCGCTCGTGGCCGCATTGCCTGCAGACCACGCCTGCGCCCGCGGGCGCGGCGGACTGGCGCTGCAGGCATTGCGGGACGACCCGTTCATCCTCACCCCGCGCGCGGTGGGCATCAGCCTGCACGACGCCGTGCTGGACGCCTGCCGCGCCGCCGGCTTCGAGCCCGCGCAGGGCCAGCCCGCCCCGCAGATCGCTTCCATCCTGTCGCTGGTCTCGGCGGAAGTGGGGGTCTCGCTGGTGCCCGCCTGCATGCGCCAGCTCAGCGTGCGCGGCGTGGCCTTCCGCGCGCTCCGCGCTCCGGCGCCGCGCGTGGGCCTGGCCGTGGCGCACCGTGCCGCGCGGCCGCCGGAGCCGGCCCTGCAGTTCGCGGCCATCGCCCGGCGCGTGGCGGCAGGGCCGGGACGGCCGGAGTGAGGCACGCAGGCGCAGGCGCCCTGCCCCGCGCCGCGTTCACTGCGGCTGGAAGCCGCTCTCGCGGATGATGCGCGTCCAGGCCTGGGTGTAGGCGCGCTCGCGCGCCGTGAGCTGCTGCGGGGTCATCGGCGTGACCGTGAGGCCCATGGCTACCAGTTGCTCCCGCACGTCGGCCCGGGCCAGCACCTTGGCGAGGGCCTCCGAGAACTGCTGCACGGCCTTCGCGGGCGTGCCGGCCGGCGCGTAGAACCCGTAGTAGGGAAGATCCTCGAAACCTTTCAGGCCCAGTTCACCGAAGGTGGGCACATCGGGCAGCGCGGCCTGCCGCCGGTCGCCCAGCACCGCCACGATGCGGATCTTGCCGGCCTTGTGGTTCTCCAGGAAGTCCGGCACCGATCCGACGCCCGCCGCGATCTGGTTGCCCAGCATGTCGCCGATCATCGGAGCGCTGCCCCGGTAGGGAGCGGACACCAGGTCGAGCCGGTAGCGCTCTCCGAGCAGCTTCACCAGGAACTCGGGCGTGGAGGCCGGCGCGGGAATGCCCACCGCGCTCTTGCCGCCCTGCGATTTCACCCAGGCCACGTACTCGTCGAAGCTGCGGGCCGGCGTGCCGCCCGATACGGCGAAGGCGTTGACGAAGGTGGCCACGCCGCCCACGCCGATGAAGTCGTGCACGGGATCGAAACCCGGGTGCTTCACCACCTGCGGCAGGATGGAGATGGTGTGGTCGTGCGTGAGGAAGACGGTGCTGCCGTCGAGCGGGGACGTCTTGAGCACCTGCGCGGCGATCTGGCCGCCGGCGCCGGGCCGGTTCTCCACCACCACCGGTACGCCGAGCACGTCCTTGAGCTTGTCGGCCAGCAGCCGCGCGATCGCATCCGAGCCGCCGCCGGGCGGGAAGCCCACCAGGATGCGCAGCGTCTTGCCGGCCTGCGCCCGGGCCGCGAGGGGAAGGCCCGCTGCCAGCGCGGCGCCGGCAAGGGAGGCATGGGAGAGCAGGCGGCGGCGTGACAGGGTCATGGCGGGGCTCCGGTCAGGAAGAAAACGACGTGTTCAGCCCAGGCGCGCGCGGTGGCGCGCCAGCTGGGTGCGCACCTGCGCGGGCGCCGTGCCGCCCAGCGTGTTGCGGGCGTTCAGCGATCCGCGCAGGCTCAGGGCGTCGAACACGTCCTTCTCGATGGCCGGGTGGAAGCCCTGCAGCACCGTGAGCGGCAGCTCGGACAGGTCCACGCCGTGGGACGTGGCGGCCTTCACCGCATGGGCCACGGTTTCATGGGCGTCGCGGAACGGCAGGCCCTTCTTGACGAGGTAGTCGGCCAGGTCGGTGGCCGTGGCGTAGCCCTTCTGCGCGGCCTGCTCCATGGCCTGCGAGTTGACGGTGATGCCGCCCTCCTTCCTGCCGGTGGCCGGGTCGGGCTGGCCGCCGACCATCTCGGCGAAGATGCGCAGCGTGTCCTTGAGCGTATCGACGGTGTCGAACAGCGGCTCCTTGTCTTCCTGGTTGTCCTTGTTGTAGGCCAGGGGCTGGCCCTTCATCAGCGTGATGAGGCCCATCAGGTGGCCCACCACGCGGCCGGTCTTGCCGCGCGCCAGCTCGGGCACGTCGGGGTTCTTCTTCTGCGGCATGATGGACGAGCCGGTGGTGAACCGGTCGGCGATCCGGATGAAGCCGAAGTTCTGGCTCATCCAGATGATGAGCTCCTCGGACAGGCGGCTCACGTGCACCATGCACAGGCTGGCGGCGGCCGTGAATTCGATGGCGAAGTCGCGGTCGCTCACGGCGTCCAGGCTGTTCTGGCAGACACCTTCCATGCCCAGCGTGCGCGCCACGCGCTCGCGGTCCAGCGGATAGGTGGTGCCCGCCAGCGCGGCGCTGCCCAGCGGCAGCACGTTGGTGCGGCGGCGCACGTCCTGCATGCGCTCGGCATCGCGGGCGAACATTTCCACATAGGCCAGCATGTGGTGGGCGAAGCTCACGGGCTGGGCGACCTGCAGGTGGGTGAAGCCGGGCAGGATCACGTCCACGTTCTGTTCGGCCACGTCCACCAGGGAGCGCTGCAGTTCCGTGAGCAGGTCGGCGATCAGGTCGATCTCGCCGCGCAGCCAGAGGCGCACGTCGGTGGCGACCTGGTCGTTGCGGCTGCGGCCGGTGTGCAGGCGCTTGCCGGCATCGCCCACCAGCTGGGTCAGGCGGGCCTCGATGTTGAGGTGCACGTCTTCGAGGTCGAGCTTCCACTCGAAGGCGCCGGACTCGATCTCCTGGGCGATCGTGGCCATGCCGCGCTGGATGGCTGCGTGGTCCTGGGCGCCGATGATGCCCTGGGCCGCCAGCATCTCGGCATGCGCCAGGCTGCCGGCGATGTCGGCCTGCCACAGGCGCTTGTCGAAGAACACGCTCGACGTGTAGCGCTTGACCAGATCGCTCATGGGTTCGGAAAACAGGGCCGACCAGGCCTGGGCCTTGGTGGCGAGCTGGTCTTGGGAAGGTTGCGCGGAAGGGCTGGAGGACATGGAGGGCAATAATCCGGAGGTTTCGGCCACCCGGAACGCCCGGATGCCGCGATGCAAGAGACCCAAATTTTATCGACCCGGCCCCAGCCCCTGGCAGAGTCCCCTCCGGAGGGACTCGGCGGGCGTGCGCTCGTCTTCGATGCATGCCACGTGGGCGTGGTGCTGCGCGCCGTGCTGTTCGTGGAGATCGTGCTCGGCGTGGGCGCGATGTACGCCGCCGACGGCCCGGCCGCATGGCTGGCCCGGCTGTCGCTGCTGACCGGCGGCGCGCTGCCGGCCACCCTGGCCTGGCTGGTCACGGCCTGCAGCCTCAAGACCCTGCTGCAGCGCCTGCCCGTGGCGCTGCAATCCGTGGCCGGCGTGGGCCTGGGGGCGCTGGCCGGCCTCTACGCCTGCGGCATGCTGGTGCTGGTCGGCGTGCCCATGGAAGCGCCGTGGCTGGCCAGCGCCGCGAGCGGAGCGCTGCTGTCGGCATTGCTCGTGGCGGCGCTGGTGCTGCGCGCCCGCGCACGCACGCCGGCCGCCACCACCGCGCGGCTCGGCGAGCTGCAGGCGCGCATCCGGCCGCACTTCCTCTTCAATACGCTCAACAGTGCCATCGCGCTGGTGCGCGACGAGCCGGCCAAGGCCGAGGCGCTGCTGGAAGACCTGAGCGACCTGTTCCGCCATGCCCTGGTGGAACAGGGCGACTCCGCGACGCTGGGCGAGGAGATCGTGCTCGCGCGGCGCTACCTCGCCATCGAGGAAGTGCGCTTCGGGGACCGCCTGCGCGTGCAATGGCTGCTCGACCCGCGCACCGACGGCGCCCGGCTGCCGCCCCTGCTGCTGCAGCCGCTCGTGGAAAACGCCGTCAAGCACGGCGTGGAGCCTTCCGCCCAGGGCGGCAAGCTGCGCGTGAGTACCGAGCTGCGCGGCAGCCGCGCCGTGGTCACCATCACCAACACCGTGCCGCCCGGCGGGGCCCGGGCGGAAGACGGCGCGCGCCGCGGCCACGGCATCGCCCTGGCCAACGTGCGCGACCGGCTGCGCCTGCTGCACGATGTGCAGTGCGATTTCTCGGCGGGCATGCACAATGGCTTCTACCGGGTACGCATCTCCCTGCCGGCGCATGCCTGACGCCCGCCACCGCGACCGACACCACCTCCTTGCGGCTCCCATGCACATCCTCATCGTGGACGACGAAGCCCTGGCCCGCAGCCGCCTGCGCACGCTGCTGACCGACAGTGGCGGGCACATCCTGGCCGAGGCGGCGAATGCCGCCGAAGCGCTGACGCTGCTGCGCGCGCCGGGCGGGCGGCCCTTCGACGCCGTGCTGCTCGACATCCACATGCCCGGACAGGACGGGCTCTCCCTGGCGCATGCGCTGCGCGCCCTGGCCAGCCCTCCCGCCATCGTCTTCGTGACGGCGCACGCCGACCACGCCGTGAGCGCCTTCGAGCTGGATGCGGCGGACTACCTCACCAAGCCCGTGCGTGCCGAACGGCTGCAGCAGGCACTGGCCAAGGCCCGGCGCGCCGCCGCCCGCCCCCCTGCTGCCTCCCCGGCCCCCGCGGACACGGAGGCGCTGCTGATCCAGGACCGGGGCCGCACCGAGCGCGTGCCGCTGGACGAGGTGGTCTATGTCAAGGCCGAGCTCAAGTACCTCACCGTCCGCACGGGCACGCGCAGCTACATCCTGGACGGCGCGCTGAGCGAACTGGAAGCGCGCTACCCATCCCGCTTCCTGCGCGTGCACCGCAACGCGCTGGTCGCCCGGCGCGCGCTGCGCTCCATCGAGAAGCACTACGACCCGGTGGAAGGCGAAGGCTGGGCCGTGCGCATGCACGGCCTGCCGGAACTGCTGTCCGTGTCGCGCCGGCAGGTGTCCGCCGTCCGCGAAGCGCTGGCGGGCTGAGCCGGTGCTGGCGGCCACCGGCCGCGCAGGATGCGCCGCGGCGCCGTCCAACGAGAAACAACCCAGGAGACAGGCATGACGATCCCACGAGAAAGCCCCCGGAAACACCCGCGGTTGCACGCCGCGCTGCACGCCCTCGCCTGCGCTGCCGCGCTCTGCACGGGCGCCACGGCGGCGGCGCAGGCCAACGGGCCGCAGGCCGGAGCGCCTGCACCGGCGCCGGAGTCCAGCCCGGCGTCTGCCGCCCCGGCCCGGCCGGCCGCGGCCCCGCCCCGCGACGAGTTCTTCTGGCTCGGCGAGATCAACAAGGCATCGGCCGTCATCAACATCGACCAGGGCCTGCTCGACAAGTCCCTGGCGCCGCTGGTGCACGGCGGCATCAGCAAGGTGCTGGCCGACGGCAACCGGCCCGGCGGCAAGCGGCCCCGGCTGGTGATCACCTTCGAGCCCCTGCTCATCGAGGCCGCGGGCCCGCAGATCACGCTGCTGCACGCCGGCCGTTCCAGCCAGGACATGCTCTCCACCGTGCGCGCGGCCATGCTGCGCGACCAGATGCTGCAGCTGGCCGAGGCGCTGAACCAGACGACGGCCACCATGGTCCGGCTGGCCGACAGGCACCAGGCCACCGTCGTGCCCAACTACACGAACGGCGTGGCCGCGCAGCCCAACAGCTACGGCCACTACCTGCTGGGCCTGGCCAGCGGCCTGGACCGCGATGCGCAGCGCATCCGCGAGGCCTATGCCCGCATCGACCGCTCGCCCATGGGCACCACGGTGCTCAACGGCACGAGCTGGCCGCTCGACCGCCAGCGCATGGCGGACTATCTGGGCTTTTCCGCCACGGTGGACAACGCCTACGACGCGGCCCAGGTCTCGGCCGTGGACCAGCCGGTGGAGGCCGGCGCCATCGTCATGGCGATCGCCCTGCATGCCGGCACCTTCATCGAGGACGTGATGACGCAATACGCGCAGCCCCGCCCGTGGATCCTGCTGCAGGAAGGCGGCGGCAACACCTACGTGTCGAGCGCGATGCCGCAAAAGCGCAACCCCGGCCTGCTCAACGCCACGCGCCGCGACGCCTCGCAGGCCCTGACGCTGGGCATGGGCGCGGCCATCCAGGCGCACAACATCCCGCCCGGCATGCAGGACCCCAAGGAAGCGCGCAACAACACCGCCATGGTGCAGAGCGCGATCGACGTGCTGCGCCAGTGGGACCGCATCCTGGGCGCGCTGGTCATCGACCCCCAGCGCGCGCTCGAGGAGTTGAACAGCGACTGGACCGCCTCGCAGGAACTGGCCGACGTGCTGATGCGCAAGTACCGGCTGCCCTTCCGCGTGGGCCACCACTTCGCATCGGAGGTGGTCGAGTACGCCAAGGCCAAGGACATCAAGCCGCTGGACTTCCCCTACGCCGAGGCGCGCCGCATCTATGCGGAATCGGTGCACGGCTCGGAATTCCCCGCGCAGCTCCCCATGGACGAGGCCGAGTTCCGCGCCACGCTGGACCCGGTGGCCATCGTCCGCCACCGCGCGACGGCCGGCGGTCCCCAGCCAGCGGAAATGGCCCGCATGCTCAAGGCCGCCCAGGGCCGCGTCGAGCAGCAATCGGCCTGGATAGCCGTACAGCGCGCCCGCATCGGCGGCAGCCTCGCGCGCCTGGACCGCGACTTCGACCGCCTAGTGCCCCGCTGACCGCAGCATCGCGGCCGGCAGCACCAAGAGCAGCCTGCGGCATAGGCTATGGCGCACCTAAAGCGGAACGTCACTGCTTTCCATGCTCATCATCGTCATCCGACCCAGTCAGCCCTGCCTTAGGTGCACATGGCGGTGGACATGGTGGGTCGCCTGTTGGTAATGTGTTTCACGCCGACCGACAAGCTAGAGAGTGCTCAGGTGCACAGACTGTGCGAGGGCGTACAGAAGACTACGGGCCACACGGTGCAACTGGCTTGGGCTGACCAAGGCTTCACGGATGAGTCTGCCTCCAAGGCGGCGCAAGATAACGGAATCGACTTGCAGGTCGTGAAGCAGTCCGAAGCGACAAAGGGGATGACGTGCACCCCGATGGCCGTACCACCCGAATGGAAGTGAGGTCCGTCAACTTGGAGAATGACGGACATGAGGAAGAGTCGATTCACGGCAGCAGCAGATCATCGGTTTCCTGAAGCAGGCTGAGGCGGGCCTGGCGGTCAAGGAGGTCTGCCGGCAGGGCGGCTTCAGCGAGCCCACGTTCTACAAGTGGCGTGCCAGGTACGGCGGCATGGATGCCGAGGAAGCGCAGCGCCTGAAGGAGCTGGAGGTCGAGAATGCCCGGCTCAAGAAGCTGCTGGCCGAGGCCCACCTGCATCTCGAAGCCCTCAAGATCGGCTTCGGGGTAAAGCGCTAGCCCCGCAGTACAAGCGCAAGGCCATTGCCCGGATGCTGGAGCACGCCAGGATCTCCGAGCGCAGGGCCTGCCGTCTTGCGGGGCTCTCCCGCGATGCCTGGCGCCACCCGCCGCAGTCGGGCGCCTGCACGGTCCGGCTGCGCGAGCGCATCCACACCGTGGCCATGCAGCGGCGGCGCTTCGGGCATCGCCGTGTGCATGACATGCTGCGCAGCGAGTTTCCCGGTACCAACCACAAGAAGGTGTATCGCCTCTACCGCGAGCAGGGCCTGGCGGTACATTGGCCGGATACCACCTGCCGCATTTGCAGCCAGACACCGCGAATCATCCACGATCGATACAGGATCAGTTAACCTGCAAAACCCTGTACCTCTCTCCTAATGATTGGTATGACTACAGGGGGCAGATAATTAATCATAGCTTAATTTTACAGGCACTCGCATCAATCATTGAAACCCCAAATGTTTTATGAATATTCTTCCGCTTAGCTTGAGCAAAATCAACATAATCATGCGAAACCAAATGTGCACCGTTTGAATTTGCTGCAACTTTGACAAAAGTACGATCCCGTCTATTTGCCACCATTTGGTTAAGCTTTTTAGAAAGCTGCGGCAAAATTCTGGACTCCACAACGACCACGCGCCCGGATAAAGCGAGCTGGATAATAGCAACTGAAGATATGGAACCAGGCACCAGCTTCGCCAAATATTCGGCACCTATTAGACTTCTGTTTTGCCCAGGGTCTACTGAAAATCCCTCATCCATGGCGAGCATGGTTGCAGAATTTAAAAGTGCATTTATGAATTCGATTGAATCCGTGTGACGATTTTCAATCGGATTGCATGCATGCATTAGTACATTTGTGTCTATCGTTACATCATGCAGGGGCATCGCTCTTTTTCTTTCTAGCTTTTCTAACTGGAGTTAAAGCTTGTGCTTGGGCTGTTGCGAGTCCGAGGGCTTCTCGAAGTCCGTCATCGAAGAACCCATGGGGCCACTCCTCCCTATCAATTGCACCATTTTCTTGAATCGGAATTTTTCGAATTTCGGAGATGCCTTGCTTTTTTTCTACGAAGTAAAGCGCCACATCTTTGGTACTAATCTTACCCTCAGCAATTAGTCTACGCAGCCTTACAATTAGATGCTCACTATGTGTCTCAACCAGAACTCTGTGACCAGAGGTAGCCATCTCTGCGAAAAGGTCAGCCAAGACACACTGAAGTCGAGGATTTAAATGGATTTCAGGTTGTTCGGCAAGGGTGAGACTATCGTGAGGCGCTGCAGCAGCTTGCACGATAAGAGGCAAAACTTGAGAAGCACCGAAACCGGCATCGGCAACATTAGTTTCTTCAGTTCCATTCTTAAACTGGAGCTGAAACAGATCATCTGTTAGCTGACTGTAACCAAGCTCTGTTCCGAATTCAAAACGCTGGACCCATTTATCAACAGTGGGCTTTAGTTCCCCTGCTCTTCGGCGAAATAGGACAGCGGCATGCTCACCTTGAGCGCCGACTGTGTTAGGCAATTCTGGCGACACTCGGTAGAAGCGCTTTAGCTTTGCACGCAGAGGGCCTATGTAACTCAAGTCACCAAAAATAGCACGAGATATGGAATGCGTAAAACCAGTTGCACGCAAATAATGTGAAAAATGCCTGGAAAATGGCTTCGCCTTTGACTCCTTATCCTCTTCCTTCCGCTGTAGTTCAAAGAATATGTCGTTTGGAGAAAATAAGAAATTTTCTGGTTTAACCCGCTCAATGGCACCCCTCTCTTCTTCACTCATCTCAGCCAATGGAATTACTCCCTCCAGCGAGAAACTATTATTTATATATTTCCGAGAAAAATATGGACGATCATAAATATCAGTGACACTTACCTCTCTGAGCAGCGTTTCTTCTGGCTTCTCGCCCGCGGAAAAGGTTAGCTCCACACCTCCTGGCGGATAGGCTCCGACCGATTTTACATTTTTCTTTTCCCCATGAGAATGAAATCGAAATCCCAAGAATAAATCTCTTTTAGTATCATGTTGGTGAATGAAGTCTTTATATGTACCTAGATCAATAAGAGGACCGAAAGGCACCAATGGAACCTCGGCATCATTAGACGAATTTGTTTGCGACAGCAATAATAGCGGCGACAAAACACTGGTTTTTCCACCGTTATTTGCACCCAGAAGTATAGTCAATGGCTTTATAGTAATCCAGCCAGTATCCTCGAAGCGTCTATAATTTTTCCAACGAATCTGATAATTACTATGAAGGGACTCTTTTTTCATACAAATCGGGGTTGAAATTTATATTTTCACTGTTTAGCAAAATACTTAATCGCAGTCTCATCAAGATGCTAGCGAGGCCTACTTGGCGGAGGATGCTGGCGTTGCTGGGGGTGCAACCAATGGTCCTGAAGTGATAACTGTCACCGGGGGGAATGTCGGACTTTGGAGATTAGCCGCCTTCTCCAAAGCATTTGAGAAAGCTGCCGCAGCATCCGTTCCCTGGATTTGCCCATTCATTGACATCATGCAGAGGTTGAAAAGCGCCACAGAAAGGAACGTCGCTTTAGCGTCTTGGCTTGCCAACAAGATGGCAGCTTGCGCGGACTGGGCCGAGTACCCTACATCTAATCCGGTGACACTGGAGCCCGCTGCATCAGCCGCGATCTTCCCAGACGCAGCTGCTGAACCGACACGAAAGACCCCTGCACTCTGGATGCAGGTAGTCCCGTTCTGGCTTGTGAACGACGCGGTCGTGTTTGGATTCCAGATGTAGAGGTCCCCCGTTTTTTCCCCGGTAGATTGCCGAACGTACGAAAACTGTGGCTTGTCTGGACCGTACTTCAGTTCCCAAATTGACGGGGGTGTAGAGCAGCCTGCAAGCGAGACTAATGCCAATGCACCGGCGGCACGCAAAGATAGCTTCATAGCATCCTCCCTTCTTTAAGACTGGATGGTACAGCTGAGCTTTTCATGCGCAAGCATAGACATCTAGTGGGAAGCCCCTAATGATCAGTCAATGCAGCGGGGCGATGTGTACGTAGCGTTTTCCAATCCTTCAGAAAAACCGGGACGGAAAGAGGACAACAGGGATCAGTACCGAGTTAAGCTGACGTTGCCCCTTCCATTCAAAAAAGGCATCCAGGCCAGCAGCAGCCAAGCAAGGGCCGCCCCGCAGCGAGGGCTGCGTCCCTCCCCCACCCGCCATGCGCAGCATGGCGAGAGAGGGGAGGGAAGCGGCGAAGCCGCTCAGGGAGGGTTCTCTAGTGCGCGTGCGCCATCCCGCTCACCAGCGTGACCACCACCATGCCCGCCAGCAGCCAGGCGATCTGCGCCAGAGTCTGTTTGGCCGTCAGGCGCTTCTGCAGCTGGGGGATGAGGTCGGCCAGGGCCACATAGACGAAGCTGCTGGACGCGATGGCCAGGAAATACGGCAGCCACTCCTGCAGCTCGCCCACCAGGAAGTAGCCCACCACGCCCCCGAGCGCGGTGACCGCGCCGGCCAGGGACACCTTGACCAGGGCCGCGCGCCGGTCGCCGCTCGACTGGCGCAGCACCACCAGGTCGCCCATGTGGTGCGGCACTTCGTGGGCCAGGACGGCCAGCGCGGCGATGGCGCCCAGGCGCAGGTCGGCCAGGAAGGCGGAGGCGATCAGGATGCCGTCGCCGAAGCAGTGCACGCTGTCGCCCGTGAGCAGGGCCCAGCCGCCGGAGCCGCGGTGGGAATGCGAATGGGCGTGGTGCCCGTGGTCATGTCCATGGTGGGTGTGTCCATGGGCATGTGCGTGCCCTGCCCCGGCGCCCGGCTCGTCGTTGGCGGGCCCCACGCCGTGCTCGTGGCCGTGGTGCCAGAGTTCCGCCTTGTCCAGCAGGAAGAAGAAGACCAGCCCCACCAGCAGCGTGGCGAAGAGCTCGTGCGCGCCGGCCTGGCTCTCGAAGGCTTCCGGCAGCAGGTGCATGAAGGCCGTGGCCAGCAGCGCGCCGGCCGCGAAGCTCAGCAGGTGCCGCGGGCCGATGCCCGAGCGGCCGTCCCCCCAGCCGGCCCGCATGAGCAGGGCGGCCACCCACACACTGCCGATGCCAGCGGCCAGGGTGGCCAGGATGATTGCGATCAAAGTCATAGCTGTACGCGCTCGATTCTCGAAAACGAAAAAAGCCCCGAAGGGCTTTGCTGCGGAACGCGGCGCCCGGCGGGGCGGCGCGTCAGCCCACGCCGTGCGCCTTGAACCACGCCAGCGCGCGCTTCCATCCGTCCTCGGCGGCTTCCTTGCGGTAGCTGGGCCGGTAGTCGGCATGGAACGCATGCGGCGCGTCAGGGTACACCACGAACTCCGACGCCTTGGCGGCGGCGGACCCGTTCTTGAGGGCCGCTTTCATCTTATCAATCGTGTCAAGAGGGATTCCGGTATCTTTTTCGCCATAGAGTCCGAGCACCGGCGCCTTGAGGATGGGGGCGATGTCCACCGGGTGCTTGGGCGTGAGTTCGCTCTCCTGCCCCACCAGCCGGCCGTACCACGCCACGCCGGCCTTGACCGGGCCGTGGGCCGCATAGAGCCAGGTGATGCGCCCGCCCCAGCAGAAGCCCGTGATGCCCACCTTCGAGAGATCGCCGCCGTGGTCCCCTGCCCACTTCACGGTCGCGTCGAGGTCGGCCAGCACCTGGGCGTCGGGCACCTTGGAGACGATCTCGCTCATGAGCCTGGAGATTTCGGTGTACCGCGAGGGATCGCCCTGGCGCACGAACATTTCCGGGGCGATGGCGAGATAACCCGCCTTCGCGAAGCGGCGGCAGGTGTCGGCGATGTACTCGTGCACGCCGAAGATCTCCTGGATCACCAGCACCACGGGCAGGCCCGTCTTGCCGGCGGGTGCGGCGCGGTAGGCCGGCACCTTGAAGCCGTTGACGTCGATCTCGACCTTGCCTGCCACCAGCCCGTCGGACGGCGTGTGGATGGCCGTCTGCGCCATCACCGGCATGGCCGCGGCGGCATAGCCCACGCCGAAGCCCGCGCCCAGCGCCACGCGCATGGCGGTGCGGCGGCTGGCACCGGCTTCGCTGGATTTGCCGGGCAGCAGGGCATCGAAATCTTTCCTGAGGTCGTCATGCAGCATGGAAGCTCCTGTGAAAAGAGGAAATGGGAACGCAGGGTCCGGAAGACTGGGCAGTCTATGTGAGGGCGCAGACGATTGCACGGGATGGATTCGCGCCTGTAATTTCTGTATTGACAGAAATTACCGAAGCAATAGACTTCCAACCATGCAACTGACCGATACCGCCCGCCGCTTCATCGTCCACTGGGGCGAAATGGGCACCGCCTGGGGCGTCAACCGCACCGTCGCCCAGATCCACGCCCTGCTCTTCTTCCATGGCCGGCCATTGCATGCGGAAGACATCTGCGAAACCCTCGGCGTCGCCCGGTCCAACGCGAGCAACAGCCTGAAGGAACTGCTCAACTGGCACCTGATCCGCGCCACCCACGTCCTGGGCGACCGGCGCGACTATTTCGAGACCTCCACCGACGTCTGGGAGCTGTTCCGCACCATCGTTCGCGAGCGCAAAGAGCGCGAGTTCGAGCCGACGGTGCGCATGCTGCGCGACCTGGCGAGCCGTCCCGAGATGGCGGCCGAAGCCCCCGATGCGCAGGACCGCGTGCGGGAAACCCTGCGCCTGATGGAATCGCTGGACCTCTGGACGGAAGAGATGCTCCGGCTCACCCCTTCCACCCTCGAGAAGGTGCTGCGCCTGGGTGCCAGCGTGCAGAAGTTCGTGCGCGGCGATGACGCCGCGTCCCGAAGCAAGCGCTCCCCGGCCGGCCCGCAGCCTCCGAACAAGCCCGCCACCTGAATGCGCCACGCCATCGGTTCCCGTTCCCTTTTGCGCCCCGTTATTTCATTTCATACAGAAATTTAAAAAGCAGAGAAAACCCAACGGCAGCCAACCATTTCCAAGGAGCCCGCCATGACCACCGATCCGCAAGCCCTCTACCCCCTGACCCTCTACTTCGATTCCCGCTGCCAGCTCTGCCAGGCGGAGATGACCAACCTGCGCCTGCGCGACCGGGCCGGGCTGCTGCGGTTCGCGGACGTGTGGGCTCCCGGCTTCGAAGGCCCGCCGGGTACCACGCACGAGCAATTGCTGGCGCTGATCCATGCCCGCACCGCGGATGGCCGGGTGCTGCGCGGCGTGGAGGTGTTCCGCCGCGCTTACGAGGCCGTGGGCCTGGGCTGGGTCATGGCGGCCACGCGCCTGCCCGTGCTGGGGCCGCTCGCGGACCGGCTCTATCCGGTGTTGGCGCGCAACCGCTATCGCCTGCCGCGCTGGCTGGTCGGCGGCCTGTTCGAACGCGCGAGCCGGCGCGCGGCCCTGCGGCGGTGCGCCCCTGGCGACCGCTGCGACCTCTGAGGAGATCCACCATGCAAGTCCTCATCACCGGCGCGACCGGTTTCATCGGCCGGCACGTCGCCGCCCGGCTGCGTGCGGACGGCCACACCGTCCACGAAGGCGTTTCCCCGCGCCACGGCCGGCGCGATGCCGGACAGGTGCCCATGGATTTCGCGCGCGACACCGACCCGGGTGCCTGGCTGCCCCGGCTCGCGGACATCGACGCGGTGGTCAACGCCGTGGGCGTGCTGCGCGACAGCCCCGGCCGCCCCATCGACGCCCTGCACCGCGATACGCCGATCGCGCTGTTCCAGGCCTGCGCCCAGGCCGGCGTGCGGCGCGTGGTGCAGGTCTCCGCGCTGGGCGTGGACCGCAGCGAGACCCGCTATGCCCGCACCAAGCGCGGCGCGGACACGTTCCTGCTGGGCCTGGCGCAGGGCACGGCGCCTGCCCCATCCGCCTGCGTGCTGCGGCCCAGCATCGTGTTCGGCCGCGGCGGCGCGAGCAGCGCACTCTTCATGAACCTGGCGCGGCTGCCCGTGGTGGTCTTGCCGCGTCCCGTGCTGCAGGCCCGCGTGCAGCCCGTGGCCGTGCACGATCTGGCCGACGCCGTGGCCGCGCTGCTGGGCCCGGCCCAGGACCGCCAGGGCATCATCGAATGCGCGGGCCCGGAAGGCGTTCCCATGGCCGGGCTGGTCGCCAGCCTGCGGTCCCAGTGCGGACACGGGCCGGCCCATGTGGCAACGCTGCCCGACGCGCTCAGCCGCCTGAGCGCACGGCTCGGAGACCGCATCCCGGCCTCGCCCTGGTGCAGCGAGAGCCTGGCGATGCTGGGCAGCGACAACACCGCCGATCCCGCGCCGCTGCGCAGCCTCCTGGGCCGCGAGGCCGTGCATTACCGGGACCTGGTCGCCCGCGCCTGGAGGCAGCCATGACAGGGCGCGCGCAAGCATCGCCCGCGGGCCCGCGCGAACGGGGCTGGCTGCGCGCGAGCCTCGTGGCCGTCTGGCTGGGGACAGCGGTCGCCAGCGTGGCGGAGTTCCACGGCCAGAGCCGCGACCTGCTGGTGGCCGCCGGGATGCAGGACACCCTGCTCATGCAGGCCATCATCGCCGCCGGCATCGCGGCCGACCTGGCCGTCGGCGCATGGCTGTGGTGGCGGCCAGGCCGCCCCGCCTATGCCGCGGCCCTGCTGCTCATGGGCGCGATGACCGTGATCGCCACCCTCCTGCTGCCCGGGCTGTGGCTCGATCCGCTGGGCCGGCTGCTCAAGAACATTCCCATCGCGGCCATCCTGCTCGTGCTCTGGCACACGGAAGAAAGACGTCCATGAACTCGTACCTGGTCCTCAAGTGGGTGCACATCCTCTCCAGCGTGCTGCTCGTGGGCACGGGATTCGGCTCGGCTTTCTACCTGTTCTTCGCCAACCGCAGCGGCAGCGTGCAGGCCCAGGCCGTGGTGGCACGGCTGGTGGTGCGCGCGGACACCTGGTTCACCACGCCCGCGGGAATCGTGCAGCCGGTCAGCGGCGTGGCACTGGCCCACATGGCCGGCTGGCCGCTCTCCACGCCATGGATCGCCGCCTCGCTGGGGCTGTACGTGGTCGCCGGCCTGTGCTGGCTGCCGGTGCTGTGGCTGCAATGGCGCATGGCCGCCATGGCGCGCGACGCGGTGGAGCGCGGCACCGCGCTGCCGGAAGACTACCGCCGCCATGCGCGCTGGTGGGAGGCGCTGGGCTACCCGGCCTTCGTCGCCATGCTCGCGATCTACTACATGATGGTGGCCAAACCGGCGCTCTGGCGCTGAGAACGGTTCAAGGACTCCTGCCATCGATCGACTGCGGATACGCTTCGCGGGCCAGTGCATCGGCCAGCGCGCGGGCCGGGTCCAGCAACGCGGTGCCCGCGCCATCCTCGTCCAGGGCCAGCGGGATTTCGGTGCAGCCCATCACGATCACCTCGGCACCGCCGGCGTCGCGCAGCGCCTGCGCCACCTCGCGGAAGCACTGGCGCGCCAGTGCCATGTCGCCAGCCTTCACGCCCTCGTAGATGCCCTGCATGAGCCGCTCGCGGCCGGCCTCGTCCGGCTCCAGGCAGTCGATGCCGGCCTGCTCCAGCGCCTGCCGGTACAGGCCGCTGCGGTAGGTGCCCTGGGTGGCCAGCAGGCCCACGCGCCGGCGTCCCCGGGCGTGCAGCAGCGCCGCCACTTCGCGCGGCATGTGCAGCACGGCGAGCTGCGGGAACCGATCCTGCAGCAGGCCGTGCCAGGCGTGCGCGGTGTTGCAGGCGATCGCCACCGCACGGGCGCCCAGCGCAGCCAGGCGGCCGGTGGCCTGCAGCAGGGCATCTCCCGGCTGGTGGGCGCCGGGCCGGGGATCGTCCAGCGCCGCCGTGCGGTCCGGTACCGGCACCTGGGCCAGCCAGTGCTCCGGGTAGGCCTGGTCGCGCACGGCGATGCCCAGCGCCTGCATGCGCGCCGTGCAGGCCTCGACGAACAGGCGCGCGAAGTCCGCGCCGGCCGCTGGCCCCATGCCGCCCAGGATGCCGACGGTGCGCGGAGGCTCCACGCCCGCCGCCTGCGTTGCCGACTGCGTCATACGGCGGGCTTGTCGCTCTGCGCCGCGAGGTTGTCGCGCAACTCCTTCGACATCGGCAGGCCCAGCGCCTGGCCCTTCGGCGCGATGGGCGAGAGGAACCACTTGTTGTAGAGCTTCTCGAATTCGCCGGACTTCATCATGCCGCCGATCACGCCATTGACCAGCGCCTGGAACTGCGGGTCGTCCTTGCGCAGCATGCAGGCATAGGGCTCGACCTGCAGCGCATCGCCGACCACGTCCCATTCGGCCGGGTTGGTCGCGTTGGCCTTCAGCCCGAAGAGCAGGATGTCGTCCATGGCGAAGGCCAGCGCGCGGCCCGTGTCCACCAGCAGCATGGAGTCGTTGTGGTCCTTGCCCAGCACGATGTCCATGTCGAGGTTGTTGTCCCGGTTGTACTTGCGGATCACCTGCGCGTTCGTGGTGCCGGTGGTGCTGGCCACGGTCTTCTTCGCGAGGTCGGCGTAGTTCTTGATGCCCGAGGATTTCTTCACCAGCAGCCGCGTGCCCGTGTAGAAGTAGTTGACGGCGAACTGCACGTCCTTGGCGCGGGCGGTGTTGTTGGTGGTGGAGCCGCACTCCAGGTCCACCGTGCCGTTGGTCACCAGCGGGATGCGGTTCTGCGAGGTCACGGCCTGCAGCTCGACCTTGAGGTCGGGCTTGTTCAGTTTCTTCTTCACCGCGTCCACCACCGCGTTGGAGATGTCCACCGAGAACCCGATGGGTGCGCCGGCGCCGGCCAGGTAGCTGAAGGGCACCGACGACTCGCGGTAGGCCAGCGTGATCTTGCCGCTGTCCGCGATCTTCTTCAGGGTGTCTGCCTGCGCGGTGGCGCCGGCCATCAGGCCGCAGGCCAGCAGCGCGGCGGAGCAGAGGGTGGTTTTCATGGAAGCTCCTTGTCGGGTCGGATGATCGGGGTGGGAAACGGCGGTACGCAGTCCGCGCCGCGCGGCGACTCGTGCGGTGAGCCTGCAGCCGCACTGTAGGAACACGGTGGAGGATTGAACAATTCATTCCACGCCGCATGCCATGTCGAAAAGTTATGCCTGCATAGGGGTCAACCCCTACCAATAGCAAGAGCCACGCCCGGCAGCGCCACGCACCACGCCCCGCTGCGGTGCATAACCTGGCGGCATGGGCGGCGATCCGATCGGCATTGTCCAAGCGGCGCGCGCGCTTCTACAGTGCCCGCGGATGGAACGGAACGGATCGGAATCGATATGCATGCATGTGTGATGGGTGCCGGCATCGTGGGCCTGGCCACGGCCTATGCGCTGGAGCGGCAGGGGTGGCGGGTGACGGTGATCGACCAGGGCCCGGTGGGCGGCGGTGCCAGCGGCGGCAACGGTGCGCAGCTGAGCTACAGCTACGTGCAGCCCCTGGCCGACGCATCGGTCTGGGGCCAGCTGCCCAAGCTGCTCTTCTCGCCCGATTCACCGCTCAAGCTGCGGCCGCAGTGGAGCCTGCGCCAGTGGCGCTGGGGCGCGGCGTTCCTCGCGGCCTGCAACGACGCGACGTCCCGCCGCACCACCGGCACGCTGCTGGAACTGGCCGCGCGCAGCCGGCGGGCCTTCGAGCACATGCGCGAACGCGAGGGGCTGGAATGCGATTTCAGCCGCACGGGCAAGCTCGTGGTGTACCGGTCGCGCGAGGCGCTGGCCGGCGGTGAAAGGCAGATGGCCCTGCAGCGCGCCTGGGGCTGCGAGCAGGAGTCGGTGTCCGCCGCCCGCTGCGTGGAGCTGGAACCCGCCCTGGCGCACGATGCGGACCACATCGCCGGCGCCATTCATACGCCCAGCGAGTGCGCTGCCGACTGCCAGAAGGTCTGCAACGGCCTGCATACGCTGCTGGCCGCGCGCGGCGTGCGCTTCCTGCTGGGCGCGCGCGTGGCGGGATTCACGCGCGGCGCGGACGGCGCAGTCACCGCAGTGCATGTGCGCTCCGGCGCACCGGACGGGGAAACCCTGGTGGCCGCCGACCAGTTCGTGCTGGCCCTGGGCAGCGCGAGCGCGGACTGGGCGGCCCGCCTCGGCATCCACGTGCCCGTCTATCCGCTCAAGGGCTACAGCATCACGGTGGACGCGCCCGGGGATGCCGCCTGGGCGCCGCGGGTGAACGTGACCGATGCGGCCCGCAAGGTGGTGTTCGCGCGGCTGGACAACCGCCTGCGCGTGGCCGGCATGGCGGAACTCGTGGGCGACGACCGGAGCATTCCCGCGGACCGCATCGAGCGCCTGCGCGCCGCCGTGGCCGCGGTGCTGGGCCACGATCCCGGCACCGGCGCCGGCCTGCGCCCCTGGACCGGCATGCGGCCCGCCACCCCCACCGGCCTGCCCGTCGTGGGCCGCAAGCCGGGCGGCCCGCGC
This sequence comes from Paracidovorax oryzae ATCC 19882, assembly GCF_000687165.1. Taxonomy (GTDB): domain Bacteria; phylum Pseudomonadota; class Gammaproteobacteria; order Burkholderiales; family Burkholderiaceae_C; genus Paracidovorax; species Paracidovorax oryzae. Next base: position 136,931 of record NZ_KK366049.1, on the reverse strand, counting down.
AACCTGTGGCTGCACACCGGGCACGGGGCGCTGGGCTTCACCCTGTCCTTCGGCACGGCGGAACAGCTGGCGCAGTCCATGGCCGGCGAGCGCCAGGCCGCACAGGCCGTACGAACCGCTTGAGCCGTCAGGCGCCGGCCGCCGGGGCCGGCGGCCCTCCTGCGCCGCCCTGCAGCGTTTCGACGGCGGCATCGCGCATGCAGCGCACCATGGCCTCGGCCAGCAGGGACGCCGGGCGGTGGGGCATGCGCAGCGCCTTGACCGGCACGGCGATGCGCGGCAGCAGCTCCAGCACGTCCACCCGCCCCGGGTCGGCGGAGGCAGCGGTGCAGGCATCCACCAGCGCCACCCCCAGCCCATGGTGCGCGAGCGCCAGCGCGGCATGGTAGGTCTGCACCGTGATGGCCGAAGCGAGCCCCACTTCCGCCTCCCTGCACGCGTGGTTCACCATGGTGCCCAGCGGGTCGTTCAGCCCCAGCCGTACCACCGGCACGTCGGCCAGATCGGCCAGGTGGACCGAGCCCCGCGCCACGAGCGCCGCATCGAGCAGGCCGCGCGGCGCGATGCACACCATGCAGCCCTCGGCCAGGGTCTCCTGCTCCAGCGAGGGATGCGACAGCGCCGAGAACACGAAGCCCACGTCCGCCTCCTGCAGCACCAGGGCGGAGACGATCTGCGGCGAATGCAGGGATTCGATCGTCACCTGCACGCCGGGGTGCAGGGCATGGAAGGCGCGCAGGGCGCGCGGCATCACCTCGTGGCTCAGCGCCAGCACGCTGAGGATGTGCAACTCGCCCTCGCGCTGCCGCCCGCGCAGGCTGCCCGCCAGTCGCTGCACTTCGTCGAGCTGGGTGAACAGGCGCTCGATGTGCGGGAAAAGCGTCTGCGCCTCCCGCGTGGGCACCAGCCGCCCCTTGTGGCGGTGGAAGAGCGCGAAGCCCAGTTGCAGCTCTGCATGGGAGAGGATGCGGCTGACCGCCGGCTGCGTGACGTTGATGAGGCGCGCGGCGGCGCTCACGCTGCCCGTGAGCATGACGGCGTTGAAGACTTCGATGTGGCGCAGGCGCATGGATGGGGATGGGAACAGGCGGGAGCGAGCCGAAGAGCGATCGAGGCGCGCATATTGCATCAAAACGTATCGCGACGGCGGGTCTGGCGGCAGCGTGGCGGCAATTGGAAACAAACCTGCGCGGCCCGTACGCCACAGCTTATAGAGTGGCGCGCTTGTCTTTTTGCCCGGAAGCACCGGTCCCACGATGGCCAGCGAATCACCGCCTGCACTGCGCCGCGCCGTGCGCCCTGCCCTTCTGTGCTGCATAGCGCTGGCCTGTGGCCCGGGGCATGCGGCACCTCCTCGCTCCGGGAAAGCCACCGCAAGCCCGGCCACCTCCCTCGCCGCGCGGGTCGCCATGCTGGACGCACGCTCACCGGCAACCGCCCGCCTCGCCATGATGGACGCACCGGATCCGGCCGTCCCGCCCGGCGATGGCGCGCCCCTTCCGGAACTGCGCTTCCTGCGCCTGTCTCCGGCCACGGGATCATCCACGGATTGCTGCGTGCAACCCCTGGCCCCCGTCGATCCGCAGGAATCGTCCACCCTGCGCTATGAGGGGGAGTCTCCCCAGCCGGCCGCTGAACGCGAAGCCCGCTTCACCCATGCCCCGCGGGAGGGCTTCATCGGACTGGCGTTGGAGGGCCGTCCTGCCGTGGCGCGGATGCCGGGCCGCCGGATCCTGCTGCGGTGGCCGGACCGCAAGGGATCGCTGCGCGTGGACCATTGCCTGTCGGCGGAGGGCCTGCACCTGAAGATCTTCGAGGACAACGGCGCTGGCCGCTGGAAGCCCGCGGCCCACTACTACCTTCCCCTGGCCACCGATGTGCAGCCGGACTGCCCGCAGGACCGGTGAGCCGCTGCGGTATGCACATCTTTACCGGCGCGCCCCGGAACTCCGCCCATACTTCGCCCCTCAGCCTTCCGGTGCGCGCTGCGCGCACATGGCACCGCCCGGCTTTTTCCCTTTCTCCCGATGATGGCCACTGAACGACGACACCGATCCCCCTTCCGTACCGGCACACTCTTCTTCCTGGCTTTCTCCCTGGCGATCGCCTGCGGCGAGGCGCCCGCGAAGCCCAAAGCCGCCAGCAAGCCGCGGGCTGCCGCCAAGGCCCGCAAGGTCACCAAGCCCCGCACCCCGGCGCCTGCCGCGGCCTCGCAGGGCGATCCCCTGTCCTCGCGCGTCGGCGTGGTGGACGCCAGCACCCCCGGCGCCGTGCGGCTCGCGCTGGCATCGGACACCATGGCGGCGCCTTCCGCGGGCCTGCACTACCTGTCCCTGGCCCCCGCTGCGAAAGCCCCCGAATGCTGCGTCCGGCCGCAGGCCGCCGTGCCGCCCCGGGATGTCGCCATCCTGCGCTTCGATGGCGACAATTCGCAGCTGGCGGCCGAACACACGGCCCAGTTCACGCAGGCGCCGGGCGAACCCTTCATGGGGCTGGCGCTGCTGGGCAAGGCCACGGTCACCCGGGCTTCCGACCAGCGGCTGTTCCTGCAATGGCCGGACCGCAAGGTGTCGGTGCGTGTGGACCATTGCGTTTCCGGGGAGGCCATGCATGTGCGCGTCGCCGACAGCGCGGGCCCGGGCCAATGGCAGCCTGCCGCCTACTACTACCTGCCGCTCGCGGTGCCGGCCCAGCCGGACTGCCCGGTGGACGAGGCCCCCTGAAACCGCGTTTTCAGGCCCACCCTGCGGAAACGCCCCACTCCGTCAACTGCCGGTTGAGCCAAATGGACTCCTGCAGGGGCGTGGCCTTGCGCAGGCAGGCGCAGGCCGCCATGGACAAGGTCCGTCCCTGCCGTGCATCCGCCGCCCTGCGGCGCGGTGAGATGCACGCCAGGAAGGACTCCCGCGCCGCCGCCGGCAGGGACGGCGCGGATGACAGATACGCCTCCGCCGCCTGGTAGCGGTCCCGCCGCTGCCAGGCCACCATGTAGGCCGAGCGGTTCGAGAGCAGCAGGGCCTTCCTGTCCGGAAGGTGCATCACGAGCGGGGCGATCGGCGCCAGCGCCGGCCACACGTCGTTGGCGTAGAACTCCGCACCCCAGTACGCCTGGCCGATGCGCACGAAATGCTCCAGGCTGGAAATGTTCACCAGCCCGGACTCCGCCATCGGCAGGATTTCGATCGATGGCTTGCGCACGTCCACCGTGTCGTTGGAGACATCCACATACAGGCTGCCGAACTGGAACGCGTTCTGGAAGTAGCGCTCCCGCAGGGCGCCCCAGACGGAGCCCACGTAACCGCCCTCGCCCATGAAGGCCCGGATGGCGTCCAGGCCGGGCAGCGCGATGCCCGATGCCACCGCCGCGCGCAGCTTCTTCTCGAACGCCTCCGAAATCTCCAGGCAGCAGCCGTAGGGATAGGGCTTGCGATACGCGGGAACGCGACCTGGCAGCTCCTGGTCGATTTCACGGCGCACCGCATACAGGTAGTGCTCCACCTCGGCCAGCCGGCCCAGCAGGTGGCGCTCGGTCAGGCATTGCTGCTCCTGGTCGACAGGGCGGATTTCCTGGGGAAGAAAGACGGGACGGGACACGGCGGCAGATGCCCCGGCGCCGCCAGGGCCTTGATTACAAAACCTTACATTTTAACTACCATGGCCCGGTCAGTGCGCTTTCTCCCAGTTCGGCCCCGTGCCCACCTCGGCCAGCAGCGGCACCTTGAGCTCGGCCACGCCCGCCATGAGCCGCGGGATCTCCGTGCGCAGCCACCCGGCCTCCTCCTCCGGCAACTCGAAGACCAGTTCGTCGTGCACCTGCATGATCATCAGCACCTGCGGCTTGTCCGCATCCAGCACCGCCTGCACCGCCACCATCGCCTTCTTGATGAGGTCGGCCGCCGTGCCCTGCATGGGCGCGTTGATGGCCGCACGCTCGGCCGCGCCGCGCCGCGGGCCGTTGGGCGAATTGATCTCGGGCAGGTAGAGGCGCCGGCCGAACACCGTCTCGACGTAGCCGCGCGCCTTGGCCGAGGCCTTGGTCTCGTCCATGTACTGCTTCACGCCGGGGTAGCGCTGGAAATAGCGGTCGATGTAGGCCGCGGCGGCCTTGTTGTCGATGCCCAGGTTGCGCGCGAGTCCGAAGCTGCTCATGCCGTAGATGAGCCCGAAGTTGATCACCTTGGCATAGCGGCGCTGCTCGCTGCTCACCTGGTCCACCGCCACGCCGAACACCTCGGCCGCGGTGGCGCGGTGCACGTCCAGCCCTTCGGTGAAGGCGCGCAGCAGCGCGTCGTCGCCGCTCAGGTGGGCCATGATGCGCAGCTCGATCTGGCTGTAGTCGGCGCTGGCGATCACGCGGCCCGGCGGGGCCACGAAGGCCTCGCGCACGCGCCGGCCCTCGGCCGTGCGGATGGGGATGTTCTGCAGGTTGGGCTCGTTGCTCGACAGGCGTCCCGTCACCGCCACGGCCTGCGCGTAGTGCGTATGCACGCGGCCCGTGCGCGGATCGGCCAGCTGGCCCAGCTTGTCGGTGTAGGTGCCCTTGAGCTTGGAGAGGCTGCGGTGCTCCAGGATCTTGGCGGGCAGCGGGTAGTCCTCCGCGAGCTTTTCCAGCACCTCCTCGTCGGTGCTGCGCGCGCCGGTGGCGGTCTTCTTCACCACGGGCAGGCCGAGCTTGTCGAAGAAGATCTCGCCGAGCTGCTTGGGGCTGCCGAGGTTGAAGGGCTGGCCGGCGATGTCGTAGGCCTCCTGCTCGAGCTTGAGGATGCGCTGCCCGAGGTCATGGCTCTGCTGCTGCAGCGTGGCCGGGTCGATCAGCACGCCGTTGCGCTCGATGCGGAACAGCACCTCGCTGCTCTCCATCTCGAGGGCGTAGATGGCGCGCAGCTTCCCGTCGGCCTCGATCAGCGGCCAGAGCACGCGGTGCACGTCCAGCGTCTGGTCGGAGTCCTCGCACGAATAGGCGGCAGCCTGCTCGACCGGCACCTGGGCGAACGGGATCTGCTTGGCACCCTTGCCGCAAAGATCCTCGTAGCTGATGCCGGTGCGGCCCGTGTGGCGTTCCGCCAGGCTCGCGAGGTTGTGCGGCTTGTGCACTTCCAGCACGTAGCTCTGCAGCATGGTGTCGTGCACGTAGCCCTGCACGCCGATGCCGTGGTTGGCGAACACGTGGCGGTCGTACTTGACGTGCTGGCCGAGCTTCGCCCGCGAGCCGTCCTCCAGCCAGGGCTTGAGGCGCTCCAGCACCGCGTCCAGCGGCAACTGCTCGGGCGCGTCGGGGCCGGAATGCGCGAGCGGGATGTACGCGGCGGCTCCGGGCTCCACGCTGAAGCTCAGGCCCACGATCTCGGCGCGCAGTTCGTCGAGCGAGGTGGTCTCGGTGTCGAGCGCCACCAGTTCCGCGCCCTGGATGCGCTCCAGCCAGCGGTCGAAATCCTCCCAGGTGAGCACGGTGTCGTAGGCCACCTCGCGCCCCTGGGCGGCCTCGGCCACGAAGGTGGTTTCGGGGCTCGCGAACAGGTCGCCGCTCGCGCCGGGCAGCGTGGCCGTGGCGTTCGCCGGCAGGTCGTCCTGCAGCGCGCGCGCCAGCCCCTTGAATCCGTAGGCCTGGTAGAAATCGCGCAGCGCCGCGTTGTCGGACGCCCCCATGGCCACCCCGGCCAGGTCGGGCAATCCCTCCACGTGGCCCGCGAGGTCGCAGTCGGTGCGGATGGTGACCAGCTCGCGCCCCTTGGGCAGCCATTCCAGCGCGCCGCGCAGGTTCTCGCCGGCCACGCCCTTGATCTCGCCCGCACGTGCCAGCAGCCCGTCGAGCGAGCCGTATTCGTTCAGCCACTTGGCGGCCGTCTTGGGGCCTACCTTGGGCACGCCGGGCACGTTGTCCACCGCGTCGCCCACCAGCGTCTGGTAATCGACCATGAGCGTGGGCGGAACACCGAACTCGGCCGTGACGCCCGCCACGTCGCGGCGCTTGCCGCTCATGGTGTCGATGATGGTGATGTGCTCGTCCACCAGTTGCGACAGGTCCTTGTCGCCGCTGGAGACGATGACCTCGATGCCCTGGCGCGCCGCGCAGGCCGCGAGGGTGCCGATCACGTCGTCGGCCTCCACGCCGGGCACGCAGACGACCGGCCAGCCCATCAGGCGCACGACCTGGTGGATGGGCTCGATCTGCGCGCGCAGGTCGTCGGGCATGGGGGCGCGGTGCGCCTTGTATTCGGGATAGAGCGTGTCGCGGAAAGTCGGTCCGCTCGCATCGAAGACGCAGGCGGCGTAGTCAGCGGGATAGTCCCTGCGCAGCGCCTGCAGCATGTTGATCATGCCGCGGATGGCCCCCGTGGCAGGGCTGGCCGGGTCGCCGGGCACGGCACGCAGGTCCGGCATGGCGTGGAAGGCGCGGTAGAGGTAGCTGGAGCCGTCCACCAGCACCAGGGTCTTGGGTTTGCTCATGGTCCGGGATTGTGCCCGCGGGCGGGTGCACGCGCCCGCGCGGGCCTACAATCCGCCCATGCGCGCCGCCACCACCCTCATCCTCCTGGCGCTGGCCTCCGGGCCGGCCCTTGCCCAGACTCCCGCCCCTTCGCCCGCTCCGCAGGCCGCCCCCGGGGCCGAGGCGCAGCCCGGGGCCGCGGCGGATGCCGAGCCGGGCCGGCGCAACCAGCGCGTGGAACGCATCCGCATCGAGGACGAAGGCAGCCGCGTGGACGAACTGCGCGTGGGCGGGCAGACGCAGAGCATCACGGTGCAGCCCAAGGCCGGCACCACCATGCCCGAATACGAGGTGCAGCCGCCCGATGGCGTGCGCGCGCGGCCCGGCAGCCGCAACGGCGCGGAAACCATCACCAGCCCGCGGGTCTGGAACGTCATGAAGTTCTGAACCCGGCCCGGGCGCATCCGCCCCGGCTCCGCCTGCCGCCCGCTGCGGGCACGGCATCCTCCCCGCAGTGGCCTGCCGCGCGCCACCCGGCCCCGGCTCTGCCCACCCGCCTTTTTTCCGTCTTCCCGCTCTTTTCCCCCGCCAAGCAATGGCCGTTTTCACCGAAGTCTCCAAGAAAGAGGCGCGCGACCTGCTGCGCCGTTTGCAGCTGGGCACCCTGGAGTCGCTGCGCGGCATCGAAGGCGGCATCGAGAACACGAACTACTTCCTCACCAGCGACCAGGGCGAGTACGTGCTCACGCTGTTCGAGCGCCTGACCGCCGAGCAGCTGCCGTTCTACCTGCACCTGATGAAGCACCTCGCGCAGGCGGGGATTCCCGTGCCGGACCCGCGCGGCGACCGCCACGGGAACATCCTGCATTCCGTCGCGGGCAAGCCTGCCGCCGTGGTGAACAAGCTGCCCGGCAGGAGCCAGCTCGCGCCCGAGCCGGTGCACTGCGCGGCGGTGGGCGGCATGCTGGCCCGCATGCACCTGGCCGGGCGGGACTACGAGCGCCGGCAGCCCAACCTGCGCGGCCTGGCCTGGTGGAACGAGACGGTGCCCGTGGTGCTGCCCCACATCGACGAGGCCCAGCGCACCCTGCTGCGCTCCGAGCTGGCCTACCAGAACCACGTCGCCGCATCCCCGGGCTACGCGGCGCTGCCGCGCGGCCCGGTCCATGCCGACCTGTTCCGCGACAACGCCATGTTCGACGGCGAGGCCCTGACCGGCTTCTTCGACTTCTATTTCGCGGGCGTGGACACCTGGCTGTTCGACCTGGCGGTGTGCCTGAACGACTGGTGCATCGACTGGCCCACCGGCCTCCATGCGTCCGGGCGCGCCACGGCCATGCTGGACGCCTACCAGGCGGTGCGGCCGCTCTCGGCCGACGAGCGGGCCCTGCTGCCCGCGATGCTGCGCGCGGGTGCGCTGCGCTTCTGGATCTCCCGCCTGTGGGATTTCCACCTGCCGCGCGAGGCCAGCCTGCTCACGCCGCACGATCCCACGCACTTCGAGCGGGTGCTGCGCGGCCGCATCGCGCAGCCCCTGCATGCACGCGCGGGCGGCGGATTCGAGAAGTGAGCGCCCCGGCCGCCGGCCACCGTGGCGGCGCGGCCACATGAAACCCGCCGGCGCGTCCGGAAACCCGTGCCGCCCCGGCCCATTCGTCCCTTCGGCGCGACAATCCTCCTGAACCACGCGCCGCAGCATGCCCTGGAGCCATGCCCGCCGGCGCGACCGCGCCTCCCGCGAAGCGCCCAGCCACTGCCCACGGGCGTAACACGCACACTGCACCGCCATGAAACTGCACATCGTCCCTGCCCGCGCCGGCCTGGAATGGGTCCGCCTCGGCATCCGCATCTTCTGGCGCCAGCCGATGGCGCTGGCGGCCCTGTTCTTCCTGACCATGGCGGCGATGTCCATCGCCACGCTGCTGCCGCTCGTCGGGCCCGCCGTGGCCCTGGCACTGCTGCCTTCCGCCACGCTGGCCATGATGGTGGCCGCCGGCGACGCCACGCAGGGGCGCTTCCCCACCCCGGCCCTGCTGCTGGTGGCCTTCCGCACCGGCCGGCAGCGCCTGCGCTCCATGCTCCTGCTCGGCGCGCTCTACGCCGTGGGCTTCCTTGCCGTCATGGCCATCTCCGCGCTGCTGGACGGCGGACAGTTCGCCCGCGTGTACCTGGGCGGCGAGGAACTCACGCGCGAAATGGCCGAGCTGCCGCAGTTCCAGGCGGCGATGTGGCTCGCGCTGGCGCTCTACGTGCCGCTGTCGCTGCTCTTCTGGCACGCACCCGGCCTGGTGCACTGGCACGGCGTGCCGCCGGTGAAGGCGCTGTTCTTCAGCATCGTCGCCTGCCTGCGCAACATCGGCGCGTTCACCGTGTACGGCCTGGCATGGACGGGAGTCTTCCTGGGCGCGGGCATCGCCGCCAGCGTGTTCGTGACGCTGCTGGCCCTCATGGGCCTGGGCAGCGCGCTCGCGGCGGGCATCATGGTCGGCACGGCCATGCTGCTGGCGGCGATGTTCTTCACCTCCGTGGTGTTCTCGTTCCGCGACTGCTTCGAGCCGCCGGAGCGCCCGGCCGCGCTGCCCGAGAGCCCTGCCGCCGCCTGAGCCCCTGCGGTCACGCTTTCGTCACGAAAGCGTCAAATTCCCGTCATCCCGGATTCCTAGCATCCCGGTCCGGAGACAGGCCCGGGTGCGCCCGGCCTGCCCATCGAAAGGCCCGCTGCGCGTTCATGCGCCGGCGGCGCCCATACAGCAGACCGACCCATCCGGAATCCAAGATGTCCCACACCCCGATGCCCTCCCGCCGCAAGGCCCTGCAATTCCTGGCCGGCATGCCCCTGCTGCCCCTGGGCGCCAGCGCATCCACAGCTTCCATGCTGGCTGCCTGCGGTGGCGGCGGCGGCGATGGAGCCCTCTCCTCCTACGCTTCGACCAGCTTCAGTTCCATGGCCGCGCCCACCCTGGCGCAACCGGCCGCCATGGCCACCACCACCGTGGGCTCCACGATGAGCGTGAAGTTCACCAGCGGCAGCACAGCCAGCTACCAACTGGCCTACCAGCCCTTCTTCATGACGGGCGACCAGGTGCCCAGCACGGCCGGCGGCACCATCCTGGCCGGCGGCTACTTCGACATCAACAACAAGCCGATCATCGACGCGTCGGTGCCCGGCAAGGAGCGCCCCTTCTTCTCCGACTGCCCCGATGGCACCTCGCTGTTGAAGCTGGACAACGCCAGCGTGTCGGGTGTCAAGGGCAACCCGGTGTTCGCCGTGGTGCAGTTCGAGTACACCACCCGCAACCAGGCCCAGGCATCGATGTACGGCCTGCTGCCCTCGCCCATCGCCGTGCTGACGCTGGACCAGGACCCGGCCACCGGCAAGCTGACCCTGGTCAAGTACCACAACGTGGACACGTCCGGCGTGAAGGGCCTGTGGATCACCTGCGGCGCCAGCCTCTCTCCCTGGAACACCCACCTGTCGAGCGAAGAGTACGAGCCCGACGCCACGCTGGCCACCAACGCCCAGCTGCAGGGCTTCAGCAAGGCGCTGTTCGGCGACGCCGCCAAGGCCAATCCCTACGACTACGGTCACATGCCCGAAGTGACCGTCAACCCCGACGGCACCGGCAGCATCAAGAAGCACTATTGCATGGGCCGCATCTCGCACGAGCTGGTGCAGGTCATGCCCGACAACCGCACCGCCCTGATGGGCGACGACGCCACCAACGGCGGCCTGTTCATGTTCGTGGCGGACAAGGAAAAGGACCTCTCCGCCGGCACGCTGTACGTGGGCAAGTGGAAGCAGACCTCCGGCAAGGGCCCCGGCGCCGGCGACATCAGCTGGATCAACCTCGGCCATGCGACCAGCGCCGAGATCAAGGCCCTGGTCGATGGCGGCATCAAGGCCTCCGACATCATGGACGTGAAGACCAGCGACCCGTCCGACAGCAGCTACACGCAGATCTTCTTCAGCGGCAAGAAGAACTGGATCAAGATCAAGCCCGGCATGGAAAAGGCCGCCGCCTTCCTGGAAACCCACCGCTACGCCGCCTTCAAGGGCGCCTCGATGGGTTTCACCAAGATGGAAGGCACGACGGTCAACATCAAGGACAAGAAGGCCTATTCCGCCATGTCCTACGTGCAGACCAGCATGCTCAAGGGCAATGCCGCCAACCAGGGCGACATCCAGGTCGAGGGCCCCAAGGCGGGCGCCGTGTACGAGCACACCCTCACGGGCGGCCAGAAGGATACGTCGGGCAACGCCATCAACAGCGAATGGGTGTCCGTGCACATGGAAGCACCGGCCGCGCTGATCGGCGAGGACCTGGCCAAGGCCGACGCGCTGGGCAACCTAGCCAACGCCGACAAGATCGCCAACCCCGACAACATCAAGTTCGCGGAAAAGCTGCGCACCCTGTTCATCGGCGAGGACAGCGGCATGCACGTGAACAACTTCCTGTGGGCCTACAACGTGGACACGAAGCAGCTCAGCCGCGTGCTGTCGGTGCCCGCCGGCGCGGAGTCGACCGGCCTGCAGGCCGTGGACGAGATCAACGGCTGGACCTACGTCATGAGCAACTTCCAGCATCCCGGCGACTGGGAAACCCCGCTGCACGACAACGTCAAGGCCACGCTGGATCCGCTGGTGCGCGCCAACTACAAGGACCGCTTCGGTGCCTCGGTCGGCTACCTGACCGCCACCAGCACCCAGATGAGCCTGAAAGGCTGACGGGCGGCGCGGCCCGCGCCCGTGATACCGGGCCGTGCAACCCTGCGAAAGCGAGGCATCCGCCTCGCTTTTTTCATTGCGGCGGCGACTTGCCTCCGGGGCGCGGGAGGTCGGTTCATCCCGTTGAAGCGCGCGGTCATTACCAATGATAATCAATATCATTCCTATAATGCGCCGCGCCGCCCGTCCACGACGGCCGGCACCGGAGCCGGCGCCGCTGCGCGCAGGCCCGGACGCAGGCCGGCCCGGCCGCGGCTTTTCACGCCGCCATCCCGGGACGGACCGGGGAGCCACGCTCCCGCCTTCAACGATCTTCCCGAGGAGAAGCCATGACCACCATCCCGTTCCACACCACCGCCCTCGCCAGCCTGCTGGCGATCGCCGCGCTCGGCGCCACGGCGCCCGCCAGCGCCCAGGCCCCGGGTGGCGCCGGTACGGATGTGGCGCAGGCTGGCGGGAAGCAGGCCGCTTCCGCCACCTCCTCCGCGGTGGCCGCGCATTACGCGGTGCTGGTGCACGCCAACTACGCCGACACGCTCGCCGCCGCGAAGACGATGCAGGCAGCCGTCAAGGCCTTCACCGCCAGGCCGTCCGCGGAAACCCTGGCCGAGGCGCGCAAGACCTGGCTGGCCGCGCGCGAGTTCTACGGGCAGACGGAGGCGTTCCGCTTCTACGGCGGCCCCATCGACGACGACAAGGGCCCCGAAGGCCAGCTCAACGCATGGCCCATGGACGAGTCCTATGTGGACAGCGTGGAAGGCAAGCCCGACTCCGGCCTGGTGAACGACCGGAAATTCGCCATCACCAAGAAGAACCTCGCTGCGCAGAACGAGCGCGGCGGCGAGGAGAACGTCGCGACCGGCTGGCACGCCATCGAGTTCTTCCTGTGGGGGCAGGACCTCTCCGAGACGGGCCCGGGGGACCGCAATTTCGAGGACTTCGTGGACGGCAAGGGGCGCAATGCCGACCGCCGCCGCCAGTACCTGAACGTGGTCACGGACCTGCTCATCGACGACCTGGCCTCGCTCGTCAAGGCCTGGGACCCGAAAACGCCGAACAACTACCGCGCGAAATTCGTGAAGGGCGGCCAGGAATCGGTGCGCAAGATGCTGGTGGGCCTGGGCTCGCTATCCCGCGGCGAACTGGCCGGCGAGCGGCTGGAAGTGGCCCTCAACAGCCAGGACCAGGAGGACGAGCACTCCTGCTTCTCCGACAACACCCACCGCGACGCCGTCGCCAATGCCCTGGGCATCCGGAACGTCTGGCTCGGCGAGTACCGGCGCGCCGACGGCAGCCTGGTGAAAGGTACCTCGCTGCGCGACCTGGTCGCCGCGAAGGACGCCGCGCTGGCCGACCGGACCACGCAGCAGATCGACGCCTCCGTGAAGGCCGCCGAGGGCATCCAGGCGCCGTTCGACCGGGAGATCATCGGCGGCAAGGACGCCCCGGGCCGCCTGCGCATCCAGAAGACCATCGACAGCCTCACGCAACAGAGCAAGGATCTCGTGGAGGCCGCCAACGCCATCGGCATCACCAAGCTGACCCTCGTGCAACCGTGAAGGCGATGCGCGACATGACCCTTTCGCAGACTGCGCCAGGGCGGCGGCGCACGCTCTGGCCGCCCGCCACCCTGGCAGGCACCGGCCTGGCCGCCGCGGGCGCCCTGCTCCTGGCCGGCGGCGCCGCGGCCGTCGATCCGCCCGACCCGCTCGGGGAGAAGACCGGCGGCGACACCACGGTCTATGCCACCGGCCGCAATGCCTTCTCGTTCCCCGCCGCCAACCTGGAAGATTCGGAGCGCACGCGCTTCGTGATCGGCAACTCGTTCTTCAAGCGCAACTGGGTGGAAGCTGGCGCCTCGACCAAGGCGCGCGACGGCCTGGGCCCGCATTTCATCGCGCGCTCGTGCGGCGGCTGCCACGTGCAGGACGGCCGCGGCGAGCCGCCGGAGATCTTCAACCGCCTCGGCGAAACGCGCGACCCGATCGTCTCGCTGCTCATCCGCCTGTCGATTCCGGGAACCGATCCGCACGGCGGCCCCAACCCCGAGCCGGTGTACGGCGACCAGCTCAATACGGCGGCCGTGCAGGGCGTGAAACCCGAGGGCACGGTCACGCTGCGCTACGAGACCGTGAAGGGCAGCTTCGCCGACGGCACGCCCTACACCCTGCTGAAACCCCACTACGGCGTGCGCGACCTGGGCTACGGCCCGCTGCATGCCGGCACCATGCTCAGCCCGCGCATCGCACCGCAGGTCATCGGCGTGGGGCTGCTGGAGGCGATCGACGAGGCCGACATCCTCGCCAACGCCGCCGACCAGGCGGCTGCGCCCGGTCCGGTCAAGGGACGGCCCAACCACGTCTGGGACGCGCCGTCGGGCCGCAAGATGCTGGGCCGCTTCGGCTGGAAGGCCAACGTGGCCACCCTCGCGCACCAGACGGGCGGAGCCTTCGTCGGCGACATGGGCATCACCTCCCGGCACTTTCCCAGCGAGCACTGCACCACCACGCAGGTGGACTGCGGCGCAGCCCCCAGCGGCCGCAGCGCGGGCGCGCGCGGCCAGGAAGGCGTGGAGATCGACGACAAGACCTTCGACGACGTGGTCTTCTACCAGGCCACGCTGGCCCCGCCCGCGCGCCGCGACGTGAACGACGCCACCGTGCTGCGCGGCCAGGCGCTGTTCGCCCAGGCCCAGTGCGCCGCCTGCCACCGCCCGAGCTACGTCACGAAGGAAGGCCCGTTCCCCCGGCTGACCAGCAAGGCCCTGTCGGGCCAGCGCATCTGGCCCTACACCGACCTGCTGCTGCACGACATGGGCGAGGGCCTGGCCGACGGCCGGCCCGACTTCCTGGCCAGCGGCCGGCAGTGGCGGACGCCGCCGCTGTGGGGCATCGGGCTCATCAAGGACGTGAACGGCCACACCCGGCTGCTGCACGACGGCCGCGCGCGCGGCGTGCTGGAGGCCATCCTCTGGCACGGCGGCGAGGCGGAAAAAGCGAAACAGAACGTGCTGAAGATGGACAAGGCCGGGCGCGACGCGCTGGTCCGATTCGTGGAGTCCCTATGACCGCATCCGTTGATCTCCTTTCCGCCCTGTGCCGCCGCGGCGCGCCGGCCCTGGTGGCCGCAGGTGCCGCGCTGCTGGCGGCGGGCGCGCAGGCCCAGGCACCGGCAGACTGGCGCCGCGACGCCGTGCCGTTCTACGACACCACACACGCGCTGCAGGGGCTCTACACCCACTGGGGCCAGCCGCGCGCCACGGAGTTCGCCCAGGCAGCGGGTGCCCTGCCTCCAGCGCTGCGCGCGCTTTGCGCGGCCGCGCCCGACGGCTCGTCCGCGGCGCTGGCCGGCGCGCGCCAGGCGTGGCAGCGCGCCATGCTGGCCTGGGAAGGCCTCTCCGCGGTGGCCATCGGCCCGGTGGTGTCGCGCCGCGCACAGCGCCAGATCGACTTCATGCCCACGCGCCCGCAGCTCATCGAGCGCGCGATCCAGGCGCAGCCGCAGGGCGCCACGGCCTTCGAGCGCGTGGGCACGCCGGCCAGGGGCCTGCCCGCGCTCGAATGGCTGCTGTGGACCCGGCCGGCGCAGCCCGCCTCGCCCGCCTGCAGCTATGCGGTGGAAGTCGCTCTCGACGTGGAGCGCGAAGCCGTGGCCCAGCAGGCCGCGTTCCGCGAGGCCGCTCAAACCGACTGGGGTGCCGAGGACCAGCAGGAGCGCTCCGCCCAGGCCATGGGCGAATTCATCAACCAGTGGGTGGGCGGCATCGAGCGCCTGCGCTGGGCGCACATGGAAAAGCCCCTGCGCGCCGCACAGGGCACGCGTGCGCCCGATTACCCGCGCGCCGCCAGCGGCCAGGCCGGGGCGGCCTGGAAAGCCGAGTGGGCCGCACTGCGCGCCCTGACGGTGCAGGCGGACGGCACGCCGCCGGTGCAGCCGGGCCAGGGCGTGGTGCCGCTGGAAACCTACC
This sequence comes from Paracidovorax oryzae ATCC 19882, assembly GCF_000687165.1. Taxonomy (GTDB): domain Bacteria; phylum Pseudomonadota; class Gammaproteobacteria; order Burkholderiales; family Burkholderiaceae_C; genus Paracidovorax; species Paracidovorax oryzae. The sequence goes on along the minus strand of NZ_KK366049.1, from coordinate 121,811 downwards.
TGCGCGGGCGGGGGCTGAACCCGCTTGCCGACCGCCTGCGCGAAGCGGCTTTGCGCATCGACGCGGCGATGGCGGCCGCTGCCGGTCCGGATGCCGCTGCGGCCGACGGCCCGCGGGTGCTGCAGGCGGCGAAAGAACTCAGTGCCCTCAAACGGCTCGCCGAGGCCGAGGTGGCGCCGGCCCTGCAGGTCAGCATCGGTTTTTCGGATGCGGACGGGGACTGACGCAGTGGGCGCATCGAGCACGAGCAGTGACGCCTTCCGGGGCGAGCCTTCGCGGCGTTCGGCCCTGCGCACGCTGGCCGGCATCGGCCTCGCCGTGCCCTTGTCCGGTCCCTGGAACGGTGCGAGCGCGTCGGGCAGGCCACTGCGCCTCGCGGCCGCCTGGCAGCAGGAGGATGGCAGCTACCGCATCGGCCTGCTGGAGGCACGACCCGGATCCGGCACGGCACTGCGCGCGCTGCACGCGCTGGAGATCCCCACGCGCGCGCACGGTCTGTGCCCGCTGCCCGACGGCAGCATCGTGGCCGCATCGCGCCGCCCGGGCGACTGGCTGCTGCGCTGGTGGCCAGGTACGGCGCGCGAACCCGTCTGGCAATGGTCCGACGGCCAGCGATCGTTCAATGGCCACGTGATCGCGTCACCGGACGCGCGCGTGCTGCTGTCCACGGAAACCGAGGCGGACACGGGGAGCAGCCTCGTCGTGCTGCGCGATGCCGCCACCCTGGAAGTGCGCGCGGAATGGCCCACCCAGGGCATCGATGCGCACGAACTGATCTGGGACCGGCGGGCGCTGGTGGACGGCACGCCCACCCTGGTCGTGGCCAATGGCGGCGTGCCGACGGCCCCCGAGACCGGCCGCGTGAAGCGGGCGCTGGAGACCATGGATTCGTCCATCGTGCGACTGCACGGGGGCACGGGCGAAACCCTGGGGCAATGGCGCCTGCAGGACCGCCGCCTGAGCCTGCGCCACCTCGCCTGGAATCCGCGAGCGGACGTACTGGGCATCGCGCTGCAGGCCGAGCACGACGGGCAGGACGCGCGCGCGGCGGCGCCGGTGCTCGCGCTCTTCGATGGCAAGGTGCTGCGGGCCGCAGAGCCGGCGCCGCAGGCGCTGCCCGGTGGCCTGCGAGGGTACGGAGGCAGCATCGCCGGACTGGCGGAAGGCTGGACCGTCAGCTGCCCCCGCGCCCAGGGCATCGCCGTCTTCGACGCCCGCGGTCGGTGGCAACGGCTCATCCCGCTGCCCGAGGCCTGCGCGCTGGCGGTGCAGGATTCAGCGCTTTGGGCGGCCGGAGTGGAACAGACACTGGAGAATGCGCAGGGCACTGCGCCGCTGCACCACCCCCACGGCCCGTCGCTCGCGGATGCACGGGTGGACAACCACTGGTACCCCGCCTGATCCATAAATCACGGCCGAGCTACATCCAGAGACACTCATACGGAAAGTTATACAAGGCATTACAACGGCGACCTTTTGCTTAAGGTTTTACTTACACTCCGGCGATTCTGCGAGGTCGCCAATGCCTTTTTCTCCACCCCATCGCATCCGTTTCGCCGCGCTCTGCTGGGCGGGCGCCATGCACTGCCATGCCGTGCTGGCGGCGGACATCCTGCTGGCCCCTCCGCCCAACGGCGGCTTCTCGGTGACCAGCAGCGACAAGACGCAGATCCGGCTGCGCGTGGACGAGGCCTCGGGCACTGTCACGATGCCCGGGCTGGCCTCGGTGCCGCAGCAGGGCACGCCCGTGTGCCATGGTCCGGGCGGCGTGCTCGGCGATTGCAGCGCCGGGGTCGTCGGGGCCACCGGGGCGACCGGAGCCACGGGTGCGACCGGCCCGGCAGGGGCGACCGGCCCCACGGGCAGCGCGGGCCCCACGGGAGCGACAGGCGCTGCGGGGCCCACGGGGGCATCCGGTGCCACTGGAACCATCGGCCCCACGGGTGCGGCCGGCCCTGCCGGGCCCGCAGGCCCGACCGGGCCCACCGGTGCGACGGGAGCGACAGGCACCCAGGGCAACGCCGGTCCGGCCGGGCCCACGGGCGCGACGGGCTCCGTGAGCGCGGCCGTGGCGATCCGGACTTTCACGCTGCCCAACGTGGGCAGCGACAACTGTACAGTCGTGTCCTGCTGCAATCCCGGCGAGAAGGTGCTGGGTGGCGGGCATGCCGCGGACACCGGCAGGGCCTCGCCCGAAGATGCGGCCGTCTATCTCGGCGAGAGCCGCCCGGTCAATAACTGCGGAGGCACCCCAGGTACCCTCGGCTGGTCGGTGAAGATACTGAACTCGTACCGCGCGAACCTGCAGAGTTGCTCCGCCTACGCCATCTGCTCGCAGTAGCGCCCAGCCCTCCGGTTGCCACGATGACCGAGACCACGCACACACCCCGGGCCGGGCACGACGCCGCCACGCCAGAGTTTCCGCATGCACGGCGCATTGCCTGCGGCATCGACATGGCTGCCGCGCTGGCGGAGATCGATGCATTGCCTGACGCCCAGTGGGGCCCGCATTTCAACCTCGCCAAACACAACGGCGGCTGGCACGTGGCCGCACTGCGCGGCACGCCCCGCTCGCCCCTGGCCGCCGCGCCGGGGGAGTTCTCCGCCGACCTCTACCAGGACGGCGCCGCGATGGCGCAGTGCCCCTCCGTGCGTGCGCTGGTGGCCGCCATCGCGGGCGACGCGCCTCTGAAATCGGTGCGGGTGCTGCGGCTGGCGCCCGGGGGCACCATCCTCGAACACACCGATCCGGGTGTCGGCCTGCGGGACGGTGAAGCCCGCCTGCACCTGCCGCTGCGCACGCACGACGAGGTGTTCTTCTACGTAGGCGGCGAGCGCGTTCCCATGCGCGCGGGGGAATGGTGGTACGCCGATTTTTCCCTGCCCCACCGCGTGGCCAACCGGGGAACCCGCGAGCGCCTGCACCTCGTGGTGGATTGCGCGGCCACGCCCGCGCTGCACAAGGCCATCGCCGCGGGAGATGCGGGCGCACCGCTGTCCGAAGCGCACGATCCGCAATGGCAGTTCGCACGGTTCCGCCAGGAGGTCTTCGGCGATCCAGCGCTGCAGGAGCGCCTGATCGGCATCCGCTCGCGCGAGGATTTCGCGCAGGCCTGCGTGCAGCAGGGCCGTGCCCTGGGCCGGGACTTCTCAGCAGCGGAGGTCCTGTCCGCCATGGCCTGCGGACGCGATGCGTGGATGCGGCAATGGATCGTCTGAATTTCGAGGGCTGGTCGCCCATCCGCATCTACCGGGAACCGGGCGGCGAACTGCTCGTGGACTGGATGCGCGCGCCGCCGGAGGTCACGCGCATGCCCTTCTTCGCCGATGGCGTGCAGAACGCGATGCAGTGGCCGTTCCACCAGGCATTCCGGCGGCAGACCCCCCTGGCCGACCTGATCGGCTGGGCGCTGGCCTCGCCGGGCCTGCAGCCGTCGGGCATCGTCTTCCACGTCTCGCGCTGCGGCTCGACCCTCGTCACCCAGGCCTTCGCAGCGCTCGATGACCACGTGACCCTGTCGGAGCCGCCGCCGCTGGATGACCTGCTGCGTGCGGAACACCGGCTGCCGGGCCTGGACCCGGCCCAGACGCTCGCCGCTGCGCGGGCCTTCGCGAGTGCATGGGCCCAGCCTTCGCTGCCCGGACATGAAACCCGGCGACACCACCTCGTCATCAAGTGCGATTGCTGGGCCACGGCCCTGGCCGGCCGCATCGCCGAAGCCTGGCCCGATACGCCATGGCTTTTCCTCTACCGCGATCCGCTGGAAGTGCTGGTGTCGCAGATGCAGCAACGCGCGGCCTACCTGATCCCCGGCGGACCGCTCGGCGTCAATCCCGCGGAGATCCCCTTCGACGCAGCGCTGCGCATGGGCCCCGAGGCGTATTGCGCGCGCAGCCTGGGCAGCATTTATGCGGCGATGGTCCGGGAATTCCGGCCGGGACGCACGCTGCTGCTCGACTACCGGCAACTGCCCGCGGCGATCCCCGGCGCCGTCGCGCCGCATTTCGGCATGCAGCCTGGCGCGCAAGCCATCGAACGCATGCAGGCCACCTTCGGCGTGCACGCGAAGAATCCCTCACACCCCTTCACGCCCGACGCCGGGCGCAAGCACAGCGAAGCACCGCAGCGGCTGCGCGAGCTGGCCCGGGAATGGATCGCTCCGCACTACGATGCCCTGGAGCGGCTGCGTGCCGAAGGAACGACACTCCCATGACCCTTCCGACCTCCACCCTCGCGCGGCTCGGCCGCCGCGGCTTCCTCGGGGCATCGGCCTCCACTGCCGCAGCCGCCGCCACGGCCGGCGCCCCGGCGGCTGTCCTGGCGACCGCCTCCGCGGGAACCGGCGGGCCATGCGCCTCCGCGGCGCACCGCACGGTGGGCGTACTGCTGCCGGAATCGTCCCGCTACCCCACGCTGCCCTCGGAGTTCCTCGCGGGCCTGGAAGCCGGGGCCGCCGCGTCCGGCCTGCCCTCTCCGCGCTGGCTGCCGCTGCCCTACGGCCGCAGCGTGCGTTCGGCGCTGCGGCAGGCACGCGCCGCCGTGGAAACCGGCACCGTGGACGCCCTGGCAGGATGGCTGCCCATGGAAACCGCCATGGAGCTCGCGCCCCTGCTGCTGCAGCACGGCGTGCCCTTCCTCGCGAGCGATACGGGAGCCGACCGGCTTCCCAGCCACCTTGCCGCACACGCTCCCTGGCTCGTTCCGCACACGCTTGCGCTGTGGCAGTCCTGCGCCCGCCTGGGGCAGCAGGCGCCCCGGCGCTGGGGCACCCGTGCGGTGCTCTGCATGGGCCTGCTCGAAAGCGGATACGACTTTCCGCACGAGTTCCGTGCCGCGTTCGAGGCCGCCGGGGGCACGGTGGCCGCCACGCACGTCTCGGGCCTGCCGGACGGACGGCCAGAGTTCGACGGGCTGCGGGCCGCACTGAAGGGCACGCCCGCTGATTTCGTGGTGGCACTGTACTCCGGCCGACAGGCGGAGCGATTTGGCGCAGCATGGCAGCGCCTCGGCATGGACCGCCAGCGGCCCCTGGTGGGAAGCCCGGTCTCGCTCGAAAGCGCTCTGTCCGCATCGTCCCCGGCAGCGGCCCTGCAATTGGGCACCGATGCAGGGAATCGCCTGGCCCGGTGGCAGGCTGCGGTTCCTGACGGAGCGCTGGCGGCCGTGGCCCGGCTGCATGCAGCCCTCCAGGAACCGGCATTCCTGCCCGCAGCCGCGCGCCAGCGCGTGCGCAGCGGCTGGACCAACCCCTATCTCGTGACTTGATCAAGGACAAAAGACATGGCCATGGATCCGTACATCGGCGAAATCAGCATGTTCGCCGGCAACTTCCCCCCCAAAGGCTGGGCGTTCTGCCAGGGGCAGCTCCTGTCCATCTCGCAGAACAGCGCGCTTTTTTCCCTGCTGGGTACGACCTATGGAGGCAACGGCGTGACGACGTTCGCGCTGCCCGACCTGCGGGGACGGGTCCCGCTGGGCCCGGGACAGAGCCCGGGAGTGTCGATGAACTATGTTCAGGGACAGGTAGGCGGGCAGGAGACAGTGACATTGCAGAACAGCCAGATGCCGGCGCATGTGCACACCGCCTCGGTCGCCGTGAGCAGCAATCCTGGGAACTCCGCGGCCCCCAACGGCCGCTATCTCGCCGCGTCCGACCAGCGCAATGACCAATACACCGACCAGGGCCCCGACGGTACCCTGGCTGGCGCCTCGACCAACGTCGCCGGAAGCAGCATGCCCCACGAGAACATGCAGCCCTACCTCTGCCTCAATTTCATCATCGCCCTGCAGGGCGTATTCCCGTCGCGCAACTGACCGGCCGGGCCGGCGCGGAAGGCATCACCCTCCGCGTCACTCCACCACCGTCAGCTTGGCCACCGACAGCGCCAGCCACTTGGTGCCATGCCGCGGGAAGTTCACCTGCGCACGCGCATCGTCGCCCGAGCCTTCGAGCGACAGCACCTTGCCCTCGCCGAACCTGGTGTGGAACACCGCCAGGCCCACGCGCAGCCCATGCGCGGGCGGCGCCTTCTGCGCCGGCACGGGCGGGCTCGCGAAGGTCTCTGATCTGCCCCCCGACCCGAAGCCGCCCCACGGCGCCCCACCACTCCCGCCCCGGCCGCCTGCCTGCGGCGCGAAGCTGCCGAAGCCCTGCTGCTTGGGCGTGATCCATTTCAGCGCCGCCTCGGGCAGTTCGTCGAAGAACCGGCTCTTGATGTTGTAGCGCGTCTGCCCGTGCAGCAGCCGCGTCTGCGAGTGGCTCAGGTAGAGCCGCTTGCGCGCGCGGGTGATCGCCACGTACATCAGGCGGCGCTCTTCCTCCAGGCCCTCGCGGTCGCTCATGGCGTTCTCGTGCGGGAAAAGTCCCTCCTCCATGCCGCCGATGAACACGGCATCGAACTCCAGCCCCTTGGACGCATGCACCGTCATGAGCTGCACGGCGTCCTGCCCCGCCTGGGCCTGGTTGTCGCCGGCTTCCAGCGCCGCGTGCGTGAGGAAGGCGGCCAGGGGCGAGAGCGTCTCGCCGGTATCGGCATTCACGCCGCCCGGCAGCGGCTCGTCCACCACGGGCAGGGAGGGATCGATGCCCTGGCTCGCCGGGCTCTGGCGCAGGCTGGCGCCGTGCTCGTCCACCGGCAGCGCGACGGCGTCGCGGCCGAAGCCCTCCTGCGTGACGAAGCTTTCGGCCGCATTGATCAACTCGTCCAGGTTCTCCAACCGGTCCGCGCCCTCCTTCTCGGCGCGGTAGTGCTCCACCAGGCCGCTCGATTCGAGCATCTGGCCGATGATGCCGCGCAGCGTCTGGCCCTGGGTCTGCTCGCGCATCACATCCACCATGGCGACGAACGCGCCCAGGTTGGCGCCCGCCTTGCCGGGCACGGCGCTCACGGCATCGTGCAGCGAACAGCCGGCCTGCCGCGCCGCGTCCTGCAGCACCTCGACCGTGCGCGCACCGATGCCGCGCGGCGGGAAGTTCACCACGCGCATGAAGCTCGTGTCGTCGTGCGGGTTCTCCAGCAGGCGCAGGTAGGCCAGCGCATGCTTGATTTCCGCGCGCTCGAAGAAGCGCAGGCCGCCGTACACGCGGTAGGGCACCGCGGCATTGAACAGCGCCGACTCGATCACCCGGCTCTGCGCGTTGCTGCGGTAGAGCACCGCGATCTCGCGCCGTTCGAAACCGTCGTTGCGCGCGAGCTGGCGGATCTCGTCCACCATCCATTGCGCCTCCGCCAGATCGGTGGGTGCTTCATACACGCGCACGGGCTCGCCGGGCCCCTGCGTGGTGCGCAGGTTCTTGCCCAGGCGGCGGCTGTTGTGGCTGATGAGGGCGTTGGCCGAATCCAGGATGTTGCTGTAGCTGCGGTAGTTCTGCTCCAGCTTGATCTGGTGGCGCACGTCGAATTCGCGCACGAAATCCTGCATGTTGCCCACGCGCGCGCCCCGGAAGGCGTAGATGCTCTGGTCGTCGTCGCCCACCGCCAGCACGCTGCCGTGCGTGACGAGGCGGCCGTCCACCACGTCGCCCGCGATCTGCTTGAGCCAGGCGTACTGCAGCTTGTTCGTGTCCTGGAACTCGTCCACCAGGATGTGCTGGAAGCGCCGCTGGTAGTGCGCGCGGATCGGGTCGTTGTCGCGCAGCAGTTCATAGCTGCGCAGCATCAGCTCGCCGAAATCCACCACGCCCTCGCGCTGGCACTGCTCTTCGTAGAGCTGGTAGAGCTCCACCTTCTTGCGCCCGTCCGCATCGCGCGCATCCACGTCGCCGGGCCGCAGTCCCTCTTCCTTGCAGCCGCTGATGAAGTAGGCCATCTGCTTCGGGGGAAAGCGCTCTTCGTCGATGTTGAACTGCTTGCACAGCCGCTTCACGGCCGAGAGCTGGTCCTGCGTGTCCAGGATCTGGAAGGTGGCGGGCAGCCCTGCCGACTTGTGGTGGGCGCGCAGCAACCGGTTGCACAGGCCGTGGAAGGTGCCGATCCACATGCCGCGCACGTTCACCGGCAGCATGGCCGAGAGGCGCGCCGTCATTTCCTTCGCAGCCTTGTTGGTGAAGGTGACGGCAAGGATACCGCCGGGCGAGGCGTAGCCGTTCTGCAGCAGCCAGGCGATGCGCGTGGTGAGCACGCGGGTCTTGCCGGAGCCCGCACCGGCCAGGATCAGGGCGTGGCCCGCAGGCAGCGTGACGGCGGCAAGCTGCTCGTCGTTCAGGTTCTGCAGCAGGGGCGACGCGGCGGCCGGCGCGGCCGCGGGGCCCGGCTCGGCAGCGCCGAAAGGCGCTGGCGCGCCGGAAAACAGGTCGTGTGGGAGCATCCCGCCATTGTAGGAACCCGGCCGCCTCCGCCCGGCCAGCGGGGTCAAGCCCTCGGGCCTGTGCTTACGTCAGCAGGCCGTCCAGCGCGTCGGACTCGAACTGCTTCCACAGCGCATCGCGCCGCTCCAGCGCCTCCTGCACCGCGCCGTGGCGCAGCTGCGCCACCGCCGACACCAGGGCATTGCACAGGAAGAAGGCCGCGGTGTAGGAGTCGAACGGCGACGCATTGGCCGTGCGCGCCACCAGCGTGTGGTGCGCATGCTGCACGACAGGTGCCACCGGGCTGTCCGTGAGCGCCACCACGGTGGCGCCCTGCGCGCGGAAATGCTGCGCCGCCAGCAGGCCGCCACGCGAATAGCGGCGGATGGTGAACACCAGCAGCACATCCTGCGGCTGCACCCACAGCATCCGGTCCACCGCGAACGGCGCCCCCGCGCCCAGGTCCTGCACGCCCGGGCGGCACATGTTCAGGTGCGTGGCCAGGTGGCTGGCGACGGGCGCGCTGTTCTTCTCGGCCAGCAGGTACACACGGCCCCGGGCCTGTGCCAGTTGCCTTACCACGGCGTCGAAGGCGGACATGTCCAGGCCCTGCCGCGTGGCGGCCAGGTTGTGCTGGTCGTGCAGCAGCGCATCGTCCACGCACTCGGCCAGGCTGCGCCCGGCGCCCAGGGTGGCGGGTGCGCGCTGCGCGGCGGTCTGCAGGCGCGAGGTGACCTCGGACCGCGCCTCGCGCCGCACCTCGGCCAGGCTGCCGTAGCCCAGCTTGGAAAACATCCGCACTACCGTGGAAGCGCTCGTGCCCGTGCGCGCCGCGATCGCACTGGCGGAATCCAGCAGCCCGTCAGGGTAGTGGCGCAGCAGGTCGTCGGCCAGCGCTCGCTCGCTGGCGGTCAGGGAGGCGGCCTGGGCGGCGAGCCGTTCGGTCAGGAGCATGGGTGGGAAGGAGATGCGGGCAGCGTGCCGGTTGGCGCCGATTGTGCACGGCGCGTCACGCAGGATGCACACCGCCATTGCAACACCCATTGCAAAACAATATGATTTATGAAATTTCCATTTCAATCATTCCCCGCTGCCGAAACGCTGCCCGACCATGATCGCCATCTCCTCCGCGCCTGCCGTCCCCGCCTCCGCCCAGCCCCTGCTCGACTGGCTCGCCTCGCAGGAGCAGGCCATGGCCGACCTGCTGGCGCAGGTCGTGAACATCGACAGCGGCAGCGGCCATGAAGAGGGCGTGCGCCGGGTCGCCGCGGTGTTGCGCGGCCGCCTGGAGGCCGCCGGCATCGCCGTGCAGACCCTGCCCGAGCCGGGCTGGGGAGAGTGCATCCTGGCCAGGGTGCCGGGCAGCAACGCCGCCGCCTCGGGCCACTACCAGCTCATGGGACACATGGACACGGTCTTCCCGCTCGGCACGGCCGCGCAGCGCCCCTGGCGGGTGGAAGGCGGCAAGGCCTTCGGCCCCGGCGTTGCCGACATGAAATCGGGCCTGGTGATGAACGTCTTCGTGGCCGAGGCCCTGGCACGCTTCGGCGGCAACGCCACCCCGGTGCACCTGCTGTTCACCGCCGACGAAGAGGTGGGCTCGCCCGCCTGCCGCACCGTCATCCGCGAGCACGTGCAGGGCGCCCGCGCCGTGCTCAACGCCGAACCCGGCCGCATCAGCGGCAACGTGGTCAACGAGCGCAAGGGCTCCTACCGCATCGATTTCGAGGTGCAGGGCGTCGCCGCGCACGCCGGCATCAACCCCGCACAGGGCGCGAGCGCCATCGACGCGCTGGCCCGCAAGATCCTGGCGCTGCATGCGCTGAACGGCTGCGAGCCCGGCATCACGGTGAACGTGGGCTTCATCCAGGGCGGCATGGCCTCCAACGTGGTGGCTCCGCTGGCCTCGGCACACGTGGACCTGCGCTACACCGCCGGCAACGACCTGGAAGGCGTGCTCGCGCGCATCCAGGCCGTCATCGAAGAAGAATCCCTGCCCCGCACCAGCGGCCGCATCGTCGCCAAGACCGGCACCCTGCCCATGGCCCGCACGCCCGACGCGCTGCTGCAGACCTACCAGCGCTGCGCGGAGCAGGTCGGCTTCACCGTCGAGGGCGAGGCCACCGGCGGCGCGGCCGACAGCGGCATCACGTCGAACATGGGCATCCCCTCCCTGTGCGCACTGGGCCCCGTGGGCGGCTACGCCCATAGCGAGCGCGAATTCTGCGACCTCACCACCTTCGTGCCCCGCGCCCAGGCGCTCGCGCTCACGCTGCTGGCGCTGGGCTGAGCCGGCGTCCACCTTTTTTGTTTTCCTGACCTTTCCGAGACCTATGTCCTTCGAACGCCCCCCTGCCACCCGCCGCCAGATCCTCGCCACCGGCCTGGGCCTCGCCAGCGCTGCCGCCCTGCCCGCCTTCGCGGCCGGTGACAAGTACCCCAGCCGCCCGATCACGCTGGTCGTGCCCTTCCCGCCCGGTGGCTCCGTCGACGTGATGGCGCGCCAGTACACCGAATCGCTGGGCCGGATCCTGGGCGTGCCGATCGTGGTGGACAACAAGCCCGGCGCGGGCGGCTCCATCGGCACGCAGCTGGTCGCCCGCGCTCCAGCCGACGGCTACACCCTGGTCGTCTCGTCGCAGAGCAGCCACCTGGCCAACCCGCTGGTGCAGCCCAAGCTGGGCTACGACCCGATCAAGGACTTCGAGAACATCGCCATCCTGGGCCGCCAGCCCAACGTGCTGGTGGTGCATCCCAGCGTGCCGGCCAAGACCTCCGCCGAGTTCGTGGCCTACCTCAAGGCCCATCCCGGCCAGGTCAACTTCGCCACGGCCGGCGCCGGCAGCATGGGCCAGATCAATGCAGAGGCCTTCCTTCTGGCCGTGGGCGCCAAGGGCGTCCACATCCCCTACCGCGGCGGCTCGCCCTACGTCACGGCCATCCTGGCAGGCGAGGTGCAGTTCGCACTCGACAACCTGGTGGTGTTCCTGCAGCACATCCAGGCCGGCAAGCTGCGTGCCCTGGCCGTGGCATCGGACACGCGCGTGGCCCAGTTGCCCGACGTACCGACCTTCAAGGAACTGGGCTTCCCCGGCCTCAACCAGCCCTCGTGGACCGGCATCGCCGCCCCGGCCGGCACGCCCGCCGCCGTCGTCGCCACGCTGCACAAGGCCATCCGCAAGGCGGCGACGGAGCCCGCCATGGTCGAGAACCTCAAGACCCGCGGCGTGATTCCGCCCGAAGAGATGTCGCCCGCCGCCTTCGAGAAGATGATGTCCGACCGCCTCGCCTCCTACGGCGAGGTGGTGCGCAAGGCCAACATCAAGCCGGAATAGGAGCGGCTGGCACGGCGCAGCGCAGCGAAGCGGTCCTGCGCCGCGGCGCGTCTTGTGGGAACATGCGCGGCACCCTACCGCACAGCCCCAGGACCCGCCGATGCGCACCACTCTCCCCGCCCTGCTCCTCTGCCTCGCCCCGGCCTGGATGGCCACGGCCCCCTCGTCCGCTGCGGCCCAGTGGACCGCGTGCAGCAGCGACGGCAAGGCCGCGCCACACGTGCTCTACGAGCGCTTCCTCAGCGCCGATTGCGCCGCCTGCTGGGCCGATGCGCCGGCCACGGCCCCCGGCAGCCGGGCCCTGGTACTGGACTGGATCGTGCCGGGCCGCCAGGGCGACGATGCTCCCCTGTCCGCCGCCGCCACGCGCGATGCGCTGGAGCGCCTGCAGGCGCTGCGCCGCGACCCGCCCGCGGCCACCGACACCGCCATCACCGACATCGCTCCCGCGGCCCCCTTGCCGGGTCGGCTGCGCGTGGCCCTGGGCCCGCCCGTCAACGGCTATGTCGGCGCCACCATCGCCCTGCCGCGGCCCGGGGGCAAGGCCCCTGCCCCGCATGTCCGCGCCGGCACCCGCTATGCCTTCACACTGCTGCTGGTCGAAACCGTGGCCGCCGGAGCGGAAGGCAATGCCGCCGAGCGCCACATCGTGCGCAACGCGCTGCAGGGCACCTGGGAGGCCGGCACGGCAGCGCCGCGCGCCGGATGGTCGGAGCTGCGGCCCATGCGCATCCCCGACGGTGCCGACCCGGACCGGCTCGGCGCCGTGGGCTGGCTGCAGGATGCAGGCGGCACCGTGGTCGCGGCGGCGCGGGCCCATTGCCCCGCCCGCGATGCCGGAAAACCGCAGTAACCCTGCGCCCCGTCCGCCAACCTGCCCGGTGCGCCCGGCCTGCGGGCGGCAGGGGTAGAATCAGTCACCGGGCCCAAGTTTCTTGACGTCCGGTTTTTTTGTGCCTGCGCACAGCAGGGTTCGGCAGAGGCCTTCACGGCCCGCCCGCACGACCGGCCTCCAAGCCAAGCGCCCCATCGCGGGGGAAAACGGTCCTCCGCGACCTTTCACAGGAGCTTGGAAATCTCATGGAAATCTTCGACTACGACAACGTCCTGCTGCTGCCGCGCAAATGCCGCGTGGAGAGCCGATCCGAGTGCGACGCCAGCGTCACCCTCGGGCAGCGCAGCTTCCGCCTTCCGGTGGTGCCGGCGAACATGAAGACGGTGGTGGACGAGAAGATCTGCCGCTGGCTCGCCAGCAACGGCTACTTCTACGTCATGCACCGCTTCGACCTCGACAACGTGCAGTTCGTGCGCGACATGCACGCGGCCGGCTGCTTCGCCTCCATCTCGCTGGGCGTGAAGCAGCCCGACTACGACACGGTGGACCGGCTCGTGGCGGAAGGCCTCTGCCCCGAATACATCACCATCGACATCGCCCACGGCCATGCCGACACGGTGAAGGCCATGATCGCCTACCTCAAGCAGCACCTGCCGCAGGCCTTCATCATCGCCGGCAACGTGGCCACGCCCGAGGCGATCATCGACCTGGAGAACTGGGGCGCGGACGCGACCAAGGTGGGCGTGGGCCCGGGCAAGGTGTGCATCACCAAGCTCAAGACCGGCTTCGGCACCGGCGGCTGGCAGCTCTCGGCGCTCAAGTGGTGCGCCCGCGTGGCCACCAAGCCGATCATCGCCGACGGCGGCATCCGCAGCCACGGCGACATCGCCAAGAGCATCCGCTTCGGCGCCACCATGGTCATGATCGGCTCGCTGTTCGCGGGCCACGAGGAATCCCCCGGCAAGACCGTGGAAGTGGATGGCGAGCAGTTCAAGGAATACTACGGCTCCGCCAGCGACTTCAACAAGGGCGAGTACAAGCACGTGGAAGGCAAGCGCATCCTCGAGCCCATCAAGGGCCGCCTCGCGGACACCCTGGTGGAGATGGAACAGGACGTGCAGAGCTCCATCAGCTACTCCGGCGGCCGCAAGCTCATGGACATCCGCAAGGTGAACTACGTGATCCTGGGCGGCGACAACGCGGGCGAACACCTGCTGATGTGAGGTGCCGAAAACTTTTTTGTGCGGCTTCTTGCAGGCCGCACAAAAAGTAGTGCATAATTCGAGGCTCTGCAGCGCAGCAGACACAGTTTCAAAGGTTACTGTGGGTTCTTAGCTCAGTTGGTAGAGCAGCGGACTCTTAATCCGTAGGTCGAGTGTTCGAGTCACTCAGGACCCACCACCACAAAGCCGCAAGGCTACTAAAGCCGGTGCTATCGAAAGGTAGCCCCGGCTTTTTTCATTCCCTGTTTCCTTTTTCGGTTCGCGAGCGCCCGGCAGCGCCGACAGGGGCCTCACCGGTTGCATGCGCACCAGGCTCGGCTGGCCTGCCACCTCCATCACAGGCCGCAGGCCAGCGCCCCGTTCACAGGCCAAGGTCCGACAGTCCGGGATGGTCATCGGGCCGGCGACCCAGCGGCCAGTGAAACTTGCGCTCCGACTCCTGGATCGGCATGTCGTTGATGCAGGCAAAACGCCGCTGCATGAGTCCGTCGGCAGCGAATTCCCAGTTTTCGTTGCCATAGGACCGGAACCAGTGGCCGGCGTCATCGTGCCACTCGTAGGCGTACCGGACTGCGATGCGAGTGTCTCCGTACAGCCAGAGCTCTTTGATCAGCCGGTAATCGAGCTCCTTCTTCCACTTTCTCTCGAGGAAGGCCTGGGCCTCCGCCCGGCCATTGGCGAACTCGGCCCGGTTGCGCCATTGCGTGTCCAGCGTGTATGCCAGTGCAACCTTGGCCGCGTCGCGCGTGTTCCAGCCATCTTCGGCCAGACGGACTTTCTGGACTGCGCTTGTCAGCGAGAAGGGAGGAAGGGGCGGGCGAGTTTCCATGATGAGACCTTTCAGATGATGTAGAACGACTTGTCTACATGGCCGATCGTAAAGCAGGTGGAACGATCTGTCTACAATGGAGGCATGACAACCCCTGAACGTGTTCCGGAATCGCTCCCTCCCCGCGAACGCATCCTGGTGGCGGCCCATGCGCTCTTCTACGGCGAAGGCATCCGAGCCACTGGAGTGGACAAAATCATCGAGCGGTCCTCGGTCAGCAAAGTGACTTTCTACCGGCAGTACGCGAGCAAGGACGATCTGGTCCGGGCGTACCTGGATTACCGCCATGCAAAATGGATGGCTTGGTTCAGAAACAGCTTGAAGGAGGCCACGGCTACCGGCTCGTCAGCATTGGATGCACTTGTCACGACCCTCGGAAACTGGTTCAGCCAGCCGGACTTCCGGGGTTGTGCATTCCTCAACGCAGCGGCCGAGTTGGGTTCGTCCGACCCGGAGATCCTGGCCACCGTTCGACGCCACAAGCAGGAGATGGCCTGCGTCCTGGAGAACCTGTTCATTGGCGACGCGGGACTTGCGGGAAGCGCGTTGTCCCTGGCTGTCGATGGCGCCATCGTCCATGCGCAGATGGGTCACGGCGTCGATGCCGTGATGGAAGACCTCAAGTCAGTGCTCCGTTCTCAGAAAGGGGTGATGCGGCAACACTGATTTCCGGCGATGCAGTGGCCCAGTGGCCCGAACGCTGCAGGAATGCATGAGCCGGCGCGAATTGAATCGCGCCTTTCCGCATGCCGGCACGGCGGGCACCCCCTCCCCCGCCCGCCCCCACGGCGGCGCGGGCCCCGGAAAGGCGTTTTTACTGCAAGAAATCCCCGGCGCCTGCGCCCGAAGAAATCCGCCCCCCCTGGCGAGGTACCGACGAAAAAAAAGCCCGCCAGGAGGCGGGCTTTCTTTCATTCCGTCGGCGAGTGTCGGTGCGGCAGGAAGCAACACCTGCCCCGCCGATCAGGACGAAGCGGCACCAGCGCTGGCGCCACCTGCGGCAGCCCCGTTGGCAGCCGCGGACTTGCGATGGCTCTTGCGGCCAGCCTCGCGGGCTTCTTCCGACGTGAACTGGTGGGCGTTGCCGCTGGCGTGGGCTGCGCGCCCCCCCAGGGACGCGATCTCGCGCTGGCGGGCCGGGTCCATGCCCGCGAACCCCCGCCGGGCCGGACCGGCACGGCGGGCTCCCTGCTTCAGCGCCTCTTCCGCCTGTGCTTGCTTGCCCGTATCGCGTTCGTTCGTTGGGTCATTGGCCATGTACCGCTCCTCTCAACAAAAATAGGAAATGGATGGAAATTGCAGTCCGGCGCCGCAGCGGCCGGGCCTACGCAATGACTCAGGGCAAACGGCGTGCCCGGCGGTACTGGCCATGCACCCCGCAAAAAAAGAGCCCGCCTTGGTCGGCGGGCTCAAGAGGGGCGCGCCTGGCGGGGCAGCCAGGCATGAATGGGCGGGCAAACGGCGTGCCTGAGGCCGACCGGCCTGCGCGCTCAGCGCGTGGAAGAGGAGTCCGCGGCCGTGCTCTCGTAAGCCTTGAGCTTGTTGTAGAGGGTCTTGAGGCTCACGCCGAGGGCCGCTGCGGCACGCTCCTTGTGGTTGTCGAAATGCCGCAGCGTGCGCAGGATGAGTTGCTGCTCCACGTCCGCGATCGAGGTGCCCACGTCCACGCGCAGCTGGCCCGCGGATTCGGCGCCGTCGTCCTCCACGGGCACGCGCGCCGCCCGGCCCCCGGAAACGGGCGCTGCATCGGCTTCGGCACCATTGGTCGGAAGCCATTGCGCGGTGATCGCATCGCCCTCCGCCATCACGTAGGCGCGCTGCATCACGTTGCGCAGCTCGCGCACGTTGCCGGGCCAGCGGTAGCGTTCCAGGCGCTCCAGGGCCTGGGGCTCCAGCCGCTTGGACCGGCCTTCCTTCTGCCCGATCGCCGCCAGGAAATGGCTGCTCAGCAGCCCGATGTCCTCGGCGCGCTCGCGCAGCGGCGGCAGCTCGATCGGGAATACGTTCAGCCGGTAGAACAGGTCCTCGCGCAGGGCCCCGCCCGCCACGGCGGACAGGGGATCGCGATTGGTCGCTGCCACGATGCGCACGTCGGTGGCGCGCTCCACGGTGGAGCCCACGCGCATGAAGGTGCCGGTTTCCAGCACCCGGAGCAGCTTGACCTGCAATTCCATGGGCATTTCGGTCACTTCATCCAGGAACAGCGTGCCGCCGTGCGCGCGCTCGAAAAAGCCCTGATGCTGGCGCTCCGCGCCCGTGAAGCTGCCCTTCTCGTGGCCGAATATCTCGCTTTCCATCAGCTGGGGCGAGATCGCTCCGCAGTTGATGGCCAGGAAGGGCTGCGAGCGCCGCCGGCTGAGGTCATGCACCGTGCGCGCCACGAGTTCCTTGCCGGTCCCGCTGTCGCCGGTCACGAACACCGTGACCGAAGTGCCGGCCACGCGCGCGATCTGCTCGTACACCCGCCGCATGCAGGCCGAGCGCCCCACCAGATGGCCGAACCGGCCGGTATCGTCCACCGTCTTGCGCCAGGATTCGATCTCCGCGGCGATCGCCGCAGGGGGCATCACGCGCGACAGCACCCCGCGCAGCTGCGGCAGGCTCACGGGCTTCACGAGGTAGTCGGCCGCGCCGAGGCGCAGCGCCTGGATCGACGTCTCCAGCGTCGCATGCCCCGTGACCAGCACCACCTGCGTGTTCGAGCGCAGCGATTGCTCGTTCATGAATGACAGCCCATTGCCGTCCGGCAGGTGCAGGTCGAGCAGCACCACGTCCGGCGGCTGCAGCACCATCTTCTTGCGCGCGGCCTCCAGCGTGTGCGCCGTGGCAGCGTGATAGCCCTCGGCGCTGCACAGCGCCGCCAGCATGTCCGCCGCATCGGCGTCATCGTCCACGATCAGAGCCAAACCCATGAGTCCTCCAGGATGCTTGCCGCGGTGCAGCCGTCCGCACACCGCGCCAATACAGATGCATGTGGACTCTGCACCCGTCAAGGCGTGCGGTCCATTGCGTTTTGTAATTGTTCCATCGTGATCGGTTTGATGAGGTACTCATCAAATCCAGCTTTCCGCGCCTTGGAAATGTCCTGCGCCTGGCCGTAGCCCGACACGGCCACCATCCGCCCGGCATACCCCGCCGCGCGTGCGCGCAGCGCGATCTCGTACCCGTCCACGCCCGGCAGCCCGATATCGACGATGGCCACGTCCGGCCGTTCGGCGATGATCAGGACCAGCCCGTCGAGCCCGTCCTCGGCCGCATGCACCGTGTGCCCCCTGCCGCGCAGGTAGGCGCTCACGGAGCGCAGCATGTCCGCATTGTCCTCCACCAGAACGATGCGCCGCGAAGGACCGTGCGGGCGCGCCGCCATGGCATCCGCGGGCGCGGCGGCGCTGGCAGGCGCCACCCGTGGCCAGCGCACCGTGAACACCGTCCCGTCCTCCGAGGTGGCGACGTCGATCACGCCGCCGTGCTGCTCCACCAGGTGCTGCACCAGCGTCAGGCCCACGCCCAGGCCGCCGTCCTGCCGGTCCAGCATACGCTCTCCCTGGCGGAACAGGTCGAAGATGTGCGGCAGCAGTTCCTCGTCGATGCCGTCGCCCCCGTCCGCCACGCGCAGCACGGCCTCGTCCTCCGAGCACGACACGCTCACATCGATGCCGCGGCCCTCGGGCGTGTACTTGATGGCGTTCTGCAGCAGGTTCACGATCACCTGCTCGATGCGCGTGGCATCGCCGTTGATCCAGGCCGGCTGCAGGTCGAACGTCCAGGTGTGGCGTCGCATCGTGCCACCGACGGACAGCGACTCGCGCACGCTCCGCACCCGCTCGGCCAGGTCGGTGGGCCGGCGCGCGAGCACGGCGCTGCCGCGCAGCACGCGGCTGACATCCAGCAGGTCGCGCATCATGCTCGCCAGGTGCTGGGTCTGGCGCTGGATGATGCCCAGGGCCTGGCTCGTCGTCTCCGGCCCGCCCGCACCGGTGGAGAGCACGTCGGATGCGGCCGCGATGGCCGCCAGCGGATTGCGCAACTCATGGCTCAGCATGGTCAGGAACTCGTCCTTGGCCCGGCTGGCGGCCTCGGCCTGCCGCCGCGCCGCCTGCTCCTGCTCGGACTGCAGCGCGCGCCGCCGCTCCGCGTTCTTCTGCTCGGTGACATCCACCGTGATGCCCACGACCTGCTCGGGGCGGCCGTGGACGCCGTAGCGCAGCAGCAGCCGGCTGGACAGCCAGCGGGGCGCGTCGTCGGGGGCGGCGGCGATGCGGTATTCCAGCTGGGCCCGGGCGCTTCGCGTGCGCAGCGACCGCGCCAGCGAACGGCGCAGCCGGGCACAGTCGTCCGCATGCACGAGCGCGCTCCAGGCCCTCAGCCCGGGCGGCCCCCCGCCTTCCGCCGCCAAAGCCGCCGGGTCGCGCCCGAACAGCCCCTCCTGGCCCGCCGTCCACACCAGTTCCGATGGCCGGAAGCGGTATTCGAAAAAACCCACGTAGCCCGCTTCGCAGGCCAGGTCGATCAGGCTCTGCTTTTCCTGCCGCTTGCGGTCCGCGGCCAGCCAGAGGGCCATCACCTGCAGCAGTTCGGTGATGTCCGTCACCGCGCTGAGGGCACCCCGCGGCCTTCCCTGCTCGTCGAGCAGCGGCACGGCGCTGGCCACGACCGACATGGGCGCCCGCCCCGGCACGCGGATCTCCAGCTCCATGGGGCCGACGGGTTGCGCCAGGCGGCATGCCAGCATCAGGGGCTGCTCCTCAGGCGCGAGTTCCTTTCCGCCGCGGAAGATCCGGGCCGGCGTCTCCCGGCCGTCCTCTTCGTCCGCCACGCCCAGCAGGCCCCGCATCACGGGATTGAGCACCACATGGCCGCAATGCGCCCCATCGGCGAATGCCAGCCCGATGGGTGTGTTCTCGAACAGGGCCTCGAATTCCGCGGCCTTGGCCTGCAGCCGCTGCCGCGTGGTGGCATCGCGCCGCTGCGCCGTCCAGAGCGCGTCGCGCAGCAGTGCGATCTCCCGCACGGGGATGCGCAGCGAAGGCGGCAGGCGCTGCGCCCGCGCCAGCATCTGCAGCGGCTGGGCGATGCGCCACGCCAGCAGGAAGGCCAGTGCCACGCCCAGCACCAGGCAGGCCCCCATGGTGGCGATCGCGGACAGCACGGTGCGGCGCTCGGCCGCCTCGATGGGTGCCGCCGGCACGCCCACGCTCACCTGCCAGCCGTAATGCGCCACCGGCCGCCAGGTCGCCACCGCGGGCTCGGCGATGCCGTGCTCGCCCATGCGGGCCTGCACACGCTCCACCCCCGTCGGCAGGAGCTGCCGGCCGCGCGCCAGATGGCCTGCAGCGGCGACCACGTTCTGGCGGGAGTCCACCAGCGCGATGAAGCCCCCTTCCGGCGGCGTGGCCGTGGACAGCAGCCTCTGCCAGGCCTGCGCGTCCATGCGGGCGCCGAGCACATAGCCATCCACGCCCGCAAGGCGCACCGGCACGGCCAGCGCCACTTCGGCCCCGGCGGAGCCCATGTCCACGGCCTCCGACAGCGCCGCGCGGCGTTCCGACGACGCCCTGCGCGCCAGCGCTTCGATGGTCGCGTCCTGCGCACGATCGCCCTCAGGCCGGGCGGTGTCGAACACGAGGCGCCCGTCCGCACCCGCGAGGAACACGCTGTGCCACTGGGGCTTGATCGGCGGCCGCTGGCGCAGCCAGCGCTCGAGCGCAGAGGCCTGGCCGGACTGCAGCGCATCCGTGCGCCCCAGCGCCAGCAGCGCATCGACGGTGGCCGCGGTGTCCAGCGCCACGGTCTGTGCCAGCCCGGCAGCGCTGTGGCCCAGCACGGACTGCAGGCGGCTGCGGGCCTGCACGAGCTCCGCAGCGACCTTGTACGTCAGCAGCAGGGCAATGGGAAGCGTCGCGGCCAGGATCATGGCCACCAGGTAGGTTCGCAGCGACGCCGAAGGCCAGGCACGCTCGGACCATCCGGGCAGCACCTGTGTTCGTCCGGAGTCCCCCCGTGCCTCCCGGACGTCCTTGTCTTCGTCGGGGCCGGATGGCGGGAGCGATGATTCGGTGTGTTGGGCCATGCAATAGTTTCCGCAATTAATACCGTCCGGCAGCAGCATCCCGGGCCCGGACGGCCCATTCGCCGCGCCTGCGGATCCGCATGGCAATCCGCACTCCCCGTTCACTGCGCTCTGTTACAGAGCTTCTCCTGGCGGGCAGTCGGATTGTTGCAAAGGTATCCATACGTACACTGTCGGACAAGGGCGGCATGGTGTTTGCACGAAGTGTTCGAAGGCCACGTTTGGCTGGCCTGCCCGAGGAACCCTTCGTCCGATGCCGACACTCGCTCTTGGAGCCCGACAGACCCAGTCCCCGCACCTTTCGCCCCGCCTGCAGAAGGCCGTGCAACTGCTGCAGATGCCGACTGCGGAGTTCATCCAGAGCGTGATGGCCGCCGTGGACGAGAACCCGTTCCTGGAGGAAGACGAGTCGGCCGTGCCTGCTGCCCCGGGCCCCGAAGACGGACCTGCCTGGACAGCCGCCCCGAGCTCCCGGTCGCCCCAGGCCGGCAACGGCGACGGCCTGTCCATGCTGGACCGGGAACCGGCGACCACCACGCTGCAGGAGCACCTGCACGCGCAGTTGCGCCTGCTGCGCCTGCCCGACCGTGCCTTCCTCCTGGCCAGCCTGGTGGTCGAAGAGCTGTCCGAAGACGGCTACCTCCTGGCGCCCCTCGATTCCCTCTGCAGGGATTACGGCGTGGAGCCCGAGGCCACGGCCGGGGAACTGGACGCCGCGCTGCGCACCGTGCAGGCCCTGGAGCCCGCGGGCGTGGGCGCGCGCGATCTGCAGGAGTGCCTGCGCCTGCAGCTGCCTGCGATCGCATGCCCCCTGCAACGTGCGCTGTGCGATGCGGTCCTGGCCAGGGCGGCGGAAGGGTCCGGGCCGCAGGCCATGCGGCAACTCGCGGCGCGGCTGGACGTGCCTGCGCATGCCGTGCGGGAGGCACTCGAGCGGTTGCGGCACCTGGACCCCCACCCGGGATGGCGCCATGGGCACCAGCCCGTGCAGTACATCGTGCCCGACGTCATCGCGCACAAGGCCCGTGGCCAGTGGACCGTGTCGCTGAACGATGCCGTCATGCCGCGCGTGCGCGTCCACCGCCAGTACCAGCAACTGCTGCAGTCGCCGGCCGATGCGCCCGACGGCCCCACACCCGCCACGGAAGACACCGGAGCGCGCAACGCGCACCGCGATCTGGCCGCGCAGCTGGCCGAGGCGCGCTGGACCGTTCGCCATGTGCAGCAGCGCTTTTCCACCGTGCTGGACGTTGCCCGGGCGATCCTGCGCCGGCAGCCCCACTTCCTGGAATACGGCCCCATCGGCATGCGCCCGCTGGCGCTCAAGGACATCGCGCAAGACGTGGGCGTGCATGTCTCCACCGTATCGCGGGTGACGAACAACAAGTACCTGCAGACGCCGTTCGGCCTGTTCGAGCTGAAGTACTTCTTCTCCCGCGCCATGACCACGCCCGCCGGGCGCGACAGCTCGCCCACCGCCATCCGCGGGCTCGTGCAGGAGATCCTGGCGGCCGACGACGGCCAGCGGCCGCTTTCCGACGTGGACATCGCACGGCAGCTCGAGCGCCAGGGCATCCGCATCGCGCGCCGCACCGTGACCAAGTACCGGCAGCAACTGCGCATTCCGCCCGCCGAGCAGCGTGCTGCCGCACGCCCCTGAAATGGCAGGCGCCCCGGCGGCCGCAAGGGGCCCGCGGCAGCGGGGACGGCCCATAATCACCGGCGCACCATGCCGTTCTTCCGCAGCGCCCTCGCCGTCCGCCGATTCGTGCTCGCCTGCTTCCTGTGGGCGATCGCAGCGTCGGGCGCGTCCCCGCTGGTGCTATCCGCCGCTCCCCTGGACCGCATCTGCTCGGCGGAAGGCACCGCGCGGTGGACCACGGTGCCCCCGGCGGACCAAAGCGAACCGGCACCGCAACCGCATGCCCATGCGCTGGACTGCCCTGCATGCCTGCCCACGGGACTGGCCCCGCCCACGGTGGTGGCCGGTGCGTTCGCGCACGCTCCGCTGCCCGCGGCACGCCCCTGCGGCCGGCAGAACCCGCATCCTGCATGCCCTGCCGCCGGACATCTGCCGGCCAGGGGGCCGCCCGGCTGCCTGCGCTCCGGAGCCTGACGCGCTCCAGCCCCCTGCCCTGCAGGGCTTCCCCATCCGGGCGCAGCACCGCGCCCCCCAACGGACATCAACCCATGAAACGCATCCTCTCCTCTTCCCTGGTCGCCATCGCCGCCCTGGCCAGCCTGGCAGCGCACGGCCAGACCGCCACCGTCCAGGACGCCTGGGTCCGGGCCACCGTGCCCCAGCAAAAAGCCACTGGCGCCTTCATGAAGATCACCGCGGCCAAGCCGATGAAGCTCGTCGGCGTGAAATCCCCCGCAGCCCCCGTGGCGGAAATCCACGAAATGCAGCTGCAGGACAACGTCATGAAAATGCGGGCCGTGGAGAAGCTTGACCTTCCCGCAGGCCAGGCCGTGGAGCTCAAGCCCGGCGGCTACCACGTCATGCTCATGGACCTGGCCAGGCCGGTGAAGGCGGGCGATACCGTGCCGCTGCAGCTCGTGCTGGAAGGCGCGGACGGCCAGCGCCAGACGGTGGACGTGCAGGCATCCGTGCGCGCCCTGGGCACGACCGGGGCCAACGCCCCGGCGCAGGACGCCCCTGCCCATGCGGGCCACGGCGCGCACCAGCACTGACGCCCGGGAGACGCAGGCCGGCCCCCCGGCCTGCAGCCTCGCCCCGATAATGAAAATCGCCTGCCCGCCGGTGCCCGCGCCGCGCGGGCCGGGTCCTTCCTGCCCCAGCCCCGCCCTGCTTCCGCCATGAATCCAGACGCCCACCATCTCTGGCGCGCCCCGCGCTGGACCCTCGCCGTCCTGCTGGCCGTGCTGGGCATGCTGGGGCCGTTCTCGATCGATACCTACATACCGGCGTTCTCGGGCATCGCGGCAGCGCTGGGCGCCACGCCGGTGGAAATGCAGCAGACGCTGTCGGCCTACCTGTTCGGCTTCGCGTTCATGACGCTGTTCCACGGTGCCCTGTCCGACAGTTTCGGGCGCAGGCCGGTGGTCCTCTGGGGCATCGCCGTGTTCACGCTGGCGTCCGCAGGCTGCGCCCTGTCGCAAAGCATCGGCCAGTTGGTGCTGTTCCGCGCAATGCAGGGCCTGTCGGCCGGCGCAGGCATCGTGGTGTCGCGGGCGGTGATCCGGGACATGTTCCCGCCCGCCCAGGCCCAGCAGGTGATGAGCCAGGTCACCATCTATTTCGGCGTGGCGCCGGCCATCGCGCCCATCGTGGGCGGCTGGCTGTTCGTCCATGCGGGCTGGCACAGCGTGTTCTGGTTCCTCACCGGCGTGGGGCTGCTGCTCTGGGTCGCCAACTACCGCCTGCTGCCCGAGACGCTGCATGCGGACCACCGCCAGCCCTTCAACGCCCGCCACCTGCTCCAGGGGTACTGGCAGCTGGGCTCCAGCCCGCGATTCCTGCTGCTGGCACTCGCCAGCGGCGTGCCGTTCAACGGCATGTTCCTCTATGTGCTCGCGGCCCCCGCCTTCCTCGGCGAACACCTGCACCTGTCGCCCACGCACTTCTTCTGGTTCTTCATACTGACCATCTCGGGCATCATGGGCGGCGCCTGGCTCAGCGGCCGCCTGGCCGGCCGCATCGCGCCCAAGCGCCAGATACGGCACGGCTTCCTCATCATGTTCGTCATGTCCCTGCTGAACCTGGCGGCCAACGCGCTGTTCACGGCGCACGTCTCGTGGGCGCTGTTCCCCATCGCGGTCTTCGCGTTCGGGTGGGCGCTGATGGTGCCCGTCGTCACCCTGCTCGTGCTGGATTTGTACCCCGAGCGCCGCGGCATGGCCTCGTCGCTGCAGGCCTTCGTCGGCTCCACCGCCAACGGCCTGGTGGCGGGCGTGGTGGCCCCGCTGGTGATGCACTCCACCCTGCTGCTGGCCTGCGCATCGCTGGGGATGATGTGCGTGGGCCTGGTGGCCTGGGTCTATCTGCACCACCGCTGGCCGGACATCGGCCGCGTGGCCACCGCCGCCTGAAGCCAGGCGCGGCCCGCCGCCCCGCGTCAGCCGCGCCGGCGCTCCAGCCCCGCCTGCTCGTAGTAGCGCAGCTTCTCCGCGTACATGGCCTGGTCGGCACGGTGCACGGCCGCCTCGACCTGGTCGCCCGTGGCCGCGATGGCCGTCCCGATCGCCAGGCTCAGCGGCTTGCCGGGATAGAACTGGTTGTTGAGCTCCAGCAGCGATGCGATCCGGTCGGTGACGGCCTGCGCGCCGCGCTCGTCGGAAGCCGGCAGCAGCAGGGCGAATTCGTCGCCCCCGATGCGCGCGGCACAGTCCGGGGAATCCACCGCCTTGAGAAGCACCTCGCCCACCCGGCGCAGCAACGCATCGCCCGCCGCATGGCCGTACTCGTCGTTGATGACCTTGAGCCCGTTCAGGTCCAACACCACCACCGCCACCGGCCATGGGCCCTTGCGGACGAGCCGGTTCAGTTCCTCCATGTAGAAGGCGCGGTTGCGCAACTGGGTCAGCACATCGTGCTTGCCCAGGTACTCCAGATAGGCCTCCGCCTTCTTGCGCGCCGTGATGTCCACCAGCGACAACAGCACCATGGACCAGTCGTGCCTGCGTTCGTCCAGCACCGCGAACTGCATGTGGATGTACACCGGCTCGCCCGAGAGGCTGTAGTTCACGACCTCGCGCTGCTGCACCAGCTTGCCGTCCCACAGGTCGAGCAACTGCTCGGCGAACGACTCGGCCATCTCTCCGCGGAACACCTTGCCGATCTGCTGGAGCAACTGATCCTTGCTATCGGCGCCGAACATCTCCAGCGTCTGCTGGTTCACGTCGATGACGCGGATCTCCTGCATGCAGCGCGTGACGAACTCCGGATGCACCTTCAGGAACGTCTTGAAATCGCGGATGCCCTGTGCACGCACGTCGTCGAGCAGGCGCTTGACGCAGCTGAAGTCCTCCACCCACAGCGATACCGGCGAATGCTCGAACAGGCCCCGTGCATACTGCTCGCTGCGCAGCAGTGCCGCGCCGGAGCGGATCTGGTCGGTGTTGTCCTCGAGCGAAATCAGCACGCGGTCCCAGCGGTCCTCATGTCCGGGCAGGATGCGGCCGCGGATATGCACATCGAGGCGACGGCCGTCGAGCGCGTAATTGACCGTCTGGTTGGAGAACTCCAGCGAGCCGGACCACAGCTGCCGCAACTCGGAGATCGCCTGCTCGAACATGTCGCCGCGGAATACCTGGTCCAGCGAAGCCAGCAGCGTGGCCTGGTCCGGGGCCGCGAAGAGTTCCAGCGTGCGCCGGTTCACCTGGAGCACCTTCAGGCTCGCGCCGTACTGCTGCATCCGTGCGGGGTCCTCGCGTACATAAGCCTCGGCATCCACCACGCCCTCGCTTCGCCAGCCGTCGAGCAGCGACTTCAGCGCGCTGAAGTCCTCCAGCCACAGCGACACCGGGGCCAGGTCGAACATGTGTTCAAAATCGTTGTCCGACGAGGGAGGAAAGGTCATTTTTCGGAGCACTCCGTGCAGTGGGTCCTGGAGGAGATGGATTATCGGACGCACCCGCGTCCGGCAAGCCCCATGCCGTGGCATGGACGAAAAAAAGCCAGCCTCCAGGGCTGGCCTCTGCGGACATGCGGACCTCAGCGGGCCGGACGTGCCGGGCGCTTGCGCGCATCGTGCGGTGCGAACGACGGCTTGCCGCCACCCGCGCCGGGCTTGGCAAAAGCCGGCTTGCGGGGAGCGAAATCACCGCCCCGGCCACCGCCCTCGCCACGGCCGCCGCCGAAGCCGCCACGCGCGGGCTCGCCGAAGCCCTGCTTGCGGCCATAGCCATCGCCGTCGCGGCGCGGACCAAAGCCACGCTGGTCGTCACGGGGCGCGAAACCGCGCTGGTCATCGCGCGGAGCGAAGCCCCGCTGGTCGTCGCGGGAGGCGAAACCGCGCTGATCGTCCCGGGGAGCGAAGCCCCGGCTGTCATCGCGGCCACGGCCATGGCGATCGCCGAAACCACCGCGGCCGCCGCCACCGTTCGGACGGCGATCACGGAAACCACCACCGCCTTCGCGGCCACGGCCGCCGAATTCCGGACGGGCTTGCGGCGCACGCTGCTGCGGCTCCAGGCCGGCGATCACGTCGGTCTTGAACTGCTGGCGGCTGTAGCCTTCGATGTCGAAGATCTTGCGGCGGTCACGGAACTCGGCGAACGTGACGGCCAAACCGTCGCGTCCGGCACGGCCCGTGCGGCCGATGCGGTGCGTGTAATCCTCGGCCTTCATCGGCAGGCCGAAGTTGAAGACGTGGGTGATCGTGGGCACGTCGATGCCGCGGGCCGCCACGTCGGTGGCCACCAGGATCTGCACCTGGCCGTTGCGCAGCGCCATCAGGCGGCGGTTGCGCAGGCCCTGGCTCAGTGCACCGTGCAGCGCCACGGCCGAGAAGCCTTCCTGCTGCAGGTCGTTGGCGAGGCCGTCGCATTCCACCTGGGTGCTGGCGAACACGATGGCCTGGTTGATGGTGGTGTCACGCAGCCAGTGGTCCAGCAGCTTGCGCTTGTGCTGGGCGTTGTCGGCCCAGAACAGGGTTTGCTTGATGTTGGCGTGCTTTTCCTGCGGGGAATCGATCTGCACCTTCTTCACCGAAGCGCCGCCGTCGTGCATGACGCGCATCGCCAGCTGCTGGATGCGGGGCGCGAAGGTCGCGCTGAACATCATCGTCTGCTTGCGCTGGCTGGTGAGTTCATTGATCTCGGCGAGGTCGTCGGAGAAGCCGAGGTCCAGCATGCGGTCGGCCTCGTCCACCACCAGGAACTGCACCTGGTCGAGCTTGATCTGCATCGAGCGCTGCAGGTCCAGCAGGCGGCCGGGCGTCGCCACCACGAGGTCGGCGTTCTGCAGCTTGGCGATCTGCAGCTGGTAGGGGATGCCACCCACCACGTTGGCCACGCGCAGGCCGCGGCAGTGGCGCACGAGTTCGATCGCGTCGTGGGCCACCTGCTGGGCGAGTTCGCGGGTGGGGCACAGGATGAGCGCGCCGGGGGTCGCGGCCTTGAAGTGGCGCGGGTTGGTCGGGTCCTTGCGCTTGGCGCGCTTCGGAGCTGTCTCGCCGCGGGCGAGGGCTTCGGCCGCAGCGGCTTCGAATTCCGCGCGGGCGGCCGCCTGCGCAGCGGCCTGCTGGCCGATCAGCGTGTGCAGCACGGGCAACAGGAATGCCGCCGTCTTGCCGCTGCCGGTCTGGCTGGACACCATCAGGTCGATGAACTTGCCCGCATCGGCGCCGGCGCCCATGGCCAGGGGAATGGCACGCTCCTGCACGCCGGTGGGCTGGGTGTAGCCCAGGTCGGCGACGGCCTGCACGAGTTCGGGGGCCAGGCCCAGCTCGACGAAACCGTTGGGCACTGCCACGGTGTCGGCCGCGACGGCCTCGGGAGCCACGGCGGTGGTGTCTGCGGCCAGGGCCACGGGCACGGCATGGGCCTCGGTTGCGGCCACGAAAGAGGTATCTGCAGGCGCGGAAGCGCCCTGCACTTGCAAAGTGTCGGTCATGTCTATGTTTCTCACACGAAGACGCACGCAGGCAAATAGGCCTGCGCGGGCTCCGTCAATGGTTAAAAAACATCAACCATTCAACGGAACCAGCGCCCGGATGTCGGGGCAGGTGAGCATTGGTGCGGAAGGTCGTGCTGCGCCTCAGGGGAGAGAATCGCAGCCGTCCGCGGCCCGGTGTGAAGGGGAGATGCACAAAATGCGCGTACCGGAAATTGCATCCGGCATTTCCGCGCAAGCTGGCTATTGTCGCACGATTCGGGTTTTCCCGCAACCGGCCGCGATCAGGGCACCAGCAGGTGCTTGCGGTAGTGCGCCAGTTCCTCGATGGACTCGTGCACATCGGCGAGCGCGGTGTGCTTCTGCGCCTTCTTGAAGCTGGCGTACACCTCGGGCTTCCAGCGACGGGACAGCTCCTTGAGGGTGCTCACGTCCACGTTGCGGTAATGGAAGAACGCCTCCAGCTTCGGCATGTAGCGCACGAGGAAGCGCCGGTCCTGGCCGATACTGTTGCCGCACATGGGTGCCACGCCCTTTCGCACATAGCGTGCAAGAAACTCCAGGATGGCCTGCTCGGCTTCGGCTTCCGTGACCGTGGAGGCCCGCACCTTCTCGATGAGGCCGCTGCGCCCGTGCGTGCCCTTGTTCCAGGCATCCATGCCGTCGAGCAAGGCGTCGGACTGGTGGATGGCGAACACCGGCCCCTCCACCCGCGGCTCCAGTTCCGGGCCGGTCACCACGACGGCGATCTCCAGCAGGCGATCCTTCTCGGGATCGAGCCCCGTCATCTCGCAGTCGAGCCAGACGAAGTTCAGGTCGGATTTGGGAAGGACGGGGGGGACGGAGGCGGGGGCAATATCGGACATGACCCGGATTGTCTCCCAAGGCCGAACGCCCCTGGCGCCGCGATGCCGGCCCGCGAAGCCCTAAACTCCCGGTACATGCCTCCCGCCCCCGACACTGCCTCCTACTTCACCACGCCCGCCGGCCTCCTCACCGCGGCCTTCGCCCTGCTGCTGGCCGCCGGCCTGCTGGTGCGCTTCTGGCTGGCGTCCCGGCAGATCCGGCACGTCGCGCGCCACCGTGGCGCCGTCCCGGAGCCGTTCGCCGGGCGCATCCCCCTCTCCGCCCACCAGAAAGCCGCGGACTACACCATCGCCAAGGCCCGCCTCGGCCTGCTGGAAGCCGCCCTGGGCGCCGCCGTGCTGCTGGGCTGGACGCTGCTGGGCGGGTTGAACGCCCTCAACCAGGCGCTGCTGTCCGTGCTGGACGGCGGCATGGTGCAGCAGATCGCCTTGCTGGCAGCGTTCGCGCTGGTGAGCGGGCTCATCGACCTGCCCCTCGCGGCCTACCAGACCTTTGTGCTCGAAGAGCGCTTCGGCTTCAACAAGACCACGCCACGCCTCTGGCTCAAGGACCTCGCACGGTCCACGCTGACGGGGGCTGCGATCGGGCTGCCGCTGGCCGCGCTGATCCTCTGGCTCATGGGGGAAGCAGGCACGCTCTGGTGGCTCTGGGCCTGGGGCGCCTGGACGGTATTCAGCCTGGTGCTGATGGTGGTGTACCCGCTCTTCATCGCCCCCCTCTACAACCGCTTCCAGCCCCTGGAGGACGAATCCCTCAAGGCCCGCGTCACGGCGCTCATGCAGCGCTGCGGCTTCGCGGCCAAGGGCCTGTTCGTGATGGACGGCAGCCGCCGCAGCGCCCATGC
The DNA here is from genome assembly GCF_000687165.1 of Paracidovorax oryzae ATCC 19882. Taxonomy (GTDB): domain Bacteria; phylum Pseudomonadota; class Gammaproteobacteria; order Burkholderiales; family Burkholderiaceae_C; genus Paracidovorax; species Paracidovorax oryzae. The sequence goes on along the minus strand of NZ_KK366049.1, from coordinate 91,941 downwards.
CAACGCGTATTTCACGGGTTTCGGAGCCGCGAAGCGGGTGGTGTTCTACGATACCCTGCTGCGCCAGTTGCAGCCGGGCGAGGTCGAGGCCGTGCTCGCGCACGAACTCGGCCACTTCAAGCACCGGCACATCACCAAGCGCATGGTGGGCGTGTTCGCAATGGCGCTGCTCGGGTTCGCGCTGCTGGGCTGGCTCTCGGGGCAGACCTGGTTCTACGAAGGCCTGGGCGTGCAGCCCGCCGCACTGCTTCCCGGCCAGCCTGCGGGCTCGGCCTCCAACGATGCTCTGGCGCTGCTGCTGTTCCTGCTGGCCACGCCCGTGCTGACCTTCTTCGTCTCGCCGGTTTTCGCCCAGCTCTCGCGCCGCGACGAATTCGAGGCCGATGCCTATGCCATGGCGCAGGCCGAAGGCAGCGCCCTCGCCTCCGCATTGCTCAAGCTCTACGAAGACAACGCCTCCACGCTCACCCCGGACCCGGTGTACGCGGGGTTCTACTACTCCCACCCACCGGCCAGCGAACGGCTGGCCCGCATGCCCCTTCCCCAGCCATCGACATGACCTCTTCTTCCATGCTCACCAAGAAAGACTGGTCCGCCCACGCACGCCGTGCGCTCAGCCCCACCGAGATCGTCACACGCCTGGCGGACCTGCAGGGCTGGGCCCTGAGCGGCGACGGTGCCGCGGTCGCGATCGAGAAGACCTACCGCTTCGCGAACTACTACGAGACCATCTCGTTCGTGAACGCCGTCGCCTTCATCGCGAATGCGCAGGACCACCACCCGGACCTGTCCGTGCATTACGACCGCTGCGTGGTTCGCCTGAACACCCATGACGTGAAGGGCATCTCCACCACCGACCTCGAATGCGCCGCGCGCTTCGACGCGCTGCTGGCGGCCTCCGAATGACGGCCCGACCGGCAAGCCATGGCTGAGCGCTCGGGCCCCCTCGACGGCCTGGTGGTGGCCAGCCACGGCCGCCACTGCCTGGTCGAAAGCCCCGACGGTTCGCGGCGCATCTGCCATCCGCGCGGCAAGAAGAGCCAGGCGGTCGTCGGCGACCGCGTGCTCTGGCAGGCTCCTCCGCCCGGCCAGGGCGACGAAGGCACGATCGAGAAAGTGCTGGAGCGCCGCAACCTGTTCTACCGGCAGGACGAGATCCGCACCAAATCGTTCGCAGCCAACCTGGACCAGGTCCTGATCCTCATCGCCGCCGAGCCGGTGTTTTCCGAAAGCCAGCTCGCGCGGGCACTGATCGCGGCGGAAGCCGAGCGCATCGCTCCGGTCATCGCCCTCAACAAGAGCGACCTGGTGGAGCCCTTCGAACGGGCCTGGGCGCGGCTCTGGCCCTACCGGCACATGTGCGGCGACGGCGCCGGCCGGCACCACTACCAGGTGCTGCCGCTGTCGCTCACCCACTCGGCGGAGGTGGACCATGCCGCGCTGCGCGAGCAACTGCAGGGCAAGACTACGCTGGTCCTGGGGCCCTCCGGATCGGGCAAGAGCACGCTCATCAACCTGCTGGTTCCCCACGCATCGGCGGTGACGGGCGAGATATCCCAGGCGCTCAATTCGGGCCGGCACACCACCACCACGACCACGTGGTACTGGGTGGACCCGCAGGACCGCACCACCGCACTGATCGACTCTCCGGGCTTCCAGGAATTCGGGCTGCACCACATCGGTGCTGCGGACCTGGCCCGGCTCATGCCGGACATCGGCCAGCACGCGGGCGAGTGCCGCTTCTACAACTGCACCCATCTGCACGAACCCGGTTGCGCCGTCATGGCGCACGTGGACGAGCCCGATGCCTCGCCGGTACCAGGTTCGGGCCGCATCGGCGCGAACCGCTACCAGATCTACCGGCAGCTGTACGAAGAGTTGAGCACGCACCGCCACTGGTGAGCGGTGCAGCGGAGGGCCGACGCCGGGGGCAGTGCCCCGGCCTCAGCCGAGCAGGCGGGCCAGGGTGAGCAGGGCGAGCAGCAGCATCCACACCACGACCGAGCGCCACACCAGGCCCACCACACCGCGCAGGTGGGCCACTTCGGGCTCCCTGCCCGGTGTGCTGTCGCCACCGGCCGGCCCGGGCTCGGGCGGCAGCATGCCCTCGCCCAGCGCATCCTGCCGTGCCTGCAGGACTTCGCCGCCGAGGCGGACATTGATCGCACCGGCGGTGGCCGCCAGGATCACGCCATCGTTATCATTGGGAAAATGCTGTGCATGGAAGCGCCAGCCGTCGATGGCTTCCTCGAAGCTGCCCACCACGGCGAAGCTGAGGGCCGTGAGGCGCGCAGGCAGCCAGTCCACCACCGTCCAGGCCTGGGCGGAGGCGCGCTGCAGCGGCTCGCTGCCGGGATGCACCAGGCTGGCCCCGCGGCCGCCAGCCTTCCAGTAGCGGGACACGAATTCCGCGAGCCGGTAGAACACCGCGCCCGCGGGCCCCAGGCCCAGGGCCGCCAGGATGGAGAACCAGGCCAGCACCCCGAAGACGTGCCGGTGCGCCGCGATCACCGAATACTCGATCACGTGCCGCACGATCTCGCTGCGCGGCAGCAGGCCCACGTCCACCTGCTGCCAGGCGGCCAGGCGGGCCCGGGCGGCGTCCTCGTCGCGCTCTTCCAGCGCATCCCGGATGTTCGTGAAATGGTGGCTGAACTGCCGGAAACCCAGCGTGAGATAGAGCACGGCGATGCTCCACACCACGGCGGCCGGCCAGCCGATGGCCACCATCAGCAGCCAGTGCACCCCCAGCACGGCCAGCGACGGCACGCACACCGCGAGGGACCATGCCACCCAGCCATGGTGCGGCTTGCCCGCATCGAAATTGCGGCTCACGGACAGCGCCCACGCGCGCACGCCGGCATGGATCGGGTTGCTGCGGGCCAGCGGGCGGGCCTGCTCGATCAGCAACGCCATGAGGATGGCAAAGAAGCTCATGCCGGCAATCATACTGGGCCGTAACCACAGGAAACACCGTGGTTCGGCCTCTTGCGGCGCACCGCCCGCTCAGGCCAGCAGGAACCGGTAGAAATTGCGCAGCATGCCCGCCGTGGCACCCCAGATGAAGTGGGTCTTGCCCGTCGCAGGATCGGTGTAGGGCATGGAAAACCACTCGCGCCGGGCACCGCCGATGTCGAGGGCGTGGCGCCGGTGGTTCGACGGATCCAGCAGGAAGGCCAGCGGCACCTCGAAGATATCGGCCACTTCATAAGGATTGGGCTCGAAGCTGCCTTCTGGGTGGACCAGTGCGACCACGGGCGTGACGAGGAAGGCCGTGCCGGTGGCATAGACGGGCAGCGTGCCCAGCACCTCCGCCCTGCCGCTGTCGAGACCCACTTCTTCGCGCGCCTCGCGCAGCGCGGCGGCAGAGGCGTCCGCATCGCCCGGATCGACGCGCCCGCCCGGGAAGGCCACCTGCCCCGAATGGTTGGACAGATGCGCGGTGCGCTCCGTCAGCAGCACGGTCGGCTCATCGCGCTGCATGATCGCCAGCAGCACGGCCGCATCGCGCGGCGCACGGGCCGTCATGGCCCGCTCGCGCAGCACGTCGGGCGTCCAGGACGGTGGCGCAGCGAAGCGCCGGCGCAGCGCCTCGGGCGTCCACGCAGCGGCCGGCACCGCGGGCAGGTGGCCGTCCGTCCCCAGCACCGGAACCGTCCGGGGATCGAATCCTGGCAGGGCTGTCAGCGGCCCGGTGGCAGCCGCGGTGGATGGGGAAGAGGACATGCGTCGGGAGTTCTACGGCGTGGGCAGACAGGCGCGAGCCCCGGGGGCGCGGCGGCCATGAAAAAAGCCGCTACAGGACCCTGTAGCGGCTTCGGATGCCAGAGCGGCAGCCCGTCCTCAAGCGGCGGGAGCGGCAGCCTTGTTGACGCGCGAAGGCAGCTTTTCCTTGATGCGCGCGGACTTGCCGGAACGGTCGCGCAGGTAGTAGAGCTTCGCGCGGCGGACGTCGCCGCGGCGCTTCACTTCGATGCTGGCGATCAGCGGGCTATAGGTCTGGAACGTACGCTCCACGCCTTCGCCGCTGGAGATCTTGCGCACGGTGAAGCCGCTGTTGAGGCCACGGTTGCGCTTGGCGATCACCACGCCTTCGTAGGCCTGCACGCGCTTTCGGGTGCCTTCCACCACGTTCACGCTCACGATGACGGTGTCGCCGGGCGCGAATTCGGGGATGGTCTTGTTCAAGCGGGCGATTTCTTCCTGCTCGAGGGTCTGGATCAGATTCATTGTTGGTTTCCTTGCGATCATGGCCGCGCCAGGATTGGCAGGCGTCGGGATTGACGCATGGTGCTGAAGGGCTGCCCCTTAAAGCCCTGCAATTGCAGAGCGGGAACATCCGCCAGCGGCCGGGCAGAGGATCGAAAAGCCTGCCATTATAGCAAGCCGTTCAGTTTCGCCAAGACCGCCTCATCCACGCGGTCGAGGCGGCCCGCCGCGCGCGCGGCCTCGACGAGGTCCGGCCGGTGCCGCGCCGTCACGGCAAGCCGCTGGTCGCGCCGCCAGCGCTCGATCTGCGCATGGTGGCCGGACAGCAGCGCAGCGGGCACGGCCTGCCCCTGCCACGATTCCGGGCGGGTGTAGTGAGGGCAGTCCAGCAGGCCGTCCAGCGCCGCATTGAAGCTGTCTTCCTGGTGGCTGCCGGCGTCGTTCAGCACGCCGGGCTGCAGCCGGGCCACCGCGTCGAGCAGCGCCATGGCGGGGATCTCGCCGCCGGAGAGGACGAAATCGCCCAGGCTGAGCTGCACGTCCACATGGGCATCGACGAACCGCTGGTCCACACCCTCGTAGCGGCCGCACAGCAGCACCGCGCCATTGCCGGCGGCCCAGCCGGCCACGCCTTCGTGGTCCAGCCTGCGTCCGATCGGCGAGAACATCACCAGCGGTGCCGCGGCCTCGGGCGCCTCGCCGCGGTCCGCGCGGATGGCCTGCAGGCAGCGCTCGAGCGGCTCGGCCATCATGACCATGCCCGGTCCTCCGCCGAAGGGGCGGTCGTCCACGCGGCGGTAGTTGCCCTCCGCGTAGTCGCGCGGGTTCCAGAAGCGCACGTCCACGAGACCGGTGGCATAGGCCCGCCGCGTCACGCCGCTGGCGAGAAACGGCGCGAACAGCTCCGGGAACAGCGTGATGACGTCGAAACGCATGGCGGCTCAGTAATCCGGCTGCCAGTCCACCACGATGCGGCGCCCGGCCATGTCCACCTGATCGACAAAGGCGGAGACGAAGGGAATCATGCGCTCGCCCTCCTTGCCGCCCTCCTGCGGGAACGACAGCACCAGGGTCGTCTGCGGCCCCGTGGCGAGCAGTTCGCGCACCGTTCCCAATGCGACGCCCTCGCGGTTGACCACTTCCAGGCCGATGAGATCGACCCAGTAGTACTCGTCCTCGGCCGCCGTGGGAAAGCTCGAGCGGGGCACGAAGATGCGGGCACCCCGCAGCGCCTCGGCGGCATCCCGGTCATCCACGCCCTGGGCCTGCGCGACGACGGAATCGGAATGCTCGCGCGCCTGGCGGATGGGCAGCAGCACGGTTCCGGTGAAAAAACTTTTCGCGCCCTTCTCGCTGGGCTGCAGGTACCACCGCTTGGAAGAGAAAAGCGCTTCGGGGTCGGCGCTGTAGGGAAGCACCTTGAACCAGCCCTTGACGCCCCAGGCGTCCGCGATGCGCCCTACTTCCACCGCATCGGCGGGCAGGTCGGCGGGATCGAGGATCGGAAGGGAGGGCATGGCAAAAGAGGAGGATGAAAAGAAAAAAGCGGGCTCCGTTTGCCGTGGCAACGGAGCCCGCCTCGTTCCGGGAAGATGGACCTCCCGGCTCGAATGACCGAGGATCAGGCGGCGACGGCCTTCTTGGCGGCCTGCTTGATCAGGCGCTCGACGGTGTCGGACGTCTGGGCGCCCACGCCCTTCCAGTACGTCAGGCGGTCCTGGGCGATGCGCAGGCCTTCTTCGCCTTCCTTGGCGGTGGGGTTGTAGAAGCCCAGGCGCTCGATGAAGCGGCCATCGCGGCGCACGCGCTTGTCGGCAACGACGATGTTGAAGAACGGACGGCCCTTGGAGCCGCCGCGGGAGAGTCGAATCACGACCATAATGAATCCTTCGGGTGGGTGACAGCAGAATCTGTCGAGGTTTTGCGGCGTTTGAGACACGCGACATGGCCACCCGGCCAGCGACACGCTGCAAAGCCCGCGATTATATCCACATCCCGACGTATGCCCAACATCCGCCCGAGCCGCGACGAAGATCTTCCCGCCATCACCGCCATCTATGTCCACCATGTGCTGCACGGCACGGGCACCTTCGAGACCGATCCGCCGAGCGCTGCCGACATGGCGACCCGGCGCGCCGACGTGCTGGCGCGCGGCCTGCCCTACCTCGTGGCAGAGGAACAGGGAGAAATTCTCGGGTTCGCCTATGCCAACTGGTTCAAGCCGCGCCCGGCCTACCGCTTTTCCGCGGAAGACTCGATCTACGTGGCGGACGCAGCACGCGGACGCGGCGTCGGCCGCCTGCTGCTGGATGCGCTCTGCGATGCCGCCGAGGCCGCGGGCGTACGCAAGCTGCTGGCGGTGATCGGCGACTCCGCCAATGCCGGTTCGGTCGGCGTGCACCGCGCCGCGGGCTTCACCGAGATCGGCGTGATGCGCTCGGTCGGCTGGAAGTTCGGCGCGTGGCGCGATGTGGTGCTCATGGAAAAACCCCTCGGCGCCGCGGATACCACGGCGCCCGAATGAGCCGGACGACACGCATGGCCCGCGTCAAGAGCAAGACCGCCGCTGCGTGGCTCGCCTTCCTGGGGGGCCCGCTGGGCCTGCACCGCTTCTACCTGCACGGCATGGGCGACATGATGGGCTGGATGCTGCCCATCCCCACCGCGCTGGGCATCTACGGCATCCAGCGCGTGCAGCAATGGGGGCAGGACGACCACCTGAGCTGGGTGCTGGTTCCGCTGCTCGGCTTCACCCTCGCCGGCTGCGCCCTGCGGGCCATCCTCTACGGGCTGATGCCGCCGGAGCGCTGGAATGCCCGGTTCAATCCCGCCGGGGATCCGGAAGCGCCCGCGGGACGCACGCGCTGGGCGACGGTGTTCGCGATCGCGCTGGCGCTGATGGTCGGAACGGCCGTGCTGATGGCGAGCCTGGCATTCAGCTTCCAGCGCTACTTCGAATACCAGATCGAGGAAGCGCGCAAGATCTCGCAGTAACGCCGGGCGGCCCGGTCAGTACATCTGCAGGCTGATCCAGTAGGCGATGGCGGCGACGAAGGCGCTGGCGGGAATCGTCAGGATCCACGCCCAGACGATGTTGCCGGCCACGCCCCAGCGCACGGCGCTGGCGCGCTGCGTGGAGCCCACGCCGACGATGGCGCCGGTGATGGTGTGGGTGGTGGACACCGGAATGCCGAGCGCCGTGGCGAGGAACAGGGTCATCGCCCCGCCCGTCTCGGCGCAAAAGCCGCCGACGGGCTTGAGCTTGGTGATCTTCTGGCCCATCGTCTTCACGATGCGCCAGCCGCCGAACATGGTGCCCAGGCCGATGGCCATGTAGCACGCGATGATGGTCCAGGTCGGGGGCGCGCTGTCCGAGGCCGAGGCATGCCCGGTGGCGATCAGCAGCAGCCAGATGATGCCGATGGTCTTCTGCGCATCGTTGCCCCCGTGGCCCAGGCTGTAGGCGCCGGCGGAGAGCAGTTGCAGGCGGCGGAACCACTTGTCCACCTTGCTGGGCCGGGAGCGGCGGAAGATCCACGCCACGGCCACCATCATCAGGGAGCCCAGCAGGAAGCCGAGCAGCGGCGACACGAAGATGAACGCCACGGTCTTGAAAATACCCCCGGAAATCAGCGATCCGACGCCGCCCTTGGCGATCACCGCCCCCACGATGCCCCCGATCAGCGCGTGCGACGAACTGCTCGGGATGCCGTAGTACCAGGTGATGACGTTCCAGGTGATGGCCCCCACCAGCGCGCCGAAGATGACGTGCGTATCCACCACCCCGGGCTGCACGATCCCCTTGCCGATGGTGGCGGCCACGCTCAGGTGGAAGACGAAGATCGCGACGAAGTTGAAGAACGCGGCGAAGACGACGGCCTGCGTGGGCTTGAGCACGCCGGTGGAGACGACCGTGGCGATCGAGTTGGCGGCGTCGTGGAACCCGTTCATGAAATCGAACAGGATGGCCAGCGCGACCAGGAGGGCGACGACCCACAGGGCGGTTTGTACGGTTTCCATGCTTTGAGAGCGCTTGCGTCCGCCGCGGGTCAGGAGTTCTCGAGGATGATGCCCTCGATGTGGTTGGCCACGTCCTCGCACTTGTCGGTGATGGTTTCCAGCAGCTCGTAGATGGCCTTGAGCTTGAGCACCTCGCGCACGTCGGGTTCTTCGCGGAAGAGCTTGCTCATGGCGCTGCGCATGACGCGGTCGGCGTCGCTTTCCAGGCGGTCGATTTCCTCGCAGGTCTTGAGCGCCGCCTCGGCCACGCCCGGATCGGCGATCTTCTCCAGCAGCTTCACGGCATCGCGCAGCCGCTCGCAGCACTTCAGGCTCAGGTCCGTCAGGCGCGTGATCTCTTCGGTCATGTGGCGCACGTCATAGAGCGCCATGGTTTCCGCCGAATCCTGGATCAGGTCGGCCACGTCGTCCATCGTGTTGATGAGCGAATGGATCTGCTCGCGGTCGATGGGCGTGATGAAGGTCTTGTGCAGCGTGCGGTTGACCTCGTGCGTCACGCGGTCGGCCGCACGCTCGGCGTTGTCCACATCCTGGTTGTACTTGTCGCGCAGGTGCGGGTCGTTGTAGTTGGCGACAAGCTGGGAAAAGGCCCTCGCCGCCTCGACGATGCGGTCCGCATGCTGGTTGAACATCTCGAAAAAATTGCCCTCGCGGGGCAACAGCTTTCCAAACAACATGGGGACTCCTGGACGACTGGCAGGCATGCGCCACATCCGGCGGCTGCCGCATTGTGACGAAATGGTGACGATTTCAAGAAAGGCGCGAGTTTAACCGCGACCGCGATCCCGCTCCGATACGCAGAGATGCCGCCCGATGCGCAGCGTTGTGCCGGCGCATGCACCACTTGTGAGCGCATTCCTACAGCCGCGGCACGTGAGTGCCCACAAACCTGCAGTGCCACGGCCCTTCCAATGGCCCAAGGCCCGTGCGCGGGCCGAGGTGCAGCAGCCCACCCTGCCACCGTCCAGCCGCCCTCCCACTACAAGGAACATCCATGCACACACCGAACCGCTCCTTCCGGCTGCTGTCCTGCGCCCTCGCGCTCGCCTGCGGCACCATGGCCGCCCACGCGCAGGCCAGCCGCGCGACCGGCAACTCCTTCATACCCGCCACGCAGCAGGGCTACATCGGCCTGAGCGCGGGCCAGTCCAAATACGACCTGCGCAACGGCACCAGCCTCTTCAACTTCGACGACAGCGACACCGGCTGGAAGCTCTACACGGGCGGATTCTTCCATCCCAACTTCGGGGTGGAGTTCGGCTACCTGAACTTCGGCACCGCCAGCCGCCTCGGCGGAGACACCAAGGCGCAGGGGCTGAATTTCAGCCTGGTGGGCCGTGCCCCGATCGGCGACCAGTTCGACGTCTTCGGCAAGCTCGGCACGACCTACGGCCGCACGAAGACTTCCGGCGATCCCGGCTTCGGCGTGGCCACGGGCAACGACAGCGGCTTCGGGCTGTCCTATGGCGCAGGCGTGCGCTGGGCCTTCAATCCGCAGTGGGCCGCCGTGCTGGAGTGGGAGCGCCACCGCCTGCACTTCGCCGACGGCAAGTCGGATGTGGACATGACGACGCTCGGCGTGCAGTACCGGTACTGAGTCGCCCGCCAGGAAACGCAAAAGGCCCTTCGCAGGGCCTTTTTCTCGTCCGTGGCGCGGGGCGCCATCGCGCGTCACTCGCCCAGGTAGGCGGCGCGCACGCGCGGATCGCTCAGCAGGTCCTGGCCCGGGCCGGTCATGGTGATCAGGCCGGATTCCATCACGTAGCCGCGGTCGGCCAGGGCCAGCGCGCGGCTGGCGTTCTGCTCGACCAGCACGATGGTCACGCCCAGGGCATAGACATCGCGCACCACCTCGAAGATCTTGTCCACCATGATGGGGGACAGGCCCATGGAGGGTTCGTCCAGCAGCAGCACCTTGGGCTGGCTCATGAGCGCGCGGCCCATGGCGAGCATCTGCTGCTCGCCGCCGGACATGGTGCCCGCGAGCTGGTCCTTGCGCTCGCGCAGGCGCGGGAAGATGTTGAACATCTTCTCGATGTCGGCCTGGATGCCGGCCTTGTCGTTGCGCGTGTAGGCGCCCATCAGCAGGTTCTCGGTGATGGTCATGCGGGCGAACACGCCGCGGCCCTCCGGCACCATCACCAGCCCCTTCTTCACGAGGTCCCAGGCGCCCTTGCCGCGGATGCTCTCGCCCAGGTAGTGGATGTCGCCGTCGTTCATCGCCAGCGTGCCGGTGATGGCCTTCATCGTCGTGGTCTTGCCGGCGCCGTTGGAGCCGATGAGGGAGACGAGCTCGCCCTCGCGCACCTCGAAGTCCACGCCCTTGACGGCCTGGATGCCGCCGTAGGCCACCTTCAGACCCTTCACGGACAGCAGTACGTTGTTGGATTTCTCGGCCATGCTCAGTGTCCTCCGGTGCCCAGGTAGGCCTCAATCACTTTTTCATTCTTCTGCACGTCGGCAGGGGTTCCTTCGGCAATCTGCTTGCCGTAGTCGAGCACGGTCACGCGGTCGCACAGGCCCATCACCAGCTTCACGTCGTGCTCGATGAGCAGGATGGTGCGGTTGTCGCGGCGGATGCGGTCGATCAGCTCGCGCAGCTGCACCTTCTCGGTGGCGTTCATGCCGGCCGCGGGCTCGTCGAGCGCGATCAGCTGGGGATCGGTGGCCAGGGCGCGCGCGATCTCCAGGCGGCGCTGGTCGCCGTAGGACAGGGTGCGTGCCTTGAAATCGGCGTACTTGCCGATGCCCACGTAGTCGAGCAGTTCCTGCGCGCGCCTGGCGATCGCGGCCTCTTCCTCCTTGAAGGCCCTGGTGCGGAAGACCGCGCCGATCAGGCCGGACTGCGTGCGGATGTGCCGGCCCACCATCACGTTCTCGAGCGCCGTCATCTCGGCGAAGAGGCGGATGTTCTGGAACGTGCGCGCGATGCCCGCCTTGGCGACCTCGTGCACCGCCGTGGGCTCATAGGGCTTGCCGGCCAGCTGGAAGGTGCCGCTGTCGGGCGTGTAGAGGCCCGTGATGACGTTGAAGAAGGTGGTCTTGCCTGCGCCGTTGGGGCCGATGAGGCCGTAGACCTGGCCGCGGCCGATGGTGATGCCCACGTCGGACAGGGCCTGCAGCCCGCCGAAGCGCTTGGAAATACCGGCGACCTGCAGCACCACTTCGTTGGTTGTTTCTGCCATGTTCATTGCTCTCGAAGGGTGTTCTCAGGACTTCTGCACGAGGCTCTTGCCGTGCTCGGGCGACGGCCAGAGGCCGCGCGGGCGCAGCAGCATGATGATGATCATGGCCAGCGCGATCAGCAACTGCCGCAGGATGGCGGAGTCGAGGCGGCCGTCCGTCATGGACTGCAGCGGGCCGGCCACGTAGCGCAGCACCTCGGGCAGCGCGGACAGCAGCACGGCACCCAGGATCACGCCCGGGATGTGGCCGATGCCGCCCAGCACCACCATGGCGACGATCATCACCGACTCCATCAGGCTGAAGGACTCGGGCGACACGAAGCCCTGGAAGGCACCGAACATCGCGCCGGACACGCCGCCGAAGGACGCGCCCATGCCGAAGGCCAGCAGCTTGAGGTTGCGGGTGTTGATGCCCATGGCCTTGGCGGCGATCTCGTCCTCGCGGATGGCCATCCAGGCGCGGCCGATGCGCGAGTCCTGCAGCCGGTAGCAGATGATGACGCTGAACACCACCAGGATCAGGAACAGGTAGTAGTAGAGCGTGACGGAGTTGATGTCGTAGCCGAACAGCTCCAGGCGCCGGCCGAGATCCAGGCCGAAGATCTTGACCGAGTCGATCTGGCCGATGCCCTTGGGGCCGTTGGTCAGGTTGATGGGGTGGTCCAGGTTGTTCAGGAAGATGCGGATGATCTCGCCGAAGCCCAGCGTCACGATGGCGAGGTAGTCCCCGCGCAGCTTGAGCGTGGGCGCCCCCAGCAGCGCCCCGAAGAGCGCGGCCACCAGCGCGGCCAGCGGTATCACGAGCCACAGGGAGGTGTGCAGCCCGTTGGGGAACATGGCCGCGAAGCTCGCGAAGGTGTCCGACAGGTGGGGGGACGCCATGAGGCCGAAGAGGTAGGCCCCCACGGCATAGAAGGCCACGTAGCCGAGGTCCAGCAGGCCGGCGTAGCCGACCACGATGTTCAGGCCCAGGGCGAGCATGACGTAGAGCAGCGCGAGGTCGGCGATGCGGACCCAGGCGTTGCCGAAGGACTGCAGGATGAGCGGCAGGACGAGCAGCGCGATGGCGCCGATGATCCACTGGGCTTTGTTGTTTTTCATGGGAATGCTCTCCTCAGGCACGGTCGGCCACACGCTCGCCCAGCAGGCCCGAGGGGCGCAGCGTGAGGATGATGATCAGCACGATGAAGGCGAAGATGTCGGTGTAGTTGCTGCCCAGCAGGCCGCCCGTGAGGGTGCCGATGTAGCCCGAGCCGATGGCCTCGATGAGCCCCAGCAGGATGCCGCCCACCACCGCGCCGGCCAGGTTGCCGATGCCGCCGAACACGGCCGCCGTGAAGGCCTTCAGGCCCGGCAGGAAGCCCATGGTGTGCTGGGCGGTGCCGTAGTTGGAGGCGTACATGATGCCGGCGATCGCGGCGAGCACGGCGCCGATGATGAAGGTGGCCGAGATCACCATGTCCGGCTTGACGCCCATCAGGGCGGCGACGCGCGGGTTCTCTGCGGTGGCGCGCATGGCGCGGCCGAGCTTGGTGTAGTTGACCAGGTAGACCAGCGAGGCGAGCGAGATGGCCGTGACGGCCAGGATCAGCACCTGCGTGGAGGTGATCACCGCACCGCCGATCTGGAACGGCGTGGTCGGCAGCAGCGTGGGATAGGGCTTGTAGTTCGGCTTCCAGATGATCATCGCCAGCGTCTGCAGCAGGATGGACATGCCGATGGCGGTGATCAGGGGAGCGAGCCGGGGGCTGCTGCGCAGCGGACGGTAGGCGACCTTTTCGATGGTGAAGTTGAGCGCGGCGGCGACCACGCAGGCGATGATGGTGGCCAGCAGGAGGATGACCCAGCCCGGCGCGCCCGGCATGGCTTCCTGCATCAGCCCGATGCAGCTCCAACTGGTCAGCGCCCCGATCATGAGCACTTCCCCGTGGGCGAAGTTGATCAACTGAATGATGCCGTACACCATTGTGTAGCCCAAGGCTATCAAGGCGTACATGCTGCCGAGGACCAGACCGTTGATGATCTGCTGCAGCAAAATGTCCATAGAAAAAGTCCTTCGTTGATAACGTCCCATCCCGTTATTGGGCCGGGAATCGGTTCAGCCTTTTGGGCCCGATTGCCATGTAGCAAAAAACCCGCCAGGACAGGTGCCACGCGGGTTTGGTGCGGGATTGTAGCCAGATGCCTTGCGGCCGCCTTACCACGGCTGGACGGGGTTTTCCCGGGGATGGACAGGGCATCAGGAGCCCGCATAAGCCATTAGGCGCACTGATCCATTCAGGTACGGACGCGGGGCCGGGCGTCCGCATGTGCGAACGCGAGGCGACCATCCGTCGCCCCGTCCTCCGGACTTCACCTCATTTCCTGCCGGCTTCTTCGTCCCAGCTTCTGAGGGTGGCCAGCTTCTCCGCGATCTTCACCTCGAGGCCTCTGGGCACCGGTTGGTACCAGCCCGGCTCGTCCATGCCGTCAGGAAGATAGGTCTCCCCGGCAGCGTAGGCGTTGGGCTCATCATGCGCGTACCGGTACTCATGGCCGTAGCCCAGTTCCTTCATGAGCTTGGTGGGTGCGTTGCGCAGGTGGACCGGCACTTCGCGGCTCTTGTCCTTCTTCACGAAGGCCCGGGCCGCGTTGTAGGCGTTGTAACCGGCGTTGCTCTTGGCAGCCACCGCCAGGTAGATCACGGCCTGCCCCAGGGCCAGCTCGCCCTCCGGGCTTCCCAGCCGCTCATAGGTCAGCGCTGCGTCGTTGGCGATCTGCATGGCCCTCGGATCGGCCAGCCCGATGTCTTCCCACGCCATGCGGACAATGCGCCGCGACAGATACCGTGCGTCCGCACCGCCGTCCAGCATGCGCGTGAGCCAGTAGAGGGCCGCGTCCGGATGGGAGCCGCGCACCGACTTGTGCAAGGCGGAAATCTGGTCGTAGAAATTGTCCCCGCCCTTGTCGAAACGCCGGCTGTTCAGCGTCAATGCGTTCTGCAGGAAATCGGCAGTGATCCTCGTGATCCCGGAAGCCCCCGCTGCCGTACTGGTCTGCTCCAGCAGGTTCAGGAACCGTCTCGCGTCGCCGTCCGCATAGCCGATGATGGTGTCCGTTGCCAAGTCGTCGAACTGCAGATGACTGAGGGTCATCTCCTGCGCACGCTTCAAGAGCAGCCGCAGTTCCTCGTCCGTCAGCGACTTCAGTACATAGACCTGGGCGCGCGACAGCAGGGCCGAGTTCACCTCGAAGGAAGGGTTCTCGGTGGTGGCCCCGATGAAGGTGACCAGGCCGCTTTCCGCATAGGGAAGCAGCGCGTCCTGCTGGGACTTGTTGAACCGGTGGATTTCATCGACGAACAGGATCGTGTGCTTGCCCATCGCCAGGTTGTGCTGCGCCTGCTCCATCGCCGCACGGATGTCCTTGACACCGGAGAACACGGCAGACAGGGCGATGAATTCGCAATGGAACGCCGTGGCCGTGAGCCGGGCAAGGGTCGTCTTGCCCACGCCTGGCGGCCCCCAGAAGATCATGGAGTGCGGCTTGCCCGATTCGAACGCGAGCCTCAGCGGCTTGCCCTCCCCCAGCAGGTGCGACTGCCCGATCACCTCGTCCAGGCTGGCCGGGCGCAGGGCTTCGGCCAGGGGAGCGGCAGGGGGCGTGGAGAACAGATCGGCCATGGCGGTGGGATGCGATGCAGCGAAAGAACGTGGGGTCGGGAAGGGAAACCGGCAGGAGCGAACGGGAAAGACAGACCGCCGCGCCCATTATTCCCTCAGGCGGTATCCTGCACCAATCCGGGGACTCCACGCTGCAGGCCGCCGCCGCAAGGCGTCCCCGCACCTTCCCACGACATGCCGCGCCCCCTGCCCGATCTCGCTCCGCTGCTGCACAGCGTGCGCAGTTGCACCCTGTGCGCAGACAGCCTGCCCCTCGGGCCGCGGCCCGTGCTGCAGGCATCCACCGGCGCGCGCATCCTGGTCGCGGGACAGGCACCGGGCCGCAAGGTGCACGCCAGCGGCATTCCCTTCGACGACGCGAGCGGCGAACGGCTGCGCGCCTGGATGGGGGTGGACCGGGAGACGTTCTACGATCCCGGGCGCATCGCGATCGTCCCCATGGGTTTCTGCTACCCCGGCACGGGCCGCTCGGGCGACCTGCCCCCGCGCCCGGAATGCGCCGCCACCTGGCGCAAGCCGCTGCTGGACGCCCTGCCCGGCATCCGCCTCACCATCGTGCTCGGCGCGCACGCTCTCGCCTGGCACGGGCGCCGCACCCCGCCCCCTGCGTCCCTGACCGACGCCGTGCAGGAATGGCGCCGCGACGCTCCGGGGCTGTGGGTGCTGCCTCACCCCAGTCCACGCAACAACGGCTGGCTGAAGCGCCATCCGTGGTTCGCCAGCGAATTGCTGCCCGCCCTGCGCCGGCAGGTGGCGGAGTTGCTCGCGGACTGATCGCGCCACAGCGCCCACCCGCTTCGGCAACGCCGGGCATGGCAGGCGAAGCCATGCCCGGATAGGCGAAGCGACCATCCACTGCCGGGCGCCCGAGTCCGCGAGGTGCCAGGCCGGGCGCCGCACCGCGCGCACAATCCGGCGTCGCGCGCTTGCCCGAGGGCAGGCCCCCCAATATCCGGAGACACATCCATGCATCTCGTAGCCCATGCCGTCGCCGCGCTGATCGCGCTGCTGCACATCTACATCCTCGTTCTGGAGATGTTCCTCTGGGACAGGCCGGCAGGCCTCAGGGCGTTCCGGAACACGCCGGAGCGCGCGGCGGACACGAAGGTGATGGCAGCCAACCAGGGGCTCTACAACGGCTTCCTGGCGGCCGGACTGCTCTGGGGCCTGTGGCTCGGCGGGCCGCACGGGCGGGCCGTGCTGACCTTCTTCCTGCTGTGCGTTCTGGTGGCCGGGCTCTACGGCGCCGCCACGGTGGCCCGCAAGATCCTGTACATCCAGACGGTGCCCGCGGCACTGGGCCTGGCACTGCTCTGGATCTAGGAGGCAGGCCGGCGGCGCCCGGCCTTGCCGGGCATCACTGGCGCACCACGTCCGCGCCCTGCGGGGGCTTGAACTCGAAGGTGGAGGCTGGCAGGGAGGCGCTGGACTGGACGTTCGCGAAACGGATCACCGACCGCTGGCCGAAGCTGTCGAGGATGTCCAGGGCCGCGAGCTGCTCGCCCTGAAAGCCCACGCGCACGCTCTTGAGCTGGCCGTCCCTGGTCTTCGGCGTGGCGAGCACCCATTGCAGGCCGTCCTGGTCCGGCGCGGATTCGAGGGTGAAATCCTTGCGCAGGGCCTGCAGGTCGGGGGCAGAGGCCAGCAGCGCGGCAGGCGTGGTGCCCAGCGCCTGTGCCTGCGCCCGCTGGGTGACCTGGTTCAGGTCGGCGTCATAGAGCCAGAGCGACTTTCCGTCGGCCACGATGGTCTGGGCGAAAGGCTTGGTATAGGTGAACTTGAAGCGCCCCGGCCGCTGGAACTCGAAGGTGCCGGAGGAGGTCCGGGTGCGGGGCGCCTGGCCGTCCTTCGGAGGCGACGTCACGGTCTGCGTGAAATCCGCGCGCCCGGCCTGGGCGCCCTTCATGAACGACTCCAGGCTCGCCAGGCCGTCGGCCCAGGCGCCCTGGGCACCAACTGCGATCGCGGCGATCGCCAACCACTTTTTCATCATGCTTCGATCCAATCCTTGTCGTCCAGGCTCCGGCATGCCGGCGGTCACTCGCGGTGGGGAACCAGCACCTCGCGCTGCCCGCTTGCGGTGAGCGCGCTCACGAGGCCGGCCTTTTCCATGTCTTCCAGCAGGCGCGCGGAGCGGTTGTAGCCGATGCGCAGCTTGCGCTGCACGTACGAAATGCTGGCCTTGCGGTCCTTGAGGACCACTTCCACCGCCTGGTCGTACATGGGGTCTTTTTCTCCGCCTTCACCCCCACCGCCGCCTTCGCCGAATGCGCCATCGTCGCCATCCACGGTACCGCCCTCGAGCACGCCCTCGATGTAGTCGGGCTCGCCCTGGCTCTTGAGGTAGCTGACGACGCGGTGCACCTCGTCGTCGGACACGAAGGCGCCGTGCACGCGGATGGGCAGCCCGGTGCCGCTGGCCATGTAGAGCATGTCGCCCATGCCCAGCAGCGCCTCGGCGCCCATCTGGTCCAGGATGGTGCGGCTGTCGATCTTCGAGCCCACCGAGAAAGCGATCCGGGTCGGGATGTTGGCCTTGATGAGGCCGGTGATCACATCGACGCTGGGCCGCTGCGTGGCCAGGATGAGGTGGATGCCGGCCGCCCGCGCCTTCTGCGCCAGCCGGGCGATCAGCTCCTCGATCTTCTTGCCCACCACCATCATGAGGTCGGCCAGTTCGTCGATGATGACCACGATGTGCGGCAGGCGCTCCAGCGGTTCGGGCTCCTCGGGGGTGAGGCTGAAGGGGTTGTAGATGAACTCCTCGCGCGCCTTGGCCTCGTCGATCTTGGTGTTGTAGCCCGCGAGGTTGCGCACGCCCAGCTTGGACATGAGCTTGTAGCGTCGCTCCATCTCGGCCACGCACCAGTTCAGGCCGTGCGCGGCCTGCTTCATGTCGGTGACCACGGGCGCGAGCAGGTGCGGGATGCCCTCGTAGACCGACATTTCCAGCATCTTGGGGTCGATCATCAGCAGGCGCACGTCGCGCGCCTCGGCCTTGTAGAGCAGCGAGAGGATCATGGCGTTGATCCCCACCGACTTGCCCGAACCCGTGGTGCCGGCCACGAGCACGTGCGGCATCTTGGCGAGGTCGGCCACCACCGGGTTGCCCACGATGTCCTTGCCCAGGCCCATGGTGAGCAGGCTCTTGGCGTCGTGGTAGACCTGCGAGCCCAGGATCTCGGAGAGGCGGATCGACTGGCGCTTGGCGTTGGGTAGTTCCAGCGCCATGAAATTCTTGCCGGGAATGGTCTCGATCACGCGGATGGAAACCAGCGACAGCGAGCGGGCCAGGTCCTTGGCGAGGTTCACGATCTGCGAACCCTTCACGCCGGTGGCGGGCTCGATCTCGTAGCGGGTGATCACCGGCCCGGGCATGGCCGCCACGACGCGCACCTCGACGCCGAAGTCCTTGAGCTTCTTCTCGATGAGCCGGCTGGTCATCTCCAGCGTCTCCGGGGCCACGGTTTCCTGCCGGGCCTGGGCGCCATCGAGCAAGTCCACCTGGGGCAGGCGGCTGTCGGGCATTTCGGTGAACAGGGGCTTCTGCCGCTCCTTCACCACGCGCGCGCTCGGGGGAGCGTCCGCCATGAGCACGGGCTCGATGATCTGCACGGGCTGCGGATGGTGTTCCTGGATCTCATGGCGCTCTTCCTGCACCACTTCCTCGCGCTCGCGGGCCGCGCGCTTGCCGGCGGCGACATCGCGGGCCTTCTCGCGGCTCGCCCGGCCGAACTGGACCAGTCCGTCGATGCGGCCGCCCAGCCGTTCGGCCAGTTGGCCCCAGGAGAAGCGGAACACCAGCGCGGCGCCCGCCACGACCGCGATCACGGCCACCAGGCCCGAGCCGGTGAAGCCCAGCCACTTCACGCCGGCGGGGCCGGTGATGTAGCCGAGCACGCCGCCGGCATGCCCGGGCAGCAGCGGCTCCAGCCGGTACAGGCGTGACCACTCCAGGGCCGTGCTCGCGCACAGCAGCAGCGCGAGGCCGCTCCAGAACATCAGCCGCCGTGCCAGCGGGCTCTGCCCGGGCGTCGCGGATTCCCCGCCGCGCATCCAGCGCGCGAGCGAGGCGATCCAGGCGCGCACGCCCGCGGCCACGCACCACCACACGGAAAAGCCGAGCGCGAAATAACTGCTGTCGGCCAGCCAGGCGCCCAGGCGCCCGGCCCAGTTCGCCATGAGCCGGCTGTCGTGCGCGCCGGAAGTGGACCATGCGGCGTCCTGCGCCGAATAGCTGGCAAGGGCCAGCAGCCAGAAAACCAGGGCCAGCAGTCCGACCACCAGGCCGATCTCGTGGCCGAAGCGCGCGGCCATGCTGCGCGGCGCCGATCTGCCCCCGGCAGAAGCATTGAGGGTATTGAGGGAGTACGTCATAGGTCGAAGAGCGCGGCAAGCTTACCCGATGCCCCGCTCTGCGGTCAGGAGCGGGAAGGGCCTGCCCGCCCCTCGCGCCGTCCGGGATTCCAACTGTTTCCTACAATCGCGACGATTGAAAACCCCGTCCCCGCGCGGGCCGGCCCCGGGTGGATACTCGGGCAGCCGGCCGCACTTGCGGAAAAGTCCCGGCACAAACTCTTACCTTTCACCATGTCCACTACGCAACACGCCAAAGTCATGATCCTGGGCTCCGGCCCCGCCGGCTACACGGCCGCCGTGTACGCCGCCCGCGCCAACCTGAACCCGGTGCTGATCACCGGCATCGCACAGGGCGGCCAGCTCATGACGACGACGGAAGTGGACAACTGGCCTGCCGACGTGAACGGCGTGCAGGGTCCGGAACTGATGCAGCGCTTCCTGGAGCATGCCGAGCGCTTCAAGACGCAGGTGGTGTTCGACCACATCAACCAGGTGGACCTGTCCAGGCGCCCCTTCACCCTGACCGGCGACAGCGGCACCTACACCTGCGATTCGCTCATCATCGCCACGGGTGCGTCGGCCAAGTACCTGGGCCTGCCCTCCGAAGAGGCATTCATGGGCCGCGGCGTGTCCGGCTGCGCCACCTGCGACGGCTTCTTCTACCGCGAGCAGGACGTGTGCGTGGTGGGAGGCGGCAACACCGCCGTGGAAGAGGCGCTCTACCTCTCCAACATCGCCCGCAAGGTGACGCTGGTGCACCGCCGCGACAAGTTCAAGGCCGAGCCGATCCTGGTGGACAAGCTCAACGAGAAGGTCGCGGCCGGAAAGATCGAACTGAAGGTTTTCCACACGCTCGACGAGGTGCTGGGCGACGACGGCGGCGTGACCGGCATCCGCATCAAGAGCACGCAGGACGGCAGCACGCAGGACATCGCGCTGCAGGGCTGCTTCATCGCGATCGGCCACGCGCCCAACACCGGCATCTTCGAAGGCCAGCTGACGCTGGAGAACGGCTACATCGTCACGCAGGGCGGGCTCAAGGGCTTCGCCACGCAGACCAGCGTGCCCGGCGTGTTCGCGGCCGGCGACGTGCAGGACCACGTCTATCGCCAGGCCATCACCAGCGCCGGCACGGGCTGCATGGCGGCACTCGACGCGCAGCGTTTCCTGGAGCAGGAAGGCGTGATCTGACGCACGCCCTGCCCGTCCGCACGGGTTGAAGCCGTGCGGGCTGGACATCCTTCCGAAGGCCGCGCTATAATGCGCGGCTTTGCTGCATCTTGCGCACCTGCTTTTTAAAGCACGGCGCCTGCGACAGCAGATACCAACCGGGTTACCGCCACCCTATCTGGCGAGGTGAGGCCGCACGGACAGGCTCTGCAATTCCCAAGCGGAGCGTGCATGTCCTGCGGCTGTATTTGAAAAAATCGGAGTGTCCTCATGGCACGCGTCTGCGACGTCACGGGCAAGAAGCCCATGGTCGGGAACAACGTTTCCCACGCCAACAACAAAACCAAGCGCCGGTTCCTGCCGAACCTGCAATACCGCCGTTTCTGGGTCGAGAGCGAAAACCGCTGGGTGCGCCTGCGTGTCTCCAGCGCCGCCCTGCGTCTGATCGACAAGAACGGCATCGATTCCGTGCTCGCCGACCTGCGTGCACGTGGCCAGGCTTAAGGAGTAGCACCATGGCAACCAAAGGCGGACGCGACAAGATCAAGCTGGAATCCACCGCAGGAACCGGCCACTTCTACACCACCACCAAGAACAAGAAGACGATGCCCGAGAAGATGTCGATCATCAAGTTCGACCCCAAGGCTCGCAAGCACGTCGAGTACAAGGAAATGAAGCTGAAGTAAGGCGCGAGCCGCTTCCAGCGCTTTCC
This sequence comes from Paracidovorax oryzae ATCC 19882, assembly GCF_000687165.1. GTDB lineage: Bacteria > Pseudomonadota > Gammaproteobacteria > Burkholderiales > Burkholderiaceae_C > Paracidovorax > Paracidovorax oryzae. The sequence goes on along the minus strand of NZ_KK366049.1, from coordinate 70,624 downwards.
CGAAAAGCCGCCCCACCGAGGGCGGCTTTTCTTTTCCTGCGCGCCTCGGAACCTGCTCTCAGGCCGCAGCGGCCCGGCGGCCCTCTTCCCGCAGCGGCGCGCGGCCGGCCTTCTGTAGCAAGGCATCGCACTGGCCGGCCAGCAACTCGCCCAGCACCCGGTAGCCCTCTTCCACCGCCGGTGTGAAGGGCATGCCGCAGCTGAGCCGCAGAAAGCGCTCGTAGCGGCCGGTATTGGAGAACATGGGCCCGGGCGCCACGCGGATGCCGCGCGCCAGGGCGTCGTCGTAGAGCCGCGTGGAGGACAGGCCCGTGGGCAGTTCCAGCCACAGGCTGATGCCGCCGGGCGGCAGGCTCAGGCGCGTTCCCGCAGGGAAGTACCGGGCCACCGCGCGGGCCGACTGCTCGCGCTGCTCTTTCAGCGACGCACGCATGCGGCGCAGGTGCCGGTCGTAGGCGGGAGAACCCACGGTGCGGGCGGCGAGCAGCTGCGACCAGGTCTGCATGTTCCGCGTGCGGGCGAACTTCAGCATCTGCACGCGCGCGTTCCAGCGCCCCGCGCTCATCCACCCCTGGCGCAGCCCGGGCGCGAAGCTCTTGCTGAGGGAGGCGCAGTAGATCACCTGTCCCGCGTCGCCCGGGCGGTCCCAGGCCTTGGCGGGCCGCATCGGCTGGGCGGACTCGACGAACTCGCGGTAGATGTCGTCCTCGATGAGGGCGAGGCCGTGCTCCACGCACAGCGCGACGAGGCGCTCCTTGTGGGCATCGGGCATGACGCTGCCCTGGGGCATCTGCAGGTGCGGCACCACCACCACCGCCCTGAGCCGGGGCTCGTTGCGGGCCGCGAGCTCCAGGGCCTCGATCGATATGCCGGTGTGCGGGCTGCAGGGAATCTCGAGCGCACGCAGGCCGCGCACCTCGATGGCCTGCAGGATGCCGAAGAAGGTGGGCGATTCGACCGCGATCACGTCGCCGGGCTCGGCCACTGCATCGAGGGCGAGGTTGACGGCCTCCGAGTTGCCGTGCGTGGCACCGATGCCCTCGGGTGCGAGGCTGAGGCCGAAGCTCAGTGCGTGGTGCGCCATGGCCCGCTGGAACTCCGGATGCGTGGACGGCGCGGACGGGCTGTACACGAGGATGTCGGGCTGCTCGCGCAGCAGCCGGATCGCGAGGCGGTTGAGCGCCTCCGCATCGAACAGCGCGGGCGCCGGCATGGCGCTGCCCAGGTCCAGTGCCAGGGGCGCCCGGCGGGCCTTTTCCAGGAAGGTGGAGATGCGCTCGTTGATGCCGGCGAACACATGCGGGTCCGGCGCGAGCGGCTCGTGCAGCTCCGGCTCGCGGGCGGCGGGCAGCGAGGACACGCGGCCGGGAACGGAGGCGAAGTACCCCACCCGCTCGCGCGCCTGGGCGAAGCCTTCGGCCTCGAGATGCCGCAGCACCTGCAGGGCGGTGGTGAGGCTCACGCCGTGCCGCTGGCACAGCTCCCGGACGGAGGGCAGGCGCTGGCCGGGCTGCAGGCTGCCAGCCGTGATGGCCTGCGTGTACAGGCCGGCGATCTGCCGGTAGCGCGGCTGGGCCGAGGCCTTCGCGGCGGGCGGCAGGGGAAGTTCGGCAGCGGAATCGTGCATGGCGAAGACGCCTCGGCGGAAGCGAAACGGGAACATGGCCTTGGAGGGCCGATCCGGCCATCATGCCGTGGACCTGGGCGGCCGCACAGATACAGACAGGCCAGGCCCGCACCATAACAGAGACAGGAAAACCCGCGCTGTTCCCCTCAGCAAGCGGACGGCCTGTGCCTGTCCCCACATCAGGGTTCTCCCTAGGATGAAGCCCTGTCCCGTTACATTCCGCCCCAAGGAGAAACCATGCCGCACACCACCCGCCACACCGTCGCCGCTCCTGCGGCAGGATGTTCCACCCCCGCGGCCTCGCCGCTGTCCGTGCAGCCCGGCCAGAAGCTGCTGGTGTGCCTGCCGCCCGGCGCATCGCTGTTGGTGGAGAGCGGCCGGCTCGCACTGCGGTCCGGCCCTGTCGTATGGGGCCAGGTGGTGGCCTCCCAGATGGACCTGGGCCATCTGGAAGCCGGGCAGTGCCGGGAGGGTTCGCCGGACTGCGCGCCCGAGTGGATGGAAGTGTCGAATCCGGGGCACGCCACGGCGCATGCGGCGCTGCTGGAGCCCGCGCCGGCCCTTTCGCCGCTGGGGGCCATGCTCGGGGCCGGCGTGTCGGGCCTGGCCTGGGCCGCCACGGCGGCGCGGGCGCAGCTGGCCGCCGTGGCGGCATGGGCTGGATCGCGCCGCAGGGCGGCAGGCCCGCACGCCACTACGGCACGGTAAACCCCGCCAGCCAGCGCCGCAGCTGCCGTGGCGGGCCTGGCGTCAGGCCTGCGCGGCCCGCAGCCTCAGGGAAAACTCGCGCAGCGCGGCAACACCGCTTTCCTCGGCGCGGCGGCACCAGGCCTGCAGGTCGGCCGTCAACTGTTCGCGCGAATGCGAGGTGTTCATCCAGAGCTGGCGCAGTTCCTCGCGCATGGTGACCATGGTGTCGAGCACCGGGTGGGCGGCACGGGCGCGGGCGAGCTGCTCCTGGGCGCGCGCGGGCACCTTTTCGGCATCGCGGTGCAGCCAGCGTCGCGCGGCGCGCAGTACCGACACGTCCGCATTGCGGGCCTTGAGGGCGGCAATCTCCTGGCGACAGGCGCGGCGCACGCCGCGCGCATAGCCGGCCATGACCTCGTAGCGGTTGGCGATAAGGGCCTCCAGGGTCTTCTCGTCGGCCACCGGCCTGACGGCGCCCAGGCGCAGCTTGGGCGGCACCTTCCTGACGGTGGCCCAGCCCACGCGGCGCATCAGGCTGATGTAGAGCCAGCCCACGTCGAACTCGTAGGGCTTGACCGAGAACTTGGCCGAGGTGGGATAGGTGTGGTGGTTGTTGTGCAGCTCCTCGCCGCCGATCAGGAGCCCCCAGGGCACGAGGTTGGTGCTGGCGTCCTGCGCCTCGAAGTTGCGGTAGCCCCAGAAGTGGCCGATGCCGTTGACCACGCCCGCGGCCCAGAACGGGATCCAGAGCATCTGCACGGCCCAGACGGTGGCGCCGATGGCGCCGAAGAGCACCAGGTTGATCACCAGCATCAGGCCCACGCCCTGCCATGCGAAACGGCTGTAGAGGTTGCGCTCGATCCAGTCGTCGGGCGTGCCGTGGCCGAATTTGGCCAGGGTCTCGGCGTTGCCCGCTTCGGAGCGGTACAGCTCGGCGCCGCGCCACATCACGGTGTCCAGGCCGCGGGTCTGGGGGCTGTGAGGATCGTCGGCAGTCTCGCACTTGGCGTGGTGCTTGCGGTGGACGGCCACCCATTCCTTCGTGACCATGCCCGTGCCCACCCACAGCCAGAAGCGGAAGAAGTGCGAAGGCACGGCGCCGAGGTCCACCGAGCGGTGCGCCTGGGCGCGATGCAGGAAGATCGTCACGGCGGCGATCGTGATGTGGGTGGTCACCAGCGTGTAGAGGACGATCTCCCACCAGGACAGGTCCAGCAGGCCATTGGCCATCCAGGTGAGGATGGCATCGAAAACGGCCCGGTCGGGAAGGTGCATGGGAAGCCTTTTTGAGAAAGCGGACGGGGAAAATTGCCCGATGAAGGGCACTTCAGGGATTTTAGAAGCCGATGTGCCCGGGAAGTTGCACAAGACCGCGCAATGCGCGGTGTTTCCATGGGCGGATCAGCTGGGAAAATCAGCCTTTTCTGGTCCATACCGCGGCGAAGAAGCCATCGGTCTGGTGCAGATGGGGCCACAGGCGCAGATAGCCAGTGCCGCTGGCGCCGCCGCTGCACAGTCCGGCCGCACCCTCGACCTTGAGCTGCTCGAGCAGCACGCCCACGTCTTCCGCCACGAAGTCGGAATGTGCCGCACTGAAGGCTTCCGCGATACCCTCGTTTTCCTCGGGCAGGATGCTGCAGGTGGCATACACCAGGCGTCCGCCCGGCTTGAGCAGGCGCGCGGCGCTCTGCAGGATGGCGGTCTGCTTGGCCACCAGTTCCTGGACGGCCTGGGGCGACTGCCGCCATTTCAGGTCCGGGTTGCGGCGCAGGGTGCCCAGGCCGGAGCACGGTGCATCGACCAGCACGCGGTCGATCTTGCCAGCCAGGCGCTTGATGCGCTCGTCGCGCTCGTGCGCGATCGCGGCGGGATGCACGTTGGAGAGGCCACTGCGCGCCAGCCGCGGCTTGAGCGCGTCGAGCCGGTGGGCGGAAACGTCGAATGCGTAGAGCCGCCCGGTGCTGCGCATGGCCGCGCCGATGGCAAGCGTCTTGCCGCCCGCGCCGGCGCAGAAATCCACAACCATCTCGCCGCGGCGGGGCTGCAGCAGCAGGGCGAGGAGTTGCGAGCCTTCGTCCTGCACCTCGACGGCGCCGCGAACGAATGCATCGAGCTTGGTGAGCGCCGGCTTGCCCTCCACGCGCAGGCCCCAGGGGGAATATGGCGTCGGCACCGCGGGAATGCCGGCCTTGGCCAGCTCCTTCTGCACGTCGGCGCGCCTGGCGTTCAGGTCGTTGACGCGCAGGTCGAGCGGTGCCGGCTGGGCCAGGCTGTCCGCAAGGGCCCAGAAGCCCTCGCCCACCTGGCGCCGGAGCGGCTGCACGAGCCAGTCGGGCAGGTTGTGGCGATGCGGCTCCAGCAGGTCCTCCACCGGCACGGCATCGCACTGGTCGAGCCAGCTCTTCTCGGCATCGGAGAGCGCGCTCTTGAGGAAGTCGCGCGGGCCGTGGAAGCCCAGGATGGCAAGGCGCCGCTCGCGCGGGCCGGAGCCGGAGCGCGCGAGCTGCTCGAACAGCAGCTTCTTGCGCAGCACGGTGTAGGCGGTCTCGGCGAGGGTGGCGCGTTCGCGCGGACCGAGGGAGCGGTGGTCCCGGAAATAGCGGGACACGACGGCATCGGCGGGGTGTTCGAATTGAAGGGTGAGCCTGACGAGTTCCGCGCAGGCATCCAGGAGGGCTTTCGGGTGCATGCTCCGATTGTCCCATCCATGCGTGCCGGCAGCGCCGCTGTTACGGAATGCAATGCGCTGCAAAAGAAAACCCTATGCGTTTTTCCGGCGTGCCGGGCGCTGCCGGGATTAGATTGGCCGGGCTATGCCCCATGCCCCCCTGCGACGACCGAACGCGACCCCGTTGACTCCGACACTACGGGCGCTGCGCCTGGCGGCCACCGCCGCGGCGACCACGGCGCTGGTGTGCGCCTGCGGCGGCGAAAGTGTGGCCGCTCAGGCTGCGGTGGTGCCCGCAGGCGGCATCGATTCACTGGGAGCGACGGGCTGGGCCTCCCATGGCACGCCGACCACCGGGGGGCTGGGCGCCGCGGCAGGGAGGACCTATACGGTGGCGAACCGCAACGAGCTCATCCAGGCGCTCTACGGCCACACCGCCGTGATCGCCCCGAACGGTTCGGTGAAGGGGACGCCGGACAAGGCGCCCAAGGTCATCCGCATCCAGGGCACCATCGACCTGAACGTGGACGGCCAGCTGCGCCCTTACACGCCGGACCGCTACGTGGCGGGCTCCTGCGCATCGTCGGTGCACGGCTATGCATCCCAGGCCAGCCTGTGGTCGGACTACCTCGCGGCCTACCGCCCGGGCGCCTGGGGCAATGCACGACCGGTGAGCGGCAAGCCGGAAGACGCGCGGGCCTGCGCGGCGGAACTGCAAAGGCGCGTCGTCACGATCAGCGTGCCTGGCAACACGTCCCTGCTGGGCATCGGCACCGACGCGCGGATCCTGCACGGCAACCTCATGCTGGGCGTGCCGGACGCGCCGGCCACCAACATCGTGATCCGCAACATCGCCTTCGAAGACGCATTCGACGACTTCCCCCGATGGGACCCGACGGACTCCTCCGGCGGCCGGTGGAACTCGCAGTACGACCTCATTTCCGTGGCCCATGCCAGCCACGTGTGGATCGACCACGACACCTTCAGCGACGGCGACCGCCACGACCATACCTTCCCCTCCGTGTGGCACGAGACGGTGCACGGCACGGACTACAGCGGCAGCGATTTCAGGGTGCAGCACCATGACGGCCTCGTGGACGTGACCCGGCACGGCAACTACGTCACCCTGTCTAACAACCATTTCCACGACCACGACAAGGCGTTCCTGATCGGCGGCACCGATGCGCCCGGCGCGGACAGCGGCAATCCGCGCATGCTGAAGGTGACGTTCCACGGCAACTACTTCCAGAACCTGCGGCAGCGCCAGGCCCGGGTCCGCTACGGGATGGTGCACCTCTACAACAACTACTACGAGAACACGCGGGACGCCTCGGCCGACTATCCCTGGTTCGCCGGCATGACGCTGGGCCAGGGCGGCAAGGTGCATGCGGAGAACAACGTGGTGTCGCTCACCAGCCAGGACCGGTCCGCGCGGCCTGCCGACGTGGCGAACGCCCGGATCTCGGCGGCGCGGACGCAGGACTGCGCGGCGCTGTTCTCCGCCAGCGAGTGCGCCTCCACGTTCCACGACAGCGGCACGGTGCTCAATGGCGCGCCCGCGGACCTGACGGCCGCCGTGCGCTGGTCATCGGCGCTGGTGACTGCCCCCGCATGGAAGCCGTCGGACTTCTACGATTACGCGCTGGAGGACACCTCGGAACTGGCGGCGCGCATCACCGCCCGTGCGGGAGCGGGCAAGCTCGAAAGCTCCGCGGCGCGACGCTGACCCGGGCCCCGGGATACCCGGGCGGCTGCCGGGCCGACGCACAATCCGGCGATGCACAGCCCCTCCCACCCCGATGGCGAACTGCCTCCGCTGCAGCCCACGCCTCCCGGCCTCTACCGGCATTACAAAGGCATGCTCTACGAAGTGATCGGCACCGCGCGCCACAGCGAGACGCTGGAGCCGATGACGGTGTACCGGGCGCTCTACGGCGACCATGGGCTGTGGGTCCGGCCCGCGGCCATGTTCGCGGAAACGGTCCTCATCGACGGGCGGGTCCGGCACCGGTTCGAGCCCGTCGCATCCGATACGGCGGGCTGACCACGCGAAGGCTGCCGCAGGCCCGTCGGAAGCCGGCCGGCGCCCGCCCGCGGCGTACGCCCGTCGTGGGCAACGGCAGGCGTCCTACAGGCCGGCAGTCCATGCCTGCATAACGTTGTGCCCATGGACCATTTGTTGCAAGGCATGTTCGGGGAAAGATCCCTGACCAAGATCGCTGGAATCTACGATGACAAACCGCCGGCCGAGGCGCTCGCCGGCCGCCTGCTGCGGCTGCATGGCCTGCAGCCGCAGCAGGTCAGGCTGCTGGGACCGCAGGACGCTCGCGCTTCGCGGGCTGAACTGTTCGGCCGCGCCCTGGAACCGGAACAGGCAGGTATCTTCCGCACGCTGCTGCGTTCGCACCTCGTGTCCGGACTGGCAGGCGCACTGGCGGGTGTACTGTTCTACGCCTGGCTGCTGCGCAGCGGCCAGGCCATGGTGGCGGGCAGTCCGCTGCAGGCCTTCATCACCCTCGTGGGCCTCGCCACCGCCTTCGGCCTGCTGCTCGGCGGCCTGGTTTCGCTGCGGCCGGACCATGTGCGGCTGATCACCCAAGTACGTTCCGCGCTGCGCGACGGGCATTGGGCCGTGGTGGTCCATCCCACGGACACGCACCAGGCACAGCTGGCCAGGGACCTGCTGGACGGCAGCCACCCCGGAAAAATCGTTTCGACGCTCTGATGCGCGGGCGCATCCGCTGACCGCATCAGCGAAAAGCGTCAGGACAGCAGCCGTTGCAGCACTGCAGGCGCGTAGATCGCATGCTCCTGCGCCAACACGCGCTCGGCCAGGCGCTCGGCCGTGTCGCCCGGCAGCACCGGCACGACGCCCTGGGCCAGGATGGGCCCGGCATCCAGTTCGGGGGTGACGAGGTGCACGGACGCCCCGGCCACCTTGCAGCCCGCGTCGATGGCGCGCTGGTGGGTATGCAGGCCGGGGAAGGCCGGCAGGAGCGAAGGGTGGATGTTGACCAACCGCCCTGCATAGTGCGCGACGAAGCCGGGTGTGAGGATGCGCATGAAGCCGGCCAGCACCACCAGCGCGGGATCGTGCGCGTCGATCCGCTGCGCGAGTGCTGCGTCGAAGGCTTCCCGCGAGGCATGGGCCCGGTGGTCCACGGCGTCCGTGGCGATGCCCTGCTCCCGCGCCCAGGCGAGGCCGGGCGCATCGGCCTTGTTGCTCAGCACGGCTGCCACCCGCACGCCGTGGCGGCCTGCCCAGTCCTGCATCCGGGCCGTCCGCACGATGGCCGCCATGTTGGAGCCCCCGCCCGAGATCAAAATCACGATGTTCTTCATGGGGCGCGGATTATCGCCGCGTCCGTTCCTCCTCCTTGCTTGCCGCGGCGCCACCCGCCTTTTTGCCATGCCCTTCGATCCCCGCCTCCAGCCCCTGACCGCCGCCGAAGCCCGCGTGCTCGGTACCCTGATGGAAAAGGCCCGCACGGTGCCCGACAGCTATCCGCTCACCCTGAACGCGGTGGTGACCGGCTGCAACCAGAAGTCGAGCCGCGACCCGGTGACCACGCTTTCCGACGCAGAAGTGCAGGAGGCACTGGACAGCCTGCGCCGCCGCGCGATGGTGGTGGAGATCGGCGGCCAGCGCGCCACCCGCTGGGAGCACAACTTCACGCGCGCGGTGGGCGTTCCCGACCAGTCCGCGGCCCTGCTCGGCCTGCTGATGCTGCGCGGTCCGCAGACGGCGGGCGAATTGCGCATCAACGCCGAGCGCTGGCACCGCTTTGCCGACATCTCATCGGTCGAGGCTTTCCTGGACGAACTGCAGTCGCGCAGCGAGGACAAAGGCGGCCCGCTGGTGGCCCTGCTGCCACGCGCACCGGGCGCCCGCGAGTCGCGCTGGACGCACCTGCTCTGCGGCCCCCTGAGCGCCGCCGACATGGCCGCACAGGCGGCCCAGGCCGCCGCTCCCGCCTCTCCGCGGGCGGCCGATCCGGCGCTGGCCGATCGTGTGGCGGCGCTGGAGGCCGAGGTGGCGGCGCTGCGCGGATCGCTGGCGACCCTCTGCGAACAGCTCGGGGTGTCGCTCCCCGGACAGCCATAAAAAGCACGACCGTGCTACAAATTGCGATATCGCGCCGGCCACGCCGGCGTCCACACGGAGACAACGCATGGACCTTGCATTCACCCCCGAAGAACAGGCCTTCCGCGAAGAGATTCGCGCATGGGTCCGCGAACACCTGCCGGCCGAAACCGCGCACAAGGTGCACAACGCCCTGCGCCTGACGCGCGACGACCTGCAGGGCTGGGCCAAGATCCTCGGCAAGAAGGGCTGGCTGGGCTTCGGCTGGCCGAAGCAGTTCGGCGGCCCCGGCTGGACGGCCGTGCAAAAGCACCTGTTCGAGGAAGAGTGCGCGCTGGCCGGTGCGCCCCGCATCGTGCCGTTCGGCCCGGTGATGGTCGCACCGGTGATCATGGCCTTCGGCTCGCCCGAACAGCAGCAGCGCTTCCTGCCCGGCATCGCGAGCGGCGAGGTCTGGTGGAGCCAGGGCTACAGCGAACCGGGCTCGGGCTCCGACCTGGCCAGCCTCAAGACCCGTGCCGAGCGCCGCGGCGACAAATACATCGTCAACGGCCAGAAGACCTGGACCACCCTGGGCCAGTACGGCGACTGGATGTTCAACCTCGTGCGCACCAGCACCGAAGGCAAGCCGCAGACCGGCATCAGCTTCCTGCTGCTGGACATGAAGTCGCCCGGCGTCACGGTGCGGCCGATCAAGCTGCTGGACGGCGAGTGCGAGGTCAACGAAGTGTTCTTCGACAACGTCGAAGTGCCGGCCGAGAACCTGATCGGCGAGGAGAACAAGGGCTGGACCTACGCCAAGCACCTGCTCAGCCACGAACGCACCAACATCGCCGACGTGAACCGCAGCAAGCGCGAGCTGGAGCGCCTCAAGCGCATCGCCAGGACCGAAGGACTGTGGGACGACATGCGCTTCCGCGACCAGATCGCGCTGCTGGAGGTGGACATCGTCGCACTGGAGATGCTGGTGCTGCGCGTGCTGTCTGCCGAGAAATCGGGCAAGAACTCGCTGGACATCGCCGGCCTGCTCAAGATCAAGGGCAGCGAAATCCAGCAGCGCTATGCCGAACTGATGATGCTGGCCGCCGGCCCCTACGCCCTGCCCTTCATCGAGGAGGCCATGGAGGCGGGCTGGCAGGGCGATGCGGCGATGGGCGCTCTGGGGGGATTCCCGGGCGGCACGGTGGCGAATGCGCCGCTGGCGTCCACCTATTTCAACCTGCGCAAGACCACGATTTATGGCGGGAGCAACGAAGTCCAGCGAAACATCGTCGCTCAGACGGTGCTGGGCTGATTTGCTTCCGGGGGGCGACGATGTTTCGCTGGCGCGGTAACGCACGGCTCCCCCGGGCCCCCTCCGCGAGGGGGTTCCAGCATGAGCTTCGCTGATCTTTGAAGGGGCGTGCAAGCGCCCTGCCCTGAACCGCTTTTGGAGACAACCATGGATTTCGATTTTTCTGAAGACCAGCAATCGTTGCGCGATGCGGTGCGGCGCTGGGTGGACAAGGGCTATACGTTCGAGCGGCGCCGCGGCATCGTGGCGGCGGGCGGGTTCGACCGTGCGGCGTATGGCGAGCTGGCGGAGCTGGGCCTGACGGCGCTGACGGTGCCGGAGGCGCACGACGGGCTGGGCCAGGGTGCGGTGGATGCGATGGTGGCGATGGAGGAACTGGGCCGCGGCATCGTGCTGGAGCCGCTGGCGCAGACGTTCGTGGCCAGCGGGGTGCTGGCGCAGTGCGCGCCCGAGGCCGTGCAGGCCGCGTGGCTGCCGCGCATCGCGAGCGGTGAAGCGCTGGTGGTGCTGGCGCACCAGGAGCGCAAGGCACGCTACCGGCTGGACGTGTGCGAAGCCCAGGCCACCGGTTCGGGCGACGGCGCCACGGTGACGGGTACCAAGAGTCTCGTGCCCGCGGGCGACCAGGCCGATGCGTTCCTGGTGCCTGCACAGCGACAGGGCCGCATGGCCCTCTTCCTGGTCGAGCGCAGCGCGCAGGGCGTGGCCACGCGCGGCTATGTGACGCAGGACGGCAGCCGCGCGGCGGAGGTCCAGTTCGACAACGCGCCGGCCACGCTGGTCGCGGAAGACGGGCTGGCGGCACTCGAGCTCGCGGTGGACATCGGCATCGCCGCGGCGTGCGCCGAGGCCGTGGGCGTGATGGACCAGACCGTGGCCCTCACCGTGGACTACATGAACCAGCGCAAGCAGTTCGGCGTGCCGATCGCGAGCTTCCAGGCACTGCGGCACCGCGTGGCCGACATGAAGATGCAGCTGGAACTCGCGCGCTCGATGAGCTATTACGCCAGCCTGAAGCTGGGTGCGCCGGCCGAGGAGCGCCGCCGCGCCCTGTCGCGCGCCAAGGTGCAGCTCGGGCAGTCGATGCGCTTCGTGGGCCAGCAGTCCGTGCAGTTGCACGGCGGCATCGGCGTGACCGACGAATACATCGGCAGCCACTACTTCAAGAAGCTCACGCAGCTGGAGATGACCTGGGGCGACACGCTGCACCACCTGGGCGAGGTGTCGGCGCGCATGCAGGACACGGCGGGCGTGTTCGCCTGACGGGAGCGGCAACGCGACCGTCTGCGCGCGGTAACACAAACCCCGCGACGGAGGGGTAGGCACAGCAGGCACTCTGTGGTCAAGTGCGCGGTTCATCCGACACGTCACTTGTCACGAGGGAGTTCCATGCACTACACGCCATCACCATCCCGCCGCCCATCCGCATCCGCCCTGCTGCTGGGTGGCGTCATCGCCGCCTGCGCCGCCCCCGCATGGGCCCAGACGGCAGAGCCCGAGCCCGGCATGTGGAGCTTCGACGGCGAGCTGGACGGCCGCCCGGGCCGCAGCCTGCACATCGACACCCAGGCCGGCCGCACCATGGCCGTGTCCTACCTGGGGTACCGCGCCGACGGCTCGTCGTTCTTCCTTCAGGCCGCGGGCACCCGGCCCAACACCTCTTCCACCTTCGACGGCACGCTGAGCGAGTTCCGCAACGGCCCCGTGATCGGCGGCGGCACCGGCCAGGGCGAGACCGCAGCCACCGCGGGCCCCGTGAAGATCGTCTTCGACACGCCCACCACGGGCACCGTCACGCTGCCGGGCGACGTGCCGCGGCGTATTTCGCGCTACCAGTACGAGGACCCTGGCGTGCGGCTCACGCGCGACGCGATTGCCACCGACACATTCTCCGGCGTGACGCAGAGCTCGAGAACTCCGCACTGGATTGGCGTGAAGCTGGAGAATGGCCAGTTCTCCATGAAGATCGACACCAGCGCGGAACGACGGAACTGCATCTACACCGGCAACATCCAGCCCGCAGGCTCGGGCGTGTCTTCCGACGGAACTTACTTGTGCACCAGGAGCGATGGGACGCAGGAGACAGGCCCTTACCGTGCAGAGCATTTCATGATGCAGGCCGATGGCATATTCCGAGGGACCCTGTGGCAGGACGGCGCTTCCACCGACCTGTTTGGCTACTGCATGGGGGGTGCCGTCTTCATGGACTGGCCGGGGCTTTGCCCTACGGCACGAGGGTTCCAGACGCAGCCGGAACCCGGTATCTGGGGTTTCGAGGGCGAGGTGAGCGGCCGGCCCGGGCGCAGCCTGCAGATCGACACGCAGCAGGGACGTGCCATGGTGGTGACCTATGTGGGTTACCGGCCCGACGGCTCCTCACTCTTCCTGCAGGCCGGGGGCGTCCGGGCCGAGGGCGACACGGCCTTCACCGGCAACCTGCAGGAATACCGCAATGGGCCCGTGCTGGGCGGCGGCACCCGCAGCGGCGAGCAGGCCGCCGACCTGGGCCCGATGCGCATCACCTTCGACTCGGCCACCACCGGCACCGTCACCCTTCCCGGCGACACGCCCCGGCGCATCGTGCGGTTCCAGTACGAGGATCTCACGGCGCGGTTCAACCAGACCTACCGCATCCGTTTCGCCGCAGGCTCTACGTTGGGATTCGCGGCACGCCTGCAGCTCAAGTTCCAGACCCGCGACGGGCAGTTCCAAATGGTCCAAAACGGCGGGGACGGTACCCAGGGCTGCACCTACACCGGCAGCTACCGGTTCGCCGGCCGGAGCCTCGTCAGCCCTTCCGGAACTTACGTGTGCGACGGCTCCGGGGAAACGGGCACCTACAGCAACTACCAGTTCGAAGTCGATGCCGGTGGGCACATCGTTTTCTACAAATCCCCGCGCCAGATCTATGGCGGCGGCGTCTGTGTCCGGCGGACTGAAGCAGGCGGATTCCGGCCCTGCAGCACCGAAGAGCTGAACACGCCGGCCTCCTGACGGGAAGTGCAGCCGCGGCGCGATGCCGGGCTGCACGTGCCACGCGGCGCGGACCGGCGCCGTGCCCGGGCACGGCGGCATCCCAAAGCGGTACCCTCAGCATTGCATGCATGGCGCTGCATTGACGCGCCGCCTCCCCGGGCCGAGAGTGCGGAGCCCTGCATACGAGGAGCACCGCACATGAGGACACCCTGGACCCGCACCCTGGGCATCGCCTGCCTGGCCATCCTGGCCGCCCCTGCCTGGAGCGGCACGGCCGTGTCCGCCCACGCGCCGGGCAGCGCCGCAACGCCCGCACGCGAAGTGGTGGGCTACTTCACCTCCTGGGGCATCTATGCCCGCGGCTACACCGCGAAGAGCCTGGCCACCCAGGGCGCCCTGCCCCGCATCACCACCCTGAACTATGCGTTCGGCAGCGTGGCGCCCGCCAGCGCGGATGGCAGCGGCCCGGTGGGCTGCGGGCTCGGCGATGCGTGGGCCGACGTGGAGCGCCCGTGGACGGCCGAGGAAAGCGTGGACGGCACGGCGGTGGACGGCAGCGAGCCGCTGCGCGGCAACTTCCAGCAGCTGCGCGCGCTCAAGCGCCTGCAGCCCGGGCTGAAGGTGCTGGTTTCGCTGGGCGGCTGGAACGGATCGAAATGGTTCTCCGACGCAGCCCTCACGCCCGCATCGCGCAGCGCGTTCGTGACGTCGTGCGTCGATCTCTTCATCCGCGGCCGCACCGGCGGGGAAACCGAAGGAAACGGCCCGGCGGCGGGCGTGTTCGACGGCATCGACATCGACTGGGAGCATGTCGCCGCAGAAGCCGCCCCCGGCAACATCGTGCGGCCGGAAGATACGGTGAACTTCACGCTGCTGCTGCAGGAATTCCGCCGGCAGCTCGATGCCATCGACCCGGCGCTGCGCCTGACCATCGCGGCACCCGCGGGCCCGCAGAACAGCGCGAAGATCGAGCTCGCGGCCGTGGCGAAGACAGTGGATTTCATCAATCTGATGGCCTACGACCTGCACGTTTCCTCGGAGCGGCGCACCAACCACCAGGCCGCACTTGCACCCAGCCCGCGCGACCCGGACCGGGCACGGGATCTCTCGGTGGTGGAAGCCGCCGGCCGGTACCTGCAGGCCGGGGTGCCGCGCAGCAAGCTCGTGGTCGGCGCGCCGCTGTACTCCCAAGGCTGGCGCGGCGTGGACCCGGCCGGCAACGGCCTCTACCAGCCGGCCACGGGCCCCGCGCAGGGCACCTACGAGGCCGGCGTGGACGATTTCAAGACCGTGCGCGCCAAGCCCGGCTTCACCCGGCACCGGGACGCGTGGTCCCGCGCGGCCTGGCTCTTCGACGGCAGCACGTTCTGGACCTTCGACGACGAGCAGGTCGTGCGCGAGAAGGCGCGCATCGTGCGGGCCACGGGCTTGCGCGGCATGATGTTCTGGGAGCTGTCGGGCGATGGCGGCGAGCTGGTGCGCGCGGCCGGAGAGGAGCTGTCCACGGGCCGCTGAAACCCGGGGGACGCGCCGTGGAAGGCGAATCCGGGATAATCCCGTGATTCCCTGCAGCCGGGCCGAGCGCCCGGCTCTCTATTTTCAGCACGAGACATGAGCGCCACTGCAACCCCCACCGACCCGAACCGCCAACACCTCGAAACGGCGCGCGAACAGATCGCCCGCGGCGACCTGCAGCAGGCCGCGCTCACGCTGAACAAGGCCCAGCGCACCCAGCCCAACGACCCGCGCGTGTTCATGCTGGCAGGCCTCATGGCCGAGAAGGCGGGCAATATCCCGAAGGCCTTCGACGGGCTGCGCCGCGCCGTGACGCTGGCGCCCGACTGGGGTCCGGGCCAGCTGGAACTGGCGCTGCTGCACGCGCGCCAGAACCAGCTGCGCGAAGCCGTGGAGCTGGCCGAGAAGCTGGCTGCGCGCGAGCCGCGCAACCTGCTGGTGCTCGCCGGCGTGGTGGACATCGCGCACCGCGCAGGCCACCTGGACATGGCCGTGCGCCACCTGCGCCGCGGCCTGGAGATGGTGCCCGGCGACGTGCAGCTGCGCCGCCTGCTCGCCCGCGACCTGAGCGACCAGGGCCAGCATGCCGAGGCGCTGCAGGTCTGGGGCGCTCTCATCGACGAAAACCCGCAGGACACCGAAGCCCGCCTGGGCCGTGTGAAGACCTGCATCGCGGCCGGCACGCCGGCGCAGGCAGTGGCCGACACCACGGCGCTGATGGAAATCGCGCCCGGCGACTCCGTGGTGGCCTACTACACCGCCATCGCGCACGGCGTAACGCCGCAGCACCAGCCGCCGGAGCTGCACCGCGCGCTGTTCGACGAGCTCGCGGGCCTCTACGACCAGCACATGGTCGCCGGCCTGAAGTACAAGCTGCCGAAGATCGCGGCCGGGAAGATCCTCGAACGCTATCCCGACAAGCGCCTCAACGTGCTGGACCTGGGCTGCGGCACGGGACTGCTGGGCGTGTGCCTGGGTCGCCTCGACGGCTTCCTCATCGGCGTGGACATCTCCATCAAGATGATCGAGCAGGCCGCCCGGCACAACGTGTACGACCGCTTCCACACCGTCAACCTCCTGGACGCGCTGCGCGACACACCCTCGTCCATCTACGACGTGGTGACGGCGCTGGATGTCTTCATCTACACGGGAGACCTGTCGGACACCGTGCCCGACGCCTTCCGCCTGATCGTGCCGAACGGCCATTTCCTCTTCTCGTGCGAAGCCGCTCCCGAGGACGGCCCGGACCTGGTGCTGCAGGCGAGCGGCCGCTATGCCCACAAGCGCAGCCATGCCGAGGCCGTGTGCCGGGCGGCGGGCTTCACGACGGTGGAGATCGAGGACCTCGTACTGCGCTACGAGGGCAATGAGCCCGTGCAGGGCTTCCTGGTGACCGCAAGGAAGTAACGGCCCCCCCTGAGGCGCCTGCGGCGCCTTCCCCCCGGGGGGACGACGCTGGCAGCCCGGCGGAGCCGGTTCTGCGGCGTCTGCTGGCATGGCCTGCTCCGCGGCCTTCGGATGGGTGGCGCACCGCCTGTCCCAACGCAGTGTCCCTGGCTTGCCCCGGGGATGCGCCTTGTTCGGAAAGGCGCGGCGTGAAGGCATTTCGGCCCCCCGCAACCCGGGAGCGCCGGGCGGCGACCCCGGGCCGGGTCAGATGCGGAACGCGTCCACGGCGCGGACGAGGTGGGCGGCCTGTTGCTGCATGGACTGGGCTGCGGCGGCGCTCTGCTCCACCAGCGCGGCGTTCTGCTGGGTGCCCTGGTCCATGACGGTGATGGCTTCGCTGACCTGGGCCACGCCGTCGCTCTGGGCCCCGCTGGCGGCGCTGATCTCGCTCACCAGGCCGGTGACGCGCTGGATGGCGGACACCACTTCGGCCATGGTGGTGCCTGCCCGGTCCACCAGCTGCGAGCCCTGGCCCACGCGCTCGACGCTGGCGCCGATCAGGTCCTTGATCTCCCGCGCGGCCTGGGCGCTGCGCTGGGCCAGCAGCCGCACCTCGCCGGCCACGACGGCGAAGCCGCGGCCCTGTTCGCCGGCACGGGCCGCCTCCACCGCCGCATTGAGCGCCAGGATGTTGGTCTGGAAAGCGATGGAATCGATCACGCCGATGATGTCCGCGATCTTGCGGCTGGAATCGTTGATGCCGCGCATGGTCTGAACGACCTCGGCCACGACCTCCCCGCCCCGCACGGCCACGGTGCTCGCGTTCACGGCGAGTTCATTGGCCTGGCGGGCGCTGTCGGCGTTCTGGCGCGAGGTGGAGCCCAGGTGCTCCATCGATGCGGCCGTCTGCTCCAGGGCGGCGGCCTGCTGCTCGGTACGGGCCGAGAGGTCGTTCGTGCCGGAGGAGATCTCCACGGAGGCCTGGGAAACCGCGTCCGCGGACTGGCGGACCTGCCCGATCACCTGGGCCAGTTGCAGGCGCATGGCCGAGAGATGGTGGACCAGGCTGGAGGTGTCGCCCGCGCCTGCCGCGAAGCTCTCGCGCAGGTCACCGTCCGCGATCTGGCGGGCGATCGCAGTCGCCTGGGCCGGGTCGCCGCCCAGCTGGCGCAGGACGGAGCGGATGATCCGCCAGCCCAGCAGCCCCCCGAGCACCGCGCCCGCCGCGATGAGCGCGGACACGATGCGGAAGGTGCGGTCCACGGAGGCGGCCACGCGCTCGGTCTCGTTCCGTGCCTGCTGCTCCTGCAGCTTGCCGGCTTCCAGCAGCAGGTTGCGGACTTCGACGTGCAGCCGGTCGGTGGAGGCGTTGAGCTCGCCCATGGCCGCTTCCGCATCGCCCGCCTGCGCCGCCGCCTGCAGTTTGGCCACCGACGCCTTGTAGCGGGCCCAGGTGTCCGCGAGCTTCTGGCCCGTGGCGCGCAGTTCCGCGCTGGCCCCTTCCTGGCGCAGCAGGGCTATGGCGTCGAGCACGGACTGCTCCGACTGCTGGTTGAGCGACAGCGTTTCCTCGCGGGATTTCGCGTCGGTCTTGAGGATGAACGGGTACATGCGCCGGAAATGCACCGCCGCCTGCCGTCCCCCGTCCACCACCTTGCGCAGCGGGACGACGGTGTCGGTGTACATCTCGCGCTGGGCGGCGCTCACCGCACGCAGCTGGGCCAGGCCCGTGGCCCCGACGAGCAGGAGGACGGCCAGGAAAAACGCCACCAGCGCGACCAGCTTCTGCGCCAATGTCATGTTTTTGAAAAGCGGCATGGAACGGGAACCCCTCGAACTGCAACTCATCCGTGCAGGCCGTCCCATGGTGCCAGAAACGTAAGGAATTAATACACGTTCATCGAAGATGACGGTATTTCTACAACGTGCCGGGTACCGCCCTCTCAGAAGCCCAGTGCGTGCGGCAGCCAGGTGGAGATGGCGGGCACGAAGGTGAGCAGGCCCAGCACGATCAGGTGGGCCACGAGGAACGGCGGCAGCTCGCGCGTGAGCGCTGCCAGCGGCACCTTGGTGGCCACCGAGGTGACGAACAGCAGTCCGCCCACCGGCGGCGTGATCATGCCCAGGGTGAGGTTGACGATCACCACCATCGCGAAGTGGATCGGGTCGATGCCCAGCGCCGCCGAGATGGGCGCGAGGATGGGCACGAGGATCATCACGCCGGGCAGCGGCTCCATGAAGATGCCGAAGAGCAGCAGCAGGATGTTGACCGCGATGAGGAAGGTGACGGGCGAGAGGTTCCAGCCCACGATCGTCTCGGCCAGTTGCTGGGGCACGCCCTCCACCGTCAGCACCCAGGCGAAGGCGGCCGAAGCCGCCACCACGAGCAGCACCGAGGCGGTGAGCAGCGCCGAGCGCGCGGCGATGTGCGGCAGGGCCTTCCACTCCAGCGTGCGGTAGATCCACTTGCCGCAGACGAGCGCGTAGAACACGGCCACCACCGAGGCCTCGGTCGGCGTGAAGATGCCGAAACGGATGCCCACCAGGATCAGCACCACCAGCATCAGGGCCGGAATGGCGCGGATGCTGTTGGCGAGCATTTCGCGGCCCGTGGGGCGCGGCTCGCGCGAGCGGTAGTCGCGCCTGACGCAGACGCGCCAGTTGACCACCGCCATCGCCAGCGCGATGAGGATGCCTGGCGCGAAGCCGGCGATGAAGAGCGCGCCGACGGAGACCTGCTCGTCCTGCAGCGCGTAGATGATCATGATGATCGAGGGCGGGATGATGGGCCCCACGATGGCCGTGCTGGCCGTGAGCGCGGCGGCGTAGGCGCGCGAGTAGCCCGCCTTGTCCATCATCTTGACCATCATCGAGCCCGGGCCCGCGGCATCGGCCAGGGCCGAGCCGGAGATGCCCGAGAACAGCGTGAGCGACAGGATGTTGGCGTGCCCCAGGCCGCCGCGCAGGTGACCCACGAACTGTGCGGCGAAGCGCAGCAGCACCACGGTGAGCGCGCCGCCGGACATGATCTCGGCCGCGAGGATGAAGAAGGGCACGGCCATCAGCGGGAAGCTGTCGATGCCCGTGAACATCTCCTTGAACACGATCAGTTGCGGATAGCGCCCGCCCACGAAGACCGCGATGGCGGCCGACATGGCGAGCGCGAACGCGACGGGAAAGCCCAGCGCCATCAGCAGGACGGCGGAAACGAAAAGGGTGATGGCCATGGCGTCAGTTCCTCGCGGGCATCAGAGCGAGGCCGCCGATTCGGCGTCCATCTCGTCGGATTCGACATAGCGGCCATCCCGGATGTAGCCGCGCGCCATGAAGAGCAGGTGCACGAAGAGCAGCACGAAGCCTGCCGGCATGGCCGCGTAGATCCAGGCGAAGGGGATGTCGGTGGCCGGCGTGGTCTGGAAGCGCGTAGCCCAGACGTACTGCACCGAGAACCAGGCCATCACCAGGAAGAACGCGCCCAGCGCCACCACGATGCAGCCGCGCAGCACTCGCGCGCCGCGCTCGCCCAGCACGTGGTGCAGGTTGTCGATGGCCACGTGGCCGCCGAAGCGCAGCACCAACCCGGCTCCCAGGAAAGTGCACCAGATCATCAGGTGGCGCGCCACCTCTTCGGCCCAGACGATGGAGTCGCCGGTGGTGTAGCGCAGCACCACGTTGGCGAAGACGATGCAGGCCATGGCCAGCAGCAGGAAGATGAGCAGCCAGCGGTTGCCGGCGACCAGGGCGCGCTCGAAGCGAGGGAGCATGGTGGAATGGGTGGGGGCTGGAAAAGACAAGGCCCGGACGTGCCGGGCACAGGCCGAGTGGCATGCAAGGCAGGCGGCCCGTGCCGCCCGCCCCGGTTCACTTCACGCTGGCGATCTGGTCCAGCGTCTTCTGGCCGAACTTGGTGGCGTATTGCTTGTAGGCGGGCTCCAGCGCCTTCTGGAAGGCGCCCTTGTCCACCGACTCCACCACCTGCATGCCGGCGGCCTTGACCTCGGCCAGGCCCTTCTGCTCCACGTCGTCGACGAACTTGCGCGAGGCCAGCGCGCCGGCCTTGGCGCCCTGCGTGAATGCGGCCTTCTGCGCATCGGAGAGGCCGCCCCAGAAGCCGGGCGACACGATCAGGGCCATGGGCGCATAGACGTGGCCGGTGAGCGTGAGGTACTTCTGCACCTGCGGCAGCTTGGCCGAGACGATCACCGACATGGGGTTCTCCTGCCCGTCGATCGTGCCCTGCTGCAGCGCGCCGATCACCTCGGGCCAGGACATGGGCGTGGGCGAGGCACCCAGGGTGCGGAAGGCGGTGATGTGGACCGGGTTCTCGGTCACGCGGATCTTCAGGCCCTTGAGGTCGGCGGGCGTCTTCACCGGATGCTTGTTGTTGGTCAGGTGGCGGAATCCCTGCTCGCCCCAGGCCAGCGCGATGAGGCCGCGCTTCTGGAACTTGCCCAGCAGTTCCTGGCCGAAGGGGCCGTCGAGCACCGCGCGGGCATGGGCCGTGTCGCGGAACAGGAAGGGGATGTCCACCACGCCCACGTCGGGCACGAAGTTGCTGAGCGCGCCGGTGGAGACGATGACGGCTTCGACCGTGCCCAGCTGCAGGCCTTCGATCAGCTCGCGCTCGCCGCCCAGGGCGCTGGAGGGGAACTGCTTGAACTTGATCGCGCCGTTGGTGGCCTTCTCGACCGTGTCGGACCACGCCTGGGCCGCGGCGCCGTAGTGCGAATTGACAGCCAGCGCATAGCCGAGCTTGACCTCCTTGGCCTGCTGGGCGTGGACCGTGCCCGCAGCCAGGCAGGCGATGGCAGCCACCGCGGCGGCGAGGCCCTGGCGGCGCAGGACACGGCGGGCAGGCAGCAGGACGGAGGACGAGGAAACGGCGAAAGCGGAATCGGCGGCGTGGCGCATGGGTACGGGTCCGGTGAACATGGAGAGCCTGGCAGGGCCGGCAGCGGCGAAGAAAGCGTGCCGCACGGGGCGGCCGGCGATTATCGCGATGCCGGCACCGCCTCCGGAAGCGGGAATGCCCTGAGCGCGGAGTCTGCCGGAGGCGCATACCGCATGCCGGAACGCACCCGTCAGAAGCGGTAGCCCGCGGACGCGTAGATGTTGCGCTGCGGGCCCGGCGTGAGGTAGTTGCTGACGTGCAGGTGGCTGGAGACGAAGTAGGCCTTGTCGAACACGTTGCGCAGCGCGACCTGCAGTTCGAGCAGGCCCCCGTCCATCCGGTGCTTCCAGGTGTGCGACAGGTCCATGCGGGCATACCCCGGCAGTGTGGTCGTGTTGGCGATGTCGGCCGGGCGGCTGCCCTGCGCCTGGATGCCGACGCCGGTGGCGTGCTCTGCGCTCCAGCGGAACTGGCCCCACAGGCTGAGGGCATGCCGGGCCACGTTGGGGATGCGGCGGCCCGGGTAGTCCGAGTTCGCCCCGTACCGGGCATCGGTGTAGGCATACGCGACGGCCACGCCGACGCGGCGCGACAGGTCGCCGCTCAAACTCGCTTCGATGCCTTGGGACCGTCCCGTTCCGGCAATCGTCTTGTCGTAGATGTTCGGCGTGGAGGGATCGTCGGCCAGCAGGTGGGTCTGCTGCAGCCGGTAAACGGCGATGTCGGACTGCAGGCGCCCACCGTTCCACAGGGACTTCCAGCCCGCCTCGTACTGCCTGGAGGCGCGTGACGGCAGCGACTGGCCGGAGGCCGAGGATGCCTGGTTCGGCGCGATGCCGGTGCTGTACGCGACATAGACGGAATCCGAGGCCGAGAGCTTGCGCAGCAGGGCGAGGCGGGGCGAGGTATCGGACTCCCGGATGCCTGCCGTGCCGGCGGCACCATAGAGAAAATCCTGCCGCGTGGTCCGCAGGCCCGCGACGGCGCTCCAGTCCCCCCACTCCACCCGGTCCTGCAGCGACAGCACCGTGCTGCGGAGATCCTGCGTGGTGGTCGTGAAGCTGAAGGACGCCGGCGGGACCGCCGGGCCGCGGACCGGCGCGTAGACATTGATGGCCGGACTGGCCAGGCCGGCGCTGCGCTGGTCCAGGGTTTCGGTATAGCGGTCCACGCCGGCGAAGAGGTGGTGCCGCATGCCTGCCCATTCGTGCACGCTGGTGATGCCGGTGGCGAGTGCGTCGATGCTGCGCTCCGTGCCCGGCTCGTAGGCGAGCCGCCGGCTGAAGGTTCCCGGTGGCGCGCCCGCGACGGCGGGGCCCAGGGATTGCCGCACCGATGTGCCGTGCGCCCGGAGACGGGTGTAGTCGAAAAACAGCCGTGCCGTTGCCGAAAGGGCCGCATCCCCATGCAGGTCCACGATGGTGTTGCGGGCCGTCGAGTCGCTCCAGGGCTCGCTGAGCTGCAGGTCGGGCGGGACCGCCGCAGGCCGGCCGCCGATGCCCGGCAGCCCGAAGTCGGGGCGGTAGGTCTGGTCGGTGTACTCCACGCCGAGGCGGAGGTGGTAGCGGTCGGCGTCGCTCTTGGCGATGCCCGCCTTGAGCCCGTCCAGCCGGTCCGGAACGTGGCGCCACTCGCTCGCGGACGAGTGCACGGCGATGACGCGGGCCGTCAGTTCCTGCTCGGCGGACAGCACGCGGTTGATGTCCAGGTGGGTGTCGAGCGCGCCATGCGATCCGCCGCCCAGGCCGGCCGAGCCGAAGTCGCCCAGTTCGGGCTGCTTCGTCACGATATCGACGGTGCCCCCCGGCTCGCTGCGCACTCCGATGGCGGCACCGGGGCCGCGCAGGACATCGACACGCTCCACGAAGGCGGGCGTGAAGGGATAGTTGGACAGCCGCACGCCGTCGCGCATCACGCGGGAGGCACCGGTGCCACTGTCGGCGATGGCGCCCCGGAGCACGAAGAACTGGCTGCGGCTGCCGTTGAAGCCCGAGTCGGCCTGCGCGCCGGGCACGTTGCGCAATGCCTCCTGCAGGGTGGTGGCCCCCTGGGCATGGATGAGCTCGGCGGGCACGGAGGTCACGGACGCGGGCGTGTCCAGCGGCGCGGCGGGGCTGCCCGTGGCCAGGCCGGAAGCCGGCGCCGCGGATTCCGCGGCCTGGACGGTGACGGTGCCGAGCGTGGGCTCCCGCGCTTCGTCCTCCGCGGCGCCGGCGACGCCGGGGAGCAGGCAGGCATAGAGGGCGGGTGTGGCGTGGAATGCGAGGCGCAGGCGGCGGCGAAGACCTCTGGGATGCATGGTGGATGGGTTCTTTCCTGGTGCGTGCGAACGCGCGAGCCCCGGCCGGCGTGCAGTGGCAGCGCGGCTGTTGCAGGGTGGTCGCGGTGGCGATGGGGTGGAGCGGCGCGCGCGGCACGGCCGACGCGGCTGGCACAGCGTCGGCCCCGCACGGGCCCGGGGAGGGTGTCAGGAAAAAACGGGAGGGCCGCGTGGCGGCAGCGGCGCACCGGCGATGCCCGCGATGTGCGCCTGGACGGCGGGCAGCAGGGCATGCGCGAGCGGCTGGGGCACGATGCCCGCACTGCGCGCGGGGGGCGGAGGCAGGGAGATGCCGAGACACGCCGGGCAATCCAGCGCGCCGTGCGCCGCCTCCCCGGCACCGTCGTCGCCGGGCTCCACCCACCTCATGGCGCCGCCGGTGCTGCAGACCATCTCCGACGGCACGGGCCGGAGCATCGGTGAAGCGATGGCGACGCCCAGCGCCAGGACGAACCACGCCATGACGAGGCGGACCAGCCGTGGCGATGTGCGCAGGACGTGCATGGCGACGCATTATGGGTGCGCGGTCCCGCGGGCGGTGCGCCCGCCCTGCCCCTGCGGCAATATGTCCACCCGGGGCCGCAAAGCCCCCTGGCAGGCGCCTCGCGCCAGCCTTGTCCCGTCAGCTGAGCAGCCGCGAGGACTTGGGCACGTGCGCCATGAGGAACTCCATC
Organism: Paracidovorax oryzae ATCC 19882; assembly: GCF_000687165.1. GTDB lineage: Bacteria > Pseudomonadota > Gammaproteobacteria > Burkholderiales > Burkholderiaceae_C > Paracidovorax > Paracidovorax oryzae. The sequence goes on along the minus strand of NZ_KK366049.1, from coordinate 46,496 downwards.
TGGTCGGCGAGGATGCGCCGGTTGCGCAGGATGAAGTCTTCCCAGAGGCTGGGCACGTAGGGAGCGTACAGCAGCGGCATGTGGGCCTGCTCGGGCGTGCGCGGGCCCTTGCGGTGGTTGCAGGCGCGGCAGGCGGTGACCACGTTCATCCAGTGGTCGGCGCCGTTGCGCGCGAAGGGCACGATGTGCTCGCGCGTGAGGTCTTCCTCGTGGAAGTGGCCGCCGCAGTAGGCGCAGATGTTTCGGTCGCGCGCGAAGAGCTTGCTGTTGGTGAGGGAGGGCCTGAGGCCGAAGGGGTTGATGCCGGGCACGCCCTTGGTGCCGATGATGCTGTTGACCTCGATCACGGACTGCTCGCCCGTGAGTGCGTTGTGCCCGCCGCGGAACACCGCGATGGGCCCGCCCGATTCCCAGCGCACCTCGCCCGCGGCATAGTGCGTGACCGCCTGTTCCAGCGAAATCCACGATTGCGGCAGCCCCTGGGCCGACAGCTTCAAGACCTTCACAACACCCTCCTTGCAACACGACAAGATTCGGAACGCTGATGTCTCGCGGGCCGCCCGCAGGGGCCCGTGCCGCACAATATACTCCCAAATCATGACGGATTGGCGGCCAGCGCTTGGCGCACCTGCCTGGCACGCTATCAAAAAACTAGCATTCCGATGAAGATCTTCCGCGGCCTCCACCACCCCGGCATCGCTCCTGCCTGCGCGGTCACCATCGGGAATTTCGACGGTGTCCACCGCGGGCACCAGGCCATGCTCGCGCTGCTCGCCAGCGAAGCGGCGCACCGCGGCGTGGAGAGCTGCGTGCTGACCTTCGAGCCGCATCCCCGCGACTATTTCGCCAGCGCCCTGCAACGGCCCGAACTGGCGCCCGCGCGCATCGGCACGCTGCGCGACAAGCTGGAGGAACTGGCGCGCTGCGGCGTGCAGCAGGCGGTGGTGCTGCCCTTCAACGAGCGGCTGGCGCGCCAGGCGCCCCAGGCCTTCATCGACGACGTACTGGTGCGCGGGCTGGGTGCGCGCTACGTGCTGGTGGGCGATGACTTCCGGTTCGGCGCGCAGCGCGCGGGCGACTACGCGATGCTGGACGCCGCGGGACGCGAGCGCGGCTTCGACGTGGCGCGCATGAACAGTTATGAAGTGCATGGATTGCGCGTGTCCAGCTCGGCCGTGCGCGATGCGCTGGCGCGCGGCGACATGGAGGCCGCCGCGGCGCTGCTGGGCCGGCCCTATGCGATCAGCGGCCACGTGGTGCATGGGCGCAAGCTCGGCCGTGCGCTGGGCGCGAGCGCCGAGGGCGCCGGGGATGGCTTCCGCACCCTGAACCTGCGCTTCGCGCACTGGAAGCCCGCGGCCGGCGGCATCTTCGCCGTCCTGGTGCACGGCCTCTCGGAGGCCCCCCTGCCCGGTGTCGCCAACCTGGGCGTGCGCCCCTCGCTCGACCCCGCGGACGTCAACGGCGGGCGCGTGCTGCTGGAGACGCACTGCCTGCAGTGGCCCGCCCACCTGGGGGCCGAAGGAGCCTACGGTAAAATCGTGCGCGTGGAACTCCTGCACAAACTGCACGACGAGCTGAAGTACGACAGCCTCGACGCCCTCACCGCCGGCATCGCCCGGGACTGCGAGGACGCGCGGGCGTATTTCGCGTCCACCCCGGCGGCCAGCTACACGGAAACCCGTCGCCAGACCACGCGCGACCGAATTTGACGCCTGCGCGGTCCGCCCCGGCGGCCGCGCCCGCTCCTCCCCGAGCCGCACCCCGGTGTGCGGCTCCCCTCCCGCCCCCTTTCCTGCTTCCGCCCTGGCGGCCCCGGCACCTGCCGGCAGCCAGGCACATCCTGCCCAGCCATGTCCGACACCACGCCTACCGCCTCCGAATCCACGCCCGGAACCGACTACCGTGCGACGCTGAACCTGCCCGACACGCCCTTCCCCATGCGCGGCGACCTGCCCAGGCGCGAGCCGGGCTGGGTGAAGGAATGGGACGAAAAAGGCATCTACAAGCGCCTGCGCGATGCGCGGCGCGGGGCTCCGAAATTCATCCTGCACGACGGCCCGCCCTACGCCAACGGCCAGATCCACATGGGCCACGCGGTGAACAAGATCCTCAAGGACATGATCACCAAGGCGCGGCAGCTCGAAGGCTTCGATGCGCTCTACGTGCCGGGCTGGGACTGCCACGGCCTGCCGATCGAGAACGCCATCGAGAAGAAACACGGCCGCAACCTGCCGCGCGACGAGATGCAGGCCAAGGGCCGCGCCTACGCCACCGAGCAGATCGCGCAGCAGATGGCCGACTTCCAGCGCCTGGGGGTGCTGGGCGAATGGGATAACCCCTACAAGACGATGAACTTCGCCAACGAGGCCGGCGAAATCCGCGCGTTCAAGCGCGTGATGGAGCGCGGCTTCGTGTACCGGGGCCTCAAGCCCGTCTATTGGTGCTTCGATTGCGGCTCGTCGCTGGCCGAGTTCGAGATCGAATACCAGGACAAGAAGAGCACCACGCTGGACGTGGCCTTCAAGGCGCACGACCCGGCCGCGCTGGCCGCCGCCTTCGGCCTGCCGGCCCTGCCCAAGGACGCCTTCGTCGTCATCTGGACCACCACGGCCTGGACCATCCCCGCCAACCAGGCGCTGAACCTGAACCCCGAGATCCGCTACGCGCTGGTGGACACGGGCGAGCGCATCCTGCTGGTGGCCGAGCCGCTGGTGGCATCGTGCCTGGAACGCTACGGCCTCGCAGGCAGCGTGATCGCCACCACCCTCGGCAGGCAGCTGGGCGGGTTGGAATTCGAGCATCCGCTCTACGACGTGGCGAGCGATGACGGCAGTTACGGCTACCGGCGCCTCTCGCCGGTGTACCTGGCCGACTACGCCACGGCCGACGACGGCACGGGTATCGTGCATTCGTCGCCCGCCTATGGCCTGGAGGATTTCAACTCCTGCGTGGCGCACGGCCTGGCGCTGGACGACATCCTCAATCCCGTGCAGGGCAACGGTACCTACGCGGCGGACTTCCCCCTCTTCGGCGGCCTGCACATCTGGAAGGCCGTGCCGGTCGTCATCGAGGCATTGCGGAACGCCGGCCGCCTGATGGCCACCAAGGACATCGTCCACAGCTATCCGCACTGCTGGCGCCACAAGACGCCGGTGATCTACCGCGCCGCGGCGCAATGGTTCGTCCGCATGGACGAGGGCGAGGGCGTGTTCACCAAGCCCGGCGAAAAGCCCGCGAAGACGCTGCGCCAGATCGCGCTCGAGGCCATCGAGCACACGAGCTTCTATCCCCAGAACGGCAAGGCGCGCCTGCACGACATGATCGCCGGGCGGCCGGACTGGTGCATCTCGCGCCAGCGCAGCTGGGGCGTGCCCATCCCGTTCTTCCTGCACAAGGATTCGGGCGAGCTGCATCCGCGCACCATGGAGATCATGGACCAGGCCGCCGCCATCGTCGAGGCGGGCGGCATCGAGGCCTGGAGCCGCGTGACGGTGGAAGAGATCCTGGGCGCGGAGGACGCACCGCACTACACCAAGAGCACGGACATCCTGGAGGTGTGGTTCGATTCCGGCTCCACCTTCTTCCACGTGCTGCGCGGCACCCATCCGGAAGTGCACCACGACAGCGGCCCTGAGGCCGACCTGTACCTGGAGGGCCACGACCAGCACCGCGGCTGGTTCCACTCCTCGCTGCTGCTGGCCAGCGCGCTCTACGGCCGGGCGCCCTACCGCGGCCTGCTCACGCACGGCTTTACGGTGGACAGCCAGGGCCGCAAGATGAGCAAGTCGCTGGGCAACGGCATCGACCCGCAGGAGATCAACAAGAAGCTGGGCGCGGAGATCATCCGCCTGTGGGTGGCGGCGAGCGACTATTCGGGCGACATCGCGGGCGACGACAAGATCCTGGCGCGCGTGGTGGATGCCTACCGCCGCATCCGCAACACGCTGCGCTTCCTGCTGGCCAACGTGAGCGACTTCGATCCCGCCACGGATGCCGTGCCCTTCCCGCAGATGCTGGAGATCGACCGCTATGCGCTCACGCGCGCGGCGGAGTTCCAGGCCGAGGTGCTGGCGCACTACCAGGTGTACGAGTTCCACCCGGTGGTGGCGAAGCTGCAGCTCTACTGCTCGGAAGACCTGGGCGGCTTCTACCTCGACGTGCTCAAGGACCGGCTCTACACCACCGCGCCGAAGAGCCTGGCGCGCCGCAGCGCCCAGACCGCGCTGCACCAGATCACGCACGCCATGCTGCGCTGGATGGCGCCCTTCCTGTCCTTCACCGCCGAGGAGGCCTGGAAGACCTTCGGCCACTCCGACTCCATCTTCCTGGAGACCTACCAGCCCATCGCCAGTGCCGACGAGGGCCTGGCCGCCAAGTGGACGCGCATCCGCGCCATCCGCGACGCGGTGAACAAGGAGATCGAGGCGGTGCGCGCCGCCGGCCAGGTGGGATCGTCGCTGCAGGCCAACGTCACCCTGGTGGCCGGCCCGGAGGACCATGCGCTGCTGTCCAGCCTGGGCGAAGACCTGAAGTTCGTGTTCATCACCTCCGCCGTCGAGCTGGTGGCGGGCGATGCGCTCGCCATCCGCGTGGCGGCCAGCCCGGACGCCAAGTGCGAGCGCTGCTGGCACTACCGCGCCGACGTGGGCCGGGACCCGGCCCATCCGACCATCTGCGGCCGGTGCGTGAGCAACCTGCACGGCAGCGGCGAAGCGCGGGAGCACGCATAAATGGCCCGCGGCAACGCTTCTTCCTCCTCCGCGTCCGGCAAGGGCTCGCTGTGGCCCTGGCTGGCCTGGGCCGTGCTGTTGCTGGTGGCCGACCAGTTCACCAAGACGCTGATCCTGGGCTATTACCGCCTGGGCGACGCCACCTACGTCACCAGCTTCTTCAACATCGTGCGGGCGCACAACACCGGCGCGGCGTTCTCGTTCCTGGCGAATGCGGGTGGCTGGCAGCGCTGGGTGTTCACCGGCATCGGCGTGGCGGCGGCCCTCTTCATCGTCTGGCAGTTGCGCGCCCATCCGGGACAGAAGCTGTTCTGCTTCGCGCTCTCCAGCATCCTGGGCGGCGCCATCGGCAACGTGGTGGACCGCATGATGCACGGCTACGTGGTGGACTTCCTGGACTTCCACGCACGCGGCTGGCACTTCCCCGCCTTCAACCTGGCCGACTCCGCGATCACGGTCGGCGCGGCCTGCCTGATCATCGACGAGCTGATGCGGGTGCGGCGGGGCAGCTGACCGCATGCCGGATGCCACCGGCCCGGGGCGCGCCGGGCCGTCAGGACGTTCTCTGGCGGAGCCGGCAGGCGGCGCCGTACAGCAAGGCGGGCACTTCCGCCACGGCCTGGCGCACGCCCAGCCCGGCGGTCATCTGCCGGGCCACGCCCACGGCCAGCACACCATAGCGCAGCGCGCGCCGCGCATCCTGCATCGCGGGTAGCGCCTCCAGTGCCTCGCGGGGCACCCCGGCACTGGCGGCCCGCTCCGCCTCTCCGGCACCGGAGAGTTTCCGCTGGATCCTGCGCTCGAAGGCCCTGCTGACGGCGGGCATGGCTGGATAGGCATAGCCGGGGGGAGGCAGGGAGCCTTCCGGAACCTGGCTCCGTTCGTACTCGACCCATGCATGCAGGGCGGCGCCGGAGTGTGCGAGCAACCCGTCGAGGCAGGCTTTTTCCGGGCCGCCCTGCACGAAGTATTCCTCCTTGGTCGCTGGCGTGTCGGACCACTGCCCATCGGGAGCGAACACGGCGGGCCCTTCCAGCCAGGCATCCATGACGAGGTCGTCCTCCGGCCCGCCATCACCGCGCACTTCGGTCCATACGTGCGGGATCTCGTGGGAAATCACCTGGCAGAGCGCCTCTTGCGGTCGCAACCGGGGCACATGCAGCAGGGCTGCGAGCGCCGCATGCTCGTCGCAGTTGCCGGCCCTGGCGGCTATCGCCCCGGCGGCGTTTGCGGCCACCTGGGGCCAGCCGGCATCCACCAGATGTCCCGCCACGGCCTTGGCGGCGATCATCCCGCGCAGGCTCTCGCCTCCGGTGCGCTCGATGTCCTGCGCCACATTGCCCCGCCCGATGGACAGGAGCCTGCGCGTTGCCTCGACCGTGCCGTGGGCCTGCCGCAATCGGGCCAGGTCCGGACCTTCCACGTGCCGTCCGTCGATCGCCCGCGCCATGACATAGGGCCGTAAAAGCGCATCGCCAGCCATATCGCGGCGTGGCGCAGGCAGCCCTGTGGGCACTCCACGGGACCGCAGCTCCCCGCCGGCTCCGGCCACGACGGTGGAGGATCCGCCGGGCAGATGCGACGAGGATGCGGCAGGCGCGGAACGGGCCCGGGGCGATGGCAGAGCGCTGGCCGAGGTGAGGCGGGAAACCATGGGCGAGATGCTGGACGCTCCCATGCCATCCGGCGGCCTGCCGGGCGAAGCAGGCGGCCAGGCAAACGAAGGCTCGGTCCCGGTGGGCGGCCCCGCTGTCATCGCCCCGTCATGCGGCCGGGCTCCAATGCATGTAATCGATTACATGACCCGTCTGCAGCCGTTTCTTTTCCCATGACCATCCAGCACGTCGCCCATGAAGCCGGGGTATCGGTCGCCACCGTCTCCCGGGTTTTCAATACGCCCGACAAGGTGATGCCCGCCACGCGCGCCGCGGTGCTCGGTGCCGCCGAGCGGCTGGGCTACGTGCCCAACGCCACGGCGCGCACGCTGCGCACCCAGCGCAGCCATGTCATCGGCGTGGTGCTGCCCACGCTGCTCAACCCGGTGTTCGCGGAATGCCTGGACGGCATCGCGCAGGCTGCGGCACGGGGGGGCTACGCCATCCTGCCGTTCACCACCAGCTACGCGGTGGCACAGGAAGAACGCGCGGTGCACCTGCTGCTGGCGGGCAATGTGGACGGCATGGTCCTGGTGGTGTCGCAGCCCCAGTCCTCCGCGGCGCTGGAGCGGCTCGCCGCGGTGCAGCTGCCGTATGTGCTGGCCTACAACCGGCATCCGGACCATCCCTGTGTTTCGGTGGACGGCGAAGGCGCCGTGGCGGAACTGATCGCGCAACTGGCCGCGCTGGGGCACCGCCGCATCGCCATGGTGAGCGGGCAGCTCGCCGCGTCCGACCGGGCGCAGCAACGCTGCCGCGGCTTCGTGCGCGGCATGGCGCAGGCAGGCCTGGCCCCGGTGCGGGTCGTGGAAGTGCCCTTCGTCGAGACCGCCGTGCAGGAAGTGGCCGAGCTGCTGCGCGGGCCGCAGCGCCCCACCGCCCTGGTCTGCTCCAACGACCTCATCGCGATCCGCTGCCTGCGTGCGGCGCACATGGCGGGCCTGGAGGTGCCGCGCGATCTCAGCGTGGTGGGATTCGACGGCATCGCGCTGGGCCGGGACCTGACGCCCGTGCTGGGCACGGTGGCCCAGCCCAACGCCGATATCGGCCGCTGCAGCGTGGAGCTGCTGGTCCAGGCCATGGCATCGCACGTGCCGCCCACGCCGGAGGCCAGCCTGACGCTGCCGCACCACTTCCGCGCCGGAGGCTCCTGCGCCGCGGCGCCAGGCGGCGACTGACCCCAGGCCTGCCACAACCGTTTCCCTTCGTTCCCTTCTTTGTTCCTCGCCCCACAGGAGTTCTCCGATGCGATCCCCCCTCCAGCAATTCGCCCGTGCCGCCGCGCTGGCCCTCGGCCTGGCCGCCACCGGCGGCGCCTTCGCGCAGACCGCCATCTGCTACAACTGCCCGCCCGAATGGGCCGACTGGGGCACGCAGCTCAAGGCCATCAAGGCCAGGACCGGCGTCACCGTGCCTCCCGACAACAAGAACTCCGGCCAGTCGCTGGCGCAGATGTCCGCCGAGCGCGCCAGCCCCGTCGCCGACGTGACCTACCTGGGCGTGACCTTCGCCATCCAGGCGCAAAAGGACGGCCTGCTGGGCACCTACCAGCCCGCCGGCTGGAAGGACATTCCCGACGGCCTGAAGGACCCGGCCGGCCACTGGTTCACCATCCACTCGGGCACGCTGGGCTTCATGGTCAATGTCGATGCGCTCAAGGGCAAGCCGGTGCCCAAATCCTGGGCGGACCTGCTCAAGCCCGAATACAAGGGCCTGGTGGGCTACCTGGACCCGGCCTCGGCCTTCGTGGGCTACGTGGGCGCCGTGGCCGCCAACCAGGCGCGGGGCGGCACGCTGGAGAACTTCGGCCCCGGCATCGACTACTTCAAGGCGCTGCAGAAGAACGAACCCATCGTTCCCAAGCAGACCGCCTACGCCCGCGTGCTGTCGGGCGAGATCGCCATCCTGCTGGACTACGACTTCAACGCCTACCGCGCCAGGTACAAGGACGGCGCCAACGTGCAGTTCGTGATCCCCGCCGAAGGCACGGTGGTCGTGCCCTACGTGATGGGCATGGTGGCAAAGGCGCCCCACGCAGCCGACGCCAAGAAGGTGCTGGACTTCGTGCTCTCCGACGAGGGCCAGGCCATCTGGGCCAAGGCCTACCTGCGCCCGGTGCGCGCCGCCGCCATGCCCGCCGACGTGCAGGCCCGCTTCCTGCCCGCCAGCGAATACGCCCGCGCCAAAACGGTGGACTACGGCCGCATGGCCGCCGTGCAGAAGGAGTTCTCCGACCGCTACCTGCAGGAAGTGAAATGAGTTCGCGCCACGGCGGTTTCGCCCCCTCGCGCGCCCTGCTGGCCGCGTGCGCCGCACCGGCCGTGGCGTTCTTCGCGGCCTTCTGGCTGCTGCCCACGGCCCTGCTGCTGGCCCTGCCGGCCCGCCAGGGCTGGGCGACCTACTTCGCGGTGGTGACGAACGGCCGCTACCTGCAGAGCCTGCTGCAGACGCTGGGCCTGTCGCTGGCCGTCACGCTGGCCACGCTGGTGCTGGGCGCCCTGGTGGGTATCACGCTGGCGCGCCAGCGCTTTCCCGGCCGGCAGCTGCTGCTGTCGCTGCTGACGCTGCCGCTCTCCTTTCCCGGCGTGATCGTGGGCTTCTTCATGATCCTGCTGGGCGGGCGCCAGGGCACGCTGGCGGGCATCACGGACGCGCTGGGTTGGGGCCGCATCACCTTCGCCTACGGCCTGCCGGGCCTGTTCCTGGCCTACCTCTACTTCTCGCTGCCGCGCGCCATCGCCACCTACACGGCGGCGGCCGGCGCCATGGACGCGCAGCTGGAAGAAGCCGCCCGGTCGCTCGGCGCATCGCGCTGGCGCGTGGCGCGCGACGTGTGGATGCCGGCGCTGGCGCCCACCACGCTGGCCTGCGGCGCCATCGTGTTCGCCACCGCCATGGGCGCCTTCGGCACGGCCTTCACGCTGTCGGCCAAGTTCGAGGTGCTGCCCATCACCATCTACGACGAATTCACCAACTACGCCAACTTCGCGCTGGCGGCCAGCCTGTCGATCGCGCTGGGGCTCATCACCTGGCTGGTGCTCTGGGTCTCGCGCCGCTGGGCCGGCGCGTCCGCCTTCTGAGAAAGAGCCACGATGAGAAACGCAAGACAGGCGCCCTGGGCGCTGGTGGCCCTCACCGCGCTGGTGGCGCTCTTCATGGCCGCTCCCATCGCCCTGTCGGTGATGGCCGGGCTGGTCAACAACTACGGCACGGGCCTGCAAAGCGGCCTCACGCTGCGCTGGCTGGGCGAGGTGTGGGAGAACTACGGCAGCACCGTGGGCTGGTCGCTGGGCCTCGCGCTGATGTGCGTGGCAGGCAACCTGCTGATCGGTGTGCCCTGCGCCTATGCGCTGGCCCGCAGCCGCTCGCGCTGGGCGCGGCTCTTCGAGGAACTGCTGACCCTGCCCGTCGCGGTGCCGGGCCTGGCCAGCGCGCTGGCGCTGATCCTGGCCTACGGAACGCTGCAAGGCTTCCGCCAGAGCTTCGCCTTCATCCTGGTCGGACACATGGTGTTCACCCTGCCCTTCATGGTGCGCACCGTGGGCTCGGCCTTCCAGAAGGACGAGCTGCGCTCGCTGGAGGAGGCCGCGCGCTCGCTGGGCGCGAGCTTCGCGCAGCGCTTCCTGGGCGTGCTGGTGCCGGCCGTGCTGCCGGCCATCGTGGCGGGCAGCCTGATGGTGTTCACGCTCTCGGTGGGCGAATTCAACCTCACCTGGATGCTGCACACCCCGCTCACCCGCACCCTGCCCGTGGGCCTGGCCGACAGCTACGCCTCCATGCGCATCGAGGTCGGCTCGGCCTACACCCTCGTCTTCCTGATCGTCATCCTGCCGGTGCTCTGGGGCCTGCAGGCCGTCGGCACCTTCATCGAGAAACACCATGGCACTTGAACTCGAACGCACGCGCGTGGACATCGTCCAGTGCGCCAAGACCTATGCCGGCGGCGCGCGCGGCCTGCAGCCCACCGACCTCACCGTGGAGCCCGGCGAGGTGCTGGCCCTGCTGGGCCCCTCGGGCTGCGGCAAGACCACGCTGCTGCGCCTGATCGCCGGGCTGGAGGCGCCCGACGCCGGCAGCCGCATCGCCTTCGGCGGCACCGACGTCACCCAGCTGCCCATCGAGCAGCGCGGCGTGGGCATGGTGTTCCAGCACTACGCGCTGTTTCCGCAGATGACGGTGGAGGGCAACATCGGCTATGGCCTGAAGATCCGCGGCACGCCCGAGGACCAGCGCCGCCGCATGGTGGGCGAGCTGATCGACCTGGTGCGCCTCTCCGGCCTGGAAGAGCGCCGCCCGGCGGAACTCTCGGGCGGCCAGCGCCAGCGCGTGGCCCTGGCCCGCGCCGTGGCCGTGCGCCCGCGCGTGCTGCTGCTGGACGAGCCCCTCACGGCGCTGGACGCCAAGCTCAAGGAATCGCTGCGGGACGAGCTGGCCGAGCTGCTGCGCCGCCTGCACATCACCGCCATCCACGTCACCCACGACCAGCAGGAAGCGCTGGCCATCGCCGACCGCCTGGCCGTGATGCAGGCCGGCCGCATCGTGCAGGTGGGCGACGGCGAGACGCTCTACCGCACGCCCGCCCATCCCTTCGTGGCATCCTTCCTGGGCCGGGTGAACCGGCTGGAACGGCCGGCCGGCGGGCGGCAGGGCTTCATCGACCTGGGCGGGCTGGAACTGCCCGTGCCGCAAGGCCTGGCCTGCAGCGCCTGGCTGGTGCGCCCGGAAGACGTGGAGGTCGAGCCCACCGTGCTGGGCCAGTCCGGCTGGGGCCACGCCGACGTGACGCACCGCAGCTTCCTGGGCGACCGCGTGCAGCTCACGCTGAACGTGCCCGGGCAGGCCCCGCTGCGCGCCGACGTGGCCCGCGACCACGCCGCCCGCGCGGGCGACGCGGTGGCCGTGCGCATCGCGCCGCAGCGGCTCATGCCGCTGGCCGAAGACATTGCCGCCTGAAACGCGCCCCCTCCATGACACGCTCCATGACCGCATTCACCGCACCCACCACCCTGTTGCTGCAGCTCTCCGACCTGCACATCCGCGAGCCCGGCCGCCTGGCCTACGGCCGGCTGGATACCGCTCCCTACCTGCGCCAGGCGGTGGAGACGGTGCTGCGCATGCCGCAGCGCCCCGAGGCCATCGTCGCCACGGGCGACCTCACGGATTTCGGGCGGCCGGAGGAATACGCCCACCTGCGCGAACTGCTCGCGCCGCTGGACCCGATCCCGCTCTACCTGCTGCCGGGCAACCACGACGACCGCGCGCAGTTGCGCGCCAGCTTTCCGGGCCACGCCTACCTGGGCACGCACGGCTTCGTGCAATTCAGCGTGCCCGTGGGCGGCCTGCAGCTCATCGCGCTGGACACCGTGGTGCCCGGCGCGAGCGAGGGCAGCCTGTGCGCCGAACGCCTGGAATGGCTGGCCGCGCAGCTCGATGCCAGCAGGGACCGGCCGGTGGTCATCGCCATGCACCACCCGCCCTTCCGTACGCTGATCGGCCACATGGACGAGATCGGGCTGCTTGAAGGCGCGCAGGCGCTGGAGGCCCTGGTGGCCCGCCATCCCAACGTCGAGCGCGTGATCTGCGGCCACCTGCACCGCAGCATCCAGGTGCGCTTCGGCGGCACGATCGCGGCCACGGTACCCTCGCCGGCGCACCAGGTGTGCCTGGACCTCGCGCCCGACGCCGCTTCGGCCTGGACGCTGGAGCCCCCGGGCTTCGCCGTGCATGCGCTGCCCGCGGGCGGGCGCCTGGTGAGCCACCTGGCGGCCAGCGGACAGTACCCGGGCCCCTACCCGTTCCACGACGGCGGGCGGCTCATCGACTGACGGCCGGCGCGGGCACCGCGCCCGTGCCGGCCTTCGCTCAGAAAACGTACTTGCCCAGCGCCGCTTCGCGGTGCTCGCCGATGGCGTGCTGCGCCTCGTCCAGGCGGTACTGCAGGTTGGCGATGCCCGCATCGACCTGGGCGATCCGCTGCTCCGGCCGGGCCTTCAGGATGCCTTCCCATGACTTGTGGCGGTTCCAGTCGATGCCCAGCGATGGCCCCGCGTCGAAGGCTTCACGGAGCTGTGCCACGTCCTCGGCCAGCTGTGCTTTCTGCGCCTGGAGCTCCCGGAGTTCGCCCAGCTTGCGCTGCAGCGCGCCGACCTGCTCCGGATCCGCGGCGGAAGGCCGGCCACTGGCGGCAGGCCCCAGAGAGAGCGATACCAGCCGCTCCAGCCGGGTGGCGGCGCTGTCGGCGCGCAGGAGTTGCGCGTCCTGTTCAGGAGTGCGAACGACGGCCTCCACCGGCCCGTTCGACAGGAAGCGCGCCGCGAACGTCAGGGTCTGCACAGCGGCAGGTTGCGACTGCATGCGGTGCGCCTGCGGCAGCGCAGGGGCCGGCCGCCGGGGCGGCGGCCCGGAACGGGCCGGGTCGGTCTGGAAGGCGTGGCCCCGCGGGCCCGGGCCGCCTGCGGCGTCGAGCCTGCGGCCATGGCGGGACTCGCGGGCCGGAGAGGTTGCGGCCGGCTGCCCGGGGTGGGAGCGGCGTTGCGAGGCAGCGGCCCCGCAGAGTGACTTGAAGCTGAAATGCATGGTGTGGTGATCCGTTCGAATCAGGAATGCGGCGAGGCTAGGGCCGCCCGCGGCGCCGCGGGGCCTCGACCGCGAAGTCCGGCAGACCCGCGCGAAGTCGCCGGCCGCGGCTCCGGCCCGCCCATGCCATGCCCCCGGCGCGGCCGTGGCTGCTGGCCGATTGCTATGGATTCAGGAGTATGCTGTGGCCTCTGGAAAACAGCACCGATCCATGAAGCACCTGTTGAATCTGCTGGCCGCCGTGGCCCTGCTGGTCTGGGGTACGCACCTCGTGCGCACCGGGGTGCTGCGCGTGTTCGGCGCCAACCTGCGCACGCTGCTGGCGCGCAGCATGGGCAACCGCTTCTCGGCGGCGCTGTCGGGCATCGGGGTCACGGCGCTGGTGCAGTCGAGCACCGCCACCTCGCTCATGACCTCGTCCTTCGTCGGCCAGGGGCTCATCACGCTGCCGGCCGCGCTGGCGGTGATGCGCGGGGCGGACATCGGCACGGCGCTCATGTCGGTGCTGTTCTCCACCGACCTGTCCTGGCTGTCGCCGCTGTTCATCTTCGTGGGCGTGGTGCTGTTCATCACCCGGCAGGCGAGCACCGCCGGGCGCGTGGGGCGCGTGCTGATCGGGCTGGGCCTGATGCTGCAGGCACTGGAGATGGTGGTGCAGGCCAGCGGCCCGATGCTGGCCTCGCCGATCATCCGGACCCTGCTCGGCTCGCTCGACAGCGACTTGGTGCTGGAGGTGGTGATGGGCGCGGTACTGGCCGTGATCGCCTATTCGAGCCTCGCCATCGTGCTGCTGATCTCGGCCATGGCGGCTTCCAGCGTGGTGCCGCTGGACGTGGCCCTGGGACTGGTGCTGGGTGCCAATCTCGGCAGCGGCCTGCTGGCGGTCATCACCACCGCCAAGTCGGCCGTGGAGGTGCGGCAGGTGACCGTGGGCAACCTGATGTTCAAGCTCATGGGCGTGCTGCTGGTCGCCCCGTTCGCGGGGCTGTGGCTGCGGCACGTGCAGCCGCACATGCCGGGCGCGGCCCAGGGCGTGGTGCTCTTCCACCTGGCTTTCAACGTGGTGGTCAGCGTAGGCTTCATCGCGTTCACGCAGTGGGTGGCGCGGGCCGTCACGCAGCTGCTGCCCCCGCCCGAGGGGCCGCCCAATCGCCGGCCGCAGCACCTGGACCCTTCGGCGCTCTCCACCCCTTCGCTGGCGATGTCCTGCGCGGCGCGCGAGGCGCTCTACCAGGCGGACGTGGTGGAGACCATGCTGCTGGGCGTGCTCGACGTGATCCGCAGGGACGACCTGCAACTGGCGCAGCAGCTGCGCAAGATGGACGACGAGGTGGACGGGCTGTACTCGTCCATCAAGTACTACCTCACCCAGATCTCCCGCGGGGCGCTGGGCGAGGAGGAGAGCCGGCGCTGGACGGACATCATCAGCTTCACCATCAACATGGAGCAGGTGGCCGACATCATCGAGCGCGTCATCACGGACATCGAGGACAAGAAGATCAGCAAGGGCCGGCGCTTCTCCGACGCCGGCATGGCCGAGATCACCGAACTGCACGGCCGGCTGGTGAGCAACCTGCGCCTGGCGATGAGCGTGTTCCTCAACGGCAACGTGCGCGATGCGCAACGGCTGCTGGAGGAAAAGACGCGTTTCCGCGAACTGGAACGCGCCTATGCGGCGACCCACCTGGGACGCCTGTCCGAGAAGACCGTGCAGAGCATGGAAACCAGCTCGCTGCACATCGACCTCATCAGCGACCTCAAGCGCATCAATTCGCACATCTGCTCGCTGGCCTACCCGATACTCGACTCCGCGGGGGCACTGGCACCGAGCAGGCTGCGCAGCACGCCCGGCGATGCGGGTGCCGATCCGCTGGCCTGACCCCGTGTTGGCCGGTGAATGAAACCACCGGAGCTGCGGAGCAACGCTGCTAGCTTGCAGCCCGCGCCAGCACCTGGCCGAAGTCGGCCGCCAGCTGCTCGCGGGCGTTGCGGACGAAGGCGGATTCGCCCGCGCGCGGCGGCAGCACGATGAACCGGGCCTGGGGCAGCGCCGGAAGCCCCCAGGCCGCGGGCAGGACCTTCACGCCCTCGCACAGCGCGGCGGCGTTCAGGCAGGCGATGCCGAGCCCGGCCGCCAGCGCGGACTGCAGGCCGGCGACCCCGGAGGCCATGAGCGCGACCGTGAAGGGAATGCGCCGCCGGCGCAGCAAGGCGGCCGTGAACTGGTGGAGGGCACAGGTGTCCGGCAGTGCCAGCAGGCGCAGGGGCTCCTCCCGGCCGGGGGGTGCGGCGGCAATCTGCTCGGCGCCCATCCAGTGCAGGGGCTCGCGCCGCAGCACCTGCCCGCCGCGGGCAGGCGCCGGCGCACCGGCGGGACGGCCTGCAGCAGGGGCCGGCAGGCGCATGGCGATGCCGACATCGAACGCGCCCTGGGCATAGCCGGCCTCGACGTCGCCGCTCTTTTGCACCGTGACCTGCAGCCGCACGCCAGGGTGACGGCCCTGCACGCGCGCCAGCAGCCCCGCCAGCTCCGCGGGACGGAAATAGTCCGTGACACCCAGCCGCAGCGTTCCCTCCAACTGCACGCCGCGCAGGTCGTTCCAGGCCGACTCGCTCAGCACCAGCAGCTGCCGGGCGTGCGCCAGCAGCCGCAGCCCGGCCGCGGTGGGCACCACGCCGGCCCTGGAGCGCACCAGCAGCGACTGGCCGGCATGCTGCTCGAGCTTGCGCAGTTGCTCGCTCACGGCCGACTGCGACAGGAAGACCTGCGGCGCACCGGCGGCCAGACTGCCGGCATCGGCCACCGCGACGAACGTCCTGAGTTGCTCCAGGTTGAAGGGGCGCATGTCTATCCTGCGGAATTATCGATGGATGACTGCAGATCATCCTGCTTTTCTGATGGCATGGAAAGCCGAAGAATCGGGGCCATTCCAACCCCCAGGAGCCCCGCATGCCCCACACCGTGATCCACCTCAGCGGCGAACCCGACGCACGGCTCGCCCGCAGCGCCGCCGATGCCGTCGCCCGCATCACGCAGCGCGTTCTGAGCAAGCAGTTGCCGGTCATCGCCACCACCGTGCAGTTCATCCCGGCCGACCAGTGGTTCGTGGGCGGCGCATCGCTGGCGGAGCTGGGCCAGAGCGCCTTCCACCTGGACATCAGCATCACCGACGAGACCAATACCAAGGCCGAGAAGGCGCTCTACCTGCGCGAGGTGCATGCCGCCTTCGAGGCGCTGTTGCCGAACCTGCATCCGGTGAGCTATGTGCACCTGATCGACGCGCGCGCCGCGGCCTACGGGTATGGCGGGCGCACGCAGGAATGGCGCCACCAGCAGGCAGGCGTGTAAGGCGGCGTGTAGGGCAGAGCAGGACGCGGCCGCCGGTTCCATTCTGCCATCCCGCGCGCGGCACGGGGTCGATGCCGGTGCGCCTGCAGGCGCCGCGCCCTTGCGCTATCGTGGCCGGCCCTATCCACTTCCGCACAACGGCCCCGCCATGAGCATCTCCGTCCTCGCCTACGGCGCACAGTCCGCCACCACCCCGCTCGCGCCGCTCACCATCGAGCGGCGCACGCCCGGCGACCTCGACGTCGCCATCGACATCCTCTACTGCGGCGTCTGCCACTCCGACCTGCACACCGTGCGGGGCGAGTGGGCGGGCACCCGGTTCCCCAGCGTGCCCGGCCACGAGATCGTCGGCCGCGTCACCTCCGTGGGCGCGCTGGTGACGAAGTTCCGCGCGGGCGACCTGGTCGGCGTGGGCTGCATGGTGGACAGCTGCCAGCACTGCGCCCCCTGCGCCGAGGGCCTGGAGCAGTACTGCGACAACGGTTTCACCGGTACCTACAACGGCCCCGAGCAGGGCACGGGCGCCAACACCTTCGGCGGCTATTCCGCGCAGATCGTGGTGCGCGAGAATTTCGTGCTGCGCATCACGCACGGCGAGGATTCCCTCGCCGCGGTGGCGCCGCTGCTGTGCGCCGGCATCACCACCTACTCTCCGCTGCGCCAGTGGAACGCGGGCCCGGGCAGGAAGGTCGGCATCGTCGGCCTGGGCGGCCTGGGCCACATGGGCGTGAAGATCGCGGCCGCCATGGGCGCGCACGTGGTGCTGTTCACCACCTCGGACTCCAAGCGCGAGGATGCGAAGCGGCTCGGCGCGCACGAGGTCGTGGTGTCGAAGAACGCCGAGGAGATGGCTGCGCATGCGAACAGCTTCGACCTGATCGTGAACACGGTCGCCGCGCCGCACGGCCTGGATGCCTTCCTCGCGTTGCTGAAGCTCGATGGCACCATGACCCTGGTGGGCGCGCCGGCCAGCCCCCATCCCTCGCCCAACGTGTTCAGCCTCATCATGAAGCGCCGGCGCCTCGCGGGCTCGCTGATCGGCGGCATCCGCGAGACGCAGGAGATGCTCGATTTCTGCGCGCAGCACGGCATCGTGGCGGACATCGAGACCATCCGCATGGACGAGATCGAGGGTGCTTACGAGCGCATGCTCGAAAGCGACGTGCGCTACCGCTTCGTGATCGACATGGACACGCTGCGCGAAGCCGCCTGAGCGGGCCCCGGCCGGCCCCGCTGCGCGCCTTCAGGGCCGCGCCGCGGGCGGCGTGCCCCCGGAAGCGCCCGCCCCACCCTCCCCCGGACTGCCCTCCACAGGCCGGCGCGCATAGCGTTGCGCGATCACCGCGCACACCATGAGCTGCATCTGGTGGAACACCATCAGCGGCAGCACCAGCGCGCCCACGGCATGCGATGCGAACAGCACCTTGGCCATCGGCACGCCGCTCGCGAGGCTCTTCTTGGAGCCGCAGAACACCACGGTGATCTCGTCCTCCGTCGAGAAGCCCATGCGCCGGCTGATCCACGTGGTGGCGACCAGCGCGACGGCCAGGATGATGGCGCACACGGCCACCAGGCCCGCGAGCGCGTGCAGGGGGATCTCGCGCCACAGGCCTTCGATCACCGCGGCGCTGAACGCGGTATAGACCACGAGCAGGATCGAGCCCTGGTCCACGAATTTGAGCACCGCCGCGCGCCGCTGCACGAAGCCGCCGATCCAGGGCCGCAGCAGGTGGCCGGCCAGGAAGGGCACGAACAGCTGCACGGTGATGCGGCCGATGCTCGCGAGGGTGTCGTGGCCGCCGGCCGCGCCCGAAGCGCCCTGGGCGCCCGGAACGTCCTTGAGCAGCAGGCCGACCAGCAGCGGCGTGATCACGATGCCCAGCAGCGTGGAGCCGGAGGCCGAGCAGATCGCCGCCGGCATGTTGCCCCGCGCCATGGCGGTGAAGGCGATGGCGGACTGCACCGTGGCGGGCAGCACGCACAGGAAGATCACGCCCATGTAGAGCTCGGGCGTGACCAGCGGCTCCAGCACAGGCCGCAGCGCCCAGCCGATCAGCGGGAACAGCACGAAGGTGCTGGCGATCACCAGCAGGTGCAGCCGCCAGTGCGACAGGCCCGCGACGATGGCCTGCCGCGACAGCTTGGCGCCGTGCAGGAAGAACAGCAGCGCCACGGCCGCCGTGGTGGCGTACTCGAAGCCGCGCGCCGCCTGGCCGGCGGCGGGCAGCACGCTGGCCAGCGCCACGGTGGCGATCAGCGCGAGGGTGAAGTTGTCGGGCAGGAAACGGGAACGGGCCATGGCGGATGCGCGGTGTGCTGCGTACGGGAGAACCCTGCATTATTGACCCGGCGGGCGCGCCGCGATCAGACCGCCGGCCGGTGCCGGGCGATCAGCTCATGCAGCAACTCCTTGAGCACCTCGACCTTGCGCGGATCGAGCGGTGCCAGGATGGCGCGCTCGTGCCGCTCGGCCTGCTCGATCAGGCCGGCCACCAGGCGCCGGCCGCTGCGCGTCACGCGCACCAGCGTATAGCGCCGGTCGTCGAGGCTGGTGGCGCGGTCCACGTGCCCCTGGGCCTCCATGCGCAGCAGCAGCCGCGTGACGGTGGGCTGCTTGCTCACGGTGGTCTGCGCGAGCGCGGAGATCGTCATCGCCCCCTGGCTGGCCAGGGTGGAGAGCACGCGCCACTCGAGCACGGACAGGCCGCTCTGCTCGACGGTGGCATGGAATTCGGTGGAGACGAGGTGCCAGGCCTGGCCCAGCAGGGCCGGCAGGTAGTTGTCGACAAAGTCCTTGGTTTTCGCCATTCCGCATGCTACCTCGCCAGGGGCCGGCGCCGCGGGGGTCGGCGCCCCCGCGGGATGCGCGTCTCCCGGCGCGGAGGCAGCCTGCGGCAGGGGCATCAATACCGGCCCGACAGCAGCGCGCCGAAGCCCGGTACCGCCGTCGGCAGGCCCAGCTTCCTGAGCATCTGCCAGGTGGTGGCCACCGACGACGACAGCACCGGCAGGCCCACGCGGTCCTCGATGGGCTGCACCGAGGCGAGCGAGGGCATCTGCACGCAGGCCGAAGCCACCACCGCATCCACGCCGGCGGTCTTGAGCTTCTTCGTGATCTCGATGGGCGCGTGCGGGTCCTGGCGGCCCACGTCGAGGTTGTCCGGGATCTCCAGCGAAATGCTGTCCACCACCTCGATGCCTTCGCTCTCGATGTAGTCGATCACCAGCTGCGTGAGCGGCTTCATGTAGGGCGTGAGGATGGACACCTTCTTCGCGCCGATGGCGTGCAGGCCATCGACCAGGGCGCCGGCGCTGGTGACCACGGGCGCGGCGCCGCCGTTGTCCACCGTGCGCTGGTGCAGGCGCGCTTCGGAGACGCGGTGGTAGCCGCGGCCCATGCTCATGATGGCGACGAGGCACGCATAGCCCAGCACATCGACGCGCGCGTCCGACAGCTCCAGCGCGCAGCGGTCGCTGTCGCCGTCCATGGCGGCCAGCTCTTCCCTGGTGACGTGCTTCATGCGCATGCGGCTGGAATGGAAGGTGAAGCGCTCCGGGTGCTGCGCCTCGCGGGCACGCAGGATGGCGGGGATCTCGGTCTCCATCGTGGTGTTGGAGCTGGGCACGATCTGCCCGATGCGGAAGGCGCGGGGGGTGGCGGTGGTGGTGGTCATTGGGGTGTCTCCTGGAATGCGTCGGCGCCGCAGCTGTCGCGCGGCTGCAGGGCGTCGGTGTCGGCCGGCTCGTCGTCGAAGCGCGCGGCCTGCAGCGGCTTGCGGTTCACGCGCAGGTCGAAGACGTCGAAGCGGTTGTAGTGGCCGGTGATGTCGTGCATCTGGCGCGGCTGGATGCAGCGGGCGAGGTCGATGTCGGCATACGCGATGCCCTCGTCGTCGATCAGCGGCTGGCCGATCACGCGGCCGTCGGGCCCGAGGAAGCCGGAGAACGCGCTGTTCTTGCGCGTGAGCAGCTCGCGCGCCTTGGGGTTGAGCGGCTCCATGGCGGTGATGATCTCTTCCGACACGGTGGAGCACGAGACGATGGTGAACAGCTTGCCCTCGAAGCAGTGGGCCGCCGCGCGCACCTTGATGGCCTCGGCCATGTCGTAGTCGGGCGGCGCCACGGGCAGCGAGATGTAGCTGGCCACGTGCACCAGCTCGCCCTGCGACAGCAGCGCGAAGCGCGCCAGCGTGTTGGTGTTCTCGCCGCAGGCCAGCGACCCCAGCGGGCCGATGGAGGTGCGGTGCACGCGCAGCGCCGACGCATCGCCGGGCGCCCAGGTGAGCTTTTCGGCCCAGGTGGGCACCAGCTTGCGGTGGCGGCCCAGGATGCGGCCGTCGTCGCCGATGGTGACGAGCGTGTTGTAGATGGTGCCGATGCCGTGGCGGCTGCGCTCGTTCACGCCGATGACGACGTGCGTCCTGTGGCGCGCGGCGGCCTGGGCTATTTTTCCGATCTCGGGGCCGGGGATCTCGATGGCCGAGCGCGCCAGGCGCTCGAACCAGGGGCTGCCGTCGATGGGGTTGGCGATCCAGCTCCAGTACGGGTAGCCGGCCACGAACACCTCGGGGAAGGCGACCAGCTGCGCGCCGTTGCCGGCGGCTTCGGCGATCAGGCGGCAGACCTTGTCCACCGTGGCGTCGGTGTCGAGGAAGACCGGGGCGGCCTGCACGGCCGCCGCCTTGAAGCAGGGAAGTTCAAGCATAGGGGACCTTTCTTGCGTGGTGGAAGGGGAACGTCACGGCGCCGTCTCCGCGTCGATGGCGCGTGCCGGCGCGTTGGGCAGCAGCAGGCAGCCCAGCACGCCGACCACCGCGGTCACCGCGACCGGGTACATCAGTCCGCCGAAGATGTTTCCGCTGGCCTGGGCCAGGTAGGTGGCGGTGAAGGGCACGATGCCACCGACGATGCCGGCGCCGATGTGGTACGGGAAGGACAGTGCCGTGTAGCGGATGCGCGGGGGGAACAGCTCCACCAGGTAGGCGGCCACCGGGCCGTAGACCATGGCCACCACGGCCGTCATCAGCACCAGCAGGGCGATGATGCGGACGCGGTCCACGCGCGCCGGGTCGGCGGCCCTGGGGTAGCCGGCCTGCGCCAGGGCCTCGGCATAGGCCTTGGGATCGAAGCCCTCGACGGTCTGCCCGCCCACGGCCATCGCCAGTGCCCGGCCCGGCAGCGGCGGGGCGTATTCGAAGGTCACGCCCTGGGACACGAAGAACTTCTTCGCCTGCACGCAGGGCTTCTTGTGGTCGGGGTGGGCGCCCACCAAGGCGGCCTGCAGGCCGAAGTCGCAGCGGCCATCCTGCGGGTCCGCATGGATCTGCACCGGCGTGGTCCGCATGACCTCCGCGAGCGCGGGATTGCCGGCGGCGAGCAGCGCGCCGAACAGCGCGTGGTAGCTCAGGGCGGCCGTGAACAGGCCGGCCACCATGATCCACTTGCGGCCGATGCGGTCGGAGAGCCAGCCGAACAGCACGAAGGTGGGCGCGCCGATCAGGAAACCGATGACGACCAGCTCGTACACCAGGGTCTGGCCGAGCTGCACCGCCTGCTGCAGGAAGATCATCACGTAGAACTGGCCGGTGAAGTAGGTCGCGCCCTGGCCCGCCGTGACGCCCACCAGGGCGATGAGCACCAGGCGCAGGCTGCTCCAGCGCCCGAAGGTCTCCTTGACCGGGTTGCCGGCCAGGCGCTTCTCCTGCTTCATGCGCAGGAACACCGGCGACTCGTGCAGCCTGGAGCGCACGTATACCGAGAGGGCCAGCATCACGATGGACAGGATGAACGGCAGGCGCCAGCCCCACTGGCGGAAGTCCTCCGGCGACATGCTGGCCTGGGTCGCCAGGATGACCAGCAGCGAGAGGATGAGGCCGGCCGACGAGGTGATCTGGATCCAGCCGGTGAGCAGGCCGCGGCGCCGGGGCTCGCAGTGCTCTGCGACATAGATCACGGCGCCGCCGTACTCGCCCCCCACCGCCAGGCCCTGGATCACGCGCAGCGTGAGCAGCAGGATCCACGAGAGGTGACCTGCCGACTCATAGGTGGGCAGGCAGCCGATGAGCACCGTGGCCCCGCCCATCATGACCACGGTGGCCAGGAAGGTGACCTTGCGGCCGAGCTTGTCGCCCAGGTAGCCGAACAGCACCGCCCCCAGCGGGCGAATGATGAAGCCCACCGCCAGCGCGCCCAGGGCGGCGAGCAGGGACACGGTGGGGTTGCCCTGGGGAAACAGCACCTGGCTCATGAACACGGCCAGCGTCCCGTAGATGAAGAAGTCGTACCACTCGAACAGCGTGCCCATCGTCGAGGCGATGACCACCTGCCGTTCTTCGCTCCGGCTCATGGGCCGATGCCCGGATGCCGCGATGCCCTTGCCCACTGCCGTGTTCATGGAAGTTCCTTGTCGGGTTGATTTGTTTTGATGATCTCAAAATCAAAATACATTGTCAAAGAACTTTCCGGAGGTTGCCTGCCCGCACCACCGCCGGCCGCGCGGCCGACGACAATGCGGCCATCCCCTTGCACCGAGCGGTTGCCGCTCGCCGACGAACGCCGATGACTACCCCGCAGCGCAATCGCCCTACCCCGCCCCAGACCGCCGCCGCAACGGCAGACCCCCACGACGCCGCGGCCCCGCGCGCGCCCCGCAGGCCGCGGGCCGAGGAGGGGAGCAAGGCGGCGGGGCGCCGGGGCATCCAGTCCATCGAGACCGGCTTCGCGATCCTGGAAGTGATGCGGCGCGCCGGCGGCCCGATCGCGCTGAGCCGCATCGCCGAAGGAGCGCAGCTCACGGTCGCCAACACGCACTACTACCTGGTGAGCTTCCAGAACATCGGCCTGGTGCAGCAGGACGGAGACACCGGCCACTACGGCCTGGGTGCCTATGCGCTCAAGCTGGGCGTGGCGGCGCTGGAGCAGTTCGACGTGTACAAGCTGGCGCGCCCGGCCATGGCCGCCATCAGCGAGCAGACGGGGCTGACCGTGTTCCTGGGCGTCTGGGGCAACAAGGGCCCGGCCATCGTGTACCGGGCCGAGGGCGGCAAGAGCCTGCCGCTGCTGGAGCTGCGGCTGGGCAGCGTGCTGCCCCTGCTCTCCTCCGCGCTGGGGCTGAACTTCTTCGCCCACCTGCCGGTGGAGATGACGGCAGGCCTGCTCGAGGACGAACTGCGCGTGCCCGTGTCGGCCTCGGGCCTCGCCCGCAGCGACGCCTGCCGCACCCGGGAGCAGGCGATGCGGCTGCGCGAGGAGATCCGTTCCCGCGGCTTCAGCCGCTGCCAGGACACGCTGCTGCCCAACTTCACCTCGCTGTCGGCGCCGATCTTCGACCTGTCGGGCGGGATCATCGCCGCCCTGACGGTCATGGGCCCCAGCCGCCTGCTGGAGGGCGATGCAGAGGCCGAAGTGCTCGGCCTGCTGCAGCGCAGCGCCAGCGAGATCTCGCAGACGGCAGGCATGTACGCCTAGGGCCTGGCCTGTTAACCCGAGGCGTTCCGGCGGTGCGGTGCGCATGGTGCTCGCGTCCCAGGGCTCGCGGGTGCCGGTGGCGGAGCCTCAATCGCGGCCGGCGCGCGGGTCGTTGCCCACGGCCACCACGGGGTGGCGGAGGCTGCCGATCTTCTCGACCGTGGCGTCGATCACGTCGCCGGGCCAGACCCATTCCTGCGGGCTGCGGCCGGCGCCCACGCCTTCGGGCGTGCCGGTGGCGATGATGTCGCCGGGCTCCAGCGTGATGCCGGCGCTGATGTCGGCGATCAGCGTGTTCACCTTGAACAGCATGTGGCGGGTGTTGGAACTCTGCTTGGTCACGCCGTTGACCTGCAGGCTCAGGTCAAGCACCTGCGGGTCGGGGATCTCGTCGGCGGTGACGATCACCGGGCCGAAGGGCGCGTAGGTGTCCTGGCCCTTGGAATAGATCCACTGGCCGGCGCGGCGGTTGTCGCGCGCGCTCATGTCGATCATCAGGCTGTAGCCGAAGACGTAGTTGAGCGCCGAGGCTTCATCCACGCGCTTGGCGCGGGTGCCGATGATCACGGCCAGCTCCACTTCCCAGTCCAGCTGGCGGGTGATGGCGGCGTCGTGCTCGATGGCGTCGCCGGGGCCGATGACGGTGGTGGGCGGCTTGGAGAAGATCACGGGCTGCTTGGGCAGGTCTTTCGACGTGTCCAGCGCGCGGCTGGATTCGGCCACGTGCTCCACGTAGTTCAGGCCGATGCCGAAGATGTTCTTGCGCGGACGGGGAATGGGCGCGAGCAGCTTCACGTTGGCCAGCGGCACGGCCACGCCCAGCGGCCAGCGGCCGTTCTGCGCGGCCAGCAGTTCGGCGGTGGCGGCCACGGCGGCGGGGCCGAGGTCGATGAAGTCCAGCATGTTATCCGGCAGGTCGTGGCCGGTGTGCTCGCCCAGGCGCTGCAGATCGACGACGAGGCCATCGACGAGGGCGCCCAGGCGGGCGGCGGCGGCGACGTGGGCGCGGTAGGTGACGAGTTTCATGGTGCGGGTCTCCAGTGGGGTGAATCGGTTGAAAGGGGATGAACGAGGGTTTCGGTGGTGATCAGGCAGGCGTGGACACCGGCTGGTGGCCGCCGTTGTCGGCCAGCGCCTCTTCGCGGTAGAGGTCCAGCTTTTCCATCACCGGCAGGTCGCTGAAGCAGAAGAGGCACGCGTCTTCGGTCTGCGAGGCGTTGGCATGCTCGTGCCAGGCCCAGGAGGGCACGCAGAAGATGTCGCGCTCCTGCCAGTCGAAGCGCTGGCCGTCGATGATGGAATGGCCGCGGCCCTTGGCCACCTGGTAGATGTAGCTGCCGGTATGGCGGTGCGCCTTGCCAGCGAAGCCCGGGCGCAGCCGCTGCATGCTGGCGCCGATGGTGGGCATGACGTGGCCGCCCGTGACCGGGTTGGTGTAGTGCATCAGCGTGTCGTCGAACGGATTGCCGTCCGATACCGATGCATGGCGCAGCAGGGCCTCGTAGGTGGGTGCCCATTCGTACTTGAAGAGCGGCGAATAGGGCTTGTTCCAGCCCAGGCCGTGCGGGCGCAGTGCCGGCGCGCCCCAGAGCGCGGTGGAATCGTCCACCGGATGGCCCACGGCCTGGCGCAGGTCGGGGTGGACCACGTAGAAGCCGGCCTCCATGGCGTTGACCAGGGGAATGTCCAGCCCGTCCTGCCAGATGCAGGGCAGGCCGCCCGCTTCCACGCCGTGCTCGTGCCAGGTGCCGTTGGGCGTGAGCACGAAGTCGTTGGCGCCCAGCGTCATCTTGTGGCCGTCCACCACGGTGTAGGCGCCCCGCCCTTCCATGATGAATCGCAGCGCCGAGGCGGAATGCGCGTGGGCCGAAGCCGCCTCGCCCGGGTGCATGACCTGCAGGCCGGAGTAGAGCCAGCCCACGGCGGCGGAGACGTCCTGCCGGCCCGGGTTGTTCAGGTAGATGACGCGGCGGCCGGCCTTCTCGGGCGTGACGAGTTCGACCGAGCGCAGCACGTGCTCGCGCAGCTCGCGGTAGCGCCACAGCACGGGCACCGAGGCCGACCTGGGCTGCCAGGGCTCGATCTTGTTGGCCACCGTCCAGAGGGCGCCGGCCTTCAGTTGTTCGAGCTGGCGGTAGTAGGCGACGAGTTCGGGCGTGTCCTCCACGTCCGCGCGGCCCGCGATGCTTTCGCGGTACTGGTCGTAGTTGCCTGCGTCTTTCGTAGCGTCTTGCGTTTGTGCCATGACGATGCTCCTTTGCTTAGCTGTGCGATGAACTGGCGGGTTCTTTCACACCTTCTCAGGCCTGGCCGGCGCGGGCGTAGCCGCGTTCGAGCTGGTCGCGCCCCCACTCGTAGGCGGCGGGCCACTGCACGTCGCGCCAGCCGTGGCGGGCGCTCTGGTCCAGCAGCCAGGCGGGGTGGGCCAGGTGCGGGCGCGAGAGGGCGCACAGGTCGGCACGGCCCGAGGCCACGATGCCGTTGACCTGGTCGGCCTCGGTGATGGCGCCCACGGCGATGGTCGGCACCTGCGCCTCGTTGCGGATGCGGTCGGCGAAGGGCGCCTGGAACATGCGGCCATAGACGGGCTTCTGCTCGGGCGTGACCTCGCCGGACGAGGCATCGACCAGATCGGCGCCGGCTTCCTTCAGGCGGCGGGCGATCTCCACGGCCTCATCGACGGTGGTGCCGCCTTCGGCCCAGTCGGTGGCCGAGATGCGCACCGACAGGGGTAGGTGCTGCGGCCACACGGCGCGCACGGCCGCCACCACGTCGAGCGGGAAGCGCAGGCGGTTCTCCAGCGAGCCGCCGTAGGCGTCGGTGCGGCGGTTGGTCAGCGGCGAGATGAAGGACGAGAGCAGGAAGCCATGGCCGGCCTGCAGCTCCAGCCAGTCGAAGCCGGCCTCGGCCGCACGGCGCGCTGCCGCCACGAAGTCGCCCAGGATGCGTTCCAGGTCGTGCTGCGTGGCCTCGCGCGGCACAGCGGAGACGCCGGGCAGGTAGGCCAGCGCGCTAGCCGACACCAGCGGCCAGTTGCCTTCGGCGAGCGGGTGGTCGGGCTTTTCCCAGCCCAGCTGGGTGGAGCCGCGCCGGCCCGCGTGGTTGAGCTGCACGCCGATGCGCGCGCCGCTCTGGGCATGCACGAAGTCGGTGACCTTCTTCCAGCCGGCGACTTGCTCGTCGTTCCAGAGGCCCGGGTCACCGGGGGTGATGCGCGCCTCGGGCGCCACGGCCGTGGCCTCGGCGATCAGCAGGCCGGCGCCGCCCAGGGCGCGGCTGCCCAGGTGCACCAGGTGGAAGTTGCCGGGCACGCCGTCCTGGCTCGAATAGAGCATGGTGGGCGAGACCACGATGCGGTTGGCGAGCGTGACGCCGCGCACGGTGAAGGGCGTGAGCAGCGGCGGGCGCGGCGGCTGGCTGGCAGGCGTCTCGACGCCGGAGCGTTCGGCCAGCCAGCGTTCGTAGCCTTCGAGCCAGGCCGGGTCGCGCAGGCGCAGGTTCTCGTGGCTGATGCGCTGGCTGCGCGTGAGCAGCGAGTAGGCGAACTGTTCGGGCTCCAGGCCCGCGTAGCGCGCCACGTTCTCGAACCATTCGGTGGAGTTGCGCGCGGCGTTCTGGATCTTGAGCACTTCCACGCCGCGCACTGCCTCGTAGTGCTGCAGCCGCTCGCGCAGGTCGCCGCCGGCCCTCAGGGTGTCGGCCAGCTCGATGGCGTCTTCCAGCGCCAGCTTGGTGCCCGAGCCGATCGAGAAGTGCGCCGAATGCGCGGCGTCGCCCATCAGCACCACGGGCACCTCGCGGCCGTTGGCGCCATCGGGCTGCGTCCACTGCACCCAGTGCTGGCAGATCACGCGCGGGAAGCGGATCCACACGGCCGAGCCGCGCAGGTGGGTGGCGTTGCAGATCAGCGGCTCGCCGTCCAGCCAGGGGGCGAAGAGCTTTTCGCAGTAGGCGATGCCCTCTTCCTGCGACATCTTGTCGATGCCGGCGGCCTGCCAGGCGGCGTCGGTGGTTTCCACGATGAAGGTGGAGAGGCCGTTCTCGAACTGGTAGGCATGGGCCTGGAACCAGCCGTGCTCGGTGGGCACGAAGATGAAGGTGAAGGCCTCGAACACCTTGCGCGTACCCAGCCACACGAAGCGGCAGTTGCGCTGGTCGATGTCGGGCTGGAAGGTATCGGCATAGCGCGTGCGCACGGGGCTGTTGATGCCGTCGCTGGCGATGACCAGGTCGGCGCCGTATTGCCGCGCCACTTCCTGGTCGTCCTGCACCTGGGTTTCGAAGACGAGCTGCACGCCCAGCTCCTCGCAGCGCGACTGCAGGATGTTGAGCAGCTTCTTGCGGCCGATGCCGATGAAGCCGTGGCCGCCGCTGCGGATCATGCGGTCGCGGAAGTGGACGTCGATGTCGTCCCAGCGGCTGAATTCGGCCGCGATGGTGCGGGCCGAGACGGGGTCAGCCTCGCGCAGGTTCTCCAGCGTGGCGTCGGAGAACACCACGCCCCAGCCGAAGGTGTCGTAGGGCCGGTTGCGCTCGATGACCACGACCTCGTTGGACGGGTCCTGCAGCTTCATCAGCAGGCCGAAGTACAGGCCGGCGGGGCCGCCGCCGATGCAGGCGATTTTCATGGAGGGCTCCTTGTCTCAGTGGGATGGGTCGGGGGTTTCGGGGGCGAGCGCCTCGCGCAGCACCGCGGGAATGGCGATGGCCTGGTGCGTCTCCAGCGACGTGGTCACCACCACCTGCCGCACGCGCATGCGGGGTTCGCCGTCGGCACCCACGCAGGCCAGCTCCAGCGTGATGGACTTGCCGCCCAACTGCGCCACGTCCAGCGTCAGCGTCACGTCGTCGCCCATGCGGCTGATGGCGCGGAAGTCGGCCTCCAGCCGCACGGTGGGCATGCCGAAGCGCAGGCGGCCGATGTAGCCGGCGAAGCCCGTGCCCGGCAGCAGCTGGTCCACCCAGGCTTCCAGCAGGTCGTTGAACAGCACGAAGTACTGCGGGTAGAAGACGATGCCGGCGGGGTCGCACTCCGAGAAGCGGATGCGGTGCGGGCGGCTGAAATGGCGCGGGTTCATGCGGGAATTCCTTGAGGGATGAGGGCATGGCAGCGCAGGCTCTCGTCGAGCTTCACGCCGTGTTCGTCGGCCAGGGCCGCGTCGCGCAGGCTGCGCAGCGTGGCGGGGGCCAGCGTGGCGGCATGGCGGTCCACCACGGCCATCAGGGTTTCGTAGTTCTTCAGGCCCCGGGCATGCGTGTCGCTGTAGCCCTTGACGAGGCGCTGGCAGCGCGCGGCCTCCAGCGCCAGGGCCGGGTCGATGGCGGCCAGGCGCTGGATGCGGGCCAGCCAGGTTTCGATGCGCCCGGTCTCCAGCTGGTAGCGCAGCGTGCTGCGCCGGCCGCGCCGCCAGCGCGCGAGCAGGTAGAGCGTGAGGAAGCCGCCCAGGCTGCTGGTACGCACGATGCGCCCTTCGCGGGTGAAGCGGCCCACCAGGCGGTGCACGGCATGCGGGCGGGCCAGCCAGCGGCCCAGGCCGGCGGGCAGGGTTTCGCAGATCTCTTCCAGGCGCGGGTGCATGAATTCCTGGATGTGCAGCACCTGGTCGGCCTTGGCATGCACTTCGTCGGTCACGCGCTCGAAGCGGCTGGCGCGGGTCTTGAGGTCGGCCACGCGGATCACGTCTTCGTAGGACATCCAGAGCGCCAGGTGGCGCGCCGTCTCGGCCAGCAGCACGGCGTCGGTGCCGCGCGCGGCGGCCAGCGCGTCGAGGCGCTGCAGGTAGAGCGCTGCGTAGGCGATGTCCTGGTAGTCGATCAGGCGGCGCACGCCTTCCACGGCGATGTCCGCCGCCTCGGCCGGATAGGCCTGGGCGCGGGCCACCAGCCGGGCCACCTCGGGGTGGGCGGGCTGCACGCTGGCGGCGGGGCGCGGCTGGGGCTTGTCGGAGGCGATGCGCTCGGGCGCTTCCTGGCGCGACTGCTCGTAGCCCACGGCGAAGGCTTTCAGGCTGGGCTTGACGCCCACGCCGCCGCGCTCGATGGTGGCCTCGAACTGCTGGCGGTTGAAGGGCAGCACGCCCGCGCCGCAGAGCGCGCCGAACAGCACGGCGCTGATGACGCTGCCGGTGCGCTCGGCGGCTGCGGCCATGTCGAAGGCGACGAGGCGCTGCGCGGCGCGGCGGGCCTGGGCCAGCAGCGCGTCGCCGTCCACCCGGCCGTCGCCCATGGCGGACTTCTCTGCGATGGAATAGACGCGGTGGGTGGAGGTGACGAAGGCCGTGCGGTCGGGCGTGACCAGGCCGCGCTGCACGGCGCGGCCGGCCTCCATCAGCTCGGAGGCGAGCACGATGTCCACATCGCCCGGCATCGGGGCCTGGGCCAGCACCGGCACGCGGGCGCCGGGCTGGTCGGCGCCGGGGAACAGCTCCACGTAGTAGATGGTGGCGCCGGTGCGCTGGGCCACGCCGGGCACCGAGGTGGTCTGCGCGAAATACCCGTTGGATTCGCCCAGATCGACGATCCAGTCGGCCAGCACGCCGCCGCCCTCGCCGCCCATGGCGAGGATGGCGATCTTGATCGGTTCAGTGGTCATGGAAGGCTCCGAAGAAAGCAGTGAGGAATGCAGAGGCAGGGACGGATGCGGCCATGGACGTGGTGCTCCTGCGGTTGTGCGGCGGGCTCAGAACGCGTAGCGTGCGCGGCGCTTGGCCTCGCCGCGCTGCAGCCAGCCGATGACGGCGGAGCGCACGCGCTGCAGCAGGCGATCGCGGCGCGTGGGGTGGCTCACGATCTGCGCGCGGTAGAACGAGGGGCAGAGCACGGCGGCATGCGAGACCTCGCCGCAGTTGCCGCAGCCCACGCAGCTGTCGATCACGGTGGCCACCGGGTCCTGCCGCAGCGGGTCGGGGTTGGTGCGTACCGACAGCGACGGGCAGCCCGAGAGGCGGATGCAGGAGTGGTCGCCCGTGCAGGTGTCCGGGTCCACGCCGAAGCGCTCGCGCACCACGCGCTCGCCGGCCTGCAGGGCGCGGCGCACTTCCTTCTTCTCGCGGCGCTGCTTGTTCAGCATGCATTCGCTCTGCGCGATCAGCACCTTGGGGCCGGGGGTCTGCGTGGTCAGCGCCTCGCGCAGCGCCTGGGTCATGGCCTTCAGGTCGTAGGTGCGGCGGATGGTGCGCACCCATTCCACGCCCACGCCGCGCACGGCCCGCTCGATCTCGTGGCCCGTGCTGCGCGTGGGGTTCACGGCGCGCGAGGAGGGAATGTCCTGCCCGCCCGTGGCCGAGCTGTAGTTGTTGTCCACGATGATGGTCAGGTTGTCGCTGCGGTTGAACACCGCGTTGGCGACGCCGCTGGTCAGCCCGTTGTGCCAGAAGCCGCCGTCGCCCATCACCGCGATGGCGCGCTTGCCCGCAGGGGCGCTGCCCGGCGCCACGGTGAAGGCCGCCGCCGCCGCGCCGCCCAGGCCGTAGCCCATGGTGGTGTTGCCCAGGTTGAAGGGCGGCAGGATGGAGAACAGGTGGCAGCCGATGTCGGCGCTGTAGTGGTGGGGGCCCAGCTCGCGCTCGATGAGCTTGACGGCGGTGAAGATGGGCCGCTCCGGGCAGCCGGTGCACAGGCCCGGCGGACGGGCATGCACGATCTCTTCGAGGGGCTGGAGCTGCGTGGCGGGCACGGCGGTGTCACCGCCTGCGCTCCAGTCGTTCTGGCGGGCGAGGCTGCCGGCAGGTATGGCATTGCCTTCGCCATCGTCCGCCAGGGTCGCGGTGTCGCCACCTTCCTCGTCGTCCCCTCCAGCCAGGGCCAGCGCGGGAGCGGGCGCCGCAGCAGCCGCCACGGCGGCCTTGGCGGCCACCAGCGGGATCACGCGGCGCTGCACCGGCTTCTTCACCTCGGGCTGCACGATGCCGTAGCGCTCCAGGAAGGCGCGCACGCCCGCCAGCACCACGGCGGTGTTGTAGTCGCCCGCCAGGGGCAGCACGTCCTTGCCGTGCAGGGCGGTGTCCAGCCCGCGCTGGCGCAGGATGGCGGCCACGTTCTGCTCCACGAAGTTGGGCTGGCCCTCCTCCACCACCAGCACGGCGCGCTTGTCCTCGCAGAAGCGCTCGAACTCGTCGTCCACCAGCGGGTAGGTGACGTTCATCACGTAGAGCGGCACCTGCGTGTCGCCGTAGGCGTCGGCCAGGCCGAGCTTCTGCAGCGCGCGGATCACGGTGTTGTAGTTGCCGCCCTGCAGCGCGATGCCCACGTCGGACGCACCTTCGGCGAAGAACTCGTTGAGCTGGCGTTCCTGGATGAAGCGGATGGCGGCGGGCCAGCGCTGCTGCACCTTCTCGCGCTCGTGCAGGAAGCTCGCGGGCGGCAGCACGATGCGGTCGAGGTCGCGCACCGGGTTCTCCATCGCGTCCTTCACGGTGAAGGCCGGCGGCACGTTGTCGGCGGCGGTGAACTGGCCGTGCAGGTGGCAGGAGCGGATGCGCATCTGCAGCATCACGGGCGTGTTGCTGGCTTCCGAGAGATCGAACCCGTCCTTCACCGCCTGCACGATGCAGGGCAGGTTGGGGCGCGGGTCCAGCAGCCACATCTGCGACTTCATCGCGAAGGCGTGGCTGCGCTCCTGCATGATGGAAGAGCCCTCGCCGTAGTCCTCGCCCACGATGATGAGCGCGCCGCCCGTCACGCCGCCCGAGGCCAGGTTGGCCAGCGCGTCGGACGCCACGTTGGTGCCCACCGTGGCCTTGAAGGTGATGGCGCCGCGCAGCGGGTAGTTGACCGATGCGGCCAGCGTGGCGCCGGCCGTGGCCTCGCTCGCGCTGTTCTCGAAGCGGATGCCGTATTCGGCCAGGATGTCCTGCGCGTCCGAGAGCACATCCATCAGGTGCGAGATCGGCGAGCCCTGGTAGCCCGCCACGTAGGCCACGCCGGATTCGAGCAGGGCCTTGGTGACGGCGAGGATGCCCTCGCCGCTGAACACCTCGCCCGCGCCCATGCGCAGCTTCTTCACTTCTTCGACAAACGAACGTTCTGCCATCGTGCATCCCCTGGTCTGCGGTCGGTTTCACTCGGGCACCGGGCCCTGGAAGCGAATGTCCGCCGCGATGGCGCGCCCGTCAATCCATGATTAATCATGCGATTGCAGTTTGTGCAGCAGGAGGACAGGGAGCGCCAGAAACGGGATAGGCCGGCGGTGCATCGCCCTCCCCGGCGCCGCGCCGGCGGATGCCCGCCCTGCCCCGGACTGGTGCGCGCGCCGCACCACAAGCCCGCCCGGCAGGGTGCTGGTCAGCTTCAGCCCACGCATTTGCATGATTTTTCATACATAGGGAAGCAGCCTGGGCAAGCCGTTGAGCGGGAACCGTGCGCTGCCGGCCGGGAAACGAGGGTTTTCCTGGATTTGTCCACCAGCACTGCGGCCTACGATCTTGATCCAAGGCAAATGGACAGCGGAAAAAGCGCCGGCAGCCGCCCTACCCGCCCGCGCGACGGCTCTCCCGGCCGGCACCCGGCCCGCAAACGGTTACATGAAATTTCATGCACATGGGCACGCAATTTGCGAAATGCAGCCATCGCGGCGCCCCCGGTGCACCGCGATGGCCCACGACAACGCCAGCAACCGCCGATATCACCCAAGGAGGCCCCATGCTCTCCACGATGAATGCCACTTCGGCCCTGCGCCAGCCCGCCATGCCCCTGGCGATCGAACGCTTTTCCGGTGCGCCGGAGCACCTGCTGTTCGCCTCCGCGGACATCGACGAGACGCGCTCCATGGTGGGGCGCGTGATGAAGCCGCACCGGCTGGCGCAGGCAGCGCCGGGCGAACGGCTGGACGCGCGCATGCACTACGTCAGCCTGGGCGACGTATCGGTCAGCCGGCTGCGCTACGGCGCGGCCGTGGAGATCCAGCCCGGCCCGCTGGAGAGCTTCTTCCTGGTGCAGATGCCGCTGTCGGGCCATGCCCGCATCGAAAGCGGCGGCCGGCAGGTGGAGTCCGGACCCGGCACCGCCTCCGTGCTCAGCCCGAACGACGACACCCGCATGCAGTGGGCGTCGGGCACCGACCAGCTCATGCTGCGCATCGCCCGCGCCCAGGTGGAGCGCACCCTGGTCGGGCACCTGGGCCGCCCGCTGGACGAGCCCCTGCGCTTCGAGCTGGGCTTCCACTGGCAAGACTGCGCCCCCTGGCGCTGCCTGCTGTCCTACCTGCTGGACTGCGCCACGCAGTACCCCGACCTCTCGCAGAACAAGCTCGTGGTGGCGCAGATCGAGCAGTTGGCCTGCCTCATCCTGCTCACCTCGCACCAGCACAGCCACAGCGAGACGGCGCCCGCACGGCGCAGCACCATCCTGCCGCGCCATGTGCGGCGCGCGCAGGATTACCTGCAGGCCCACGCCCACGAGCCGGTCTGCGTGGAGCAGCTCGCCGAGGTGGCGGGCGTGAGCGTGCGCAGCCTGTACGCGGGATTCAAGGAGTTCCTGGGCGTGAGCCCCATGCAGTACCTCCGCGACCTGCGCATGGAGCACGTGCGGACCGAGCTGCTCGGCGGCGAGGCGAGCAACGTCGCGGGCATCGCGCTGCGCTGGGGCTTCGCCCACCTGGGCCGGTTCAGCAACGAGTACAAGCAGCGCTACGGGGAATCGCCGAGCCAGACCCTGCGCCGGCAGTGAAGAACCGGCGCCGCCGATCGCCTGCAGGCGCCGGGAGGGGCGCCGCCGCGTCCCCTCGGCGCCCTGCCCCACGTCAGAACGGAATCGTCGCCTTCACCAGCAGGCCGGCGCCTTCGGGCCGGTTGCGCACGCTGAAGTCCTTCTGCCACTTCACCGTGACCAGGAAACCCTTGTCGTTGGCATAGCGGATCGAGGGGCCGAAGCCGATGCCGCGCGCCTTGCCCTGGGCGCTGCCGGGCCCCCTGTCGTCGGTGACCTGCTGGAACACGTGCCCGCCCACGCCCACCACCCAGCCGTTGCCCAGGCCCCAGCCGGCAGCGTAGTCGGCATGCAGGGCCTGGCCGGAGCGGGTGTCGGTGTCGCTGTTGCGGCGGTTGATGTCGTACATGAGCTTCACGTCGGCGTTGAAGCCGGAGGGCTGCATGTAGGTGACGGCATAGACGGGCTGGAAGGTCCAGTAGTTGCGCCCCAGGCTGGAGGGATCGTTGGCGCGGTACTTGCCTGTGGGCGCAACGATGTCCAGCCCCACCACCTGGTGCAGCTGCGGCGAGAGGTGGTAGCCCAGCGCCGCGCCGACCGTGATGTCGCCCAGGCCCGAGCTCTTGAACGTGGCGCCGCCCGCGCGGAACTTCACGTCCAGCAGCGGCACCACGGTGTGGAAGGCCAGCTGGCCGCCAGCGACGGTCTGGGGCGTGACCCACACGATGCGCGGGGCCAGCAGGTTCACGTCCACCTTGAAATCCGGCACCAGCGACTGGCCATCGTTGCCGCGCAGCGTGTCGTAGCGGTAGCCGCCGCCGTACATCATCACGTGGACGCCGGGGGGTGGCAGAGCACCGACGAAGTAATTCTCCAGGCCGTCGGGATAGACGCCCAGGCCGCCGTTTTCCGTGGCGTGCGCCACGCCCGTGGCAGCCAGGCCGGCGGCCACGCCCATCAGGCCTGCCAGGCCCCTCTTCTTGAATGCGGTCTTGCGCATGGTGTCGTCCTTCGTCGTCGTTGGGTGGATGAAAAAGCCCGATGCAGAAAGCGGGAGAGAAAAGAAGGCGCCCGGGCACGCAGCGCCGTCAGCCGGATGCCAGCCGCTGGGCGATCTGGTAGCCCGAGCCCGCGCCCAGCCCCGGCCCGGGGTGGGTGCTGGCGCCGATGTGGAAGACGTTGGCCAGTGGCGTGCGGTGGCCGCGCGCGCCGTCGGCGCCGGCGAAGGGCCGCAGCCAGAAGAACTGGTCGGGCGAGCACAGGCCGCCGTAGGGGTCGCCGCCCACCAGGTTGCAGTTGAGCCCTTCCAGGTCGGCCGGCGAATAGGCGCGGCGGCCCACGATGCGCTGGGCGAGGCCTGGCATCACCTGCTCCAGCCGCGCCTGCACGCGGTCGGCGAAGGCCTCGCGCACGGCCTCGGTCCAGCGGCCGTCCTCGGGCACGGCGATCTCGCCGGCCGCATCGCCGCGCAGCCGCGAAGGCAGCTCCTGCATCTGGATCCACAGGATCCAGCCGCCTTCGGGCGCGCGCGACGGGTCGGCCGCCGTGGGCTGGCCGATGCCCAGCGTGGGCCGCGCGGGCAGCAGGCCGTTGTTGGCCTCGGTGACCGAGCTGCAGACCTGCTCCATGCTTTCCGTCAGGTGCACCAGCGGCACCTTGAGCAGTTCCGGCTCCGTCCACGCGGGCGGCGCGTTCAGCGCGAAGTGGATCTGCATGTCGCCGCGCCCGTGCTGGAAGGCCTCTGCGCGTTCGCGCACGGTGGGCGGCGCGTCGGGCAGCAGCCGGCCGTAGAGCTGGCCGGGCGTGACGCTGCAGACCACCGATTCGCTGGCCGCATGGCTGCGCCCGTCGGCCAGGCGCACGCCGGTGGCGCGGCGCGCGCGGCCCGTGCCTTGCGTATCGATGCGGTCCACCTGGGCGTTGCAGACCAGCTCGCCGCCGTGCTGGCGAATGACGGTGGCCAGCGCCTCCACCAGCCGGCTGCCGCCGCCCTCGACCACCGGCATGCCACCGCTGACCACGGCGGCGAAGGTGAGCTTGCCGATCAGCGCCGAGGTGGCGTCGTCCGGGCCCAGGCCCGAATGCAGGGTCCACGGCGCCATCAGCACGCGCGCCATGTCGGAGCGCAGCGTGCGCTGCGACCAGCGGCGGAAGTTCTCCATGGCGCCGCCGGCATAGGCCAGCAGGCCGTCGGTGCCACGCTTGCGCCATTCGGACCACAGCAGCTTGATGAGCGGCCAGCCGTACGGGTCGCCGCCCAGCAGGCCGAAGGTGAGCGCGGCATCGCGCCCGAAGAGGTCGGCGGCCATGGCCTTCAGCGCCGCGCCGTCGCCCGGCGCCACGGCGTCGATGCGGCGGGCGGCGTCGTCCAGGTCCTGCCGCAGGGCGATGCCCCGGCCGTCGGGCCCGACCCAGCCGGTGGTGTACCCGGGTTGCACGAAGCGCAGCCCGGCCCGCTCCAGAGCGGGCTTCAGCTCGGCATAGCCCGGGCTGCCGCAAAAGAGCGGATACCACGAGGCCATCACCTCGTGCCGGTAGCCGGGAAACAGTTCTTCGGTGCGGATGCAGCCGCCGAAGCGGTCGTTGCGCTCCAGCACCAGCACGCGCTTGCCGCGCACGGCCAGCAGCGCCGCCCCCACCAGGGAGTTGATGCCGCTGCCGACGAAGATCACCTGGGGAATGGGAGGGTTGGGGGCGTTGCCGGCCATGGCCGTCACTCCACCAGCGCCAGCACGCGCAGCGGGCTGCCCGAGCCGCCTTCGATTTTCAAAGGCGCCGACAGGATCAACGCGCCCTGCGGTGGCAGCTGGTCCAGGTTCTTCAGGCACTGCAGGCCGTAGCGGTTGGCGCCGTGCATCAGCGTGTGGCACGGATACGGCACTGGCCAGGCGTAGGACTGGCCGGCGTCGGTGTTGATGGTCTCCACCCCGAAGCCATGCACCTGGCGCTGGTGGATCAGCCATTCCACCGCCTCCTGCGTGGGGCCGGGCGTGTGGGCGCCGTCGTCCTTCAGGTTCAGGAAGGCGCCGGCATCGTCGGCCTTGCGCGACCAGTCGGTGCGCAGCAGCACCCAGGCGCCGGCCGGGATGCGGCCGTGGCGCGCCTCCCAGGCTTCGAGGAAGGGCACCGTGAGCAGCCAGTCGGCATCGGCCGCCGCCTCGGCGCTGGCATCGACCACCACGGCCGGGGCGACGAAGTTCTCCGGCGCGATGGTGTCCACGCTGTTGGACGGGTGCTCGCGCCCGGTGATCCAGTGGGCCGGCGCGTCGAAGTGGGTGCCGGTGTGCTCGCCGCACGAGAAGTTGTTCCAGTACCAGCCCGGGCCGCTTTCGTCGTAGTGCGAGATGCGCTCGATGGTGAAGGGCTTGACCTGCCCGAACTGCGGCGGCAGCTGCAGCGTGGGGAAGGAGGGCGAGAGCGTCTGCGTGAGATCGACGATGCGCACGGCCTTGGTAGCCAGTTGCGCGGCCAGCACGGCAAGGGTGGACGATGGGGCGGTGGCGGCGGGCGCTGCTGCGGTAGCGACGGTGGCAACGGATGCAGGGGTGCTCATGGCGGGCTCCATCGGAGAGGAAGGGGGCGGAATGCGGCCTGCGGACGGGCATGCCCGCACGGCCGGCGGCGTCTCAGGCGGCCTCTGTGGCGGCACGTCCAGCGCGGTGAAGCGCCCCGCATGGAACACCAGCGGCGCGCCCGGCGCGCTGTGCGTGCGCACCACGCGCCCCACCATCAGCAAGTGGTCGCCCGCATGGCGGCTGTGGCCGGCTTCGCTCGCGCACACCAGGGTGGTGACGGCGCCCTGCAGCACGGGCACGCCCTCGGGCGCATCGATCAGGTCCACGCCCGCGAACTTGTCGGGCACCGCGGGGCTGGCGAAGCGCCTGGCCAGTTCCTCGTGTTCGCGCGGCAGGATATGGATGGCGAAGTGCGCGCAGTCGCGGAACGCCGCCAGGCTGGGCGAGTGGTTCACCAGGCTCCAGAGCACCAGCGGCGGGTCCAGCGACAGCGAAGCGAACGAATTGATGGTCAGGCCCACGGGCCGGCCGTCCGGCGCACGCGTGGTCACGATGGCCACCCCGGTGGGGTAGCTGCCCAGCAGGTTGCGCAGGGTGCGCGGCTGCAGGTCCACGCAGCCCCAGGGGGCGCTTTCGCAGTCGGTGGCGGCGGGGCTGGCGGCTTGCACGGCCAGGGCTTCGGGGGCGAGGCAGGCGGACATGGCGGTCTCCTTCGTTGGATGCATCACGCTTGCCGCGCTCAGGCCGCGACGGCCTCGGGCGCCTGGTGGCGGGCGATGAGCTGGTCGGCCTCGTCGGCATCGGCCCACCACGGGAAGTAGCTGGGCGGATGGTTGAAGCCGTCGGCGATGGTGTGGGCCAGGGTGGGCATGGCGGCGGCGGTGCCCAGCAGCTTCAGGATGTGCGGCGGCGGGGGCGTGAGCAGGGAGTTGGTCCACTGCACCACCCACTGGGCGTAGTCCCAGAAGCGCTCGAAGGTCTGCTCCATCCAGGCGCGCGTGTAGGGCTGCCCGCCGTGCGCCAGGATGGCGTCCAGGTACACCTTGGCGGCCTTGGTGGCGTTGTTCGAGCCCTGCCCGGTGATCGGGTCATTGGTGGCCACGGCATCGCCCAGGCCGAACACCAGCCGGCCCGAAGGCAGCGTGAG
This sequence comes from Paracidovorax oryzae ATCC 19882, assembly GCF_000687165.1. Lineage (GTDB taxonomy): Bacteria > Pseudomonadota > Gammaproteobacteria > Burkholderiales > Burkholderiaceae_C > Paracidovorax > Paracidovorax oryzae. The sequence goes on along the minus strand of NZ_KK366049.1, from coordinate 7,410 downwards.
CACGGGCTTGCGCACGGTGGGCGCGAAGGCGCCGGCCAGGATGCCGTTGGCGTCGGTCAGCTCCACGTCGCGGGCACGCTCGGCCTCCCAGGGCAGGAACTGCTGCAGGAAGCGCTTGCTGGTCGCCAGGTGGTCTTCGGGCGTCTTCACGTCGCGCCAGCAGTCCAGCGGGCCGCCGGGCACGCCTTCGAACACCATGATGTCGCAGGGGCCGCTGAGCGTGAGCGAGGGGAACACGAAGTATTCACCCACGCCCGGGATCAGGTTGAACGACACGCGGGAGTAGTCCGGCGTGGGCTTCAGGCCATGCACGTAGGTCAGGGCCAGCGAGCGCTGCGGCTTGTCGAACGGCGAGCGGGCGGCATCGCGCTCGAAGAGGCGCACCACCTCGCCCTTGCCGGCGGCCAGGATCACCAGGTCGTGCGTGTCCGACAGCGCTTCCAGCTCGGCGATGCCGGCGTCCTGGATCAGCACCTTGCCGCCGCGCTTTTCCACGTTCTCCAGCCACACGGGCATCTTCAGGCGCTGGTCCACCGACTGCGCGGACTTGTCCAGCCTGGCGCTCCAGTCGATCAGCCTGGCGCCGGCCTGCTCGGGGTTGGGCACGGCGAAGCCGATGCCTTCCACCGGGGGGCCTTCGGCCTCCCAGTGGTCGATGCCCAGGTCGCGCTCCACCTGCAGCGCGGGGTCGAACATGCACTGGCTGGACATGACCTTGCCGGCGCGGATCTGGTCGGGCGTGCGGTTGGTCACCACGGTGACCTCGTAACCCTTGTCCAGCAGACCGAAAGCCAGCGGCAGGCCGGCCTGGCCTCCGCCCACGATTGCAACTCGACGCATGGCAGTCTCCTTGGAAGAATCGGAAAAAGAAGAGGGGGAAAGAAAGAAGGTGTCGGGAAAGAAAAGGCGCTCACTCCGCCAGACGCGGGATCGCCGGACGCGCCTGCTCCGGCCCCATGGCCGAATAGCCGCCGTCCACCGCGTAGTCGGCGCCGGTCACGAAAGAGGCCCGGCCCGACAGCAGGAAGGCCACGACTTCGGCCACTTCCTCCGGATCGCCCACGCGCCCCAGCAGGTGGTAGTCGGCCGCCACGCGGTCGGTCTTGGCGCGGTCGCCGTGGGTGAGTTCGTCCATCACGCGCGACCAGGTCCAGCCCGGCGAGACGGAATTGACGCGGATGCCATCCGACGCGAAATCCATGGCCAGGCTGCGCGTGAGCTGCACCAGCGCCGCCTTGGAAACGGGGTAGAGCCAGCGCCCGGTCTGCGCGACACGGGACGAGATGCTGGTGAAATTCACGATCGCGCCGCCGCCCGCCGCCGCCATGTGCGGGCGCACGGCCCGCGCGGCCATCACGGCGCTGACCAGGTTCACGTCCAGCGCGCGCAGCCAGTCGGAGCGCTCCGAAGCCGCGCCGTCGTCCAGGTAGGTGGCGGCCAGGTTCACCAGCCCGTCGATGCGCCCGAAACGCGCGGCCACATCCGCCACGCCGCGCGCCAGTTGCGCATCGTCGGCGATGTCCACCGGCAGGAAGTGGATGTGGTCGGCGTCTTCGGCGGCGACGCGGGCGCCGCCCTGGGCGTCGATGTCGAACAGGGCGACGCGCGCGCCCTGGCCGCGCAGCGCGCGGACCACGGCCGCACCGATGATCGTGGCGCCGCCGGTGACGATGGCGACCTTGCCTTGCAGATCTTTCATGGAGCAATCCCCTTGCACATGGAGCCGGCCGATGCACCACGCGGTCTCGCGTGCGCTTTCAGCCTGTTTCGCAGCGGTGCGCTGCTTGGGCTCCATGGTGCGGGCAGGCCCCGCGCGCGCCCTATCCGGCGCGCGCAGCCGCTATCCGGCGCGTGCGGGTATCGCGCTCCTGGGGAAAAAGAAAGAACAGGGGCAGGGAGGACGGGCGGCGCAGTGCCCGCCCTGCCGGAGCATCACCAGCCGTAGAAACCGGCCAGCACCAACGCCGCCTCGGGCGTGAAGGCGTCCTGCGCCAGGCGCGACTGCACTTCGTCGGTTTCCAGCAACTCGAAGCGCTCGACCTCGCCGTCCTGGTTGACGGGCAGGAGGCCCTCCGGAACGGTGGCGCGGAACCAGTCGATGCGCTCCACCATGTAGCCCGCCCCCTCGCCTTCGTCGCTCGGGCGCGAGAAATCGACATGGCCGCCATGGGCCACGGACTGCAGGGCTTCGATGCGCAGCCCGGCTTCTTCCCAGGTCTCGCGTGCCAGAGCGGATTCCAGCGTGTCCTGCGCGCTCACCATGCCGCCCATCAGCGTGTCCCAGCGGCCCGGGTGGCTGGGCTTGTCGAACGCACGCTGCTGCACCCATTGCCGGCCATCCGGCGCGCAGGCCACCAGATGCACCGCACGCGTGGCGATGCCCAGCGCACGCACGGCGCCGCGCTCCAGCGTGCCGATGCGCTCGCCGGCCGTGTTGCACACCGCCAGCTGCTCGTCGCGCCAGGCCCCGCAGCGCCCCGCGCGGCGCAGCGCATCCGCCAGCGCGGCCAGTGCCTGCGTGGCATCGGCGGGGGCGCAGGCCAGGTGCCAGCGCGCAGAGCCCGCGTGCGTTTCCTTCAGGAGCGTGGTGCCGGCAGCGGCCGCGTCCAGCACGATGCCCTCCAGAACGCCCGGCGCCACCGAGCCCACGGCCTGCCCGGCCACGGCGAACGGCAGCCGGGGCACCGCCGGAGGGCGCTGCGCCCAAGCGCGCGCGGGTGCCACCCAGCCGGGTACCGGCGGCTCGCGATGCCCGCTCATTCCAGCGTCAGGATGGTGGAGCCGGTGGTCTTGCGCGCTTCCAGGTCGCGGTGCGCCTGCTGTACGTCGCGCAGGGGGTAGCGCTGCGCGATGTGGATGGTCACGTCGCCGCTCTGCACCACCGCGAACAGGTCGTCCGCCATGGCCTGGGTGGATTCGCGCGTGGCGATGTGCGTGAACAGCGTCTGCCGCGTCACATAGAGCGAACCCTTGGCCCCCAGCATGCCGGGCGCGAACGCCGGCGCCGGGCCCGAGGCATTGCCGAAGGTGGCCATCAGCCCGAAGGGGCGCAGGCACTCCAGCGACTTCTCCCATGTGTCCTTGCCCACCGAGTCGTACACCACCTTCACGCCCTTGCCGCCGGTGATTTCCTTCACGCGCGCCGCGAAATCCTCCGTGCGGTAGTTGATGGCATGCGCCGCGCCGTTGGCGAGCGCCAGCTGGCATTTCTCGTCGCTGCCGGCCGTGCCGATGAGCTGCAGGCCCAGCGCCTTCGCCCACTGGCAGGCGATCAGCCCCACGCCGCCCGCGGCCGCGTGGAACAGCACATGGTCGCCCGGCTGCAGGCCCTCGGCCGGCAGCGTTTTCTTCAGCAGGTACTGCGCCGTCAGGCCCTTGAGCATCATGGCCGCGCCGGTCTCGAAATCGATCGCGTCGGGCAGCCGGCACACGCACTTGGCCGGCAGCACGCGCACCTCGGCATAGCTGCCGGGCGGCTGGCTCGCATACGCGGCGCGGTCGCCCACCGACAGGTGCGTCACCCCCGCACCCACGGCCTCGACGATGCCAGCGCCTTCCATCCCGATGGTGGCCGGCATCGGCAGCGGGTACAGCCCCGTGCGGTGGTACACGTCGATGAAATTCAGGCCCACGGCATGGTGGCGGATGCGGATCTCGCCGGTGCCGGGCTCGCCCACGGTCACGTCGGTCAAATGCAGTTCTTCGGGACCGCCGTGCTGGCGGATCTGGACGGCAAGGCTCATGCGGTGTCTCCTGCGATGGAAGAAAAGGCGGGAAAGCGAAAAAAACGGGACGACCGGACCGGGCGGTCCCGGAAGGCGGAATGGCCCCACGCGGCGGCCGCCGTGCATCCTGCCACGGATCGGCGACGCCCGCAGGCCGGTACATTTCCCGGACATGACACAACGACTCTCGCCCGGCACCACGGCCCTGCTGGTGGCCGCGCCGCTGCTCTGGGCCGGCAACGCGGTCACCGGCCGCCTCGTGCACGATCTCATCTCGCCCGTCGCCCTCAACTTCATCCGCTGGGCCCTGGCCTTCCTCGTGCTGCTGCCCCTGGCCCATGGCGTGCTGCGCCGCGGCAGCCCGCTGTGGACGCACTGGCGCCGCTACGCGATGCTCGGCCTGCTGGGCATCGGCTGCTACAACGCGCTGCAGTACATGGCGCTGCAGACCTCCACGCCGCTCAACGTCACTCTCGTCGGCTCGAGCCTGCCGGTCTGGATGCTCGCCATCGGCTCGCTCTGCTTCGGCGTGCGCGTGGCACGCGCACAGGCGGCGGGCGCCATCCTGTCCATGGCCGGGGTGCTGGTCGTGCTCAGCCGCGGCGAATGGGCGCAGCTGCTGGCGCTGCGGCTCGTGCCGGGCGATCTCTACATGGTGCTGGCCACCATCTCCTGGGCCTTCTACAGCTGGCTGCTCTCGCGCACCACCGAGCCCGCCGGCCTGCGGGCCGACTGGGCCGCGTTCCTCATGGCCCAGATGGTGTTCGGCCTCGCCTGGTCCGGCGCCTTCGCGGCCGGCGAATGGACCCTCGGCCATGCCCACGCCACCTGGGGCTGGCCGCTCGTGGCCGCCCTCGCCTTCATCGCGCTCGGCCCCGCCCTGCTCGCCTACCGCTGCTGGGGCGTGGGCGTGCAGCGCGCCGGCCCGGCCGTGGCGGGGTTCTTCATCAACCTCACGCCGCTCTTCGCCGCCCTGCTCTCCGCCCTCGTGCTGGGCGAGACGCCGCATCTCTACCACGGCGCGGCGTTCGCGCTGATCGTGGCGGGGATCGTGGTGTCGTCGAGGCGGGGGTGAGGCCCTGGCTTCAACCCCGGCGGCCCCAGCCACAGCTCATCCTCCGTCAATCGCAGCGTGCCGCCTGCCACGTGAGCTGGTAGCGCAGCGACTGCACCACCTTGTCCGACGCCTTGCCGTCCACCAGCGCGCGGCGCGTGGACTGCAGCGTGATCTGCTTGCCATCGGCCGACCAGCGCAACGTGGCGTCGTAGGCGTTGGGACCGAACTTCGTATCGCGCGGGCAACTCGCCTGCACGCTGAAAGACAGCTTGTCTTCGCGCGTGGCCTGCGGATCGCAGCCCGCCACGCCCATCAACGCTGCCATGGGCAGAAAGGACGCGTTGCCCTCGTCCATGCACATCGCCTCAGTCTCACGGCTGGTCTTGCCGTCCGGGCCCGTTTCCGTCGATTCGGAGAGGAACTTGCCGCGCTTGAACGATTTTGCGGCACGGTCGGGATCGATGGGCTGGATGGAGGGAGCCGGCGATGCACCGGCACCCTTGGCAGCGCTGGCGCCGGTATCGGCCGAGTGCGCGGCGGTGCTCAGGGCTGCGATGGCAGCGGCAAAGGTACCGGTGCGCACCGCTACGGTGGCGAGATGCGCGAAGGTCAGACGAAATTGATGCATGGTGGCCCCTCACTGGAAAAAACTTGGTGAAACATCGGATGGTCTGCTGGGACCATCCCGGCTGGCTTGTAGCACGGCCTCATGACCCACAGCACCTACCACTTCGGCCCTGAAGGTCGCAGGCGAAGAAACACCAGAACCTGGTACGAGGAAGCAGGTCATAGCATCCGTACCATGGTTCTGGCGCAGCTTGGAGCCTGCGGACTGAAGCGACAGCAAGGCACGATGCAGCGGCTCCTGACGGCTGTAGCGGCCCAGGTTGAGCAATAGCATGCAGGCAGAGGGTCGAATCGGGAAGGCATGCCGCAAACTCCCGGCAAGGTCATGCCGACGAGCGATCCGATTGCAGGAACGTCAGGTACTTCGGGTCTTCATCGGAAAACAACTGATCGCCTTCCTGCATGTGGGCCTGGGCCAGCATGTGCCTGGCTTGCGCCAACTCCCCCAGTTCAAACAGCGACTGCCCCGCTCGCAGCAGGAGATAGGGATTGCCGATGCCGTCCGGTCCGCTCATGGCGTCGAGGAAGGAAATCCTTGCCATCTTGAAGTCGCCGAGGTCGAAATAGGCTTCACCCAACGTACCGTTGAGCCAGGTCCAGGCCTCCCAATCTGGCTGGGGCTCAGGCAGCATGTCCAGCGCCTGGTGCAAGGGCTCGATCGCTGCCGAAGGCCGGCCGCTCTCCAGCGCTTCATTGGCCTTTTCAGAAAGCACCGTGATTCTTTGATGGATGTCGTCGGGCAACTGTGGGCCGTCGTCGTCCTCGAAATCGTCTTCTTCCATTATTTACTCGCCTTCCTCATTTGATCCAATGCGAACTTCAGGTACTTTGGATCTTCGCCGACGTATCCCCTCCGGCCGCCCATTTCATAGGCTTTTATGAGTTCTTCGGCAGCCAACGGCTCTCGCCCAGATTCCAGATAAACCTTTCCAAGCATAATATAAGGCTCAGGATCGTTCTCAAGTAGTTTATACTTAAACAGCTCCCTTGCCCAGAATTCGGCTTGCAAATAATTATTCTGAGCAAGATAAAATTTGAAAATACCTTTAATCAAGCTCATGGAAGAACTCCAGAGATATTTAGGCTCTGGATATAGGCCCCAGACCAAGAGCAACATTTTCTCCGCCTCTTGGTAATTATTTGACTTTATTGCTTGCTGGTACAGTCTCCCGTACTCTATCTCTTTCTGGCCTATCTCTGGCGGAAGTTCTTTTGCCGGCATCCCAAAATCTCCTTCACGTTAAAGGGTTTTCATATTTTATCCGCAGCAGGCCGCGAAGTCCTTGGGTCGTACCCCCTCCTTCTCTGCGGCCTCGACTTTCCACTGCGACTCCAGCTTCGCCAGCGACACGAAGCTGTCCGGCTCGTACAGATATTCCGACAACTTGCCGCCGCGCAACCCGCCCACCAACAGATCCCCGTCATGGAGAACCGCCGTGCGCCCGAACGCATCCCGCTTTTCGATACGCCGGCCAGCGCGTCGTAGCAGTACTGGATGACCTGATCCGTGGTCGAATGACTAGAGCGTGTTATGAACTTTGCTCCTCGGAGTGGAAGTCAAAGGTAGAGTCTGCGGATGCCCCGCAAGCCGTACCTGACGGATGTCAGCGATGAAGAATGGAGCTTCGCTGCGCCCTACTTGAGCCTGATGGACCAGCGCGCGCCCCAGCGCGAGCACGATCTGCGCGAAGTCTTCAACGCGCTGCGCTGGCTGGTGCGCGCGGGCGCGCCTTGGCGGATGCTGCCCAACGATCTACCTCCTTGGGAGGCTGTCTACCAGCAAACCCGACGCTGGCTGGAAGCGGGCTGCTTCGAGGCGATGGTGTCGGATCTGCGTTCGATCATCCGCGTGGCGCAAGGGCGCCAGGGACAACCCAGTGCCATGGTGATGGATGGGCGGACATTGCAGTCGAGCTGCGAGAGCGGACCGCGTGCGGGTTACGACGGCTACAAGCGCAAGCGAGGCAGCAAGGTTCACATGGCCGTGGACACCCTGGGGCA
>NZ_JMKU01000002.1 GCF_000687165.1 Paracidovorax oryzae ATCC 19882 | reverse complement strand
TCAGCGCGAGAGCGCGTCGGTGGTGGCCGAGTCCAGGCGGCCCGTCACCGGCAGGCCCTTGTCCTTCTGGAAGGCCCGCAGCCCGTTCGCCGTCTTCGCGCCCATGCCGCCGTCCGGCGCGCCCACGTCGTAGCCCAGCGCATTGAGCCGTGCCTGTGCCTCGCGCACCGACATCGATGCGCCCGCCTTCGTCTGCGACGGCGCAGCGCCGCCGTCCACGCCCAGCCGGCCGCCGCCGCCCAGGCCCTGGCCCTGGACCTTCTGCGCCTTGTAGTTGCGCAGCGCCATGACCATCTGGTTGTATGCGTCCATGAACGCAGCCGTCAGCACCTTGCCCTGCGAGGTGTTCTGGTAGCCGCCCAGCCGCCCGCCTGCGGAACTGCCGAACAGGCTGCCGAAGCCTGCGAAGTCGCTCTTGGAGGCGCTGCCCTCCGATACCGACACCTGCACGCCCGAGCGGTTGTCCACCAGCGTCAGCATCGCGCTGGCCTCGCGCGTCTTCAGCGATCCGCCCAGCTGGCCCAGCACCTGTCCGCCCCCGCCGCCGATGAGCGCACCCAGCGCACCGCCGATGCCGCCCGCGTCGCTGTTGGAGAACACGATCTCCGGCGACATGCCGTAATCCGACGCCACCATCTGGCCCTGCCCGAAGCTGCTGCCGCCGCGCATCTCGCCCGACTGCATGATCGCGCGCTCACGGTTCATCGCGCCCATGCCGGTCACGCTGCGCTCGACCACCACGAAACAGTTCGATTGCTGGATCAGCAGGCGCAGCAGGTTGGACGTCGGCGGCAGGCGGTATTCGTTGCGCAGGATGGTGTACCAGCCCGCGTCCTGGTTCTCCACCAGCGACACCGTGCCCAGGGGCGAAGAGCAATGCTCCAGCTGGGTGTTCGCGTTCGCCGACGACTCCCCGGCGGCCGCGCCCGTGGCTACCGTCTTGGATTCCGCGCTGCCCATGCGCATGCCCGTGGTTTCGCAGCCGGCCAGCAGGGCGGCGGACAGGGTGGCGGCCAGCAGGGTGCCGGCGCGCAGGAAAGAGAAGGACGACGGGGTCGAGGACGGATTCATGATGGACAAGGAAAAAGGAGATGGCAAAGGGTCGGACGTTATGGGAGCCCGCGCCCCTCGCCAACCCGACCACCGAAGGAAATATGCAACAAAGTGCATATTCCACGGACCACCCGGCACGGCGGTTCCGCGCGAGACGCTAGGTGCCGGCTCTCTCCAGCATCGCGTGCAGCAGCACATTGCAGCCAGCGGTGATGTGCTCGGGCTGGGCATCCTCGATCTCGTTGTGGCTGATGCCGTCCTTGCAGGGAATGAAGACCATGCCCGCCGGCGCCAGGCGCGCCATGTACACGGCGTCGTGGCCCGCGCCGGACACGGCGGGCATGTGGGAATAGCCCAGTTGCTCCGCCGCGCGGCCCACGGCTTCCACGCACTCGGCATGGAACGGCTGGGCCGGGTAATTGGAGACCAGATCGATCTGGATGGGCAGCCCCGTTTCCTGCGAGAGCCGGGCGGCCACGGCACGGATGTCCTGGTCCATGCTGTCGCACTCGGCGTCGGTCGCGTTGCGCAGGTCGATGCTGAACTTCACCTGCCCCGGGATCACGTTGCGGCTGTTGGGATGCACGTGCACCATGCCCACCGTGCCGCGGCCGTGCGGCGGATGGCGGTGCGCGCAGGCCACCACCTCCTGCATCAATCGCGTGGCCACCTGCAGGGCATCGCGGCGCAGGGCCATGGGCGTCGGGCCGGCATGCGCCTCCATGCCCGTCACGGTGCAGTCGTACCAGCGGATGCCCAGCACGCCCGTCACCACGCCGATGGTCTTGCCGTGGTCTTCCAGCACCGGGCCCTGCTCGATGTGGGTCTCGAAATAAGCGCCTATGGGATGGTCGCCGGGTTCCTGGTCGCCGATGTAGCCGATGCGTTCCAGCTCGCCCTTCACGGTCTTGCCCTCGGTGTCGGTGGCGGCGTAGGCATGCTCCAGCGTGAAGGCCTTGGCGAACACACCCGAGCCCATCATCACGGGCACGAAGCGGCTGCCCTCCTCGTTGGTCCAGAAGGCGACCTCGATGGGTGCTTCGGTTTCGATGCCATGGTCGTTGAGCGTGCGCACCACCTCGATGCCGGCCAGCACGCCGTAGTTGCCGTCGAACTTGCCGCCCGTGGGCTGGGTGTCGATGTGGCTGCCGGTCATGATGGGCGGCAGGCTGTCGTCGCGGCCCGCGCGGCGCATGAAGACGTTGCCGATCTTGTCGATCGTGACGGACATGCCCGCCTCGCGCGCCCATCGGGTGACGAGGTCGCGGCCCTGCTTGTCCAGGTCGGTGAGCGTGAGGCGGCAGACGCCGCCCTTGGGCGTGGCGCCGATCTGCGCCAGTTCCATGAGCGAATCCCAGAGGCGCTCGCCGTTCACGCGCAACTGGCGGATGTCGGTCTTCTCGGTGGTCGTCGTGTCCATGGGTTGTCCTTGTCCGTTCTCAGGCGCGCGCGACGGCGCTGGGGGCCAGGTCCTGCGCACGCTTGTGCACAGCCTGGAAGTTGGCACCGAAGGCCGGGCGGTGCATGTAGCGGCCCGCGCCCTGCTCGGCGCGCAGGTCGCCCTGCGCGAACACCACGCGGCCCTGGCTGATGGTGTGGCTGGGAATGCCGCGCACGGTGCGGCCCTCGAAGATGTTGAAGTCGCCCTTGCTGTGCTGCGTTTTTGCCGAGAAGGTCTTGGTGCCCTCCGGGTCCCACAGCACCAGGTCGGCGTCCGCGCCCGGGCCCACGAAGCCCTTGCGCGGATAGATGTTGAACAGCTTCGCGGCATTGGCGGAGGTGATCGCCACGAACTCGCTCGGCGTGAGGCGGCCGGTGTTCACGCCGCCGTCCCAGATCGCGGCCATGCGCTCTTCCACGCCGCCCGTTCCGTTGGGGATCTTGGCGAAGTTGTCGCGCCCCATGGCCTTCTGCGCAGCGCAGAAGGTGCAATGGTCGGTGGCCGTGGTGTGCAGCTGGCCCGACTGCAGGCCGCGCCACAGAGCCTCCTGGTGGCCGCCCGAGCGCGGCCGGAAGGGCGGGCTCATCACGTGGGCCGCGGCCGTGGCGAAGTCCGGATCGCGGTACACGCTGTCATCCACCAGCAGGTGGCCGGCCAGCACCTCGCCGAACACGCGCTGGCCGCGCGCGCGGGCCCGGGCGATCGCCTCGGCCGCCTCGGCACAGCTCACGTGCACCACGTAGATCGGCACGCCCAGCACGTCGGCGATGGCGATGGCGCGGTTGGCGGCCTCGGCCTCCACCATGGGCGGACGGGCCAGCGGATGGCCCTCGGGGCCGGTGATGCCCATCTTGGCCACCTCCTGCTGCAGCAGGTAGACCAGTTCGCCGTTCTCCGCATGCACGGTGGGCATGGCGCCAAGTTCCAGCGCGCGCTTGAAGCTGTTCACCAGCGTCTCGTCGTCGCACATGATCGCGTTCTTGTAGGCCATGAAGTGCTTGAAGCTGTTCACGCCCTCCTCGCGCACCAGGGTGCCCATGTCCGCATGCACCTGCTCGCTCCACCAGGTCACGGCGACGTGGAAGGAATAGTCCGCGGCGGACTTCTCGGCCCAGCCGCGCCATTTGCGGTAGGCGTCCATCAGCGGCTCCTTCGGATCGGGGATCACGAAGTCGATGATGGTGGTCGTGCCGCCAGCCAGCCCCGCGGCCGTGCCGGTGTAGAAGTCATCCATCGTCACGGTGCCCATGAAGGGCAGCTGCATGTGCGTGTGCGGATCGATGCCGCCCGGCAGCACATACTGGCCGCTGGCGTCCAGGGTCTGGGTGCCCGCCGGCGCCTGGCCGGCGGCATCGCCGCCCACTGCCGTGATGCGGCCGTCCACGCAGAGCACGTCGGCGCGCTCCTCGCGGTCGGCGTTCACCACGGTGCCGCCGCGGATCAGAAGGGGTGCACTGCTCATCGTCGGTCTCCTTGCAAGATGGGTTGTGGCCGGGCTCAGGCGCGGCGCAGCGGCGCAGCGGCCGACGCGGCGGCGGCATGGCCGGACATGCCGATGCGGTACACCACCGCGGCAATGGCCAGGCCGATGAACCACGCATAGTCGTAGATGTGCCGGAACACCGCGCCCACGTCCGGGAAGCTCGTGGGAAAGGCGGCATGCAGGAAGCCGGGGATGTTGGGCGCCACGCCGAGCGCGAAGGCCGCCACGGCCACCCAGTTCCAGCCCCGGGTATAGGCATAGGGGCCGGTGTCGGCATAGAGCGCCGGTACGTCCAGCCGCGTGCGCCGCACCAGGTAGTAATCCACCATCAGGATGCCCGCCACCGGTCCGAGCAACGCGGAGTAGCCGATGAGCCAGGTGAAGATGTAGCCCTGGGTGGACTCGAGGATCTTCCACGGCATCATCGCGATGGCGATGCCCACGGTGATGTAGCCGCCCACGCGGTAGCTGATGCGCGCGGGGTTCAGCGCCGAGAAGTCGTAGGCCGGCCCGACCAGGTTCGCGGCCAGGTTCACGCTCACGGTGTCGATCAGCAGGATGATGAGCGCGATCAGCACGGCCGCGCCGGTCATGCGGCTCGCCAGGTCCACCGGGTCCCACAATGCCTTGCCATAGATCACCACCGTGGCGGACGTGACGAACACCGCCAGCGCCGCCAGCAGGCCCATGGGCACCGGCAGGCCGATGGCCTGGCCCACCACCTGGTCGCGCTGCGATTTCGCGAAGCGCGTGAAGTCGGGGATATTGAGCGCCAGCGTGGCCCAGAAACCCACCATGGCCGTGAGCGACGGCCAGAACACGGCATGGAACTGCCCGGCCTTCGGCCCGCCCGGCGCGAACTGCGAAGGCTGGTGCAGGATCGGTCCGAAGCCGCCGGCCTTCTCGTAGGCCCACCAGAGCAGCACGAAGCAGATCACGATCTTGATGGGCGCGGTCCAGGTTTCCAGCTTGCGGATCGATTCGATGCCGTGCACCACGAAGTAGAACTGGATCGCCCAGAAAACCAGGAAGCACACCAGCTGGCCGAGGTTGATCCCCAGGCCCGCGATCTTCTCGCCCTCCAGCGGATGGCCGATGAGCACGCCGGCCAGCGTGTAGATCATCATGCCGCCGAACCAGGTCTGGATGCCATACCAGCCGCAGGCCACCAGGGCCCGCAGCAGCGCAGGCAGCTTGGCGCCGCGCGTGCCGAACGAGGCCCGCGCCAGCACGGCGTAGGGAATGCCGTATTTCGCGCCCGCATGCCCGATGAGCAGCATGGGCACCAGCACGATCAGGTTGCCGAGGAACACCGTGCCCACCGCCTGGCTCCACGACATGCCGCCTTCGATCAGGCTCGCCGCCAGCGTATAGGCGGGAATGCACATCACCATCCCGATCCACAGGGCGGCGAAGTGGTGCCAGCGCCAGGTGCGCTGGTGCGCCTGCGTGGGCGCGAGGTCGTCGTTCCAGAGGTCCTGTGCGGCCCCGGAGGCGGGAGAGGATGATGGCGTCATGGCGGCCTCCCCTGCGGTCATGCGGTGACAGCCGCGCCGGCGGGCGCCTGCGCCGTGGCCGAGGGAGCCACCCGGTTCGGATTGTTCGGGTGCGTGGTCCAGTTGGCATATTCGCCGGTCACCGTGCGGCCCGTGCGCGCGTCCACTTCGCCGGGTGCGAGGCTGCGCAGGGTGATGCACTCGGGCACCGGGCAGATCGAGACGCACAGGTTGCAGCCCACGCACTCGGATTCATCCACCTCGAACCTGCGCGCCCCACCCTCCTGGGTGAAGGTGATCGCCTGGTGGGAAGTGTCCTCGCACACCACGTGGCAGCGGCCGCACTGGATGCACGCATCCTGGTTGATCACGGCCTTGTCCACGTGGTTGAGGTCCAGTTCCTTCCAGTCCTTCACTGTGGGCACGGCGCCGCCGCGGAAGTCCTCGATCGTCCTGTAGCCATGCGCATCCATGAAGTTGGACAGCCCGTCGCACATGTCCTGCACGATCTTGAAGCCATAGACCATCGCCGCCGTGCAGACCTGCACGGTGCCGCAGCCCAGGGCGATGAACTCGGCCGCGTCGCGCCAGGTGCTCACGCCGCCGATGCCGCTGATGGGCAGGCCCGCCGTCTGCGCATCGCGCGCGATCTCGGCCACCATGTTGAGCGCGATGGGCTTGACCGCCGGCCCGCAGTAGCCGCCGTGCGACCCCTGCCCGCCGGTGTTCGGGCTCATCGCCATGCGCTCCAGGTCCACGCCCATGATGGAGTTGATGGTGTTGATGAGCGACACCGCGTCCGCGCCGCCGGCCCGCGCTGCACGGGCCGGCTGCCGCACGTCGGTGATGTTGGGCGTGAGCTTCACGATCACCGGCAGGTGCGTGTAGTGCTTGCACCATTGCGTGACCATCTGGATGTACTCGGGCACCTGCCCCACGGCCGCGCCCATGCCGCGCTCGCTCATGCCGTGGGGGCAGCCGAAGTTCAGCTCGATGCCGTCCGCGCCCGTGTCCTCCACCAGCGGCAGGATGCGCTTCCAGCTCTCCTCCACGCACGGCACCATGATCGAGACAATCATCGCGCGGTCCGGCCAGGCACGCTTCACGCGACGGATCTCCTCCAGGTTCACGGCCAGGGGCCGGTCGGTGATCAGCTCGATGTTGTTGAGACCGATCACGCGCCGGTCCTGCGACATGAGGGTGGAATAGCGCGGGCCGTTCACGTTGACCACGTGCGGGTCCTCGCCCAGGGTCTTCCAGACCACGCCGCCCCAGCCCGCCTCGAAGGCGCGGGTGACGTTCACTTCCTTGTCCGTCGGGGGCGCGGAGGCCAGCCAGAAGGGGTTCGGGCTGCGGATGCCGAGGAAATCGCTGCGGATGTCTGCCATGTGCTTCTCCGTTGTCTTTCTCTGGGATCGTGGGGGCGGTGGCGGTTTTCAGCCAGCCAGCAGTGCTTCGTGGATGGACACCGCGGCCACCTTGCCGTGCTCCACGGCCTCCACGGTGAGATCGCGCCCGCCGGCACGGCAGTCGCCGCCCGCCCAGACGCGCGGTACGCTGGTGCGGCCCTCGGCATCGGTGGCGATGCGCCCCTGGCTCAGCGCCACCTCGGCGCCCGCGTATTCGGAGAGATAGCTTTGCCCGATGGCCTTGAGCACCATGTCCGCCTCGAGCGTGAAGAGCTCGCCGGTTTCCACCAGGCGCCCGCCCTGCACCGCCGTGGCCGCGAACCGCATGCCGCGCACCGCGCCGCCTTCGCACAGCAGCTCCTTCGGCGCGGCCCAGTACCGCACGGTGACGCCATTCGTCTGCGCCCACTGCTGCTCCACGAGCGAGGCGGACATGCTCTCCTGCCCGCGGCGATAGACCATGGTCACTTCCTCCGCGCCGAGCTTGGCGGCCTGCACCGCGGCATCCACCGCCGTCATGCCGCCGCCCACCACCACCACGCGGCGGCCCACGGGCAGCGCGGAGAGGTCCTGCGCCTGCCGCAGGTCGGCGATGAAGTCCACCGCGTTGCGCAGCCCTTCCGCCTGCGGCTCGGCGATGCCCAGCGCGTTCACGCCCGCCAGGCCCAGGCCCAGGAACACCGCGTCATAGGCCTGCAGCAGCCCCGCGAGCGTGATGTCGCGTCCCAGCACCTGCCCGCAGCGCGGTTCGATGCCACCGATGGAGAGCAGCCACTCGATCTCCTTCTGCGCGAAGCCGCCCGTGGTCTTGTAGCTCGCGAGGCCGTATTCGTTCAACCCGCCGAGTTTGGGGCGTGCGTCGAACAGCACCACATCGTGGCCCCGCCGCGCCAGTCCGTGCGCGCAGGCCAGGCCCGCAGGGCCGGCGCCCACCACGGCCACGCGCCGGCCCGTGGGTGCGGAGCGCGTGAAAAGCGGCGCGCCCGGCTGCGCGAAATGCGCGTCCGTCGCGTAGCGCTGCAGTGCACCGATCTCCACCGGCTTGTCCTCGTTCACGTTGCGCACGCAGGCCTGCTCGCACAGCACCTCCGTCGGGCAGACCCGGGCGCACATGCCGCCCAACGGGTTGGCCTCCAGGATCGCGCGCGCCGCGCCACGCTCGTTGCCCTGCGCGATGCGGTGGATGAAGGACGGCACGTCGATGCCCGTCGGGCAGGCCGTGGCGCATGGCGCCTCGTAGCAGTAATAGCAGCGCTCGGCCTCGATCAGCGCCTGGGCGCGCGTGAGCGGCGGGTGGGCATCGCCGAAATTCCTGGCGTACTGGGCCAGCTCGAGGCGTGCACCATGCACGCCGCAGCCGGTGCCGGCGGTCGTCGTTTCCATCGGAGGCTCCTGTGGTGTATGAATCCCTGGGAATCGGGATCAGGAAGGCAGGGAGAAGGCAGCCACGCGCACAGGCAGCGCGCGGGGGTCCAGGGCACCCGGACGGAATCCGGGCCGCGATGCCGGTGCGGCGGCGCACCCGGCGCTCCGGGTCGGCAGGAAAGGCGAAGGGGTCATCGTGGTCCTCGCTCGTGGTGGCGGATGCATGTCGCGCCGTTGTGGCTTGCAATTTACCAACCGGTAAAAACTTACCTATTGGTAAAATCCCGGACAGCAAACGCCATGCCAGAAGCGCCCCCTTGGGGAAAGACCGTTTCCGGCCCCCTGCTTCGGCCCACAATGGTGCATATGAGCTCCCGCATGCCGCCGTCCCGCCCAGCCCCCGTGCGTCCACGCACCACCAGCGCACCGTCCGCCGCGCGCCTGCGCAAGGAGCAGGCCATCCTGGTGGAGGCGGAAAGCCAGTTCGCCCAGTTCGGCTTCGAAGGAGCATCGCTGGAGGGCATCGCGGCCTCGGCCGGCATCAGCCGGCACAACCTGCTCTACTATTTCCCGAACAAGGAAGCGCTCTACCGCCGGGTACTGGACGACGTGCTCACCCAGTGGCTGGACGGCATGGAGGAGATGTCGCACGGCGAAGACCCCTCCGAAGCCCTGCGCCGCTATATCCGGGCCAAGCTCCGGTCGTCGCTGGAGCGCCCGAATGCCGCCAAGGTGTTCGCCAAGGAGGTCATCGCCGGCGCGCCGCGGTACGGCGACGTGATCGCAGAACGCGTGGGCCCGGTGCTGCGCAACGACGTGCGCACCTTCGAGCGCTGGGCGCGGGAAGGCCGCATCGCCCGCGTGAACTTCACGCACCTGATGTTCATCATCTGGTCGGTCACCCAGGCCTATGCCGACCAGCAGGCGCAGTTCGCCCTGCTGCTGGACAAGCCGGCCCTGACCGAGCGGGACTACGCGCATGCCGAGGCGCTGATCTGCCACATGGTGCTCGCGGGCCTTGCGCCGGACAGCGCCCCGCCAGGCGGAGCGCCCCACGGCAGCGCTCCCTGCCCCATCGCTTAGACTTCCGCGTCCCGCGGTCGCACGGTGCGCCCGCACGCCCTGCGCCGCCCGCCCGCCGCCGTCACGCACTCACCGCCATGGCCACCAAACCATCCGTCTCCCTCATCGTCTTCGGTATCGCCGTCGTGGCGGCCGTCCTGGCCATCTACCTGCCCGGCTGGGACCACGCGCTGCTGTTCGACGACCTGGCCCTGACCGACGGCACCATCTTCGGCAGCTACGGGAACCTGCTCGCCTTCAAGCAGCGCCTGCTGTCCTACGGCAGCTTCGTCTGGGTGGATGGACTGGCCGGCGCCGGATGGTGGAAGCAGCGCCTCGTGAACATCGCCCTGCACCTGGGCACCGTGGCGGCGCTCTATGCCCTCGTGCGCGACCTGCTCACGCACACACGCTTCCCCGAGGAATTCGAGGCCCAGACGCATTTCGATGCATCCCGGCTCGCCGCAGTGCGCGTGGGCGTGGCGCTCTTCGCCGTCAACCCCATGGCGGTCTATGCGGTGGCCTACCTCGTGCAGCGCTCCATCGTCATGGCCACGTTCTTCGCGGTGCTGGCATGCTGGTGCTTCGTGCGCGGCCTGTCGGGCCGCGGCGCCGCCTGGTATGCAGGCGCCGTGGTGGCCTATGCGGCTGCGGTGCTGTCGAAGGAGCATGCGGTGATGGTGGCAGCCATGGCGGTGCCGCTGTACATCCACGTCAGGCGCCCGGCCTGGCGCACCGTGGCTGCCGTCGCAGGTGTTTCCACCTTGCTGGTCGCGGTGGCGGCGGCTGTTCTGTTCAGCTTTTACGGCGATCTCGTCGGCAAGGTGTTCGACCAGCGCTCGATCGATCTCACGCAGCAGCTGGAGCTGCTCAGCCCCGGCATCACCCAGCGCATGTACCCGCTCAGCATCCTGAACGAGGCCGCCCTGTTCTTCGCCTACGGCCTGCTGTGGCTCTTGCCCAACGTGACGTGGATGTCGGTGGACCTGCACCCCGCCTTCCCTCTCTCGTTCACCGCATTCCCGCAGGTGCTGGGCCTGCTGGGCTATGTGGCCCTCTGGGTCGCGGCGGTATGGGCCGTGCTGCGCCGCCGCGGCGCGCTCAGCCTCGCGGGCGTTGCCCTGCTGTTTCCCCTGCTGCTGTACTTCACCGAATTCGCCACGGTCTGGGTGCAGGATCCGTTCGTTCTCTACCGGAGCTACCTCTGGGCTGTCGCAATCCCCATCCTGATCGCCATCGTGCTCACCGGCTTCAAGCCCCGCGCCATCTACATGCTGGGTGCCATCGTGGGCCTGCTGTTCGCCCTGCTGGCCTTCGAGCGCTCCGCCTCTCTGCGTGACGATTACACCGCCTGGAGCGATGCTGCCGAGAAAACCGACCTCAAGGCTCCCGCAAGCGCGGTAGGCCGCTGGCGCCCCTTCCTCAACCTGGGGTCCTACCACCTGGAACGCGGCTCCATGGCCGAAGCGCAGAGGGCATTCGCCACAGCCGAGGCGCTGGGTGCCCTGCGCGGTACCGCGCGCTTCAACCTGGGCGCGGCACTGCAGCGCCAGAACAAGCATGCAGAAGCCATCGCGGCATTCGATGAGGCGGAAAAACAGGGCTACAAGGACGCCCAGCTCTACTACCAGCGTGGCGAATCCCAGTTCGCGCTGGGGCAGTTCGCTGCAGCGTATGACAGTTTCACCACCGGCATGGCCCAGGCAGGCGAAGGCATGAGCGGCAAGGACGTGGACCGCCTCCGCGAGGCGATGCTGCTGCGCCGGGCCGAATCCGCCATCGGGGCGAACCGGTTCGACGATGCGCTACGCGATTTCTCGACCCTGCAGAAGATGAGCCCGCAAAGCCAGCGCATCGCGCTGGGCACGGGCATGGCGCAGGTCGGCAAGGGAGACGTCCAGGCAGCCATCGCCACCTTCAACCAGATCCTGGCACGGACACCGAATGCCGCAGTGGCCTACTACGGCCGCGCCATGGCCTACCGCGCCGCCGGCAAGCTGGACGACAGCCTGAAAGACCTGGACCGGGCCATTGCGCTGGACCCGCGCAATCCGCAGTACCCGCAGGTGCGCGCGCAGATCGCCGCAGCCCGCAAGAAGTAGGCTGCCACGGGCAATCTGGCAAGAAGACCCCTGCATGGCTCTGCGTGTACTGCACATCGGCAAGTTCTTTCCACCGCACCTCGGCGGTATGGAAACTTTCCTTGCCGAACTGATCGACGCGCAACGGGCCCAGGGGATCGACGCCTTCGCACTGGTGCACGGCACTCCCCTGCCCGGCGATCCCCCGTGGCTCGTGCGGGTTCCGGTGCAGTTCAACCTCGTGTACGCACCGATCGCCCTCGGCTTCCGCAAGGCGCTGGCACGAGCCATCCGCGAGTTCCGCCCTGACATACTCCACTTGCACCTGCCGAACAATTCGGCCCTCTGGGCGCTTACCCTGCCTGCCGCCCGGAAGGTGCCTTACGTCGTGCACTGGCATTCCGACGTGGTGGTATCGGACATCAAGCTCTCCGTGGCCCTTGCCTACATGCTCTACAAGCCGTTCGAGCATGCCGTTCTGGACCGCGCGCACCTCATCTTTGCCACTTCACCTCCCTATCTTGAAGCGTCGTCGGCCCTGCGGCCCTGGCGTGGCAAGTGCTCCATCATCCCGCTGGGCACGAAGCTCCAGCATGCACCGCCGGCGAACGAACTTGCGCCGGCAATGCGCTGGAAAGATGGCACGTCACTACGCCTGCTCTCCATCGGGAGGCTGACCTACTACAAGGGCTTCGAGACACTGGTCCAGGCGGTGCAGGCCCTGCCGGACGTCGAATTGCTGATCGTGGGTGACGGGGAACTGCGCGTGCCCCTGGAAACATTGATACGCGACACGACACCTGAGGGACAGGAGTCCCGGGTAAGGTTGCTGGGGGCCGTACAGGAGTCGGAAAAGCACGCACTGCTGCGCGACTGCGATGTCTTCTGCCTTGCCTCCAGGGAGCGGACCGAAGCGTTCGGCATCGTGCTGCTGGAGGCCATGATGCATCGCAAGCCTTGCATCGTGACCGACCTCCCCGGTTCGGGCATGCCCTGGGTGGTGTCTTACGCGCATGCGGGTCTGCACGTGCCCATCGAGGATGTGGGCAGTTGGCGCAGCACCATTGCACGGCTGCACCATGACCTCCGCCTCAGGCGCCAGTTGGGAGAAGCGGGCCATCAGGCGCTGCTCCAGTCGTTCGACATACGCCGGTGCGAAAGGGCCCTGGCCAGGCAGTACCGGCACGTGGCACCAGAGGAAGCCCGCACGTCGGTCCAAGGCCATCCGCTGGTGGTGATTTCCACACGCAACCACGCGTCCACCATCGGCGCGCTGGTTGCACGGATCCGCTCCCTGGTCTCTGCCGACGTACTCGTGGTGGACAACCGCAGCACCGACGGAACCTGCCACCTGGCCGAGAAGGCCGGCGCCCAGGTACTGCGACCGCTGCTCGCCATGACCACCTGGGGCAGCCTGCAGACCGGGTTGCGCTGCGGGCTGGCGCGCGGATACGAGACGGTTATCACCATCGATGCGGAGGGCCGCTACGAGGTAGAGGAAATTCCGGCATTGCTGGCGCACCGTGTTGCGGCGGATGTCGTCGTCAGCTATTTCCCGGCCCGCAACAGCTGGGTGCGCAACCTGGCCTGGCAGTGGTTCCGCAGGCTCACCGGTTTTGGCTTGAGGGATTTCGTATCCGGCTTCAGGCTCTACAACCGAGCAGCGCTGCAGGTGGCGACTTCCACCGAAGCCACATTGCTGGACTACCAGGACATCGGTACCCTGCTGCTGCTGAGGCGCCGCGGCATGCAAGTGTCCGAGCTGGCGCTGTCGCTGCGTGCCGCGCAGACGGACCGGTCGAACATCTTCCAGTCCTGGCGCAACGCGCTGCGGTACATGGCGGTGTCCACCCTCCTGTGCATCGCGCATGCGCGGTCGGGTGGCAAGGCGCCGGATCGAGCAGCCTGATCGCCGCGGCGGAGCGCCAGCGCTTGCAGCACGCAGTGCCCTGCTATTGCACGCCCGAAGTCCCTATTATTTGCCGCATGCGTTCGATGAACCGCGCCTCGGTGAAACCCTGCGCGCGGGCCATGCATGCCGCCTGCAGACGCGTCCCCTGCGTTGCGCACAAGGCCTCCGTCGCGGTGACAGCTTGCACGAGAGCCCGGGAGTCAGGGGGGCTGTCGATCAACACGCCCGTTTCGCCAGACACCACCGTTTCCAGCAGGCCGCCTTCCGCCACGCCGATGACCGGCTTGCCGGCCGCCATGGCCTCCACCGGTGACATGCCGAAGTCCTCGTCCACGGGCAGATAGATCACGGCACGCGCTCCACCGACCCAGCGGCGCAACGCTTCATCCGATTGCCAGCCCGTGAAGACGATGTGGGGCGCGCCAGCCGCCATGGCCTGCAACCGGTCCGCCTCGGGCCCGCCGGAAAGCACGACAAGCCGGCGCTCGGGCATGGCCATGAATGCCTGCACGATGACGTCCACCCGCTTGTTCGCCACCAGCCGCGCAGTGGAGAGATAGTAGCCAGCGTCCTCCAGCGCATGGAAATGCTGCGTGGCAACGGGCGGATACACCACTTCTGCGTCTCGTCCCGTGTAGCGCTGCAGACGCTGGCGCACATTCTCGGAATTCACGAGGATGAGGTCCATCCGCCCGATGGCCGCTTCGTATTGCCGCCGGAACCAGCGCACGAACAACGCATAGAGGGGACGCAGCGGCAACGGGAACCCTTCCAGCGTGCTGTCGTACAAATCGTAGGCAAAGCGGGGAATGGTGTGGCAATAGTAGATGCGCCGGCCCCGCTGCTGGTGATGCACGGCCAGCGGTGCATAGAAGCCGCTATAGATGACCGTCTCGGCATCGTGCAGGCATCGGGCACGCACGCGGAAACACCACATGCTCTCCAGGATCCGCGGTAGCCAGGCCGACCAGCCCCCGCGCAGTTCGTGCACCTGGGCGGACGATGCCTGCAGTACAGGAGCGGCCTGGGGATAGCAACGGCTCACGACCGTACGAAACTCCGGGAACGCTTCGGCCAGGGTCAGCGTCACGCGTTCTGCGCCACCGGCCACCTGCATGAAGTCATAGAGCAGGTAATGCCGGGAAATTGCACCGCCATCCATCATCGGGCCAAAAGCGCCGAGAGGCGCTCCTGCATGTCACGGGCGCGTGCATCCCAGCTGTTTTCAGCGATGAACGTCTTCTGGAACCCAGCCGGCCGTACGGATGCCTGAAAACGGGCCTGCTCAATGGCTTGCACGAAACCATCCACGCCGTTTCCGTAGCACGCCAGGTCCCCCATGCCCTGGCGCAACGCGCCGAGATCCGTGCTCGCTACACCCAGGCCCGCGGCAATGTATTCATAGAACTTCATGGGACGCTCCACGTATCGCATTCGTCCGTCGGCATCCTGAAAAGGAATGAGTCCGACCTCATACTGCGCGAGGGTGTCCGCCAGCAGGTCCCGGCTCAGGCTGCCCCGCCATTGCAGGTTGGGAGGATCTTCTGGTCCAGGAGCGCCTCCCGGGCCATAGACATCGAATGTCCACCCAGGCATCCGCCTCGCCACCGCCGCAAGAAGCCCTCTGTCGAACCAGGCGGCTATCGCACCCACGTACACGGCACTCCGCGGCCTCATAGCGCCGCCCCTGGAGCCACCTCGGTCAGGCAGCAATCCGGGCTCGACACCATTCGGCATGAGGACGACCTGGGCAGGCGAATGCAGCGACTGGGCATAACCCAACAGTGGCTGCGATACAGCCCAGACTTCCGAGAACCTGCCACTGCCTAGCGTGGCTTCGATCTGGCGCGGGACTATCGGATGCAGGTCCGTGGCAAATCCCCAGGGCCAGTCATTCAGCCGGCAGATGTTCACGCGCGACCGGACGTGCGGCAACAGCAGGAGGTTCGGGGCCACGTCGGTCAGGCACAGGTCATAGCTCGTCTCCCGCAGCCGTTGCGGCAACCACTTGCCATAGGCTGTCAATTGCCATCCATACCGCAGAAACCAGCGATGGGCGGGAAAAGGAGCACGTACGCTCCACTCGACCAGTCCCGGGGCCAGCCGGCTGGCATGCCTCCACCTCCATGCGCGGCCCAGCCGGGCGTGGCGCTGCCGCCCAATGAGGTCCAAAGGCGATGACAACGTCGGCACGTAGTCCACTTGCCAGCCGTTTGCGGCAAGTGCATGCGCCAAGTACTGCGAGCCGACCTTGGTGCCGCCATCAATGAATGATTGGGTGCTGAGAATGAGCGCGCGCATGTCAGTAAGCCCTATCCATAGGCAACATTCCGCAGTGCCAGGCGAGGCACCTTCCCGCACCGCAGCGATAGTGCGTCGCACCGAGGCCTGTACAGGCGCGGAAGCCCAGGACAGCGGCACGGCCGGCCGATGCTGCAGCAGGGCAGGAAGCCACATGGGGAAAAGCGCTCCACGGGACCACTACGAAGGGAAGTGCTTCGCGTGCCATCGCGCGAAATTGATCCAGCGCCATACCTGCCAGCTGTATGGGCGCCGCCCGGCAACCACGGAATCAAACGCCTCCAGCAACGCTTGCTGGCGTAGAAATGGCACTCCCAGCGGCGCGCGCAACCATTCACGGATTTGTGGGGCCATGTTCAGCAGCCAGGCATGCTCGGGAGTGGCAAATCCAATCTTGTCCCGCCGTTCCAATATCGCCTGCGGAACCAGCCCGCGCATGGCCTTCCGCAACAAATGCTTGGTTTCCCCGTCATTTGCGACCAGGTACTCCTCAGGCAACGCCAGAAGGAAGTCCGCCAGCTTGACGGTCAGGAAAGGGACCCGGCTTTCTATGGAGAAACGCATCGAGTTGCGATCACCATGGCGCAGCAGCCCTTGCAGCCCCAGCCCATGCAGGGATCGGGCAAGCTCCGCGGGAAGCCTTCGGCCTCGCTCCGTCACGTGCGGCATCTGGCGCGGAAAGCGCAATGCGATACCCGCATCGGAAAGAACGTTTCCATCCAGCCATTCAGGACACGCATTGCCCCCATTCATGCGCCGTGCTGCCTGGTACGCAGCCTCGCCCATGTATTCGGCCGCGGCAGCTTTCCATCCATCGATTTCCACACGGTCCGGCCACCGGCCCCAGCTGCGCAGGAACTGGGCGGCACCAAGCCACCGGCCCTGATCCAACAAGCTCCTCGTGCGTGGACCGGGATAACCGGCGTACCCCGCGCACAACTCGTCGGCCCCCTGCCCATCCAATGTCACGGTCATGCCATGTTCGCGGGCCGACTGAAATACCCGGTATTGGGCATAAATGCTGGTGCTTCCGAACGGTTCGCCCTGTGTCGCGATCAAATCTTCAAGATCCCGGGCCAGTTCCCCGGGCTCGACGCCCACCTTGTGGTGCAAGGCTCCGACATGGTCGTTCATCAGATCGACCCACCGCTCTTCCGACATACTGCTGCCGGGCGCGATGAAACTGAACGTATGGATGGGAGCGTCCGGCTCCAGGTGCCGCATGCAGCCGACGATGGCGGAAGAGTCCAGCCCTCCCGACAGCGCCGCGCCCAGCGGGACGTCGCTGCGAAGATGCAATCGCACGCTGTCCAGAAGACACGTGCGTAACTCATCTGCTGCATCATCAACAGACCTGGACGCTCCTTGCGCGATCGTTGGCTTCCACCATGGCCAAGCCTTCCATTGGAATGTGCTCAGTTCATAGCGAAAGCAGTAGGCCGCTGGCAATGCCAGGATGCCCTGAAAAAAGGTTCGCTCTCCTGAATCGTAATTGCCGTGAACCAGGTAGTCGTACGCGGTTTGCCAATCCATCGTGGAGCCAGGCATTCCCATGGAACAAAGCACAGAACTCTCGGAGGCGAAACTGAAGTCCCTATCCCCGCAGCGGTAGTACAGGGGTTTGATGCCGAATGCATCGCGCGCGCCATGCAAGGTGGCCATCTCCCTGTCGTATATGACGAAGGCGAACATGCCGACGAGACGAGGAAGGACATCCGCCCCCCAGGCGAGCCAGGCGTGCAGCAGCACTTCGGAATCCGAATCGGTACGGAAATGCACACCCTTGGTGCGAAGCTCCTGCCGCAATTCGCGATAGTTGTAGATTTCCCCGTTGAACAGAAGCGCGTGCCGCCCATCCGGGCTCCACATGGGCTGGCCTGCGGTATCGGAGAGATCGATGACCTTGAGGCGCGTATGACCCAGCCATCCGCGCCCCATCCCGTGTTGCACACGAACGTAGGCCTGCTGATCGGGCCCCCGGTGCTGCAGGAGCTTGAGAAAACGCTCCGGCCGCCCGACCGAGCCAGGATCATCTCCGACGGAAAACGCGCCGACAATACCGCACATAAGCGATTTTCATTTCATGCATAGTAAAAGCCGTGACTCATTCATGAAGCACGCCTTGCCGTCTTGCTGCTCCTCATTCTCATGTCACTGACTGCCGAACCGAAGATCTCCAGCCATCGAACCCCTTCGCGTTGCCAGGACAACTCCTGCCCCGCCACTCTGACATTCACCTTCCATGCGTCCAGCACGCTCGGCTCTGAAAAAATGGCATCCATCGCGGCGCCGATCCTTTCAGGTTGTGCCATATCGACGACACACCCGCATTCATACGCATCCAGAATTCTACGTACCTCGACAAGATCGGTCCCGAGAACAGGAATTCCGAAAGCCATGAATTCATACAGCTTGTTGGGAGTGCACAACCTGTTGTTCAGGCAGTTGGCGACATACGGAATGATCCCTATATCAGCATCAGATGTATAAAAAGGAAGAGAACCCTGATCGACTCGAGGATGAAAAATGACCCTCTGATCCAACCGTTCGGCTTGGACAAGATCTTTCAAATCATCGAACTCCTCGCCATCCCCGAGAAAGACCAAGCGAATCGATTCATTCCTTACACTCTTCATGGCTAGCACGATCGCTCGCAGATTTCGCCCAGCGGACAGGCCACCTTGATAAAGGACAATTCTTTCCTTCTGCCCCATCCCAAGGGAGGCCCGCAACATCTTCTCGGATGAAAAAAGGCCGGGTGGCGCATCCACCACATTCTGCACGACGTGTACCGGGGCCACTCCATATTGACGGCCGATCACTTCAGCAATGGATGCATTGACCGTGATGATGGCGTCGGCCTGCCCAATGTACTTCTTCTCCAGATTCTTCCATGCGCGCGACTCCCACCAAGGCATGATCTGGCCAGGGAAGAATTCATGGCTATCGTAGATCAGCGCGCAGGAAAAGTGCTCTGCAAGCCTGGCGCCCATGGGGAGCATGGGCAAGTCGTGCGCGATGACTACCTGCGGCCGAGGTGCCTGCTTCAACTCCTGCAGCGGAAGCGAATGAAATCGATCAAGAAACCGTGAGGAACCTGAAAGGACTCTCCATACGCAGCGCTTGATCACCGCGGCCACACCTCGATCACCCAAGATTCCGCGGAAGATTCGATAAGTGAATTTGAATAGATTGTTTCCCGCCTCCAGAGGCGATGGCCGAGAGTTGACAGCCTGCCCATCGGCAGGCCACACCACACTGGATCCCAGCGGTGAATACAAATTGACCTGCCAGCC
This sequence comes from Paracidovorax oryzae ATCC 19882, assembly GCF_000687165.1. Lineage (GTDB taxonomy): Bacteria > Pseudomonadota > Gammaproteobacteria > Burkholderiales > Burkholderiaceae_C > Paracidovorax > Paracidovorax oryzae. The sequence goes on along the minus strand of NZ_JMKU01000002.1, from coordinate 380,270 downwards.
AGCACTTTCCAACAGGGAAATTTGCTGCAATATTCTGCGATCTACTTCGTGATCGGCAGTAAGCACCAAAACCTTACCGGGATTGCGATCACCGGAAAGCATCACCATCCTTGAAGCTGCGGTGCCACTGCTCCAGGCATATCATTCCCCAAAGCGCCCGACCATATTCGCCCTGCTTGGCCTGGCCTGTTGCGATCTGGCCGACATCGAATATTCCGCGCTCCTTGGTTCTTCTAGAAAAAATCAAGTCATCGACATATTCCTTGGCGACACCCTGCGTCCAATTATTCAATGGTGTCGGGAATCCCATCTTATCCTTGCGCTGCATGATGCGCTGGGGAACGATGCTTCTCGTGGCCGACTTGAAAAGATGCTTCAGCCGGCCTCCAGCGAATTTCTTGTTAGGCGGTATCTTTGCCATGAATTCGACAATTCTGTGATCGAGCAAGGGAACCCGCGATTCGATCGAAGCAGACATGCTCGTCCTGTCCTCGACATGCAGCAAAGCTGGCAAGGATGCCTTGAGATCAAAATAGGTCATCTTGTTGATGAGCGAATCGACACCAGGCCGGTTGAAAATGGCATCGAACTCGGTGAAAGCTGAGTAGGGGCCACCAAGGACATCCGCGGAGTAAAACGCCACGGACTCTTCCGCACGGTCGATCAACTGGAAATAACGCTCCGCAGCCGGCCCGAAAAGACCTTGCGACCAATTCTTTCTCAGCATGGGCTTGTAAGCCTTCAATACCGGCAGGTTGGGAACGATGGATTCCAGGGTGACAGCATACGGACCGTCACGAAAGCTTTCATCGATTGCCCCTTGCAAGCAGGCCTCCAAATAAGCCACCAGATACCGGGCATATCCGATGAAGAGTTCATCTCCACCTTGTCCGCCCAGCACGACTTTCACCTGCTCGGAAGCCAGCTTCGAAACATGGTACTGCGGAATGAGCCCCGGCCCAGCGGCGGGCTCATCCATGAAGTACATCAATTTGGGGAACAGAGTGGAAAAATCCGCTCCCTGGATGGATATTTCATGGTAATTCGTGCCCGCAAAAGCAGAAACGGCCTTGGCATGCTCTGTCTCGTCATACTGTGGCCCATCGGGAAACGTACCGGTGAAAGTGTGAAGGCCCTCACCCTGCAACATCTTCGCGACCAGACAGACCACTGTGCTCGAGTCCAAACCACCGGAAAGATGTGCTCCCAAAGGCACATCGGAGCGAATATGCATCCGCGTGGAATCCTCAATCAAGGCGGCAAGTTGATCGACGAACCACGACTCGTCGTGGTCCCGGTCTATATCGTAATTGACATCCCAATACTGCCTCTTGACCACCTCCCGGCGCCCGTTCAAGTTGCTGATCTTCAGGCAGAATCCAGGCTCGAGCTTCTTCACGCCCGAAAAAAGTGTCTTTTCGCCAAGGCAGAACTGAAAAGCAAGATAATCCTTCAGAGCGGACTGGTTCAAAGAAACATCCAGCAATCCCGCTCCGACAAACGCCTTGATCTCCGAAGAGAAAGAGAAGAATTCAGCGCTATCGATATAGTAGAACGGCTTTATACCTACGCGATCCCGGGCACAGAACACCTCTCGGCGAGAAAAGTCCCAGATGGCGAAAGCAAACATTCCTTGAAAACGGTCGACGCACTGTTCACCCCATTCCCTGTAGGCGGCCAGCAGCACTTCGGTATCAGAGTAAGAGACAATGGAATGCCCCTTTGCCACCAGTTCTCGGCGGAGTTCCAGGTAATTGTATATTGCCCCGTTGAAAACGACCGTGAATCTACCATCCGACGTGGTCATCGGCTGTTTCCCGTTGGCCGGATCGATAATTGCAAGCCGTCGGTGCCCAAAAACGATCCCATCCTCTTCCTGGACGTAAAGTCCGTCTCCATCAGGTCCGCGATGGACCATGGTATCCATGGCACGGGAGACACGCTCCACAGCCTCGCTTCGATTGGGCCAACCAATCAGGCCAAAAATTCCGCACATATTAAACCCTCACGCCTTATAAGGAAGCGTATATACCCATCAGCTTCCGGCCTTCCACATCCCAGTTCAACTCCGCTCCTGCCAATTCGGCACCCTCCTTCAGCCGGGAGAATTTTTCCGGATCAGCGAATACCTGGTTGATGGATTGGGCAGCAGCTTGCGGACTTCGGAGGTCAGAAATCACACCATTGCCAAACTTCTTGACAATATCCCCCAAAAAAGGCAAATCATTGCAAACAAAAGGAATATTTGCCACCGCGAATTCGAAGAGCTTGTTGGGACTGCAGAAAAAGTTGTTCTCATCAACGCCGTGATAGGGAATGATACCCAAGTCTGCCCCGCACGTCAGGGGATGGAGCTCGTCGGAAGGAACCCCACCATAGAAAAAAACCCGAGATGATAGATCATGATCCTCTACCAGTTTCCTGAGAGTGGCCTCATAATCTCCATAGCCTATGACGATCAAAACAATATTTTCAGAAAAATACTTCGCGGATTCAACAATGCAATCTATTCCTCGATTATCAGAGATCCACCCCTGATACACGACAATACGTGTGGAAGAAGGCAAATTGAATCTCATCCGCAGCAGGTCGCCATGCGATACCTCCCTGGGAGGTGCCGCATTCATGATCACCCACGGCGTTTTTACGGAATAGCGCTTTGCTATGATATCTGCGATGTAGGGGTTGACCGTAATTGCTGCATCAACGTGCCTCATCAGGCGCGACTCGTTTTTCTTGTATTTTTTTTGTATGTTTGCCGGCAACTGGGTTTGCGCATAATACAACTCGTGAGCATCGTATATGATCTTCACGCCACGCATCTTGGCAAGGGCTACACCAGCAGCCAACATTGGGTAGTCATGGACATGCACTATGTCCACCTGGTACTCACTCATCCGGTCGAGAATATACTGGTCGAAGCTATTCAAGCTTGACATCCGATATGACCAGGTTCTGAAAATCCTCCAGGCTGCGTTATGCAGAAAACTACCTGGACGCAGCTTCAATTTCCTGGCAATACGGAGAAAGCGAGAATCCGACCAGTCGTAGACGAATCGTTCGACCCTGATGCCTTCGAGGATGTAAGACTCTCTTTTTTGGCACTCAAAACCTGCCAGCAAGGTCACATGATGTCCATGTGCAATGAGGGTTTTCGCCTCCTGAATTATCCTGCGATCAATCATCAAGTGATCGGCTGTGGTCATCAAAATATTCATCAGGTTCCTAACGCAGCTCGAGCAATTTTTGAAGTTTAATTTCTTATTGCAGCTTCTTATAAATTTCCAACATCCTGTCAGCAACCACGGAAGCGGAGAAATTTTCTTCCGCATATTTCCTTATGTAATGGGCATCAAAATTTTCGGACCGCTTCGCCATACTCAACAGCCCATCACGCAGGTCATCCAGCCCCATACCAACGATAGATCCGAGGCCGGAGTTAACGATCATGTCCGCCGGCCCGCCGCAATCCGTGCTCAGAACAGGAACACCACAACTCATTGCTTCAATAGCGACCACGCCAAAGGTTTCGGATTCACTTGAAATAACAAGAAAATCCGAACCTCCGTAATAACCGGGCAATTGCTTTCTGTCCGCAGCGCCTGCAAAGTTGACATACTCCGCTATTTGAAGTTCATTGACCAGCGCCTTGAGCTCCGCCTCCAAAGGGCCTGTTCCCACCAAAGTTAGCTTCAGTCTGGGCTCATGGGCGACAGCCTCGCAAAAAGCCTTGACCAACAAGCCGACGCGCTTTACTGGAACAAAATGTCCCACCCAAATTACATTGATACGGCTCCCTTCTGCCTTCCTTTTCTTCTGGGGGAAACTTTGAACGTCCACTACATTGGGAAGCACGATTGCTCTATCAGGATGCTTCAGCCGCACCTGTCTATTGATATCCTCGAACAGGGATTTGCTCACAGCTATAAGACATCCGGCGGAATTTATTGCTGCCTGGGTTTTTTTTCGCAGGAATGAAGTACGCGTCAGCACTTTGAAGGGGCCGGTATGCTCCGTGATGACAAGCGGCACCCTATATTTTCGCGAGATGGCAACCCCGGCATTTCCATCAGTAAAAGAGGTGTGAGCGTGGATGATCTGAAAGGAAAAATCTCTTTTCATTTTTCCAAGACATCGCAGTGCGCCAAAACGATAGGTGAAGAAATGCGCCTGGAATGGCAAAAATCGGGAACTGACGATATATGGGAATTTTATGACTGGCACATCATTATGCAACTCCCACTCATACCCCCCCATCCTCCACCAAGCCCTCAAGGCGGAGATGACCTTGAATGGATGAAAAGTATTTATCCAGAAAGGTTCGCCCGTGATGACCCGGGCATCCACCCCCGCATCCCGCAAAGCCTTGACCTGCTCGTGGACAAATATTCCCCCTGCAGGATGGTAGTCCCGTGGATACATGTGCGAGACGATCAACACTGAATTTATTTTCATATTTCCCCCGGGGTATCGGCCTTTAATCAGGCTCTCGCTGACCTGCCCGTATTTTCGCCTGCTCTTCTTCACGAGCAATTCGATAACTGTCCCTCTCAGCCAGAAGCTCGTTCAATCGAACACGTTCACTTTCGAGACTATTTGCCAATGCATTGACCTTTTCAAATCTCTCCTGTAGCTCTTCATAGTTTTTGTCCCTGATCTGCAATTTATTTTCCAATTCACTGCGGGTGGATTCCAGCCTCTCCATGATGGAGTTCAAGTGCTGGATGCGCGCATTCTCATGAGCAGAAGCACCGGGCAAAGCCTGAAAGCACAGGTGTAATATTTCATCCCTGGATGTATAGTTGCGGTATTCCAGATCGACCACGAGATCATCTGAGGCGCCGAGAAAACGGATAAGGAAGCCTCTCATATTGAAGGGAATTTCCGCGATCATGAAACTCCCATCCTCCAAAATCTCGGACTGGTGGTAGGCCTCATTGACCGGGCAGTAGCTGTCCACACCCGATAAATATCCCTTCAGGATTTTCAATTTTTCGGGGGACCTCTTCAAAAACAACAGGCGCTCCGAACCCTCAGGCTCCAATTCATATACGGACACTGGATAACCAACCGGATCCTTCAGTCGAGGAATACTATTGAGCTCGACTATCCCCGACCCATCTTCATAAGGTTCTTCTGAATTTATAGCAATGGGTTGGGGGGATCGAGCAGCTTTCGTGTAGAGCGCTATGATCTCGCTCCGAGGCGGTACTGGCTCGAATCCATATGCAACCGACATTGCCTGGTATGCTTCGATTCTTCTTCTAAAGCTTTCGGCGCCCCTGCCAAAGGCCTTGCCCCCCCTCCTGGTGCCGCAATATGGGCAGATGGCGTTCTCGAAGGGATAATCCAAACCAGCAACAGAATAGCTGGCATCGGGCAAGGAGGAGGCGCCATACTTCCAATGCTCACCGGAAAGCAGCATTTTCTCGATCTGGAACCGGGTTCCCATCAGGCCATGCAGGCTGGCTTCTTCATAAACCCGTTGATGCAAATGCGCATGGTACCGCTGGCCGCAGGATGGGCAGGAGACATAGGCCGCCTCCAGGACCTCGCGATACGGAACGGCAATGAGTACATATTTGGCAGCCACCCTGGAAATTTCCATGAGCGCCTGCTTATATATTTCATCGGGAAGATGCTCGATCACATCGCTGGCCAAAACCAGATCGAAACTGTCATCAGCAAAGGGGAGGTTGCACAAATCCGCAACCACTGCCGGTGCCGCCACATTTTTCAATGCCGTCTCGCTGATGTCGCAACCCACCACGCTCCAGGATTTGGCAATATCGTTGGTCACGGCTCCATTGCCACACCCTGCGTCCAGAATGGTATGCACATCATCAGGAATGAGCCGGACAAGATCCCTCGCAACCATCACCTGTTCGTGTACCGGCTGCCCCCAGAGCTTGGCCTGGGAAAAATATTGCACATCGACTCTGTCAGGCATGATGATCCTCAAATAGTCCATTCCACAGGATGAACGACCACACCGCGTTCCATCTTGATGCTCTCAGGGCTCAAAATCTTCAAGCGATATTTTCTATCCTGCACGCAAAGAGGTTTTCCAGGGATCACCGACCCCTCATCCAAATCCTCGAAAAGGCCGACAGACACTACATATTCTCCCGCTCCGATCATCACCGGAGAAAATACTGCGGAGAGCACTCCTGCGGTTTTTCCAGCATCTGTGGAGAACTGCGGGGAAAAAACTTGGCTGATGCAACGACCATCCATGCCATATATGCAGATGACGCATGCAATACGCTGTACGGCCCGCGAGGACCGCCAATGCATGGACACGTGGAGCGCTTCGCCAAATTCATAGGTCAGCCTCGATGCCTGGGCAGCATCATGGAAATCTACGGCCTCGATGCTTAAGCCACCGTCGCCGTATGAAAAGTCTTCCTGCGCAGGTTCTGCTGCCAGGACCTGCGCCGCAGCATCCGGCAGAGCTTCCACAGCGGACCCGCCTTCCTCATCCTTTTCTGCTTGCCTCAAGGAAATTCTTTGAATTCCGGCTTGTGGAGTCAACCGGTCCAGAGTCACATACTCATGACCATTGAATATCTGCAGCAGTATTTCCTCGTTACCACTTCCTGAATGTGATATCTCGAGATGGAAATCACCCTCGATCCCTTGTGGCAAACCTACGCTCAACGGAGCATGTAAATATTTTCCCTGCATATCGACAAACTGGCGATAGGGAGTTCCATCGGGCATGCGCAAAGGTTCGCTCCAGTTCATGAATCCTTTGGCCGTCAACAGATGTATCTGCTGGTTCCTGTCATCATCCGCAGATGCACCTATTTTCACGCCCTCTATCAGTTCACCTCCATGATAGAGGTTCACAAAGTAGAAGCTCACCGGCTGATGCTTTGGTGCACTGCCGCTGGCCGAGATGAAACGCAACGTGCATGTACGATCGGATTGCTCTCTCGCTTCGAGGGTCTTCGTATCTCCCTTCCCCAACTTGAGATTAACCGCCCGCAGTCGCATTTCTTCCTGCTTCCGGATGGAGGAGGCATATTTCTTGCCGACCTCGATAGGATGCCCGTCTGCAATGATCTGTCCACGCTCGACCCATACGGCCCGGTCGCAGATCATCTGGACTGCAGACATGTCGTGCGAAACGAACAACACGGTGGCGCCATCCACGGTCAGTTCCCGCATTCTTCTCGCAGACTTACCCGCAAAATATGCATCGCCAGCACCGAGGATTTCGTCGATGATCAAGATTTCCGGGCTTACCGCGGTGGCCGCCGCAAATGCCAGTCGCGAATACATGCCCGCGGAGTAGGTTTTTATTGGCTTGTCGATGAAATCTTCGAGTTCCGAGAAATCCAGCACATCGTCCAGGAGCGCTCTGGCGCGCCGGCCGGTTATACCTTGGTATGCAAGTGCGGAAATAACGTTTTCGCGCCCGGTGAACTCCGGATGAAACCCTGTCCCCAGTTCCATCAATGCCTGAATTTTTCCCTTGACTGCGACAGTTCCCTCGGTGGGTTGTACCAGATTGGCAATCAACTTGAGAATGGTGCTCTTGCCAGCTCCATTTCTCCCGATCAACCCGACACGCTCACCTTTCCGGATTTGCAGCGAAATATCCCGCAGAGGCCAGAACTCGTCGTAAGCGGACTTCGCGACAGGAATACCCAACGCCTCCAGCATCCTGTATTTCGGATTCCGGTAGAGTTTGTACATCTTGGACACACGATCCAAGTACACAGCAAGATCAGACATGGTCAGCAAAAAGCGGCTTCAGTCGGGAAAATACATGCCCCCCTACCAGGAACATGATCAAGCTGATGGCTGAAAATATCAAAAGCATATCGATCCGTATCGAACCAAAGTAGAGGGCATCCCGATAAAGCATGATCAGATAATATAAGGGATTGGGATACATGAAAGGCATCAATTCCTTGGGTATCATTTCATGCGTATATGCAATCGGCGAAACGAGCATCAGGAACATGATGAAGATGGCAACGATTTGTCCTATGTCCTGGATAAAAACATTGACAGCAGCCAGAAGCCAGATCAATCCTATCGAAAACATGAGTTGCAGTAGCAGTATCAGTGGTACTGCAAGCTGGGTCACATGCCAAACGCCTGATATCCACAAGGCAGATATCAGGAGCAGTAGGCCGACGCCCATGGTGACGCTGCTCGAGAGAACCGCCTTTACTGGAACCAATTCGATGGGAAAAAGCGTGTTCTTAATGAGTCCCTTGTTCGCAATGATGGAGCCCACGCCATTCCCGAGCGCTTCGGAAAAGCCCAGGAAAGGTACGAGTCCGCAGAACACCAGAAGCACATACTCTTCCGTACCGTATCCAGCAGCACGCACGTGAAATATCATGATGTAGATCACGGCATATATGCCGAGAAACAAAATGGGATAGATCACCGTCCAGAGAATACCGATGACCGTGCCTCTGAACCTCGACTTCACGTCGACGACAGTGGTTGCAGCGATGATCCAGCGGTGCGCCCAGATGAGATGGATCAGATTCATCAGTCAGCACCCATGATTTCCAGAATACGGTCTGCCGCGTCACCCTTGCCGTAAGCTTCGGGTTTAGAGGCAGCAGGGCGGCCCGCATCCATGGCCTCCAATATCTTGCGGGCATCGGCGCCGGCGATCGTGTTCCATCCGGAATCGACGGTCTCGATCCATTCCGTTTCGTCCCGCACGGTGACGCAAGGAACACCGTAGAAGAAAGCCTCTTTCTGTACTCCGCCCGAGTCGGTAACGATGGTGCGGGCGCATTGCTCCAACGCCACGATGTCGAGGAATGGCAACGGGTCTGTGACCACGATCTTATTCAGCTGGTTGCCCAGTCCATAGCCCTGGATGGCATTTCTTGTTCTGGGGTGCAGAGGCAGCACTACCGGGCGGATCTCCGCGATCCTGCCCAAGGCTTCCAATATCTGGGACATCCGCCCTGCATCATCCGTATTTTCCGCACGATGGCAAGTGGCAAGGACGTATTCACCAGCCTTGACGCCAAGGCGATTCAATACTCCGCTGCGCTGCAGCGCAATATCCCTGTAGAACAGTGCAACGTCATACATCACATCGCCGACGTTATGGACGCCTTTCTCCAGCCCTTCTTTCCTCAGGTTCTCCACTGCTGCTGCAGTAGGACAGAAAAGCAGGCTGGAAACCCTGTCCGAGAGGATGCGGTTGATTTCCTCAGGCATCCGCATGTTGAAAGACCTGAGCCCGGCCTCGACGTGCGCGATAGGAATGTGCAACTTGGCGGCTGCGAGTGCGCCAGCGAGGGTGGAGTTGGTATCTCCGTAGATGAGCAGCCAATCAGGACGCTCTTCCTGGATGATCTTCTCGACTCCCTCCATCATGCGTCCGGTCATGGCACCATGCCCTCCGCCTGACACTTCCATATTGTATTTGGGAGCCGGAATCTGCAGTTCGTCGAAAAACACCTGCGACATGTTCGCATCGTAGTGTTGCCCCGTATGGACCAGGACTTCCACAAAACGGTTGGCATGGCGCTGGGATATGGCCCGCGATATGGCTGCCGCCTTGATGAATTGGGGGCGGGCACCCACTACAGTAAGAATTTTTTTCATTTTTCCAATGCCATTGCCAGTGCAGCAACGACGTCTCGCTGGTCCTGCTCAGTAATGTCGGCACTCATGGGCAGACTCATGATGCGATTCGCCGCCTCACTGCTCTTCGGCGTGTGATATCCCTTGCAGATGTCCTTGTAAGCTGGCTGATGATTCAAGGGCACCGGGTAGTGGACTGCCGTTGGAATGCCGCGCGCCTTGAGGAACGCAATGACCCTTTCGCGGTCTTCGACCTGAACGCTGTATTGCGCATAGACACTGGTACCGTTTTCGCTGATGTGTGGCCGAACGACTTCGGGACAATGGACTTTGAGCAGATCGGTATAGATGTCCGCGGCCTTCTGCCTCTGGCCGATCTCCCATGGGAAGCGCCCCAACTTGGCCAGCAGGATGGCTGCCTGCAGCGTATCGAGCCGGCCGTTGATGCCGAGCCTCGGGTGGTGGTAGCGGCGATCCTGGCCGTGTACCCGGATCTCGCGCATTGCCTTGGCCAGTGCGTCGTCGTCGGTGAACAGGGCCCCTCCGTCGCCATAGCAGCCCAGGGGTTTGCTGGGAAAGAAGCTGGTGGAACCGATGGTCGACAAGCCACAGGATCTGCGGCCTTTGTAGGTCGCGCCGAACGACTGCGCGGCGTCCTCGATCACTGCAAGCCCGTGCCGTGCTGCGATTTCGTTGATGGCGTCCATGTCCGCGCACTGGCCATACAGGCTCACGGGCATGATGGCGCGGGTCTTCGAGGTGATGGCATCTTCGACGAGCTGCGGATCGATGTTGTACGTTTCCGGATCGATGTCCACGAAAACCGGCACAGCACCGAGCAGGGCGATCATTTCCCCCGTGGCAACGAAAGTGAACGGGGTGGTGATGACTTCATCTCCAGGCCCGATGCCCAACGCCATCATGGCCACCATGAGCGTGTCCGTACCGTTGCTGGCAGTGATGCAGTGCTTCGTCCCCACGAAGTCCGCCAGGCGCTCCTCCAGTTCGGCGACTTCCGGCCCCATGATGTACTGCCCATGGTCCAGCACCCTGCGGATGCCCTCGTCGATTTCCGGCTTGAGCGCTCGGTATTGCGCTTTCAGATCTGTGAATTCCATGACATCCCTGTCGAATACGGTTCAAATACGTTGGACCCGGCCATCCAGCAGCTGGTAGCGGCCACCCGTGGCAGGACATGTGGCTTCGCCATTTCCAGTCATGGGTAAATCGAGGCGCTCGCCCATCTCGCTCATCCATCCGATCTGGCGGGCCGGGACGCCAGCCATCAGTGCGTAGGGATGAACGTCACGGTTCACGACGGCACCGGCAGCTATGAAGGCATATTCCCCTATGGTGGCGCCGCATACGATCGTCGCGTTGGCCCCCAGGGTTGCGCCACGGCGGACGACGGTCCGGCGGTACGCATCCTTGCGGGGGACCGCGCTGCGCGGGTTGTATACGTTGGTGAATACGGCACTGGGACCGCAGAACACGTCGTCTTCCAGTGTCACCGCATCGTAAACGCTGACGTTGTTCTGGACTTTGACGTTGTTGCCAATCTGGACATCGTTGCCCACGAAAACGTTCTGGCCAAAAGAGCAGCGCTCGCCGATGCGAGCGCCACTGCATATATGTACCCAGTGCCAGATCCGCGTTCCGGCGCCTATCTGCGCTCCGGGATCCACGATGGCCGTGGGATGTATCGTCAATTCAGCTTCGGCTGTCACGGTGTAATTCCAGGCTTTCAGGCGAGTCGGGGAAAGCCGCCGGGAATGGCGGCCACGTCGCGGCCGTCAACGAACGAAGGGATGCCGAAGAGCATCTCCATCACGCATCACAGGAGCCGTTCTGATCGAGTTCACGGTCTCGATGCAATGCCTGGCGTCCTCCAGGCCATATCCCCGCCCTGCCAGGATCTCCTGGTAGCTGGTGGTGTGCAGATCAGTAAAGCCTTCCGAAAACTCCAGCTTTTCACCGCTCACGTCGATGTTGCGGTAGGTGGGCTTCTTGCCCTTGACGTCGTCGGGCAGATCGTTGGCATCGATGGAGAGGAACCAGCGTACCCGCGCCCGCTCGTACTCGAGGTATCCGGCGGCCTTGGTTTCCTCGCTCAGGTGAAGGCGGTTGTCCTGCAGCCTGCCGAAGATGAAATGCAGCATGTCGAAGAAGTGCACACCGATGTTGGTCGCAACGCCGAAGGACTTGCGGGGGTCGCCCTTCCAGCTCTCCAGATACCACTTGCCGCGCGAGGTGATGTAAGTGAGCTCCACGTCGAACTTCGCATCCTTCGGAGCGGCAGCGACCTTTTCCTTCAAACGAAGAATGGCCTCGTGATGCCGCAATTGCAGGATGTTGAATACGCGCTGGCCAGTCTCTTTCTCGATGCGCGCAAGTTCGTCGATCTGGGCCGGCGTGGGCACCAGTGGCTTTTCGCAGATCACATCGCAGCCCAGGCGCAGACCTGCGGCGATATGCGCCTGGTGTAGGTAATTGGGAGAGCAGATGGACACGTAGTGGAGCGCCGTGGCCGGCTCGCGCCTGAGCCGGTAGGCATGTTCCAGAAAGCGCTCGAATTCGGTGAAGAAATCGCTCTGCGGGGAGATGCTGTCGATGATGCCCACCGAGTCGTTGATATCGTAGGCCACAGAAAGTTGGTGGCCTGTGTCCTTGATGGCGCGCATATGCCGGGGGGCGATGTAGCCGGCAGCGCCGATGAGGGCAAAATTTTTCATGGGCGATCAGAAGTCGGGGAAGTCACAGACGGAACACGGTGAAGCCGGATGCCACGGCCTGGTGGCGGTCATGGAGGCTCTTGACGTCAGCCAGCACGGGGCGGTCGCCGCGACAGAAGGCGCGCAGTTCGGAAAGGCTGGCTTCGCGGAACTGGTGGTGACCCACCGCAACGACCAGCGCATCGACGGGTTCCTGCGCGGACACGCTTCCCAGGGAGATGCCATATTCGTGCTGCACGTCCTGCGCATTGGCCCATGGATCACAGACGACCACATTGGCGCCCCAGGATTCGAACTCCCGCACCATGTCCACAACCTTGCTGTTGCGGATGTCAGGGCAGTTCTCCTTGAACGTGATGCCCAGGACACCGATGCGGCATCGGGGAACGTCCATGCCGTTGCGCAGCATCAGCCGGATGGTGTTTCGCGCCACGTAGCGTGCCATGTTGTCGTTGATGCGCCGTCCGGCCAGGATGACCTGTGGGTGGTAGCCCACTTCCTCGGCCTTGTGGGTCAGGTAGTACGGGTCCACCCCAATGCAGTGGCCACCCACGAGCCCCGGCCGGAAAGGCAGGAAATTCCACTTGCTGCCGGCAGCCTCCAGCACGTCGAGCGTATCGATTCCCAATCGATCGAAGATGACCGACAGTTCGTTCACCAAGGCGATATTGAGGTCGCGCTGAGTGTTTTCGATAACCTTCGCGGCTTCGGCCACCTTCAGGCTGCTCGCCTTGTGAGTGCCTGCAGTGATGATCTCGGCGTAGAGAGCGTCCACGGCATCCGCCACTTCAGGGGTGCTGCCACTGGTGATCTTCCGGATCTTGGTCAGGGTGTTGATCTTGTCGCCCGGATTGATGCGCTCGGGGCTGTAGCCGCAGAAGAAACCGGAGTTGAACGTCTTGCCGCTGCAGCGCTCCAGAACCGGAACACATACCTCTTCCGTCGCACCGGGATACACGGTGGACTCATAGATCACCACGGCCCCCTGGGGCATGGCACGGCCCACCGTCTCACTGGCCTTGACCAGCGGGGTCATGTCGGGCCGATTGGCAGTGTCCACCGGCGTCGGCACGGTCACGATGAAAATTCCGCAATCCTTGAGGGCTTCCGGGTCTGCGCTGTAGCGAAGATGGGTTGCAGCACGCAGGTCCTCGGGCGTCACTTCGAGAGTGCCATCTTTGCCGCCCTGCAGTTCCGCGATGCGCGCCGCGTTGATGTCAAACCCCAGCACGGGGCGCCGCTTTCCGAATTCAACAGCCAGTGGCAAGCCCACGTAGCCCAGGCCGATCACGGCAATGTTTGCTTTTTCCAGGTTCATCATCTACTTCAGCAAGAATTCAACAGGCTGCGCCAGCGTTCAATTGCCGGCTCCAGAGGACGAGCGACCATACATGTCATCGAATCGCACGATGTCATCCTCGCCGAGATAATCTCCCGACTGGACCTCGATGATTTCGAGCGGAGCGTCCCCCGGGTTGGCAAGCCGGTGCGGCCTGCCCACGGGAATGTAAGTGGATTGGTTGGGGCCGAGCACATAGGTATCGTCTCCATTGGTGATCTCCGCCGTGCCGCTGACCACCACCCAGTGTTCCGCACGGTGCCGGTGCATTTGCAGGCTGAGGCACGCGCCTGGATTGACGACGATACGCTTGACCTGGAACCGGGCTCCGCTGTCAATGGCGTCATACCATCCCCAGGGCCGATGCACCTTCCGGTGGCGCTGGGCCAGGCCGTTCCCTGCATGTGCCAACAGGCCCACCACATGCTTCACTTCCTGCGTACGGCCTTTGTCGGCCACCAGCACCGCATCGGGTGTCTCCACCACGACGACATGGTCCAAACCGACCCCGGCGACCAGCCGGCTCGATCCGTAGAGCAATGTGTCGCGGCAGCCATGCTGCACCACGTGGCCCACGGCGGCGTTGCCGTCAGGATCGCGCTCGAGTGCCTTCCACAGCGCATCCCATGCCCCCAGGTCGGACCAGTCCGCGTCCAGAGGCACGACATAAGCGGGCATGTCCAGCTGCGGCGTGGACGGCAGGCGTTCCATCACGGCGTAATCGATGGAATCCGAGGGACACGCTTGGAAGGCCGGCTCAGCAGGCCGGATGAAATCCAGATCACGCACAGCACCGCGCATGGCATCGGAGCACGCCTGCAGGATGTCGGGCCGGCATGCGCGCACAGCCGCAAGCCACTGGCATGCACGCACCATGAAAAGGCCGCCATTCCACAAATACTGGCCGCTGGCAAAATACGCGGACGCCGTCTCTTCGTCCGGCTTCTCGACAAACTCGGCAACACGGTGCACCTGGGCAGCCATGTCCGCGCCTGAAGCTCCCCCATGCGCCAGCGGTATGCAACGGATGTAGCCATACCCTGTTTCAGGATGATCAGGCACGATGCCGAAGGTGACAATGCCGCCATCCGCCGCGAACGGAAAGGCTCGCTGGACGGCGAGCCGGAAGGCTTTTCCATTCGCAATCACATGGTCCGCGGGCATGGCCAGCAGCACGGGGTCGTCGAACCGGTCGTTTTCGATAGCCTGCAGAGCGGCGATGGTCAAGGCCGGTGCGGTATTGCGGCCTACAGGCTCCAGTAGGATCTGCGCACCGCCCATGCCTATCGCCTTCAGCTGCTCGGCAGCGATGAAACGGTGTTCGCTGTTGCAGACCAGCATCGGAGCATCGGCCACACGCATGCCGGGCAACGGCCCCTGCAACCGCAGCACGGTTTCCTGGAGCATGGACCGCTCACCGGACAACGCGAGGAACTGCTTGGGATAGGTTTCACGCGAGAGCGGCCACAGACGCGAGCCCACGCCTCCACAAAGCACCACTGGCAGCAATCGGGGTACAGCAGGCATGGTCATGCGTCGGGCACGTCGGTACGGAGGCGATCACGAAAGCCCTCCGCATCGGCCTCAAGCAGCGCGAGGCGCTGGTTCAGGCGGCGGACATCCCGCTCGATGCGGGTGTTGACCATGTCCGAATGCAGCGCCTTGATGACCAGAACGATGTTCGCGAGCAGCAGCAAAAGCGCGGGCGGATAGCTGATCCCGAGAAGACGCGCCAACCGGTCGATCAGGCCGGGCCATGCCCCCAGCACTGCTGCGGCGAAGGCCACTGCGACCCAGAACAGGCCATGCATCAGGTAGAGATGATCGCGGCGGATGAGGTAGAGGATCAGCACTGCCAATCCGATGCCCATCAGTGCGGTGGTTGCTTGCAAAGATGCCATCGATCTGCTGCCTCTGGTGACTGTCTTTTTTGCGTTAAGGGAATGGGTTACGCAGGGCCTCGCGCCTTGCGCAAGAATTCCGGGCGTTACCGGAAAGCAGCTGGCGGCCTCCTTCAAGCAGTGACTCCCGCAAAGCCGCGGTGCACATGCAAACCTCGCATTGTAGGCTGCCGAGCTGACGCGAAATCCTGACCATAGACAGGACCAATCAACCAGGCCCGCCGAATTCATTTCATTCACCACCGCGGCACATCTGCCGCCGCCTTGGCGACGATGACCGACCGGCCAAACGAACTGGTCACCCTCTTCTTTGTCCTGCGCCACCCCGCAGGAGTCCAGCAGCATCGAGCAAGGCCCATACACCGACGACAGCGTGCGCAGCCCTCCGATACGCGCTCAAGGGGCACCACCAGGTGGCGCAAGATGTTTTGATCATGCTGGTCAGAATATTCATGGAGGCAAATGCCCCTCTCGGAGGCAGCCAGAGGGGGAGACCCCGATACAGGTGCGCATCGATCACTGGCGACGCCTTCCCACCCCCCGCCCCCTTGAAACGCCAGCAAATGCCCGTATCATTAGCACTCGAAGCGGACGAGTGCTAACAGCCATGTGGGACACGGCCGCTGAAGATCCCGACGCCCGCCTTCCGCGGGCGTCCTGTCGATGTCGCAATCCTTATTGAACCAGGAGAGATGCAAATGAACCTTCGCCCCCTGCACGATCGCGTGATCGTCAAGCGCATTGAAAGCGAAACCACGACCGCCTCCGGCATCGTGATCCCCGACAACGCTGCCGAGAAGCCCGATCAAGGCGAAGTCCTGGCCGTGGGCCCTGGCAAGAAGAACGACAAGGGCGAACTCAGCGTGCTGAGCGTCAAGGTCGGCGACCGCGTCCTGTTCGGCAAGTACTCGGGCCAGACCGTCAAGGTCAACGGCGACGAACTGCTGGTCATGAAGGAAGACGACCTGTTCGCAGTCGTCGAGAAGTGATCGCTTCGCGGATCACATCCTCTTCCAACTTCCTGTTGACTGAATCCGGAGAAACAAAATGGCAGCAAAAGACGTAGTTTTCGGCGGCGAAGCCCGCGCTCGCATGGTCGAAGGCGTGAACATCCTCGCCAACGCCGTCAAGGTGACCCTGGGCCCCAAGGGCCGCAACGTGGTGCTCGAGCGCTCCTTCGGCGCCCCCACCGTGACCAAGGACGGCGTGTCCGTGGCCAAGGAAATCGAACTGAAGGACAAGCTGCAGAACATGGGCGCCCAGCTCGTGAAGGAAGTGGCTTCCAAGACCAGCGACAACGCCGGTGACGGTACGACCACCGCCACCGTGCTGGCCCAGGCCATCGTCCGCGAAGGCTCCAAGTACGTGGCCGCCGGCCTGAACCCGATGGACCTCAAGCGCGGCATCGACAAGGCCGTGACGGCCCTGGTCGCCGAGCTGAAGAAGGCTTCCAAGGCCACGACGACCTCCAAGGAAATCGCCCAGGTGGGTTCGATCTCCGCCAACTCCGACGAATCCATCGGCAAGATCATCGCCGACGCCATGGACAAGGTCGGCAAGGAAGGCGTGATCACCGTGGAAGACGGCAAGAGCCTGGACAACGAGCTGGATGTCGTGGAAGGCATGCAGTTCGACCGCGGCTACCTGTCGCCCTACTTCATCAACAACCCTGAAAAGCAGGCCGCCCTGCTGGACAACCCCTTCGTGCTGCTGTTCGACAAGAAGATCAGCAACATCCGTGACCTGCTGCCCACGCTGGAGCAGGTCGCCAAGGCCGGCCGTCCGCTGCTGATCATCGCCGAGGAAGTCGAGGGCGAAGCCCTGGCGACCCTGGTGGTGAACACCATCCGCGGCATCCTGAAGGTCGTGGCCGTGAAGGCGCCTGGCTTCGGCGACCGCCGCAAGGCCATGCTGGAAGACATCGCCATCCTGACGGGCGGCAAGGTAATCGCCGAGGAAGTGGGCCTGACGCTCGAGAAGGTGACCCTGGCCGACCTGGGCCAGGCCAAGCGCATCGAAGTGGGCAAGGAAAACACCACCATCATCGACGGCGCAGGCGCTGCAGCTGACATCGAAGCCCGCGTGAAGCAGATCCGCATCCAGATCGAGGAAGCCACGAGCGACTACGACCGCGAGAAGCTGCAGGAACGCGTGGCCAAGCTGGCCGGCGGCGTGGCCGTGATCAAGGTCGGCGCTGCCACCGAAGTCGAGATGAAGGAAAAGAAGGCACGCGTGGAAGACGCACTGCACGCCACCCGCGCTGCCGTGGAAGAAGGCATCGTGGCCGGCGGCGGCGTGGCCCTGCTGCGCGCCAAGCAGGCTGCTGGCGAGATCAAGGGTGACAACCCCGATCAGGACGCCGGCATCAAGCTGATCCTGAAGGCGATCGAAGCGCCCCTGCGCGAGATCGTGGCCAACGCCGGTGGCGAGCCGTCCGTGGTGGTCAATGCCGTGCTGCACGGCAAGGGCAACTATGGCTTCAACGCCGCCAACGACACGTACGGCGACATGCTCGAAATGGGTATTCTGGACCCGACGAAGGTGACCCGCACGGCCCTGCAGAACGCCGCTTCCGTGGCTTCTCTGCTGCTGACGACCGAAGCCATGGTGGCCGAGGCTCCGAAGGACGAAGCGGCTGCTCCCGCGATGCCCGACATGGGCGGCATGGGCGGCATGGGCATGTAATGCCCGGCTGAGCCTCGCTCACCTGACGAAAGGGCCGCGCAAGCGGCCCTTTTTTCATGGCCCTGCTTCGTGGCACCGGCACGGCACGGCACGGCATGGCGCCGGAGCCCTCGGTCAGAACTGATCGCGCAGCACCCGGTAGAGGGACTGGAAGCGCGCATGGCGTGCTGCATGCCCTGCCGCATCCGCTGCAGCGGGATCGAAGCGCTGGCGGGGCTGCGGCAGTGTGCAAACCTCGGCCACGCGGCCACCATCGGCCAGCCAGGCCAGCCGTGCAGCGCCCAGGGCGCCGCCGGTTTCGCTGCCTTCGTAGAGGGTGAGCGGCACCTGCAGGATGTCGGCCAGCAACTGCCCCCACCAGGCGCTGCGCGCGCCGCCGCCGACCAGCGCCATCTCGCGCGGCGGCATGCCTTCGGGCAGGCGCAAGGTGTCCAGGCCGTCCCGCAGTCCGAAACCCACCCCTTCGACGACCGCATAGGCGATCTCGGCGGGGCCATGCGCATGTGTGAGTCCGAACAGCACGCCCTGCGCCCCGGCATGGTTGTGCGGCGAGCGCTCGCCAGAGAGATAGGGCAGGAACAGCGGGCAGTGGTCGCGCTGCGCCACGGTGGCCGCGGCCTGGAGCAGCGCGGCCTCGTTCGCGAAGCCGAAAGTCCTGGTAGCCCATTGCACGGCACTCGCGGCAGACAGCATCACCGACATCTGGTGCCAGCGGCCGGGCAGCGCATGGCAGAACGCGTGCATGGCCTGTGCGGGATTGGGCAGGAAGCGGTCGGTGGAAACGAACACCACGCCCGAAGTGCCCAGCGAGACGAAGCCCTGCCCCGGCTCGACCAGCCCCATGCCGACGGCGCTGGCCGCGTTGTCCCCTGCCCCGCCGGCGATCACGACGTTGCCGCCCAGGCCCCAGCGCGCGGCCAGTTCGGGCAGGAGCCGTGCCGACGGGTCACTGCCTTCGACCAGGCGCGGCATGTGGGTGCGGGTGAGCCCGGTCGCTGCCAGCAGTTCATCGGACCAGTCACGCGCGCCCACGTCGAGCCACAGCGTGCCGGCTGCGTCCGACATGTCGCCCACCGCCTCGCCGCTCAGCATGAAGCGCAGCCAGTCCTTGGGCAACAGCACGCGGGCAGTGCGGTCGAAGACATCGGGCTCGTGCTCGCGCACCCAGAGGAGCTTGGGTGCGGTGAAGCCGGGCATGGCCAGGTTGCCGCTGATCTCGCCCAGATGGGGCACGGCACGCGTGAGCGCCTCGCACTGCGCGGTGCTGCGGCCGTCGTTCCACAGGATGGCCGGGCGCAGTACCTTGCCGGCCGCGTCCAGCAGTGTGGCACCATGCATCTGTCCCGACAGGCCCAGCGCGCGCACCGCCGCCAGTTCGGCCGGGTGGACGCTGCGCAGCGCCTGCATCACGGACTCCAGCGCGTCCCACCACTGCTGCGGCGATTGCTCGGACCACAGCGGCTGCGGCCGCTGCACGGTGAGCTGCGCGCGCGCCACGCCCACGATGCGGTGGTCCGGGGCCAGCAGCAGCGCCTTGAGTTCGGAGGTTCCGAGATCGATGCCCAGGTACACGAAAGGCTTCCTTGTGCGGGGTGTATGTCAGCTCTGCAGCGCGCCGCCGAATCGGGTGTCGGCCTGCCGGCGGAATTCGGTGGGCGTCATGCCCTTGATCTCCAGGAAGCGCCGGTTGAAATTGGCCACGTTGTTGAAGCCGACCTGGTGGCAGATGTCGGTCACGTAGTGGTCGGTCTGCATCAGCAGGTGGCAGGCGCTGTTGATGCGCACGCGGTTCACGAAGTCGGTGAAGCTGTTGCCGGTGGCACGCCGGAAGAATCGGCTGAAGCGGCTTTCGCTCATGCCCAGCTCGATGGCCACCTCCTGCAGGGAGATGGGCTCGGCGATGTTGCGGGTGATCCGATCCACGATGCCGTTGATCTGGTCCACCTGGGCGTCGCCGTCGGCTCCGTGCTGGCCCTGCATCTGCACGCTGGACAGTAGCCGGTAGTCGGTGCAATCCGCCAGGTCGGCGAGGAATTCGCAGAACCGGCCCAGCCGCCGCAGGCCGCGCGCGGCCTTGACGGTGTCCCAGTGCGCCAGCGCCTTCTGCGACATGCCGAAGAATTCGATGCCGTGGCGCGCACGCTCCAGCAGGGGCATGACCTCGCGCAGCTCCGGGATGCCGGCGGCGGCGCGCTCGATGGGCTCGTGGCAGAACTGGATCACCCGGTCCCGGCCGGGTGCCCCGCCCTCGGCGACGTCCAGCGAGATCCAGTTGTGCGGCAGGCGCGGACCGCACAGCACGAGATGGCCGGGCTGGAACGGCCCGATCCAGTCGCCGATGAAAGCCTTGCCCGAGGTCTCGGTGATCAGGTGGAGCTCGTAGTCTTCATGGAAATGCCAGCGCACCAGCGGGCTCGGAAACCCATGTGCCAGGCAGCGCACCAGGCCGGCCTCCTCGGGCGTCTCGTAGCCCAGCGAAGGCGAGCGCGCGATGTCGCGCTCCAGCACCGGCTGGCGTTGCCTTGGAGCGGGGCGCTTGCGGGGTGTCGTCATGGCGTGCGTGGGCTCGAGGCACTGACCGGGAGGGTTTCACGGACATTGTCCGCGCGAGCGAGCAGCCCCTGGACGGCGGCGAGCGAGGGAGGATCGGCACCTTCGCGCATGCAGTTGAGCGCCGCGGCGGTGGCGGCGAAACGCATGGCCGTGCGCCAGCCGTCGTCGCCCAGTGCAGCCAGTTGCGCGGGCCGTTCGACGCCCTGCGCCAGCAACGCCACCGAGAGCCCCGCGGTGAAGGTGTCTCCCGCACCGATGGTGTCCGCCACCTGCACGCGGGGCGCGCCCACGGCCAGGGGGGCATGGCCCGCGCGCCAGAGCGTGGCGCCGGCCGCCCCCTGGGTGACGACCACGGCGTGGGCGCCGGCGGCCAGGTAATCCGCCGCCAATGCGCCCGGCGGCAGGCCAGGCGCGAGCAATTCCGCATCCTCGTCGCTGAGCTTGACTACATCGCAGAGGCCTGCCCACTGCATCACCTGCGCGCGGTAGTGCGCCATGTCGCCGATCAGGCTGGGCCGTACGTTGGGGTCGAGCACCACCACGCGGCGGCCGGCCGAGGCGCGCACCATGTCCAGGATGCGTGCGGAGGCAGGCTGCTGCAGCATGGCGATGGAGCCGAAATGCAGGAAGGCGCATTCGGGCGGCAATTCAGGCAGCGGATCGGGAGCCCAGGTCGCATCGGCGCTGCCCGCGGCATAGAAGGCGTAGCGGTTGGTCTGCGGCGTGCGCTCGACAAAGGCCAGGGTGGACGGCGCCGCGCTGCGCGGCACGAAGCGCGTATCGACCCCGTTGCGCTGCAGGTAGCCCAGGATGCGCTCGCCGAAGAGGTCGGTGGACAGCTGCGTGAGCAGGCCGGTGGGCTGGCCCAGCCGCGCGCTGGCGATGGCCGCGTTGAGCGGGGAGCCACCCACATGGCCCTCGAAGCGCAGGGCGCCGTCGCCGCCGGCCTGGGATGTGAAGTCGATCAGGGCCTCGCCCATGAAGGCTATGCGCATCGGCGTCGCTCCTCGGTGTCGTTCATCGTGCGTCCGTTCAGCAGGCCGCCGCGTCGGCCAGGAAGCCGCGCTCGGCCTCCAGCGTGGCGGGGTGGTCCATCAGTTCGGCGAAGAGCTGCGGCGGGATGGTGATGGCGCCCACGCCCAGCTCCAGCAGCGACAGATAGGCATCGCGCGAACGCACGCTGGCCACCAGCAGGCGCGTGCGCGTGCGTGCGGCCGGAGCCGGGGCCTGCGCCACCAGGGCCTGCATCTGCGCGATGCGCGCCAGGCCGTCCACGCCGGAATCGTTGAGGCGGCCCAGGTAGGGCGCCGCATAGGCCGCGCCCAGCTGCGCCGCGAAGTGCGCCTGCTCCAGCGCATAGACGGCCGTCCAGGTGACGGGCACGCCCTGCGCGATGAGGTGTGCGCCGGCCTGCAGGCCCTGGCGCGTGGCGGGGATCTTCACCACCAGTTGCCCGTTGTCGAAGTGGCGCAGCAACTCCAGCGCGTCCTCGAGCATACCGTCGGCGTCGGCGGAATAGACCTGCGCCTGCACCTGCCGGGCGCCCCGCTCGATGCAGCGCGCCAGCAGCCCGGGCACACCGGCGCGTGCCACGCCGGCACGCCGCAGCAGCGTGGGGTTGGTGGTCACGCCGTGGATGACCGGGTGCGGCAGGCAGGCTTCGATCTGCGCGATGTCGGCGCTGTCGATGTAGAGATGGAAGTCGGTGGCGTTCATGCTTGTCAGCTCATGACGTTGCCGCCATCGACGTTGAGCGTCTGGGCGGTGATGTAGCGGGCCTCGTCGCTGGCGAGGAACACGGCGGCGCCGGCCACGTCGCGCGGGTCGCCCATGCGGCCCAGCGGCACGGCCAGGCCCACCTGGCGCTTCTTCTCGCCGATGGGCAGCCCCTCGGCCCTGGCGAAGAGGCTATCCACGTGCGCCCACATGGGCGTGTCGATCACGCCGGGTGCAATGCCGTTGACGCGGATGCCGTGCGGCGCCATGGCGAGCGCCGCGCTCTGCGTGTAGCTGATGACCGCAGCCTTGGTGGCGCAGTAGTGCGACACCAGCGCCTCGCCGCGCCGGCCGGCCTGCGAGGCCATGTTGATGACCGACGCACCCTGCGTGCCGGCCTCCACCATGTGGCGCAGCACGGCCTGCATCACGAAGAACATGCCCTTGACGTTGACGGCGAACAGCCTGTCGAACGAGGCCTCGTCGCTGTCCAGCAACGGCGCCAGGTCGAACACCGCGGCGTTGTTGAACAGCGTGTGGACGGGGCCGGAGGCGGCGATGGCCTCGGCCAGCAGGCGGGCGATGGCGCCGGGCTCGGTGATGTCGGCCGCGATATAGGCCAGGCGCCCGGGGTGGCGCTGCTGCAGCGCGGCCACGTCGGCGGGCACGGCGGCGCCGCGATCGACGACGCTGCACCGGGCGCCTTCGGCCAGGCAGGCCTCTGCCACGGCCAGGCCGATGCCGCCGCCGGCTCCGGTCAGCAGCACGTGGCGGTCTTGCAGGCGGGGGGTGGTCGTCATGGTGGTTCAGCTCCTGGATTGAATGAATCGTGCAACGCGCTCGCTGGCACGCCGCATCGCGTCGATGAGGCGCGGATCGCCTGCGGTGTCGCCCCACAGGCCCACGTCGGCGCACATCGCTGCGATCGGGTCGGCCGCCTCGCAGATGGCGTGTGCCACGGCCTCGTCCATGCCCTGGTCCTGATAGGCGTAGGGCAGGCGGCCCTGGTGCCAGCGCTGCAGGAAGGCGAGGAAGAGCGCGGGCAGCATGGCCACGCTGTCGATAGGCTGCCCGGCCGCCAGGCGCTCGCGCACGGTGGGCGCGATGAAGCCGGGAATCTTGGAGAAACCGTCCATGGCCACGCGCTGGTTGGTGTCGCGGATGGCGGGGTTGCCGAAGCGATCGAGCACCACGTCCCGGTAGGCAGGCAGATCGACCGGGCTGGGCTGGCCGGGGCGGCCCAGGCAGGGGATGGCGTCGTCGGTCACGTAGTCGTAGGCCATCTGGCGGATGGCAGCGTCGTGCGTGCCTTCGTGGATGAAGCTGTAGCCCACCAGCGTGCCGGCCCAGGCGATGCAGCTGTGGGTGGCGTTGAGCAGGCGGATCTTGGCCTCTTCGTAAGGCTGCACGTCACCGACCATCTCCACGCCCACGCGCTCCCACTCGGGCCGGCCGGCCACGAAGCGGTCTTCGATCACCCACTGGATGAAGCGCTCGGCGGTGATGGCGGCGGCGTCATCGCGGCCGGTGGCGGCCTGCACGCGGGCGCGCAGCTCGGCCGGCGCGCGCGGCGTGATGCGGTCCACCATGGCGTTGGGGCAGGCGGTATGAACCTGCACCCAGGCCAGCAGGTCGGCATCGCCCGCACGATCGATGAATTCGAGCAGGCCGGCGCGGAAGCGGTCGCCGTTGTGGCGCAGGTTGTCGCAGTTGAGCAGCGTGAGCGGGCCCGCGCCGGCCGCGCGGCGCGCGCGCAGGATGGCGGCCACGGCGCCGTAGAGCGTGCCGTTCTCGCCGCTCACCTCGCCGCGCCGGGCGCGCTCGATGTCGGCCGTGAGGTCGGCGAAGCCCAGGTCCAGCCGGCCCTGGGCATCGAGGTAGTAGCCCGCCTCGGTCACGGTGAAGGAGACGATGCGCGTGGAGGGCGCAGCGCCACGCGCGACCACGGCGGAGAGCGTGGGGCTCCAGGGCAGCACCTCACGGATGGCTGCGATCTCCTCGTAGAAGGTTTCGCCGGCAGGCGACACCGTCTCCAGCGTGTAGCGGCCGCCTTGCGCCTGCAGCGCGGCGATGACGTCGGGCATGTCGGGCCGGATGTTGGCGCCCGAGAGCGACCAGCGCGCGTCGCCCGACTCGATGAGGCGCTGCAGATAGACGGCCTGGTGCGCCCGGTGGAACGAGCCCAGGCCCAGGTGAAGCATGGTGAACTCCGTGGGAGCCGGAGGAAGGTGCGCAGGGGTCACGGCGATGGTCCGCTGAAGGAATGGGTGATGGGACGAACGGGAGCAAAAAGGAGGAGGTGATCAGGCGCGCAGCGCGCGGCCTTCGCGGTCGAAACAGTGCAGCACGGCAGGATCCAGCTCCACGGCCACGCCGTCGCCGGGCTGCAGCGATGTGCGCTCGTTCTGGCGCGCCACCAGCGGCACGCCGGCCACATCGACGTGGATCAGCGTGTCGGCGCCCAGGGCCTCGACCAGCTCGACGCGGCCCGGCACTCCCCGGTCTTCATGCGCACCTCGGTGCACGCGCAGCCCTTCGGGCCGCACGCCCAGGAAGCCGTCGGCGGGCAGCACGCCGCCCGTGGCCGCCGCGAAGGGCGCGATGGCGCGGGCCGCCACCATGTTCATCGACGGCATGCCGATGAACTGCGCGACGAAGCGGTTGGCCGGGCGGTCGTACAGCTCCAGCGGTGTGCCGACCTGCTCGATGAGCCCGTCCTTGAAGACGACGACGCGGTCGGCCAGGGTCATGGCCTCGACCTGGTCGTGCGTCACGTAGATGGTGGTGGCGCCCAGGGCGCGGTGCAGCTTGTGGATCTCCACGCGGGTGTTGCCGCGCAGGGCCGCATCGAGGTTGGAGAGCGGCTCGTCGAACAGGAACACCTTGGGCTCGCGCACGATGGCGCGGCCGATGGCTACGCGCTGGCGCTGGCCGCCCGAGAGTTCCTTGGGCGTGCGCTCCAGGTACTGCGTGAGGTTGAGCGTGCGGGCCGCATGCTCCACCTTGGTCCTGATCTCGTCCATGGCCACGCCCGCGAGCTTGAGCGCGAAGGACATGTTGTCGTACACGCTCATGTGCGGGTAGAGCGCGTAGCTCTGGAAGACCATCGCCAGGTCGCGCTTGCCCGAAGGCGTGTGCGTGATGTCGCGCCCGTCCAGCATCAGGCTGCCGCTGGTGATGGGCTCCAGCCCGGCGATGAGCCGCAGCAGCGTGGACTTGCCGCAGCCCGAGGGGCCGACGAAGACGATGAATTCGCCCTGCTGGATCTGCAGGTCCACGCCCTTGATGATTTCGGCATCGCCGAAGCGCTTGCGGATGCCCTGGAGTTCGAGGTAGGCCATGGGTTTGTCTGCCTTTCTTGTGTCTCTTTTTTCTTTGCCGGTGCGCGTGCGCTACTTCACCGCGCCGAAGGTCAGGCCCTGCACCAGCTGCTTCTGGCTGAACCAGCCGAACACCACGATGGGCGCGATGGCCAGCAGCGAGGCGGCCGAGAGCTTGGCCCAGAACAGCCCTTCGGGGCTGGAGTAGGACGCGATGAGCGTGGCCAGCGTGCCGGCCTTGGCGGAGGTGAGGTTGAGCGCCCAGAAGGCCTCGTTCCAGCTCAGCACCAGGCACAGCAGGCCGGTGGAAGCCATGCCGCCCACCGAAAGTGGCAGCACGACGTGGCGGAACTCGGCCCACAGGCCCGCGCCATCCATGCGCGCGGCCTCCAGGATCTCGTGCGGAATGTCCTTGTAGGCGCTGTAGAGCATCCACACCATGATCGGCAGGTTCGACAGCGTGAACACGATGGTGAGCGCCGTGAGCGAATCCAGCATGCCGGCGGTCTGCGCGATCACGTAGATGGGCACGAGCGCGCCCACGGCCGGCATCATCTTGGTGGAGAGCATCCACATCAGGATGTCCCTCGTCCTGCGCGTGCGGAAGAAGGCCATCGAGTAGGCCGCCGGCGCCGCGATCAGCAGGCCCAGCACGGTCGATCCCAGGCTGGTGATGAGCGAGTTGCGCGCATACAGCAGGTAGTCGCTGCGCCGCTGCACCTCGCTGAAATTCTCCAGCGTGGGCTCGAAGACGAAGAGCGGCGGCACGTGGATGGCCTGCAGTTCGGTCTTGAACGCCGTGAGGAACAGCCAGGCGATGGGGAAGAACAGCAGCAGCGCGGCGCCCCAGGCGGCCACGGTGCGAATGGCGAGCGCGAGCCGGCCGCCGGCGGAAGGATGGGCTTGCATGGTGGTTCAGCGCCTTGTTCAGTCCAGGTTCCTGCCGACGATGCGGATCAGGAAGACGGCCACGATGTTGGCCAGCACCACCGCGAACAGCGCTCCCGCCGAGGCCACGCCCACGTCGAAGTTCATGAGCGCCTGCTTGAAGATCAGGTAGGTCATGTTGGTGCTGGCGTTGCCCGGGCCGCCGCTGGTGGTGATCGCGATCTCCGCGAACACGCTCAGCAGGAAGATCATCTCGATCATGATGACCACCGCCATCGGGCGGCCCAGGTGCGGGATGACCAGGTAGAAGAAACGCTGCACGGCGGTTGCGCCGTCCATGCGCGCGGCCTCCATCTGCTCGCGGTCCAGCGACTGCAGCGAGGTGATGAAGATCAGGCAGGCGAAGGGCAGCCACTGCCAGGCCACCATGATGATGACCGACAGCAGCGGATAGTCGGTCATCCAGTCGATGGGCGTGGCGCCGAAGAACCGCCACAGGTCGGCCAGAATGCCGTAGATCGGGTTCATCATCATGTGCTTCCACAGCAGCGCGTTGACCGCGGGCATGACGAAGAAGGGCGAGATCAGCAGCACCCGGACGATGCCGCGCCCCGGGAAGGGCTCGTTCACCAGCAGCGCCAGCAGCACGCCCAGCACCACGGTGATGGCGATGGCGCTGCCGATGAGCACCAGCGTGTTCCATACCGCCGGCCAGAAGTCCGGGTCGGTGACGAAATACTGGAAATTGTCCAGGCCTGCGAACGGATGCTCTCCCGGCTGCATCAGGTTGTAGCTGACGACCGAGAAATACACCGTCATGGCGAGCGGCACGATCATCCACGCCAGCAGCGTGAGCACCGCGGGCGCCATCAGGGCGCGGGGCAGGAGTCTTTTCATGGCAGCGTGTCCGTTGCGGTGGGCTGGCACGCGGCCGCGCGGCATGCCGCGGGCCGCCGGGGCGGAGGCTTACTTGTAGTAGCCGGCCTTCTTCATCTCGCGCTCCGCGATGGTCTGCGAGGTCTTGAGCGCCTGTTCCACGGTCGCCTTGCCCGAGAGCGCCGCGCTCATCTGCTGGCCCACCGCGATGCCGATGGCCTGGAACTCGGGGATCGCCACGTACTGCACGCCGGTATAGGGCGACTTGGGCAGGGTGCTGTCAGAGAGGTTGGCCGAGTCGATGGCCTTCTTCTCGGCGGCGGCGAATTTCGCGACCTTCTGGAACTCGGGGTTCGCATAGGTGGACTTGCGCGTGCCCGTGGGCACCGCCGCCCAGCCGGCTTCCTTGGCCACCAGCGCGATGTAGTCCTTGGACGTGGCCCAGCGGATGAACTTCTGCGCCGCGTCGTCCTTGGACGAACCCGCGGGAATGGCCAGGTTCCATGACCACAGCCAGTTCGCGCCCTTGGGCGTGACGGCGGTGGGCGCCTGCGCGAACGCCACCTTGTCGGCCACCTTCGATTGCTTCGGGTCGCTGACGAACGAGGCCGCGATGGTGGCGTCCACCCAGGCCGCGCACTTGCCTTCGCTGAACAGCGCCAGGTTCTCGTTGAAGCTGTTGGCCGAGGCGCCCGGGGGGCCGTCCTTCTTCATCAGATCGACGTAGAAGCCGATGGCGTCCTTCCAGGGCTGGGAGTCGATCTGCGGCTTCCAGGCCATGTCGAACCACTGGCCGCCGTAGGTGTTGACCAGCGTGGAAAGGAAGGCCATGTTGTCGCCCCAGCCCGGCTTGCCGCGCAGGCACATGCCATACACGCCCGCCTTGGGGTCGTTGGCCTTGTCGGCGAAGGCCTTCACCTCGGCCCACGTGGGCTGGTCGGAGAACTTCACGCCCAGCCTGTCGGCCAGGTCCTTGCGGTACATGAGCATGGAGCTCTCGCCGTAGAAGGGGGCCGCGTAGAGCTTGCCATCATGGGACAGGCCGTCCCGGATGGCAGGCAGCAGGTCGTCCACATCGTAGGCCGCGTCGGTGGCGATGGGCTTGAGCCAGCCTTTCTTCGACCAGATCGGTGCTTCGTAGAGGCCGATGGTCATCACGTCGAACTGACCGCCCTTGGTGGCGATGTCCGTGGTCACGCGCTGGCGCAGCGTGCCCTCCTCCAGCGTGACCCACTTGAGCTTGATGTCGGGGTAGGCCTTCTCGAAGAAGGGGGTGAGCTTCTGCATCTCGATCATGTGGCCGTTGTTGACGGTCGCGATCACGAGTTCGGTGGCGGCCTGGGACATGCCGGCTGCGCCGGCCACGGCCAGGGCGAGGCCCGCTTTCAGAAAACGCTTCATGTTGTCTCCTTGGGTGAGCGACGCCCGCCTTCATGTCGAACAGGTCGCCGTGGAGTGGAATTCTGGCCAAGCCTCGCCCTCCACGCTGGTACTCGCTTCACCGGGGCTGGTACTTTTTTGCGCCTACTGCCTGGGATATTCCCTAATCCATGCAATACAGCATGGAAATTGGCCTGCGATGACTCCAAAGCAGACAGCCCGCATGGAGCGGGCTGTCATGCCGGATGCGGGGGCGCTTCAGACCTTGAACGCGCCCACCACCTGGATCAGCATGCTGGTCTGCTCCTGCATCGAGCGCGCGGCGGCCGAGACCTCTTCGACCAGCGCGGCGTTCTGTTGCGTGGTGGTGTCCAGTTGCGCGATCGCCTGGTTCACGCGTTCGATGCCTTTGCTCTGCTCCACGCTGGCCGCCATGATCTCGCCCATGATCGCGGCCATGTTGGTGTTGGTGGCGATGATCTCCTGCATGGTCGTGCCGGCCTGCACCACGAGTGCGCTGCCGGATTCGACCTTGGCGACCGAGTCGGCGATCAGGTGCTTGATGTCCTTGGCCGCCTCCGCACTGCGCTGCGCCAGGCTGCGCACTTCGCTGGCCACCACGGCGAAGCCCCGGCCCTGTTCGCCCGCACGGGCGGCCTCCACCGCCGCATTGAGCGCCAGGATGTTGGTCTGGAACGCGATGCCGTCGATCACGCCGATGATGTCCACCACCTTCTTCGACGAGGCGCTGATCGAGTCCATGGTCTCGACCACGTTGCCGATCACCTGGCCGCCGCGCGTCGCCACCTGGAAGGCGTCCGTTGCCAGCTGGTTGGCTTGGTTGGCACTGTCGGCGTTCTGCCTGACGGTGTTGGTGATCTGGTCCATCGAACCGGCCGTCTCCTGCAGGAACGTGGCCTGCTCTTCGGTGCGCACGGACAGGTCCTGGTTACCGGAGGAGATCTCGCCGGACGCGGCCTCGATCGACGAGGCACCGTTCACCACCTGGCCCACCACGCCCTGCAGCCGCGCGATGAAGGCATTGAAGCTCTGCGCGACTTCGCTGAATTCGGTGCCGCCCGTCTCGGGCAGCCGGCGTGTCAGGTCGGCTTCGCCGGCGGACAGTGCGTCGATGTTGGTCTTCAGCACGCTCAGGCGCCGCATGAAGAGGCGGATGCCCAGCACCATCAGCGCCAGCAGCACGATCGCCATCGGCACCTGCACGGCCGCCAGCTTGGTCAGGATGCGCTGGCTGTTCACCGCCAGCAGCGAGGCCGGAATGCTGGTGGCGATCAGCCACGGGCTGCCGGGGATCGGCTTCAGGAACAGCATCTGCGCGCCGCCGTCCCCCTGGTAGGCCTGTTCCACCATGGCGCCGCCCTGTACCTGGGGCAGCAGGCGCAGGATCTCTGCCGCCATGGGCGAGGTGGATGCGATCTCGGACAGGTTCTTCAGCACGATGTTGCCCTGGATGCGGCTGCTGTTGCTGACGATCTTGCCGTCGGCCTCCACGATCAGGATCTGGCCCTGGACCTTGGCTTCCATGTCGGCCACCAGCCGGTTGAAGAAGCCCAGCGTCACGTCGATGGTGGACACGCCCCAGAGCGTGTCGCCCTTGTAGATGGGCATGGCGCAGTTGGTGCGCGGCTGCGGGCTGGCGGCGTCCTGGTAGGCCTTGGCCCACTTGCACTGGCCCTTGGGCGCCGTCTTGCCGTTCTCGTACCACGGCTGCTCCCAGTACTTCAGCGACTCGGGCGAGTTCCAGTGGGTGTTCACGACCAGCTTGTTGCTGCCGTCGCGCGCGAAGAAGGTACTGAACTTGTCGCGCCCCTGTTCACGCTGGTTGGGCAGCGGCCAGATGCCGCCGCCGAACACGTTCGGGTCGCCGTACTGGTCCACCAGCCCGGGCTGCAGCACGTCGATCTGGTCGCTGGACAGCAGGGCCACCGTCTGGGTGATGCTGCGCGACTGGGCCTCCACCTGCCGCAACTGCTCGCTGATGCGCACCGAAATCTGGTCCACGTTGGCGGCGGCGACCTTGCCCTCCAGTGCTGACAGGTCGGGCTTCACCGACAGCTGGATCACGGCAAACGTGCCGAGCAACAGCAGAAAGAAGAACACGCAAATGAGAACAGTAAACCGTCGCTGGGTGGAGGCTGTGCGGAACATGGGCGGCCTGGTTGAGTGAAACGAGTGGCGAGCCGGAGCTCAACCGTTGTTATCAACCAAGACTAAATGTTTCCAAAGGTGAAAAACCCGGACGCCACCGGTTTTTACCGTGCAGCCCGTGTAAAGACGAAGTTCTGTCTACTACTCGCCACGCTATTGGCTGCGGCGCACCCATGCCCGGTACCTTCGCCAGGCGTTGCACCTGGCGAAGTCGCAACGGGGAGCGAACGGCCGCGCGCCGCTGCCCCCTTTCGTTGCCCCTTTTTTGTACCTTGCGGGCTATCGCAGGCGCGCCAGCAATCCGGCCGTCGAGCCGTCCAGCCCCTCGCCGTCGCCCGATGCCAGCCGCGGCTCCAGTTCTTTCGCGAGCACCTTGCCCAGCTCCACGCCCCACTGGTCGAAGCTGTTGATGCCCCACAGCGCGCCGCTCACGAAGACGCGGTGCTCGTAGAGCGCGATCAGCGCTCCCAGCGACGGGGGATCGAGCCGGTCCAGTACCAGGAAGGTGCTGGGGCGGTTGCCCGTGAAGCGGCGGTGGCCGTCGTCGCTGGCCTTGCCCTGCATCAGCGCCTTGGCCTGCGCCAGGGCATTGGCCACGAGGCGGGGGTGCTGCTCCGGCAGGTCGCGGCCCGGTTCGCGCAGCACGATGAACTCCACCGGCAGGATGTCCGGCCCCTGGTGGATCATCTGGAAGAAGGCATGCTGGCCGTTCGTGCCGGGCTCGCCCCAGACCACGGGCGAGGTAGCGAAGGGCAGCGTCTCGCCTTCGGCATCCACGCCCTTGCCGTTGCTCTCCATCTCCAGCTGCTGCAGGTAGGCCGGCAGCCGGCGCAGCGCATGGCTGTAGGGCGCCACGCTGCGCGTCGAGAAGCCGTGGAAGTTGCGGTACCAGACATCCAGCAGGCCGAGGCGCACCGGCAGGTTGCGCTCCAGCGGCGCGGTGCGGAAGTGCCCGTCCATCGCGTGCGCGCCCGCCAGCAGGCCACGGAAGCCGTCGGCCCCCACCGCGATCGCGATGGGCAGCCCGATGGCGGACCAGAGCGAATAGCGCCCGCCCACCCAGTCCCAGAACCCAAACGTGGTCTGGATGCCGAAGGCGGCCGCGGCCTCCACGTTCGTGGTCAGCGCGGCGAAGTGGCGCTGCAATCCCTCTTCGCTGCCGCCCCGGGCCAGGAACCAGGCCCGCGCGGCATGCGCGTTGGTCATCGTCTCGGCGGTGGTGAAGGTCTTGGAGGCGATCAGGAACAGCGTGCTTTGCGGGCGCAGCGTGCGCAGCACGCCGCCCAGCTCGGCACCGTCCACGTTGGAGACGAAATGCAGGCGCTTGCCCGGATGGCACAGGTCGTCCAGCGCCTTGGTGACCATCGACGGGCCCAGGTCGGAGCCGCCGATGCCGATGTTCACGATGTCGGTGATGGCATCGTCGGCCCGCACACGCTCGGCGAAATCCAGCATGGCCTGCAGGGTGGCATGCACGTCGCGCCGGCCGGCGGCCACCAGACCGGATGCCTCGGGCACGGCGGGCTGCGCGGCCGGGGCCGGCTCGCGCAGCAGCCAGTGCATCACCGCGCGCTGTTCCGTGTGGTTGATCGCCTCGCCCGCGAACATCGCGTCGCGCCAGCCTTCCAGGCCGCATTCGCGGGCCAGTTGCAGCAGCAGGGATTCGGTGTCGGCACCGATGCGGTTCTTGGACAGGTCGGCGAAGACGTGCGGCGCTTCCTGGCTGAAGCGCCCGAAGCGCTGCGGGTCCGCCGCGAAGGCGTCGCGGACGTCGAAGCCACGGCCTGCGGCATCGTAGTGGGCCTGCAGCGCGGCCCAGGCGGCGGTGCGGTCGCAGCGCACGCGTCCGGCAGCTTGGAGGGTCATCGCGCGTCCCTCCTCATGCGGCAAGGACCATCTGCTCAAGCTTGGCGGCGTCGGCGGCGAAGGCGCGGATGCCCTCGGCCAGCTTCTCGGTCGCCATGGCGTCGGCATTGAGCGCGTAGCGGAAGCCGGGCTCGTCGTACTGCACCGGCTGCAGCTCCAGGCTGCGTGCGGCATCCGGGTCGAGCGCACGGGTGAGCGGCGCATCCGACGCGGCCAGCTGCGCCAGCAGTTCCGGCGCGATGGTCAGCAGGTCGCAGCCTGCCAGCGCGGTGATCTGCCCCACGTTGCGGAAGCTCGCGCCCATGACCTCGGTGCGGATGCCGAAATGCTTGTAGTACTGGTAGATCTGGCGCACCGACTGCACGCCGGGGTCGTTGGGGCCGGACATCGCCGCCTCGTCCCACTGCGCGCCTGCCTGCTTCTTGTACCAGTCGTAGATGCGGCCCACGAAGGGCGAGATGAGCTGCACCCTGGCCGCGCCGCAGGCCACGGCCTGCACGGGCGAGAAGAGCAGCGTGAGGTTGGTGTGGATGCCGCGCTGCTCCAGGATGCGGGCGGCCTCGATGCCTTCCCAGGTGGCGGCGATCTTGATCAGCACGCGGGCGGTGTCCACGCCCTCGGCCCGGTAGAGGTCGATGATGCGCTCGCCGCGCGTCACCGTGGCCATCGTGTCGAAGGAGAGGCGGGCGTCCACTTCGGTGGAGACGCGCCCGGGAATCAGCGACAGGATCTCGCAGCCGAAGCGCACGATCAGCCGGTCCATGATCTCGTCGAGCGGCCGTCCGCGCCAGCGCTCGACGGATTCCTGGAGCAAGGGAGCGTACTCGGCCTTCTGAACCGCCTTGAGGATCAGCGAGGGATTGGTGGTCGCATCCTGCGGCTGGTAGGCGCCGAGCTGTCGGAAATCGCCCGTATCGGCCACCACCGTGGTGACCTGCTTGAGGGCGTCGAGTTGGTTCATGCAATCCTCCGGGGTTGGGTGGGGGGCGGGGGTGCGATGTCCCCGCTGCGCCACCCGCGAGTGTAGGCGGGTTGTAACCGGAGTTCCTGTCAGCCGGCACCTCAAGATGAAACTCGGTAACATCGCGCCATGGACCGCGGCGTTGCCCGCCGTCCAGGTTTCGTCACTCCAACCACCTCAGACATCGGGAGCGCAGCAGCAATGAGTTTCGATCTGGTCCTGTTCGGCGGCACGGGCGACCTGGCATGGCGCAAGCTGCTGCCGGCCCTCTTCCAGGCGTTCCGGCACGGATCTCTGCCGGAGGAAGGCCGCATCATCGGCGTGGCACGGGACGACCTGAGCGATGCGGCCTACCGCGAACTCATCGCCAGCCGGTTCGCTGCGGTGGAGGGCGACAAGCGTCCCAACGCCGAGGAGTTCGAGCGCTTCGCCGCCCTGCTCCACTACCAGCGCATGGACCTGTCCAGGCCTGCCGACTACGCCGCGCTCGGGGCGCGCCTCGCCGAGCGGCAGGCCGACACCGTGGTGATGTACCTCGCGACCGCCCCGGGCCTGTTCACCACGGCCTGCGAGCAACTGGGCGCCGCGGGCCTCGCCACGCCGCACACGCGGGTGGTGCTGGAAAAGCCCCTGGGCCACGACCTGGCCTCCAACCGCGCCATCAACGCCGCCGTGCGCCGCGTGTTCGACGAAGAGCAGATCTTCCGCATCGACCACTACCTGGGCAAGCCGTCGGTGCAGAACCTGCTGGCACTGCGCTTCGGCAACGCCTTGTTCGAGCCGCTCTGGCGCCGCGAGACCGTGGCCAGCATCGAGATCACCATGGCCGAGAAGCTCGGCGTGGAAAAGCGCGGCGCGTTCTACGACGGCACGGGCGCGCTGCGCGACATGGTGCAGAACCACGCACTGCAGCTGCTCTGCGCCATCGGCATGGAGCCGCCCATCAACGCCCATGCCGACGCCATCCGCGACGAAAAGCTCAAGGTGCTGCGCTCGCTGGTGCCCTGGACCCCGGCCACGCTGTCGCGGGACGTGGTGCGCGGCCAGTACACCGCCGGCTCGCTGGGCGGCGAGCGCGTGCGCGGCTATGCCGAGGAAGACGGCGTGCCCGCGGACAGCCGCACGGAGACCTTCGTGGCGCTGCGCACCGAAATCGCCAACTGGCGCTGGGCGGGCGTGCCGTTCTACGTCCGCACGGGCAAGCGGCTGGCCTCGCACGAAGCGCACATCGCCATCAACTTCCGGCCCACGCCGCACGCGATCTATCGCACGCCGCTGGGCAGCGCCAACCGCCTCGTGATCCACCTGCAGCCGCGCGACGGCGTGGCGCTGCACCTCTTCGCCGCCGGCCAGGAAAAGCGCGGCATGCGCATCTCGGAAGTGCAGGCCCTGGCGCCCGTCCACCTGGACCTGGACTTCGAGCAGCGCTTCGGCACCGAGCGGGTGGGCGCCTACGAGCGACTGCTGCTCGACGTGATCGCCGGGCGGCTGAACCTCTTCGTGCGCGCCGACGAGCAGGAAGCGGCATGGCGCTGGGTCGAGCCCATCATGCAATCCTGGCGCGATTCGGAAGACGGCCCACGGCCCTACGCCGCGGGCAGCTGGGGGCCCAGTGCCGCGAGCGCCATGGTGGCGCGCGAAGGGCATAGCTGGATGGAGGAGTCTTGAAACACCCCCCTGAGCGGCTGCGCCGCTTCCCCCCGCTCTCGCCATGCTGCGCATGGCGGGCAGGGGGACGACGCTGGTGGCCGGGCGAAGCCCGTTCCACAGCGTCTGCTGGCGTGGCCTGCTCCGCGGCCATCGGATGGGTGAGGCCGTGCCAGGTTCATAGGCCGCATGTAGTGGCATCCATCGTGAAAATCTGGTGCTGTGGATGGCATTGGGACGGGCGGCGCCAGCAAACGGACGAAGCTTGTTCCAAGGCCATCGAAACGGTGCAGATGTTGAGGTCGCGTGCTTCGGATCTCACTGCTTTGACATTGGACCGCTGACATGCTCGAACGCATCACTGCCTCCCTGCCTTCGCTGGCGCCCGCCGAGCAGCGGGTGGGCCAACTGGTGCTGCAGGATGCGCGTGCGTTTGCGCGGCTGCCGGTGCGGGAGCTGGCGGCGCGGGCGGGGGTGAGCAAGCCCACCGTGGTGCGCTTTTGCCGCAGCATGGGGTACGACGGGCTGGCCGATTTCAAGCTCAAGCTTGCGGGCAGCGTGAGCGAGGGCGTGCCGTTCATCCACCGCAGCGTGGACGCGGACGACAAGACCAGCGATGTGCTCGTGAAGGTCGTGGACAACGCCGTCGCCGCCTTTCTGCAGTACCGCAACGCGGCGAGCACCAAGGCCATCGAGCAGGCCGCGCAGGCCATCGCCGCCACCTGGCAGACGGGCCGGCGGATCGAGTTCTACGGCGCCGGCAACTCGGGCATCGTGGCGCAGGACGCGCAGCACAAGTTCTTCCGGCTGGGCGTGACCAGCCTCTCGACCAGCGACGGCCACATGCAGGTCATGAGCGCCACCCTGCTGGGGCCGGGCGACTGCGTGGTGATCGTCTCCAACTCCGGCCGCACGCGCGACCTCATGGACGCGGCCGACATCGCCCGCAGGAACGGCGCCACCACCATCGCCATCACCGCCAGCGGCTCGCCCCTGGCGAGTGCCTGCCAGATCCACCTGGCGGCGGACCATCCGGAGGGCTATGACCGGTACAGCCCGATGGTTTCGCGGCTACTGCACCTGCTGGTGATCGACGTGCTCGCCACCTGCGTGGCCTTGCGCATCGGCGAGCCGCTGCAGCCGCGCCTGCAGCAGATGAAGGACAACCTGCGCGCCAAACGCTACACCTGAAGCGCGCACTGCAGACGCCGGACGGCGGATGCCTGCGCAAGCGCACGCCGCAAGTGATCCATGTGATAAATGACCGCACCCACTGCGGCGGCTTACCTCGGACTGACTCAACCATAAGCCGTTGATTTCATACGATTCCAACGTAAGGAAAAGTTAACAGGCTCCGATAAGCGCCTCTTAAGTTTGATAAATATGATCTTCTTCATATCAAACACACGGGAGTCTGTCCATGCAACTACTTCGGCAAGTCAAGATCGGCACCCGGCTGGCGCTGGGCTTCGGTGCATTGCTGGCCCTGCTCTTCGCGCTGGGACTCTTCGGCATCGTCCAGATCCGCAACATCAACCACCATGCCGGCGAACTCGGCAATAACTGGCTGCCCAGCATCAAGGTGATCGGGGAAATCCGCGCCGAGCTGAACAGCGGCCGCCGCGCCAGCATGCGCCGTATTCTGGAGACCACGCCGGAGGGCCGCCAGCGCCAGCTCGACATCCAGAAGGAGGTCATGGACGGGCAATTGCCGCGCACCCTGGCCAGTTACGAACGCCTGATCTCCTCGCCTGAAGAGCGCAGGCTCTACGATGTGTTCCACGGGCAGCTCGACACCTACCGCGCCATGGAGCGCCGCATCGTCATGACGCTCGACGAAGCCGGCGGCTCGGCAACCGCTGCCGGGGGGCTGGCCACCGGGGAATCCGCGAAGGCATTCGCGGAATTGATGGAAACGCTGGGCCTGCTCGTGAAACTGAACGAGGACGGCGGAACCGCCGCGGCCACGGCAGCGAACGAAGGCTACCAACGCGCGATTTTCGTGTTCGGCGCGATGATCGCCCTGGCGGTCGTCTGCGGGCTGGTGCTGGCCGTCGCGGTGACGCGCTCCATCACGCTCCCCCTGGCCACCGGCGTGTCGATCGCGTCGGCCGTGGCGCGGGGCGATCTGACCATGTCGTTTCACGTGGAGGGCAGGGACGAACCCGCGGCACTGCTGCAGGCCCTGCAGCACATGAACGGCCAGTTGGTATCCATGGTCGGCCAGGTGCGCGACAGCAGCGAGAGCATCGCCACCGGCGCGGCCGAGATCGCGATGGGCAATGCGGACCTGAGCCAGCGCACCGAGCAGCAGGCCAGCAGCCTGGAGGAAACCGCGGCATCGATGGAGGAACTGAGCAGCACCGTGAAGACCAACTCCGACACCGCACGGGAGGCCAACCAACTCGCCGCCCGCGCGACCCAGGCGGCGGAACAGGGAGGCACCATCGTCGGGAGCGTGGTGGAGACCATGCAGGCCATCGCGGCTTCCTCGAACAGGATCGCGGACATCACCAGCGTCATCGATTCCATCGCCTTCCAGACCAATATCCTGGCGCTGAATGCGGCCGTGGAGGCCGCGCGGGCCGGCGAGCAGGGCCGGGGCTTCGCCGTGGTGGCGAGCGAAGTGCGCACGCTGGCGCAGCGCTCCTCCCAGGCCGCCAAGGAAATCAAGGACCTCATCACGGACAGCGTGGCGAAGGTGGGCAACGGCAGCCAGCTGGTCGGCGAAGCGGGCCGCAGCATGGACGACATCGTCGCGCAGGTCCGCCAGGTCGGCACCCTGATCAGCGAGATCGCCAACGCCTCGGCCGAGCAGAGCAGCGGCATCGGGCAGGTGGGCGAAGCAGTGAACCACCTGGACCAGGTGACGCAGCAGAACGCCGCGCTGGTGGAGCAAAGCGCCGCCGCGGCCGCCAGCCTGCGGTCGCAATCCGAACAGCTCAACACGCTGGTGGCGGTCTTCAAGCTCCAGGCCCAGGCAGCCCCTGCGGCAACGGAACGGCGCTCCTACGGTCCGGCCAGGGCGGCTGCGGCTCTGCCGCACGCGTACCGCCCGGCGCTGGCATCCGCCTGAGGGACCGGCACTGCGGCAAGGGTCGGTCAGCGGAGGGGGTCAACGCTGTCGTTCACTGCCGGGCCAGTGGCGCGGCGTGCTCCGACACGCTCCGGGAGACATCGCGGGGACAGTGTGAGAAAACGCACCGACACCCCCCGGCGGCGGCGCGCACACTGCGGGCATCGATGACTCACCCCCTATTGCCAGGAGCACTGCCATGACCCTCTCGACCGCATCCACCCGAACCATGTCCCCCCAGCGCCCCGGTTCCGCAGCCACCCCGGCCGCGGCCCCGGCCCTGGACGACGCAGGCAAGCTCGTGCTGCGCCTCGCGCTGGGCGTGTTGATCCTGCTGCACGGCATCTTCAAGCTGCAGAACGGCGCCGGCTTCATCACGGGCATGCTGGAAAAAGCCGGCCTGCCGGGCGCCCTCGGCTACCTTGTGTACGTCGGTGAAATCCTGGCGCCCCTGATGGTCATCGCCGGCATCGCCACCCGCGCGGGCGCAGCCATCATCTTCGTCAACATGGTGGTGGCCATCGCCCTCGTACACATGGGCCAGCTGTTCACGATGACGCAGCAGGGCGGCTGGGCCCTGGAGCTGCAGGGCATGTACCTGTTCGGCGCCCTCGCCGTGATGCTGCTCGGGGCCGGCCGCTACGGCCTGGGCGGGGCGCACGGCCGCTTCAACTGACTGCCTGTCCCACTCAGGGACATTTTGCTCGCGTGGCCCTCAGGCGGCCTGCACAGCCACCGCCCGCGGAATCCGCCCCTCCTCGATGCCGTGGCAGGCCACGCGCACGCCGCCGTCGTCGATGAGCTGCGGCCGCTCGGTGCGGCAGCGGTCGTTGGCATGGGGGCAGCGCGGATTGAAGGCGCAGCCGGACGGCGGATTGAGCGGATTCGGCACTTCCCCCTGCACGGGCGTGCGCGCGCGGCCCGTGTCGTGCATCTTCGGGATGGCGTCCAGCAGCATGCGGGTGTAGGGATGGCGCGGCGCGGCGAAGAGCTCGCGCTTGTCGGCCAGCTCCACGAGGCGCCCCAGGTACATCACGCCCACCTGGTCGCTCACGTGGCGCACCACGGCGAGGTTGTGGCTGATGAACAGGTAGGTCAGGTGCCGCTCGCGCTGCAGGTCCTTCATGATGTTGAGCACCTGCGCCTGCACGGACACGTCCAGCGCCGACGTGGGCTCGTCGCATACCAGGAACTCCGGCTCGGTCGCCAGCGCCCGCGCGATCGATATGCGCTGCCGCTGCCCGCCCGAGAACTGGTGCGGGTACTTGGCCATGTCCAGCGGCGACAGCCCCACGGACTGCAGCAGTTCGCCCACGCGCTGCCGCAGCTGGGCCTTGTCGGTGATGAGGCCGTGCTCGCGCAGCGGCTCGCCGATGATGTCCTCCACGATCCAGCGCGGGTTCAGGCTCGCGTACGGATCCTGGAAGATCATCTGGATGCGCTGGCGCATGGTGCGCGCATCGCGGCCCTTGAACGCGGCGTGCGCATCCTGGCCGTCGAAGGTGAGGCCGCCGCGCGTGGGTTCGTACAGGCCCACGAGCAGCCGTGCCACGGTGCTCTTGCCGCAGCCGGACTCGCCGACCAGCGCAAGGGTCTTGCCCTTCTCGATGGTGAAGCTCACGCCGTCCACCGCATGCAGCAGCGTGCGAGGCTTGCGCTCCAGCACGCGGTTGAGCCACGGCGCGGAGACATCGAAGGTCTTGGCCAGGTCATGCGCCTGCACCAGCGGAGCGCCGGCGTTATTCTTCGGGGTGGGCATCGCGTTGCTCATGACACGGCTTCCTGGATGGCGGCGGAGGCGTTCGGCGTGGCGGCATGCAGCCAGCACGCGGCGCGCGTGGGTCCGGCAGGCAGCAGTTCCGGCCGCTCCACGCGGCAGCGTTCGAAGGCATGGGGACAGCGCGGATTGAAGGCGCAGCCCGCTGGAATGGCATTGAGCCGCGGCATCGCGCCGTCGATCTGGTTCAGGCGCTCGCGGTCCTGCGCCATGTCGGGAATCGACGCCATCAGCCCCGCCGTGTAGGGATGGGCGGGATGGTTGATCACCTCGTGCACCGGCCCGATCTCCGCCACGCGGCCGGCATAGAGCACGGCCACGCGGTCGCAGGTCTCGGCGATCACCCCCATGTCGTGGGTGATGAGCATCACGGCCGCGCCGCGCGACTTGCAGATGTTCTTGAGCAACTGGATGATCTGCGCCTGGATCGACACGTCCAGCGCGGTGGTGGGCTCGTCGGCCACGATGAGCTGGGGCTCGGCCGCCAGCGCCAGCGCGATCACCACCCGCTGCCGCATGCCACCCGAGAACTGGTGGGGATAGTGGTCCACGCGCTGCTCCGCCGCGGGAATGCCCGTGTCCTTGAGCAGCTGGATCGCCCTGCGCCGCGCCTCCGCGGCATTCACCGGCAGGTGCGCCTGGATCGTCTCCACCAGTTGCCGGCCGACCGTGTAGAGCGGGTTCAGCGAGGTCAGCGGGTCCTGGAAGATGGCACCGATGCGCCGCCCGCGCACATGGCGCATCTTCTGCGGCGGCAGGTTGTCGATGCGCTCGCCCTGCAGCAGGAGCCGCCCGCCCGCCACGCGGCCCGGCGGCTCCAGCAGCCCGATGATGGCCGCGCCGGTCAGCGACTTGCCAGCACCGGACTCGCCCACCACGCCCAGGATCTCTCCGGGCGCGATCGAAAAGGAAATATCGTCCAGCGCCCGCAGCGTGCCGCGGCGGCCCGGAAATTCGACGACGAGGTTCTCGACTTCAAGAAGGGACATGGCAGGCCATCCATCCGTTATCCGTTGCATTCCGCGCGCAGCCGCTCAGGGGGTTGCGCTCCATCCCTAGCGAAGGCGCGGATTCAGCGCATCGCGCAGCCAGTCGCCCAGCAGATTCACGGAGAGCGCGATCAACACCAGCATCACGCCCGGGAACACCGTGATCCACCATTCGCCCGAGAAGAGGTAGTCGTTGCCGATGCGGATCAGCGTGCCGAGCGAGGGCGACGTGGGCGGCGCCCCCACGCCCAGGAAGGACAGGGTCGCTTCGGTGATGATCGCCGTGGCCACCTGGATGGTGGCCAGCACCATCACCGGCCCGAGCACGTTGGGCAGCACGTGGCGCCGCATGATGCGCGAGGGCGACACGCCCGTCACCCGGGCGGCCTGCACGTATTCCTTGTTGCGCTCCACCAGGGTGGAGCCACGCACCGTGCGCGCATACTGCACCCAGCCCGTGAGGGAGATGGAAATGATCAGCACGCCGAAGGCCAGCGACTCGTGCGCGTTGGGGAACACCGCACGGCCCACCCCGGCGATCAGCAGGGCCACGAGGATCGCGGGAAAGGACAGCATCACGTCGCACAGGCGCATGAGCACCGCATCGATCCAGCCGCCCTTGAAGCCCGCCAGCAGCCCGAGCGCCACCCCCACCACCACCGACAGCGCGACGGATGCCAGGCCGACGACGAGGGAAATGCGTGCCCCGTAGATCAGCGCCGAAAGGATGTCGCGCCCCTGGTCGTCGGTGCCGAACGGGTACTTCCAGGAGCCGCCGTCGCTCCACGCCGGCGGCAGCCGGGCGTCGCTCAGCTCGAGCGTCGTGAGGTCGAACGGGTTGTGCGGCGCCACCCAGCCCGCGAACAGAGAGCAGAACAAGCACACCACCGCGATCGCCGCGGCGCCGATGGCGACGGGCGAGGTGCGGAAGCTGTAGCCGACATCGCTGTCGAGCCATCGGGAGAGCGTTTTTTTCATCGTGGAATTCTGGAAAGGCGTGGAGCGGAGCGGCATCTCCACGCGGGCGGAACGGATCAGCGCGTCATTTCGCGAGGCTCATCCACTTGAACGGCATGAAGTTGTCGGCCATCTGCACCAGCGCCACCTTGCGCGACACGCCCCAGGCCAGGGCCTGCTGGTGCAGCGGGATGTGGCCCACGTCGGCCGCATGGATCTCGAAGGCTTCGCGGATCATCGCGTCGCGCCGGGCCTTGTCGGTCTCCGATTGCACCTGCTGCGTGAGCTGATCCACCTTGGGGTTGCAGTAGCCGCCCAGGTTGAACTGGCCGGCGCCCTTGTCGTCCACGCAGGCCATCAGCGCATTCATGGCGTTGTGCGCGTCGTAGGTGGAAGGCATCCAGCCCAGCATGTAGAAACTGGTATCCCGCCGCAGCACCTTGGGGAAATAGGTGCCCTTGGTCTCCGCCTGCAGGTTCACCTTCACGCCGATGCGCGCCAGGTTGGCGGCGACGGCCTGGCAGATGCGCGCATCGTTCACGTAGCGGTCGTTCGGGCAGTTCATGCCCACCTCGAAGCCGTTTGGATAGCCGGCCTCGGCCAGCAGCTTGCGCGCCGCGTCGGCATCGTAGGGCAGCCGCTTGATGTCGGGCTGGAAGCCATTGACGCCCGGGCCGACCAACAGTGCCGAAGGATTGGATGCGCCGCGCATCACCGTCTTGCGGATGCCGTCGATGTCGATGGCTTGGTAGAAAGCCTGGCGCACGCGCTTGTCCTTGAACGGATTCTTGCCCTTCACGCTGGAATACAGCAGTTCGTCGCGCTTCTGGTCCATGCCCAGGAAGATGGTGCGCAGCTCGGGCCCGGTCACGGCGCGCGTGAGCGGGCTCGTGTTCACGCGCTCGATGTCCTGCACCGGCACGGGCTCCATCACGTCCACCTGGCCCGACAGCAGCGCCGCGACGCGCGTGGCGTCATTGCCGATGGGCGTGAACACCACCTCGGCCACGTTGCCCTCGATCGCCCCCCAGTACTGCGGGTTGCGCGTGAACACCGTGCGCACGCCGGGCTGGCGCTCGCGCAGGCGGAACGGCCCCGTGCCGTTGGCCCGGAACGACGCCGCGTTCTCCACGCCCTTGCGCCGGTCCACCGGCTCGACGGCATGGTTCGCCTCGCACCACTTGCGGGACATCATGTACACGAGCGCGAGCACATCGGGAAGGATCGGATACGGGGACTTGGTCTCGATCTCGACCGTGTAGTCGTCCACCTTGCGCACTTCCTTGAAGTCGTTGGTGTACGTCTTCATG
The DNA here is from genome assembly GCF_000687165.1 of Paracidovorax oryzae ATCC 19882. Lineage (GTDB taxonomy): Bacteria > Pseudomonadota > Gammaproteobacteria > Burkholderiales > Burkholderiaceae_C > Paracidovorax > Paracidovorax oryzae. The sequence goes on along the minus strand of NZ_JMKU01000002.1, from coordinate 336,552 downwards.
TCCGAGCTCCCGGCCTGCGTGCGCGCCAGCGAGAACAGCACGTCGTCGGCGGTGAACGGGCTGCCGTCGTGGAAGCGGACGCCCCGCCGCAGCTCGAACCGCCACACCGTGGGCGAGGTCTGCGTCCATCGGGTTGCCAGAGCCGGCGCCAGGCTCAGGTCCTTGTTGCGGCCCACGAGCGGTTCATAGACATTGCCGGTCACGCTGAGCTGCAGGCTCTCGTTCAGGGAATGCGGATCCATCGACAGCGCATCGCCCTGGTTGGCGACACGGATGGTCTGCGCGCCCGCCATGCAGGCTGCGGCGACCAGGGACGCGCCGATGGCGGCGCGCAATGCCGTGCGTGGGAAATTCATCGTCATGCCCCTCAAACCGCTGCCAGCGGCATCGCCTGCTCGACCAGACCCGCATGCAGCGCGGCGCCCAGCGGCAGGATTTCGTCATTGAAGTCGTACCGGCTGTTGTGCAGCGCGCTGTGGCCGGGCCCGGTGCCCTGCCCGATGCGCAGGTAGGCACCCGGCTTGCTCTGCAGCATGAAGGAAAAATCCTCCGCCCCCATGCTGGGCTCGAGGTCGCGCACCACGTTCTCCGCGCCGACGATCGACACCGCCACGTCCCCCGCGAACTGCGCGTCGCTCTCGGTATTGATGGTCGCGGGATAGATGCGCTCGTAGCGCACGGTGGCCGCGGCACCGAAGCCCAGAGCCACCGCGCTGCACAGGTCCTTGAGGCGCTGCTCGATCATTTCCTGCACCGCGGGCGAGAACGTGCGCACGGTGCCCACCAGCGTGGCCGTGCCGGGCAGCACGCTGAAGGCGCCCAGGTCGCCCGCCTGCATCGCGCACAGGCTGATCACCGCGCTGTCGAGCGGGCGCACGTTGCGCGAAACGATGCCCTGCACCGCGGTGATGATGTGGGCGGCCACCAGCACCACGTCCACCGTCTGGTAGGGATGCGCGCCGTGGCCTCCGCGGCCGGTGATCTCGATGGTGATGCGGTCGGCCGATGCCATCATCGCCCCGGAATTGAGTCCTATGGTGCCCGGCCGCATCGCCGGCCAGTTGTGCATGGCATAGACCGACTGCACGGGAAAGCGTTCGAACAGGCCGTCCTCGATCATCACGCGCGCACCGCCGAAGCCCTCCTCGCCGGGCTGGAAGATAAGCACGGCCGTGCCGTCGAAATGGCGCGTGGCAGCGAGGTAGCGCGCGGCCCCCACCAGCATGGCCGTATGGCCGTCGTGGCCGCAGCCATGCATGAGCCCGGGCTTGCAGGACTTCCAGGTGAACTCGTTCTGCTCCGACATCGGCAGGGCGTCCATGTCGGCCCGCAGGCCGAGCATGCTGCCGCTGGAACGGCTGCGGCCATGGATCACCGCCACGATGCCGGTGCGGCCGATGCCGTCGTGGATCTCGTCCACCCCGCACACCTTGAGCGCCTCTTTCACGCGCGAGCCCGTGTACACCTCCTCGAAACCCAGTTCGGGATGGGCGTGCAGGTCGCGCCGGAACGTCGTCAGCTCCGGATGGAACTGCGCGATGTGGGCGAAGGCGCGGCCGCCGGCCCGCAGGCGGGGCGGTGCGGACGGTGCCGGCTTGGATGCTGCGAACGCCATGTCAGTGCCCTCCTGCCTTGCCCACCCGCAGTCGCGGATCGACCGCGAAATACAGCAGGTCCACGACCAGGTTGATCACCACGAAGATCAGGGCGATCAGGCAGAGGTAGGCCGCCATCACGGGAATGTCCGCGAACGTCACGGCCTGGATGAAGAGCAGCCCCATGCCGGGCCACTGGAACACCGTCTCGGTGATGATGGCGAAGGCGATGAGGCCGCCCAACTGCAGGCCGGTGATCGTCATCACCGGCACCAGCGTGTTCTTCAGCGCGTGCCCGAAATGGATGGCCCGGTCAGACAGGCCGCGGGCGCGGGCGAACTTGATGTAGTCGGTGCGCAGCACCTCCAGCATTTCGGCGCGCACGAGGCGCATGATGAGCGTGAGCTGGAAGATGGCCAGCGTCACCGCCGGCAGCGTGATGTGGTGCCAGCCCTTGGCATTGAGCAGGCCCGTGCTCCACCAGCCGACCTGCGTGACCGGACCGCGCCCGAAGCTCGGGAACCAGCCCAGGTGCACGGCGAACACGAGGATCAGCAGGATGCCGATGAGGAATGTGGGCAACGACACCCCCAGCAGGGACAGCGTCATGAACAGCTGGCTGGTGAAGGTGCCGCGGCGCAGCGCCGCATACACGCCCATGGGCACCCCGACCACCAGGGCCAGGACGGCGGCGACCAGCGCCAGTTCCAGCGTGGCCGGGAATCGCTCGGCGATGAGGCTGGACACCTTGGCGCCCTGCCGGAGGCTCAGCCCGAACTCCCCCTGCGCCGCGTTCACGAGGAAGTGCCAGAACTGCACGATGAAGGGCTGGTCCAGCCCGAGTGCCGCCCGCATGTCCCGGATCTGGTCCGGCGTGGCGTCCTGCCCGAGCAGGAAGGTGACGGGATCACCCACGTACTGGAACAGCATGAAGGAGATGAAGGCCACCGCGACCATGACGATCACGGCCTGGATGAGGCGTCTCAGAATGAAGGCAAGCATCGTAGGAGCGGCAGAGAAGCAGGCATGCTAGCAGGGCATGCGGCCACTGCATGCAATACCCGCGCCATCGCGGATGATTGTCGGCGCCGGCCCGGTCCCGGCAAGGCCGGCTTCATGGACATCGGGCATGCGCCTTGCCGGTGAGCGGCGGACATGGGGGGCTGCCAACGGCAACGGGCGGGCCAGATGGACGCATGCCCTCCGGCCCATGAGGGGCAGGAGGGCATGCAGGCCTGCTCCACTAACGCGCAGCAGGATTTCGCACCAAGCGGCCGGCGTGCCGGCAGCATCGCACCGCCAGCCCGCCGCCCCACCGGCGGATCAGAAGCGATGCCGCAGGCCGATGGTGTAGCCGGTGCGCGACTTGGCACCGTTGGGCTGGCCGGCGGCGTTGTTCAGGCTGACCTGATCGCCCTTGAGCTTGGTGTGGTCCACCTCGATGTAGGCATCCGTCCGCTTGGAGAATGCGTAATCGAGGGCCATGGTGAAGAAATCGGCCTTGGCCTTGGCGAGATCGGTGTTGCCCTTCTGCTCTGCACGGAAGTAATGCGCGCCCAGGTTGATCTGCGGCGTGATCTGGTAGCCCGCGCCGATCTTGTAGATCGTCCGCTTGTTGGCCGCCAGGAAGGCCGGGCCGCCGAAGCCGCCATTGATGCCGCCCTGCCACATCGCCGCGAGCACGGCACGGTCCACGGCCGTGAGGCCGTCGTCCACCTTGTTCTGGCCATAGCCGCCGTTGAAGTACCAGTTGCCCATGCGGTAGGAACCCCCCAGCGTCCAGGCATCGATCTTCTTGCCGGAAGCGAATTCGTAGTTCTGGTAGCCCAGGCCGGCTGCCAGGCCGCCCGATGCATAGCGGATGTAGCCGCCGGCCGTCTTGCCGCCCGTGGCGCTCTTTTCGTCGAATGAATACTGTAGTCCGCCACGCCACGGGCCGACCTCGGCCATGTACTTGATCATGTTGTCGGCACGCGCACCCAGCGCGAAACCGATCTCGGGCTTGTAGACGTCCATGTACGGCGAGTACGGGTAGGACGCATACGTGCTGGTCACCAGATCGAAAAGGATGTTGTATTGGCGGCCCAGCGTCACGCGGCCAAAGCCGCCTTGCAGGCCCACCCAGGATTGCTGGAAGTACGGCGTGGCCGGCGTGCCGGTGTCGGCGCCGAAGCGGTTTTCCAGGTTGACCAGGGCCTTCAGTCCCCCGCCCATGTCTTCGGTCACGTTGATGCCCCAACGGCTCTGGGACATGCCCCCGCCGACCATCTGGTCCAGCGAACCGCCCGGGCTGCCGGCGGGTCCCTCGTTGTTGGTGTGGCGATATGCCATGTCCACGATGCCGTACAACTGGACGCTGCTCGTGCCGGCCTGCTGCGCGAACGTGAAGGGAGCCGCTACTGCCAGGGTGGTCAATGCCACCGTTTTTTTCACAGACGAAATACGCATGTGTTGTCTCTTTCTGCGGGAGGGTGAAGGAACTTTTATTCTAGAAATCAATGACTTGCATCGGAACATGCGTTAGCGGCATACCCACAGTCGTTTTCCCTTAGTTGCTGTTACCGAAGTGACAAAAAAAAACCGCTGCCCGAGGGCAGCGGTTTTTGACTTGCTGAGTCAAGCTGGCTGAGCCAGCCATCCATCAGAAAGCGTGACGGATACCGACTTGCACGCCGGTCTGGTTGTTGCCGATGCCAGGGCCGGCAACGGTCAGGCCCTTGGTGGCCAGGCCGAGGTTGGAGTTGTCCTTGTTCTTCAGGTAAGCCACGGTGCCGTACAGAGCGGTGCGCTTGGACAGGTTGTGAACATAGCCCAGGGACAGCTGGTGTGCCTTGGAGTCGATGGCCTTCTGGTCGTACAGGGCGTATTGCAGCTTGAATTCGCCAGCGCCGACGGGCATGGAAGCACCCAGGGCGTAGTTGTTGAACTTGGCGTCGCCGGAGAAGCCGTCAGCTTCGTACTTCGATTGTTGAGCGATGGCGATCAGCTTGGCAACGTTCAGGTCGTAGGAAGCGCCCACGGTCAGGATGTTGTGCTTGCCGGTAGCGGAAACGCCAGCCAGCGTGAAGCCGGTGTTGCGTTGGTCATAGGACACGGTCACGCTCAGGGGGCCGTTGTCGTATGCAGCGTAGCCACCGAAGTAACGGCCAGCCTTGCCCACGGTTTGCTCGTCGAAGCCATAGCCCACGCCGCCGGTGAAGCCACCGAAGTTGGGGGTGTAGTAGCTGACCATGTTGCTCGAACGGATGTTGTTCGTGTCAGCGGTCACGCTGGTAGCGCCGTTCAGGCCGAGCCACTCGTTCCAGCCTTGGAACTGGCCGATGCCGGTCTGGCCGAACAGGTCATAGCTGCTGGCCTTGTTGTACGAAGGGGTCAGTTCGCGGCCCAGGCGCACTTCACCGAAGTTGCCAGCCAGGCTCAGCGTGGAGCGGCGTTGGAAGTTGAAGCCGTTGGCGTTGCCGTTGTCGCCGAAGATCTCGCCTTCGAGCCAGAAGCCAGCCTTCAGGCCACCGCCCAGGTCTTCCGTACCACGGAAGCCCAGACGGCTCGTGGCGTTGCCGCTGGTGGTCAGGCCGTACACGTTCTGACCAGCAGAGTTGGCGTTGTTGATGTAGGCAACACCCGTATCGACGATACCGAACATCGTGACGGAAGATTGAGCCATTGCAGCGCCGGAAGCAGCCAGCACGGCCAGGGCAATCAGGGATTTTTTCATTGCGAGTTACTCCAAGGTTAAACGAGGGCGCCGGTTCGGGGGGCTGGTACGCACTACAGGCGCAGTCCGCCAACCCCGGGCCAACCTCCTGGTGGGGAAGTTGCCCTTATTGCAACAGAGGCCGTTCCGTTTCGCAAAGGAATTCCCGCACAATCGCCCCGAAAGCCCCATTTCGTTGCAGCATCGCAACACACAAAAAGGTTCCCTGGAATTGAGATAGGACGCGATGGAACCGGGGCCTTCCGCTACTCTTTTTGCAGCATCCCAACCCTTCTGCCATCGACATTCATCGCCATGGACAAGCTCCTGATAGCCGCGGACAACGCCTTGCGCACGCTCTTTGCACGACCCCGCGCCGCGCAGCCGTCGCCAGCCAGGGGCCTGCCGGAAGGCGACCTGTCGCCCACCCAGCGGCGCGAGGCCGGGGCGCTCATGCGGGTGAACCACGTGGGCGAAGTATGCGCGCAGGCGCTCTACATGGGACAGGCCGCTGTCACGCGCGACCCGGCGCTGCGTGCCCGGCTGCTGGAGGCTGCCCGCGAGGAAACCGATCACCTGGCCTGGACGGCCGAACGCCTCGACGCGCTGGGCAGCCGGCCCAGCATGTTGAATCCGCTGTGGTTCGCGGGCGCATTCGCGATCGGCTGGACGGCAGCCCAGGTCAGCGATGCCGCGAGCCTGGGGTTCGTCGTGGAGACGGAAAACCAGGTGGCGCGCCATCTGCAGGGGCACCTGGACCGCATGCCGGCGCAGGACGCCCCCTCCCTGGCGGTGATCGCGCGCATGCAGGCCGACGAGCAACGCCATGCGGACGACGCACGCGCCGCCGGCGCGACGGACCTGCCCGCGCCGGCGCGGGTGCTCATGGCCGCCGCGGCCCGGGTGATGACGGCCACGGCACACCATATATAGGGGACGGGCTCCGGACTCAGGCCTCCACGATGTCGAAGCCGGTGGTGATCTCTGCCGTCTTGCCGAGCATGATGCTCGCGGAGCAGTATTTCTCGTGGCTCATGGCGATGGCACGCTCGACCGCGGCGGGCGGCAAGGCCTTGCCGGTGACGGTGAATTGCATGTGGATGCGGGTGAACACCTTCGGATCCGTGTCCGCGCGCTCCGAGCTGAGCTTCACGCTGCAACCGCGCACATCGTGGCGGCCCCGCCGGAGGATGAGCACCACGTCATAGGCCGTGCAGCCGCCGGTGCCGGCAAGGACGGTCTCCATCGGCCGGGGCGCGAAATTCTGACCGCCGTTGGCGGGGTTGGCAGCATCGGGGGCACCGTCCATGGCCAGGATGTGGCCGCTGCCGGTTTCCGCGATGAACCCCATGCCCGAGCGCGTGCCCGAGGCGCCGGTCCAGGTGACTGTGCATTCCATGTTGTTTTTTCCCATCAAATTGGCAGCCTGGCAACTTTTGTGGCTGCGCCGCCGCAATTTTGCTGCATCGCAGCATCGATTGCGCTACACTCGCCCCATGCGTTGCCCGAAAGGGTTGGCGGGTCTGAAAGACCTACCCGACGCGCCTATTGTCTCCTCCATCTCCTCAAAGGATGGATTCGGCCCCGGATCTCACGATCCGGGGCCGTTTTTTTTGCCCCGCCGGGCCGTGGCGGCCGGCGGAGAGCAAAGGCCTATGATGTCGGCCCCTGCTGCAGTCCACGCATCCATGACAAAGTCTCCCTCCCCCGCCCTGACGCCCGCCGACTACCTCAAGAAGATCCTGACGGCGCGCGTGTACGACGTGGCCGTCGAGTCGGCACTGGAGCCCGCGCGCGCGCTGGGCCGCCGGCTGCACAACACGGTGCTGCTCAAGCGCGAGGACCAGCAGCCCGTGTTCAGCTTCAAGCTGCGTGGGGCCTACAACAAGATGGCGCACCTGTCCGCGGAGCAGTTGCAGCGGGGCGTGATCTGCGCCTCGGCCGGAAACCATGCGCAGGGCGTGGCCATGAGCGCCAGGCGCCTGGGCACGCGTGCGGTGGTGGTGATGCCCACGACCACGCCGCAACTCAAGGTGGATGCCGTGAAGACGCTGGGCGGCGAGGTCGTGCTGCACGGGGACAGCTACTCCGACGCCTACGAGCACGCCGCGCGCCTGCAGCAGGAGCAAGGCCTGACCTTCGTGCATCCTTTCGACGATCCGGACGTGATCGCCGGCCAGGGCACCATCGCCATGGAAATCCTGCGCCAGCTGCAGAGCCTGGGCAGCAATCGGCTGGACGCGGTGTTCGTGGCGATCGGCGGCGGCGGCCTGGTGAGCGGAGTGGCCAACTACATCAAGGCCGTGCGGCCGGACATCCGTGTCGTCGGGGTGCAGATGAACGATTCCGACGCCATGGTGCGCTCGGTCGCTGCCGGCAACCGGGTGGCGCTTCCCGACGTGGGGCTGTTCTCGGACGGCACGGCCGTGAAGCTGGTGGGCGAGGAGACCTTCCGCGTCGCGAGCGGGCTGGTGGACGAATTCATCACGGTGGATACCGACGCCGTCTGCGCGGCGATCAAGGACATCTTCGTGGACACGCGCAGCATCGTGGAGCCCGCCGGGGCGCTGGCGGTGGCGGCCATCAAGCAGTACGTTGCAGAGCGCAAGACCCGTGGAGAAACATACGCAGCCATCCTGTGCGGCGCCAACATGAATTTCGACCGCTTGCGCTTCGTCGCGGAGCGTGCCGAAGTGGGCGAAGAACGCGAGGCGCTGCTCGCGGTGACGATCCCGGAGGAGCGCGGGAGCTTCCGTCGTTTCTGCGAGGTGGTCGGCCAGCTGCCCGGCGGCCCGCGCAACGTGACGGAGTTCAACTACCGCATCAGCGATGCGGCGCAGGCCCACGTCTTCGTCGGGCTGACCACGCATGGCAAGGGCGAGTCGGAGAAGATCGCGCGCAATTTCCAGCGCCACGGGTTCGAGGCACTGGACCTCACGCACGACGAACTGGCCAAGGAACACCTGCGGCACCTCGTGGGCGGCCGCTCCGGGCTCGCCCAGGACGAGCGGTTGCTGCGCATCATCTTCCCGGAGCGCCCGGGCGCGCTCTTCAAGTTCCTGAGCATGATGCAGCCCAGCTGGAACATCAGCCTCTTCCACTACCGCAACCAGGGCGCCGACTACGGCCGCATCCTCGTGGGCATGCAGGTGCCGGCGGGCGACGCGCAGGCCTTCGACGCCTTCCTGCAGACGCTGGGCTACCCCTACGTGGAAGAAACGCAGAACCCCGCGTACCGGCTGTTCCTGCAGGCGTCCGCGGGCCGGGGCTGACGTTCCACCCACGACAGGCGCCCCCCCCCCCCGCCATGCAGGCATTCCGCCACTTCCTGCTGGCCGTGCAGTTCTTCACGCGCATCCCCGTGACCGGGCGGTGCGCCGACTGGGTGGGTTTCAGCCCGGCCATGCTGCAGGCGAGTGCCGCGCATTTCCCGGGCGTGGGCTGGGTCGTGGCGGCCGTGGCGGCCCTGGTGTACGGCACGCTGCATCTGCTGTTCGGCCCGCAGCCCTATGCCGCCCTGGCCTGTGCCGCACTCAGCACGGCGGCCACCGTCGTGCTCACCGGGGGCTTCCACGAGGATGGGCTGGCGGACGTGGCGGACGGCCTGGGCGGCAGCGCGGACCGCGGGCGGGCCCTGGACATCATGAAGGATTCGCGCATCGGCGCATTCGGGGCCATGGCCCTGTGCCTGGCCCTGGCCAGCAAGCTGGCGCTGCTGGCGATGCTGGGGCACCGCGGACTGGCCGTGGCATTGGCGGCCCTGGCAGGCGCGCATGTGGTGTCCCGTTTCTGGCCGCTGCTGCTGGTGCGCACACTGCCGCACGTGGGCAATGAGGCCACCTCCAAGAGCAAGCCGCTGGCGGACCGGATCACGCTGGGCGCGCTGCTGGCGGCCGGCTGCTGGGCCGCACCTGCGCTGGTGCTGGCGGCCTGGCTGCTGGGCCCGGCCCCTGCCCTGGCGGCGCTGGGCGCCAGCGGCGTGGCGGCCTGGGTGCTGCGTGCATGGTTCGCCCGGCGCCTGCAGGGCTTCACGGGCGACTGCCTGGGGGCCGTGCAGCAGGTGGCCGAGATCGCGTTCTACCTGGGATGCGCCGCGGCGGCCGGCATGCCGGCCGCATGAGCCCCCGGTCCATGCGGCTCTGGCTGGTGCGGCACGCCGCGCCGTGCGTGGACGGAGGCATCTGCTATGGCTCGCTGGATGTGGCGGCGGACGCGCAGGCCACCGCCGACGCCGCCAGCCGCCTGGCATCCGCCCTGCCCGCCACCGCGCTGCCCATCTGGCATTCGCCGCTCGCGCGCTGCGCGGAGCTGGCCCGTTCGCTGCAGGCCCTGCGCTCCGACCTCTCCCCGCAGCCGGACGCGCGACTGGTGGAAATGGACTTCGGGGTCTGGGAGGGGCGGTCCTGGGACGCCGTCGGCCGCGCGGCCATCGATGCATGGATGGCCGACTTCGCAGGGCACGCGCCAGGGGATGGTGAAAGCCTGGAACAGATGCTGGCGCGCGTGCGGGCCGCCCTGCGGGAAGCACGCGATACGGGCGCTGCCGACATTGTGTGGATCACGCATGCCGGCGTCGCGCGCTGCGTGCATTGGCTGCTGGAGCAGCCGTTCCGTGCGCCGCGTGCCGACGAATGGCCATTGGAGGCACCTGGCTACGGCGCCTGGAAATGCTGCGAGATCGGCGGCGCGGATCCCGTGTGAACCTGCGAAAAAAGGCGGTGGCAGCCTAGGGCGCGACGGTTGTTACACCCGTTGCCTCGCCTCCTTTTTCAGGCACTTCGAGGGTGACCGTGGCCTCGCCGCCCCGGGACGGACCGAGGCGCACCTGCCTGCGGCCCAGGGATTGCACCACCAGGCCTTCGGCCACGGTGGCACCGAGACGGAACGGACGCGCGGGCTGGTTGTCTATGGCGATGAGTGCCGCGCCACCGCCGCTGGCCGTGCCGGCGAGCACCCCCTGCAGGGCGAAGCGGCTGGGCTCGCGTGCAGCCGGCGCGCTGGGCGCGGCCGGGCCTGCGCCCAGCAGCCGCGCGAGCGCCTGGGCATCCGGCGCTGCCGGTGCGGGTGCCGCCACGGGGGCGGCGATGGGGGCCGGACGGACGGCCAGCCGGAGTCCCCAGAAAACCACGCTGGCGCCTGCGAGCACCCACAGGGCGAGCGTGCCGAGCCTAACGCCCCAGGGGCCGGATGTGTTTGTCACCATGTCACGATTATCATTGACCGGATATGTCTCCCACTTTTCAGAAGACCGTGATCTCCCGCAACGCAGGCGCCATCGCACGGCGCGCCAGGAACGCCCGCAGCCGGATCGCGCGCGGCTTCACGCTGATCGAGTTGATGGTCGTGCTGGTCATCATCGGGGTGCTGGCCGCCCTGATCGTGCCCAACGTGATCGACCGTGCAGACGATGCGCGGGTGACCGCGGCGCGCACCGACATCACCAACATCGTGCAGGCGCTGAAGCTCTACCGCCTGGACAACCAGCGCTATCCCACCGCCGAACAGGGGCTGCAGGCCCTGATCGCCCGGCCCACGAACGGCCCGGTCCCGGGCAACTGGCGCCCCTATCTCGAGAAGCTGCCCAACGACCCCTGGGGCAGGCCCTACCAGTACCTGAATCCCGGCATCAAGGGCGAAGTGGACGTGATGTCCTTCGGCGCCGACGGGCAGTCGGGCGGCGAGGGCAAGAATGCCGACATCGGCAGCTGGCAGTAAGCGCCGGCACCGCGGCCCGTGCCATGGCACGGGCCCTGCCCCCGGCAACGCATGCCGCGACGCCCGGGGCTTCACCCTGCTGGAACTGCTGGTGGTGATCTCGCTGATCGCCATCGCCACTGCCGGGGTGGGCTTCGCCCTGCGGGACGACGGCCAGACGGCCCTGCAGCGCGAAGGCGAGCGCCTCGCCGCGCTGCTGGAGGCGGGCCGGGCCCAGTCCCGCGCGTCCGGTGCGCCGGTGCGCTGGCGTGCCGTCGGCGGAAGCTTCCGGTTCGAGGGCCTGCCCGGCAACCCGGCCCCGGGCGCATGGCTCGATCCATCGACCTACGTGGTCGGCCCCGCGCTGCTGCAGCTGGGCCCCGAACCGCTGATCCCACCGCAGCAGGTGGTGCTCGCGAGCCAGGCCCATCCCGGGCGCTCGGTGCGCGTGGCGACCGACGGCCTGCGCCCCTTCACGGCGGAGACGGTGCAATGACCCGGCGGGCGGCCCCCGCGCGCCGGTGCCGTGGCCAGGCATCGGCCGCGGGTTTCACGCTGGTCGAAGTCCTGGTGGCCCTGGCCATCGTGGCGATCGCGCTGACGGCCGGCACGCAGGCCACTTCGGCGCTGGCCCGCAATGCCGCGCGGCAGGCCGACGTGATGCTCGCGCACATTTGCGCGGAGAACGAACTCGTGAAGGTGCGGCTCGCGCGCCAGATGCCCTCCATCGGTGACAGCACCGTGCCCTGCGAGCAGGCTGGATTGCGCTACGACGTGGCGGTGGCCGTGCGGCCGACGCCCAATCCGCAATTCCGCCGGGTCGATGCGCAGGTTTTCGATGCCACGGGGCCGGTGCTGCGGCTGTCCACCATCGTGGGGAGGTACTGATGCCCCCCCTGAGTCGCCTTCGGCGCCTTCCCCCCGGGGGGGACGCCGCCAGTGGCCGGGCGAAGCCCGATCCACGGCGTCTGCTGGCATGGCCTGCTCCGCGGCCTTCGGACAGGGAAGGCCGTGCAGGTAGCGTACCCCGTCGGCATGGCTTTGCCCTCTGCGCTCCGCGCCATGCCGCCGGCTTCACGCTGGTGGAGCTGCTGGTCGCGATCGTGATCATGTCGCTGCTGGCGCTCATGAGCTGGCGCGGCCTGGACGGGATGGCGCGGGCACAGGAGCAGACGCGGGCGCGCGGGGACGAGTTGCTGGTGGTGGAGGCCGCGCTGGCGCAGTGGACCGCGGACCTGGATGCGCTGCAGGCCATGGACCAGACCACGCCCATCGACTGGGACGGGCAGGTGCTGCGCCTGACGCGGCGGGGCAGTGGCACGCCGGACGAAGGGGCCTACGTGGTGGCCTGGGCCCGGCGCGCGGTGAACGGCACGGACCAGTGGCTGCGCTGGCAATCGTCTCCGCTGCGCACGCTGGGCGAATGGAACACGGCCTGGCAGCGCGCGGCGCTGTGGGCGCGCTCGGGCGGAGCGGGCAACGCCGGGGCCGAGCGCGGGGAAACCGTGCTGATGCCGCTGCAGGACTGGCGACTTTTCTACTACCGCGACGGGGCCTGGTACAACGGGCTGTCCAGCAGCGCCACGGCGCCCACCCCGCAGACCATGGGGCCGACGGCCCCGACGAACATTCCCGACGGAGTGCGCCTGCAGATCGTGCTGCCGCCGGGGCGCGCGCTCGCCGGCACGATCACCCGGGACTGGGTCAATCCCACCAATGGCGGAGGCAAGTCGTGACGCGGCGCGGCGGCGGCAGGACGGGCGCCATGCGCCAGCATGGGGCGGCGCTCCTCGCGGCGATGCTCACCGTGGCGCTGGTGGCCACTTTCGCGGCAGCGGCGATGTGGCAGCAATGGCGCGCCGTCGAGGTGGAATCCGCCGAGCGGGCGCGCGTGCAGTCGGCCTGGCTGCTGGTCGGCGCGCTTGACTGGTCGCGGCTGATCCTGCGCGAAGACCTGTTAGCACGGGGCGGGGACGGCACGGACCACCTCGCGGAACCCTGGGCCGTTCCGCTGGAAGAGGCGCGGCTGTCCACCTTCCTCGCGGCCGGGCCCGAAGGCGCGGCGGCCGAGCCGGATGCCAGCACGGACACCGCCAACGCCTTCCTGTCGGGGCAGATCACGGACCTGCAGTCGCGGCTCAACGCGTACAACCTGGTCGAGGGCGGCGCCGTGTCCGCGCCCGCCCTGCGCCAGTTCAGCCGACTGTTCGATGCGCTGGGGCTGCCGCAGCAGGAACTGCAGCAGCTCGCGGAAGGGCTGCGCAAGGCGATGGCGCAAAGCAATGCCGCGGGGGCCGGCAACACCGGCGCGGGCACCGCCACGGGCACGGCGGCGCCCGCGGCCGCCGCACCGGCCGACCTCGCATCCGTTCCGCTCATGCCCCGCAGCTTCACGCAGCTCACGTGGCTGGGCCTGTCGGCGTCCACGGTCGCGGCGCTGGAGCCGTATGCGACCCTGCTGCCGCGGCGCACGCCGGTCAACCTCAATACCGCGAGCGCGCAGGTGCTGCAGGCCAGCATCGAAGGGCTGGACATGGCGGGCGCGCAGCGGCTGGTGCAGGCGCGGGAATCGCAGCATTTCAAGACCACCGCGGACGCCACCCGGCAGTTGGGCGGCAGCCTGCAGATCCCGCCCGAGACCCACTCGACCATGTCCTCGTACTACGAAGTGCGTGGGCGCCTGCGCCTGGGCGACACCGTCGTGGAGGAGCGCTCGCTGGTGTACAAGGCCGGCTCCACGGCGCGCACGCTGTGGCGCGAGCGCGGCGCGTTCGTGAGGAGCCCCGCCGCCGCACGATGACCTGCGCAGGCGCCGGACCTGCCGTCATGCAGCGCCCCTAAAATGGCCCGCGAATTCCACCCATGAGCACCCTCGTCCTTTTCCTGCCCCAGGGCAGCGCCCCCGGGCCGGCCACCGAATACGGCTACACGCTGACCACGGACGGCCACGCCGCCACCCGCCACGACAGCGCCCGCGCGTCCCTGCTTCCCGACCCGGGGCGGGCGGGCGAGGTGGTCGCCGTGGTGCCGATCCAGGCCCTGTCATGGCAGCGCGTCACGCTGCCCCAGGGCGCGCAGGCGCCGCGGCTGCGCGCGGTGCTCGAAGGACTGCTCGAAGAACGGCTCCTGGACGATCCCGCACAACTGCATTTCGCGCTGGAGCCGGGTGCGCGGCCGGGCGTGCCGGCCTGGGTGGCCGTATGCGACCGGAACTGGCTGCGCGCGGCCCTGCAGGCCCTGGAGGCCGCGGGCCGGCCGGTGCAGCGGGTGGTGCCCGAGTTCGCGCCGGGCACCGGGGAGGCGCCTGCGCATTACGTGATCGGTACGCCCGAGGAGCCACTGCTGGTGGCCACCGGGCAGGGCCCGGAAGCCGTACCGTCCGTGTTGCCGCTGTCGCCTGCAGCCCTCCAGCTCACGGGCGCCTCGCGCGCTGCCGATGCAGCCGGCGCGGACGGCGGCGAGGCACCGCCTCCCCTGCAGGCGGAGCCGGCAGTGGCCCGGCTCGCCGAGCAGATGACCGGCCGCCCCGCGGTACTGCACACGGCAAGCCAGCGTGCGCTGGCGGCAGCGCGCGGCACATGGGACCTGGCGCAGTTCGAGTTCGCCAGCAACCGCCGCACGCGCACGCTGCGCAAGACGGCGACGGCCTTCGGCGCCTTCGCACGGGCGCCGCAATGGCGGGCTGCGCGCTGGGCCCTGGGCGTGTGCGTGGCGGCGCAGGTGGTCGGGCTGAACGCCTGGGCCTGGCAGGAGCGCCAGGCGCTCGCCGGCAAGCAGGCGGGGGTGCGCAACGCGCTGACCCAGACCTTTCCGCAGGTGCAGGTGGTGGTCGATGCGCCGGTCCAGATGGAACGCGAAGTGGCCCGGCTGCGGCAGCAGGCGGGCGGGGTCTCCGCACGCGACCTGGAGCCGATGCTCGCGTCCGCGGGTGCCGCGCTGCCCGCGGGGCGCCTGCCCACCGCGATCGACTACGCCCCCGGGGAATTGCGGCTGCGCGGCATCGAGCTGCAGCCCGAGGAACTGGCCACGACCAATGAACGCCTGGCTGCCGCTGGCTACCAGGCCAGCCTGCAGGACGGCGCGGTGCTGCTGCGCGAAGGGGCACACCCATGAAACCGGCACGGTCTCCCTCCCCTTCCGCGGCTTCCGCATCCCGCGCCGAAGCGCTGCGCGCGCGCTGGAAGACACTGGCTCCGCGCGAACAGTCGCTGGTGCTCGCGGCCGGCACGGTCGTGGCGGTGGCGCTGCTCTGGTGGGTGGCGCTGGCGCCGGCGCTGCGCACGCTGCGCGAGGCACCGGCGCAGCATGCCGCACTGGACGCCCAGTTGCAGCGCATGCAGGCCCTGCAGTCGGAAGCCCTGCAGTTGCAGGCCGCTCCCGCCGCACCGGCCGGCGACGCATCGCAGGCGCTGCGCACGTCGCTGGCGCAGCGCCTGGGCACGCAGGCACAGATCAACATCCTGGGCGACCGCGCGACGGTCACGCTGAAGGCCGCGCCTGCGGACCACGTGGCCGAATGGCTGTCGCAGGCGCGCAGCAACGCCCGCACCGTGCCCGTCGAGGCGCGGCTGGCCCGCAGCACGGCGGCGGCACCGCAGCCCGTCGGGCCGGCGGTGCTCGGCCCGACCTCGCCGCAGCGCGCAGCCACCCTGGCCGCGCCGGGCACGGCGGCCGCCCGAGCTGGCCAGCCGGCGGCTGCGGCAGCGCCAGAGGGCGCCATGCCCCGCTGGGACGGCACGCTGGTGCTGGCCCTGCCCGCACGGTAGGCCGGCCGTCCCGACATCCCGGATTTCCATTGCAACGGCCTCTTTCCCGATACTTCCCGACCACCGTGCTCCGCACCACCCGCCCCATCCGCCCCGGCGTGCAGCGCCCTCCCCGGTCCCCACGCCTCTGGGCCGTGGCCGGCTGCCTGCTGGGCGCCCTCCCCACCCTGCTGCTTTTCGCGCCGGCAGCGTGGCTGGCCTCGGGCGTGGAGCGTGCCAGCGGTGGGCAGGTCCTGCTCGCCCAGGCGCGCGGCACGGTCTGGACCGGCTCGGCGCAGCTGGTGCTGACCGGAGGCCAGGGCAGTGCCGACCGCGCGGCGCTGCCCGGGCAGTTGCACTGGACGCTGCGGCCCACCTGGACGGGGCTGCGCGCGCAAGTGCGTGCGGACTGCTGCACGGCCTCTCCGGTCTCGGCCCGCGTCGCGCTGCGCTGGGGCGGCGTGCACGTGGCCGTGGCCGACGGGCAGAGCCAGTGGCCGGCGGCCGTGCTGTCGGGACTGGGCACCCCCTTCAACACCTTGCAGCCCCAGGGCCGCCTGGCGCTGCGCACGCAAGGCCTGGCGATGGACAGCGCCGCGGGGCGCGTCGTGATCGCGGGCCAGGCGCAGCTGGATGCGCTGGGCATGTCCTCGCGCCTGTCCACGCTGCGCCCGATGGGCAGCTACCGGCTCACGCTGCAGGGCGGCGAGGTGACCACGCTGTCGCTCGCGACGCTGGACGGCGCGCTGCGCCTCACCGGCAGCGGCCGCTGGATCGGCCAGCGCCTGCGCTTCGAGGGCGAGGCCACGGCCGCGCCGGAGCGCGAAGCCGTGCTCTCGAACCTTCTCAACATCATCGGACGGCGCACGGGCGCCCGTTCACTCATCACCGTGGGTTGACCCCTATGACTTCCATGAATTCGCAGCGCCTGCGGTTTGCCCTCCACGCCATCGCCGCCGGTGCCATGCTCGCCGCTGCCGGCGGCCCGCTGAATGCCCAGACCGCCACCGGCGCGGCGCCTTCCAGCGTGCGCCCCGGCGAACCCGTGACGCTGAACTTCGCCGGTGCCGACATCGAGGCGGTGGCCCGCACCATGGCCACGATCACCGGGCGCAATGTGGTGGTGGACCCGCGCGTGAAGGGCCAGCTCACCCTGGTCACGGAAAGGGCGGTGCCGCCGGCCGCCGCCTTCCAGCAGTTCCTGGCCGCCCTGCGCCTGCAGGGCTTCACGGTGGTCGAGTCCGCGGGCCTCTACAAGGTCGTTCCCGAAGCGGACGCCAAGCTGCAGTCGGGATCGGTGACGGTCACCCAGGGCGGCTCGGGCAGCGCGCCGGGCGGCGGGCAGATCGTCACCCAGATCTTCAAGCTCAATTTCGAGAACGCGGCCAACCTGGTGCCGGTGCTGCGCCCGCTCATCAGCCCGAACAACACGATCAACGTGAACCCGGGCAACAACTCGCTGGTGGTGACCGACTATGCCGACAACCTGCAGCGCATCGCGCGCATCGTCGCGGCGATGGACGTGTCCAACGCCAGCGACGTGGAAGTGATACCGCTGCGCAACGCGGTGGCGAGCGAGCTCGCGCCCCTGGTGTCGCGCCTGGTGGAGGGCACGGGCGGCACGCCCGGCATGGCCGGCACCGCGACGGGCACGGCCGGCGCCGTCCCGGGGCAGAGCGACACGGCCTACCGCACCACGCTGCTGCCCGAGCCGCGCAGCAATTCGCTGATCGTGCGCGCCGCCAATCCCGCCCGCCTCGCGCTGGTGCGCACGCTGGTGGACAAGCTCGACCAGGCGCCGGTCGTCGGGAGTGCGGCAGCGTCGGGCAACATCCACGTGGTGTACCTGAAGAATGCGGACGCCACCAAGCTCGCGACCACGCTGCGCGCGGCGCTGGCAGCCTCCATGGGCAGCAACTCCGGAGGTGCCGTGTCCTCCTCCGGCCCGTCCTCCTCCGGCGGCGGTTCGGGCACCGGTTCCACCGGGCTCTCGGGCTCGGGGCTCATGCAGACCGGCAGCAGCAGCGGGATGGGCGGCGGCATGGGCGGCAGCTCGAGCGCCGGTGGCCTGGGCAGCAGCGCGGGCAGCCTGAACAGCGCGAACAGCAACCAGCCCTCCACGGGCGGGCAGATCCAGGCCGACCCGTCCACCAATTCGCTCATCATCTCCGCGCCCGAGCCGCAGTTCCGGCAGCTGCGCGCGGTGATCGACCAACTCGACGGCCGGCGCGCGCAGGTGCTGGTGGAGAGCCTGATCGTCGAGGTGTCCGCCAACAAGGTGGCCGAATTCGGCATCCAGTGGCAGGGTGTGATGGGCAACTACGGCAACGGCACCATCGGCGTCATCGGCACCAACTCCTCGGCATCCACCACCGGCGGAAACGCCAACATCCTCAACCTTGCGCTGGCTGCTGCCACCGGGAATGCCACGAGCATCGCCAGCAGTGCGTCCGGGCTGGGCAAAGGGCTCAACGTCGCCATTGCGCCGCGCATCAATGGCAACTATTACCTTGGAGCACTCGCGAACTTCCTCGAGAACACGGGGGACGCCAATGTCCTGTCCACCCCCAATTTGATGACGCTGGACAACGAGGAAGCCCAGATCATCATCGGCAACAACGTTCCGTTCGTGACCGGCTCGTATGCCAACACCACGGGCAGCAGCACCGTGAACCCGTTCACGACGGTGGAGCGCAAGGACGTGGGGCTGATGCTGCGTGTGCGCCCGCAGATCAACGAGAACGGAACGGTCAAGCTATCTCTATACCAAGAAGTGTCGCAAGTGAATGACGGCACGGCCAACGCAGTCAATGGCCCGACAACGAGCAAGCGCTCGATCGAATCCACGGTGCTGGTGAACGACGGCAACGTGATCGTACTGGGCGGATTGCTGGAAGACCGTTATTCCATGGGCCAGGACAAGGTGCCGCTGATGGGCGATTTGCCTGTCGTGGGCGGCCTTTTCCGCAACGAGAACCGCAGGCGCCAGAAGACCAACCTGATGGTCTTCCTGCGGCCGGTGGTGATCCGGGACACGGCCACCAGCGATGCCCTGATGATGGACCGCTACGAGGCCATCCGCGCGCTGCAGCAGAACACCCAGCCGGCACCCAGCACGGTCATGCGCGCGGTATCCGGGGCCCCGGTACTGCCGCCGCTCGCGCCGTCACCCGCATCGGCTCCCGCAGCCACGCCGCAGGGCAAGGCGCCCGCCGTGCGCAGCGCCCCGCCCGCGCCGCTGATACCGCTCGTGCCGCCGGCCCCGGCGCCCGCGCAGGCCCCGGCACGCGCACCGGCGCCCGCCGACGCAGGCGCCTACAACCCGCAATAACCGGACATTCCCGTCCCCCGACCCCGCCACGCCATGCGCCACCCGCTTCCCTACGCCTTCGCGCGCAGTTCGCAACTGCTGCTGGAGGACGACGGCCACACCTGCGTGCTCTGGCACGGCCCCGCACCGGATGCCGGGGCACTGTCCGAGGTCATGCGCAAGCATGCCGTGCGGGAGCTGATGCCGCTGGACGCGCATGCCATCGCGCAGCGCATCAGCGCGGCCTATTCGCAGGGGGAATCCAGCGCGGCGACGGTGGTGAGCGAGGTCGAATCCGATGCCGACCTCTCGCGCATGATGCAGGAGCTGCCGGCCGTGGAGGACCTGCTGGAATCTGCGGGCGACGCACCCATCATCCGCATGCTGAACGCCCTGCTCACGCAGGCCGCGCGCGACGGCGCGAGCGACATCCACATCGAGCCCTACGAACGGCACTCGAGCGTGCGCTTCCGCGTGGACGGCACGCTGCGCGAGGTGGTGCAGCCCAACCGCGCGCTGCATGCGGCGCTGATCTCGCGCCTGAAGATCATGGCGGACCTGGACATCTCCGAAAAGCGCCTGCCCCAGGACGGCCGCATCAGCCTGCGCCTGGGCACGCGCGCGATCGACGTGCGCGTCTCGACCCTGCCAAGCGCCCATGGCGAGCGGGCGGTGCTGCGCCTGCTGGACAAGAGCGAGAGCAAGCTGAGCCTGGAGGCCGTGGGCATGCAGGGCGACACGCTGCGCCGCTTCGACGCGCTGATCCACCAGCCGCACGGCATCGTGCTCGTGACGGGGCCGACGGGCTCGGGCAAGACCACCACGCTGTATGCGGCGCTGGGCCGGCTCGACGCCACCAGCAACAACATCATGACGGTGGAGGACCCGATCGAGTACGAACTGCCCGGCGTGGGTCAGACCCAGGTCAACAGCAAGATCGACCTCACCTTCGCCAAGGCGCTGCGCGCGATCCTGCGCCAGGACCCGGACGTGATCATGATCGGCGAGATCCGCGATTTCGAGACCGCGCAGATCGCCATCCAGGCCTCGCTGACGGGCCACCTGGTGCTGGCCACGCTGCACACCAACGATGCGGCCAGCGCCGTCACCCGCCTGACCGACATGGGCGTGGAGCCTTTCCTGCTCTCCAGCTCCCTGCTGGGCGTGCTGGCACAGCGGCTCGTGCGCAAGCTCGACCCCACCGAGCCCAGCGGCTACCGGGGGCGCACGGGCGTGTTCGAGCTGCTGGTGGTGGACGACACGCTGCGCTCGCAGATCCACGGCCAGGCCGCGGAGGCGGACCTGCGCGCCACCGCGATCGCGGGCGGCATGACGCTCATGCGCGAGGACGGCGAGCGGCTGGTGCGCGCCGGCATCACGAGCCCCGAGGAAGTGCTGCGCGTCACGCGGGACTAGGGGCAGCGCCACGTCCGGCGCACCCACCGATCAGCCGGCGGCCGGCAGCAGTTCCAGCACCGTCTCAGGCGGCCGGCACAGGCGCGCGCCGCGCGGCGTGACCACGATGGGCCGGTTCATCAGTTCCGGATGGCGGGCCACGTGCGCGATCAGCGCATCGTCGCCGATGCCTTCGTCGTCCAGGCCCAGCGCCTGCCAGGCAGGCTCCTTGGAGCGCAGCAGCACGCGCACGGAGCCGCCCACGGCCGCGAACAGCGCGCGCAGCGCGGCCTCGTCCAGCGGCTCGGCGAGGTAGTCCACGATGCGCGGCTCGATGCCGTGCTCGCGCAGCAGGGCGAGCGCACCGCGCGAATTGCTGCAGCGGGCGTTGTGGTAGATGGTGACGTCGGGGTGGGATGTGGCTGCGGTCATGCGGCGAGTCTAGACCGGGCCGTGGCGGGCCCCCGGGCTGTCAGCGCGCACCAGACGCGCGAAGCGTGCGGCTCAGCAGGATGACCGGCACCAGCCCCACCGCCACCAGCGCGAGCGACGGCAGGGCCGCCTCGCCCAGGCGCTCGTCGCGCGCGAGCTGGTAGGCGACCACGGCCAGGGTGTCGCTGTTGAAGGGCCGCAGCACCATGGTGGCGGGCAGTTCCTTCATCACGTCCACGAACACCAGCAGCGCCGCGGCCGCAGTGGAGCGGCGCAGCAGCGGCCAGTGCACGCGCGCCAGCAGGCCCGGGCCGCCCGCGCCGAGCATGCGCGCGGAGTCGTCGAGGCTGGCGGGAATGCGCGCATAGCCACTCTGCAACGACTGCAGCGCCACCGCGCAGAAGCGCACGAGGTAGGCCCAGACGATGCCCACCGCCGTGGCCGTGACCAGCGCCGGCACGCGCCATTCCGGCACCGTGGCCTGCAGCCAGCCCACGGGCAGCAGCAGGCCGACGACGATCACCGCGCCCGGCACGGCGTAGCCCACGCTGGCCAGCTGCACCACACCGCGCGTCAGACGGCCCGCGCGACGCCGCACGGCGAAGGCGAGCGCCAGCGCCACGCCCACGGCCAGCACCGCGGTGATGGCGCCGAGCCGCACGCTGTGGCCCGCCCACTCCACGAAGCGGTCCCACGGCAGCACGGACCAGTCCGCGGCCAGCGGGCGCAGCATGAAGGCCACGGGCGCGAAGAAGCCCATGGCCACCGGCAGCCCGCACACCATCCAGGCGACCCCGCAGCGCCAGCCCGCGAGCCGCTGGGGCTGGGCCTCGGTGGAACCCGCACGGCCCACGCCGCTGGTGGCGAAGCGCATGCGCCGCTGCGCGCGCTGCTCCAGCTGCAGCAGCACGACCACCAGCACCAGCAGCAGGGTGGCGAGCTGGGCGGCCGCAAGGCGGTTGTCCATCGACAGCCAGGCCTTGTAGATGCCCGTGGTGAAGGTCTGGATGCCGAAGTAGCTCGCGACCCCGAAATCCGCCAGCGTCTCCATCAACGCCAGCGCCACGCCCGCCGCGACGGCGGGCCGCGCCAGCGGCAGGGCCACGGTGCGCACGCGGCGCGCGAGCGGCGCTCCCAGCAGGCGCGCGGCTTCCATGAGGTGGGCGGCGCGCTCGCCGAGCGCCGTGCGCGCCAGCAGATAGACATATGGGTAGAGCGAGAACACGAACACCCACACCGCCCCGCCCAGGCTGCGCACCTCGGGCAGCAGCCGGCCCTCCAGCCCGTAGGTGGCGCGCAGCCAGACCTGCAGCGGCCCGCTGAACTGCAGGAAATCGGTGTACGCATAGGCCGTGACGTAGGCCGGCATGGCCAGGGGCAGCAGCAGCAGCCATTCCAGCGTGCGCCGGCCGCGGAAGTCGAACAGCGTCACCGCCGCAGCGGTGGCCGTGCCCACCAGGGCGGCACCCGCGCCCACCGCAAGCGCGAGCCAGACGGTGGTGGCGAAGTAGTCCGGCAGCACCGTGGAGGCCATCTCGCGCAGGATGGCCAGGGATTCCTCGCCGCCATGCCCCCATGGCAGCCAGGAGGCGAGCACGGCCAGCACCGGCAGGGTGAGGAAGCTGGCCAGCAGCAGCAGCGGAACGGCGCGCAGGGCGGAGGTGAGACGCAAGGCAGTGCGGAAGAAAAAAGGAAGGCCGAAAGAAAGCCGACAAGACAAGGCCGCGACGGGCAAGGCCTGCCCGGGATGCCCGGTCGGCACCGCCATGGATGCAAATGCGAATTCTACGCATTGCCCCTTCTAGAATCCCCGCATGTTCCTCGAAGTCAATCAACTCGACGTGCGCTACCCCGGCCGCGCGCAGGCGGCCGTGCGCGGCGCCACCCTGGGCCTGGCCGCTGGCGAGATCGGCGTGCTGATCGGACCTTCGGGCTGCGGCAAGACCACGCTGCTGCGGGCCGTGGCCGGGCTGGAGCCCGTCGCAGCCGGCGAGATCCGCCTGGAGCGCGAGAGCGTGGGCTCGGCCGGCCGCAGCGTGCCGCCCGAGCGGCGCCGCATCGGCATGGTGTTCCAGGACTACGCCCTCTTCCCCCACCTGACGGTGGGCCGCAACGTGGCCTTCGGCATCCACCGCCTGCCGAAGGCGGAACAGGCGGCCCGCGTGGACGAGGTGCTGCGCCTCGTGGGGCTCGAAGGCAGCGCGGCGCGCTACCCGCACGAGCTCTCCGGCGGCCAGCAGCAGCGCGTCGCCCTTGCCCGGGCGCTCGCGCCCCGGCCCCGCCTCATGTTGCTGGACGAGCCGTTCTCGAACCTGGACGTGGACCTGCGCGAGCGGCTCGCGCACGAGGTGCGCGGCATCCTCAAGGCGGCCGGCGCCACGGCGCTCTTCGTCACCCACGACCAGCTGGAGGCCTTCGCCATCGGCGACCGCATCGGCGTGATGGAAAGCGGCACGCTGCACCAGTGGGACGATGCCTATGCGCTCTACCACCGGCCGGCCACCCGCTTCGTGGCCGACTTCATCGGCCACGGCGTGTTCGCGCCCGCGACGCTGGAGCAGCGCGGCGACACCGTGGTGGCGCGCACGCCCCTGGGCGACCTGGAGGACCTGGCCGAATGCCCCCTGCCCTCCAGCTATCCGGGGGGTGCCTGCGACGTGCTGCTGCGCGCGGACGACGTGGTGCACGACGACAGCGCACCGGTGCAGGCGCGCATCGTGCGCAAGTCGTTCAGGGGGGCGGAATTCCTCTACACCCTGCAACTGGAGAGCGGGCTTACCGTGATGGCCCACGTGCCGAGCCACCATGACCATGCCGTGGGGGAGTGGATCGGCATCCGGCCGCAGGTGGACCACGTGGTGACGTTTCCGCGCGCGTGAGCCAGCGAGTGCGGCGCCGGAAGCGGCATCACGACAGGAAGAAGGCGATGAACACCGGCGCGAGGATGGTGAGGACGAAGCCGCTGACCAGGGCCATCGGGACGGCGTCCGGATGGCAGGCCTGCTTCACGATGGGCAGCGTGGAATCCAGCGCGGTGGCGCCGGCACTGCCGATGCCCACCGCGGGGTAATAGCGGCCCAGCATGTAGAGGGCGATGATCGCCAGCAGCTCACGGAACAGGTCGATCATGAGGGCCATGGTTCCGTAGGTCTGGCCCAGGTGGTTGCCCACCATGACGCCGGACAGGGTGAACCAGCCGAACCCGCTGGACAGGGCCATGGAGGTTCTCATGGTTTCGCCGGTGAGCAGGGAAGCGGCCATGGCACCGGCGAAAGAGCCCACCACCACCAGCAAGGGCACCATCAGCACCCGCCATGAGAACCACCGGGCACTGAGCTCCACCCGGGCCAGGTCGATCCCGACGAGGGCGATCAGCGCCATCAGGACGGCGGAACTGGAGGGCAACGGGAACGCGCCGTTCATGAAGGAGGCATTCGCGAGAAAGAACAGGCTGCCGAGCACCACCATGGACAGCGCGAGGCAGCATTCCTTCAGCGGGGGCCAGATCGCCTGCAGGTGTGTTCCGCCGCTGCGCCCCTCCCGTGCACCGGCCCCCCGCACCTTCGCGGCGAAGATCAGCGCGGCAGGCAGCAGGGTGGTCAGCACGGCGAAGACCGCGGCGGACCGGATCACCTGCCCGACCGACCGTGCGGAAAGGATGACCTCGCCGAACTCGGCGCCGATCAGGAACAGCAGCAGCCATACGAGCGGCAATATGCACCGGACCAGCACGGAGCCGATTTTCTCCGGCAGGAAACGGCCCGCGGCAAAACCGCCGGCCAGCGCCAGCACGATGGGAAGCAGGGACTGAATGACATCCATGATTTACAGGCTCTGCCTCATTCTGGAAAAGTCGATCAGAATAACACAGCGCTCCCCGTCGCCAGAAAGCCTCTCGTCGCGGCGGATCGGTGTCACATAATGGGAAACACGGGGATCGTGCACCACGAAGCTTTCCAAGAAATGCGAAAGCTCGAAGCTCGCGATTATCTGTTTTTCTTCCACCTTCTCCAGTGGAAGGCCCCTCGCCTCCACGGTGCCGATGTAATTGACACCGCCGGCCGTGCTTTGCGTCCTGCGCACCAGGTGTGCGAATGTGAATGGCTCGCCGTCCTGGTGGAAGCAATCCGGCGAACTGATGCCGAGATCCGACGCCGCGCCGGATCGTATTTTCACGAAGTGCACGCCGAAGTAGATGGGCGACCTGCGGTCGGTCTCCGACCAGAACGTGTGCGAGAAATCGTGCCGCACGAGGTCGCAGAGGAAATCCGTCGATTTCACCCCGTCTCCGAGTGCATGGAAATACCGGATGTCGGGATGTTCTGGGTTGTTGCCCCCCTGGTCGTAGCCGGATCGCGGGGTGCCGGCATCGTCCGCCACGGGCGGAATCCAGTGGATGCCCACCTCTTCCGTCCACGGCAGGATGACACCGTTCCCGTAGCGCCGGAACCGTTTCACTTCGGCAGGAGCGTAGGGATCATGCTCGAGCTGCTCGAATTCCTGGAGGAGGATTCTCAGTTCATGGGAATCGCATTCGATCTCCGGAACGAAATGGCAATAACCCAGTTCTTTCAGTTGACTTTTGATCATTGGATGCATGTGATTTGCAGAGGGGCGAATGGCCGGAATCCACCAGGCACCGGCAGGCATGTCATTCGTTTTGCGCAACGCCCCATTCCGGATGGACATGAAAGCGCTCCGGCAGCCCGTATCGTTTATATTCCGCCGCCTGGAACGGGAGGGATTTTACGGAGGCGGCCGGACCATGCATATGGACGAATAAAGCCCCGATCGTGCGAATCCCTAAATAAATTAGAAATTTTTATTCTTTGCCTAATTTTTTAAAATGGACCATATCGATCGGAATCTGCTCGTGGCACTGCACCAGAATGCCAAGACCACCGTCAAGGCTCTCAGCGAACGGGTGGGGCTGTCGCAGCCCAGTTGCGCGGAGCGGATCAAGCGGCTGGTCGAGCGCGGCGTGATAGAGAAATTCTCGATCCAGCTGTCGCCCAAGGCTGTCGGCTTTCCCATCTCCGCCATCGTGCGGGTGCGCCCCTTTCCCGGAGAAGTCGCGCGGGTCGAGCAGGTGATCCGCGACATCGGCGAGATCGTGCAGTGCGACAAGGTCACGGGAGAAGACGCGTTCTTCTGCCGCCTGCACCTGCGCAGCATCGAGGAACTGGACCACTGCCTCGGCAGGATCGCGCCTTACGCCACCACGAGCACATCCATCGTGCGGTCCATGCCGGTGGCCAACCGCCTGCTGCCCCTCGGCGGGCCCGCCCCCGGCACCTCCAGTCCATCGCCGCGGCCGTGAGGGCACGCACCGGAACAGTCAGGTCCGCCGCAGTGCGTCCACGGCCTGCCGGAGGTCTTCCGACCAAGCGCGCCGGTCGCGGCCCGCTGCATGCTGGGGCGGCCCGTAGTGCACGATGGCCACCAGGCCGTCGGCGCACAGCACGCGCCAGAGCGACTGCACCAGGGTGTCGTCTCCCACGTAGAGGGCGGCCGCGCTGGGCCGGCCCGTGGCACGGTCGATGAAGCGCAGGCCCACGGGCTGCACCGGCGCGTCGGCCATCACCGCCGCCTGCAGGAGATTCGCGTGGAACGGCAGCAGCTCGGCGCCGTCGCCCGTCGTCCCTTCGGGAAACACGCCCAGCACCTCGCGGCGCTCCAGCGCCTCCTGCATGAGGCGCACGATGCGCATGGCATCGCGGCGCGTATTGCGCTCGATGTAGAGGGTGCCCGCGGCCGTCGCGAGCCGGCCGATGACGGGCCAGCGCTCCACGTCCGATTTCGAGATGAAGCGGCAATGCCGCGCGGCATGCATGACGGTGATGTCGAGCCAGGAGAGGTGGTTCGCCACCAGCAGCACCGGCCCCGCGGCGGGCGGGGTGCCCCGTATCTCCAGTTCGATGCCGATGTGCGCGAGCAGCGCGCGCGACCAGGCCTGCACGCGCGCATGCTGCTCGTGCGGCCCCATGCGGGGGAAACGCAGCAGCACCGTGGCCAGCCCGGCCAGGATGTGCGCCAGCAGCCGCAGCAGGCGCGCCAACGCGCGCAGTGGGCGCATCAGGCGCGCTCGAACGCGACGATGCCGCCCACCAGCGTCCAGCGCACGCGGCCCGGCAACTCGTAGCTGGAGAACGGCGTGTGCCGCCCCTGGCTGCGCAGCGCCCCGGGCTCCACGGTCCACGCAGCCTGGGGGTCGAACACGCAGAGGTCGGCCACGCCGCCCTCCACGAGCCGGCCGGCACTGGCGGCGAAGGTGCCGAGCGCGGAACCCAGCACGCGGGCAGGCTCGGACGTCACCCTGGCGAAGGCCTGGTCCAGCGGCACGCCATGGTCGCGGGACCACTTGAGCGCGATGCTCGCCAGCAACTCCAGCCCCGTGGCGCCGGGCTCGGCTTCGGCGAAGGGCAGCGTCTTGGCGTCCTCGTCCACCGGCGTGTGGTCGGACACGAGCGCATCGATGGTGCCGTCGGCCAGCGCGGCCAGCAGGGCGTCGCGGTCGCGCTGCTGGCGCAGCGGCGGCGACAGGCGGGCGCGGCTGTCGAAGTAGCCGATATCGGTGTCGGTGAGCAGCAGCGAGTTGATGCTCACGTCGCAGGTCACCTGCAGGCCCTCGGCCTTCGCCTGCCGCACGAGTTGCACGCCCGCCGCGCTGGAGAGCCGGCAGAGGTGGACGCGCGCGCCGATGGGCTTGAGCAGTTCGAAGATGGTGTGCAGCGCGATGGTCTCGGCCGCCACGGGAACGCCCGAGAGGCCCAGCCGTGTCGCGAGCGGCCCGCTGGCGGCCACGCCCTTGCCCAGGTGCAGCTCCTGCGGGCGCAGCCAGACCGTGTAGCCGTAGGTGGCGGCGTACTGCAGCGCGCGCTGCAGCACCTGGGTGCTGGCGAGCGCCACGTCGGCCTGTCCGAAGCCCACGCAGCCGGATTCGGTGAGTTCCGCCATTTCGGTCAGCACGTCGCCGGCCAGGCCGCGCGTGAGCGCGCCCAGCGGGAAGAGGCGTGCCCGGTGCAGCTTCTCGGCGCGGAACTTGAGCATCTCCACCAGGCCGGGCTCGTCGAGCACCGGATCGGTATCGGGCGGGCACACGAGGCTGGTGATGCCGCCGGCCACGGCCGCGGCCATCTCGGACTCCAGCATGCCCTCGTGCTCGTGCCCGGGCTCGCGCAGGCGGGCGGCGAGGTCCACCAGCCCCGGCAGCACGACGCAGCCCGTGGCGTCGATCGTGCGCGCCGGATGGAAGTCCTGGGGCGCGCGGCCGAGCGCGATCACCCGCCCCGCGGCGATGGCCACATCGACGGTCTTGTCGAACCCGCTCGCCGGATCGATCACCCGGCCGTTCTGGATCAGTATCTTCATCGTTTAAGCCTCATTCCCCGCCACGATGGACATCACGGCCATGCGCACGGCGATGCCGAAGGTGACCTGGGGCAGGATCACGGCCTGCGGACCATCGACCACGGCGGAGTCGATCTCCACCCCGCGGTTGATCGGCCCGGGGTGCATGACGATGGCGTCGGGCTTGGCCAGGCGCAGCTTCTCGGGCGTGAGGCCGAAGCTCTTGAAGTATTCCTGGCTGGAGGGCAGCAGCGCGCCGCTCATGCGCTCGTTCTGCAGGCGCAGCATGATGACCACGTCGGCGTCCCTGATGCCTTCTTCCAGCGTGTGGCACACGCGCACGCCCATGTGGGAGAGGTCTGCGGGCACCAGGGTGCGCGGGCCCACCACGCGCACCTCGGGGCAGCCGAGGGTGGTCAGGCCGTGGATGTCCGAGCGCGCCACGCGCGAGTGCAGCACGTCTCCCACTATCGCCACCGTGAGGTTGGAGAAATCCTTCTTGTAGTGGCGGATGGTGTACATGTCGAGCAGCCCCTGCGTGGGGTGCGCATGCCGTCCATCGCCCGCGTTGATGACGTGGACGTGGGGCGCCACGTGCTGCGCGATCAGGTAAGGCGCGCCCGATTCGCTGTGCCGCACCACGAACAGGTCCGCCGCCATGGCCGAGAGGTTGGCGATGGTGTCCAGCAGCGATTCGCCCTTGCTGGCGGACGAGCGCGCGATGTCGAGGTTGAGCACGTCGGCCGACAGGCGCTTGGCCGCGATCTCGAAGGTCGTGCGGGTGCGCGTGCTGTTCTCGAAGAACAGGTTGAACACGCTCTTGCCGCGCAGCAGCGGCACCTTCTTCACCTCGCGGTCGTTCACCGACACGAAGTTCGCCGCCGTGTCGAGGATGTGCGTGACGATGCTGCGCGGCAGGCCTTCGATCGACAGCAGGTGGATCAACTCGCCGTTGCGGTTGAGCTGGGGATTGCGCTTGGAGAGCACGGCGTCAGGCCTCCTGGACGTGGAAGTGGAAAGCGCCGCCGTCCGCGCGGGCCAGCGCCAGGGACTGGGTGGCGGGCAGCGCCACGCGCGCCGCGGCGAACTCGGCCTGCACGGGCAGCTCCCGGCCGCCGCGGTCCACCAGCACGGCGAGCCGCACGCGCGCCGGGCGCCCGTAGTCGAACAGTTCGTTGAGCACCGCGCGGATGGTGCGGCCGGTGTAGAGCACGTCGTCCAGCAGCAGGATGTCGGCGCCGTTCACCTCGAAGCCCAGGCGGGTCTGGACGCTGGCGGCCATGCCGCGCTGGGAGAAGTCGTCGCGGTGCAGCGCCGAGGACAGCACGCCGGCCTCGCCCGGCAGGCCCAGGTCCTGCTGCAGGCGCTCGGCCAGCCAGGCGCCGCCGGACGCGATGCCGGCCAGGTGCGTCTGCGGCGTGCGCAGCGCGCGCACGCCGGACAGCAGCTCGCGGTAGAGCGCCTCGGCGTCGAGGGTGAGGGCCCCGGCCGGGGCGGAAGTTGGCGTCGGAGTCATGGAAGTTGCCTCAAGAACTGCTCCAGGATGATGCAGGCCGATGCGGCATCGGCATCTTTCGCGCCGCCCGCATGGGCCTCGGTGGTGCTGTAGCGCTCGTCCACCTCGAACACCGGCAGGCCGAAGCGCCCGCGCAGCTGCCGGGCGAATTTCAGCGCGCGCGCGGTGTTCTCGTGCGCGGCGCCGTCGGGGTGGTACGGCACGCCGACGACGAGCGCATCGGGCTGCCATTCGCGCAGCCGTTCGGCCACGGCGGCGAAGCGTGCATCCGCCCCCTCGGCGCGGATCGTGGCCTGCGGGGTGGCGGTGCGCAGCATCCGCGTGCCCACGGCGACCCCGGTGCGCTTGGCACCGAAATCGAAGGCCAGGAAGGATTGGAGATCCGCCGGAACGGCGGGGGGTGCGGCGGCGGGAGCGGCAGGCAGGGGGTCCGGCATGGGACCGCTCATGCGTGGCCCGCCTCGGGCGAGAGCATCCAGGACTGCAGCCCGAGCAGGGCGAGGGCCCGGTCGTAGCGCTGGCCCACGGGCGTGTCGAAGATCACGGACAGGTCGGCACCCACGGTGAGCCAGCTGTTCTCGGCCAGCTCGGACTCGAGCTGGCCTTCGCCCCACGAGGAATAGCCGAGGGTGACCAGCACGCGCCGCGGGCCGGCGCCGGTGGACAGGGCCTCGAGCACGTCCTTGCTCGTGGTCATCTCGAGACCGCCGGGAATGGACATGGTGGAGGCGTAGGCGGACTCTTCCGCAGACTCGCCTTCGGCCTGCGTGCCCTCTTCGCCCGCGGCGGGCCTGTCGCCCCCCGTGGACGGGCCCATGGCCTCGTGCAGCACGAAACCGCGCTCCGTCTGGACCGGGCCGCCACGGAACACCGGCTCGAGCGACAGGTCTTCGCGCCGCAGCGACAGGTCCACCTTGTCGAACAGGCCCTTGAGGCTGAGGTCGGACGGCTTGTTGATGATGAGCCCGAGCGCGCCGCGCTCGCTGTGTTCGCACAGGTACACGACGCTGCGGGCAAACGACTCGTCTTCCAGCCCCGGCATGGCGATCAGGAAGTGGTGCGTCAGGTTCATGGGCGCAGAATCGGCAGGCATCCCGCAATTTTAACGATGATCATGGTGCCCACTTTTTCCAAAGGCCTGGTCTGGTTCCGCCGCGACCTGCGCAGCGACGACCATGCCGCGCTCTACCACGCGCTACGCCAGTGCAGCCAGGTGCATTGCGTCTTCGTTTTCGACACGGACATCCTGGACCCGCTGCCCCGCGCGGACCGGCGCGTGGAGTTCATCCGCGAATCGCTGGTTCAGCTCGACGCCTCCCTGCGCGCCCTCTCGGGCCACCGCCACGGCGGGCTGATCGTGCGCCACGGCGTGGCCGCGGAGGAGGTGCCCGCGCTGGCCGTGCGCCTGGGCGTGCAGGCCCTGTTCGCGAACCACGACGACGAACCGGCTGCCCTGGAGCGCGACGACCGTGTCCGCCACAGGCTGGGCGCAGGCGGTGTCCAAATGCTCACTTACAAGGATCACACCGTCTTCGAGCGTGCGGAGGTGCTGACCCAGGCAGGCACGCCGTACACCGTGTTCACGCCCTACAAGAATGCCTGGCTGCGCAAGGTGGACGCGTTCTACCTGAGCGCCTATCCCGTGGAGCGCCATGCGGGCCGGCTCGCCCCCCGCCCGGAAGAGGAGCGTGGCGGAGTCCCCGCATTGGCCGACATCGGCTTCGAGCCCGCGGGGCTCGGCCGCCTGCCCCTGCCGCCGGGCATGGACGGCGCGCGCACGCTGCTGGACGATTTTCTCCAGCGGATCGACCAGTACGGCGAGGCACGCGACTTTCCGGCCGTGAAGGGGCCGAGCTACCTCAGCGTGCACCTGCGCTTCGGCACGCTGTCTCCGCGGCGGGCGGCGCGCGCCGCGCACGAGCGCATGCGCCAGGGCAGCACCGGCGCCGCCACGTGGCTCAGCGAGCTGATCTGGCGGGATTTCTACTTCCAGGTGCTGGCCCACCATCCGCAGGTGGCCGGCGGCGCCAGCTTCAAGCCGGCCTACGATGCCATCGCCTGGGAGGACGGCGCGAAGGCGCAGGAGCGTTTCGCCGCATGGTGCGAGGGCCGCACCGGCTACCCGCTGGTGGACGCCGCCATGGCGCAGATCAACCAGACGGGCTACATGCACAACCGGCTGCGCATGGTCGTGGCCAGCTTCCTCGTGAAGGACCTGGGCGTGGACTGGCGTTGGGGGGAGCGGTACTTCGCGGAAAAGCTCAACGATTTCGACCTGTCCGCGAACAACGGCGGATGGCAGTGGGCCAGCTCCAGCGGCTGCGATGCGCAACCGTATTTCCGCATCTTCAACCCGGTGAGCCAGAGCCGGAAGTTCGACCCCAAGGGCCGCTTCATCCGCCTCTACCTGCCCCAGCTGGCGGCCCTGCCCGACCGCTGGCTGCATGCCCCCTGGGAGGCCGGCCCGCTGGAACGGGAGGCCGCCGGGGTACGCCTGGGCGACAACTACCCTCACCCGATCGTGGAGCACGACGAGGCACGCCAGGAGACGCTGGCGCGCTATGCCGTGGTGAAGTCGGAGGCCGCGCCGGCCTGACCGGCGGACCGGCGGGCCGGGCGGCTCCCCGCGTCAGCCGGCGGTGGCCTCCGCCGGCACGGCGTCCTCGCCGCCCTGCCCGGCCGCAGCAGCGGCCGCGGCACGGGCGTAGTGGTGCACCAGGCTCAGCAGTTCCTCGTCGGAATACGGCTTGCCCAGGTAGTGGTTGACCCCCAGTTCCGCAGCGTGCTCGCGGTGCTTCTGCGCGATGCGCGAGGTGATCATGATGATCGGCAGCTCGTGCAGTTCGCGGTCGGCGCGGATGTTGCGCGCGAGGTCGAAACCGTCCATGCGCGGCATCTCGATGTCCGAGAGCACCACGGCCGGCCGCTCCTCCTGCAAACGCTCCAGGGCCTGCAGCCCGTCGGCGGCGAGCGCCACGCGGTAGCCCTCGCGCTTGAGCAGGCGCTGCGTGACGCGGCGCACGGTGATGGAGTCGTCCACCACCAGCACCAGCGGTACCTGGGAGACCGGCGCGATCAGTGCGCCACCGCCGCCCGCGGCGCCGGCCGCCGCTGCCGGCGCGGAGCCGGCCTCCAGGGATGCCGCCACGGGCGCGGCCATCTGGCCCCGCACCTGCTCGCCATACACCGTCGCGAGTGCCACGGGGTTGTAGATCAGCACGACGGCCCCGGAGGCCAGCACCGACATGCCGGCCAGGCCGGGCAGGCGCGAGAGCTGCGGGCCGAGGTTCTTGACCACCACTTCCTGGTTGCCCAGCACTTCGTCCACGTGCATGGCGATGCGCTGCGATGCACTGCGCAGGATCACGACGGGCCGGGTGCGGCCCGAGGTTTCCTGGCTGCTGGCCGAGGACTGGAGCAGTGCGCCCGCCCAGAAGAAGGGCAGCGCCTCGACGCCGTCCTCGAAGCTGCCGGTGCGGTAGGCCTCGTCCAGTTCGCCCGCGCCGGTGCGGCGCACGATCTCCACGAGGTTGGCCGGAACGCCCATCGTGAGCGCCCCCGCGCGCAGCATCACCACCTGCGTCACGGCCGTCGTGAGCGGCAGCACCATGCGGAACGAGGTGCCCTGGCCCGCTTCGGTGGTCGTCTCCACGCGTCCGCCCAGGGCGTTCACCTCGGAGCGCACGACGTCCATGCCGATGCCGCGCCCGGACAGGCCGGTGACCTCGGCGGCCGTGGAGAAGCCGGGCATGAAGATCAGCTGGGCTGCTTCCGCGGGGCCGACCACGGCGTCCGGGGCGATCAGGCCCTGGCTGGCCGCCTTCGCGCGGATGCGTTCCAGGTCGAGGCCGGCGCCGTCGTCGCGGAACTCCACGGACACGTCGTTGCCGTCCTGCTTCAGGGCCACGGTGATGGAACCGGTCGCGGGCTTGCCCGCGGCCGTGCGCGCCTCCGGCGCCTCGATGCCGTGCGCCACGCAGTTGCGCAGCAGGTGCTCGAAGGCGGGCGTCATGCGGTCGAGCACGCCACGGTCCATCTCGATGGAGCCGCCCGCGATGTCGAGCTTGATCTGCTTGCCCGTCTCCTTGGAGGCCTGGCGCACGACGGCGTAGAGGCGCTCGGAAATGCCCTCGAACTCCACCATGCGCGTGCGCAGCAGGTCGCGCTGCAGTTCGCGTGCCTGCCGCCCCTGGGCGATCAGGTCGTCTTCCGCGCCTTCCATGGTGCGCTGCAGGTTGCGCTGCACGGTGGCCACGTCGTTCACCGACTCGGCCATCATGCGGGTCAGTTCCTGCACGCGGGTGAAGCGGTCGAACTCCAGCGGGTCGAAGTCGGCCGAGGAATCCTTGGACAGCGCCAGCCGCGACTGCATCTGCGTCTCGGCCTGCACCTCGATGTCGCGCAGCTGCTGGCGCAGGCGCTCCAGGTTGCCCGTCAGATCGGCCAGCGAATCCTTCATCTGCGCCATGCGGGCATCCAGGCGGGACCGGGCGATCATCACCTCGCCCGCCTGGTTGACCAGGCGGTCCAGCAGCTGGGCACGCACGCGCACCGACTGGCTCGACACCGGCCGGGCCGCCGTGAGCTGGGACGCGCCAGGCAGGGCCACGGCGCGGCGCGGCGCGGGTGCCGCAGCGGGCTCCGCCACCGTGCCGGCGGGGGACGCGGCGGCCGGGTCTTCCGGCGCCAGCGGCTCCACCGCCACGGGCTGGGCCAGTCCCTGGGCGCCGATGGAGCGCAGGGCATCGAAGCTCGCCTGCAGGCCGTCGAAAGACACCAGCAGCGGCTCGATCGCCTCGGCGCTCGGCGCTTCGGAGTCCACCTGTTCCACGGCCGATTCCAGCCGGTGGGCCATTTCCCCCAGCCGCATCGCGCCGGCCAGGCGGGAACTGCCCTTGAGCGTATGCAGCGCGCGCAGCGCTTCGTTGCGGGCGCCCAGGTTCTCGGGACGGGCCGCCCACTGGCGCAGTGCGGCGCCCAGGGCAGGCAGCAGTTCGATCGCCTCTTCCTCGAAGATCGGGAACAGGTCGGGATCGATCACGTCCAGCGCGTCGATGTCGTCGTCGATATCGGTGGTCGCCGGTTCCAGCGCGCGGGCGGCACCCGGGACCGGGTCCTGCGCAGGCAGCGGCACCGACAGCGCGGGAGCCACATGGCCGCGCGGGGCGGGCGCTTCCGGTTCAGCCTCGGTCTCGGGCGCAGTTGCCGCCTCGGCCGCGGCATCGTCGTCCGCTGCGGCGTGGGTGGCCGGCGGCACATCCAGCGCCTCGCCGGCAGGCACTTCCCAGGGGGCGGGCACGATCTCGGACTCGAGGATCTCGCGCAGTTCCGCCAGGATCTGGGGATGGGGCTCCTTCAGGAACCCGGCGGCGAACTGGTGCAGCAGGCGGCGGATGTCCTCCGACGCCGCCATGAAGACGCGCGCCTGCTCCGGCGTGCCCTGCGGCTGCAGTTGCACGTGCTGCAGGGCATGCTCCAGCGCACGCGCCATGTCCGACAGCGCCTGGAAGCCCACGGTGGCGGAGCTGCCGGCCAGCGAGTGGGCCAGCGCCACGGCCGTGTCCGGCAGCGGCTCGTGCAACTCCAGCGACCACTCCTGCAGGCAGGTCACGAGGCGGCGCGACCACTCGTCCGCTTCGTTGAGATAGACGTTGTAGAGGGGGATGCCGATGCGCAGGGTCTCGATGACCTTGACGGCCTCCTCCGGCGACTCGGCACCGAGCGCCTGCTCCACGCCGGCTTCCACCGAGGGGGCCTCCTCGGGCCCGGGAACCGCAGCCAGCGCATTCTCGGTCTCGGTCTCGGTCTCGGTCTCGGCTTCCGGCAGCATCGCGGCATCCGCCAGGGCGGACTCCGGCTCCGCCGGTACTTCGGCGGCATCGGACGCGGGCTCTTCCAGCGCGGCAAGGCCTGCATCCGGTGCGCCGTCGGCCACATCGGCCACATCGGCCACTTCGGCCGTCGGCAAGGCCACCTCTTCTGCGGCGGCGCCGTCGTCCCCGACGGCATCCCCTGGCGCAGCGGCGGGCTCGCCCTCCAGCGACAGGTCGGGCCAGGCATCGGCCGGCAGCTCCGCAGGGGCCGCCACGCCCCCGGACGGCATGTCCCCAGACGGCATGCCGTCATCGGGAAGCCGTTCCGCTTCCGCCAGCAGATCGGCCAGCGGCGGCATGCCCGCTGCCTGCAGCGCCGCGTCGGGCGAGGCGGCATCCGGGATCGCGGGCAGCGGTGCGTCGTCGTGTCCGGCGGGCAGTGCGGCGTCCGCCGGCTGGCCTGCGGCACCCTCGGCCAGCGCCTCGGAGAATGCCGAGAAATCGATGTCTTCGGCCAGGTCCGCCGAAGGCACCTCCGCAGGAGCCTCCTCCGGCAGCGCCTCCGCAGCCGCCTCGGGCACCGGCGGCAGGGTCTCGGCGAAATCCAGCGGCGCCTCCAGCGGCACTTCGTGCGCGGCGGTGGCCTCGGAAGGGAAGTCCAGATCCAGGTCCAGATCGAAGGCGGCGTCGGTGGTTGCCTCGGGCGTTACCGGCTCCGCCGCCGCATGGACTGCCGCGTCCTGCTCCTCGATGTCCATGGACAGGTGGACGACCGGCGCGCCAGGTGCCGGATGTCCGTCGATGCCCTCGGCATCCGCCGCAGGGATGACGGAATGCGGCGCTTCTTCCGTCGCCACATCGGCAGGCACCGCCTCCGCAGCCACCCCGGCCGCGGCAGCGGCAGCGCCGGCCAGCGGCAGGTATTCGCCCCGCTCGCGCATGGCCTGCGCGGACTCCGCGAAGCCCCGGGGCTCCCAGCCCCCGGCCTGGCCTGCAGCGATGTCGTCCGCCCAGCGGCCGAAGGCGCGCAATGCCTCGTCCGACAATTGCAGCATCGGCGGCTGGATGGGCTTTTGCTCCGCCAGCCAGGCATTGAGGACCTGCTCCATCGACCAGGCGGCCTCGCCGAATTCGTCCAGGCCCACCATGCGCGAACTGCCCTTGAGCGTGTGGAAGGCACGCCGCAGCGTCGTCTGGGCGCTCAGGTCGGCCGGCGCGGCGCGCAGCCCTTCGACCGCCTCCAGGCCGTTGGCCACCACCTCGCGGGCCTCTTCCAGGAAGATGTCCAGCAGTTCGGCCTCGTCGTCGGCATCTTCGTCGGAGACCGCAGGAGCCACGGCGGCAGGCGCGGGTGCCACGGGCGCCGCAAGGGGCGCCTCGGGTGCGGCAGGTCCGGCGGCCACGGGCGTGTCCAACGGGGCGGCCGGCTTCGCGGGCGCTGCCTCCAGTTCGTCCTCGATCGGCGGCTGCACCCGGTCCGGAATCTGCGGCAGCGGGGCGGGCAGCGGCGCGCGCGCCTCGATGTGGGCGCCCTGCTCTTCGGGCAGGTCGCCGGCGCGGGTGCGCGTGCGTCCCATCAGGATGCGCAACTCGCCCGCATCCTCGTCGTAGATGAACAGCTTGCGCGCCATGGTGCGCTGGTAGCTGAGCATGTCGATGAGGAAGCCCAGCGCTCCCAGGTTGCTGCCCAGCTTCTCGAAGACCGCCTGGCGATCTTCCTCGGGCACGTCGCCCCGCAGCAGCCGTTCGACGGTATCGCGCATGTGGACCACGGCCAGCGAGGCCTGGTCCAGGCCCAGCACGGACAGCACGCCGCGCATCTGCGCGAGGCGGCCGGGCACGCTGCCCAGCACCGGCAGGTCGCCGGGACTGCGGAAATACTGGTCCAGCGACTTCTCGACCTCGCCCAGCGTGGCGCGCAGTTCGTCCACCACGCTGCCCATGGTCTGGTGGTCGCTCACGCGGCGGTAGAGCTCCTCCATCCAGGGCTCCAGCGGCGCGGACTCGCCGCCCGCGGCCACGCTGTCCAGCCGCTCGGCGAGCCGGCTGGCGCGATCGGCCATGTGGTCCTGGGCGTTTTCCAGTTCCTCGAACGAGGCCTGGAGGTACAGCACGGCCGTGGCGACCTCCATCGCCAGCGCGGGCAGCGGCGGCTCGCCGGAGCGGACCGTGGAGTCCACCGCGCGCGACAGCGCACGGGACAGCGGCTCGCTGCCGGGCTGCAGCTTGGCCAGCGAATCGCAGACCAGGCTGAACTGGTCGGCCGCCGGCTTGAGCTTGTTGCGGTCGCCGCCGGCCAGGGCGGACCAGGTCTCGGTGGCCGCGGCGATGCGCTTGCGCGCCTGGGCCAGCAGCGCCGGATCGTAGAGCCCGAAGCGCGGCGTGGAATAGTCCACCGGCCGGAAGCGATCCAGGCTGAACGCCTGGCGCACTGCGTGCAGCACGGACTGGCCGGCCGGCGGCGCGGCGGCATCGTCGGACGCGGGCCGTGCCTGCGCGCAGAAGAAGAGCAGGTCCTGCACCAGGCGGTCGGCGACCGTGGGCTCGCCGCGGGCCAGCGTGGCGTACTGCATGAGCACGCGCGAGGCCACGCGCTTGACATACACGTCGGGCGTGATGCGTCCCTGTGCCAGTGCCTCGAAGAAGCCGGCGCAGATCTTCCAGAAGGCGCGCGCCTGGCGGTCGGACTGCCCGGCCACGAAGCCCAGGCAGATGTCCTGCATCTCGCGCGCGGCGGCGAGGTCGCCGGAGCGCACGATGCGCAGCACGGCGGCGTCCAGCCGGCTGCGCGCCTCGGCACCGTATTCCAGGGGGGCGGCATCGACGACGAAGTCGGGCTCGCGGAACCGGCGCTCCACCGGCCAGAGGTCCGCGGGATGCACGCGCTCGGCACCGGTCAGGGCCTGCGCGTCGCGGTATTGGGGGAACAGCGCCACCGGAGACACCTGCTTGCCCGCCAGCACGCTTTCCAGGTATTCGACCAGCGCGAAGCTCGCGCGCTCGATCACGGCGGCGGCGTCCTGGCTGCACAGCTCGGGCCGCTGCACGAATTTCTGCACGGCCGCTTCCATGGAGCGCAGCACGAGGGCCGGCGGCCCCATGCCCACCATCTCCAGCGCGCCGCTGGCCTGGTGCAGTTGCTGGCGCGCGATGCGCAGGGCCCCGGCGTCCAGCGAGGCGAGATCGGATCCGCGCGCGGCCTCGGCATCGCGCACGAAGCGGCGCATGGCCTTGACGGCGCCGTCGAGCGACTTGCGCAACTCATCCAGCACCCAGGCCAGGGGCCCGAGATCCTGCTCTCCCTGGCTCCAATCCGCGGCCGGTGCGTTTGCGGCGTCAATAGGTGACATGAATTCGTCCCCGGCTCCGCGAGCCGTTTCGTTGATGCTAGCTGGCTGCAGGCCGGCCCGTCAGGCGATCTTGAAACGCGCCACGGACTGGCGGAGCTCCTCGGCCATGTGCGACAGCTCACGCACCTGCTGTGCCGTAGTGCGCGTGCCTTCGCCGGTCTGTTCGGTCACCGCGAAGATGTGCTGGATGTTGTCGGCCACGCCGTTGGCCAGCTCGGCCTCGCGGGAGGCGGAAGAGGAAATCTGCTCGATCAGCTCGGCGAGGCGCCGCGACACGCGGTCGATCTCGGTCAGGGCCGTGCCGGCGGAGTCGGACAGGCGCGCACCTTCCACCACACCCTGCGTGG
The DNA here is from genome assembly GCF_000687165.1 of Paracidovorax oryzae ATCC 19882. Lineage (GTDB taxonomy): Bacteria > Pseudomonadota > Gammaproteobacteria > Burkholderiales > Burkholderiaceae_C > Paracidovorax > Paracidovorax oryzae. The sequence continues at coordinate 297,311 of NZ_JMKU01000002.1, read as the reverse complement.
AGCGCTCCATGGCGGCCACCGCATCCTGCGTGTCGGTCTGAATGGCCTTCACCAGCGCCGAGATCTGGCGCGTGGCGTCGGCGGAGCGTTCGGCCAGCCGCTGCACTTCTTCCGCCACGACGGAGAAGCCGCGGCCCGCTTCGCCGGCCGACGCGGCCTGGATGGCGGCGTTCAGGGCCAGCACGTTCGTCTGCTCGGTAATGTCGGAAATCAGCTCGGTGATTTCACCGATCTCCTGCGACGATTCGCCCAGCCGCTTGATCCGCTTGGAGGTGTCCTGGATCTGGTCGCGGATGGAGTTCATGCCGCCGATGGCGTTCTGCACGGCCTGCAGGCCGGAGTCCGCGGCCTGCAGGGACTGGCGCGCCACCGCGGCCGATTCCTGTGCCTGCGCGGACACCTCGTTGATTCGGGTCGCCATGTCGAGCACCGAGCGGCCGGTTTCGCGGATCTCGCGCAGCTGTTCGGTGGAGGCGGCCAGCAGCTCGGTGGACGTGCTGTCCACCTGCGCCGTCGTCTGGGCCACGCGGGTGGCCGTGTTCTGCACGCTGCCCACCAGCTGGCGGAGTTCTTCCACCGTGTAGTTCACCGAGTCGGCGATGGCGCCCGTGATGTCTTCCGTCACGGTGGCTTCCTGCGTCAGGTCGCCCTCGGCGACGGACTGCAGTTCGTTCATGAGACGCAGAATGGCGGCCTGGTTGGCGTCGTTGACGCGCTTGGCCTCCTGCTCCTGGCGGCGGGCGTCGCGCTGCTGCATTTCGGCAGCGGCCTGGCGGGTACGGCTGTCCATCAGCTGGACGCGGGAAATGCCCACGCCGCACAGCAGCACGAACAGGCCGGCGGCCACGAGGGCGGCCAGTTGCCCGGCGCCCAGGCCGGTCTGCTCGGACAGCTTGGTCTGCAGGCCTTCCAGCTGGCGGCGCAGCGGTTCGCTGTCGGCGATGATGGCGGACTGCGCCTCGCGGGCGGACACCAGGCCCTGCAGGTTGCCGAGGATGGCGCCGGCCTGGGTGCGGGTCTGGTCGTACACCTTGATCAGGCTCTCGAGCTGCTCGCGCGTCTGCGGATCGCGCGTGGCGGACAGGCGCATCTCGCTGCTGCCGTCGAGCATGCCCTGGGCGATCTCGCGGAAGGAGTTCAGGTCCTTGCCCAGCAGGAACACGGCCTCGGGGCTCACGCCCTCGGTGGTCTGGAACTCGTTGGCGGACTTGCCGATGCGCTGGGTCAGCATCACGAGCTGGCCCGCGGCGGAGATGTCGGTGGAGGGGGCGTTCTGCTGCAGCTTGAGCGAGGAGATCGTCTCGGCGATCTCCAGCAGGTCGGACGACTGGCGGTTGATGGTGCGCAGCGCATCGCCCACCTGCGTGAGGATCTTCTGCTGGCCCATCACGACGCCCGCATTGCGCTCCGCGCGCTCCATCAGCGGCGTGATCGCTTCCAGGTCGGGCTTGAACGGTTCGCCCAGGGCCTGCACGCGCAGCTCATCGTCGCCGGACGACAGCGCGCGCACGTTGCGCACCAGCACGCCCGAGCTGTCCACCACGTCGGGGAAGGCCTGCGGGCTGCCGACCAGCGCCTGCGAGACCGACTTCGCCAGCCGCTGGGACTGCATCAGGGCCTGGCCGGTGGCGGCGAGCTGCTGGGCGGAACGGTCCGCCTGCTTCAGCACCCAGCCGGCGATCAGTGCCAGCACCACCACGCCCACGGCCAGCAGCGCCAGCAGCCGGCGCTGGTGCTCCGCCGCCGTCGCGCGGCCCAGCAGGGGCAGCGAGATCAGGTCCTCGTCGGCGACCTCGCTCTCCATCGACGGCGGAAGGGCCGAAGGCTCCCCCTGCACGCTCTGCATGCCGTCCGACTGGTAGGAGGCGGCCGCGAGCGAGTCCTGACCGGCAGAGGCATCTCCCGCGGGCTTGCGATGGAAGAGTTTTGCAAACGGATTCACGACGGACATGATGGTTCGGCCTTCAGAGAGGGGGTGCGCTCAAGCGCTGATGCTGAGGAATGCGGGGTGTTGGGAGAGCGCCTGCAGGTTCAGCTCCTGCCACGGGGTCCCCTCGGCATCCAGGTAGGTGGTGCCGAAGTACGGAGGTGCGTCGGCACCGGGGGGCGAGGAGTCCACGAAGGCATCGGTGCCGCGCAGGCCCGAGAGGCGATCGACCAGCAGCGCCGCGTTCACCTCCAGCGCGGCGTTCAGGACGAGCAGGCTGGCCTCGCCGAGCGCCTGCTCGGTGCGGGTGGCGGACTGCCCGAGCAGGCCGGCCAGGTCCACCACGCCGATCAGCGATCCGCGCAGGTTGGCGACACCGAGGAACCAGCCCTGGGTGTAGGGGACGGGCTGCACGCCCGTCCAGGGAAAGATCTCTCCGGACTGGCCCAGGGGAAGCAGGAAACGGCGGCCGGCCGACTCCACGGCCAGCCAGGAGGACACGGACGAGCCCTCGACCCGGGCGGCCTGCAATCGGGCCGCCAGCCGGGTCTGGAGTTCTCGGAGCGCTTCGCGATTGGCCATGGACGGACGGCCGGGATCAGTTCAGCGCGTCGATCTTGGCCTGCAGCTCCGCGGGATCCACCGGCTTGGTGATGTACCCGCGCGCCCCCTGGCGCATGCCCCACACCCGGTCGGTCTCCTGGTTCTTGCTCGTGCACATGATGATGGGCACGTCGGCGTACTGGGGATCGCGGCTGATGGCGCGTGTGAGCTGGAAGCCGTTCTGGCCGGGCATGACCACGTCCATCAGGATGAGGTCGGGCTTTTCCTCGGCCAGGCGGCGGAAGGCCTCGTCGGCGTTCTCGGCGGTGCGGACCTGCATGCCCTTCTTCTGCAGCAGGTCGGTCAGGAACATCAGCTCGGTCTTCGAGTCGTCAACAACCAGAACTTTCTGGATGGGCATTACATCGCTCCTTGTTGGGCATTACCGAACTGCTGAACGGCTTTCAGCAGCTGGTCTTTGGTAAATGGTTTGGTGAGATATTCCTGGCAGCCCACCATGCGGCCGCGCGCCTTGTCGAATACACCGTCTTTTGACGACAGCATGACAACGGGCGTGTCCGCGAAACGCGCATTGCGCTTGATGATGGCGCAGGTCTGGTAGCCGTCGAGTTTCGGCATCAGGATGTCGCAGAAAATCAACTGGGGTTGATAATCATTGACCTTCGCCAGGGCGTCGAAACCGTCATCCGCCAGCAGGACCTCGTGGCCTCCCTGCTTGAGAAAGATCTCGGCACTCCGGCGGATGGTGTTGCTGTCGTCCACGACAAGCACCTTGAAGGTTGCGCCACTGGTCTGGGTCAATTTCGTCACCGCTGATGATGGTAAAAAACGACGCTTTTTGCCGGAGGCACGCTCAGATCTGGACCATTTCGAAGTCTTCCTTGCGTGCTCCGCATTCAGGACATGTCCAATTCATGGGCACATCCTCCCAGCGGGTCTGGGGCGCTATTCCGTGCTCGGGCGAACCTGCGGCTTCGTCATATATCCAGCCGCAAATCAGGCACATCCAGGTTTTAGGGTCCGTCACAGCTTAAGGGGCCTTCACATAGAATGCAACGATTGTATCTAGACATCACCGCGGGACGCAGCTTCCGTGCCAACCGTTACGCTGGTGCGGCGCAATGACCACAGATTCCCCCTCCAAGCTCCCCTCCCCTCCCTCCTCCGGCACCGACGACGACGGCGGGATCCCCATCTGCGTGATGGCCTTCAACGCCAGCGACCCCAGCGGCGCAGGAGGCCTGACGGGCGACATCGCCACCATCGCCTCCGTGGGCGGGCACGCGGTGGCCGTCGTGACCGGCGCGTACGTGCGCGACACCGCGCAGGTGTTCGACCACTACGCCCTGGACGACGAGGCCGTGGCCGAGCAGGCCCGCAGCGTGCTCGAGGACCTCACGGTGCAGGCGATCAAGGTCGGCTTCGTCGGCAGCCCCGAGAACCTGAGCGCCATCGCCTCCATCGCGTCCGACTACGACGACGTGCCGGTGATCGCCTACATGCCCAACCTGTCGTGGTGGCGCGACGACCTCATCGACCAGTACCTCGACGCCTTCCAGGAACTGCTGCTGCCCCAGACCTCCGTGCTGGTGGGCAACTACAGCACGCTCTCGCGCTGGCTGCTGCCGGACTGGTCCAGCGACCGCAAGCCCTCCGCGCGCGACCTCGCCATGGCTGCCTCCGAACTCGGGGTGCCCTACCTGCTGGTCACCGGCATTCCCGCGCCCGAACAGCACGTCGAGAACGTGCTCACCTCCGCGCAGACCGTGCTCGGCACGACGCGCTTCGAGCTGTTCGACGCCACCTTCACCGGCGCCGGCGACACGCTGTCGGCGGCGCTCGCCGCGCTCGTGGCCAGCGGCAACGACCTCGCCGAAGCGGCCAGCGAAGCGCTCACCTACCTCGACCGCTGCCTGGACGCCGGCTTCCGGCCGGGCATGGGCCACATCCTGCCCGACCGGATGTTCTGGGCCCAGCCGGACGACGATGACGACGAAGATCCCGACGACGAGCCCGGGACCGATCCCACGTCCACCGACGGCTTCGTGATGCCTCCCCATGACACCCAGCACTGACCTCAACCTCCCCCTCTTCGAACGCGCCAAGGCGCTCATCCCCGGCGGCGTCAACTCGCCCGTGCGCGCCTTCCGCGCAGTAGGCGGCACGCCCCGCTTCGTGCAGCGCGCCCAGGGCGCCTACTTCTGGGACGCCAACGGCCAGCGCTTCATCGACTACATCGGCTCCTGGGGCCCCATGATCCTGGGCCACGGCCATCCGGCCGTGCTCGAAGCGGTGCAGAAGGCCGCGCTCGACGGCTTCAGCTTCGGCGCGCCTACCGAGCGCGAGGTCGAGCTGGCCGAGGAGATCATCCGCCACGTGCCCTCCATGGAGATGATCCGCCTGGTCAGTTCCGGCACCGAGGCCGGCATGAGCGCCATCCGCCTCGCGCGCGGCGCCACGGGCCGCAGCCGGATCATCAAGTTCAACGGCTGCTACCACGGCCATGCCGACGCACTGCTGGTCAAGGCCGGCTCGGGCCTGGCCACGTTCGGCCACGCCACCAGCGCCGGCGTGCCGGCCGAGGTGGTGCAGCACACGATGGTGCTCGAATACAACGACATCGCCCAGCTCGAGGAAGCCTTCGCGCTGCACGGCAGCGAGATCGCCGGGCTCATGATCGAGCCCATCGCCGGCAACATGAACTTCGTGCGCGCCAGCGTGCCCTTCATGCGGCGCTGCCGCGAACTCTGCACGCAGCACGGCGCGCTGCTGGTGTTCGACGAGGTGATGACGGGCTTCCGCGTGGCGCTGGGCAGCGCGCAGAGCGTCTATGCCCGCGACATCCCGGGCTTCAGGCCCGACATCACCGTGCTCGGCAAGGTGATCGGCGGCGGCATGCCGCTCGCGGCCTTCGGCGGACCGCGCGCGATCATGGAACAGCTGGCTCCGCTCGGGCCGGTGTACCAGGCCGGCACGCTGTCGGGCAACCCGGTGGCCACCGCCTGCGGCCTCGCCACGCTGCGCGAGATCGCCCGCCCCGGCTTCTACGAAGCGCTGGCCGAGCGCACCCGCGCCCTGACCGGCGGGCTGGCCGACGCGGCGCGCGCCGAAGGCGTGCCCTTCTGCGCGGACAGCGAAGGCGGCATGTTCGGCTTCTTCCTGCTGCCCGAGCTGCCCCGGAACTATCCAACGGTGATGACCACGGACGGCGTGCGGTTCAATGCGCTCTTCCACGGGCTGCTGGACCGCGGCGTGTACATCGCGCCCGCACTTTATGAGGCGGGCTTCGTGAGCAGCGCCCACAGCGCACAGGACATCGACGACACCGTCGCCGCGGCGCGCGAGGTGTTCCGCCTGGTCTCCGCAGGCTGACACGCGCCGAAGCCGGGGCCCATGGGGGCCGCTTCGGCTGCACGGCCGCCGCTTCGCATGGCGTCAGCGGCGTGCCGGTTCGGAAGCACAGAGTGGATGCGACGCCGTGCATCGGGCATGGCGAACCGGCGCTTCGGCCCCGCACTTTCGCGAGCATCCATGAACCCCATCGCCTTTCTCTCGTCCTCCCTGACCGCACGGCATGCCAAGGCATCGGAGCAGGCCGCCTCCGCGGCCCGGCACCACGGCAGCCAGGCGCTGCAGCAATCCCTCGCCACCCTGCTGGAAGGTATCCTGAAGCGCATGCGCGGGGGAGCCAGTCCTTCGTCCCGCAACGGCGGCAGCGCCGCAGGTCATCCTGCCGCGGCGGCACAGCCGGCCTTGCACACCACGCAACGTGCGGTGGCGCACGCCGATGCCGGCCGCACTGGCGCGGCGCACGCAACGCGTGGCGCAGGCACCCCGGCCACCACGGCCCATGCCGCGAAGCCGCCCGCGAACATGCAGGTCGGCGCGCCGACGGGCACGGTGGAGGTGAACAAGCCCATCGTCGTGAAGGCCGGCCAGACCTTCGACGGCCAGGGCCGGCTCTTCAGCGCCGGGCCCGGGCTCAACGGCGGCGGCACGGCAGAGACGCACCTGCCGGTGTTCATCCTGGAGCCGGGCGCGTCCGTGAAGAACCTGCAGTTCAAGGGCGGCGACGGCATCCACCTGCTGGGCGACGCCAGGCTCGACAACGTGCACGGCCTGCAGACGGACGACGACTTCATCACCGTGGATGGCGCGGAGAACCGGGCCGTGGATGCACAGCGCGCCGGCTATTCCGCCAAGAGCATTCCTCCGGGCCCGGCCCGCGTGGAGATCACGAACTCGTCGTTCCAGAACAGCCACGACAAGGCGATCCAGATCAACGGCGACGTGGACCTGAAGCTGCGCGGCATCTATGCGAACCAGATCGGGCAGCTGGCCGTCACGCGCGGCGGCTACCCGATCACCGCGCATGTGGACATCGCCGACTCCACCGCGCAGAACCTGAAATCCTTCCTGTTCCGCTTCGACTCCCGGCAATCCACCGTGCACATCGCCAACACCGACGTGGACGGCGGCCGCACGCCGGTGAACGTGATGGCGGGCAACCCTGCCAACGTGCAGGGCACGCACAGCGTGCGCCAGTCGATCCAGACGGTCTGAGGGTCTGCGCGGCCGGGCGCCGCCGCAGATCGCCTCAGTGGCGGAAGTGGCGCACGCCGCTGAACACCATGGCCACGCCGCGCTCGTCGGCCGCGTCGATCACTTCCTGGTCGCGCATGGAGCCGCCGGGCTGGATCACGCAGGTCGCGCCCGCATCCACCACCACGTCCAGGCCGTCGCGGAACGGGAAGAAGGCGTCGCTCGCCACCACCGTGCCCTGCAGCGACAGCCTGGCGTGCTCGGCCTTGATGCTGGCGATGCGTGCCGAATCCAGGCGACTCATCTGGCCCGCGCCCACGCCCATCGTCATGCCGCCCTTGCAGAACACGATGGCATTGCTCTTGACGTACTTGGCGACCTTCCAGGCGAAGAGCAGGTCTTCCATCTCTTCGAGGGTCGGCTGCTTCTTCGTGACCACCTTGAGGTCCATCAGCGACAGCTCGTGGTTGTCCGCCGTCTGCAGCAGCATGCCGGAGCCGATGCGCTTGGCGTCCATGGCATTGCGGCCGCGGTCCCAGGCGCGGGTGCCCTTGGAGACCGGCAGCGCGATCTTCAACAGGCGCACGTTGGTCTTGGGCTTGAAGATTTCCAGCGCCTCCGGCGTGAACTCGGGCGCCATCAGCACCTCGACGAACTGCTTCACGACCAGTTGCGCAGCGGCGCCGTCCACCGGGCGGTTGAAGGCGATGATGCCGCCGAAGGCGCTGGTGGGATCGGTCTGGAAGGCCTTGCCGTAGGCGTCGGCGGCGTCCAGGCCCACGGCCACGCCGCAGGGGTTGGCGTGCTTGACGATCACGCAGGCGGCAGCATCGAAGCTCTTGACGCACTCCCACGCGGCATCGGCGTCGGCGATGTTGTTGTAGCTGAGTTCCTTGCCCTGCAGCTGCTCGCCCGTGACGATGGAGCCGGGCGCGGGATACAGGTCGCGGTAGAGGGCCGCCTGCTGGTGGCTGTTCTCGCCGTAGCGCAGGTCCTGCACCTTGACGAACTGGCCGTTGCTCTGGCCCGGGAAGGGGTTGCGCTCGGGCACATAGGCCTCGGACAGCTTCCCGGCCTCGAAGCTGACGGAAGAGAGGTAATCGCTGATCGCGCCGTCGTACTGGGCGATACGGTTGAACGCGGCCACCGACAGCCCGAAGCGCAGCTGGTCGGACAGCTTGCCCGCGGCCTTCAGTTCACCCAGCACGGCGTCGTACTGGTCGGCCGAAGTGACCACGCCCACGTCCTTCCAGTTCTTGGCGGCGCTGCGCACCATGGCCGGGCCGCCGATGTCGATGTTCTCGATGGCATCCGCCAGCGTGCAGCCGGCCTTGGCCACGGTGGCCTCGAAGGGGTAGAGGTTCACCACCAGCAGGTCGATGGTGTCGATGCCGTGCTCCTTCAGCGCGGCCATGTGCTCCGGCAGGTCGCGGCGCGCCAGCAGGCCGCCATGCACCTTGGGATGCAGCGTCTTCACGCGGCCGTCGAGCATCTCGGGGAACTGCGTCACCTCGGCCACTTCCGTGACGGGCAGGCCCTGCTCGGCCAGCAGCTTGGCGGTGCCGCCGGTGGACAGCAGGCGGATGCCCAGGGCATGCAGCGCCCGGGCGAATTCGACGATGCCGGTCTTGTCGGAGACGGAGAGAAGTGCGTTCATGGTGGTGGGGAGGTTGTGGATTCGGTCGGTCAGAGCAGCTTGTGCTCCACGAGCTTCTTGCGCAGGGTGTTGCGGTTCAGCCCCAGCCATTCGGCGGCGCGGGACTGGTTGTTGTCGGCGTGGTTCATCACCACCTCCAGCAGCGGTTTCTCGACCAGGCGCACGAGCATGTCGTACATGCCGTCGGGGGTCTCGCCCCCGAGGTCGCGGAAATACCCCTGCAGGCTCTCGCGCACGCAGTCTTCGATGTTCTTGTTGCTCATGCGGGCAGTCCTTGTGGTTCCTGCGTATCGTCGGTATCCGTGCCGGCCCCCTCGGGCGGCGCTGCGGGGAGGCGGTCCATGTGCCGGCCCAGCTCCTCGAAGAACAGCGCGACGGCCTCCCACTGGGCGGCGCAGTCGTCGATGGTGTTGATGTGCTGGCGGAACGCCTCGCCGCCGGGCAGCGCGCGCACGTACCAGGCGATGTGCTTGCGCGCGCTGCGCACGCCCGTGGCCTCGCCGTAGAGCGCGTAGTGGTCGTGCAGGTGGTCCAGCAGCAGGCGCCGCACCTCGGCCACCAGCGGCGGCGCCAGGTGCTCGCCCGTGGCGAGGTAGTGGCCGATCTCGCGGAAGATCCACGGCCGGCCCTGGGCGGCGCGGCCGATCATGATCGCGTCGGCGCCCGTGGCGGCGAGCACCGCCTTCGCCTTCTCGGGCGAGTCGATGTCGCCGTTGGCCACCACCGGCACGCGCACGGCGGCCTTCACGGCGGCGATGGTGTCGTACTCGGCATGGCCCTTGTAGCCCTGCTCGCGCGTGCGGCCGTGCACGGTCAGCATCCGGATGCCCACGTCCTCGAACGCGCGCGCGAGCTGCACCGCGTTCCTGTGCTGCTGGCACCAGCCGGTGCGCATCTTGAGCGTGACGGGCACGTTGCGCGGCGCGCAGGCCTCGACCACGGCCTGCGCGATCTCCACGGCCAGCGCCTCGTTCTGCATCAGGGCGGAGCCCGCCCACTTGTTGCAGACCTTCTTGGCGGGGCAGCCCATGTTGATGTCGATGATCTCGGCGCCGCGGTCGATGTTGTAGAGCGCGGCCTCGGACATCATGGCCGCGTCGGTGCCGGCGATCTGCACGGCGATCGGGCCGGGCTCGCCCTCGTGGTTGGCCCGGCGCGAGGTCTTCAGGCTGTTCCACAGGTCCTTGCGCGAGGTCACCATCTCGCTCACGGCATAGCCCGCGCCCAGGGCCTTGCAGAGCTGGCGGAACGGCCGGTCCGTCACCCCCGCCATGGGGGCGACGAAGAGGCGGTTCGCCAGGGGGATGTGGCCGATCTGCATGGCGCGCGGGAGTGCTGAAAAAACAGGCGGAAGAAAAAAGAGGCGGGATTGTACCTGCTTAAATTTTCAGCAAATGAAAAGCAGGGGACGCGGACCCGGGCATTGCCCGGCGCGCTCAGAAATAGCCGTGCGCCGGCACCTTCAGCTCGCCGCCCTCGGTGGGGGCGAAGGCTCCCACGGGCTCCTGCACCACCACTTGGTTGCGCCCGCCCTGCTTGGCGAGGTACATGGCGGTGTCGGCGCGCGAGAAGAACTCCAGCACGGATTCGCCCAGCACGTACTGCGTGACGCCGACCGAGACCGTGACGCGCCCGCGCAGCGGCTCCTTCCAGTCGTGCGACTCCACCTGCGAGCGGATGCGCTCGCAGGTGTTGAGCGCGGGCAGCAGGGGCGTGGCGGGGAAGATCAGCAGGAACTCCTCGCCGCCGTAGCGGCCGAAGAAATCGTCGCCGCGCACGATCTGCTGGGCCAGTTGCGAGAAGGTGCGCAGCACCTCGTCGCCGCACAGGTGGCCCATTTCATCGTTGATGCGCTTGAAATGGTCCAGGTCCACCACCGCCAGGCACAGCGGGATGCCGCTCTCGTCGGCCAGCTGCTTCTGCTCTTCCAGTGCGGCGAGGATCGAGCGCCGGTTCAGGCAGCCGAGCGCATCCAGGCGCGCGCTCTCCGCGATGGACTTCATCTCGCTGCTGGTCTTCTGCAGCAGCCGGTGCAGCAGCCGCACGCGGCCCATCAGCAGCACATAGGCCGGCAGGGCCAGCGCGAGCGCGACGAAGTGGAGGGCTTCCAGGCGCAGCAGCACGCCGTCGGCGCGCTCTGCATAGTGCAGCCCCATCACCAGGGCATAGCCGGCCAGGATGCCGCCGCACAGCAGCAGGGCCGTGCGGCGCGACAGCGTGAGCAGCCCGTACGCCATGGCGACGAACAGGAACGGCGCCAGCGCGATCTGCGTGACGGGTTCCAGGTAGAAGACGAGCAGCAGGGTGGCGGCGGACGCCACCACGATGGGCAGCCGCAGTTGCCGGTCGCGCATCCGCCCCGGCTCCGGTGCCTCGCCCGGGTGGCCGAAGCGCATGTAGGCCGTGCCCAGCGCGATGCCGCAGGCGATCAGCGCTGCCACCATCAGCACCAGGGGCCCGGACACCATGCCCAGCGCATAGAACGCCAGCGTGCACACCAGGTAGAGCCCGCAGAGGAACACGGGCACCATGCGCCGGTAGGGCCGGCCCAGCCGGCGCTCGAGGATGCGCGCGGCCTGCAGGTCCGATCCGCGGAACTGCGCGGATTCGTCGAACTCGGAAAAGGCCTCGCTCGGAGAGAACGCCTCCGTGTTGGAAAAACGCTCCGGACCACGCGTTTGCAGCGACCCCCACAATTTGGCAAGACCCATAGCGACGGATGCCCTCTCCATGCCGCCAGAAAACCGCCTGGCGTGCTTGAACTGCTTGAAAGACGTTACGGCGGCGCACATCGCCTTACCGAATGTTACATGGTGACGGGCTGTGCAGGTAGAGCAGTTACGCTCCATGTGGGGGCGCAGCTTATCAAATCTTCCAAACGGCCTGCCCGCCCGCGTGCACGCAGGCTATTGCACGCGGCTGCCTGCCACATAGCGACGGCGTGCCGGGCTACATTGCCGGCCCGCAACGGCCCCCTAAACTTGCGCCAGCTATGGAACTCTGGATGCAACACCTCATGGACCTGCTGGCGCTGCCCCAGTACGGTCTCAGCACGGTCTTCGTGGTGTCGTTCATCTCCGCGACGCTGCTGCCCCTGGGCTCGGAGCCGGCGGTGTTCGGCCTCATCCAGCTCAACCCGCAGCTGTTCTGGCCCACCATCCTCGTGGCGACCGCGGGCAACACCCTGGGCGGCGCCGTCAGCTGGTGGATGGGCCTGGGCGCGCACAAGGCGGTGGACAAGGCCCGCGGCGAACACACCAACGTGCGCGCCCTCGCCTGGCTGAAGCGCTTCGGCCCCAAGGCCTGCCTGCTGAGCTGGCTGCCCGTGGTGGGCGACCCGCTCTGCGCCGTGGCGGGCTGGCTGAAACTGCCGTTCTGGCCCTGCGTGGCCTACATGGCCGTGGGCAAGTTCATGCGCTACCTGGCCATGACCGGCGGCCTGCTGTATCTCTGGCCCAAGGTCATGGTGCACTGAGGCCCGGCCAGCGCGACAGGCAGGAGTCAGGACGCCGGCGCCCGCCGGCGCAGCAAGGTGCCTTCCAGGGTGTAGAGCACCAGCGCCGCCCAGATCAGCACGAAGCCCGCCAGCCGGGCCGGCTGCACCTCCTCGCCGAACAGCCACACGCCCAGCGCGAACTGCAGGCTGGGCGAGATGTATTGCAGCACGCCCATCGTCGCCAGCGGAATGCGGCGCGCCCCTGCCGCGAACAGCAGCAGCGGGATGGCGGTGATCGGCCCGGCAGCGACGAGCCAGCCCAGCGTGGCCGCGTCGGCATGCAACCAGGCGGCCTGCCCCGTCCAGCCCAGCCAGGCGAGCCCGCCCACGGCCAGCGGCGCGAGCAGGGCCGTCTCCAGGGCCAGGCCCTCCATGGCGCCCAGCACCGCCGTCTTGCGCAGCAGGCCGTAGAAGCCGAAGGTGAGGGCCAGCACCAGCGCGATCCAGGGCAGGCGGCCGGCCTGCACGGTGAGCCACAGCACGCCGGCCGCGGCCACGGCCAGCGCCACCCACTGCCCGGGGCGCGGGCGCTCGTGCAGGAAGGCGTAGCCCATGGCCACGTTCACCAGCGGCAGGATGAAGTAGCCCAGGCTCGCATCCACCACGTGCTGGTTGTGCACCGCCCAGACATAGATCAGCCAGTTGGCCGACAGCAGCAGCGCCGAGAGCAGGAAAGCCGCCACCACCCGGGGTTGGCGGCGCAGCGCGGCCACCCAGGCGAGCTGCCGCCGCACCGCGAGCAACACGGCCAGCAGCACCATCGACCAGAGCGTGCGGTGCAGCACCACCTCCAGCGCCGGCACCGAGGCCACCTGGTGGAAGTACACGGGAAAGATGCCCCACGCCACATAGGCGAGCGTGGCGTAGAGGATGCCGGTCTGCATGCGTCGATGCTAGCGCACGGCCCGGTGCAGCGCGCGCACCAAGTCTGACTGGGTGATGATGCCGACCAGCCGACGCTCCTCGTCGATCACGGGGATGTGGTGGTGGCCGTCTTCCGTGAACAGCGGCACCAGTTCCAGCGCGGGGCGCTGTTCGCTCACCACGCGCACCTGCCGGGTCATGATCTGGCCCACCACCTCCGGCTTGGTGGAATGCACCGCGCCCACGCGGCGCACCAGCGCGCGCAACTGCTCGCCGATGCCGTGGTGCACGTCGAGGTCGATCTGGCGCATGAAGTCGGCCGTGGTGACGATGCCCACGATGCGGCGCGCGCGGTCCACCACCGGCAGCGCCTTGATGCGGCGGCGGCGCATCAGCGCCCAGGCCTCCTGCAGCCCCGTGCCGAACGCGGCCGTGACCGGCTCGCGCGACATGATGTCGCCGCAGCGCAGCTGCCCGAAATTGCGGCGCCAGGCCTCGGCCTCGGCGTGGTGGAGCAGCGCCTCCAGGTCGTCGCGGCTGACGTCCAGCACCTGGTTGTAGTGGGCCAGCGCGGCATCGAGGTCCTCGGGGGTGAAGCGCCCCGCGGCGCGCGCCTCCGTGGCACCCGCGGAGGCAGGACGCGCCTGCTGCGCGTGCGGGTAGCGCTTGCCGGTGGCCGCATGCCACGCCATGCCCGCCGCCACCAGCAGCAGGGAATTGGTCATCACGGGAAAGAATGCGAACTGCGGCGATGCGCCGTGTGCCATCACCACGAACAGCGCCGCCGCCCCGCCGGGCGGATGCAGGCAGCGCAGCGGCACCATGAGCGCGATCGCCAGCGCCACGGCCAGCGCCCCCGCCACGGCCGGGTCCGGCACCAGCGCCGCGCAGGCCACGCCCACCAGGGCGGACAGGGTGTTGCCGCCCACCACCGGCCAGGGCTGCGCCAGCGGGCTCGCCGGCACGCCGAACACCAGCACCGCGCTCGCGCCGATCGGCGCGACCAGCCAGGGCGAAATGCCCCAGTGGCCGCCCACCCAGCGGCTGAGCAGGCCGGCCAGCAACACGCCGAGCAGCGCGCCCAGGACCATCCGCAGGCGCTCACGGCCGTCCACCCGCATGGGCGCGGGCCGGAGGGCGAGCGCCGCGCGGCGCAGGCGCGCGGTCAGGGGGAGGGGCATGGGGTGACGGGACTTTTCAAAAACCCATCCGCAATGTTGTTTACTGGCGCATCTGTATGTGGATTTGCCATTCCTTGCACAGCTTGCGGAAAGACCGGCTGTTGTCCTTGGCTTGCTGTAGATCGATACGTGCAGTGAACGCTGGCTGATCCAGCATTTCGCGATAGACACCGCTTTGCATGTGCCGCCTCATCCATCCTTTTGCATCTCGCGGTGTTTCCGCATCTATCGGTTCATCGGCTGCGATCGAAAAACCACGGGCGCCCTGCAACGAACGCGCTGCAGCCAGAAACCACGCTTCAAATTCCCGGTTGGCCAAAACGACGGAGACCCGACAATGCGGCACGCACTGCTGCGCCCGGGCAAGCAATTGCGGCCCCAAATGTGCAGGGCAATCGTCATCGGCATCCAGGATGACCAGTATCCAGCCCTGCGTTCCACTCTTCGCAGCCGCCAGGAGCAATTGCTTGCGGAACTCCTCCTCGCGCTGGATGAACCGGTCTCTCCGCACGCGGATCGGCGGCAAAGGCTGCACTGCGACCGAAGGCGACAACTCACCGGCCAGCCTCCGCAGCAGTATGGGCAGGGCGTTGACCTCACTGTCGCCTTCGACGATGGAGGCGATAGGGATCATGCCCGCGCCTCACCAAACAAATCAACCTGCTGTGTTTCTTGACGTTCGATGATTTCGCGATCAGGCGCCAGTTGATTGATGCGAAGCAATTCGCCAGGAGAAAAGAGATGCTCCTTCAACATACTTCGAGCCGCTTCATCCACTGGAGCAATTTTTGTCTCCCCCCCTTCGGAGATCACGGCCAGGATCGTATTTGCATCAATCCCGCGATGATCGAGCAGATCGGGACTATGGCTGGTGACTAGCACCTGGGTAGTTTGTGCGGCATGCACAAGGACTTCGCGCAACGCAGCGCTGGCAGCGGGATGCAATGCCGTTTCAGGCTCCTCAATGCCAATGAGCGTCGGCGAATAGTCGGAATTGCTTTGCAACAGAGCGGTGAGAACGCCCAATGCACGCAAGGTGCCATCGGACATATTCTGTGCAAGAAATTTCCTGGGCTGCTTGGACCCAGCCATATCCTGGCGGAACTCCAGGGTTTCCATGGGTCCGACGGAGGTGCGCTCCATGCCATGCACCATGGGTACGACCGACTGCAGGTACTCGCGAATCATGTTCGCTTGATCTGGTGCTACCCGGTCCAAATGGCCAATGACGCTGGCGATGTTTTCTCCTAACGGCTTGAGCAAGCGCCCGTCCTGGGGCTTCTGCAATTCCCGCATGATCTTGGGATTCAAGTTATAGAACCCCATGCAGGTGAGCGCATCGAACACAGAGCGGAATGCCGTGAATCCGGATGCAGCCACAAGTGCAAGACGGTCTGCCGTCACAGCAGGGAAAGCGGGTTCACTGCTATCGCGCAAACGTCCCCTCTCGATCCGAAAGAACGGCCCTTTGCCAATTCCTAAAACGACACATTCTTCGTTCTGAACTTCGTAACCGCCGCTGGCCATCGCCCCGATCTTGAATGCGTACCATCCACTGCGGCCATCGGGCAGGACAAACTCGAGCCGGATACCAAAATGCGTGGGATGCCCGCTGGAACGGCGCCGAACTTCGTTCAAACCGCCACGCTCGTTGATGGCATTGTCCAGGGAGCCAGCCAGCGCATCGCGCACGAAGTGCAGCGCATCAAGGAAATTGCTTTTCCCCGCGCCGTTCTGGCCAACCAAGTACGTCAGAGGCTGCAAGCGCACATCACAGTTGCCAATGCTCTTGTAGTTCCGCAGAACTACACGCTGAATGAAAACGGTCTGTGGCATTGCTGCTCCGAGGATTGCGCTAAACGTTGAACAGGAAGTTCATCACGTCCCCATCCTTGACGACGTATTCCTTGCCTTCCGCCCGCATCTTGCCCGCGTCCTTCGCGCCCTGCTCGCCCTTGAAGGCAATGAAGTCGTCGAAGGCGATGGTCTGGGCGCGGATGAAGCCGCGCTCGAAGTCGCCATGGATCACGCCGGCGGCCTGGGGCGCGGTGGCGCCCACGGGCACGGTCCAGGCGCGCACTTCCTTCACGCCGGCGGTGAAGTAGGTCTGCAGGCCCAGCAGCTTGAAGCCGGCGCGGATGAGGCGGTTCAGGCCGGGCTCGTCCTGGCCCATCTCGGCCAGGAACATGTCGCGGTCCTCGTCGCTCATCTCGCTCATCTCGGATTCGATCTTGGCGCAGATGGCCACGACGGGCGCGTTCTGGGCGGCGGCGTATTCCTTCAGGCGGTCGAGCAGCGGGTTGTTCTCAAAGCCGTCCTCGGCCACGTTGCCCACGAACATCGCCGGCTTGGCGGTGATGAGGCAGAACTGCTTGAGCAGGGGCGCGTCCTCCTTGCTGACGGGCACCGTGCGCGCGGGCTTGCCCTGGTCGAGCGCGGCCTGTATGGGCGTGAGCAGCGAGACCAGCTTGGCGGCTTCCTTGTCGTTGCCGCTCTTGGCGGCCTTGCTGTAGCGGTTGAGGGCCTTCTCCACCGTGGCGAGGTCGGCCAGGCACAGCTCGGTCTGGATGACCTCGATGTCGGCGATCGGGTCCACGCGGCCGGCCACGTGGATCACGTTCGGGTCTTCGAAGCAGCGCACCACGTTGACGATGGCGTCGGTCTCGCGGATGTGGGCCAGGAACTGGTTGCCCAGGCCTTCGCCCTTGGAGGCACCCGCCACCAGCCCGGCGATGTCCACGAACTCGACGATGGCCGGCACGATGCGCTCGGGGGTGATGATGCCGGCCAGCTGCTGCAGGCGGGGATCGGGCACTTCCACCACGCCGGTATTGGGCTCGATGGTGCAGAAAGGGTAGTTCTCGGCCGCGATGCCGGCCTTGGTCAGGGCGTTGAAGAGGGTGGACTTGCCGACGTTGGGCAGGCCCACGATGCCGCATTTCAGGCTCATGGCGGGGCTTTCAGGGTTCGGGGGAAAACCGGCGATTTTACCGGGCGGCCATGTCCCTGCCGGCCCGCCCGGCCCGGAGGGTCAGTCGAAGCGCCAGTCGGCCGCGATGCGCTGGCCCACGCGCAGCACACGGCCGGCCCCTTCGAGCACGATGGCGTTCATGCCGAAGGTGATGGCGCCGTTCACGCGGCGGTCCTGCCGGTAGGCGCGCAGGGCATCGCCCACGTCCGGGGTGCTCTCGGCCGTGGCCGGGTCGATGTCGGGGATCGGGCAGCGCGTGCAGGGCTTGACCGGCCGCAGGCAGGCGGCACCGCCCTCCGCGTCGATGTGCAGGCCGTCGATGCGGTCCTCGTCGTGCGCCTCCACGCCGTCGATGACGATGTTGGGCCGGAACCGCTCCATCGCGGCGGCCGGCGCGCCCGCCGTCTGCAGCCGCACGTTGAGCTCCCGCAGCGAAGCCTCGCTGGCCAGCAGCACGGGGTAGGCATCGGCGAACTGGTTAGGCGCTTCCACGCCGTCCGTCCAGCGCAGGCTGGAGAGCCGGCGGTGGGCCGGATCGAAGCGCACCAGGCGGCAGGGCCGGCCCAGACATTCCGAGAACCACCGTGCGGCTTCGTCGCCCGCGTCCCGCGCGGGCACGGCGTCGTCCCAGACGCGCACCTGCGCCACCGGCCCGCCGGCCTGCAGGGCCACGCGCAGCACCGGCATGCCGGGCGCGTGCAGCGACAGCGCATGCGCGTCCAGCTGCGGCCGCACCAGGGCCATGCGCGGCACGGTGCGCTGGGTGAGGAACTCGCCCGCCGGATCGACCACCATCCAGGTCCGGTCCCATTCCAGCCCGGTGGGCGTGAGCAGGGCCTCGGGCACTGCGATGGCCGCGCAGGACTTGACAGGATGGATGAACAGGCGGGAGAGGGTGCCGCCCAGGTCGCGGTCGGTGCGGAAGGTCACGCGGAGGTCTCCGGTCAGCGCGGTGGGGAAAGGGGAAGCGGCGATTGTGCCTTCGCACGGCAGAGCACGGGCCGGCTCCTACAATGGCCGCATGGCGCAAACCTTCGATGTCTGTATTCGCGGCGCTGGCGTGGTAGGCCGCGCGCTGTCCCTGCTTCTCGCGCGTGAGCGCCTGCGCGTTGCCCTGGTCCCGGGGCCGGCCCCTGCGGCCGAGGGCACCGACGTGCGGGCCTACGCGCTCAACACTGCCTCGCGCGCGCTGCTGGAGTCCGTGCGCAGCTGGCCCGGTGCGGAACACGCCACGCCAGTGCTGCGCATGGACGTGCACGGCGACATGGGCGGCGAGGTCACCTTCGACGCCGGGCGCCATCCCGCCACCGAGGCGCTGGCCTGGATCGTCGACGTGCCCGCGCTGGAATCCCGGCTGGCCGACGCCGTGCGCTTCCAGCCGCAGGTGGAGGTGGTCGATGCACCCGTGCAGGCCGCGCTCACCGTGGTCTGCGAAGGCCGCGCGAGCCGCACGCGCGAGGAATTCGGCGTGCACTACGCCGAGGTGCCGTACGGCCAGCATGCGGTGGCCACGCGGCTGCGCTGCGAGCGGCCCCACGGCCAGGTGGCGCGCCAGTGGTTCCTGCCCGACGGCATCCTGGCCTTCCTGCCCCTGGGGGGGCCGGAAGGGAACTCCGTGGCCGTGGTGTGGTCCGTAAGGCAGGACGAGGCGCAGCGCCTCCTGGCCATGGAACCCTCCGATTTCGAACAACGCATCCGCTCCGCCAGCCTGGACACGCTGGGCACCCTCGCGCTGGACGCCCCCCGGGCCGCATGGCCGCTGCAGCAGGCCCGGGCCGACCGCTGGTGCGGCCCGATGCCGGCGGCCGCGGGCAGCGCCCCCGCGTCCGGGAAGGCGCCGGCCCGCAGCTGGGCGCTGGCGGGCGATGCCGCGCACACCGTGCATCCGCTGGCCGGCCAGGGGCTGAACCTGGGCCTGGCCGATGCCCAGGCCCTGGCCCGCGTGCTGCGCGAGCGCGATTACTGGCGCGGCGTGGCGGACCAGCGCCTGCTGCGCCGCTACGAGCGCGAGCGCAAGGCCGCGCTGCTGCCGATGGGCTGGGCCATGGACAGCCTGCAGCAGCTCTTTTCGCGCCACGAGGGGCCCGTGCCCTGGCTGCGCAACTGGGGCATGCGCGGATTCGAGCGCAGCGGCCCCCTGAAGGATTGGGTGACGCGCCAGGCCATGGGCCTGGGCTGACGGCCCGCCCCCCAATGACGGGATGGGGAGGCCGCCGTGTCGCCCATGCCCAGAGATTCACGCATCACGAAGGAGCACCATGAAACTGATCCCCGCCCTGCTCGCCGGCGCCGCCGCGCTCACCATCGGCTTCGGCGCCCACGCCCAGGAATCGGCGATCCGCAAGACCCTGGGCAGCCGCATCCCGCAGCTGCAGAACATCGACGAGGTGCGCGCCACGCCCATGCAGGGCCTGTACGAGGTGCGCATCGGCACCGATGTGTTCTACACGGACGCCAAGGGCAACTACCTCATCCAGGGCGAACTGATCGACACCAAGGCGCGCCGCAACCTCACCGAGGACCGCATCAACAAGCTCACGGCGGTGGATTTCGCCTCCCTGCCGCTCCAGGATGCATTCACCATCGTGCGCGGCAACGGCCAGCGCAAGCTCGCGGTGTTCGAGGATCCGAACTGCGGCTACTGCAAGCGCTTCGAGAAGGACCTGCAGAACGTGGACAACGTGACGGTCTATCTCTTCCTCTATCCCATCCTGAGCCCCGATTCGGCCGAGAAGTCGCGCAACATCTGGTGCTCCAAGGACCGCGCGGCCGCATGGCAGGACCACATGGTGCGCGACAAGACCACGCCGGCCGCGAGCTGCGACACCGCCGCCGTGCAGCGCAACCTGGCATTCGGCAAGAAGCACAAGATCACCGGCACGCCCACGCTGATCTTCACCGACGGCTCCCGCGTGCCGGGCGCGATCGACGCGCGCGAGGTGGAAAAGCGCCTCGCGGATGCAGGATCGGGCGCCGGTCCGGCCCCCGCCACGAACTGAACTCTCCCCGCCCCTCCACGGATCCCGCATGGCCGCCCACCGATCCCACGCCCCCGCCGTCCACTACCGCGTGGAAGCCGCGCAGCTGCACGCGCGCATCTACCACGTCACCCTCACGGTGGAGAGCCCCGCCGCGCAGCAGGAGCTGTCGCTGCCCGTGTGGATCCCCGGCAGCTACCTGGTGCGCGAGTTCGCGAAGAACCTGCAGAACCTGCGCGCCCGCCAGGACGGGCAGGAAGTGGCGCTCGCGCAGCGCAGCAAGAGCCTCTGGCAGGCCGCCTGCCGCGAGGGTGCGCCGCTGGTGCTGACCTACGAGGTCGGGGCCTACGACAGCTCGGTGCGCACGGCGTGGCTGGACTCATCGCGCGGCTTCTTCAACGGCACGAGCCTGTGCCTGCGCGTGCATGGCCAGGAGGATGCCCGCCACGACCTGGAGATCGTCGCCACGCCGGAGGTGTCGCACTGGTCGGTGGCCACGGGCCTCGCGGCGGAGAAGACCACGCGCGCGGGCTTCGGCACCTACCGCGCGGCCTCGTACGACGAGCTGGTGGACTGCCCGGTGGAGATGGGCCCCTTCTGGAGCGCCCGCTTCACTGCCTGCGGCGTGCCGCACCGCCTGGTCGTGGCCGGCGCGGCGCCCTCGTTCGACGGCGAGCGCCTGGTGGCCGACACGCGCCGCATCTGCGAGACGGGCATCCGTTTCTGGCACGGGGCCGGCAAGCCGCCCTACACGCAGTACCTGTTCATGCTCAACGTGATGGACGACAGCTACGGCGGGCTGGAGCACCGCAACTCGACGGCCCTGGCCTGCAGCCGCCGCGACCTGCCCCGCCTGGGCGAGGCCAGGACGCCCGAGGGCTACACCACGCTGCTCGGGCTCATCAGCCACGAGCATTTCCACACCTGGAACGTCAAGCGCCTGCGCCCGGCCGAACTGGCGCGCTACGACTACACCCAGGAGAACTACACCCGCCTGCTGTGGTTCTTCGAGGGTTTCACCAGCTACTACGACGACCTGCTGCTGCGCCGCGCCGGGCTGATCGACGACGCCACCTACCTGCGCCTGCTCGCCAAGAACATCAACCAGGTGCTGCAGACGCCGGGGCGCCGGGTGCAGAGCGTGGCCGATGCCAGCTTCGACGCCTGGGTGAAGTACTACCGCCAGGACGAGAACACGCCGAACGCCACGGTGAGCTACTACACCAAGGGCGCGCTCGTCGGCCTGTGCCTGGACCTGGCGCTGCGCCGCGAGGGCCGCACCACGCTCGACGACGTGATGCGCGCGCTCTGGGACCGCTGCGACGCCGGCCCCATGTCGGAAGACGACCTGCTGGCGGTGCTCGAAGCCCTCTCGGGCCGCTCCTTCGCGCGCGAGATCGCCGAGTGGGTGCACGGCACCGGCGACCTGCCCCTGGCCGAGATGCTGGCCGCGCACGGCGTGGCCCTGCGCGCGGAAGCGGCACAGCCCGCGCAGCGGCTGGGCCTGCGGGTGTCCGAGGGCCAGGGCCTGCAGGTGAAGGTGGTGCTGCGCGGCGGCCTGGCCGAGGAAGCCGGCTTCTCCGCGGGCGACGAATGGCTGGCCGTGGAGGTGCATGGAGAGACCTGGCGCATGCAGCGGCTGGACGACGTCGCGCTGTATGCCGGCCGCGAGAAGCGCGTCACGGCCCTGGTGTCCCGCGACCGCCGCGTGCTGCGGCTGCCGCTGGCGCTGGAGCGCGAGGGCGGCGCGCCGGACGATACCGTCGCACTGTCGCTGGCGGACGCGCCCCTGGCACGGCGCTGGCTGGACGGCCAGCCGGACACGGGCATGGCCGCCGGGTAGCGTGCGGGACGGGGGCGAAAGACGGCCCTTGGGTATAGTCATCCGCACCACAACGACATCCAGGAGATACCCCTTGGCCTACGAAGTCATCGAGGTCCGCACCGAGGCGGACAAGGTCGGCGTCATCACGCTGAACCGCCCCAAGCAGCTCAACGCGCTCAACGACCAGCTCATGGACGAGCTGGGCGACGCACTGGCCGCCTTCGATGCCGACGAGCGCATCGGCTGCATCATCCTCACCGGCAGCGAGAAGGCCTTCGCGGCGGGCGCGGACATCGGGGCCATGGCGAAGTACGGCTTCGCCGACGCCTACAAGGGCGACTACATCACGCGCAACTGGGAGCGCATCCGCTCCATCCGCAAGCCCGTGATCGCGGCCGTGAGCGGCTTCGCGCTGGGCGGCGGCTGCGAGCTGGCGATGATGTGCGACTTCATCATCGCGGCCGACAACGCGAAGTTCGGGCAGCCCGAGATCAAGCTCGGCGTGATTCCGGGCGCGGGCGGCACCCAGCGCCTGCCGCGCGCCGTGGGCAAGTCCAAGGCCATGGACATGGCCCTCACCGCCCGCATGATGGATGCCCAGGAGGCCGAGCGCGCCGGCCTGGTGAGCCGTGTCGTGCCCTACGACAAGCTCATGGACGAAGCCCTGGGCGCCGCCCTGGTGATCGCCGGCTTCTCGCAGGTGGCCGTCATGGCAGCCAAGGAAACCGTCAACCGCGCTTTCGAAGGCTCGCTCTCCGACGGCCTCATGTACGAACGCCGCCTGTTCCACGCGCTGTTCGCCACGCAGGACCAGAAGGAGGGCATGGCCGCCTTCCTGGAGAAGCGCCCGGCGGCCTTCACGCACCGCTGAGCGCTACGCGGCGAGAGCGGGGGCTGAGTGCCGCGGCTCCGAGCCTGCCTGCGCAGGCTTGGACGTGCACGAAGGGCAGCCGCCTTTGGCGGCAGCACGGAGCGGCGCAGCCGCTCAGGGGGGTGTCATCTCACCGCCGCGATGTCGCCATTCTTGATGAGCCGCGCACGCAGGATGTTGCGGCTGATGCCCAGCAGGCGCGCGGCCTGCACCTGGTTGCGGTGGCAGAACTCGAAGGCGGCGCGCACCACGGTTTCCTCGATGCGCTCGTACAGCTGGTCTCCCTGCTGCTGGAACAGGCCCGACAGCGCCGTTTCCAGCGCCTGCAGCGGCGTCGCTTCCGACTGCGCTTCGCCCGCGGTGCGGCGCTGCAGGCCCAGCGACGACAGCTGCAGGTCCTCCGCCAGGAGCACGCCGCGGCGGCATATCAGCAGGCCGTGGTGGATCACGTTCTCCAGCTCGCGGATGTTGCCGGGCCAGTCGTGGGCCAGGAGCTTGCGCTCCGCGCCCGCGTCGAGCCGCACCGGGCCGTAGCCCAGGCGGTGCCGGTATTCGTCGATGAAGTGGCGCGCCAGCGGCAGGATGTCGCCCGGCCGCTCGCGCAGCGTGGGCAGCGCCAGGCTCACCACGTGCAGCCGGTAGAACAGGTCCTCGCGGAAATTCCCCGCGGCCACTGCGTCCTGCAGGCGCACGTTGGTGGCGGCCACCACGCGCACGTCCACCGGCAGGCTCCTGCGCGCGCCCAGGCGCACCACCTCGCGCTCCTGCAGCACCCGCAGCAGCTTGACCTGGATGGACAGCGGCAGGTCGCCCACCTCGTCGAGGAACAGCGTGCCGCCGTTGGCGGCCTCGAACCATCCGGCCTTGGCGGTGAAGGCGCCGGTGAAGGCCCCCTTCTCGTGGCCGAACAGTTCGCTCTCCACCAGTGTCTCGGACAGCGCACCGCAGTTCACGGCCACGAACGGCCCTTCGCGCCGCGCGCTCAGCGCATGCACGTGGCGCGCGATCAGCTCCTTGCCCGTGCCCGTCTCGCCCAGGATGAGCACGTTGGCCTCGCTGGGCGCGACGAGGCGGATGCGCTCGAGCAACGCCAGGGAGCGCGGGTCCTCGAACACCTGCGCGGTGGCGCGGATCGACGTGGGCATGGCCCGGGCACCGGGCAGCGTGAGCAGCGGCGCAGCCTCCCGGTGCCGGGCCGGTGCGTCGCCGTCTTCGGGAAAGGCGGTATGGAAGTGCAGGGAGGACATGGCGTTCAGGAGTAGAAACTGGGATCGGGATGGCGCTGCTGCAGGGCCCACTCCCCGAGTTCGCGCAGCTTGTAGGCCAGCGGGTCGTGCAGCGTGTGGGTGCGCAGATTGCGCCAGTGGCGGTCCAGGCGCAGCCCGCCGTGCGTGGCGCGTGCGCCGGCCACGTCGAACATGCGGGTGCAGAGGTCCAGGCCGGTGCGCGTGGCGGCCACCTTGGCGGTCGCCACGGCCACGGCCACGTCGCCGCGCTCGGCGGCCGTGAGTTCCGCCCCCCGCCCCCAGGCGTCGTCGAAGCGGCCGGCGGCGCGGTCCAGCAGCACGCGCACGCTCTCCAGGCCGACCCAGAAATCGCCGTAGTGGCCCAGCACGTAGGGATCGTCCATCGCCCGCGCCACGCCCGAGCTGCGCCAGGGCCGCGCCTCATGGACCGTGTAGTGGCGCGCGTCCTGGAAGGCGCCCTCGGCGATGCCCAGGTAGATGCTGGCGAGCACGAGCTGCGCCAGCAGGGGCCGCAGGCATGCGAAGGGCGTCGCCAGCGGCCCCGGGTCGGCCAGGATCTCGTGCGGCTCCACCCGCACGCGCTCGAAGGTGACGCTGCCGCTGTCCGTCTGGCGCTGGCCGATGCTGTTCCAGTCCGGCGCCACGGAGATGCCCGTGCGCCCCGTGGGCAGCGCCGCCACGATCAGTTCGCCGGACTCCGCATCGCGCGCGGAAGCGATGAGCATCTCGGAATCGAGCGCACCCGAGCAGAAGCTCTTGCGGCCCGAGAACTCGCTCCAGCCGCCCTGGCGCGTGCGCTGCGTGCGGTCGTCCAGCGGGTTCAGGGCATTGCCCCAGAACCACCGCAGGCGCGCCGTCTGCGTGAACCAGGGCTCCCACTGGCGCGGCTGGGAAAAGAGGCGCGCGGTGGCCAGCATCAGATGGTGAAAGCCCAGCAGATGGGCCAGCGAGGAATCGGCGCGCGCCAGGATGCGGATCACCTCCAGCGTCTCGCGCCAGCCGGCCCCGCCGCCGCCCTGCGCGGCCGGAATGCTCATCGCCAGCAGGCCGCTGTCGCGCAGCGCGTCCCGTTCCGCCTTGGGGGTGCCGCCGCGCTCGTCGCGCTCAGCCGCCGTCCGGGCGAACTGCTCCGCCAGCCGCCGCGCGACCGCCTCGGGCGCCGGGGGGGCGATGGCCGCGTCCCCGCCGTCGGCGGCGGGATCGTGCGCTGGCATCGTCGCAAGGCTCATGTCGGGCTCTCTCCTCGATAAGGGTACCGCCGCCGCACGGGAAAGGCTGCGGCGCGGGCGGAAGGACGGAACTGCTGCCTGAACAGCAATTCTGGGAATCCGCATGCCCCGCGGCAAATAAGGATTCCAAGCATCGATAGACGTTTTGCGGCTGCAGCAGCAACTGCGCCCTGGCAGACACTGCCGCAGCAGCCCGGCGCCGCGGTTGCTGATCCCGCAGCAGGCCCCCACGCCGTTTCCCATGGCGGCCCATGGCACAGACCCTGCGACACCGGCTGCTCCTCTCCACCACGCACCCACTCCTCCATGCACAAAACATCTTCTGCCGCGCCCGGCGGCCCTCCTCCGTACTGCACCTGGCACCGCGGCACCGTGCGAATCCGGTCGCCGCACCTCTCCGCCTCCAGTGCGCAAGGAGTGCGACCATGAAACACTTCGCCGCCGAAGCGCACCGGGACTGGCACGGTGCCCGCGACCGGATGGTCGAATCCCTTGCCGCCACGGCCATCGCGCGCGACCAGGCCGGCGGCGTGCCCCTGCACGAGCGCCGCCTGCTGCGCGAAAGCGGCCTGCTGGCCCTGCCCGTTCCCGCATCCCTGGGCGGGCTGGGGGCCTCCTGGAGCGAGGTGCTGGGCGTGGTGCGACACTTCGCGCGCGTGGACAGCGCGGTCGCCCACGTGTTCGGCTTCCACCACCTGCTGCTGGCCACGGCGCAGCTCTTCGGCCGGCCGGCGCAGTGGCAGCCCTGGCTCGAGGCCACCGTGGCGCGGCAATGGTTCTGGGGCAACGCGCTCAACCCGCTGGACCGGGGCACAGCGGCCACGCAGCAGCCGGACGGCTCGTGGTCGTTCCACGGCCGCAAGAGTTTCTGCTCGGGCGCGGGCGATTCCGACAGGCTGCTCGCCTCCGCATTCGACCCCACGGGCCGGCTGCTGATCGCCGTGGTGCCGACCACCCGGGAAGGGATCCAGGTGCAGGGCGACTGGGACAACATCGGCCAGCGCCAGACGGACAGCGGCAGCGTGGTCTTCGATCAGGTGCGCGTGCAGGCGCATGAGCTGCTCACCGATCCGGGCCCCCTGTCCTCCCCGTTCGCGGCGCTGCGCCCGCTGCTGGCGCAGCTGGTGCTGGCGCACGTGTACCTGGGGCTGGGCGAAGGCGCACTGGCCGAAGCACGCGGCTTCACGCTGCAGCATGCGCGCCCATGGCATGCCTCCGGCGTGGACCAGGCGGGCGAAGACCCGTACCTGCTGGGCCATTACGGCGACTTCTGGCTGGCCCTCGAAGGGGCGCGCCTGCTGGCGGACCGTGCGGCGGCGCTGTTCGACGCGGCATGGTCCGAAGGGCTCGCGCTATCGCCCGGGGCGCGCGGCGACGTGGCCGTGGCCGTGGCGGCCGCCAAGGTGGCCGCGGGCCGCGCCGCGCTCGACGTGGCGCACCGGCTCTTCGAGGTGACCGGCCCGCGCGCCACCACGGCCGCACTGCGCCTGGACCGCTTCTGGCGCAACCTGCGGGTGCACACCCTGCACGATCCGGAGGACTACAAGCGCCGCGAACTGGGCCGGTGGGCGCTGCACGGGCAGCGGCCCGAGCCGTCCTTCTATTCCTGATCCGCTGCTGCGGGAAACGCATATGCATGCACGTTTCCCGGTGGTCTGCTGATCCTGCAGCAACGCGACAGCAGCGTGCTGTGCAGCACACACCCGTTGCGTGACAGCGAATGTGCAAGCCATTGATTTCAAAGGGAAAAATCTCTGGCACGCAAGCTGCTGAAGGCAGGACGGACACCGCGCCGCGGTGCCGCCCCCTTCACCGCAACGAATGGATCACCATGGCCCGCACCCTGAATCTCGTCGCCGTCTCCGGCAGTCTCCAGCGCCCGTCGCGCACCCTCGCGCTCGTCGAGCACCTCGTCGAAAGGATCGGTGACGCCGTTCCCATCCGCGTGCGCACCATCGAACTCGGCACGGTCGGCCCGCGCCTGGCGGGCGCCCTCTACCGCAACCAGCTGCCGCCGGAGGTGGAGGCCGACATCGCCGCCGTCGAACAGGCGGACGTGCTCGTGGTGGGCAGCCCGGTGTACCGGGCCACGTACTCGGGCCTGTTCAAGCATTTCTTCGATTTCGTGCACCACGAGGCCCTGGTGGACGTGCCCGTGCTGCTGGCCGCCACGGGTGGCAGCGAGCGCCACGCGCTGGTGATCGACCACCAGCTGCGCCCGCTCTTCAGCTTCTTCCAGGCCCGCACCCTGCCCCTGGGCGTGTACGGCACCGACAAGGATTTCACCGACTACCGCATCACCGACCCGGCCCTGCTGGCCCGCGCCGCCCTGGCCGTTGAGCGTGCCCTGCCGCTGCTGCGCGCGGGCCGCGAGGCCGCTGCGCCCGCGCGCCCCGTGCTGGCCGCCGTGGCCTGAGCAACCGTGTTCGCACGCCTGTCCTCCATCCCATCCAAGGAGCCTTCACCATGAGCACATCCCGCAACGAACCCGTCAAATTCGCCTACTGGGTGCCGAACGTCAGCGGCGGCCTGGTCGTGAGCACCATCGAGCAGCGCACCGACTGGAGCCTGGAATACAACCAGCGGCTGGCGGTGGCAGCGGAGAAAGCCGGCTTCGAATACGCCCTGAGCCAGATCCGCTTCACGGCGGGCTACGGGGCGGAGCACCAGCACGAGTCCGTCTCGTTCAGCCAGGCCCTGCTGCACGCCACCACGCGGCTGAAGGTGCTGGCCGCCATCCTGCCGGGCCCGTGGAACCCGGCCGTGGTGGCCAAGCAGATCGCCACCATCGACCACATCTCGGGCGGCCGCATCGGCATCAACGTGGTGAGCGGGTGGTTCAAGGGCGAGTTCCACGCCATCGGCGAGCCCTGGCTGGAGCATGACGAGCGCTACCGCCGTTCCAAGGAATTCATCCAGGCGCTCAAGGGCATCTGGACGCAGGACCACTTCACCTTCAGGGGCGACTTCTACCGCTTCAACGACTACACGCTCAGCCCCAAGCCGCTGCAGAAGCCCCATCCGGAGATCTTCCAGGGCGGCAGCTCGCGCGCCGCGCGCGACAACGCGGCCAGCGTGTCCGACTGGTACTTCACCAACGGCAACACGCCCGAGGGCCTCAAGGCCCAGATCGACGACATCCAGGCCAAGGCCCGGGCCAACGGCCACACGGTGCGCATCGGCGTGAACGCCTTCGTGATCGCCCGCGATACCGAGGAGGAGGCGCAGGCCGTCCTGCAGGACATCATCCGCCACGCGCACGTGGAAGCGGTGCAGGCCTTCGGCGACGCCGCGAAACAGGCCGGCCGCTCCTCGCCGGAAGGAGAAGGCAACTGGGCGACCTCCACCTTCGAGGACCTCGTGCAATACAACGACGGTTTCCGCACCAACCTGATCGGCACGCCGCAGCAGGTCGCCGAGCGCATCGTCGCGCTCAAGGCCATCGGCGTGGACCTGGTGCTGACCGGCTTCCTGCACTTCATCGAAGAGGTGGAGTACTTCGGCCGCAAGGTGCTGCCGCTGGTACGCGAGCTGGAGGCGCGCCAGGCCGCCGCGCAGCCGCGGACGCAGCCCGCCCTGGAGGCCGCGGAAGCCTGACGCCACGGCACATTCCCGCCCCCCAGCACATCGCCCCACCGCCATGGCCATGCCCCCGCCCACCCCGGCTACCGTGCTGCAGCTGCGGCACGTCGCCCTATCCTTCGGCGGCGTGCAGGCGCTGTCGGACATCGACCTCGACATCGCCCCCGCCGAGATCCGCGCCGTCATCGGCCCCAACGGGGCCGGAAAGAGCTCGCTGGTCAACGTGGTGTGCGGCCTGTACCGCCCGGACAGCGGCCGCGTGCGGCTGGGCGCGGAGGAGTTCGCGCACGTGCCCACGCAGCGCCTGGCGCGGCTGGGGGTGGCGCGCACCTTCCAGAACCTCGCGCTGTTCCGGGGCCTCTCGGTGCGCGACAACGTGGCGCTGGGCTGCGCCGGACCGCAGGGCAGCTGGCTCGAACAGTGGGCGAATGCGCCCCGTGCCCGCGCGGCCCGCGCGGCCCGCCGCGACACGGCCGCGCAGGCGGATGCGGTGATCGATTTTCTGGGGCTGCAGGCCGTGCGCGACCGGCCCGCCTCCACCCTGCCCTACGGGCTGCAGAAGCGCGTCGAGCTGGCCCGCGCGCTGGCCGCCGCGCCGCGCCTGCTGCTGCTGGACGAACCCATGGCGGGCATGACGCTTTCGGAAAAGCGCGACATGGCCGCACTGGTGCGTGCGGCGCGCGACCGGTTCGGCACCGCCATCCTGCTCATCGAGCACGACATCGGCGTGGTGCTGGGCCTCTCCGACCGGGTGGCGGTGCTGGACCACGGCCGCAAGATCGCCGACGGCACGCCCGCCGAGGTGCGGAGCGACCCCGCCGTGATCGATGCCTACCTGGGCGTGGAGCACGCCGGCGCCGAAGCGGAGGGCGCGTGATGGATGCGGATTTCACCTTCTTCGCCGAAGTGCTCGTGGGCGGCCTGCTCTCGGGCGTGATGTACGCGCTCGTGGCCATCGGCTTCGTGCTCATCTACAAGACCTCGGGCGTGCTCAACTTCGCGCAGGGCGCGCAGCTGCTGCTGGCGGCGCTGACCTTCGTGAGCCTCCTGGAGCGCGGCGTGCCCTTCGCCCTGGCGCTCGCGGCCACCCTCGTGCTGATGGTGCTGCTCGGGCTGGCCATCGAGCGCACCGTGCTGCGGCCGCTGGCCGGCCGCTCCCCGATGGCGCTGTTCGTGGCGACGCTGGGCCTGTCCTACGTGATCGAGGGCGTGGCACAGCTCGCGTGGGGCACGCAGGTCCACGCGCTGGACCTGGGCATCGAAGACACGCCGCTCGACGTCGCCGGCATGCTGGTCTCGCGCTTCGACCTCGTGGCGGCCGCGTGCGCGGGCACCCTGGTGGTCCTGCTGTCGGCCTTCTTCCGCTTCACCCGCACGGGCCTCGCCTTCCGCGCCGTGGCGGACGACACCTTCGCCGCGCTCGCCGTGGGCCTGCGCCTGCCCCGGGTGTGGTCCGCCGTGTGGGCCGCGGCCGGCGTGATCGCGCTGGCCGCCGGGCTGCTGTGGGGCGCGCGCCTGGGAGTGCAGTTCTCGCTGTCGCTCGTGGTGCTCAAGGCCCTGCCCGTGCTGGTGCTGGGCGGCTTCGATTCGGTGGCAGGCGCCATCGTGGGCGGGCTGCTGGTGGGCGCGTTCGAGAAGCTGGCCGAGGTGTACCTGGGCCCGATCGTCGGCAGCGGCATCGAGGGCTGGTTCGCCTATGCCGTCGCACTCGTCTTCCTGCTGGTGCGCCCACAGGGGCTGTTCGGCCAGCGCCTCGTGGAAAGGGCATGACCATGAGCGCCATCCTGCCTCCCGCCGCTGCAGCCCATCAGGCTGCGGCCGCAGCCTCCCTGGCGGACGCACGGTCGGCCCCCGCCAGCCGCACGGCGCCGCGCTGGCTGCCCGCCGCCGCGCTGCTGGTGCTGGCCTACGGGTTCGTGCCCGCACTGGCCACGCCGTACTGGTTCGATGCCATCCTGCTGCCCTTCCTGGTGCTGTCGCTCGCCGGGGTGGGCCTGAACCTGCTCACCGGCTATGCAGGCCAGCTCTCGCTGGGCACGGCGGCCTTCATGGCGGTGGGGGCGTTCGCTGCGCTGAACCTGCAGTTGCGGGTGCCCGGGCTGCCGCTGCCCGCCGGCATGCTGCTGGGCGGCCTGTGCGCCACGGCGGTGGGGCTCGTCTTCGGCCTGCCCAGCCTGCGGCTGCGGGGCTTCTACCTCGCCGTCGCCACCCTGGCAGCGCAGTTCTTCGTGCAGTGGGCACTCACCCGCTTCGGCTGGTTCACTCTCGATAGCCGCTCCGGCGTGGTGGACGCGCCCGAGCTGCGCGTGGGGCCCTGGGTCTTCGATACACCCGCCGCGCGCTACCTGTTCGCGCTCACCGTGGTGGCGCTGCTCACGGCGGCCGCATGGCGGCTGGTGTCCACGCGCACCGGCCAGCACTTCATCGCCGTGCGCGACAACGAACTGGCCGCCCGCGTGATCGGCATCCCGGTGCTGCGCACCAAGCTGCTGGCCTTCGCCGTCTCGTCCTTCATCGTCGGCGTGGCCGGGGTGCTCTGGGCCTTCGTGTACCTGCGCACCGTGGAGCCCGCAGGCTTCAACCTCGACCGCTCCTTCCAGATCCTCTTCATCGTCATCCTGGGCGGGCTCGGCACCCTCCGCGGCGCCTTCCTCGGCGCAGCGCTCATGGTCGCCTTGCCCCTGCTGCTCTCGCGCCTGGGCGGCTGGGCGCTCGGCGGGGTGCTCGATTCCGGCGTGCTGGAGATGGTCCAGCGCATCGTACTGGGCGTGCTGATCATCGGCTTCCTCATCGCCGAGCCCGAAGGCCTGGCGGCACTCTGCACCCGCCTGCGGCAGGCCTGCACGCGCCGCATCGCCGCGCTCTTCCCGCATTCCCCGCACTGACCGCCCCCCTTTCCATCGTTTCACCACCGTCCTCCAGGAGTTGTCTTCCATGCGCCTTCTTCCGCACCTGCGCGCCGCTGTCCTCGCGCTGGCCGCCACCGCCACCCTTGCCGTGCAGCCCGCCCGGGCCGACGAGCAGTTCTTCCCGCTGCAGAGCTACCGCGTCGGCCCGTACGCCGCCGGGGGCACGGGCTTCTTCGGCGGATTCATCGACTACCTGAACCTGGTGAACCTGCGCGACGGCGGCGTGGGCGGCGTGAAGCTGACCTGGGCCGAAGGAGAGACGCAGTACGAGGTGGAGCGCGGTGTGGAGGTGTACGAGCGCTTCAAGACCCGCCCCGGCATCGCCGCCTGGAACCCGCTCTCGGTGGGCATCGCCTACGCCATGCTGGACCGCGTCACCGCCGACAAGGTGCCGCTCATCACCATCAACCATGGCCGCACCGACACCACCGACGGCCGCGTGTTCAAGTACGCCTTCCCGCTGCTGCTCAACCCCTACAGCGAGACCTCGGGCATCGTGAACTACATCGCCGGCAAGGAAGGCGGCGCGGAAAAGCTCAAGGGCAGGAAGATCGTGGTGCTCTACCACGGCTCGCCCTACGGCAAGGAGACGATCCCCATCTACGAACTGCTGGCGAAGCAGTACGGCTTCACCCTGCAGCAGATCGAGGTGCCGCACCCCGGCAACGAGCAGCAGTCGCAGTGGCTGGCCATCCGCCGCGCCAAGCCCGACTACGTGGTGCTGCGCGGCTGGGGCGTGATGAACCCCGTGGCGCTCCGCACGGCGCAGAAGACGGGCTTCCCCGCCACGCGCATCATCGGCAACGTCTGGTCCAACTCCGAGGAAGACGTGCTGCCCGCGGGCGACGCCGCCAAGGGCTACACCGCCATCACCACGGTGGCGGCGGGCGACCAGTACCCCGTGCTGCAGGAGATCCGCAAGACCGTGTACGCCACCGGCAAGGGCAACCTCGAGGACCAGCGCCGCATCGGCAGCGTCTATCACAACCTCGGGGTGCTCAACGGCATCCTCAACGTCGAGGCCGTGCGCATC
Organism: Paracidovorax oryzae ATCC 19882; assembly: GCF_000687165.1. Classification (GTDB taxonomy): domain Bacteria; phylum Pseudomonadota; class Gammaproteobacteria; order Burkholderiales; family Burkholderiaceae_C; genus Paracidovorax; species Paracidovorax oryzae. The sequence continues at coordinate 264,435 of NZ_JMKU01000002.1, read as the reverse complement.
GCCCAGGCGAAATTCGGCCGGCGCACCCTCACCGGCGACGAAGTGCGCTGGGGCTTCGAGAACCTGCGCATCGACGAAGCGCGCGCCGCGGCCCTCGGCGCCAAGGGCCTCTTCCATTCCATCCACGTGACCTGGGACAACCACGAAGGCGATGGCCGCGTGGCCTTCCAGCAATGGGACGGCAAGCAGTGGAAGGTGGTCTCCGACTGGATCGCGCCGGACTGGAAGCTGCTGCGGCCGCTGATCGAAGCATCGTCCGAAGCCTATGCCCGCGACCGGAAGATCCCGCTGCGCCGCAGCATCGACGACTGATTTCACCCCCGTCCAACCCACGCCACCAGGAGGAACCACCATGTCCGCCGTGCTCCAGAGCCCCGCCACCGAACAGCCCGTCCGCCCGCACGCCCTGCAGGCAGCCCTGCAGCCCGGCCAGCCCGTGCCGGGGCTGCCGCGCCCCAAGGCCCCGGCCCACGTGATCCGCGACGACGCCGAGGCCATCGCCATCGCCCACGGCCTGGCCGAGCGCTTCCGCGAAGGCGCCGCGCTGCGCGACCGCGACCGGCTCTGGCCGGTGGAGGAGATCGATGCCTATTCCCAGAGCGGGCTCTGGGCCATCAACGTGCCCCGTGCCCATGGCGGCGCGGAGGTGTCCTATGCCACGCTGGCGGAGGTCATCGCGATCATCTCCGCGGCCGACCCGTCCATCGGCCAGATCACCCAGAACCACCTGGGCATCGTGGCCGCCATCCGCACCGTGTCGGACGAGGCGCAGCAGCGCCTGCTGTTCGGCGAGATCCTCGCAGGCGCGCGCTTCGGCAACGCATTCTCCGAATCGGGCTCGCGCCGCGCCGCGGACTTCGAAACCCGCTTCGTCGAAGACGGTGACCACGTGGTGGTGAGCGGGCGCAAGTTCTACTCCAGCGGCGCGCTGCTGGCGCACTACGTGCCCATCGTGGCCAACGATCCGCAGGGCCGCGCCTGGTATGCCATCGCCGGGCGCGACGCCCCCGGCCTGTCGGTCATCGACGACTGGAGCAGCTTCGGGCAGCGCACCACGCTGAGCGGCACCGTGCTCATCGACCGCGTGCGCGTGCCCCGCACCCACCTCGTGCCGGCCTGGAAGGGCTACGACCGGCCTTCCGCGGACGGCGCGATCTTCCAGATCATCCAGGCCGCGGTGGACGTGGGCATCGCCCGCAACGCGATCGAGGACACCCAGGACTTCGTGCGCACCAAGACCCGCCCCTGGGTGGACAGCCAGCGCGACACCGCCGCCGAAGACCCCTACACCATCCACGCGGTGGGCGACCTGCAGATCCGCCTGCACGCGAGCGAGGCGCTGCTGGAGCGCGCGGGCCGCGCCATCGACCGCGCGCTGGCCACGCCCGATGCGGACACCGTGGCCGCCGCGCAGATCGCGGTGGCCGAGGCCAAGGTGCTCTCCACCGAGATCGCCCTGCAGGCCGCCAACAAGCTCTTCGAGCTCGCCGGCACGCGCTCCACGCTGGGCCAATACCACCTGGACCGCCACTGGCGCAATGCGCGCACCCACACGCTGCACGACCCGGTGCGGTGGAAGTACGCCATCGTGGGCAACTACCACCTGAACGGCGTGAAGCCGCCCTTCCACGCCTGGAGCTGAACGCCATGGCACCCCAGGACGACGGCGCACCGCTGCTGCGCCTGCAGAACGTGCATGTGCACTACCGGGGCGCCATCGCCGCGCTGCAGGGCGTGAGCCTGGACGTGCGGGCCGGTGAGATCCACGCACTGCTGGGCGCCAACGGCGCCGGCAAATCCACGGTGCTGCGTGCCGTCTCCCAACTGCTGCCGGCTCTGCGCGGCCAGGTCGCGCGCGGAAGCATCGCCTTCGCGGGCGCCGACGTGCTGCGCGCCACGCCGGATATGCTGGTGCGCAGCGGCCTCGTGCCCGTGCTGGAGGGCCGGCACTGCTTCCCGTCGCTCACGATCGAGGAAAACCTCGTCGCCGGCGGCCTGGGCGGCGGCGCGCCGCGCTCGCGGCTCGCGCAGGACCTGGAACGCGTCTATGCCGCCTTTCCACGCCTGCGGGTCCTGCGCCGCACGCCCGCCGGGCTCGCCTCCGGCGGCGAGCAGCAGATGGCCGCCATCGGCCGCGCGCTGATGGCCCGGCCCCGCCTGCTGGTGCTGGACGAACCCAGCATGGGGCTCGCGCCCCGCACCGTGGAGGACATCTTCCGCGAACTGGCGCGCCTCAACCGCGAGGAGGGCCTGACGCTGCTCATCGCCGAGCAGAACTCCACCGTGGCGCTGCGCCACGCCCACCGCGCCACCGTGCTCGAGACCGGCCGCAGCGCCCTGTGCGGCAGCGCCGCGGACCTGCGCGGGCGCGCCGACATCCGGGCGCTGTACTTCGGCGAAGGCGTGCCGGCGCAGGAGTGGGCGCAGGCGGCCTGATGCCACAGGCGCACAATGGAGCCTCCCACTGCCGAGTTATTCCATGGACGCCGTACAGGAAATCCTCCACTACAACGCGGGCCGCGACCCCGAGCGGCTGGCGCTCAAGTACGAGCGCATGCGCAGCGACCCCTTCGTCTTCCTGCGCGGCACCTGCCACCTGTTCTACGCCCGCCTGCCGCGGGGAGGCATCTTCAAGTCGGCGCCGCCCGTCTGGTGCTGCGGCGACCTGCACCTGGAGAACTTCGGCAGCTACAAGGGGCAGCACCGGATCGCGTATTTCGACCTGAACGACTTCGACGAGGCCGCGCTCGCCCCCGCCACCTGGGACCTGGTGCGGCTGCTGGCCAGCCTGCGGGTGGGCGCCGGCAGCCTGCAACTCGAACCGCTCGCGGTGGAGGAGCTCTGCACGGCCTTCCTGTCCGCCTATGTGCATGCCCTGGGCGACGGCAAGGCCTACTGGGTGGAGCCGCAGACCGCGCAGGGGCTGGTGCGCACCCTGCTGGACGGGCTGCGGGACCGCCAGCGCGCGGCCTTCCTCGACAGCCGCACGGTCACCAAAGGCCGCAAGCGCAAGCTGCGCACCGACGGCCGCAAGGCACTGCCCGCCTCGGACGCCCAGCGCGCCGAGGTGCTGGGCTTCATGGAAGACTTCGCCAAGGCGCAACAGCACGATGCGGACCATCCGCACTTCTTCCGCGTGCTCGACGTGGCCCGCCGCATCGCCGGCACCGGCAGCCTGGGCGTGGACCGCTACGCCATCCTCGTGGAAGGCAAGGGCTCGCCCGACGGCAACTACCTGCTGGACCTCAAGCAGGCCCTGCCCTCATCGCTGGTACCGCACCTGAAGACGAAGCAGCCCCGCTGGGGCACGCAGGCCGAACGGGTGGTGGCCGTGCAGCGGCGCGTGCAGGCCGTCTCGATGGCGTTCCTGCAGCCGGTGGAGATGGACGGACGGCCCTACGTGCTGCGCGGCCTGCAGCCCCTGGAGGACCGCGTGACGATCGCCGGTGCCAGCCAGAAGCTCGCCGACATCCGCGGCGTCGTCGCCACCATGGGCCGGCTGGTCGCCTGGGGCCAGCTGCGCAGCGCCGGCCGCCAGGGCTCGGCCATCGCGGACGAGCTGATCGACTACGCGCGCCGCGGCAAGTGGCAGGCCAAGCTGCAGGCCGCCGCGGCGGAAATGGCCGAGAAGACCCTGCACGACGCGGCCGAATACAACGCCGCCTACGACGACGGAGTGTTCCGGCTCTGACCTCGACTCAGTTAGACTGAGAACCGTTCTCACTTACTCGGCACCCTGCCGAGGTTATGAAGGGTCGGGGTATGGCAGCCGTGGAAACGGCGCTGCAGCAGCACGTCAGTGCGCTGTATTGCGAACATCATGGATGGTTGCTGGCGTGGCTGCGCCGCAAGCTCGGCTGCGGACACCAGGCGGCCGATGTGGCCCATGACACGTTTCTGCGCATCCTGGGCACGCCCACGGTGCTGCCGACGCTGCGCGAGCCCCGCGCCTACCTGGTCACCACCGCCAGGCGCCTGCTGATCGACGACGCGCGGCGCCGCGTGATCGAGCAGGCCTACCTGGACGCACTGGCCGTGGTGGCGGCCACCGATGGCGGGCCTTCGACCGAGCAGGTGGTGGAGACGGTACAGAGCCTGGTACGCATCGAGGCCGCGTTGCAGGACCTGTCGGCCAAGGCACAGCAGGCCTTTCTGCTGCATTACCTGGAAGGGCTGCCGCACGCGGAGGTGGCGGCCGCGCTGGGTGTCTCCACCCGCATGGTGCAGAAATACCTGGTCCAGGCGCTGGTGTGCTGCCACCAGGCGGTGGACGGGTGAGCACCTTGCCGCACGAGGGTACTGACGTTGCGCAACAGGCCGCCGACTGGATCGTGCGCCTGGGCAGCGACGACGCGGAAGAACGCGCCCGGGCCCAGGCCGGCTTTGCGGCCTGGAAGGCGCAGGATCGGCGACACGCGCAGGCGGCAGCGCGCATGGAAGCCTTCATCGACCAGGTGCAGGCGGTACGCGGGCAGGCCCCCGGGGGCGGCCAGGCCGCGCACGCGGCGATGCGGGCGGCATTGCAGCTGCGCCGTCGCCAGCGCGCCGCACGGTGGGGCAGTGCGCTGGCGCTGGCCGCAGTGCTGGCCATGCCTGCGTGGTGGCTGGTGCGCGACCACCCCGCCAGCCCCTGGGCACAGGAGCTGGCCGACCTGCGCAGCACCGAAGGACAGTGGCGCCACCAGGTGCTCGAGGATGGCTCGCAACTCACGCTGAGCGGTGCCGGCGCGGTGCGCTGGCACCTCGATGCGCATCAGCGCGTGGTGGAACTGCTGCGCGGCAGCGTTCTGGTGGAGGTGGCACACGACGCGTCGCGGCCCTTCTACGTGCAGACGCCCCTGGGCCGGGTGCGTGCGCTGGGCACCCGTTTCACCGTGACCTACGACGCGGCCGGCGTACGGGTGGAAATGCTCGAATCGCGCGTGGCGGTCCAGACGCCGCACCAGTGGCAGTCCGGCAGCCGGGAGGCCGTGGAAGTCAGCGCGGGCCAGCGCGTGACCCTGGGCACTGCCGGCGTGGGCCGCGTCGAGCGGCTGGACCCGCAAGGCGTGGAACAGGGCTGGCGCCGCCATCAACTGGTGGTGGATGACCGGCCGCTGTCCGAGGTACTGGACGAACTGGCCCGCCACCACACGGGCAGCCTGCACTTCGACCGGGCTGCACTGTCAACGGTGCGCATGACGGGCGTGCTGCCGCTCGATGACACCGGGCAGGCGTTGCAATTGCTGCAGCAGACCTTCCCGCAGTTGCGGGTACGGTCGCTCGCTTCACGCTGGGTATGGGTAAGCCTGGCAGCAGCACCACCCTGAGCAGCGCATTTTTTTGCGTGAAGAGGTTCCGGTTTGGCGTTCTGGCCCGTCAAGGGCTATGAACCCAATGACCAAAAGGATCTCCCAACATGCGCGACTCCATGCGTTCCGGCCCGCGCGGCGGCCTCCCGCCCCTGGCACTGTCGCTGTCCATGGCACTGGCAGCGCTGTCCCCTGCGGTGCAGGCCCAGTCCGGCGCCGCTGCCGTGGTGCAGGCTTACGATATCCCGCCCGGCGCCCTGGGCCCGGCGCTCAACCGCTTCGCGCAAGAGGCGGGCGTGTCGCTGGCGGTGGATGCCAGCCGGGTGGCCGGAGCCACCACCGCCGGCCTGCAGGGCCGCTACGGCGTGGAAGAAGGCTTTGCGCAACTGCTCAAGGGCAGTGGCTACACCATACGCAAGACCGGCGCCGGCTATGGGCTCGCGCCTGCGCTGCCGGCCTCTGCACCTGCGGCACCCGCGGCCGGTGAGCAGGGCCGCACGGGCGCCCGGCCGGCCCCGGCGGAGGCCGTGGCCGCCGATGCGACCGCCCCCGGCGGCGACGCAGCGCAGGACGCCCCGGCAGCCCGCACGCCGGCGGGACGCGACACGCTGGAAACGGTGACCGTGTCGGCCTCACGCTCCAACATGGAGGCCGAGAAGGCGCCGCAGACGGTGCAAGTCATCACCCGCGCGCAGATCGAGCAGCAACTGGCGCTGTCCACCAATTCGTCGGATGTGCTGAGCAACCTGATCCCGTCGTACACGCCCAGCCGCGGCAAGATGAACGGCAGCGGCGAGACGCTGCGGGGCCGCACGCCGCTGATCCTGGTGGACGGCGTGCCGCAGTCCAATCCCATCCGGCCCACCGGGCGCGAGGCGCATACCATCGACTTCGCGATGATCGACCGGGTGGAGGTGGTCCAGGGCGCCAACGCCATCAATGGCCTGGGCGCCACGGGCGGCACCATCAACCTCATCACCAAGCGACCCGAGAACGGCGCGCTCAACCAGCGCGTGGACGTGCAGGCCACCATGCCCGCCGGGCACGGCGGCAGCGACAGCCTGTCCACCAGGATGGCCTACAGCGCCAACGGCCGGCAGGACAAGCTGGACTACCTGTTCTCCATCGCCGCCGAGGACCAGGGCCTGTGGCGCGACGCGCAGGGCCGCGGCATCGGCGCGGACAACACCCAGGGCGACCTGATGGACGCGCGCAGCTACGACGTGCTGGGCAAGCTGGGTTACTGGCTGGACGACGACCAACGGCTGCAAATGTCCGTCAACCGCTACCGCATCAAGTCGCAGGCCCACTACATCGGCGTGGCGGGCGACCGCACGCGCGGCATTCCGACCACCTCCATGGAAGGCACGCCAGCGGGCGCGCCGCCCTTCAACGAGGTCCAGACCTCGGCCATCACCTACGACCACTACAACCTGGCGGGCATGGAACTGTCGGCCCTGGCGTTCAGCCAGGAGTTCGAGGCGCTGTTCGGCGGTGACCGCTCGGCCACCTTCCAGGACCCGCTGATCGCGCCGCGCGGCACGCTGGTGGACCAGTCGCGGGCCAAATCGTCCAAGCTGGGCACCAAGGTCACACTGACGAAGGCCGATCTGCTGAACGACCGGCTCAAGCTCACCGGCGGCTTCGACACGCTGGTGGACAAGGGCAAGCAGGACCTGTTCGGTACCGGCCGGACCTACGTGCCCGAATCGGAATACCGCAACCTGTCGCTCTTCCTGCAGGGTGAATACAAGCTGCTCGACAAGGTCACGCTGCACGGCGGCGTGCGCAGGGAATCCGCGGACCTGAAGATCGACAGCTACCGCACGCTGGCGGCCTACAACCGCGTGGCGGTGCAGGGCGGCACGCTCGACTTCGACGAGACGCTCTACAACGCCGGCATCGTCTTCGAGCCGGCCCGGGACTGGAATGTCTATGCCAGCTATTCCGAAGGCTTCGGCATGCCGGACGTGGGCCGCGTGCTGCGGTCCATCAACACGCCGGGCCAGAACGTGGACGACATGAAGAGCCTGAGCCCCATCGTCACGAAGAGCGTGGAGCTGGGCACGCGCGTGAAACGCGGTGACTGGGAGGCCGAGGCCAGCTGGTTCCGGTCGTCCTCCGACTACGGCACGCGGGTGCTGCGGGTGAACGAGGCCTTCATGCTCGCACGAGAGAAGAACCGCATCGACGGGCTGGAGGCCAGCCTGGGCTGGCAGGTCGACCGCGCCCACAAGGCCAGGCTGGCCTATTCGCGCACCAAGGGCCGCTACGACAGCAACGGCGATGGCCGCCTGGACGCGCGGCTCGACGGCCTGAACATCGCGCCCGACCGGCTGGTGGCCAGCTGGACGGCGCAGTGGAATGAACAGCTCTCGTCCTTCGTGCAGGTGCAGCGCGCCTTCAGCCGCACCTTCGACAACCCGGCCATGAACTTCGGCGGCTACACGCTGGTGGACGCCAGCCTGCAGTACCAGCTGCCCAAGGGCCGGGTGCGGCTGGCCGTGGCCAACCTGTTCAACCGCGACTACATCACCTACTACTCGCAAAGCGCGCTGGTGGAGCCGATGCGTTACTTCGCGGGCCGGGGCCGCACGCTGACGCTGGGCTATTCGGTGGACTTCTGATGGCTTACAGCGCAGCGACGGTGGCGTGCACCGCGGCACGCACAGTGGTGGCCGTGGCCGGCGGCTATGGCGTGGTGCAGTTGGCGGTAACGGCCACCGCCAGCGCGCTGGCCCGCGGCGGCCTGGCGCCGTCCGATGCCGTCGTGGCGGCCGCCATGCTGGGCTTTCCGGCCTACCTGGGCGTGTTGCTCTGGGCGCTGGCATGCCCCCGGCTGCTGCACCTGGCCGGCGTGCTGGGCCTGGCCGCCGCGGGCTGCGCTGCGGCAGGCTGGTGGCTGCAGCCGGGCATGCCCGCATGAACGCGGCACCGGTCCCCACTGCCCGCTGGCGCACGCGCATGGCAGGTGTGCACACCTGGTGCGGCATCGTGCTGGGAGTGCTGCTGCTGGCCGTCTTCTGGATGGGCACGCTCAGCGTGTTCGACCGGGAACTGGACCGCTGGATGATGCCCGCCACCCGCTTGCCGGCACCGCCCCACCCGCCGCGGCTGGACGCGCTGCAGCCCGTCGTCCAGGCGCTGGTGCCGGCCGGCGCACGCCAATGGCGCATCGACTGGGCCACGCCACGCACGCCCGTGCTGCGCCTGTCCTGGCAGGGCCCGGACGGCGCGCGTGGCCAGCGCTACCTCGATGCGGCCACACTGGCGGTGTTGCCCGCATCGGAGACCTGGGGTGCCAGCGGCTTCATCTTCCCGTTCCACTATGGCCTGCATTGGGACTGGAAGGACCTGGGCAAGTGGCTGGTGGGCCTGGCCGGCATGGGCATGCTGGTGCTGCTCGTGGGGGGCGTGGTGATCCACCGCCGCCTGCTGGCGGACTTCTTCACCTTCCGGCCGCGCAGCCGGTTGCCGCGCAGCAGCCTGGACCTGCACAACGTCACCGGCGTGATGGGCCTGCCCTTCCACGTGGCGATCACGGTGTCGGGGCTGGTGATCTTCTGGTCGCTGTACTTTCCGCAGGCGCACGTGGGCGTCTACGGCGATGGCCCCCAGGCCCGCGCCGCCGTGCAGGCCGACGGCTATGGCCGCTACCAGCGCCCGCGCGCAGGGCCGGCGACAGCCCCCATGGCATCGCTGGACGCCATGGCCGACGCGGCACGCCGCACCTGGGGCGCGGGGGCGGAGCCGTACTTCCTGCGCGTGTGGAACCCGGGCGACCGGCACGCCACGGTGGAGCTGCGCCGCTCCTATGCGCGCGAGGTGCCGATGAACCTGGACCAGCTTTTCTTCGACGCCGCCACCGGCCATCCGCTGCACCGCTTCGAGGCCGCGCCGGCCATGGGCGTGCAGCGCTTCATCTCGGGCCTGCATTTCATCCAGTTCGAGCATCCGCTGCTGCGCTGGCTGTACTTCGGGCTGGGACTTTCGGGCTGCGTGCTCATCGCGAGCGGCCTGGTGCATTGGCTGGCCGCCCGGCGCGCACGCACGCCGCCGGGCCTGCGCTGGCGCCTGGTCGAGTCGCTGTGCACCGCAGGCATCCCAGGCACCGTGGTGGCCACGCTGGCCTTCCTGGCGGCCAATCGCCTGCTCCCCGATGCAGCGCATGCCATGGGCTGGACCCGTGCGGAACTGGAGGCCGCCGCGTTCTACGGCACCTGGCTGGCCTGCCTGGCGCTTGCGGTAGTGCGTGGTCCCCAGGCCTGGCGCGACCAGGCTACGGCCATTTCCGGCCTGGCGCTGGTGTGCGTGGTGCTGAATGCGCTGACGACGGGCGCCTACGGCGCGGCATGGTCGCGCACGCCGGCAGCCGTGGTCGGGGTGGACATCATGTTGCTGCTGCTGGCCACCGTGGCAGCATGGTCCGCGCAGCGCATCGCACGCGGAAGTGCCGCAGCATGAGTGCGGGCGCGTTGACGGCCTGCGCAGCGGCTTGCATGGGCGCCGCATGGTGGCTGCTGTACCTGGCGACCCGGCGGGTGCAGGACACCTTGCCCACACCCATCTCCAGCAAATCGGTTGCGGGCCTGCGAATCGTTTCGGCAGGACTGGGAGCGCTGGCATGGCTTGCGTGCGCCGCTGCCGACGGCATCGCCATGGGAACATTGCTCTGGGCCGCTTTGTGGAGTTCCTGCGGCTTCGGCCTCATGGCCTTGCTGGTCTGGGCGCCTCGACGGATGGGGCGCCTGGCACTGGCAACCTTCGGCCATCTGCGTTGCCAGGGCTCTCCCTAGCGCCGGAGATGCAGCAGCGGATACGGACGGCCCTGCCCGTCCAGCGGCGAGCGGCCCACGACCTGAAAGCCCCGGCGCCGGTAGAAGTCCAGGGCCTGGGTGTTCTGCTCGTTCACGTCCACCTCCGGCGCGTCGGTGCGCGCCATCAGCGCGGAGCCGATCCCGGAGCCCCGCGCGGCCGGGGCGATGAACAGCATTTCGATCTTTCCGGCCGCCGTGCCGATGAACCCGGCAATCCCGCCATCGGCGCCGACCGCGACCTGCAGATCGACCGCCGGCAGGTATTGCTCGCGCAGCACGGGGCGCAGCGCCTCGATCTCGGACACGGGCAGGAAATCGTGCGTGGCCCGGACGGAGGCTTCCCACACTTCGGCGATGGCATCGAAGTCGGAAGCGGTGGCAGGCCGGATGGCGATGGTCATTCTGGCTCCAAGCAAAAAAGCCTTGCAGGCTTTGGACCTGCAAGGCTTTTCACATCTGGTGGCGCTTCACGGATTCGAACCGCGGACCTGTGGATTATGATTCCATCGCTCTAACCGACTGAGCTAAAGCGCCTGAGCCCTCAAGTATAGCGCTTTTTTCCGGCCGCACAACAACTTCCTGCATCCCGCTTGCGCGCCCGGAATGCCCGCCAGGGGCCCGGCCGTAGAATTCCGCCCTTCAGCCCCTGGATGAACACCATGACCCGCTGCAAGCCCCCCACGTCCCGTCCCCACTCCACCGCCCGCGCAGCCGCCCTGCTCCTGGCCCTCGGCGCGGCCGCCCCGGCTTTCATGGCCCTTCCGGCCGCCGCGCAGCAGGTGCAGCCCGGCATGGGCGGCGTGCGCAACTTCCCCGAGGCCGCCCAGCGCGGCACCCTGGTGGTCCTCAGCACGGCCGAGGCCCAGCTCAATGGCAGCACCGTGCGCATGGCGCCCGGCCTGCGCATCTTCAGCCCGCAGAACACGCTGGTGATGGCCCACTCGGTGATCGGCCAATCGTTCACCGTCAACTACACGATCGAACCCGCCACCGGCCTGCTGCACACCGTGTGGATCCTGACCAAGGCAGAGGCCGCGGTGCCCCGCAAGGGCAGCGGCGGCGGCTCTTTCTTCGATTCGCTGTTCGGCTCCGGCAGTTGAGGGCGCGGGCCGCCTGCTGCGCCCGCCACCGCTCCTCCCACGCCTTCCCTGGTTTCCCCCGGCAGTTCCCCGCGCGGCCCGCACCCGGCGCCCGCACGGCGCTGCCACTCCCTTTTTCCGGAATTTCCCGCCATGGCCAAAAAAGTCTTCGTCAAAACCTTCGGCTGCCAGATGAACGAGTACGACTCGGACAAGATGGTGGACGTGCTGCATGCGGCCCAGGGCTACGAGCCCACGCAGAACGCCGAAGAGGCCGACCTGATCCTGTTCAATACCTGCTCCGTGCGCGAGAAGGCGCAGGAAAAGGTCTTCAGCGACCTGGGCCGCTTCAAGCACCTGAAGGCGCGCGGCGTGAAGATCGGCGTGGGCGGCTGCGTGGCCAGCCAGGAGGGCGACGAGATCATCAAGCGCGCACCCTACGTCGATGTGGTCTTCGGTCCCCAGACCCTGCACCGCCTGCCCGAACTGCTGGCGCAGCGCGAGGCCCTGGCCCGCCCGCAGGTGGACATCAGCTTCCCGGAGATCGAGAAGTTCGACCACCTGCCGCCCGCGCGCGTCGAGGGCGCGAGCGCCTTCGTCTCCATCATGGAAGGCTGCAGCAAGTACTGCAGCTACTGCGTGGTGCCCTACACGCGCGGCGAGGAAGTCAGCCGCCCCTTCGACGACGTGCTGGTGGAGGTCGCGGGCCTGGCCGACCAGGGCGTGAAAGAGGTCACCCTGCTCGGCCAGAACGTGAACGCCTACCTGGGCAAAATGGGCGGCACGGCCGAGGTGGCGGATTTCGCCCTGCTGCTGGAATACGTGGCCGACATCCCCGGCATCGAGCGCATCCGCTTCACCACCAGCCACCCCAACGAATTCACGCAGCGCCTGATCGACGCCTACGCGCGCATCCCCAAGCTGGTCAGCCACCTGCACCTGCCCGTGCAGCACGGGTCGGACCGCATCCTGATGGCCATGAAGCGCGGCTACACGGCCATGGAATACAAGAGCACCATCCGCAAGCTGCGCGCCATCCGGCCCGACCTGGCGATGAGCAGCGACTTCATCGTGGGCTTCCCCGGCGAGACCGAGGACGACTTCGGCAAGATGATGAAGCTGATCGACGACATCCACTTCGACAACAGCTTCAGCTTCATCTTCAGCCCCCGCCCCGGCACGCCCGCCGCCAGCCTGCACGACGACACGCCGCACGAGGTCAAGCTGCGCCGCCTGCAGGAGCTGCAGGCTGTCATCAACGCCAACATCAAGTCGATCAGCGAAAGCCGCGTGGGCACCGTGCAGCGCATCCTGGTGGAAGGCGCGTCCAAACGCGACGGCAGCGAACTCATGGGCCGCACCGAATGCAACCGCGTGGTCAACTTCGCGGGCCACCCGCGGCTCGTCGGGCAGATGGTCGATGTCACCATCACCGAGGCCAAGGCCTACACGCTGCGCGGCGAGGTGGTCACGGCGGACCACGGCGCGCTGGCCGCGCACTGAGGCAGAGGGCCGCATGGGCTTCGCCGCGCGCCTCTTCCGCCGCCAGCAGGGCGTCGCCGCCCTCGGGGGGCTGTCGTTCCAGCAGATGCTGCTGCTGGCCTTCCTGCTCATCGCCGGGCTGCAGGGCGCCAGTTCGCTGCGCGCCATCTTCACGCTGGAGCAGCTCATGGTCCAGAGCCGCAATGGCGCGGCCGAGGCCATCCAGCTCAACGCTGCGGCCCAGAGCCTGAACGCCCGCGGCCAGACGCTGGAGCGCGCGGCCCGGCAATCGCTGGTGCTGGCCGACCGCTCGCTGCGCCGCCGGTTCGACGACATCTCGCGCGAGGCGCACGAGATCCTGCAGCGCCTGGAAATCAAGGGCCTGCCGCACGAACTCGCCGCGCAATGGCGCGCCCACCTCGCCCAGGTCACCGCGCTGCTCGACGGCCCTCCGGCCCTCTCGCTGGACAACGAGCGCGCCGTGGCCGGGCTCTTCCTGGAACTCGACGGCGTGAACGGTGCCATTGCCCAGTCGGTGCAGGACATCAACACCCGCCGCAGCACCGAACTGCAGGAAAAGATCGAAGCCAGCCGCCGCGAGGTGACCCACCAGGTGGTCGGGGTGATCGTGCTGGCCCTCGTGCTCGCGCTGGCCCTGGGCATCTGGCTGGCCCGGCCCTTCAAGCGCCTGGAGCACGCCATCCGCCTGCTGGGGGAGAATGAACTCGCCAAGTCCGTGGAGATCCCCGGTCCGGTGGACATCCGCCGCGTGGGCCAGCAGCTCGAATGGCTGCGCGTGCGGCTGCTGGAGCTGGACGCCGACAAGGCCCGTTTCCTGCGGCACATCTCGCACGAACTCAAGACCCCCCTGGCCTCCATGCGCGAGGGCGTCGCCCTGCTGCAGGACGGCGTGACCGGCGAACTGGGCGCGGGCCAGCGCGAGGTGGTGGACATCCTGCACCAGAACACCCTGGTGCTGCAGGGCGAGATCGAGGCCCTGCTGCGCTTCAACGCCGCGGCCTTCGAGGCCCGCCAGCTGCACCGAGCGCCCACCGACCTGCTGGCGCTGATCGAGGCCCAGGTCGAGACCCAGCGCCTGCAGTGGCAGGCCCGCAAGCTCGACGTGGTGGTCGAGGGCAGGCCCGTCACGCTGCCGGTGGACGCCGAGAAGATCGCCTCGGCCGTGGGCAACCTGCTCTCCAACGCCATCCGTTTCTCGCCCCAGGGCGGCAGGATTCTGATTCAACTCATACGTTTCGAAGACCGCATCCGCATCGATGTGACCGACGAAGGCCCCGGCGTGCATGAAAATGACCGGGCCCGCATCTTCGAGCCTTTCTACCGGGGGGTGCGGCAGCCGGAAGACGCCGCGCGCGGCACCGGCATCGGCCTGTCCATCGTCCAGGAGTACGTCGCCGCCCATGGCGGGCGCGTGAGCCTCGTCGAGGCCGGCGAACGTACACCCTTCCGCATCGAACTGCCCCATGCCTCCTGATCATCTGCTGCCGCGCCATGGCGCACGCCCCTGTTCCGGCGCCGCGCGCCCTGCAGGGGCGCACCTGACGCACCTGGCACACCTGGCAATCGCGACCGCATTGGCACTGCTGGCCGGCTGCGCCGCCGCGCCCGAGCCCGCGCCGGCCGAACCGGTGCCCGCGGTTCCCGCTGCCGTGCCGGAACCCTCTCCCGCGCTCGCGGAAGAGCCGGACAAGCCGGAAACGGACGCTGCCGGCATGCCCTCCATGGACGGCAGCGCCCCGGCAGCCACCGCCGAGTCCGCACGCCCCGCCACCTCGCTGCCGCGACAGATGCTGCTGTACGCCGACCGTGTCCGCAGCCTGCCGCCGCCCGAACTCATGGCCGAGATCGCCCGCCTGTCGGACGCCCAGGCCAACGCCGGCAGCCCGCCGGAAAGGTCGTTCCAGCTGGCCCTGGTGCTGCTGCAGACGCGGCAGCCGGCCGACACCGCGCGCTCGCTGGGCCTGGTGCAGAAGCTGCTGTCCGACAGCCGGCCGGCCGCAACGTCGCTGCAGCCGCTGGCACGGCTGCTCGAGAACCGACTGCTCCAGCAGCGCCGGCTGGAAGACCAGCTGGACCGCCAGTCGCAGCAGCTCAAGGACGGGCAGCGCCGCATCGACCAGCTGAACGAGCGACTGGAGGCCATGCGCGCCATCGAGCGCAGCCTCAATGCGCGCCCGGGCGCCCCCGGCAACGGCCGGGCCGCGCACCCCGCACCGACCGAATCCCCCCGCTGAACCGGCCCCGAGCATGCCCGCCACGCCCCCGACGAAACCCTCCGCGCCCCGCCCACGCATCCTCGTTGTGGACGACGATGCCGACATGCTGCGGCTGCTGTCGCTGCGCCTGAACGCGGCCGGCTATGAAATCACCGCGGTCCCGTCCGCCGAAGCCGCGCTCGCCCAGCTGGAGACCAGCCGCCCGCAGCTCGTGCTGAGCGACGTGCGCCTGCCCGGCCGCGACGGCCTGGCCCTGTTCGACGAGGTGCGTTCGCGCCACCCTTCGCTGCCCGTGATCCTGCTCACCGCGCACGGCACCATCCCCGACGCCGTCGAGGCCACGGCGCGCGGCGTGTTCACCTACCTCACCAAGCCCTACGACGCCAAGGACCTGCTCGACAAGATCGCGCAGGCCCTGGCGCTGAGCGCGCCCGCCACCCGCACGCCCCAGGCCGACAGCACCTGGCGCGCCGAGATCGTGAGCCGCTCCAACCGCATGGCCGACCTGCTCGCCGAGGCCCGCATGGTGGCGCAGTCGGACGCCAGCGTGCTGCTGCTGGGCGACAGCGGCACCGGCAAGGAACTGCTGGCACGCGCCATCCACCGGGCCAGTCCGCGCGCGGCGCGGCCCTTCGTGGCCGTCAATTGCGGCGCCATCCCCGAAGCCCTGCTGGAGTCCGAGCTGTTCGGCCACATGAAGGGCGCCTTCACCGACGCGCACAGCAACCACAAGGGCCTGTTCCAGGCGGCCGACGGCGGCACGCTGCTGCTCGACGAAATCGGCGACATGCCGCCCGCGCTGCAGGTCAAGCTGCTGCGGGTGCTGCAGGAGCGGGCCGTGCGCCCCGTCGGCGCGAGCCAGGCCACGCCGGTGAACGTGCGCATCGTCTCCGCCACGCACCGCGACCTGGAGGCCGCCATGGCCACCGGCCAGTTCCGCGAAGACCTCTACTACCGGCTCAACGTGGTCACGCTGACGCTGCCCACGCTGGCCGACCGCCGCGAGGACATCCCGCTGCTGGCCAACCACTTCCTCGACCAGCTGGCGCGCAAGTACGACAAGCGCCTGTCGGGCTTTTCGCCGGAAGCGCTCAAGGCCCTCACGGCGGCGCCCTGGCCCGGCAACGTGCGGCAGCTCTACAACGTGGTGGAGCAGGCCTGCGCGCTCTCCACCACGCCCCTGGTGCCGCTGGGCCTCGTGCAGCGCGCGCTGCGCACACCCACCGCGCAGGTGCTGAGCTTCACCGAGGCGCGCCAGCGTTTCGAGCGCGAATACCTGGTGGACCTGCTGAAGATGACCGACGGCAACGTGGCCGACGCCGCGCGGCTGGCGCAGCGCAACCGGACCGAGTTCTACCGCCTGCTGCAAAAGCACGCGCTGACGCCGGGCCAGTTCAAGAGCGACGGGGCCCCGCCAGACGATGTCGCCGAAGAGCGACAAGAATAAGCCGTTGATTCATAAAGGATTTCCATTTCCATCGGCCTTGATGGTCGCTGGTTTGCGACAAAAAGCGGGGTTTTGGGGCCCTCCCGGCCCTCCGCACAACTACTTACATGGTTTCTCGGTCATAAGTCCTTGATTCACAAGGATTTTTCCAAGCTGGCACAGGGTTTGCCCTATTGTTCGCATGCAACAGGCCTACTCCCCCTCCAGCGCTGCGCCGACACCGGCCGCAACGCGTTCGCGAGAGGGTTACGCACCTGTCGTCCTGGAACACCACAACCGAGTGAGCACAACCATGGAATCCCTATCCTCCCGACCGGAAGCCGCCCCCCGCAAGATCGCGGGCACGCCCGCTCCCGCCGTGGTGGCGCGCCGTGGCGCACGCTACCCCCGACCGGTGGAGTCGTCGCGCAGCACCCTGCGCGAAGACCGCCATCCCAATTCGCTCACCGCACCGCCCGTGCACCGCGGCTCCATGGCGCCGCTGCCCTGGCGCGGCTTCTGGAACAGCATCGGCACCGCCGTGCTGATGCGCCTCAACGGCCGCAAGGCCTCCCCCGGCACGGCACCCGCCGCGCCGCAGGAGCCCTGGGAGCGCGCCGCCCGCCAGCGCCGCAACATCTTCCTGCTGCTGGCCCTCGCCACCAGCGCCCTGGCCACCACGCTCTTCGCCGGCGTGCAGCCCAGCTATGACAGCGCCTGGCTAGAATA
This sequence comes from Paracidovorax oryzae ATCC 19882, assembly GCF_000687165.1. GTDB lineage: Bacteria > Pseudomonadota > Gammaproteobacteria > Burkholderiales > Burkholderiaceae_C > Paracidovorax > Paracidovorax oryzae. The sequence goes on along the minus strand of NZ_JMKU01000002.1, from coordinate 247,374 downwards.
CGGCCAGCTTGCCCTGTTCGCCCTGCTCTCCACCTGGGTGGTGACCGGCTTCCTCACGGCCATGATGGGCTTCTGGGTGATGCTGCGCGGCGACCGCCACGCCCTGTCGGCGAAAAGCGTCCGCAACGACGTGCTGAGCCCCGACGCCCGCACCGCGATCATCATGCCCATCTGCAATGAAGACGTGGCCACGGTGTTCGCCGGCCTGCGCGCCACCTGCGAATCGGTGGCCGCCACGGGCCATGCGAAGACCTTCGACGTCTTCGTGCTCTCCGACAGCTACGACCCCGAGATCGCCGCCGCCGAGCGCGCCGCCTGGGAAGAACTGCGTGCCGTGCTGGCGGCCAACGCCAACCAGCCGCATGTCGAGGTGTATTACCGCCTGCGCACCCGCCGCAGCCACCGCAAGGCCGGCAACGTGGCCGATTTCTGCCGCCGCTGGGGCAAGGACTACAAGTACATGGTGGTCCTCGACGCCGACAGCGTGATGAGCGGCGACTGCATCGTCTCCATGGCCAAGCTCATGGAAGCCCATCCGCGCGCCGGCATCATCCAGACCGCCACGCAGGCCATCGGCCACGTCACGCTGCACGCCCGTGCCCAGCAGTTCGCCTCGCGCGTCACCGGCCGGCTGTTCACGCTGGGCATGCAGTTCTGGCAGCTCGGCGAATCCCACTACTGGGGCCACAACGCCATCATCCGCGTGAAGCCCTTCATGGACCACTGCGCCCTGGCCCCCATCAAGGGCACGGGCGGCATGAGCGGCGGCATCATGAGCCACGACTTCGTCGAGGCCGCGCTGATGCGCCGCGCCGGCTACCACGTGTGGCTGGTGTCCGACCTGGTGGGCAGCTATGAGCAGCAGCCGCCGGACCTGCTGTCCGAACTGCAGCGCGACCGCCGCTGGTGCCAGGGCAACCTGCAGAACGCCCGCCTGATGGCCGAGCCCGGCATCCACCCCGTGCACCGCGCCATGTTCGTGACCGGCGCCATGGCCTATCTCTCGGCCCCCCTGTGGCTGGCCTTCATCACCTTCGGCACCGTGCTGTGGCTGTCCGGCGCCCGCCTCGTGGCCGACTGGAACGTGCTGCCCGGCGAACTGATGGCCCTGTGGGCGTGGACGCTGTGCATGCTGTTCCTGCCCCGCGTGCTGGGCGTGGCCGCCATCCTCATGAAGGGCGAGCAGAAGCAATACGGCGGCACGGCCAGCGTGTTCAAGAGCGCCGCCCTGGAAAGCGCCATGGCCATCCTGCAGGCGCCCATCCGCATGCTCGGCCACTCGCTCTTCGTGATCGTCGCCCTGACCGGCATCAAGCTCGACTGGAAGTCGCCTCCCCGCGAAGCCAATGCCGTGCCCTGGAAGGACGCCCTGCGCCAGCTGGCCCCGATGAGCCTCGTGATCGCCCTGCTGGGCGTGGGTGTTGCGCTGATCGACCCCACCGCGCTGGTCTGGCTGATGCCCGTGGGCCTGCCGCTGGTGATGGCCATTCCCCTGGTCGTGCTGTCCAGCCAGATCGCCCTCGGCCGCACCCTGCGCGCCCAGCGCCTGCTGCTGATCCCCGAAGAGGCCTGGTCGCCGCCCGTGCTGCGCCGCGCCTGGATGCACGCCACCCAGCTGAAGAACGGCGGCCCGTTCCGCCAGCCCGCGCCGCTGCTCAAGGCGGCCTGAGGCACCGATTGCCCCTCGTGCGCGCACGGCGCGCACTTTCAAGCCGGCCCTCTGGGCCGGCTTTTTTCATGGGCGGCCGGCAGGGCTGCGCCCAAGAAAAAGGCCCTGCTGTGCAGGGCCTGGGTCGAGAGTGCCGGCGGAAGGCGGCAGGGGGAAGGATCAGAACGGCAGCTTGGGCATGCCGCCCCCGCCGAAGCCCTTCATGCCGCCCATCTTCTTCATCATCTTCATGAGGCCGCCGCCCTTCATCTTCTTCATCATGCCCTGCATCTGGTCGAACTCGTTGAGCAGCCGGTTCACCTCCTGCACCTGCACGCCCGCGCCGGCCGCGATGCGCTTCTTGCGCGTGGCCTTGATGATCTCGGGCTTGCGGCGCTCCTGGGGCGTCATGCTCTGGATGATGCCTTCCTTGCGGCGGATGTCCTTCTCGGCCTTGTTCATGTCCACCTGGCCGGCCTTGGCCATCAGCTCGGAGGGCAGCTTGTCCATGAGGCTGGAGATGCCGCCCATCTGCTTCATCTGCTGCAGCTGGCCGAGGAAGTCGTTCAGGTCGAAGCCGTCGCCACTCTTGACCTTGGCGGCCAGCTTCTGCGCGGCTTCCAGATCGACGCCCGCGCTCACCTGCTCGACCAGGGCCACGATGTCGCCCATGCCCAGCACGCGACCGGCATGGCGTTCGGCGTCGAACACTTCCAGGCCGTCGATCTTCTCGGACACGCCCGCGAACTTGATGGGCGCGCCCGTCACCTGGCGCACCGACAGGGCCGCGCCGCCGCGGGAGTCGCCGTCGAGCTTGGTCAGCACGATGCCCGTGAGCGGCAGGGCCTCCTTGAACGCCTTGGCCGTGTTGACCGCATCCTGGCCCTGCATGGCATCGACCACGAACAGCGTCTCGACGGGGTTCAGGGCCGCGTGCAGCTCCTTGATCTCGTTCATGAGCGCCTCGTCGATCGCGAGGCGGCCGGCCGTATCGACCAGCAGCACGTCGAAATAGTGGCGTCGGGCGTGGTCGATCGCGGCACGCGCGATGTCCAGGGGCTTCTGGTCGGGCGTGCTGGGGAACCATTCGGCGCCCGCCTGCTTCGTCACCGTCTTGAGCTGCTCGATGGCGGCCGGGCGGTACACGTCGCCGGAGACGGTGAGCACCTTCTTCTTGCGCTTCTCGATCAGGTGCTTGGCCAGCTTGGCCGTGGTGGTCGTCTTGCCGGCGCCCTGCAGGCCCGCCATCAGGATCACGGCCGGGGGCTGGGCGGCGAGATTGATGTCCGACACGCCCTCGCCCATGGTCGCGGCCAGTTCGCGGTTCACGATGGAGACCAGCGTCTGCCCGGGCTTGAGCGAGCCCAGCACTTCCTGGCCGAGGGCCTTTTCCTTCACGCGCGCGATGAAGTCGCGCACCACCGGCAGGGCCACGTCGGCCTCCAGCAGCGCCATGCGCACCTCGCGCAGCATGTCCTGCACGTTGGATTCGGTGATGCGGGCCTGGCCGCGCATCTCCTTGACGAGCCGGGAGAGTTTTTCGGTGAGGGCGGATGCCATGGGACGTATTCCGGTTGGGCGGGCCGGACGCTGCATCCGGGCCGGTCCGCCTGGGCAGCGGCGGGCTAAACTGTGGGCCCATGATTTTACCCAGCGTCTCCCCCGCCCACTGGCTGCTCTCCCTGGGCGCGGCGCTGGCCTACGCGGTACCGGCCCTGGCGGCCGCCCGCATCGGCGCGGAACGCGGCCGCGCCGCGCTGTGGGTGGCCTGGGTGCTGCACGCCGCGGTGCTGGCCTGGAGCCTGCTGGGCGACACGCCCCGCTTCGGCTTCGCGCCCGCGCTCTCGATGACGGCCTGGCTGGTGCTCACCGTCTATGCGATCGAGCACCAGGTGTTCCCGCAGATGCGCACGCGCTGGATGCTCGCCGCCCTGGGTGCCGCGGCGGTGCTGCTGGCCCTGGTGTTCCCCGGGCAGCCGCTGCACGTGAACGCCTCGGCCTGGCTGCCGCTGCACCTCGCACTGGGCATCGCCTCCTATGGCCTCTTCGCCGCGGCCGTCGTGCACGCCTGGCTCATGACCCGCGCCGAGCGCCGCATCCGCCAGGCGGCGGATCCGCGCAGCGGGGTGCCGTTGCTCACGCTGGAGCGGCTCACGTTCCGCTTCGTCGTGGCCGGCTTCGTGCTGCTCACCGCCACGCTCGCGGCGGGCCTGCTGTTCGGCGAAACGCTCTACGGCCGCGCCTGGAACTGGGACCACAAGGCCGTGTTCTCCGTGCTCTCGTGGCTCACCTTCGCCGTGCTGCTCATCGGGCGCTCGCGGTTCGGCTGGCGCGGCCGCATCGCCGTGCGCGTGCTCTACGCCGGGGCCGGCCTGCTGCTGCTGGCCTACGTGGGATCGCGCTTCGTGCTCGAAGTGGTGCTGGGGCGCTCGCTGTGAAATACCTCGTGCTGCTGCTCGTGCTGGCCGTCGCCTTCTGGCTGTGGCGCGGCGGCGCGCGGCGCGGCCAGGTGGCCGGCACCGAGGCCCGCGCCCGCCTGGCGAAACCGCAGGACATGGTGCCCTGTGCCCACTGCGGGGTGCACGTGCCGGCCTCTCAGGCGCTCGCGCACGGCGGGCACACCTACTGCGGCCCGGAGCACCAGCGCCTGGGCCCCCGCTAGGGCCGCAGCGTGTCCCAGTGGTCCCACTCCACCCTGCAGGTGCCCGTGGCGGATCCGCCGTTCGCGCGCCTGTGGACCAGCTTCCTCGCCGGCCGCGTCGTGGTGGCCGTGGCCCTGCTGCTGCTGCAGGCCCTGGGTTTCGCCTTCAACCAGGGCGCCGGCCCGGCCCTGACGGGGCTGTGCACGCTCTACCTGCTGGCGGCGGTCATGACGCTGGCCATCTCGGGCGAGAAGCCGCCCCCGCCGCAGGCCGGCATCCGCTGGCTGCCCACCATCGGGGTGGACCTGGCGCTGATCGCCAGCCTGCAGATGCTGCAGTCGGGCACGATGAACTACACGCCCCTGTTCGGCCTGCCCATCCTGATGGCGGGCGTGCTGGGCACCCTCACCCTGGCCCTGGGCACGACCGCGGCCGCCACCCTGCTGCTGCTGGCCTGGACCTGGTGGCTGGGCGGCGCGGGCACGGCCGAATCGACGCAGCGCTACTTCCAGGCGGCGCTGACAGGCACCGGCTACTTCATCGTCGCCTACCTCGTGCACCAATTGGCCACGCGCCTGCACCGCGAGCAGCAGCTGGCGCTGGAAGGCCAGCTCGCGGCGAAGCTGCAGGAGCAGGTGAGCGCACTGGTGATCGACCACCTCTCCGACGGCGTGATCGTGGTGGACGGCCGCGACACCGTCCGCCTCGCCAACCCGGCCGCGCTGCTGCTGCTCGGCGAATCGCCCCAGCCCGCCCCGCCCTTCCCGCTCACGAGTTCGCCGTCGTGGGCCCCCCTGCTCGACATGGCCCGGCAGACCTTCCTCCTGGCGCAGCCGCAGGGCGCCGACGTGGACATCCTGCAGCCGGGCCAGAGCCCGCTCGCGCTGCACGTGCGGACCTGGCTCACGGCCTCGCCCCTGATCGCGCTCGACACCGGTGGTGCGCAGATGTGCGTCATGTTCCTGCACGACCTGCGCGAGATGGAGGCGCGCCTGCGCACCGAGAAGCTGGCCGCCATGGGCCGCATGTCCGCCGCCGTGGCCCACGAGATCCGCAATCCGCTGGCCGCCATCGTGCAGGCCAACGCGCTGCTGGAGGAAGACCTGTCCGACCCGGCGCACCGGCGGCTCGCCCACATGGTGCAGCAGAACGCCGACCGGCTCGCCCGCATCGCGGAGGAGGTGCTGGACATCGCGCGCGTGCAGCACCAGATCGACCATGCCCCCGCCGGCACGCTGCCGCTGGACGACTCGGTGGCCCAGGTATGCCGGGACTGGCAGTCGCACAACCCGCACAGCCGCCGCGCCCAGCTGTCGCTGCATGCGGCGGGCACGCAGGTGGAATTCGACGCCGACCACCTGCGGCGCGTGCTGGTGAACCTGCTGGACAATGCCCTGCGCTACATGGGCGCCGAGCCGGACTCGCTGTGCATTTCCACCTATACCAATGCCGGAGGCCAGGCCCACCTGCAGGTCTGGAGCGACGGCGCGCCACTGGACAAGACCGTGGAGCGCCACCTGTTCGAGCCGTTCTTCTCGTCCGAGAGCCGCTCCAGCGGCCTGGGCCTCTACATCTGCCGCGAACTCTGCCAGCGCCATGGCGCCTCCGTCGGCTACCAGCGGCTCACGCGGGTGCTGGAGCGCGGGGCCATCGGCGGCAACGCATTCACGGTGGCCTTCCGCCGCGCCGCCAGGCCGGGCGGGCCATCGTCCACGCTGTTTGACACAATCGTCGTCTGACACTGCCTGCCCGCTCCGCCATGAATGCCCCCGCCGCCACCATCCTGGTCGTCGATGACGAGCCCGACCTGCGCACGCTCTACGAGCTCACGCTGCTGCGCGAGGGCTACCGCGTGGAAACGGCGGCGACCGTCGAGGAGGCGCGCCGGCAGCTGCAGTCCCGGCGGTTCGACGCAGTCATCACCGACATGCGCCTGCCGGACGGCTTCGGCATGGAGTTGCTGCAGGAGATCCGCCAGCAGAAGCGGCGCGAGCGCTGCGTGGTGATGACCGCCTACGGCTCCGCGGAGAACGCCGTCGAGGCGCTGCGCTCGGGCGCGTTCGACTACCTCACCAAGCCGGTGGATCTCAAGCAGTTCCGCTCCGTGGTCGCATCGGCCGTGCAGGGCACGGGCGGCGTGCCGCCGCCCCGCTCAGCGCGGCCCGGCCCGCCGGGGGCCGCCAGCCTGTCCGGTCTCGATCCGCTCGTGGGCGACTCGGAGGCCATGCGCAACGTCAAGCAGCGCATCGCCAAGGTCGCGCGCAGCATGGCCCCCGTGTTGATCCGCGGCGAATCGGGCACCGGCAAGGAGCTCGTCGCCCGCGCCCTGCACGGCTGCAGCCAGCGCGCCGACGGCCCGCTGGTGGCCGTGAACTGCGGCGCCATCCCCGAGAACCTGCTGGAGGCGGAATTCTTCGGCGCGCGCAAGGGCTCCTACACCGGCGCCAGCCAGGACCGCGACGGCTACTTCCAGGCCGCCCGCGGAGGCACGCTGTTCCTCGACGAGATCGGCGACCTGCCCCTGTCCATGCAGGCCAAGCTGCTGCGCGCCATCCAGGAGCGCAGCGTGCGCCCGCTGGGGTCCACCCAGGAAGACACCGTGGACGTGCGGATCGTCAGCGCCACCCACCGCGACCTCGCCGCCGACGTGCAGGCGGGGCGCTTCCGGCAGGATCTCTACTACCGCCTGAACGTGATCGAAGTCGTGATCCCGCCGCTGCGCGAGCGCCGCGAGGATCTTCCCGCCCTGTGCGCCGCGCTGCTCGACCGCATCGCCGCGGAGACCGGCCTGCCCGCGCCTCCGCTGACCGGCGAGGCCCTGGCGGACATCGCCCGGCACCCGCTCACCGGCAACGTGCGCGAACTGGAGAACCTGCTGCACCGCGCCGTGGCGCTGAGCGACGGCGGCGAACTGCACATCGAATGCCCGGCGGATGCCGCTGGCGGCACACCGCACGCACCGGTGGCCGCAGCCCCGGCGCCGCCCGAGGCCTCCGGCGCGCCTGCCGGCACCGCGGACCCGCTGCCCAGCGACCTGCAGGGCTGGCTCGACCAGCAGGAGCGCGAGATCCTGGTGCGCGCCCTGCGCGAGCACGGCTTCAACCGCACGGCCACCGCCGCCCGCCTGGGCATCAGCCTGCGGCAGATTCGCTACCGCATCGACCGCCTGGCCATCGCCACGCCGCAGGACGACGACGCGCCGGACGACCATGCAGCCTCGTGACCTGGTGAACGATGTGCCGGGGCCCGGCAGCGGCCCGGGCGAGGCCGGCCCGCGCTGGAACGGCGGCTGGTACCTGCCCGCCACGGCCCTGCCCTCGCCGAACTTCGGGCCCCGCCCCGCCCAGGCCGCCATCGACCTCATCGTGGTGCATTCCATCAGCCTGCCCCCGGGCGAATACGGCACTGGCGAAGTCCAGCGCCTGTTCACCAATGCGCTGGACTGGGAGGCCCACCCCTACTACGCCGGCATCCGCGGCCTGGAGGTATCGGCCCACTTCTTCATCGAGCGCGGCGGACGGCTGTGGCAGTTCGTGGACTGCGGCGACCGCGCATGGCATGCGGGCCCGTCCGCCTACCGGGGCCGGGACAACTGCAACGATGACTCGATCGGCATCGAACTGGAAGGCCTGGAAGGCGACACCTTCGAGCCCGCCCAGTACGAGGCGCTCGGAGCGCTGTGCCGGGCCATCGCGCAACGCTACCCCGTGGCCCACGTCGCGGGCCACGAGCACGTCGCCCCCGGACGCAAGCAGGACCCCGGGCCGGGGTTCGACTGGCACGAACTGCAGTCCCGACTCGGCAGCGCGCGCATCGCCTTTCCGCCGCAAGTCAAGCCCTTCTGACCGGCGAGCAAGGGTTTTCCCGAAGCGCTGGCGCGGACGAGGGCAAATCGCGACACTCGCTCCCCTTGCGCCCCACCAGCACTGGCGCCGGCCCGCACCGCGCTCCGGTCCCGCAACACGCGCCAGGCCTTGCGCCGCACGCCGGAACCACCAACCGGCGCGGCTTGCAGGACCGCTTCGCCACCCGCGTGCCAACGCATGGAAACATCGCTCGGCTACACGCATCGAATTTCAAGAGATACACTACATGTAGTGCCCAGGTAGTCATGTGACCACTACCTATAGCGTTTCGCATTACGCAATCAACAGGCGGTGTGCGCCTACACCACCGTCCTTTTTCTGCCACCCCATCCACCGAGGTTTCCTGTATGCAGCCTGCGCTGAGCCCTTCATCCGCCACGACCGCACCCGACCAGACGCCCACGGCGCAGGGCACCGAGCCCGCGGCCGGCGGCCACCCGCTCTCGCACTACCAGATCATCCGCCGCAACGGCGCGGTCGTGCCGTTCGAGCCGCAGAAGATCGCCGTGGCCATGATGAAGGCCTTCCTCGCGGTGCACGGCACCCAGGGCGCTGCCTCTGCCAGCGTGCGCGAGACGGTGGACACCCTGACCCAGTCCGTGGTGCGTGCGCTCATGCGCTCGCGTCCGGGCGGCGGCACGTTCCACATCGAGGACGTGCAGGACAACGTGGAGCTGAGCCTCATGCGCGGCGGCCACCATGAAGTCGCCCGCGCCTACGTGCTCTACCGCGAGCGCCGCACCCAGGAGCGCGCGCACCAGCAGCACGACCGCCAGCCCGCGCCCTCCACGCCGGTGCTGCACGTGATCGACAACGGCCAGCGCGTGCCGCTCGACGAAGCCCGCCTGCGCGGCCTGATCGATTCCGCCTGCGCCAACCTGGGCGCAGACGTGCATGCAGCGCCCATCGTGGCCGAGACGCTGCGCAACCTGTATGACGGCGTCCCGATGGACGAGGTGTACAAGGCCTCCATCCTGGCCGCGCGCACGCTGATTGAGAAGGACCCCGACTACACCTACGCCACCGCCCGCCTGCTGCTGCACACCATCGTGCGCGAGGTGCTGGGCCAGGACGTGGTGCCCGCCGACATGGGCCCGGCCTATGCCGCCTACTTCCCGCAGTTCATCCAGAAGGGCGTGGACAACGAGTTGCTCGACCCCCGCCTGCTGCAGTACGACCTGGTGCGCCTGGGCGCCGCGCTCGATGCCGGCCGCGACCAGCAGTTCGACTACCTGGGCCTGCAGACCCTGTACGACCGCTACTTCCTGCACGTGCGCAAGACCCGCATCGAGCTGCCCCAGTGCTTCTTCATGCGCGTGGCCATGGGCCTGGCGCTGAACGAGCCCGACCGCGAGGCCCGTGCCATCGAGTTCTACGAAGTGCTGTCGTCGTTCGACTTCATGTCGAGCACGCCCACGCTCTTCAACAGCGGCACGCTGCGCTCGCAGCTCTCGTCCTGCTACCTGACCACGGTGCCCGACGACCTCGACGGCATCTACGAATCCATCAAGGAAAACGCCCTGCTCTCCAAGTTCGCGGGCGGCCTGGGCAACGACTGGACCCGCGTGCGTGCGCTCGGCTCGCACATCAAGGGCACGAACGGCGAATCGCAGGGCGTGGTGCCGTTCCTCAAGGTGGTGAACGACACGGCCGTGGCCGTGAACCAGGGCGGCAAGCGCAAGGGCGCCGTCTGCACCTACCTGGAGACCTGGCACCTCGACATCGAGGAGTTCCTGGAGCTGCGCAAGAACACCGGCGACGACCGCCGCCGCACGCACGACATGAACACGGCCAACTGGATCCCCGACCTGTTCATGCGCCGCGTGATGGAAAAGGGCACCTGGACGCTGTTCTCGCCCTCTTCCGTGCCGGACCTGCACGACCTGTTCGGCGCCGACTTCGAAAAGGCGTACGTCGCCTACGAAGAGAAGGCCGCGCGCGGCGAGATCAAGCCCTCGCGCACCCTGCAGGCCACCGACCTGTGGCGCAAGATCCTCACGATGCTGTTCGAGACCGGCCACCCCTGGATCACGTTCAAGGACGCCTGCAACGTGCGCTCGCCCCAGCAGCATGCCGGCGTGGTGCATTCGTCCAACCTCTGCACCGAGATCACGCTCAACACCAGCGATGCCGAAACCGCCGTGTGCAACCTCGGCTCGGTGAACCTCGTGCGCCACCTCAAGGACGGCCCGAACGGCAAGGAGCTCGACCACGCCAAGCTGCGCAAGACCATCTCCACGGCCATGCGCATGCTCGACAACGTGATCGACATCAACTACTACGCGGTCGAGAAGGCACGCAACTCCAACATGCGCCACCGCCCGGTGGGCCTGGGCCTGATGGCCTTCCAGGACAGCCTGTACGAGCTGCGCATTCCCTACGCCTCGCAGGCCGCGGTGGAATTCGCCGACCGCTCGATGGAAGCGATCTGCTACTACGCCTACTGGGCCTCCACCGAGCTCGCGCAGGAGCGTGGCAAGTACTCCAGCTACCCCGGCTCGCTGTGGGACCGCGGCATCCTGCCGATCGACACGCTCGACCTGCTGGAGAAGGCCCGCGGCGGCTACGTGGAAGTGGACCGCGCCGCCACCCTCGACTGGGACGCGCTGCGCCAGAAGATCGCCCGCGACGGCATGCGCAACTCCAACTGCGTGGCCATCGCGCCCACGGCCACCATATCCAACATCGTCGGCGTGGACGCCTCGATCGAGCCGTCCTTCGGCAACCTGTCGGTCAAGTCGAACCTGTCGGGCGAGTTCACCGTCATCAACGGCTACCTCGTGCGCGACCTCAAGCGCCTGGGCCTGTGGGACGACGTGATGGTCATGGACCTCAAGCACTTCAAGGGCTCGCTGCACCCGATCGACCGCGTGCCGCAGGACGTGAAGGCGCTCTATTCCACGGCCTTCGAAGTGGCGCCCACGTGGCTGGTCGAAGCCGCATCGCGCCGCCAGAAGTGGATCGACCAGGCGCAGAGCCTGAACATCTACATGGCCGGCGCTTCCGGCAAGAAGCTCGACGAGACCTACAAGCTCGCCTGGGTGCGCGGCCTCAAGACCACGTATTACCTGCGCACGCAGAGCGCGACGCACGTCGAGATGAGCACCGTGAACACGCGCCAGCTCAACGCCGTTTCGTCGGGCAGCGATGGCGCGATGCAGGCCGCCGGCAACGGCGCCGCACGCCCCGGCGCGCTCGATGCGGCGGCCGCCGCAGCGCAATCGCAGGCCGCCGCGCTGCCCGCGACCGACGTGAAGTTCTGCGCCATCGACGACCCGACCTGCGAAGCGTGCCAGTGATGTGATGCGACGCGAGGAAGGTCCCCATGCGGGACCTTCCTCGCATGTGCTCTGAAGCAACAAAAACATCGCTGCGCCACGCTGCGGCGCTTTTATTTTTGCAGCGCTGCTTTCATAATCCGACCATTGGAAGACCTATGCTGAACTGGGACGAAGAAGTCAAGCCCTCATCGCAGAAAACTCCGGACGGCGGTCTGCAAAGCCACCGTCCCGACATGGCGCCTCCCGCGTCTTTCCAGAGCACGGCACTGCAGCCCGTGGCCGCCTTCGCGCCGCTCGCCGCGGCCGCGCCTTCCGCTGCCGCGACGCCCGTCCAGCACCGCCGCGTGAATGCCGCCGACAAGCGCATCATCAACGGCCAGACCGACGTCAACCAGCTCGTTCCCTTCAAGTACAAGTGGGCCTGGGAAAAGTACCTGGCCACCTGCGCGAACCACTGGATGCCGCAGGAGGTCAACATGACCCGCGACATCGCGCTGTGGAAGGACCCGAACGGCCTGACCGAGGACGAGCGCCGCATCGTCAAGCGCAACCTCGGCTTCTTCGTGACCGCCGATTCGCTGGCCGCCAACAACATCGTGCTGGGCACGTACCGCCACATCACCGCACCCGAGTGCCGCCAGTTCCTGCTGCGCCAGGCCTTCGAGGAAGCCATCCACACGCACGCCTACCAGTACATCGTCGAGTCGCTCGGCCTGGACGAGAGCGAGATCTTCAACGCCTACAACGAGGTCGATTCGATCCGCAACAAGGACGAGTTCCTGATCCCCTTCATCGAGGCGATCATGGACCCCGACTTCAAGACCGGCACGCCCGAGACCGACCAGACCCTGCTGAAGTCGCTCATCGTGTTCGCCTGCCTGATGGAAGGCCTGTTCTTCTACGTCGGCTTCACGCAGATCCTCGCGCTGGGCCGCCAGAACAAGATGACCGGCGCCGCCGAGCAGTACCAGTACATCCTGCGCGACGAGTCCATGCACTGCAACTTCGGCATCGACCTGATCAACCAGCTCAAGCTGGAGAACCCGCACCTCTGGACCGCGGAGTTCAAGGAAGAGATCAAGGGCCTGTTCATGAAGGCCGTCGAGCTGGAGTACCAGTACGCGGAAGACACCATGCCCCGCGGCGTGCTGGGCATGAACGCCTCGATGTTCAAGGGCTACCTGCGCTACATCGCCAACCGGCGCGCCACGCAGATCGGCCTGGAGGCGCTCTTCCCCAACGAAGAGAACCCCTTCCCCTGGATGAGCGAGATGATCGACCTGAAGAAGGAACGCAACTTCTTCGAGACGCGCGTCATCGAGTACCAGTCCGGCGGCGCACTGTCCTGGGATTAGTCGATCCCGTCATTCCAGGCCATGTATTTTCATTCCACGCCCCGCACCGGCAGCCCGCAAGGGCCCTGCCGCGCGGGGCGTTCCCGCGTTCATGGCGGTGGGTGCCCGAGAGCCTCCATCGCCATGGATCGCTCCCTGTCCAATGCAGGCATGGAGCGCTCTTTGCAAATCGACCCAAGGAGAAAATGATGGCAACTGCGAAGAAGACGACCGCCGCCAAGAAGGCAGCACCCACCGCGAAGAAAGCGGCTTCCACCAAGGCAGCGACGACCGTGAAGAAGGCCGCCGCCGCACCGGCATCGGCCAAGAAGGCCGCCGCCACGACGAAGAAGGCCGCTCCGGCGAAGAAGGCCGCAGCTCCCGCCAAGAAGGCAGCTGCACCGGCAAAGAAGGCCGCAGCCCCCGCCAAGAAGGCAGCCGCACCGGCAAAGAAGGCCGCAGCCCCCGCCAAGAAGGCAGCTGCACCGGCAAAGAAGGCCGCAGCCCCCGCCAAGAAGGCAGCTGCACCGGCAAAGAAGGCCGCAGCCTCCACCAAGAAGACAGCTGCACCCGCCAAGAAGGCCACCGGCACGACCAAGGCCGCCGCACCGAAGAAGGCTGCTCCGAAAAAGGCGGCCTCCAAGGCCTCTGCCCCTGCGCCTGCACCCGCAGCACAGACCACGCTGAACCCGCAGGCCGCATGGCCCTTCCCGACGGGCACCAAGCCCTGAGCGACGACAGCAGCCAGCCGCCCCGCCCGCGGGGCTGGATCCACCCGGTGCATGCACCGGGTTTTTTTTGCCCGCGCGGCCTCAGGCGGGCACGAAATCGAGCTGGTAATTCTGCGGGCCACGCTGCGCGATCTTCAGCGCCCCCAGGCGGTTGCCCAGCGCCGCGCAGCGTGCAAGCGGCCAGCCCTGCTCCAGGCCGAAGAGCAGCGCGCCACGCCATGCGTCGCCGCAGCCCGTGGGGTCCACCACGCTGGCCGGCTGCACCGGCGGCACGCGCGTGGCCACCCCGTCTTCCCAGACGTCGCAGCCGTCCGCGCCCAGGGTGACCACGAGGCCGCGCACCTTGCGCGAAATCTCCGCGAAGCTCCAGCCCGTGCGCTCGCACAGCATGCGACCTTCGTAGTCGTTCACGGTCACCCAGCTCGCCTGGCCGATGAAGCGCGCGAGTTCCTCGCCGCCGAACATCGGCAGGCCCTGGCCCGGGTCGAACACGAACGGGATGCCCGCGGCCTCGAACTGCGCGGCATGCTCGATCATGGCATCGCGGCCGTCCGGGGCGATGATGCCCAGGCGCAGGTCGGGCTCGGCGGTGATGCGCGAGCGGTGCGCGAGCATCATCGCGCCCGGGTGGAAGGCCGTGATCTGGTTGTTGTCGCGGTCGGTCATGATGAGCGCCTGCGCGGTATAGGTCTCGTCCACCCGGCCCACATGGCGCGTATCGATGCCGAGGTCCTGCAGGCGCTGCAGGTAGTCGCCGCCGTCGCTGCCCAGCATCGCCATGGGCACGGGGCGGCCGCCCAGCAGCTGGAGGCTGTAGGCGATGTTGCCCGCGCAGCCGCCGAAATCCCGCCTCAGCGACGGCACGAGGAACGACACGTTGAGGATGTGCAGCTGGTCGGGCAGGATCTGCTCGGCGAAGCGACCCTCGAAGGTCATGATGGTGTCAAAGGCCAGGGAACCGCAAATCAGGGCAGCCATGGAAATCCTGTCGATAGGGAGGGAAGGTCAAAGAAACGGAAACGCAAGGAAGCGCGAACACCGCGCAGCCATGCGGACGGACGCAGGGTGCAGGCCTCATGGATAGAAGGCCAGCAGCCGGTAACCCGCCACGCGAGCATTGCCGGCCGCGCCCACGTTCACCGGCCATGCGCCGCCCCACTCGCCGTGGGCGGGCAGTTCCGCGGGGGCCGAGAGATCCTGCGGCAGCAGCACGCGCCGCAGGACGGGCTGCTCCTGCGCGTCGGTGAGCGTCAGCTCCAGCGCAGGCATGGCCACGGGGAAATCCGCGCGGCTGCGGATGGTGAGCGCGAGCAGGAAACCGTCCCCGCGCGCCTTGTTGAAGGAGGAGCTGTCGATGACCACGTCGGCGATGCGCCGGGGCGGGGCGATGCGGCACTGCAGCGGAGCGCACAGCACCTGCAGCAGGGGACGCAGCGCGGGATGCTGCGCAGCCAGCCGGTCCCGCTCCTGCAGGCCGACCTGCAGCAGCAGCACCCCCAGCAGCAGCACGCCGGCCAGGCCCAGCGCGATGCGCACCGCCGGCCTGCGCCACCACGCCCTGCGCCGCGCCGCGCGCATGAATCCCGGCTCGCCGGAAGCCTGCGCGCCCTCCTCGTCCGGATCGTCATCGTCGCCGCCCTCCGCGCCCCGGCCGGGCACCGGCGCACGCGCGGAGCGCCATACCGAGGGCGGGGACCGTGGCGCCACGGCCGGCACCGCGGGCTCGGGCAGCGGCATCGCCTGGGTGGCGATGTCCACCGGGTCGGTGTCCGTATCGATGCCCTCGTGCGCCAGCTCCCGGGCGACGGCCTGCTCCGCTGCATCGTCCAGCAGTGGTTCATCCTCGTCCTGTGCAACGGGGGCGGGCTCGGAGTCGGCCTCCATGCGCCCGGGCAGGGGCATGCCACCATGCGGCGACAGCGAGTCTTGCGCGTCCAGTGCCTCATCGTCGGGCCATCCGGACTCGCGCAGCTCCGCGAAAGGCAGTTCGTAGCCGCCCGAGTCGGAATCCTGCGGCGCGGGCGAGGCGCCCGGAGGACGGGGGGGAATGGCATCGGCAGGACCGGCTTTCCCGGCGGCCTCCTCGCCAGCGGCGCTCGGCGCAGAAGGTGGCGGCACCTGGGCCGGCGCGGGATCCGGCCGCGGTGCTGCGGCAGGTGCGCGCACGCGCCATGCCATGGGCGACAGCGGCTCGAGGCTCCAGCCGGGATCCACGCCATGCGCCTCCGGAGAGGCAGCCCGTGCCGACAGGAAGGCCGGCACGGCGGCCGGCGCCGATCCGGGCACGGCATCCTGCCCCGCAGGATGCGGGGCCGGGGCCTGCTGCACCTGGGCCACCGGAACGGCCGGGACGGACACCGGAGCAGTCGCCGGCACGGCAGGCGCCGGAACAGGCGCGGGCGCGCTCCCCGGCAACGCCATGGGCGGCAACAGCTCCGCAGGCCGCGCCGGCACCGGCAGCAGATTCGCGGAGGCGTCGAACACCTCCTTGCACTGCCCGCACCGGACCCAGCCTTCGGAAATGCGCAACTGGTCCGCGACGACCTTGAAGGTCGTGCCACAGGCGGGGCAGCGGGTGATCTGGCTCATCGACTCGGAATTGTAGGGGGCGCCCTGCGCCGCCCTGCCGGGGGCCGTCGCCTCAGCGTGCAGCGGTCATCAGGATCCAGCCGTCCTCGGCATCGCTCACCTGCAGCGGGAGCCAGGGGGCATAGGCCTCGCGCAGTTCCTCGGCCTGGCGCTCCAGGATGCCAGCGAGCACCAGGTGCCCTCCCGCATCGACGTGGGCGCACAGCAGCGGCGCCAGCACCTTGAGCGGCGTCGCGAGGATGTTCGCCAGCACCGTGCCGTAGCGGCCCTGCGCGGCCTCGGGCAGGCCGGCCTTCAGGACCACGCCGTTGGCTTCGGCATTGAGCCGCGTCGATTCCACGGCGGCGGGATCGATGTCCACGGCGTCGATGTCGGTGGCGCCGAACTTGGCGGCCCCGATCGCGAGGATGCCCGAGCCGCAGCCGTAGTCCAGCACCCGGCCGAAGCCACCGCCGTGCCGGGCGATCCAGCGCAGGCACATGCGCGTGGTCGGGTGCGTTCCGGTGCCGAAGGCCAGGCCCGGATCCAGCCGGATGTGGCGCGTCGCCTGCGCGGGCAGCTCGTGCCAGGTGGGCACGATCCAGAACTCGGGCGTGATCTCCACCGGGGCGAACTGCGACTGGGTCAGGCGCACCCAGTCCTGGTCGGGCACCTCGGCCAGGCCCAGGACGCGGCAGCCGTCGAAGAAGTCCTGCACCTCCAGCAGCGCGCGTGCCTCGCCGGCCGCCTCCTGCGTGGGAAACAGCGCCACCACCCGGCTGCGCTGCCAGCCGTCGCGGGGCGGCGGCATCCCGGGCTCGCCGAAGAGCGCCTGCTCCGCCTCGGTCTGCGCATCGGCGTCCTCGACCGACACGCTCAGGGCATCCAGGGCTTCGAGGGCTTCGCCCACGGCTTCGATCCGCCCTTCGGGGCACAACAGGCTCAGCTCAAACATGGATGTCAATCTCCTGCAGAAACGACAATGCTGGCCCCCGTTTCCGGGCGGCCAGCATGCCAGTGACCGGCGTCGGGCCGGTGCCGGTCAGCGCTTGTGCGCGCCCAGCCACTCTTCGAGGTAATGGATGTTCGTGCCCCCGGCGACGAACTTGGCATCCACCATCAGCTCGCGGTGCAGCGGGATGTTGGTGTGGATACCCTCGATCACCGTCTCGGACAGGGCCGTGCGCATGCGGGCCAGGGCCTGCTCGCGCGTGTCGCCGTGCACGATGATCTTGCCGATCATGGAGTCGTAGTTGGGCGGCACGTAGTAGTTGGTGTAGGCGTGCGAATCCACGCGCACCCCCGGGCCGCCCGGCGCGTGCCACATGGTGATGCGGCCGGGCGACGGGGTGAACTTGTAGGCGTCTTCGGCGTTCACGCGGCATTCGATGGCGTGGCCGCGGATCTCGACCTGGCGCTGGGTGAAGGGCAGCTTCTCGCCCGCGGCGACCATGATCTGCGTCTTCACGATATCCACGCCCGTGATCCACTCGGTCACCGGGTGCTCGACCTGCACGCGCGTGTTCATCTCGATGAAGTAGAACTCGCCGTTCTCGTAGAGGAACTCGAACGTGCCCGCGCCGCGGTAGCCGATCTTCTTGCACGCGGCCACGCAGCGCTCGCCGATCTTCTCGATGAGCTTGCGCGGAATGCCGGGGGCCGGCGCTTCCTCGATCACCTTCTGGTGGCGGCGCTGCATGGAGCAGTCGCGCTCGCCCAGGTAGACCGCATTGCGGTGCTTGTCCGCCAGGATCTGGATCTCGATGTGGCGCGGGTTCTGGAGGAACTTCTCCATGTACACGGCCGGGTTGCCGAACGCGGCCTGCGCCTCGGCCTTGGTCATCTGCACGGCATTCACCAGGGCGGCCTCGGTGTGCACCACGCGCATGCCGCGACCGCCACCGCCGCCCGCCGCCTTGATGATGACGGGGTAGCCGACGGTGCGGGCGATGCGGCGGATCTGCACCGGATCGTCGGGCAGTTCGCCGTCCGAGCCCGGCACGCAGGGCACGCCCGCGCGGATCATGGCCTGCTTGGCAGACACCTTGTCGCCCATCGTGCGGATGGACTCGGGCGTGGGGCCGATGAACTGGAAGCCGCTCTTTTCCACGCGCTCGGCGAAGTCGGCGTTCTCGGACAGGAAACCATAGCCCGGGTGGATCGCCTCGGCGTCGGTCACCTCGGCGGCCGAGATGATCGCCGGCATGTTGAGATAGGACAGCGGCGAGGGCGCGGGGCCGATGCACACGGCCTCTTCGGCCAGCTTGACGTACTTGGCGTCGCGATCGGCCTCGGAATACACCATGACGGCCTTCACGCCCAGCTCATGGCAGGCGCGCTGGATGCGCAGGGCGATTTCGCCGCGATTGGCGACAAGGATCTTTTTAAACATAGGCTCTCTCGCGGCTCATCGCCGCACGCTGGCGCGTGCCAGGGCGCTTTGCTTCGCCTTGCCTGCGGCAAGTACGCCGCGATTGGCGACAAGGATCTTTTTGAACACGAATTTCCTGGTTCGCTGCAGGACTACGGTGGCGCAGCGAGGCTTACTCGATGACGAACAGCGGCTGCCCGTACTCCACCGCCTGGCCGTTCTCGCCGAGGATGCGCGTGACCGTGCCGGACTTGTCGGCCTCGATCTCGTTGAGGATCTTCATCGCCTCGATGATGCAGATGGTGTCGCCTTCCTTGACCTGGCTGCCCACTTCGACGAATGCCTTGGCACCGGGGCTGGAAGCGCGGTAGAACGTACCCACCATGGGCGACTTGACGATGTGGCCGGCGGGGGCGGACGGTGCCGGCAGTTCGGCGACGGGCGCCGGTGCGGCAGCGGCCGGAGCGGGCGCCACGGGGGCCGGAGCCGGTGCCGCCACGAATTGCTGGACGACCGCGCCGCCGCTCTTGACGATGCGGACCTTGCCTTCCGCCTCGGTAATCTCGAGCTCCGAAACGTTCGACTCGGACACGAGGTCAATCAAGGTCTTGAGTTTTCGCAAATCCATGGGGACTCCAACGCCTAAAACGAAATAGGGCGCGAATTTACCCCAATTTGACCCTTTCGACCCCTATCCGAGCGCAAATTCCATCATCTACGAATGGGTTGCACTGAAATCACCCCAACGCGGACCACTGGCGGAGGTCATCGGCCGTGATCTGGCCCATTTTACGGTGCATGATGGTCCCATCTGCGCCCAACAGGACGGTGAACGGAAGTCCGCCGGCCAGGTTGCCGAGGCTGCGGCCCAGGTCCGTGCCCTGCAGCCCCGCCAGCCCGATGGGAAAGTCCACCGGCACGCGGGCCAGGAACTGCCGCACCGACGAGGGCTGGTCGATCGCGAGGCCCACCACCTGCCAGCCCCTGCCCTGCTGCGTGCGGTAGAAGGTATTGAGCATGGGCAGCTCTTCCACGCAGGGCGGGCACCACGTTGCCCAGAAGTTCACCAGCAGCGGCCGGCCGCGGAAGGCCTGCATGTCCAGGGCCGGACTTCCGGGCTGGGGCGCGTCGAAGCGCATGCCCCAGAGCGCGGCCTCGGCCCCAGAGACGGTGGCATGCGGCTGGAAGCGCCACCACGCCAGGCCTGCACCGCCCGCTGCGGCCACGGCTGCAGCAGCGGCGTACAGGGCACGGCGCCGCGGCGGGCTTGCAGGGGCGGCGTCGGAGGTGGCGGCTCCGGCCGCCGGGGTGGAATCGGTCATTCGGGGGTGTCCTCGTTGTCCAGCAGCTTGCGCACGGCCCGGGTGTCGCCCCGGGGCACTCGCCCGCGCGCATCGGGGCGCAGTGCGCCGCGCAGGTCGTCCAGATCATAGACAAGCAGGTGCACGCCGACGGTCTCGCCCAGGCCGGGGGCATGGCTGGAGAGGCTGAGCGCCTCCACCGACTCGCCGTGGAAGCCGGTGACCGTGCGGGGTTCGTAATCCACATGGTGGTCGATGAGCGCGATCTCGGCGGACTTGCAGTCGTCGCAGAAGAGCTGCAGGTAGATGTCCGAGAGCCGGGTGGCCGTGCCGTACCAGACAGCCCCGCCGAGGTGCGGGCGGAACTCCGCCATGCGCTCCATCCAGACCAGGGCCAGCTCGCGCAGCGCACGCAGCTCGGCAGGCTGGGTGTCCGCGCAGAAAAGGCCGATGTACTCGCGCACGGCGTTTTCCACCAGGTCGTTGTCGGGCAGCGCGGTGCGGGCGGGCAGGCCCAGTTGCCGGACGGCCCGGCGCTTGGCCGGACCCCACTCGAGCCCCTCCTCGACGACGAAGCGGGCTGCGGCATTGGCGATCTCGGTGGCGAGGGCGTTGGACATGGCGGCGTCTCGGTCGGGAGGGAATACCCGCATTGTGGCCCGGTGGGGCGACGCCGGGGGCCCAATGCGCCCGCCTGGCGCGGGGTCTTGCCGCGGAGTCCTCTTAGCGCCAGCCAAACGCTATCGAATACATAGCATCGATACCCCACCCGCCGGAGCATGGGGGCCGAACCTTAGAATCGGCGCCCATGCATATTCACATTCTGGGCATTTGCGGAACGTTCATGGGAGGCCTGGCCGCGCTGGCGCGGGAGGCGGGCCACAAGGTCACGGGCTGCGATGCCGGGGTGTATCCGCCGATGAGCGACCAGTTGCGCGCGCTGGGCATCGAGTTGATCGAAGGCTACGGCGCCGAGCAGCTGGACCTGGCGCCCGACATGTTCGTGGTGGGCAACGTGGTGAGCCGCGCGCGGCTTCCCGACGGCAGCCCCAAGTTCCCGCTGATGGAAGCCATCCTGGACGCGGGCGCGCCGTACACGAGCGGCCCGCAGTGGCTGGCCGAGCACGTGCTGCAGGGGCGCCACGTGCTCGCGGTGGCGGGCACGCACGGCAAGACCACGACCACGTCCATGCTCGCCTGGATCCTCGAGTGCGCGGGCCTGCAGCCCGGCTTCCTGGTGGGCGGCGTTCCGCTGGATTTCGGTGTCTCCGCCCGGCTGGGCGCGGCGCAGCGGCCGGTCGCGCAGGACGGCCCTGCCGGCGGCGCGCCGCTCTTCGTGATCGAGGCCGACGAATACGACACGGCCTTCTTCGACAAGCGCAGCAAGTTCGTCCACTACCGCCCGCGCACCGCGGTGCTGAACAACCTCGAGTTCGACCACGCGGACATCTTCGACGACCTGGCCGCGATCGAGCGGCAGTTCCACCACCTCGTGCGCACGGTGCCGCCTTCGGGCCGGGTGGTGTTCAACGGGCTGGAGGAAAGCCTGGCACGGGTGCTGCACCAGGGCTGCTGGAGCGGCGTGGCCAGCTTCGGCGCGGCGGTGAGCGATTTCACGGCGCGCGGCGAGCCGCAAGCCTTCGACGTGCTGCGCGGCGGCCAGGCCGTCGGGCGCGTGGAGTGGGAGTTGAGCGGCGTGCACAACCAGCTCAACGCGCTGGCGGCGATCGCGGCCGCGGACCATGTGGGCGTGGCGCCCGCCGAGGCCGCGGCAGCGCTGGGGAGATTCCGCAACGTCAAGCGGCGCATGGAGTTGCGCGGCACGGCCGGCGGCGTCGCGGTATATGACGATTTCGCCCACCATCCCACGGCGCTGCGCACCACGCTGGACGGGCTGCGCCGCCGTGTCGGGCCGGATGCACGCATCCTTGCGGCCTTCGAGCCCCGCAGCAACACGATGAAGCTCGGCACGATGAAGTCGCAGTTGCCCTGGGCGCTGGAAGCCGCGGACCTCGCCTTCTGCCACACGGCGGGGCTGGACTGGGATGCCGCCGAGGCGCTCGCCCCGCTGGGGAGCAGGGCCTGCACGGCGGGTGACATCGCCACGCTGGTGGAGCGGATCACCGCGGCGGCACGGCCCGGCGACCACGTGGTGTGCATGAGCAACGGCAGCTTCGGCGGCATCCACGCCCGGCTGCTCGGCGCCCTGGCGGAGCGCGCCGCTCAGTAGCTGATCGCCATCGCCGGCAGGTCGACGCGCACCACCGGCCGGGCCAGCGCCGCGGACGCCGCCGCGGCGAACCGCCGCCCCCACTCCTGCGCCAGCAGGGCCGGGCCCGCGGCCTGGGCGACGACCAGCACCTTGTCGGCCGTGAGCACCTTGCCGCTGGCGCGCAGCGGCTCGCATTCCAGGCGGACGAATTCCTCGTCGAGCCAGCGGCGCGCGATCTCGTTGGCCATGGGCGCCTCGCCTTCGAGGTCGAAGCGGAATTCCTGGCCGGGCCCGAGGAGGACGGTGACTTCGCTGCGCATGGGAAAAGCCTTTGTGCCGGTAAGGGGGATGCCGAAAAGCTTACACGGCGGCCTCCCCCGTCCGCAACCGCCGCGGCCTCCCGGTAAACCCGGGGGTCGTGCAGACCGGCCGGGGGGCAGGTCAGGCCGCCAGGGCGAGGGCGGCGCGGCGGGCTTTTACGGCGTCCGACAGCTCCTGCAGCGTGCCCAGGGAATCCTCCCATCCCAGGCAGGCGTCGGTGATGCTCTTGCCGTATTCCAGCGCGCAGGCATCGTCCTTGCCCGGCGTGAACTTCTGGGCGCCGGCCACGAGGTGGCTCTCGACCATCACGCCGAAGATGCTGTGGGAGCCGCCGGCGATCTGGCCGGCGATGTCGCGTGCCACGTCGCGCTGGCGCTCGTGCTGCTTGCTGCTGTTGGCATGGCTGCAATCGACCATGAGGGTCGGCGGCAGCTTGGCGGCTTCCAGGTCCTTGCAGGCGGCGGCCACGCTGTCGGCGTCGTAGTTGGGGGTCTTGCCGCCGCGCAGGATGACGTGGCAGTCGCGGTTGCCCTGCGTGTTGACGATGGCGACCTGCCCGTTCTTGTGCACGGACAGGAAATGGTGGCCACGGCTCGCGGACTGGATGGCGTCCGTGGCGATGCGGATGTTGCCATCCGTGCCGTTCTTGAAGCCGATGGGCGCCGACAGGCCGGATGCCAGCTCGCGGTGCACCTGGCTCTCGGTGGTGCGCGCGCCGATCGCGCCCCAGCTGATGAGGTCGCCGATGTATTGCGGGGAGATCACGTCGAGGAATTCGCTGCCGGCCGGCACGCCCAGGCGGTTGATGTCGATGAGCAGCTGGCGCGCGATGCGCAGGCCCTCGTCGATGCGGTAGCTTTCGTCGAGGTAGGGATCGTTGATGAGGCCCTTCCATCCCACCGTGGTGCGAGGCTTCTCGAAATAGACGCGCATCACGATCTCCAGCGTGTCGGCGTACTGGGCGCGCACGGACTGCAGGCGGCGCGCGTATTCGAGGGCGGCGGCAGGATCGTGGATGGAGCACGGGCCGATCACGACCAGCAGGCGGTCGTCGCGGCGGGCCATGATGTCCTGGATGCGGTGCCGCGTGCGGGAGATGAGGGTCTCGATCGCGGTACCCCGGATGGGGAAGAAGCGGATCAGGTGTTCGGGAGGGGGCAGCACGGTGATGTCCTTGATACGTTCGTCGTCGGTTTCGCTGGTTTTCTCGACGTGGCGGTACCAGGCATCGCTGGAAGAGGGTGCGGATTGGACAGGGGCCGTCATGGCTGCTTCCTCGTGAGGTGGTTCGAAAAGTGGGACGGGAAAAACAAAAAACCGCCGGGCTTTTCAGCTTCGGCGGTCTTCAGGGGTAGGTGCTTTCAGGGGTGGCTGCGCGCTAACCTCTCATCCGCCAGGGACAGAGAACCAAAAGGACCAAAAGTAAAACGCGCTGCGAATCGGCATATCTGCCAATGTAGCACTCTTTTTCCCGGCGCGGCACGGCAGCGCGCCACGTTGCGCAACGGCGACACGCATCGGCGGCAGCCGCACGGCCCCGGTCAGCGCGCCGTGCCGCGCCGGCGGCCCACCCAGGCCCCGAGGCGCGACCACCAGCCGTGGGCAGGCGGGGCCATGGGGCTGCTGGCGAGCAGCTCGTGCATGTCGCTCGGGCCCACGCCGCCCTGCTGGTACAGGTCGATCGCGAGCACGGCCTCGCCCAGCGCCCTCCAGGCATCCCCCTCGAACGCGTGGAAGCGCTGCGCCTCGTTGCGGCTGCGCCGCTGCAGGGCCTCCTGCCAGGCCGCCGTGGCCCGGATCAGCTGGCGCAGCGCGCTTTCATAGGCCCCGAACTCGTACAGGGCATGCCATGCGGACCCGAGGCCCGAGAGGAACAGCTGGTGCGCGCGCGCCTCGTCCAGCAACTGGCCTGCGCACTCCAGCACGGCCTGCGGATCGACCTGCCGGGCTCGGCGGATCTGCACGGCCGCCTCGACCCGCGCCGACAGCGCCGTCACGGCCTCCCGGAACTGCTGGGAGTCCTCGTCCGCCACGCTCTCGCGCAGCCAGCGGCTGATGTCGCCGAAGGTCTGCAGGCTGCTGGACAGCGGGGCGGGGTGCGTCGCCATACGGGACCAGGCGGTGCGTCAGCGTTGCGCGGCCCGGGCGGCCACGGCCGCGCCCTCCCCGCCGCATGCACGGGGGCCAGGGGGACGCGCCGGGCGCAGGAGGCGGGAGCCGCGGGACATGGGCCCAATGTAGCAAGACTGCGGCGCCCGGGCATGCCGGAAAACGGAACGGCACCACGCCCGCGCTGCAACCCATGTACCCGGAAGACAGCTCTTCCATACGGTGCCGTCCTACCGTTGCACGGTGTATCGGGAGACGTGAATGCTTACAGGCACTTCCTAAGCTCGACAGCATCCGGGGCAAAGGCCGCGGATCACGGTGCGACACGGTGACAGCGTGGCCGCCGAGTCACCATCACCACGGTGCCCAGCGCCGTGGATACCTACCTGAGGAGCTGCCATGTCCGTCCATACCACCGCCGTCATCCACGAGGAGCGCCTCGGGGCGTCCACCGTTTCCTGGGGCGCCATCTTCGCCGGTCTCGTCCTGTCGCTGATCGTCTATCTCGTGCTCTCCGTGCTCGGCACGGCCATCGGAGCCTCCGCGATCGACCCCCTGGGCGACCGCAATCCCTTCAGCGGCTTCGGCGTGGGCGCCGGGATCTGGGCCGGCGTGACGACGCTGCTGGCCATCGCCGTCGGCGGCTTCGTGGCGGGCTATTTCGCGCGCCGCTCCGGCGCCCTGCATGGCCTGCTGGCCTGGGGCATGACGACGCTGGTGACCGTGTACCTGGTCGTCAGCGCCACGGGCACGGCCCTCAACGCAGCGGGTGGCGCAGCGAAAACCGGACTGACCACGGTGGGCGCCGTGGCCGGCGCGGGGGTTTCCGCGGCGGCTCCGGCGCTGGGCAACGTGGTCCAGCGCCAGCTCGACCAGGCCGGCATCTCGCTGGATGCGGGCAGCCTGCAGGCTGAACTCGAAAAGCTGCTGCGCCAGAGCGGCAAGCCGGAACTGCAGCCCGAAAACCTGAAGGGCGAGGCCCAGGCCGCCGCCAGCCAGGCCCAGGCCAGCGCCAGCAGCGCGGCGCAGGCCCCGCAGACCGCCGACGTGGACGCGAAGAGCTGGCTGGCCAGCGTGATGCAGCGCGGCGAGCGGGTGCTGAACGCCGCCGACAAGGAAGCACTGGTGAACATCATCGTGGCGCGCACGGGCAAGTCCCGCGCCGAGGCCGAGCAGATCGCCAGCAACTACGAGCAGACCTACAACCAGGCCCGCGCCAAGCTGGAGGAAGCCAAGCAGCAGGCCGAGCAGAAGGCCCGGGAGGCCGGTGCGGAAGCCGCGAAGAACGTGGCGCGCGGCTCCTGGGGCACCCTGGTGCTGCTGCTGATCGGCGCCCTGGTCGCCGCCGGCGCGGGCGTGCTGGGCTTCCGTCGCCAGCGCCCCGTGGGCGTGGTGGTCGCGGCCTGACGCCGCCCGGTCACCGCCCTGCCCTGCGCATTCCGCAAGGGTAGGACAGGCCATGAAAAAGCCCGGCCGGTGATGCGCTCACCGCCGGGCTGGCTTGTCTCCGGCGTGCGGCGCACGCACCGTGCCGGAGCCGTACCTCAGGCCGTTCCGCCCACGGTCAGGCCGTCGATGCGCAGCGTGGGCTGGCCCACGCCCACGGGCACGCTCTGGCCTTCCTTGCCGCAGGTGCCGACGCCGCTGTCGAGCGCCATGTCGTTGCCGATCATGCTCACGCGCTTGAGGGATTCCGGACCGCTGCCGACGATGGTGGCACCCTTGACGGGGTAGAGGATTTTGCCGTTCTCCACCCAGTAGGCTTCGCTGGCGGAGAACACGAACTTGCCGCTCGTGATGTCCACCTGGCCGCCGCCGAAGTTGGTGGCGTAGAGGCCGCGCCGGATGCTGGCCACGATCTCGGCCGGGTCCTTGTCGCCGCCCAGCATGTAGGTGTTGGTCATGCGGGGCATGGGGATGTGGGCGTAGCTTTCGCGGCGGCCGTTGCCCGTGGGGGCCACGCCCATCAGGCGGGCATTGAGCGAATCCTGGATGTAGCCCCGGAGGATGCCGTCCTCGATGAGCACGTTGCGCTGGCTGGCATGTCCTTCGTCGTCCACGTTGAGGGAGCCGCGGCGATCGGCGATGGTGCCGTCGTCCAGCACCGTGACGCCCTTGGCAGCCACGCGCTGGCCGATGCGCCCGCTGAACGCGCTGGAGCCCTTGCGATTGAAGTCGCCCTCCAGGCCGTGGCCCACGGCCTCGTGCAGCAGGATGCCGGGCCAGCCGGGGCCGAGCACCACGGTCATCTCGCCGGCAGGCGCGGGCCGGGCGTCCAGATTGACCAGTGCTGCGTTCACTGCCTCGTCCACATAGCGGCCGATCTGCTCGTCGTCGAAGTAGGCCAGGCCGAAGCGGCCTCCGCCGCCGGCGGAGCCCATCTCGCGGCGTCCGCCCTGCTCGGCGATCACCGTCAGGGACAGGCGCACCAGGGGACGCACGTCGGCCGCGAGCGTTCCGTCGGCGCGCGCCACCAGAACCACGTCGTATTCGCTCGCCAGGCCGGCCATGACCTGGGCCACGCGCGGGTCCTTGGCACGGGCGCGCTGCTCCACCTTTTCCAGCAGCGCCACCTTGGCCGTGCTGTCGAGCGTGGCGATCGGGTCGAGGTCGGGATAGAGGGAGCGGCTGGCCGCGACCTTGCGGGCGGCGACCTTCGCGCGGCCCTGCTGCGCCGCCACGGCGATGGAGCGCACCGTATGCGCCGCGTCGCGCAGCGAGGCCTCGGAGATGTCGTCAGAATAGGCGAAAGCCGTCTTCTCGCCGCTCACGGCCCGCACGCCCACGCCCTGGTCGATGCTGAAGGAGCCGGTCTTGACGATGCCCTCTTCCAGGCTCCAGCCCTCGTTGCGGGTGTACTGGAAGTAGAGGTCGGCGTCGTCCACCCGGTGGGCCCGGATGTCCGACAGCGCGCGCGCCAGGTGGGTTTCGTCCAGCCCGAAGGGTTCCAGCAGCAACTGGCGGGCGATGGACAGGCGTTCGATGGTCGGTTCGCGGGAGATCATGCGGGGATTCTAGAAGGGCCCGCCACAGCCCGTCCGCTGCAACGCCACACCCCGCATGCCGTCGTGGCCTCTCCCAACCTGCCCGGGGTGCGGCGACAGCCTGCAAGAATGCACTCTCTGTCCCTCCCCATATCGTCCGTCACAGCCCAGGAGACCGCCGCCCATGTCCGACCGCCCCGCCCTTCCCACGATCCGCGAACTCGCCCGCTCCCTGGCCGAGGGCGCCACGACGAGCGAGGCCCTGGTGGAGGCGGCACTGGAGCGCATCGCGGCGCACCGTGCCGGCGGAGGTGCCGCCTATGTGGGAGAGGTGGACGCGCTGGCCGCGCGGCTGGCGGCCCGGGCGAGCGACCTGGCCCGTGCCGCGGGCCACGTGCCCTCCCCGCTCGCCGGGCTGCCGGTATCGGTCAAGGACCTGTTCGACGTGCGCGGGCAGGTGACGCGCGCCGGCTCCGCCGTGCTGGCGGATGCCGGGCCCGCCCCGTGCGATGCCGTCGCCGTGGCCCGGCTGCGCGCCGCGGGGGCCGTCCTGCTGGGCCGCACCAACATGAGTGAGTTCGCTTTTTCCGGGCTGGGCCTCAACCCCCACCACGGCACGCCGGCACATCCGCAGGATGCCGGGCGGGTCACGGGCGGATCCAGCTCCGGCGCGGCGGCCACGGTGGCACTGGACCTGGCCGCCGCGGCGCTGGGCACGGACACGGGCGGCTCCATCCGCATTCCGTCGGCGTTCTGCGGGCTCACGGGTTTCAAGCCGACGGCGCGGCGGGTGCCGCTCGCGGGCGCGTACCCGCTCTCGCGCAGCCTCGACTCCATCGGCCCGCTGGCGCGCAGCGTGGATTGCTGCGCGATCCTGGACGCGGTGCTGTCCGGAGAGGGCAGCGACGCCGCTCCTGCCGGCCCCTGGCCCCTGGCCGGGATGCGGCTGGGGGTGGTGCAGGATCTCGTCATGGACGGCCTGGAGCCCGAGGTGGCTGCCGCGTTCGAGAGTGCGCTGCGCCGGCTTTCCGCGGCAGGGGCGCGCATCGAACGGGTGGCCTTTGCGGAGCTGCACGCGCTGCCGCGCATCAACGCGGCGGGCGGACTGATCGCGGCGGAGGCCTGGCAGGTGCACCGCGCACGCCTCGTGGACGCCTCTGTGGCGGCCCGCTACGACCCGCGCGTGGCGCAGCGCACCCGGCGGGGGGAGGCCATCCTGGCCGCGGACTACATCGATGTGCAGGACGCCCGCGCCCGGCTGCAGGCCGCCGCGCAGGAGCGCCTGGGCCACCTGGACGCCTGGCTGATGCCCACGGTGGCCGTTCGCGCGCCGCTGCGCGAACCGCTGGAGCGGGACGACGCCCACTTCTTCGCCACCAACGCCCTGGTGCTGCGCAATACCTCGGTGATCAACTTCCTGGACGGCTGCGCGCTGTCCCTGCCCTGCGGGGCCCCGGGCGAACTGCCGGTGGGGCTGTCGGTGGCGGGGCTGCACGGCGCGGATGCGCGCATCCTGCAGGTGGGCCGCGCCGTGGAGACCTGCCTGCGCGCGGGCTGACGGATTGAGGGTGGCCGCCCGCCTCAGGCCGGGGCCAGCGGCTGCCGCTGCGCGCGGGCGATGGACATCAGCACGCCCAGCGCCAGCCCCAGCGTGACCATGGCGGTGCCGCCATAGCTCACGAAGGGCAGCGGCACGCCCACCACGGGCAGGATGCCGCTCACCATGCCCATGTTCACGAAGGCGTAGGTGAAAAAGATCATCGACACGGCGCCGGCCATCAGCCGCGAGAAGAGCGTGGTCGCGCCCAGGGCGATGGCCAGCCCGCGCCAGACGAGCAGCAGCAGGCAGAAGATCAGGAACAGGTTGCCCACCAGGCCGAACTCCTCGGAATAGGCCGCGAAGATGAAATCGGTGGTGCGCTCGGGGATGAACTCCAGGTGGGTCTGCGTGCCGGCCATGAAGCCCTTGCCCCACACGCCGCCCGAGCCGATGGCGATCATGCCCTGGATGATGTGGAAGCCCTTGCCCAGCGGATCGCGCGTGGGATCGAGCAGCGTGCAGATGCGCTGCTGCTGGTAGTCGTGCAGCACCGGCCAGCGCATGCCGTCCGCGCAGAGCTGCGGCTCGAACCACACGATGAGGGCGATGCCGATGCCGCCGAGAATCACCGGGGGCAGCACCAGCTTCCAGGGCAATCCCGCGAAGAAGATGACCGACAGCCCGGCCGCCAGCACCAGCAGCGAGGTGCCCAGGTCGGGCTGCTTCATGATGAGGCCCACGGGCACGGCGAGCAGCACGACGGCCACCGCGAAATCCAGCGGACGCAGCTGCCCCTCGCGCTTCTGGAACCACCAGGCCAGCATGAGCGGCATGGCGATCTTGAGGATCTCGCTCGGCTGGATCACGATGCCCACGTTGATCCAGCGCTGGGCGCCCTTCTTGATGATGCCGAACATCGCCACGGCCACCAGCAGGGCGACGCCCGCCGCGTAGAGCGGCACGGCCAGGGCCATGAGGCGCTGCGGGGGAATCTGTGCCACGGCGAAGAGGATGCCCGCCGCCAGGACCATGTTGCGGCCGTGGTCGTAGAAGCGGGTGCCGTGGTCGTAGCCCGAGGAATACATGGCCACCAGGCCGATCGACGACAGCAGCAGCAGCACCGCGATGAGCGGCCAGTCGAAGCCCCGGAACAGGGGCAGGATGCGCTGCGGCAGGGAAGGCTTGTCGAAAACGGCGGACATGGGGCGCCATTATCGGCGGCCGCCCCGCGGGAGCCGGCCGGCGGCACAATGCCCGGTACGCCCCGGGGCCCTCCCGCCCCCGGCGCCCGCCCGTGCACTTTCCCCTCCGCCTTCCCATGCCACACGCCACCACCCACCTGCTCTACCTGCACGGCTTCCGCTCGTCCCCCCGCTCGGCCAAGGCGCAGCAGATGGCGCAATGGATGGCAGTGCACCGGCCCGACGCGCGCTTCTGGTGCCCGCAGCTGCCCCCGTCGCCCCGGGAAGCGATGGCGCTGGTCGCTCAGGGCATCGCGGACTGGCCGGCGCATCGCATGGCCGTGGTGGGTTCGTCCCTGGGCGGGTTCTACGCGAGCTGGGTGGCCCGGCAGAAGCCCGGCTGCACGAGCGTGGTGCTGAACCCGGCGGTGGACCCGGCCCGGGACCTGGAGCGCTACATCGGCGAGCAGACGGCGTGGCACGACCCCGCGGAGCACTTCTACTTCCGGCCGGAATACATCGCCGAACTCCGGGCGCTGGACGTGCGGGGCCTTCCCCCGGCCGGCCCGAAGCTGGCCATCATCGCCAAGGGCGACGAGCTCCTGGACTGGCGGGAGATGGCGGCCCGCCATGCCGGCGCGCAGGTGCGGCTGCTCGAAGGGGGCGACCACGCGCTGAGCACGTTCCCGGACCACCTCGGCGAAGTGGTGGCGTTCTGCGGTCTGGTGGATTAGCGCAGGGGACGGCTCGGCCGCGGCCCGAGCAGGCCCGGGACCGGCCGGACGGTAGCAGCCGGCGCCGGCCGCTTGGCCAGCCAGTTGGCGTATTCCTGCGGATACACATCGCGGTAGCGCCGCGTATGGAAGTCGGCTTCGCCGTCCAGGCCGAGCCGGGTGGCGCTGTCGATGAGCGCCTCGATGACGCGGGGCTCGGGCGAGTAGTGCAGCAGCCGGCTGGCGAGGGCGTGCACGCGGGCAGCGTTGTGCCGCGTGGGCTGCAGCGTGGTGAGCACGGCGAAATCCAGGGTGTCGCGGAAGAAGACCGTGGAGTCGGCGACACGCCGCGCGGTGTCGTCCCGGAAGGCGGGATCGCGCTGGTCCACGGCGATGTAGAGCTGCGAGACGCGGTGGTAGTCGCGCACCAGCAGCGCGATGCCGGCCAGCCAGAGGCCTGCCGCCAGCCCGGCGCCGCACAGCAGCGGGACCCGCAGGGCCGCGCGCGCCGGCATCCGCCAGCAGCGCGGCCACAGCAGCGCGAGCGCGCAGGCCGCCGCCAGCTGGAACGGCCCGTACCAGAGCGGGAACTCCAGCAGGCTGTGCACGCCGATGATGGCCAGCAGCCCCCAGGCGAGCTGCCGGGCCGGGTCGGTTTCCCGCCAGGGCCGCGCGCGCCACACGAGCCAGAGCGCCAGGCCGCAGGCGGCCAGGGTGAATGGCAGGCCCAGCTCCACGGCCAGGTGCAGCGGCAGGTCGTGGGCGTTGTCCACCAGCAGGCAGAAGCGCTTGCCGGGGTACTGGGTGATGTAATGGGCATAGGACAGCTCGCCCCACCCCCATCCCGTCCAGGGCCGCTGCGCGATCAGGTGCAGCACGTTCGACCAGAGCACGCGGCGGTTGTCGCAGGCATGCTCGGGTGCCGAAAGGCGCGCGAACAGGCCGTCCATGGCGAAGCCTGTCCAGCGCTCCAGCAGGATGGGCAGCAGCCCGGAGAACAGGGCATAGAGCGCGATGCCCGCCATGCCCAGGGCCAGTGTCGGCGCGCCCAGGGAGCGGCGCCAGAGCAGCAGCAGGACCAGCATGCAGCCCCATTCCAGCGCCCCGGTGCGCGATGCCGTGGCCGCCGCGCCGGCCGCGAGCAGCGCGAGCGCCCAGAAGGCGAGCAGCGCCAGCGCCACGGAGGCGGGCCGCAGGCGCCGGCCTTCGCCCAACTGCGGCGCCTGGTGCGTGCGCGCCACCCACCAGGCGAGCGCCCAGGCGCCCATGCACAGCAGCGTGGCCTGCTGGTTGCGCTGGCGCAGGTTGCCCATGGCGATGCCGTGCGTGGAGGGATAGATCCAGGGCGCCCAGCCGGGATCGCCCCAGAAGAACTGGGCCAGCCCGATGGCGGCACCCAGCAGGCCGGCGAGCAGCATGCCGGCCGCCACCGTCCGGGCCGCCCCCTGGCGCAGGCCGTCGCCCGCCGCGCCGGCCGGCTGGCGCGACCAGGCGGCGGCCAGGGCGGCCGCCACCGCGAAGGCGCACAGTCCGGAAACGGCCAGGGGCCAGAAGTTGGACAGCGGCGGGGTCGTATGTCCGTACAGGAAGGGCAGCGCGATGGCCACGGCGGCGCTGCAGGCGAGCAGGGGCGAGAGCCAGGGGGATTGCGCGGGCGCGGTCATCGGATGGGAGGGGCGCGGAAGCGGGCGGGGTCGGTCGCGAAAAGGGAAGCGCGGCAGGCGCTGGCAAGCGCCAGATCATAGGGTGCCCGGCGGCTCCTGCCGCGCCAGGCCGGCCGGATGCACGGCCCATGGGACAATCCCGCCATGCACGCACTGTTTGAAGAAGCCGGCAAGTTCCTGGCCGGCCGCATCCTGTCCGAAGCGGAAAGCTCGGCCCAGATCGAGCTCGAATCGGGCAAGCGGGTGAAGGTGAAGGCCGCCCACATCCTGCTGAAATTCGAGAAGCCCGCCCCGGCCGACCTGATGCGCGAGGGCCAGGCCCTGGCCGCGACCATCGAGCTGCCCCTGGCCTGGGAGTTCGCGCCGGAAGAGGAATTCGGCTTCGCCGACCTCGCCCGCGACTATTTCTCCGAAAACGCCACGCTGGCACAGCAGGCGGGCGCGCTGTTCGCCCTCTACGAAGCGCCGCACTACTTCCGCCGCGCCGGCAAGGGCCGGTTCAAGAAGGCACCGGCCGAGATCCTGCAGCAGGCGCTGGCCGGCATCGAGAAGAAGCGCCTGATCCAGGAGCAGATCGCCGCCTGGGCGGAGCAACTGGGCCGCGGCGAATGCCCGCAGCCGATCCGCGAGCAGCTCTACAAGATCCTCTTCAGGCCCGACAAGAACGCGCCTGAATACAAGGCCGTGGTGGAAGCCAGCCGCGCCACCCACAAAGCTCCGCTCGATCTGCTGCAGCAGGCCGGCGCCATCGATTCGCCCTACCAGTTCCACTGGAAGCGCTTCCTGTTCGACAACTTCCCCAAGGGCACGGGCTTCCCGTCGCTCACGGCGCCCCAGCCGCCGGCAGACCTGCCGCTGGCGCCCGTGCAGGCCTATTCGATCGACGACTCGCAGACCACCGAGATCGACGACGCACTCTCGGTGCAGGGCCTGGGCACCGGCACCGTGGTGCTGGGCATCCACATCGCGGCGCCGGGCCTGGCGATCGTGCCGGGCTCCCCGCTCGACCAGCTCGGCCGGCAGCGGCTTTCCACCGTCTACATGCCGGGCTACAAGATCACCATGCTGCCGGACGAGGTGGTGCAGATCTATACGCTCGACGAAGGCCGCGCGAACCCGGCCGTCTCGCTCTACGTGTCCATCGACGAGGCCACGCTGGAGATCACGGGCACGGAAACGAAGCTCGAACGCGTGCCCGTCGCCGTGAACCTGCGCCATGACCGGCTGGACCACATCGTCACCGAGGAGTGGCTGCAGGACCCGTCCGTGGAGGTGGAAGGCACGCCCTCCGCGCTGCAGGAGCGCCGGGCCGAGCTGTCGTTCCTCCACCGCCTGGCGCGCAAGCTCAAGGCGCAGCGCGAGGTGGTGCGCGGCAAGCCCGAGACCTTCAACCGGCCCGACTACAACTTCCGCCTTGCAGGCGTGCCCGAGGGCAGCGAGCCGACCGGCGCCGAGACCGTCTCGATCACCACGCGCCGCCGCGGCGCGCCGCTGGACCTGAT
The DNA here is from genome assembly GCF_000687165.1 of Paracidovorax oryzae ATCC 19882. GTDB lineage: Bacteria > Pseudomonadota > Gammaproteobacteria > Burkholderiales > Burkholderiaceae_C > Paracidovorax > Paracidovorax oryzae. The sequence goes on along the minus strand of NZ_JMKU01000002.1, from coordinate 213,406 downwards.
CGTGGCGGAGGCCGCCATCGTGGCCAACAGCACCTGGGGTGGCCTGCTGGCCGACCATGGCGTGCCCGGCATCTACCGCAGCCAGGCCAGCCTCGCGCCCGGCATGAAGGTGCGCATGGGCACCAAGGCCCTGCCCCATGCGGGCATCGGCGTGAAGAGCTACGCCTGGGCGACCTCGCCGCTGCGCCGCTACGTCGATCTGGTGAACCAGTGGCAGATCATCGCCTGCGTGCGCCACGGCAAGACGGCTGCGCTGGCCGCGCCGTTCAAGCCCAAGGACGCGGACCTGTTCTCCATCATCAGCAGCTTCGACGCGGCCTACGGCGCCTACAACGGCTACCAGGCCGGCATGGAGCGCTTCTGGACGCTGCAGTACCTGCGCCAGAACGGCATCGCCGAACTCGATGCCAGCGTGATCAAGGACGGCGGCGGCGGCAGCTACCTGGTGCGCGCGGACGAACTGCCGCTGGTGCTGCCCGTGCTGGGCGCCCAGGCGCTGCCCCGCGGCGCGCGGGTGCGCGTGAAGCTGGGCGAGATCGACGACATCACGCTGGATGTGAACGGCACCGTGGTCGAGCGCCTGGACGATCCGGCCGATCCAGGGGACGACGCCACTGCCGGCGAGCCCGAAGGCGACGACGAGGAAGCCGTGGCCGGCCCGATCGCCATCGCGGTGGACGTCAACGAGGCCGAGGGAACGAGCGCAGCGCCCGCGGCGTCCTGAACGCTGCTGGACACGCTGCTCCAGCCCGCATAATCGGCCGCCGTGAGACTCCCCGCCTTCCTCCAACGCTTCAGCACGCTGCAGATCGCGCTCGCCTTCTCGGTGGCCGTGCACGCCGTGCTGCTGTCGGCGCGCTTCATCGACCCGGAAGGCTTCAACCGCGTCTTCCAGGACACGCCGCTGGAGGTGATCCTGGTGAACGCCAGGTCCAACGAGCGCCCCGAGAAGGCCCAGGCCATCGCGCAATCGTCGCTGGCGGGCGGCGGCGACGCGGACAAGGGCCGCGCGACCAGCCCCCTGCCCTATTCCGCCATCACGCAGGTGGGCGAGGATTTCGAGGAGGCGCAGCGCAAGCTCGACGCCATGCAGGAGCAGCAGGCCCAGTTGCTGGCGCAGTTGCGCAAGCAACTGGCGACCATGCCCCCGCCCGACCCGCGCGACCAGAGCCCGAACACGGACCGCGTGCAGCAGGAGGAGCGGCGCCGCCAGCTGCTGAAGCTGCTCGCCGAGATCGAGAAGCGCATCAACGAAGAGAACTCCCGCCCGAAGAAGCGCTACATCAGCCCGGCGACCCGCGAAGAGGTCTATGCGGTCTATTACGACGCGCTGCGCCGCAAGATCGAGGACAAGGGCACGGAAAGCTTCCCCGAGCAGGCCGGCAGGAAACTCTACGGCGAGTTGACCATGATCGTGACCGTGAACCACGACGGCCGGGTGCTCGATACCGAGATCGTCCAGGGTTCGGGCAACCGCCTGCTGGACCAGCGCGCGCAGGCCATCGTGCGCGCGTCAGGTCCCTTCGGCAACTTCAGCCCCGCGATGCGCGCCAAGGCCGACCAGATCGCCGTGGTGTCGCGCTTCAAGTTCACGCGCGAGCAGACGCTGGAGACCAGCGTGCGCTGACGCCCCCGCCCGCTTTCCCGACGACTTTTCCTCCCTCTGCCGCCATGACGACGACATCCGCCCCGGACGTGTACTGCGTGATGGGCCATCCCGTGGAGCACAGCCGCTCGCCGTGGATCCATGCACGCTTCGCCGAACTCACCGGCCAGCGGATCGGCTACACGCGGCGGCTGGTGCCGCTCGATGGCTTCGCCCAGGCGCTCGCCGATTTCGCGGCGGCCGGCGGGGCGGGCTGCAACGTGACGGTGCCGTTCAAGCACGACGCGGCCCGGCTCGCGACCCACGCCAGCGACCGCGTGCGGCGCGCGGGAGCGGCCAACACCCTGAGTTTCCGCGCCGACGGCACGGTGCATGCCGAGAACACCGATGGCCTGGGCCTGGTGGCGGACATCGTGGGCAATGCGGGCGTGGCGCTCGCGGGCCGCGACGTGTTGCTCGTGGGTGCCGGAGGAGCGGCCGCGGGCGTGCTCGCCCCGCTGCTGGACCAGGCGCCCCGGCGGATCGCCGTGGTGAACCGCACCGAAGCGCGCGCACGGGCCCTGGTGCAGGCGCACGCGGACCTCGCGGCCAGCCGGCAGGTGGTGCTCGAGGCGCTGCCGGTCGGCCAGCCCGGCGCCGGCTACGACGTGGTCATCAACGCCACGGCCAGCAGCCTGGCCGGCGGCGAAGTGCCCGTGCCGGGCACGGTGCTGCGCGAGGGCACGCTGGCCTACGACATGATGTACGGCCCCGCAGCGCAGGGTTTCATGGACTGGGCTCGCGCCCGCGGCGCGGTGCCTCGCGACGGGCTGGGCATGCTGGTGGAGCAGGCCGCCGAGGCGTTCGCCGTCTGGCGCGGCGTGCGTCCCCCGGCCGCGCAGGTGCTGCAGGAACTGCGCGCGCAGCTATGAAGGGCCTGCTGCGCTGGATCGGCTGCGTGCTGCTGGCCGGCTTGGCCCTGCAGCTGTTCTTCGTGCTGCGCATCGCCGCGATGGCGGCCATCGATCCTCAGTCCACCAGCTTCCAGCGCTCCGAGGCCTGGGCCCAGGTGGCCGGCGGCAGCGGACTGCGCTGGCGCCAGCAATGGGTGCCCTATGGCCGCATCGCGGACACGCTCAAGCGCGCGGTGATCGCGTCGGAGGACGATGGCTTCGCCAGCCACGACGGGGTGGACTGGAATGCAATCGAGAAGGCCTGGGAGCGCAATGCCCGCGCCGAGGCCCAGGCCGCCCGGCTGCAGGATGCCCAGCCCGGGCGGGCGGTGCGCCCGGCGCGCATCCGGGGCGGCTCCACCATCACGCAGCAGCTCGCCAAGAACCTGCTGCTCTCCGGCGAGCGCAACCTGCTGCGCAAGGGGCAGGAGTTCGTGCTGACGCTGGCGCTGGAGCAACTGCTCTCCAAGGAGCGCATCCTGGAGATCTACCTCAACAGCGTGGAATGGGGTGAAGGCGTGTTCGGCGCCGAGGCGGCGGCACAGCGCTACTTCCGCAAGAGCGCGTCGCAGCTGAGCGCCCCGGAGGCGGCGCGCCTCGCCGTCATGCTGCCCGCCCCGAAGCGCTTCGAGAAGAACCCGGGCTCGGCGTACCTGTCGGGCCGCACGCGCGTGATCCTGGGACGGATGGGCAGCGCGGAACTGCCTTAGATCGCTCCTTCAGGCCGCCACGGGGTGGGCGTTCGACACGGCACCGGCATACGCCACCGGCTGCGGTGCGGCCAGGACGCCGGCCGTCTGCGGCGGCATCGGCATGCCGGAAGGCTGCGACGACTGCGCGGCTTCCTCGCCGATGCGCGATGCGGTGGACTGCACGAGCGACAGGAAGCGCTTGAGCATGCGGTCGTCCATCTGGCTCGCGAAGGTGGAATACACCAGCGCGCCGCGCAGCACGCCGCCGCCGAACACCGGCACCGCGAAAGCCGTGCTCTCGGAGTTGTTGCGCGCGTAGCGGATGGCATAGCCCTGGCGGCGCGTTTCCCGCACGATCCGGCGCAGCGCCCACATGTCGGTGATCTTCTGGTGCGGCTCGCCATGGGTGTTGGCGGCCTCCACGAGGATGCGTCGCTCGGCGCGGGTGCAATAGGCGAGGTAGGCACGGCCCAGCGCCGAGGGGATCAGGTCGTAGCGCCGGCCCAGGCTTGAGGGGCGGATGGCATAGGGGCTGTAGGGCATGGTGCAGAACACCACGCGCATCTGGTGCCCGTCGATCACGGCGAGCGATAGCGGCCACTTGATCTGCCGCGTGGCGGTGATCATCAGCGGCGCGGCCAGTTCGGCCAGGCGCAGCTTCTCGTTCACGCCGCTGCTGAGGTTGCTCACGGCCAGCGTCAGCTGGTACTGCCCGTAGGCATGGGGATCGCTGCGCACGTATTTCTCGTGCTCCAGCGTGCCCAGCAGGCGGTGCAGCGTGGACTTGGCGAGGCCCGTGCGCTGGTGCAGTTCCTGCAGGCTCCAGGTGGAGCGCTCGTTCATGACGCGCAGGATCAGCAGCGCACGTTGCACGGAGCGGACTTCGGTACTCATGGGTTGTTCTCTCTGTGGAAATGGAAGGCCAGCGAATGCGGGGGGCATTCGGGGAACGCGATTGCGCGCGGGCCCCCGGTCACGCGCGCTGGAGAAACGGAAATCAGGTGGTCCATGGGCAGGTTTCCCCGATGCCTTCAGGCCGTCTCGGCCTCGGTCGCCTCGGCCAGCACCTGCCGTGCCGCCCGGCACAGCAGGGCCTGGTCGGAGCCCACCACGAAAAACGACATGCCCTGCGCGGCCAGCGGAGGGATGGCGTGCACATCGGGGACGAAGCAGCCCACCGCGCGCCCCTGGGACAGCCCGGCGGCGCTCACGGCCGCGACCGCATCGGCCACGCGCGGGTCGTCCAGCCCCAGCGCCCCGAGGGACACGGCTAGGTCGGCCGGGCCGACGAACAGGCAATCCACGCCCGGCACGGCGGCGATGGCGGCCGCCTCGGCCACGGCACGGGCGCTTTCGATCTGCACGATGACCGAGGTGTGCGCATCGCTGGCACGCAGGTGCTCGGCCATGCTGCGGGTGCCGTAGCCCCCGGCGCGCGAGGACGTGCTGAACCCCCTGGCACCGCCCTGGCCGTAGCGCGCGGCGCGCACCACCTCTTCGGCGATGCGGGCATCGTCCACGTGCGGCACCATCACCCCGCCTGCGCCGAGGTCCAGCGCCTGCTGGATCGCCGAGGCGCGCGGATACGGCACGCGCACCAGCACCGGCAGTGCGCAGGCATGGGCGGCGAGCAGGCTGCGGTCCAGGCTTTCCGGGCCGAACGGTGCATGCTCGGCATCGAGCACGAGCGTATCGAGCCCCGTGGCGGCCAGCACTTCCACCGTCTGGTGCGAGGTCGTCTTGACGAAGGTCGCCATCAGGCGGTCGCGCGCCAGGATGCGGCTGCGCAGCCGTGCCGCAGGGGACGGACCGGAAGGCAGGGGGTGGGCGGTGCCGGTCATGCGAGGTATTCCGGCCGCGCGGGCGTGAAGACATCCAGGTTGAGCACGGGCTCGTCGCCCACCACCACGCCATAGTGCAGCGCATGCGGCGGGATGAGCAACAGCCCGCCGGGCCCCAGCCGGACCACCTGCCCGTCCACATGCACGTCCATCTGCCCCGCCAGGATGTACATCACCTGCTCGTTCGGGTGCATATGCGGCCGGGGCTCGTGCCCCGGCATCAGGCGGTGCAGCGCCAGGGTGACGTTGCCGCTGCCGAACGCCTTGCGTTCGATGCCGCGGCGCACGGGCACCCATTCCAGCGCGCTCCAGTCGACGCTGTGCAGGACGGCAGCCGCTTCGGGCGGCAGGGGGGCGGGGGCGGAGGAGGTCATTCGGGTGCGATGCGGAGGGATTGGATGGTGCGGGACCACAGGTCGTGGTCCGCCTGGAGCACGGCGCGCAGCTGCAGCGGCGACAGGGGGGAGCGCACCATGCCCAGGCCCCGGAATCGCTCGGCGATCTCGGGCAGCGCGGTGACGCGGTTGATCTCTTCGTTGAGCTGCGCGCGGCGCGCCGGCTCGAGGCCGCGCGGCGCGAACACGCCATACCAGTTGGTCACCTCGAAGCCCTTGAGCGTCTCGGACACGCTCGGCACGCCGGGCAGCAGGTCGGTGCGGTTCTTCTCGGTCACCGCGATGAGGCGGATCTTTCCGGACTGCGCGTGGGGCAGCAGCAGCGAGGCGCCGCCCGCGAACATCTGGCACTCTCCCTGCACCAGGGCCGCCACGGCGGGGCCGCCTCCCTTGTAGGGCACGTGCACGATATCCAGGCCCGCGGTCTTGGCCAGCAGGGCCAGGGTGAGGTGGTTGTGCGTGCCGATGCCCCCGGAGGCGTAGTTGATCTTGCCGGGGTTGGCGCGGATGTAGTCGAGCAGTTCGGGGAAGGTGTGCACCGGCATGCTGGCGGACACCGCGATCACGTTGATCGCGTAGGCCAGCATGGCGACGGTGTCGAAGTCGTTCATGGGGTCGAAAGGCAGGTGCCGGTAGAGGCTGCCGTTCATCGCATGGGTGGACATCGCGCCGATCTCGAGGGTGTAGCCGTCGGCCGGGGCGCGCGCCACCAGGGCGGCCCCCAGGTTGCCGCCCGCGCCGGCGACGTTCTCGACCACGATGGGCTGGCCGCTGTGGGGGAAAAGCTGTTTGGAAAGCAGCCGCGCGAGGATGTCCGTCGATCCTGCCGGCGCGAAGGGCACCACCAGCCGGATCGGCCGGGAAGGAAACTCGCCCCCGCTGCCCGCACCCTGCGGCCCCTGGGCATGGGCGAGCCAGGGCAGGGCCGCGCTTCCCAGGCCCAGGGCGAGAGCGTGGCGGCGTGACAGCAGGAGGTTGGACGACATGTTCAGGGTTCCCTCTTTGGTAAATTTGATCAATACGATACCAAAATCATTTTTTGGTTCGCATGGGCAGAGTCTAGAAGCCATATTCGCCGAATAGGAGGCGAACTTTCCGGATTCCGAAGAGTGGAACGATTTACCCCCGTTCCGCAATTCATGGCCCTTCCCGGCCTGCGGGATTGCCCGGAGGGCTGCACGCGGCGCGGCGCCGGGCTGGAATGGAAAGCGCCCCCGTATGATCCGGGCCATGCTGTCCAAGTTGATGAGCCTTTTCCTGCTCGGCCTGGTGCGCCTGCTGACCGGCTCGCAGGCCCGGTGGTACGGCTGCCCGCCCAAGGCCGAGCAGCGCATCTATTTCGCCAACCACCAGAGCCATGCCGACCTCGTGATGATCTGGGCCGCCCTGCCCCAGGAACTGCGCAGCATCACCCGGCCCATCGCCGCCCGCGACTACTGGACCAAGAGCCCCTTCCGGCAGTGGCTGACCACGGCCGTCTTCAACGCGGTGTACGTGGACCGGGTATCGGGCACGTCCGGCCAGCGCCCCGCGCCGGAGGCGCCACCCCAGCCCCCCGTGCAGGCGGCGGTCGGAGCGCCCCTGCCGGCCTCCGCGGAACCTGCGCCGCCCGCAGCACCCCCATTGCCCGCCCAGCCGGAGTCGCCCGTGCCCGGCCCGCTTCCCGCCCAGGGCACGCTCGAGGGCTTCCTGGCGCAGTCCGCGCCCGCGCCGGCCGAACCGCTTGCACCGGCCGCCGATCCGGGGCAACCCGTGCGGCCGGACCCGGAGGCCCTGCGCGCCGCGCTGCCCGCGGACGATCCGCTCGCGCCGCTGGTGCAGGCCCTGGAGAGCGGGGATTCCATCGTGATCTTCCCCGAAGGCACGCGCGGCCACGGGGACGAGCCCCAGCCCTTCAAGTCCGGGCTCTACCGGCTCGCGCAGATGTTCCCGCAGGTGGTGCTCGTGCCGGCCTGGATCCACAACGTCCAGCGGGTGATGCCCAAGGGCGAGGTGGTACCCGTGCCCATCCTGTGCTCGGTGACTTTCGGCGCGCCCATCGAACTGGGCGCGGGCGAAGAGCGGCGCGCCTTCCTCGACCGCGCCCGGCGCGCGGTGATCGCCCTGCGGGAGGTGTGAGCCATGCTGGACACCCTCCGCCACCTCACCACCACGCAGCAGATCGGCGCGCTGTTCGTGGCCATGTTCGGCCTGCTGTCGCTGGTCACCCTCTACGCCTTCTTCCAGACCCTGCGCGAGGCGCGCGGGCCCGGTCCGGAAGACCAGGCAGCGCACGAGGTGCACCAGCAGGAATGGCGCCGCTTCTGGAGCCTGCTGAAGACCTCCTGGATCATGGCGACGGTCTTCTGGGTGGGCTGGGCCCTGGGCGATGCCGTCGCCACGGTGCTTTTCGCCATCGTCGCCTTCCTGGCGCTGCGCGAGTTCATCACGCTCTCGCCCACCCGGCGGGGGGACCACCGCAGCCTCGCACTGGCGTTCTTCATCGTGCTGCCGCTGCAGTTCGCCATCGTGGGGATGCGCAAGTTCGACCTGCTGACGGTGTTCATCCCGGTCTATGTCTTCCTCGCGCTGCCGGTGGCGAGCGCGCTGGCCAACGATCCGGAACGCTTCCTGGAGCGCAATGCCAAGCTGCAGTGGGGCATCATGGTCTGCGTGTACGGCATGAGCCACGTGCCCGCGCTGCTGCTGCTCGATTTTCCGAACTACGAGGGGCGCGGCGCCTTCCTGGTCTTCTTCCTCGTGGCCGTGGTGCAGACCAGCGTCATCGCGCAGCACCTGCTCGGCCGGCGCTTCCCGCACCGCCCCGTCGCCCCGCTGGTGAGCCAGAGCTTCCAGTGGCTGAGCTGGACCGTCGGCGTCGCGGTGGGGGGCCTGGCGGGCGTTGCGCTGTCGTTCATCACCCCCTTCAAGGTGGGGCAGGCGCTGGGCATGGCGCTGCTGGCCTGCCTGGCCGGCACGCTCGGCCACCTCGTGATGAAGGCGCTCAAGCGCGACCGCGGCGTGACCAGCTGGGGCCTGCAGGGCCAGTCCACCACCGGGGCGGGCGGCCTGCTGGACCGGGTGGACGCGCTGTGCTTCGCGGGCCCCGTGTTCTTCCATTCGGCCCGCTGGTACTTCGGCCTGTGAACGGCACCCCCATGAGAATCCTGGGCATCGACCCCGGCCTGCAGACCACCGGCTTCGGCGTGGTGGACGTGGACGGCCACCACCTGAGCTACGTGGCCAGCGGCACCATCCGCACGACGGGCGCCGCCCTGGGCGACCTGCCGGGCCGCCTGAAGATCCTGTTCGACGGCATCACCGAAGTGGCCGCCCGCTACCAGCCCGACGCGGCCACGGTCGAGATCGTCTTCGTGAACGTGAACCCCCAGTCCACCCTGCTGCTCGGCCAGGCACGGGGCGCCTGCGTCACCGCCCTGGTGGCCAGCCAGCTGCCCGTGGCCGAGTACACCGCGCTGCAGATGAAGAAGGCCGTCGTGGGCCACGGCCGCGCGGCCAAATCCCAGGTGCAGGAGATGGTGCGCCGGCTGCTGCAGCTGCCCGGCCTGCCGGGCAGCGATGCCGCCGACGCGCTCGGCCTGGCCATCACCCATGCCCATGCCGGGGCGGCGATGGGCCGGCTGGCGGAAGCCACGACGCTCAACCGCCGCCAGCACGCCATGTACCGGAGCGGACGGACGCTCTGACGCCCTCCGGCTACTGGAAGACGATCTGCGCGACGACGCCGGAGCCGACCGAGATCAGCAGGTAGTCGGGGCCGTTCTGCACCCAGTGGTAGCCGCGCGGCGGGGGCGCCAGATGGTGCATGCGCCAGTCCTGCACCACGTAATGGTGCGAGCGGTACATCGGCGGCACGCGGCTGCCGCGGTACCAGTCGTGGTGCGGGCCTGCACCACGGCGGCCATGGGCGCGGGCATGCGGAGGCGGGCCGGGATGGTGGCGCGGGCCGGCGTGGTGCCATTGCGGCGGGGGCGGGGGCGGGGGTGCGTGGCGCGGGCCGGCATGGTGGCCGTGGGGGCCATGGCCCGGGCCGCCCCGGCGGTGTCCGGGACCGTGCTCGTACTCGCGGCCCGGGATGCCGTCGTAGGGCTGCGCCTGCGCGCCCAGGGAAGACAGGCCGAGGAACAGGGCCAGGCCGGCGGAGCGGAAGTGGTTCAGCGCGCCGGAGCCGGGTGCATCGGCGCAAGAGGAGTCTGTACGGATCATGGCTCGTTGCTGCGGGGCAAAAGCCGCAGCCTACCACCATGCCCGGCCCGCCCCGGCCGGGGAAAACCGCAACCCCGGTCCGGTCGGGCCGATCGCGGCCGGCCGGGCCCCGTTCAGGCAGCCGGCTCGTGGCGCACGAAGCCCGCCACCGGTCCGCGCACGGGTTCGGGCAGGGCGGCGGCCTGGGGCCGGGGCACCAGGGGCGCGCTGCCGGGCGGCGGCGGTGCCTGCAGGGTGGGCTCCACCACCGCGCCGTCGTCATCGAGGCGGAAGCGGCGCACGGCACCGATCAGCTGCACGGCCTGATCGCGCAGCGACTCCGATGCGGCCGTGGACTGTTCGACCAGCGCGGCGTTCTGCTGGGTCATCTGGTCGAGCTGGCTCACGGACTGGCTGATCTGGCCGATGTTGTCGCTCTGCTCGGCCGACGAGGCGGTGATCTCCGAGATCATCTCGGAGACGCGGCGCACGCTGTCCACGATCTCGGTCATGGTCGCCCCGGCCTGGCCCACGAGCCGCGAGCCGCTCTCCACGCGCTCCACCGAGGAGCCGATGAGTTCCTTGATCTCCTTGGCCGCCGAGGCGGAGCGCTGGGCCAGCGTGCGCACCTCGGCCGCGACCACCGCGAAGCCGCGGCCCTGCTCCCCCGCGCGGGCCGCCTCGACGGCGGCGTTCAGCGCCAGGATGTTGGTCTGGAAGGCGATGGAATCGATCACGCCGGTGATGTCGGCGATCTTGCGCGAGCTGTCGGTGATCTGGCCCATGGTGTCCACGACCTGCGAGACCACGCTGCCGCCCCTGGCCGCCACCTGGGCCGCGGTGGACGCGAAGTCGCTGGCCTGGCGTGCGGACTGGGTGCTCTGCTGCACCGTGCCGGCGAGCATTTCCATGGACGAGGCCGTTTCCTCCAGGTTGGCGGCGGTCTGCTCGGTGCGCTGGCTCAGGTCGTGGTTGCCCGAGGCGATCTCCGTGCTGGCCGTCGAGATGTTGCCCGACGCCTCCTGCACCTGTCGCACCAGGCCGCGCAATGCCTCCTGCATGCGGCCCATGGCCACGACGAGCTGGCCAACCTCGTCCATCTGGGCGGGCCGGACTTCATGCGACAGGTCCCCGCTGGCGATGCGCTCGGCCAGCAGCCGGGCCTGCGCCAGCGAACTGGTGATGGAGCGCACGCTGAAGAAGGTGAGCGGGATCAGTACCGCCAGCGCCAGCACCAGCCCGCCGCCGATCACCGCGGACATGGTGGCGGTGCGCGCGTCCACGCCCTGCCGCGCCTCCTCCATGTTCTCGCGTGCGCTCTGCGCGAGGCTCGCGAGGATCTGGTCGGTGGCCTCCATGTGGCTCTTCAGGCGGTCGGCATAGGCGGCGCCGCCGGCCCCGTCGAGCTGGGCCCGCTCGATCTGCTCGAAGATCGGGGAGATGCCGGCCTCGTACTGCTGGATCTCGGCCAGCGCCTTGTCGATGGAGCCCACGAAGGCCGCGTCCCCCGCCTGCACCTGGCGCACGGCCGTGAGGCTCTTGCGCAGCGCGGCCAGGGTCTTGCCCCAGGCCTCCCTCTGCGAGGCCACTTCGACCGAGTTGTTGAAGTTGAGGATGATGTCCTTCTCGGTGCGGCGCAGCGTGCCCAGCGTCGTGCGCAGGTCGGCCATGTCGGTCAGGGTCTGCACCCGCTGGGAAAAAAGCACCTGCAGCGTGTCGCGCGTGCGGTCGAGGGCGAGGTAGCCCAGCCCTCCGATCACGACAAGCAGCACCAGGGAAAAAATCGTGCCGAAGTACAGGCGCGTGCGGATCGACAAGCGTCCCAGAGTATTCATGACATCCTCTACAAAACGTTACAAAGGCGCATGCAATAACCGCGCCTGCCCATTGCTGCCTCGTGGGCTGCCGGGGCGCCCACTATAGGGCGGCCCGACGGTGGCACCGGCAGGGTAAGCACGACTGGCGCGGGCACAGGCCACGTGACCCACGCGCAACCAGCATAAACAAATTGTCACAACCTTGATGCAGAGTACCCGAATCCGGGCAAGGCCCGTCTTCTTTACCTGCCCTGCCAGGTCTCCTGCGTGACTCTCTCATCCCACTCTCCACACCACGCCCAGTCCTCCCTCTCGTGCCGCACGCGGCCGGACCGGCCTGCCCGCCGCGGCACGCTCGGGCGGCGGCTGCTGGGCGCCTTTCTCGCCGTGCTGGCGCTCAACGGCATCGGATCGGCCATCGGCGTTGTCGCGCTGCAACGCATCGGGGCTTCGGCGAGCGCCATGGTGGACCGCCGGGTCGCCACGGAACGGCTCGTGGCCGACGCGCACCGGCTCCAGGCCATCAATGCGGAGCGCTACAAGGCCGTGGCCCTCAGCTCCGAGCCCGAGGTGGGCGACATCCTGGGAGCCGACATCGCCCGCACCCAGCGGCAGTACGACCGCCTCCTGGCACAGCTCGCGGAGCGCCTGCAGGGCACCGAGGACGCGGAACGGATCGTGGCGGTGCGCTCGGCGGGCAAGGATTTCAGCCAGGCCTGCGCCGAACTGGTGGCGGCACGGGATTCCGGCCTCACGGAGCGCATCCGCAAGGTGTACGGCGAGCGCTTCGTGCCCGCGGCCACGCGCCTGCTCGCCGCGCTGGACGGCCTGTCGCAGTCGCAGCGCCAGGCCATCGACGCCGGCGCGGCCGAGGTGTCCGGGCTGGGCGCCGCGGGCCGCTGGGCGCTGCTGGCGTTCGGCGTACTGTCGCTGGCGGCCGGCACGCTGCTGGCGCTGTGGCTGGTGCGCAGCATCACCCGGCCGATCGCCCAGGCCGGCGCCACGGCGGACCGGGTGGCGGGGCTGGACCTGCGCCAGGAGATCCAGGGCCACGGGCGGGACGAGGCCGGCCACATGCTCGAATCGCTGGCCGTGATGCAGGCGGCGCTGCGCGGGCTCGTGCGCCGGATGCAGTCCCTGGGCCAGGCGATCCACTCGGCCTCGTCGGAGATCGCCGGCGGCAACGCCGAGCTGTCCAGCCGCACGGAGGAAACCGCCGCGCGGCTGCAGGAGACCGCGGCGGCGCTGGAGCACATCACCCTGCGTGTGGCCGGCGCCGCCGATTCGGCGCAACGCACCGAATCCCTGGCGACCGGGGCGGCCCAGGTGGCGCGCGAAGGCAGCGGCGTGGTGGGCCAGGTGGAACAGACCATGGAACAGATCGCGGCCAGTTCGCGCCGCATCGCGGACATCACCGGCGTGATCGATTCCATCGCCTTCCAGACCAACATCCTGGCGCTGAACGCGGCGGTGGAATCGGCGCGGGCCGGCGAGCAGGGCCGCGGCTTCGCGGTGGTGGCGGCCGAGGTGCGCAGCCTCGCCAACCGCTCGGCCGACGCCGCGCGCGAAATCAAGGGCCTCATCCAGGCTTCGGTGCAGCAGGTGCAGGACGGCGCCGGCCTGGCCCGGCAGGCCGGCCAGACCATGCGCCGCGTGGTCTCGACCGTGGAGGACACGGCCCGCACGATGGGCGAGATCCGCAGCCATGCACAGTCGCAGAACGAGGACATCGCCGCCATCCACGCCGCCATGGCGCGGCTGGACGAGATGACGCAGCAGAACGCCGCGCTGGTGGAGGAATCGGCCGCCGCCACCGAAAGCCTGCGCCTGCAGACCCACGACCTGGCCCAGCTCGTGGGCCAGTTCGTGCTGCCCGCGCAGGAGCCGCTGCCTGCCGCACCGCCGGCACGCAGCGCGCTGCCGGCTGCGCGCCCGCAGCGCCTGCTGCCCACTGCGGGCTGAACCGCCCCCGCCCGGCCGGGCGGGCGGCATCACACCGGCTGGATCGGCACGTACAGCTCCCCGCCCGTGCCGCGGAACTCCTGGGCCTTGTCCTGCATGCCCTGCGCCGCGAATTCGCGCACTTCCTGCGTGATCTTCATCGAGCAGAACTTCGGCCCGCACATCGAGCAGAAGTGCGCCACCTTGGCCGAGTCCTTGGGCAGGGTCTCGTCGTGGTACTGCTGCGCGGTTTCCGGGTCCAGGCCCAGGTTGAACTGGTCCTGCCAGCGGAAATCGAAGCGCGCCTGGCTGAGCGCGTCGTCGCGCGCGCGGGCGCCCGGATGGCCCTTGGCCACGTCGGCCGCATGCGCGGCGATCTTGTACGCGATGATGCCCTGCTTGACGTCGTCGCGGTCGGGCAGCCCCAGGTGCTCCTTGGGCGTCACGTAGCAGAGCATGGCCGTGCCCATCCAGCCGATCATGGCCGCGCCGATGGCGCTGGCGATGTGGTCGTAGCCCGGGGCGATGTCGATGGTGAGCGGGCCCAGGGTGTAGAACGGCGCCTCGTGGCAGGTCTTGAGCTGCTCGGTCATGTTGGCCTGGATCATGTGCATGGGCACGTGGCCGGGGCCCTCGATCATGGTCTGCACGTCGTGCTTCCAGGCGGTCTGCGTGAGCTCGCCCAGCGTGCGCAGCTCGGCGAACTGGGCCTCGTCGTTGGCGTCGCTCGCGCAGCCCGGCCGCAGGCCGTCGCCCAGGCTGAAGGACACATCGTACTGCTTCATGATGTCGCAGATGTCCTCGAAGTGCTCGTAGAGGAAGCTCTCCTTGTGGTGCGCCATGCACCACTTGGCCATGATGGAGCCACCGCGCGAGACGATGCCCGTGCGCCGCTGCGCGGTGAGGTGGATGAAAGCCAGGCGCACGCCGGCATGGATGGTGAAGTAGTCCACGCCCTGCTCGGCCTGCTCGACGAGCGTGTCGCGGAAGATCTCCCAGGTCAGGTCCTCGGCGATGCCGCCCACCTTCTCCAGCGCCTGGTAGATGGGCACGGTGCCGATGGGCACGGGGCTGTTGCGCACGATCCAGTCGCGCGTGGTGTGGATGTTCTTGCCGGTGGAAAGATCCATCACGTTGTCCGCGCCCCAGCGGATGGCCCAGACCAGCTTCTCGACCTCTTCCTCGATGCTGGAGGTGACGGCCGAGTTGCCGATGTTGGCGTTGATCTTGACCTTGAAGTTGCGCCCGATGGCCATGGGCTCGACCTCGGGATGGTTGATGTTGGCCGGAATGATGGCCCGGCCGCGCGCCACCTCGTCGCGCACGAACTCCGGCGTGATGATCTTCGGGATGCTCGCGCCCATCGCATTGCCGGCCAGGCGCTGCTCGCGCGCCGCGTCCTGCTGGTACGGCGCCATCCATTCGCGGCGGCCGTTCTCGCGCAGGGCCACGTATTCCATCTCGGGCGTGACGATGCCCTTCTTCGCGTAGTGCATCTGCGTGACGTTGCCGGTGTGGCCGGCGCCGGTCCGCGCACGCAAGGGCCTGCGCTGCAGCGCGGCGGACTCGGCACGCAGGGCCGCGAGGCGGGCCGCGTCTTCGGACTTGCTGCCGTCGTCCAGCGCCTGCGGCTTGCGGCCGTCGTAGCGCTCGGTGTCGCCACGGCCCTCGATCCAGCCGCCGCGCACGCTGGCGAGGCCCCGGCGCACGTCGATCTCCGCCGTGGGGTCGGTGTAGGGGCCGGAGGTGTCGTAGACGCTCACCTGCTCGCCATTGGTGAGCGCGATGTCGCGCACGGGCACGCGCAGGTCGGGGCGGCTGCCGGCCAGGTAGCTCTTGGTGGAGGCGGGAAAGGGTTCGCGGGTCAGCGCGAGCAGCTGGGCGAACTTGTCGGGGGCGTTCATGCGGGCAATCTCCTCGGGTAGGTGGAAATGTGCTCCGCATGGGGCCAGGTGCGCCGTACCGGCCTCCTCGCGGAGGCGCCCGCTGCGCGGACCTTCCCCATGCAAAGGGGGATGGCGCGTGGCGGCCAGGCGGACGCCTGGAAGGCGTCCGCTTGCAGGTGCGGGAATCCCGGCTGCAGCTCTTCTTACGCTGGTACTAACCAGATCAAGTTCGCGGTTCCGGCGGTCAGGTCCGCCGTCTCAGCACGCCCAGAAACCCTTCGAGTCTCTACGTGCACCCCGGAGCAGGCGCGAGTATAGGAGCGATGCCCGGCCGTGTCACCCCACGGCGGGCGCGCCATCGGGCCTCAGAGGAAGCGCTCGAGCGCCAGCACCGCGAAGAAGGCGAAGGCCGAGAGCACCGTCCACTTGACGATGACGATGCCGAAGCGCTTGTAGCGCGGCTGCCCGGTGGCCATGTAGAACACGAAGGACACCACCGCCAGCAGCAGCAGGAAGAAGAACAGACCGCGGAAGAGCAGCATGGCGGCGCGGCCTCACCAGGCCTGCACGGGCGCGGCGAACCCGGTGGGTGCCTGCCGTTCGCTCTCGAACGTGGCGATCTCCCAGGCGTCCTCGTGGGCCAGCAGCTCGCGCAGCAGGCGGTTGTTCATCGCGTGCCCCGAGCGGAAGGCGCTGTAGGCCGCCAGCAGCGGCCGGCCGACGATGTAGAGGTCGCCGATGGCGTCGAGGATCTTGTGCTTCACGAACTCGTCGTCGTAGCGCAGGCCGTCGGCATTGAGGACCTTGTAGTCGTCCATGACGATGGCGTTGTCGAGCCCGCCGCCCAGCGCGAGGCCGCTCGCGCGCATCATCTCCACGTCCTTCGTGAAGCCGAAGGTGCGGGCACGCGCGATGTCGCGCGTGTAATTGCCCGCGCCGAGGTCGAATTCCACGCTCTGGCCGGTGGAATCCACGGCCGGGTGGGCGAAGTCGATCTCGAAGCGCAGCTTGTAGCCGTGGTAGGGCTCGAGCCGCGCCCACTTGAGCTGCTGGCCCTGGCCCTCGCGCACCTCGACGGGACGCGTGACGCGGATGAATTTCTTGGGCGCGTTCTGCAGCACCACACCGGCGCTCTGCAGCAGGAACACGAAGGAGGCGGAGGAACCGTCGAGGATGGGCACTTCCTCGGCCGTGATGTCGATATAGAGATTGTCCAGCCCCAGGCCCGCGCAGGCCGACATGAGGTGCTCCACGGTATGCACCTTGGCGCCGCCCACGCCGATGGTGGACGCCATGCGCGTATCCACGACGGATTCCGCCCGGATCGGGATGTCCACGGGTTCGGGCAGGTCGATGCGGCGGAACACGATGCCCGTGTCCGGCGCGGCAGGACGCAACGTGAGCTCGACCCGCTGGCCACTGTGCAGGCCCACGCCGACGGCGCGGGTGAGGGTCTTGATCGTGCGTTGCTGGAGCATCCCGCAATTTTAGGTGGCGGCACCCGTCCCTGCCCGTATCGATGGCTATGCCATCCATAGCGCATGCGTCACAACGGAAACAAAAAGCCGCCCCGCCTCCTTGCGGAAGCGGGGCGGCCGGGAGACTCCGGACGACGGCGACTCAGGGGCTCAATCTGCCTGTTTACGCAGGAAGGCCGGGATTTCCAGGTCGTCCATTCCGCCCGAAGACAGTGCATCCACGCGGGCCGCGGCCTGCGTGCGGTTGGTGCGCCAGACGCTGGGCACCGACATGTTGCCGTAGTCGGCCTGCGATGCCGCGCCACCCACCAGGCCACCGGCCGCGCCCACGGCAGCGCCTGCGATGGGCATCTGGTAGGCGATGTTGTCGGTGCCGGTGCGCAGGCCGCCCTGCACCACGGAAATCGGCTGGCGGCGCGCGTTGGCGCGCGACAGGCCCGTCGCCACGACGGTGACGCGGATGTCGTCGCCCAGGCTGTCGTCGTAGGCTGCACCGTAGATGACGTGGGCATCGGGCGAGGCGTAGGCGTTGATGGTGCTCATCGCCAGGCGCGATTCGGACAGCTTGAGGCTGCCCTTGGCAGCCGTGACCAGCACCAGCACGCCCTTGGCGCCGGAGAGGTCGATGCCTTCCAGCAGCGGGCAGGCCACGGCCTGCTCGGCGGCGATGCGCGCGCGGTCGGGGCCGCTGGCGGTCGCCGTGCCCATCATGGCCTTGCCGGGCTCGCCCATCACGGTGCGCACGTCCTCGAAGTCCACGTTGACGTGGCCGTACTCGTTGATGATCTCGGCGATGCCGCCCACGGCGTTCTTCAGCACGTCGTTGGCATGCGCGAAGGCCTCGTCCTGGGTGATGTCGTCACCCAGCACTTCCAGCAGCTTCTCGTTGAGCACGACGATCAGCGAATCGACGTTGGCTTCGAGTTCGGCGAGGCCGTTGTCGGCGTTCTGCATGCGGCGGCCGCCCTCCCAGTCGAAGGGCTTGGTGACCACGCCCACGGTGAGGATGCCCATCTCCTTGGCCACGCGCGCGATCACGGGTGCGGCGCCGGTGCCGGTGCCGCCGCCCATGCCGGCGGTGATGAAGAGCATGTGCGCGCCCTGGATGGCCTGGCGGATGTCTTCCTGCGCGGCCTCGGCGGCCTCGCGGGCCTTCTCGGGCTTGCTGCCGGCGCCCAGGCCGCTGTTGCCGAGCTGGATGACGCGGTGCGCGCTGCTGCGGGTGAGCGCCTGCGCATCGGTATTGGCGCACACGAACTCCACGCCCTGCACCTGGCGCGAGATCATGTGCTCGACGGCATTGCCGCCGCCGCCGCCGACACCGATCACCTTGATCTGCGTGCCCTGGTTGAATTCTTCGGCTTCGATCATTTCGATGGTCATGCTGGTGCTCCTAGTCCTGGTCTTTCACGAGAGATTTGCGGTTGGCCGTTGCGGCCGGTGGGTCATACGAATGGGAAAACGATGCGGCGGGGGTGCCGGTGCACGCCGCGGGAGGGCCCGTGCCCCGCCATCGGAGGCGGGCACAGGCCGGGGAACTTCCGCGGGCAAGCCGTTGCAGAGGGGTACGCATGTCAGAAGTTCCCGATGATGAAGTCCTTGAACCGTCCGAAGGCCGTCTTCACCGAGCCGCTCTTCTGGGCCACCTTGAAGCCGCGCAGGCGAGCCTGCCTCGCTTCTTCGAGCAAACCCATGACGGTAGCAGCACGGGGCTGGGCCACCATGTCGGACAACGCGCTGGAATACTTCGGAATGCCGCGGCGCACGGGCTTGAGGAAGATGTCCTCGCCCAGTTCCACCATGCCCGGCATGATGGCGCTGCCGCCCGTGAGCACGATGCCCGAGGAGAGCACCTCCTCGTAGCCCGACTCGCGGATCACCTGCTGCACGAGCGAGAAGATCTCCTCCACGCGCGGCTCGATCACGCCGGCGAGCGCCTGCCTGGACAGCATGCGCGGGCTGCGGTCTCCCAGGCCCGGCACTTCCACCTGCGCCTCGGGGTCTGCCAGCAGCTGCTTGGCGTAGCCGCTCTCGACCTTGATGTCCTCGGCGTCCTTGGTGGGCGTGCGCAGCGCCATGGCGATGTCGCTGGTGATGAGGTCTCCGGCGATCGGGATCACGGCGGTGTGGCGGATGGCCCCGCCCGTGAAGATGGCCACGTCGGTCGTGCCCGCGCCCACGTCCACCACCGCCACGCCGAGTTCGCGCTCGTCGTCGGTCAGCACGGCCTGGCTGGAGGCGAGCGGGTTCAGCATGAGCTGCTCCACCTCCAGGCCGCAGCGGCGCACGCACTTGATGATGTTCTCGGCCGCGCTCTGGGCCCCGGTCACGATGTGGATCTTGGCCTCCAGGCGGATGCCGCTCATGCCGATGGGCTCGCGCACGTCCTGCCCGTCGATCACGAATTCCTGCGGCTCCACGAGCAGCAGGCGCTGGTCGGAGGAAATGTTGATGGCCTTGGCGGTCTCGACCACGCGCGCCACGTCGGCGGGGGTGACTTCCTTGTCCTTGACGGCCACCATGCCGCTCGAATTGAGGCCGCGGATGTGGCTGCCCGTGATGCCGGTGTAGACGCGCTGGATCTTGCAGTCGGCCATCAGCTCGGCCTCCTTCAGCGCCTGCTGGATGCTCTGCACCGTGGCGTCGATGTTGACGACCACGCCGCGCTTGAGCCCGTTGCTCGGGGCCACGCCCAGGCCGGCCAGCTTCAGGTCACCGCCCGGGAGCACTTCGGCCACGACGGCCATCACCTTGGCCGTCCCGATGTCCAGCCCCACCACCACGTCTTTGTATTCTCGTGCCATATCTTTGTGTGTCCTGACTAAGGGTCAGCGATTCCTTGGAGGTGTACGGCGCACGGCCGCCCGCACGGCGCGCGGTGCGTCACCCTCGACGGTGGTCACGCCGCGCAGCCGCAGGGCGTAACCGTCGGGATGGCGCAGGTCGGCGGACTCCAGCGCGTCGGGCCGGCGCCCGTACTGCGCCGCCACGCGCGCCACGGTGCGCACGAAGCGCCTCGTGCGTGCCTCGACGTCTTCCGGCGTGCCGCCGCCCAGCTCCAGCGCCGCGCCGCCCGACAGCGACGCCCGCCAGCTGCCGCGCGCGGAGAGCTCCAGCGACGCGAGGTGCGCGCCCAGGGGTTCCACCACCGGGGCGAGCCGCTGGTACATGCGCATCACCGCTTCCGACTGGCCCTGCGGGCCCTGCAGGCGGGGCAGTTCGTCGTCTTCCAGGTCGTCGGCGCTGGCCTCGAAGACCTCGCCACGGGTGCTGAGCAGGGTCGAGCCCTCGTCCGGCCCCCAGTAGGCGAAGGCGTCGTGCTCCTGCAGCTCCACGCGCAGGCCGTTGGGGAACTCGCGCCGCACCAGCGCGCGGCGCACCCACGGCACCTGCTCGAAGGCTTCGCGCACGGCGGCCAGGTCCATGGTGAAAAAGTTGCCCACCAGGTGCGGGCCGACGTTGGCGCGCAGCGTCACCGCGTTGTTGTGGACCAGCTCGCCCTGCACCACGATGCGCCCGATCGCGAACATCGGGTGGTGCCGCGCCCATGACCCGGCCGCCACCAGCACGGCCGCGGCGCAGCCCACGAACAGGACCGTCGCGGTCCAGTTCATGAGCTTCACGTCCAGCGGTGCGGGCAGCGTGTTCGTGGTCATGCGGCTCCCGGATGCCCTGCGGCGTCCTCCTGGCCCTGGCGTGCGTCGAGCGACGCCCCCGCCAGGATGCGCAGGCACAGTTCCTCGTAGCTCACGCCCATGGCGCGCGCCGACATGGGTACCAGCGAATGGCCGGTCATGCCGGGAGAGGTGTTGATCTCCAGCAGGAAGGGCTTGCGGTCGCTCGCGCGGATCATGATGTCGGCACGGGCCCAGCCGCGGCACTGCAGCGTGCGGAACGCCTCCACCACCAGGCGCTGGATCTCGCGTTCCTCCTGCGCGGGCAGGCCGCTGGGGCAGTGGTATTGCGTGACGTCGGTGAAGTACTTGTTCTGGTAGTCGTAGTTGCCCTCGGGCGCCACGATGCGGATCACGGGCAGCGCATGCGCGCCCGCGCCCTGCCCCAGCACGGGGCAGGTCGTTTCCTCGCCGTCGATGAACTGCTCGCACAGCACCTCGGGGTCGTAGCGCGAGGCCAGGCGGTAGGCCTGCTCGCACTGGCCGGGCGAGGTGACCTTGGTGAGCCCGATGGTCGAGCCCTCGCGCGAAGGCTTGACGATCATGGGCGAGCCCAGGTCCTTCAGCGCCTGCGCGGTCTCGGCAGCGCTCGACACCAGCCGCCAGTCCGGCGTGGGCAGGCCCTCGAAGCGCCAGATGCGCTTGGTCATGATCTTGTCCATGGCGATGGACGACGCCATCACGCCCGGGCCGGTATAGGGAATGCCCAGCAGTTCCAGCGCGCCCTGCACGGTGCCGTCCTCGCCATGCCGGCCGTGCAGCGCGATGAAGCAGCGCGCATAGCCATGGCTCTTGAGCTCCGACAGGTCGGACTGCGACGGATCGAAGGCGTGCGCATCCACGCCGCGCGCACGCAGCGCCTGCAGCACGCCGCCGCCGGACATGAGCGAGACCTCCCGCTCGGCGGAGTCGCCGCCCATCAGGACCGCGACCTTGCCCAGGGCGCGCACGTCGATTTCGGAATCTTTCAGGTCCACCGCCGTCACCGTCCTTCCTGCACCGCCGGCGCCTCGGCCCGCAGCATGTCCACCACCTTCGCGGGCACGGCGCCGATCGAGCCGGCGCCCATGCACAGCACCACGTCGCCGCTGCGCGCGTTGTCCGTGATGCGCCGCGGCAGCTCGCCGATGTCGTCCACGAAGACCGGCTCCACCTGCCCCGCCACGCGCACCGCCCGGGCGAGCGAACGGCCGTCGGCCGCCACGATGGGCGCCTCGCCGGCCGCATAGACCTCGGTGAGCAGCACCGCGTCGGCGCTGCCCATCACCTTCACGAAATCCTCGAAGCAGTCGCGCGTGCGGCTGTAGCGGTGCGGCTGGAAGGCCAGCACGAGGCGACGGCCCGGGAAGGCGCCGCGCGCCGCGGCCAGCGTGGCCGTCATCTCCACGGGATGGTGGCCGTAGTCCTCGATCAGGGTGAAGGTGCCGCCGCCCTGCGCGGGCAACTCGCCATAGCGCTGGAAGCGCCGGCCCACGCCCTTGAACTGCGCGAGCGCGCGCAGCAGCGCCTCGTCGGGAATGTTCAGTTCCACCGCCACGGCGATCGCCGACAGCGCGTTGAGCACGTTGTGCTCGCCCGCGAGGTTCAGCACCACGTCGAGGTCGGGCAGCGTGACACCGTTGCGGCGCTGCACGCGGAAGCGCATGCGGCCTGCATCGGCCCGCACGTCCACCGCGCGCACCTGCGCATCCTCGGAGAAGCCATAGCTGGTGACGGGGCAGGTGACGTCGGGCAGTATCTCGCGGATCGCCGGGTTGTCGGTGCAGAGGATGGCCGTGCCGTAGAACGGCATGCGGTGCAGGAAATCCACGAAGGCCGACTTCAGGCGGCCGAAGTCGTGGCCGTAGGTCTCCATGTGGTCGGCGTCGATGTTCGTCACCACCGCCATCACGGGCAGCAGGTTGAGGAACGAGGCATCGGATTCGTCGGCCTCCACCACGATGTACTCGCCCTGCCCCAGCTTGGCATTGGCGCCCGCGCTGTTCAGGCGCCCGCCGATCACGAAGGTCGGGTCCAGCCCTGCTTCCGCGAGCACGCTGGTCACGAGGCTGGTGGTGGTGGTCTTGCCGTGCGTGCCGGCGATCGCGATGCCGCGCTTGAGGCGCATCAGCTCCGCCAGCATCAGGGCGCGCGGCACCACCGGGATCTTGCGCTCGCGCGCGGCGAGCACTTCGGGGTTGTCGGCCTGCACGGCGGTGGAGGTGACCACCGCGTCGGCACCCTCGATGTGCGCGGCCGCATGGCCCACGTGGGTGGCGATGCCCAGCGCGGCCAGGCGGCGCAGCGTGGCGCTGTCGGCCAGGTCCGAGCCCGAGATCTCGTAGCCCAGGTTGAACAGCACTTCGGCGATGCCGCACATGCCGGCGCCCCCGAGTCCCACGAAATGGATGTGGCGGATGGCGTGCTTCATGCGGTCAACTCCTCGCACGCGTTCGCCACCTCGCGGGTGGCGTGGATCTTCTGCATTGTCTTGGCTTTCAGCGCGCGCTCCAACAGCGCTTCGCGCTCCGTATTTTGTAGCAATTGCGCCAGCGCTTCGGCGGACAGGTCGCGCTGCTGCACGAGCCATCCACCGCCGGCGTCGGCGAGGAAGCGGGCGTTGGCCGTCTGGTGGTCGTCCACCGCGTGCGGGAAAGGCACGAAGACGGCCGCCGCGCCCACGGCGGCGATTTCGGTCACCGTGCTCGCGCCCGCTCGGCAGACGATGAGGTCGGCCTCGGCGAACGCGGTGGCGGTGTCGTCGATGAAGGGGGTGAGCGAGGCCTCGACGCCCGCGGCGGCGTAGTTCGCGCGCAGCGCATCGATCTGGGTGGCGCCGCTCTGGTGGGTGACCACCGGGCGCCGCTCCGCGGGAATGAGGGCCAGCGCCTGCGGCACGATGTCGTTGAGCGCCTTCGCGCCCAGGCTGCCGCCCACCACCAGCAGGCGCAGCGGGCCGCTGCGGCCCGCGAAGCGCGCCTGCGGATCGGCCTGGCGCGTGAAGGCGGTGCGCAGCGGGTTGCCGACCCAGGCGCCCTTGCGCAGCGCACCGGGGAAGGCGGTGAACACCCGGTCGGCCACGCCGGCCAGCACCTTGTTCACCAGGCCGGCCACCGAATTCTGCTCATGCACCACGAGCGGCTTGCCGCAGAGCACGGCCATCATGCCGCCCGGGAAGGTGACGTAGCCGCCCAGCCCCACGACCACGTCGGGCCGGACACGCCGCACCACGGCGAGTGCCTGCCAGAACGCGCGCAGCAGCCGCAGCGGCAGCAGCGCCAGCGTGGCCAGGCCCTTGCCGCGCACGCCCGAGAAGTCGATGGGCTCGAAGGCGAAACCCTGCGGCGGCACGATGCGGGACTCCATGCTGCCGGGCGTGCCCAGCCAGTGCACGTTCCAGCCGCGCGTGCGCAGCTCTTCGGCCACGGCCAGGCCGGGGAAGATGTGGCCGCCGGTGCCGCCGGCCATCACGAGGGCGGTCCTGGGGGTGGTCGTCATACGCGGCCTCCCCTCATCGGCGCTGCGCGCCCCGCCGCGCTGGCGCGCGGCGAGTGCTTGTTTTGGCGAAACAAGCACCTCATACGCGGCCTCCGCGCATGAGGTGCTTGTTTTCATAGTCCACCCGCAGCACCACCGCGATCGCCACGAGGTTCATGAGGATGGCCGAGCCGCCGAAGCTCATGAGCGGCAGGGTGAGGCCCTTGGTGGGCAGGGCGCCGAGGTTCACGCCCATGTTGATGAAGGCCTGGAAGCCCATCCAGATCGCCACGCCCTGCGCGACGAGGCCCGCGAAAACGCGGTCCAGAGCGATGGCCTGGCGGCCGATGTGCATGATGCGGCGCGTCATCCAGAAGAACAGCGCGATCACGACCAGCACGCCGACGAGGCCGAATTCCTCGCCGATCACGGCGAGCAGGAAGTCGGTGTGGGCTTCGGGCAGCCAGTGCAGCTTTTCCACGCTGCCGCCCAGGCCGACGCCGAAGATCTCGCCGCGGCCGATGGCGATGAGCGAGTGCGACAGCTGGTAGCCCTTGCCGAGCGCGTGCGCCTCGCTGAACGGGTCGAGGTAGGCGAAGATCCGTTCGCGCCGCCAGGGGCTGCCCATGACCATGATGGCGAAGGCCAGCACCAGCACGGCGGCGATGAGGAAGAACATGCGGGCGTTGACGCCGCCCAGGAACAGGATGCCCATGGCGATGATGGCGATCACCATGAAGGCGCCCATGTCGGGCTCGGCCAGCAGCAGCACGCCCACCACCGCCACCGCCACGCCCATGGGCAGCACGGCGCGGAAGAAGCGCTCCTTCACCTCCATCTTGCGCACCATGTAGTCGGCCGCATAGATCAGCACCGCGAACTTCGCGAGCTCCGAGGGCTGGAAGTTCATGATGCCCAGGGACAGCCAGCGCCGCGCGCCATTGACCACCGTGCCCACGTGCGGCACCAGCACCGCCATCAGCAGGACGATGGAGAGCACGAACAGCCAGGGCGCGACGCGCTCCCACACGGACATGGGCACCTGGAACGCGAGCAGCGCG
This sequence comes from Paracidovorax oryzae ATCC 19882, assembly GCF_000687165.1. Taxonomy (GTDB): domain Bacteria; phylum Pseudomonadota; class Gammaproteobacteria; order Burkholderiales; family Burkholderiaceae_C; genus Paracidovorax; species Paracidovorax oryzae. Next base: position 188,442 of record NZ_JMKU01000002.1, on the reverse strand, counting down.
GCCACGAAGCCCATCCCCAGCGCGATGATGTGGCGCATGAGGAAATGGGTGGGCGCGATCTTGCCGAAGCGCGGGTTGTCCGGCATGGCGATGGAGGCCGAATAGACCATGACCAGCCCCCAGGCCAGCAGCGCCACCACCACCCAGAGCAGGGCCTGGTCGAACCCGAGCACGCGTGCCGGGGTGGTCGTGGTCTGGCGGTATTCCGTGCCGCCCACGCGCACGGGCAGCACGTCGGCCGCGGGCGCGGCGCCGCGGCCGAACCAGCCGGCCATCCGCTGGCGCAGGCCCTGTGGAGACGATGCAGCAGCGCCCGCGTTCATGCCAGCCCCCCTTCCAGCGCCTGTCCGGCCTCGTCCGCGAGCGCCTGCACGGCCTCGCGGAACACCTCGGCGCGATGTTCGTAGTTGCGGAACATGTCGAAGCTCGCGCAGGCGGGCGACATCAGCACCGCATCGCCCGCATGGGCACGCTGCGCGGCCAGGCGCACGGCCTCCGGCAGCGTGGGCGCGTCGATCAGCGGCACGCCCGCATCCCGCAGGGCGGCGCGGATCTGCGGCCCGTCGCGGCCGATGAGCACCGCGGCACGCACGTAGCGCGACACCGGCATGCCCAGCGGCGAGAAGTCCTGGCCCTTGCCATCGCCGCCCAGGATCACCACGACGCGTCGGTCGGCCCCCAGGCCGCCCAGCGCGGCCACCGTGGCGCCCACGTTGGTGCCCTTGCTGTCGTCGAAATACTCCACCTCGTTCACGCGGCCCAGGGGCTCCACGCGGTGCGGCTCGCCGCGGTACTCGCGCAAGGCGTAGAGCATGGGGGCGAACGGGCAGCCGGCCGCATGCGCGAGCGCCAGCGCGGCCAGCGCGTTCACGGCGTTGTGGCGGCCGCGGATGCGCAGCGCGTCGGCCGGCATCAGCCGCTGGATGTGCAAATCTTCCTCGGCATGGCTGCGCGTGCGCTTCGCCGTCTCGTCGGACTCCTGCGCGCGCACCAGCCAGGCCATGCCGTTGACGGTCTCGATGCCGAAATCGCCCGGCCGCTGGGGCATGTCGGCACCGAAGGTCACATGGGCGCGCAGTTGCGGCTTCTGCAGCTTCACGCGCACGGGCGGCGGCAGCATGTCCATCACGGCGGCATCCTCGCGGTTGAGCACCATGAGGCCGGACGCACCGAAGATCCGGGCCTTGGCGCGTGCATAGGCCTGCATGTCGCCGTGCCAGTCGAGGTGGTCCTGGGTGATGTTGAGCACGGTCGCCGCGGTGGGCTCGAAACCGGTCGCGCCGTCGAGCTGGAAGCTGGAGAGTTCCAGCACCCAGGCCTGCGGCAGGGTGTCGGCATCCAGGTGGCGGCCCAGGGTGTCGAGCAGGGTCGGGCCGATGTTGCCGGCCACGGCCACCGAGCGACCCGCGCATTCGACGAGCAGGCCGGTCAGCGAAGTCACCGTGGTCTTGCCGTTGGTGCCGGTGATGGCCAGCACCGCGGGTGCGTAGCCGTGGGAGTCCTTGAGCGCGGCCAGCGCCATGGAGAAAAGGCTGAGCTCGCCCCCGGTGGCGATGCCCTCCTCGGCGGCGGCCGCGGTGAACACCGGCGCCACCGTATCGGGCGCGAGGCCCGGCGAGCGGTAGATGGCATGCAGCCCGCGGCCCTGCACCAGCGACGCGTCGAACGCCCCCGAGACGAATCGCACCCCGGGCAGTTCGGATTGCAGCACGGCGCGTTGCGGCGGGGCCTCGCGGGTATCGGCCACGGTCACGTCCTCGGCGCCGCAGCGCACGCACCAGCGCGCCATGGCCAGGCCCGAAGCGCCCAGGCCCAGGATGAGGATGCGGCGGCCCGCGAGCGGGCGCAGCGTGTCCGCGGGACGGCCCAGGGGTTCCTCGGGCTCGCCTCCATCCGCCGGAGATTCCGCGCCGGCAGCGTCGCTAGCGGGCGCCTCGCCCGAATAGGCGGCAGCGGCGGCATCGGCTGCCGGGGAGGCATCGGCCTGGACGTCCGCGAAGATGCGGGCCACGAACTCCGCAGCCTCCTGCGCCGCGGAAACGCGCGGCGCGGTCATGTCGAATCCGTCCGCCAGCGCCACTGGCTGCGCGGCGGTCTCCGCCACCGGCTCAGGGGTGCCTGCGGCCTCCACGGCAGCAGGGCTGTCGGCTGCCAGGCTTTCGGCTGGCGCAGGCGCGTCCTCCGCCACGGCGGCGGGGCGGGGCCATGGCGCGGCTTCGGCGCCCAGGGGGGCGCCGGTGGCGGGATGGAGGTCGCGATCGGTCGGGTTCATCGCAGCTTGAGCGTGGTGAGGCCGATCAGGCACAGCAGCATGGTGATGATCCAGAAACGCACGACGACCTGCGTCTCCTTCCAGCCGCTCTTCTCGAAGTGGTGGTGCAGCGGCGCCATCTTGAGCAGGCGCCGGCCCTCGCCGTAGCGGCGCTTGGTGTACTTGAACCACGTGACCTGCAGCATCACCGAGAGGGCCTCGACCACGAAGATGCCGCCCATGATGGCCAGCACGATTTCCTGGCGCACGATCACGGCGATGGTGCCCAGGGCGCCGCCCAGCGCGAGTGCGCCCACGTCGCCCATGAAGACCTGTGCCGGGTGGGTGTTGAACCACAGGAAGGCCAGCCCCGCGCCGGCCATGGCCGAGCAGAAGATCAGCAGCTCTCCCGCACCGGCGATGTTGGGGAAGAGCAGGTACTTGGAATACACCGCGCTGCCCGTGACATACGCGAACACCCCCAGGGAGGCGCCCACCATGACCACCGGCATGATGGCCAGGCCGTCCAGCCCGTCTGTCAGGTTGACCGCGTTGCTGGAGCCCACGATGACGAGGTAGGTCAGGATCACGAAGCCCAGCACGCCCAGCGGGTAGCTCACTTCCTTGAAGAACGGCACGAGCAGGCCCGCCTGGGGCGGCAGGTCCATCGAGAAGCCGGACTGGATCCAGGTGATGAAGAGCTCGAACACGCGCGCGTTCGAGTTCTCGGAAATGCAGAACACCAGGTAGAGCGCGGCCACGATGCCGATGACGGACTGCCAGAAGTACTTCTCGCGCGAGCGCATGCCTTCCGGGTCCTTGCGCACGACCTTGCGCCAGTCGTCCACCCAGCCGATGGCGCCGAAGCCCAGGGTGACGGCCAGCACCACCCAGACGAAGCGGTTGGACAGGTCGAACCACAGCAGCGTGGAGATGGCGATGGCCCCCAGGATGAGCACGCCGCCCATGGTGGGCGTGCCGCTCTTGGACAGGTGCGACTCCATCGCGTAGCCGCGGATCGGCTGGCCGATCTTGAGCGCGGTGAGCATGCGGATCACCTTCGGGCCCGCCAGGAGCCCGATGAGCAGCGCCGTCATGGCCGCCATCACCGCACGGAAGGTGAGGTATTGGAAGACGCGGAAGAAGCCGAATTCGGGCGACAGGCCCTGCAGCCACTGGGACAGCATCAGGAGCATGCGGCCCCCCCTTGCGCGGCGGCGCGTGCGCCCACTGCAGCACCACGGCCGCTGCCTCCGGGGTGGATCTGCGACTCCGCATCCGGCGCCTCCAGCGCCTGCACCACCTGTTCCATCTTCATGAACCGCGATCCCTTCACCAGCACGCTGCCCGCAGAGGGCACGGCTTCCCGCACCGCCGCGAGCAGCGATGCCATGTCGTCGAAATGCCGTGCCTGCGGCCCGAAGGCCTGCACGGCGTGAATGCCGAGCGCTCCCAGCGCGAACAGCCGCTCGATGCCGCGGTCGCGCGCATGCGATCCCGCCTCCGCGTGGAACTGCGGGCCCTGGTCGCCCACCTCGCCCATGTCGCCCATCACCAGCAGCCGCGGGCCGGGCAGTTCGCCCAGCACGTCGATGGCCGCGTGCATGGAGTCGGGGTTGGCGTTGTAGGTGTCGTCCACGGCCGTGATCCGGCGGGAGCCGCCGCCCGGCTGCGGCACCGCGGCCGTGAAGGCGCGCGAGCGGCCCTTCACCGGCTCGAAGGCCGAGAGGCCGCGCGCGATGGCGTCGAGCGGAACCCCGGCAGCCAGCGCGCAGGCCGTGGCGGCCAGTGCGTTGGCCACGTTGTGGCGCCCTGCGATGCGCACGGTGCCATCGAATCCGCCCAGGGGCGTGTCGATGTGTACGTTCCAGGCGCCGGCCTCCCAGTGCGCCCGGGTGCAGCGCACGTCCGCGGCGGAGCCGGGCTCCATGCCGAACGCGAGGCAGCGGCGCGCGCCGGCCAGGCCGCGCCAGAGCGGCGCATAGGCATCGTCCGCCGGGAACACCGCCACGCCGCCGGCTGGCAGCGCGGAGATCACCGAGCCGTTCTCCTCTGCCACTGCCTGCACCGTGTGCATGAATTCGAGATGCTCGCGCTGGGCGTTGTTGACCAGCGCGACCGTGGGCTGCGCGATGCCGGCCAGCACCGCGATCTCGCCCGGATGGTTCATGCCGAGCTCGATCACCGCGGCCTCGTGCACGGCGCGCAGGCGCAGCAGCATGAGCGGCACGCCGATGTCGTTGTTGAAGTTGCCTTGCGTTGCAAATGCGGCATCGCCCTTCCAGGCGCGCAGCACCGCCGCGGTCATCTGCGTGACGGTGGTCTTGCCGTTGCTGCCCGTGACGCCGATCAGGGGCAGGTCGAGGCCTGCGCGCCAGCCGGCGGCCAGCGCGCCCAGGGCAGCCAGGGTGTCGGGCACCTCGATGCCGGGCAGGCCCGCGGCCTCCAGCCGGCCCGGGTGGGCCAGGGCCGCCGCCGCGCCGCCTGCACGCGCCTGCGCGAGGAATTCATTGGCGTCGAAACGCTCGCCCCGCAGCGCCACGAACAGGTCGCCCGCCTGCAGCGTGCGCGTGTCGGTGTGCACGCGGCCGAGCGGCAGCTGCAGCGCATCCGGCCCGCCCACGAGGCGCGCCTGCGGAATGCGGGCCTGCACGAGCGCGTGCGCCTGCTGCAGCGTGAGCATGGGTGTGCCGCTCATGCCGCGCCCCCCGCATCCCCGCGGGCCGCAGACCCGCGCTGCGCCAGCGCGGCACGCGCATGGGCGGCATCCGAGAAGGGCCGGCGCACGCCCGCGGCCTCCTGGTAGTCCTCGTGGCCCTTGCCGGCGATGAGCACCACGTCGCCCCCATCCGCTGCGGCGATGGCACGCGCGATGGCGGCATCGCGCTCGGGCTCGGCCTGCACCGTGGTGCCGGCCACCGTGCCCAGCAGGATCTCGTGCAGGATGGCACCGGGCGCCTCGTTGCGCGGGTTGTCGCTGGTCACGATCACAGCGTCGGCGCGCTGCTGCGCGATGCGGCCCATGAGCGGCCGCTTGGCCCGGTCGCGGTTGCCGCCGCAGCCGAAAACGCACCACAGGCGTCCGCCGCGCTGCTCTGCCACGGGGCGCAGCGCCTGCAGGGCCTGCTCGAGCGCATCGGGCGTGTGGGCGTAGTCCACGGCCACCAGGGGCTGGTCCGGCTCGTGGATGAGTTCCATGCGGCCCGGCACGGGCGCGAGCTGCGCGCAGGCCCAGAGGGCGTGCTCCAGTGGGATGCCCAGCGCGCGCAGGCTGGCGACCACGGCGAGCAGGTTGTGGATGTTGTAGTGGCCGATCACGCGCGTCTGCAGCACGTGGGCCTGCACCCCTTCGGCCACCGTGAAGCGCAGGCCGCCCTCGCCCCACGTGATGTCGCGGGCCTGCAACCGGGCCGGGCCGGTGATCGAGGTGGTCCAGAGATCGACGGGGCGCTGCGCGAGCGTGTCCGCCAGTTCACCGCCACGCGGATCGTCGATGTTCACGACCGCCGCCTGCAGTCCGGGCCAGTCGAAGAGCGCGCTCTTGGCCTGCCAGTAGGCCGCCATGCCCGCGTGGTAGTCCAGGTGGTCCTGCGTGAAATTGGTGAAGACGGCCACGCGCAGGCGCATGCCCGCGAGGCGGTGCTCCGCGAGCCCGATGGACGAGGCCTCGATGGCGCACGCGCCCAGCCCGTTGGCGACGAAGCCGGCAAAGGCCTGCTGCAGCCGCACGGGATCGGGCGTGGTCAGGCCCGTGCCCTCCAGCGAAGGCGGCACGCCCACGCCCAGGGTACCGATCAGGCCGCAGCCGCCATGGGTGGCCAGGCCGCTGCCTGCCAGCTGGTTCAGCGCATCGGCGAGCCACCAGGTGGTGCTGGTCTTGCCGTTGGTGCCGGTCACCGCCACCACGTCCAGGCGCTGCGTGGGCATGCCGAACCAGTCGGCGGCCAGCAGGCCGGTGGCGGCCTTGAGGTCGCGCAGCGCCGCCACGCCTTCGGCGCCGAAGCGGAAGGCCTCCACGCCTTCGCGCTCCACCAGGCAGGCGGCCGCGCCGCGCGCGAGCGCCTCGCCCACGTGCATGCGGCCGTCGGTGGCCGCGCCGGGCCAGGCGATGAAGATGTCGCCGGGCTCGACCTGGCGGCTGTCCGTGCGCAGCGCGCCATGCGGGGCATGGGCGCGCAGCCACTCCAGCGCCTCCGGCACGGAGCCGAGCAGCGGGGGCGTGGGGTGCCCGGATGGGGACTGGGGCTCGGTCATAGCGACTCCTCCACGCCGTTGGAGACGATCCGGGGCTTGACGGCCATGTCCGGCGCCACGCCCATCATGCGCAGCGTCTGCTGCACGACTTCGCTGAACACCGGCGCGGCCACGGCGCCGCCGTAGAACGAACCGGCGCTGGGCTCGTCGATCATCACGGCGACGATGATGCGCGGCTTCTCGATGGGCGCCATGCCGGTGAACCAGGCGCGGTACTTGCCAGAGGCATAGCTCTTGCCGACCTGCTTGCGCGCCGTGCCGGACTTGCCGCCCACCGAGTAGCCCACGGTCTGCGCCTGCTGGCCCGTGCCCCCGGGGCCGGCGGCCATCTGCAGCATCTTGCGGATCTGCGAGGCGGTGCGCTCGGAGAACACCGGCACGCCCACGGCGGGCTCGCTCGTCTTGAGCATGGTGGCGGGAATGATCTTGCCGCCGTTGGCGAACACCGTGTAGGAGCGCGCCATCTGCAGCAGGCTGGCCGAGAGGCCGTAGCCGTAGGCCATGGTGGCCTGCTCCACCGGGCGCCAGGTCTTGTAGGGGCGCAGCCGGCCGCTCACCACGCCGGGGAAGTGGATCTGCGGCTTCTGGCCGAATCCCGCGGCGGAGAAGGTTTCCCACATCTCCTTGGCCGGCATCTGCATGGCGATCTTGGTCGTGCCCACGTTGCTGGACTTCTGGATCACGCCTTCCACCGTGAGCACCCCGTAGTTGTGGGTGTCGGAGATGGTGGAGCCCGTGATCGTGACGCGCCCGGGATTGGTGTCGACGATGGTCTCGGGCCGCACGCGGCCGGTCTCCAGCGCCAGGCCGATGGTGAACGGCTTCATCGTGGAGCCGGGTTCGAACACGTCGGTGATGGCGCGGTTGCGCAGTTGCTCGCCGGTGAGGTTCTGGCGCTTGTCGGGCACGTAGCTCGGGTAGTTGGCGAGCGCCAGCAGCTCGCCCGTGTGGGCGTCAATCACCACCACGCTGCCGGCCTTGGCCTTGTGCAGCGCCACTTGGTCGCGCAGCTTCTGGTACGCGAAGAACTGCACCTTGCTGTCGATCGACAGCTGCATGTCCTTGCCGTCCACGGGGGGCACCTCGGCGCCCACGCCTTCCACGACGCGGCCCATGCGGTCCTTGATGACGCGCCGCGACCCGGCCTTGCCGGCCAGGTCCTTGTCGAACGCGAGTTCCACGCCCTCCTGGCCGTGGTCTTCCACGTTGGTGAAGCCCACCACGTGCGCGGCCGATTCGCCCTCGGGGTACTGGCGCTTGTATTCCTTGCGCTGGTAGATGCCCTTGATGTCGAGCGCGGCGATCTTCTGGCCCACCTCCCAGTCGAGTTGGCGCTTGATCCAGACGAAGGTCTTGTCCTCGTCGGCCAGCTTCGCCTTCAGGGCCGGCAGCGGCATCTCCAGCAGCTTGGCCAACTGGGGCAGCTTGGCCTGCACCTCGGGCTTGTCCTGTTCCACGTCTTCCGGAATGGCCCAGATGCTGGCGGCGGGCACGCTGGAGGCGAGGATGAGCCCGTTGCGGTCCAGGATGCGGCCGCGGTTGGCGGGCAGCTCCAGCGTGCGCGCGAAGCGCACCTCGCCCTGGCGCTGGAAGAAGTCGTTGCCGAACACCTGCACGTACGCCGCGCGCCCGGCCAGCGCCAGGAAGCCCAGCGCCACCATGGCGACGATGAACTTGCTGCGCCAGACGGGCGTCTTGCTCGCGAGCAGCGGGCTGGAGGTGTAGAGGACGCTGCGGCTCATCGGCGCGCTCCCGCGGGCGTGGCCGCAGAGGCACCCGCTGCCGGTGCGGTGGGGGTCGGCACGGGCGTGCCGTCGTCCGTCACGTACTGGGTGATCGCAGGCGTGGCCGTGCGCATCTGCAGCCGGTCGCGCGCGAGCTTCTCCACCCGCAGCGGGGTGGCCTGGGCGCGCTTTTCGACCTGCAGCCGCTGGTGCTCCGTCTCCAGGCGGCGGGACTCGCCGATGGCGCGGTCCAGTTCGGTGAACAGCAGGCGCGACTCGTACTGCGTGCGCACGAGGTAGAGCGCGCTGGCCAGCACGCCCAGCAGCAGCACGAGGCTCAGGCGCGTCATGCTGGCACCTCCGTGCGCTCGGCCACGCGCATCACGGCGCTGCGCGCGCGCGGATTGGCATCCACCTCGGAGGCGCCCGGCTTGATGCGCTCCAGCGCCTTCAGCCGCATCGGCTGCGGGGCGGCGAACGGCGCACGGCGGTCGTACACCTCCTTGGAGTGCTGCGCGATGAACTGCTTGACGATGCGGTCTTCGAGCGAGTGAAAGCTGATGACCGCGAGCCGGCCGCCCGGCGCGAGCACCCGCAGGCTGGCCTCTAGCGCGGCCTGCAGCTCCTCAAGTTCTGCGTTGATGAAAATCCGAAGAGCCTGAAAGGTCCGGGTCGCGGGGTTCTGGCCGGCTTCGCGGGTCTTGACCGCGCCAGCCACGAGTTGGGCCAGCTCGGAAGTGGTGCGCAGCGGGCCGCGCTCCGCGCGCCGAGCAACAATCGCCTTTGCAATGGGGCCAGCAAACCGTTCTTCACCGTATTCACGAATCACCTCCGCAATCTGCCCCACGTCGGCCGTCGCCAGCCAGTCGGCCACGCTCTCCCCGCGCGTGGTGTCCATGCGCATGTCCAGGGGGCCGTCGAACCGGAAACTGAAGCCGCGCCCGGGGCTGTCGATCTGCGGCGAACTCACGCCGAGATCCATGAGGATGCCGGCCGCGCTGCGCTCGGGCAGCTCGGCCAGGTGGCGAAAACCCTCGTGCCGAATGGAAAAGCGCGCATCGGTGATGCGCGCTGCTTCCTGGATCGCCTCGGGGTCTTTGTCGAAAGCCACGAGGCGGCCCTGCGGCCCCAGCCTCTCCAATATCCTGCGCGAATGCCCTCCCCGGCCGAAGGTCGCGTCGATCCAGACGCCGGCGGGCGAGGGGCCGGCGCCCCCCAGCAGGGCATCGACCGCCTCGTCCAGCAGGACGGTGGTGTGCAGCAGTGTCGTGGTGTCCGCCATGGCCTTCAGAAAGAAAAGTCCTTGAAGGCCTCGGGCATCTCGCCCTGCATGGCCTGGGCTTCCTGGGCCTCGTAGGTGGCCTTGTCCCAGAGCTCGAAGTGGTGGCCCATGCCCAGAAGCATGGTGTCCTTGGTGATGCCCGCGGCCTGCCGCAGCTCGGGTGCCACGAGCACGCGGCCCGTGCCGTCCATCTCCACGTCCTGGGCATTGCCCAGGAAGATGCGCTTCCACCATTGGGCGGACATCGGCAGCTCGGCGATGCGCTCGCGGAATTTTTCCCATTCGGGACGGGGGAAGACCATGAGGCAGCCGTGCGGGTGCTTGGTGATGGTGAGCTGTCCGCCGGCCGTCGCGCTCAGGACGTCACGATGCCGGGTGGGCACGGAAAGCCTACCCTTCGCATCCAGACTCAGCGATGACGCCCCTTGAAACACCGTTAGACCCCGACAGGTTGTCGCCGCCACTTCCCGCCGAGAACGGGGTTGGAGGGCACTTTTCACCACTTAATTGCACTTTTTTGCACTGTAGCAGGAAAAGGCCCGGTCGCACGATCGGGTGCAACAAAGTTTTGCAATGAAATCAACGACTTAGCGCTGATTGCAAACGTATATCGGGGGTGAATTCCCTTCCCGGATAAGCACTTAGCATGTGCTGTGGAAGTGATACCTTAGGGTCTGGCGCCAACGTGGAATGGGAACAGGACTCCGGCGCCCTGCCCGGCCGCCCGGTCCACGCCGCGGCCCAAGCAAAACCGCCGCCCGGCGGCTGGCGCCCGGGCGGCGGTGCGATTTCAGGAAAGACCTGCAGAAAAATCTACAAGTCTGTAGGAAAAGATCGCTTCTTACAGGATGTAGCGCGAAAGATCCTCGTTCTGGCTCAGGCTCGCGAGGCGTCCGTCCACGTAGGCGGCATCGACGCGCACGGTCTGGCCCGACAGCTTCGCGGCGTCGAAGCTCACCTCGTCCAGCAGCCGCTCCATCACGGTGGAGAGCCGGCGTGCGCCGATGTTCTCGGTGCGCTCGTTCACCTCGAAGGCGATATGGGCCAGCCGCGTGATGCCCTCCGGAACGAATTCCAGCGTGACCCCTTCGGTGGCCAGCAGCGCCTGGTATTGCTTCACCAGGGAGGCATGGGTCTGGGTGAGGATGGCCTCGAAATCGCCCACGGAGAGCGACTCCAGTTCGACACGGATGGGAAAGCGCCCCTGCAGCTCGGGAATCAGGTCGCTCGGCTTGGCCAGGTGGAAGGCGCCGGAGGCGATGAAGAGGATGTGGTCGGTCTTCACCATGCCGTATTTGGTGCTCACCGTCGTGCCCTCCACCAGCGGCAGCAGGTCGCGCTGCACGCCCTGGCGGGAGACGTCGGAGCCGCCGGCCTCCTGGCGCGTGGCCACCTTGTCGATCTCGTCGATGAACACGATGCCGTTCTGCTCGGCGTTCTGCAGGGCGCGCGTCTTGACCTCCTCTTCATTGACCAGCTTGCCCGCCTCCTCGTCGGTGAGCAGCTTCAGCGCCTCGGCGATCCGCAGCTTGCGCGTCTTGCGGCGCTCCTGGCCCATCTGGCTGAACATGCCGCGCAGCTGCTCGGCCATTTCCTCCATGCCCTGGGGGCCCATGATCTCGAGCTGGGGCCGGGCATCGGCCAGGTCGATCTCGATCTCCTTGTCGTCCAGCAGGCCCTCGCGCAGCTTCTTGCGGAACACCTGGCGGGCGGTGCTGTCCGCGGGCTGCTCCCCGGTGCGCGCCGTGGGGATGAGCACGTCGAGGATGCGGTCCTCGGCGGCGTCCTCGGCCCGGGCACGCACCTTCTTCACGTCGGCCTCGCGGGTCTGCTTGACGGCCACCTCGACCAGGTCGCGCACGATGGAGTCCACGTCCTTGCCGACGTAGCCCACCTCGGTGAACTTGGTGGCCTCCACCTTGATGAACGGGGCATCCGCCAGCCGGGCGAGGCGGCGGGCGATTTCCGTCTTGCCCACGCCGGTGGGGCCGATCATGAGGATGTTCTTGGGGGTGATCTCCTGGCGCAGTCCGGGATCGACCTGCTGGCGGCGCCAGCGGTTGCGCAGCGCGATGGCGACGGCGCGCTTGGCGCCCGACTGGCCCACGATGTGGCGGTCGAGCTCGGAGACGATTTCCTGGGGGGTCATGGAAGACATGGTGTTCACTCGGGACGGAACGGGCCGGGAACCGGCAGGGAGGGGACACGGCGGGCGGCCCGCGGGCAGGCCCGCCGCGCGCGGCGGAAGGACGACGCGGGCGTCAGAGCGTCTCGACGGTGTGGTGCATGTTCGTGTAGATGCACAGCTCGCCCGCGATGGCGAGCGACTTGCGCACGATCTCCTCGGCGGACAGCTCGGTGTGGTTCAGCAGCGCCTTGGCGGCCGAATGCGCGTAGGCACCGCCGGAGCCGATGGCCACGATGCCCTGCTCCGGCTCCAGCACGTCGCCGTTGCCGGTGATGATGAGCGAGGCGCTGGCATCCGCCACGGCCAGCATGGCCTCCAGGCGGCGCAGCACACGGTCGGTGCGCCAGTCCTTGGTGAGTTCGATGGCGGCGCGCGTCAGGTGGCCCTGGTGCTTTTCCAGCTTGGCTTCGAATCGCTCGAAGAGGGTGAAGGCGTCGGCCGTGGCGCCCGCGAAGCCCGCGAGCACCTTGCCGTGGTGCAGCTTGCGCACCTTGCGCGCCGAGCCCTTCACGACGATGTTGCCGAGCGTGACCTGCCCGTCGCCGCCGATGGCGACCTGGATGGTGCCGTCCGCGGCCTGGCGGCGGACGCTGAGGATGGTGGTGCCGTGAAACTGTTCCATAGCGTCCGGAATTGGGGATGGACGCCCGGATTGCAACAGCCCCGCCGCCGGGGCCGCCCGCCGCCCGCCCGGGACGGGCTCAGTTCTGCCGCGGAACGATGCGCGCGTGCTCGTGGATGCCGATGACGTTGAAGAACACCGCCACCAGCCGCGGGACCTGGGTGAAGTGCACCACGTTGCCCAGGGCCTGCTGGGCGGCTGTCCAGTTCAGCACGGAGCCGGCGGCGGCGAAATCCACGCGCGCGAGCCGGTCGCAGCCGATGGCGAACGGCACGCCGGCATGCAGGTGCGCCTCCATGGGCTCGAGGATGGCCGTCGCATCGCCCTCGATGTGCCCGGACAGCACGGCGGCCGGAACGGAGGGCTCCAGCCCCCCCGGCTGGGAGGCCGGCTCGCCGAAGCCCGAGGAGAAGGCATCCGCGTCGAAGGGCACCGCGGCCGCCGCCGGATGGGCGCCATCGCCGCCCCCGTCATCGGAATAGCTGCAGTTCGGGGCCTGCCAGGACGGCGGGGAGACCTCGTAGGTGACGCAATAGTCCAGCGCGACCAGTTCGAACTCGTCGGGCCGGCCCATCAGCCGCAATGCCGCCATGCGCAGGCGCCACCAGTCCGGCGGAACGCTCCGGTCGCCGGACGGCGTGCGGGCCTCCAGCAGGCTCGCCAGGGCGTCCACGCCCTTGAAGACGATGGCCTCGGTACGGTCCGCCCACTGCCCGAACTGCTGCGCCAGGCCCGGGACGGCCCCTTCCTCGATGGTCATCAGGCGCGACCAGGAGAAAGTCCAGGGCGGAGCGGACGCCCGGGCCACGGAGGCCTGCAGGGCCGCCACCGACTGGGCCGTGAGCACCGAAGGTGCGTTCCAGAGGAATTCGCGCTGGGCCCCGCCGGCGGGATCGGCCGGGGCGGACGGAGGCTGCATCCCCAGGAGTTCGGGCATGGAGAACCACAGCGGCGCGGAGCGGCCGAACCGTGCGGCGAAATCGATGGCCAGCGACTCGAAGCGGGCATGGTCGCCCGTGGCGCGGTAGAAATCGAAGAGCGCCATCCAGAACTCGGCCTGCCGCGCCATGTCCTCGTCGCCCTCGTGCTGCGCGAGCGCCTCCAGCAGGCCCGCCTCCGCGCCGGCGTAGTCGCCGTTCGCGAAGCGGATCGCGGCCTCCTCCAGGTCGGGCTCGTGCACGTAGGGCGGCGGCTCGGGCGCCACGTAGGCCGGCGCGGGACGTGACGGCGGATCGGCCCGCTCGGTGAGCAGGGGGGGCGCCAGCGGACGCGAGCCTTCGGCGGAGCGTGCGCCGGGAAACGCCTGGGGCACCGTGGGGGCCATGAGGTCCGTGGCGGGCGGCAGGCTTTCGCCGGAGAACAGCGGCTGCACGCCGGGCTCCGACAGCCCCGCCGGCAGGCTGGCCGGGGCGGTGGGGGCGAACGCACGGGCGTGCGCCGCGTCGGCGGAATCGGAGGCGCCGAAGGGTGCCGGTTCGGTGGGCGCCATGCCGGCCGGCGAACCGGCGGCCGCAGGCTGCTTGCTCTTCCACCACTGCTGGGACATCTGCGCCTCGATCTCGTCGATCTTCTTGAGCGTGACGGCCCGGTCGTCCGGCGAAGTCATGCTGGTATGGAAGAACGAGGGCCGGGCGGTCTGATCGTCCGACCGCTGGCCGTGGAGGGCCTCGCGCTGGCGCAGCTTGCGCAGCTGGTCGAACTCGCGGCGCCGCACGAAATCGTTGCGGCGCTTGCGCTCGATCATTTCCTTGAGCATCTGCTTGCTGTACTGGCTCTCGCGCTCTTCGTCGATGGAGTCGAGCTCATTCCAGTTGACGGTGGGATTGCGCACGAAGCGCACCACCTTGGACAGCAGGCCGCGGGAGGAATCTTCCTTGCTCATGGATCGTCGTGGCTGGAGGGCACGCGCCTCGGCACGGGGGGGCGGGCGGACAGGTGCGGAAAACGGCGGGACGGGCCGGGCGCGGGCGGATGTGGCGGACGCGGTGCCGTCAGTCCCCGAACATCTTCTGCTTGAGCTCCCGGCGCTGCTGCGCCTCCAGGGACAGGGTGGCGGTGGGGCGCGCCAGGAGGCGGCCGACGCCGATCGGCTCGCCGGTCTCGTCGCAGTAGCCGTAGTCGCCCGCGTCGATGCGGGCGATGGACTGCTCGATCTTCTTGAGCAGCTTGCGCTCGCGGTCGCGGGTGCGCAGCTCCAGGGCGTGCTCTTCCTCGATGGTGGCGCGGTCGGCCGGATCGGGCACCACCACGGTGTCCTCGCGCAGGTGCTCGGTGGTCTCGCCTGCGTTGTTGTGCATGTCCTGCTTGAGCTGCACGAGCTTGTGCCGGAAGAACGCCAGCTGCTTCTCGTTCATGTACTCGCTGTCGGGCATGGAAAGCACCTCGGCGTCGGACAGCTCCTCGGCCGACTTGGTCTTCCAGTTGTTGGCCAGCTTCGGGTCTTTCTTGGCGGCCGCGACGGGCGATTGCGCTTGCAGGGTCGTAGGCATGATGTGTATTAGGCTGGCTGCGCCGGCGGGGTGGCCGGCGACGGTGCCGTGGATGGTACGGTCAATTGCTCCAAACGGGAAGGAGGCCGCCTCCTACGTACGGCGGTTTCCACCGGAATGGGACGGCGGCGCGGCAAACCCGGTCCCGCCCGTGCCGCCCGCCCTCCCGAAAGCGGTCGATGCGGCGGCGGTGTCCTCCCGTTTTTGCCGGGGCGCGATTGTATCGGCCGATTCAGCGCGCGCGCGGCCGCCCCCCGCGAAGTAGTGGTTATCCTACAAACCGGCCGCCGCACCCGGCCCGGGGCCGGCTCACGCCAGGCACTGCTCCAGGCCCTGCCGGAAGATGTCCTGGGGCAGGTCGATGCCGATGAACACCATCCTGCTCTGGCGCTGCTCGCCCTCGGCCCACTGCGGGCCCAGGTCGCTGCCCATGAGCTGGTGCACGCCCTGGAAGATGACCTTGCGCTCGGTGCCCTTCATGTGCAGCACGCCCTTGTAGCGCAGCATGCGGGGGCCGTAGATGTTGACGATGGCACCCAGGAAGTCTTCCAGCCTCGCCGGGTCGAAGGGACGGTCGGCGCGGTAGACGAAGCTCTTCACGTCGTCGTCATGGTGATGGTGGTGGCCATGGCCTGCGTGCTGGTGCGAGGGATGGCTGCAGTGCTCGCCGTGCTCGTGGTCATGGTCGTGGTGGTCGTGCCCGTGGCCATGTCCATGGCCGTGGTCGTCCTCTTCCTTCAGGAAGTCGGGGTCGATGTCGAGCTTGGCGTTCAGGTTGAAGCCGCGCAGGTCCAGCACTTCCGAGACCGGCACCTCGCCGAAATGGACCGCCTTGATCGGCGCGCGCGGGTTCATGTGCTTGAGGCGGTGGATCAGCGCGTCGGTCTCCTCGCTGGAAACGAGGTCGGTCTTGGACAGGAAGATCTGGTCCGCGAAGCCCACCTGGCGGCGTGCCTCCTGGCGGTCGTTCAGCTGCTGGGCGGCATGCTTGGCGTCCACCAGGGTGATGATGGAGTCGATGAGGTAGGTCTCGGCGATCTCTTCGTCCATGAAGAAAGTCTGGGCCACCGGTCCGGGATCGGCCAGGCCGGTGGTCTCGATCACGATGCGGTCGAAGTCCAGGAGCCCCTTGCGGCGCTTGGCGGCCAGCAGCTGGAGCGTCTCGCGCAGGTCCTCGCGGATCGTGCAGCAGATGCAGCCGTTGCTCATCTGCACGATCTGTTCCTTGGAATCCGTCACCAGGATGTCGTTGTCGATGTTCTCCTCGCCGAATTCGTTTTCGATGACGGCGATCTTCTGGCCGTGCGACTCGGTCAGCACGCGCTTGAGGAGGGTGGTCTTGCCCGAGCCCAGGAAGCCCGTGAGGATGGTGGTGGGAATGAGGGACATGGTCGGCAAACGCTTTCGGAAGGTGGAGGGTGGCGGCGCGGAACGCCTTCCCAAAAGTTTAGCGAGGCTGTCAACACCCCCGGATTTCGGGCGCCAAAGCCGGCCTTTTCCCCGGTTGGCGCAGCGGGAAATACGCTACATTGATTTCCAGATTCCGCCCCCGACAGCCCTTCTACGAGCCGTTTTCCGCTCTTTTTCCAGGCCATGGATTTCGACCTGACCGCCACGCTCCTGGATTCGCTGGGCATCGCCATGTGCGTGTTCGACGCCGAGGAGCGTACCGTCCTGTGGAATGCCTCGTTTCTCCGTTTCTTCCCGGAGCACGAAGGCCGCGTCCATGCCGGCGAGCCCTATGCCGACAATCTGCGGCGCTTCTACCAGGGGCGCCTGCCGCCCGAAGACCTCCCCCACATCGACCGCTTCATCGCCGACGGCCTGATGCGCAACCGCCTGCAGACGCGGCCCTATGTCTTCCAGCACCTCGGGCGATGGCTGCGCGTGGCCGCGGTGCCCGTGCACGGGGGGTATCGCATCCGCGTCTGGCAGCACGTGGCGCATGTGGACGAGCCCTCCGACGCCCCGGCCGCGAAGTTCCAGTCCTCGCTGCCGGCGTCCGGCACCCGTCAAATGCTGGAGGACCTGGGCGAGGCCGCGGCCGTGCTGGACGACGAAGGCCGCATCCTGTACGCCAACGACCTGTTCGTGATGATGCACGGGCTGCCCTCCAGGGAGGCACTGGCGCAGCGGACCTATGTGCAGATCGTCAGGCAGCTCTGGGATGCGTCACCCGATGCCCAGGAGCGGCTGCGGCGTGCCCAGGACGTGGCTGCGGCCCTGCACGATGCCGCCTTCTTCGCGGGCGCGCCGTTCGAAGTGCCGCTGCCGGGCGACCGCTGGATGCGCGTGACCATGAACCGCAGCGCCGGCGGGCAGAACTACGCCCTGCATACAGACATCTCCGAAGTGAAGCGCAACGAAAGCGAGCTGCGCGCAGCCGAACTGCGTGCGCGCGAAAGCGAGGAACAGTTGCGGGTGCTGGCCGAGCAGTTGCGCACGGAAACGCACCACGACGTGCTGACCGGACTGCCCAACCGCCGCAGCCTGGGCGCGCAGGTCCAGGAACTCTCCTCTCAGCCCGGCTCCCATGCGCTGCTTTTCATCGACCTGGACGGTTTCAAGGCCGTGAACGACGAAGCCGGCCATGCGGCCGGCGACCATGTGCTCTGCCAGGTGGCGGGCCGGTTGCGCTGCTGCGTGCGCGTGGACGACGTGCTCGTGCGCCTGGGAGGCGACGAGTTCGTGGTCCTCCTGCGGCATTGCACCCGGCATGGCGCCCGGAGCACCGGCCTGCAGATCGTGGAGGCACTGCGCAGCGAGCCTTTCCAGGCGGCGCAGCACGTGTTCCGGATCGGCGCGAGCATCGGCGTGCGGCTGTTCGGAAGCACGCCCGAGCCCCTGGAAAACCTCATGGCCGACGCGGACGCTGCCTGTTACGCCGCCAAGCGCGGCGGCCGCGGCCGCGTCGAGATGGCCGGTGCCGGCAGCGAGCCGCAGGCGCCCGTCACGCTCCCTTGCGCATCACCGCCAGCCCCTTGAGGTATTCCCCCTCGGGGAATTCCAGGGTCATGGGGTGGTCGGGCGCGCCGCCGAGGCGCTCCAGGATGTAGCCGTCCACCCCCGCGTCGGCGCCGGCCGAGGCCACGATCTTGTGGAACAGGTCGGCGCTGATCCCGCCGGAGCACGAGAAGGTGTAGAGCAACCCGCCGGGCGCGAGCAGCTGCAGGCCCAGGCGGTTGATGTCCTTGTAGGCCCGCGCGGCGCGCTCGGCATGGGCGACGGTGGGCGCGAACTTCGGGGGATCGAGCACGATGGCGTCGAAGCGGCGGCCTTCCTGGAGGAAGCGCCGCAGGGAGGCGTTCACGTCGGCATCGAGGAATTCCGTGCGGGCGGCCTCGAAGCCGTTGAGGGCCGCATGCGAGCGCGCGCGCTCCAGCGCCGGCCCCGACGAATCGATGGAGGTGACCTGCGCGGCTCCGCCCGCGAGCGCCGCGACGGTGAAGCCGCCGGTATAGCAGTAGCAGTTGAGCACCTGGCGCGCGCCGAGCCGGCGCACGGCCTCGGAGAAGCGGTGGCGGCTGTCGCGCTGGTCGAGGTAGAAGCCGGTCTTGTGGCCTTCGGCGATGTCCAGGGTGAGGCGCCAGCCATGTTCGCGGATGGACAGCTCCGTGGGGCCGTCGCCGCGCAGCCACCCCGTGGCGGGCTCCAGTCCCTCCAGCTGCCGCACGCTGGCGTCGGAGCGTTCGTAGAGCCTGTCGAGGCCCGTGGCCTGCAGCAGGGCATCGGCGATCACCGCTTTCCAGCGCTCGGTGCCGGCGCTGGTGAACTGTGCCACCAGGGTGTCGCCGTAGCGGTCCACGATCAGGCCGGGCAGGCCGTCGGATTCCCCATGCACCAGGCGCACGCCGTCGCTCTCGATGGCGAAGCGCTCCCGCGCCCGGACCGCGCGGTCCACGGCAGCGGCGAAGAATGCGGGGTCGATGCGCTGCGCCTCGTCGAAGCTCCAGGCACGGGCGCGGATGCGCGATGCAGGGCTGAAGGCGGCCCAGGCCAGGAAGCGGCCGTCCGCCGACTCCACCCGCACGGTCTCCCCGCTGTCGCCGCCGCCCTTGGCGATGGCCGATTCGAAGATCCAGGGATGGCGGCGCAGGAGGGAACGCTCCTTGCCAGGGCGCAGGCGGATGGTTTTCATGGAGCGTATTGTCCTTCCGCCAGCCGCGAGGGCGCCCGGACCGGCGCCGCGGCGTCTCAGCGGACGGCGGGCTCCACGGCGGCCACGCGCGGCGCCGGGTAGAGCGCCACGAGGGCGAGGTCCACGGCGGCGCCGGGCCGGCCATGCCAGACGAGCCGCAGCCGGTCGAAAGCCACCGCATCCGGGGCGGCAGCCACCGGCAGCGGGATGCGGAATCCCGCGCTGCGCCGCTCGCGCTGCCGCAGGGGGGCCTCGGCCACCAGCGGCTGCCAGGCGCCGCCTGCGGCCTGCACGTCCACCGCCAGCCTCAGGTCTTCGCCGCCGCCGTCGGCCTGCACGACCAGTGCGTCGAACGCGCCGGGGCGGACCGCCAGTTCCGCGGGCGACACCACGCTGGCGCGGCCCTGGCCATCCAGCACCACGCGCAGCCCCTTCGGGGTGGCTGCGATCCGGGAGCCGCCCTCGGCCTGCCACTGGTCCGTGTCGTCATGGGTGCCGGCACCGAACGTCCACAGCCGCGCACTGCGGGGCAGGTCGTAGCGGACCATCATGAATTGCATGATGGCCTGCTCCAGGGGCGCGCGGCGCAGCGAGGTGTAGCCGACGTAGTCCCGGGTGCCCGCAGCCTCCCCCGGACTGCCGTTCCAGGCCATCGGGGAGACGAAGCGCGCGCCATAGTTCGCGATATCGCGCAGCGAGCGATAGGCCTGGCCGTATCCCGCCATCTTCGCAGGCGTGTTCAGATCGGCCGTGTTGTATTCCACCACCGCCCATTCCGGGCTGTAGCGGCGGAACTCGTCGAACAGCGAGGCATGGCCTTCCATGCGGATCGCGTTGATGGCGCTGTCGCCATAGATGATCGCGCCCAGGCGCCCCTCGACCGGCACCGAGCCTTCGATCGACATGCCGCCGGAGTCATAGTTCTTGGCGGGGCTGTCCAGACGCACGGCGAAGGGATCAATCAGTTTCCCGGGCGGCATGAAGCCTTGCGACGAATAGATGCGGCTGGCCGGTATGCCCGTCTGGGCGACCCACTGCGAAAGTTCGTCGTAATGCAGTTTGACCAGGTGGCGGCGGAAGTGCTCCCACTCCTGGGTCCAGGGGTCCTTCCAGAACTGCGAGATCTGCGTGGGAAACTCCCGTGGCGGATCGACTTCCTCCCAGTTGGCATGGCGCCTGCCGGTCAGCCGGTCCACGTCTGCCAGGGTGAGGACGCGCGCGCGGCGATAGGCGGAGAGATCGGGAACGCCGGCCCCCCCGGCATTCGCATAGGGCCCGGTGCCGCGCAGCCAGTCCCTGAACTGGCGCAAGGTCTGAGGGTTGTAGTCGTACCACTGCTTGCCCTCGAAGAACGGGTTGACGTAGACGTCCGGATCGAGGTTGATCCCGATGAAGAGATCAGGATGCTCCGACGCGAAACGCCGGATCAGGGCCGACGCCTGCTGGAGGTTGCGCCTCTTGTAGAAGCGGGCGCGTTCGGCGAACACGTTGAGGCTCAGGGAGCGGCCCAGTTCCGGCGATTCGAACGACCCGGGCTGTCCCGATAGGGCCGCGTCGGGCATGACCTGGTTCTTCTCGTTCCACTGACACAGTCCTTCATCCTTCTCCAGGACGTCGTTGATGTCCCATTGGGGCGCATCGCAGGGCGCGTCGGCCCATATGCCGCCATTGAGCGTGAACAGGACCGGGACATTCTTTTCGATGGCGTAGCGCATCACGCGGTTCAAGCTGTCTTCCGCGATGAACCGCTGCCCGCATTTCTTGTCCGGTACGAAATCCGGGTCGAAGGCATAGTCGCCCCGTGCCCCCACGGTCGTGCGCATGTAGAGGATCTGGACCCGGATTCCGGCCTTCACGGTACGGCTCTCGTACGAGGCGAACGTTTCACGGATGCCGTCCGCCCCCCCTTCGCCCACGTGGCTCGTGGCGATCGGGAAATAGAACACTTCGTCCGGGGCCACCCCACGCTCCGGCAGGTAGCTGCTCCAGCGGCTTTTGTAGTCGTCCGGATACAACACCTGCTGCTGCAAGATGGTCTTCTGCCCCTTTCGGTCTATGGCCACTACCTCGACGGAGCTGATCCGGCGGTCAAGGGATCCCAGCGCCACCCGCCCCTCGAACCCCGCGTTCGAAGCCCCAGGCAACCCGGGATGCTCGGCATGCACGTCCGGCCTCTGGAGCCCGTAGGGCAGCACTGCCTCGGTACGGCCGTTGACCAGAACCTCGACGCTCCCGATCTCGTCCGGACTGAGCGTCCACCCCCGTATGTGGAGCATGCTTCCGGGGGTCTGCGCGAAGTCTTCCACATAACCGATGGCGCGCCCCGGCGTTGCAACCTGTGCCTTGGTCTGGGGCGCCGGATTCGCGGCAGCCACCGAATGCAACTGGCCGCGGGCCCACATCCCGCCGCCGCCTGCGAGACACGCCAGCAGCGCCAGAGCCAAAGCCCCCGTCGCGCGGGCCACGCTCGATTCCATACGCCCACGCTGGTGTCTCTGGGTCATGCGTCCTGGCGTACTCGGACGCCCCTTGTGATATTCAACAGCCATTCTCGACGATCGCGCGCCCTCCCACGGGCAAATCCCGGGGGCCGCAATGCACGAAAGAGCGGGATTGTCCAGTTCACAACAGAAGTGCCGTGTCAGACAAAGAAGATTTGAGGATTGTTGAGAAAGCCGGCGCCGGGCTTTCCTAGGATCCGTTCCTGCAGTTGCCCGTGCGGCCCGCACAAGAACAGATCCACCATCCACTACAGAGGGAATTTCCATGCACTACCTACACCGGCTCAAGGTCTCGACCCGTCTCGGCTGGCTCCTGGCCGCCCTTTGCCTGCTGGCTGCCGGTGTCGGCGCCGCCGGGCTGCTGGGCATGGCCCGCTCCAATGCCGGCCTGGTATCCGTCTACCACGACCGGGTGGTGCCGCTGCAGCAGATCAAGCGGGTGGCCGACGCCTACGCGGTGAACATCGTGGACACCGCCCACAAGGTGCGCGACGGCGCGCTGACGCCGCAACAGGGCCTGGAGTCGGTCAATGCGGCGCGCAAGGAGGTGCACGAGCAGTGGGCCGCCTACCTGGCGACCGGCCTGCATGCCGAGGAGCACCGGCTGCTCGAGGAATTCGGGCCGCTGCAGGCGCGTGCCGACGCCGCCGTGCAGGCCCTGGAGGAACTGCTGCGCGCCCGGGACATCCCCGGCCTGACGGCATTCGCCGCCCGTGAGATGTATCCGGCCCTCGACCCGCTGCAGGCCGTGCTCGCCGCCCTCACGCAGGTGCAGCTGGATACCGCGCGCAGCACCTACGAGGCGGCCGAGACCCGCTACGCCGAGACCCGCGCGGGCGTCATCGCGGCGGTGCTGGCGGGCATGGCGTTCGCCATCGGCTTCGGCGCCCTGGTGGTGCGCGGCATCCTGCGGGAGCTCGGCGCGGAACCCGGCGCCGCCGCGGCCGTGGCACGCAGCGTGGCGCAGGGCGACCTCACCATCGAGATTCCCGCGCGCCAGGGCGACGCGACGAGCCTGATGGCCCAGCTCCGAAGCATGCGCGACCAGCTCGCCGCCATGGTGGCGGCCATCCACGAGAGCGCCGAGAGCGTGTCTTCTGCCGCGCTGCAGATCGCCCAGGGCAACAGCGACCTCTCTGCGCGTACCGAAGGCCAGGCGGGCGCGCTGCAGCAGACGGCGGCCTCCATGGAGCAATTGAACGGCACCGTGCGGCAGAACGCGGGCAATGCGCTGGAGGCCGACCGCGTGGCGCAGGCCGCGTCCCGCGTGGCCGCCCAGGGTGGCGCGGTGGTGACCGAGGTGGTGGACACCATGCAGCAGATCCAGGACAGCAGCCGGCGCATCGCGGACATCACCGGCATCATCGACAGCATCGCCTTCCAGACCAACCTGCTCGCGCTCAACGCCGCGGTGGAGGCCGCCCGCGCGGGCGAACAGGGCCGGGGTTTCGCGGTGGTCGCGGGAGAGGTACGCCAGCTCGCCCAACGCGCGGGCCAGGCGGCCGGCGAGATCAAGGGCCTGGTCGGCGCCAGCATGGACCGCGTGGCCGCGGGCACCGCGCTGGCGGGCCGCGCCGGCCAGACCATGTCGAGCGTGGTGCAGTCGATCCAGGGACTGTCGCAGCTGGTGGGGGAAATCACCGCCGCCAGCCAGGAGCAGAGCCAGGGCGTGGACCAGATCAACGACGCGGTGAACGACATGGACCGCTCCACCCAGCACAACGCGGCGCTGGTCGAGGAGATGGCCGCCGCTGCCGCCGCGCTGAGCCAGCGCGCCCGGGAACTGGTCGGCACGGTGGCCAGTTTCCGGCTGCCCGTCGAAAGATTCGCCCTGGCCGGAGCGGCGCTGCCTCCCGCCTCCGCTCCCCGGGCACTGCTGCGGCACGGGTGAGCCAACGGGGAGACTGCCTCAGGGCGCGGGCGCCCACCGCTGCCGCAGCCAGGCCGCGACGGCCGCTGCCGCAGGGTCCCGCAGGAAGGCGTGGCGGAACAGCACACTGCCGTGGATGCCGGGCGTGGATTCGTTGAGGTCGATCTGGCGGCGGATTTCCGGCACGCCGCCCTCCACGCCCCAGTCGGGCTCCTGGGCCGTGGGCCGGCCTGCCTTGTAGAGCGCCATGCCGATGTGGACCTGCACGCCGGGAGAGGCCAGCGCCACGTCCGCCCACCAGCGCGCGATGGTGCCGTAGCCCACCGCCTGCCGCGCGAAGGGCCAGTACACCTGGGGCACGAGGTCGTCCACCAGGCCATCGAGCACCCACTGGCGCGTATCGGCGAAGGCCGCGTCGTAGCTGGGCGCCCCGGCCTGCGTGTCCGAGCCGCGCGGATCATCGGCCCGGTTGCGCCAGACACCCGCGGGGCTGACCCCGAAACGCACCCCGGGGCTGGTGGCGCGCAGTTGCTCCGACAGCCCCTGCACCAGCAGCCGGGTGCTGTGGCGGCGCCAGTCGCCCTTGTCCGCGAAGCCCTGGCCGTAGGTGGCGAAGGTCTGTGCGTCGTCCAGGCGCGAGTCGGCGGTTTCGTAATAGAAGTAGTCGTCGAAGTGGATGGCATCCACGGCATAGCGCGACGTGATCTCGGCCACCACGCTGCCCAGCCAGGCCCGCACCTCGGGCAGCCCCGGGTCCAGCACGAAGCGCCGGGCGGCCGTGCGGATCCAGCCGGGCCGGGTGCGGTAGATGCTGGGCGGGCCGTCGGCGGGCGCGCTGTCCAGCATGCGCACCGTGTCCGCGCCCACGTCCATCGACACGCGGTACGGATTGAGCCAGGCGTGCAGCTCCAGCCCCCTCGCATGCGCCTGCTCCACGGCGAAGGCCAGGGGGTCGAATCCGGGATGCCGGCCCAGCGTGCCGGTCAGGTAGGGCGACCAGGGCAGGAGGTCGGAGGCATAGAGCGCATCCGCGCACGGCTTGGCCTGGAAGATCACCGCGTTGAGGCCGGTGGCCACCGCCTCGTCCAGGATGCGCAGCAGTTCCGCCTGCTGCACGGCGACGCGCTGCGCATCGTCGGCGATCCGGGCGGACTCCGCGGAGGGCCAGTCCAGGTTCAGGACCGTGGAGACCCAGCTGGCCCGCAGGGGCCGGGCCCGCGTGAAGGACGGCTCCGGGCCGGCACCCGCGCTGGCCCCTCCGCCACAGCCTTCCAGCAGGAGCGGCGCTGCCAGCAGGGACGACAGCCCGGCCGCCTGGGCGAGCAGGCGCCGGCGGCGTGGATCGGTGGGGAAGGAAAACAACGTGGCATGGGGAGAAGGCATGGGCCGGATTCTGCAGCACGGAAATTCCCTGCCGCCATGGAAGGACGGGCCCCCGCGAATGCCTGCGACCGGCCGTCAGCCGCCAGGCTTGCGGCGCGCCCGCGGATGGGCGGCGTCGTACACCTTGGCGAGGTGCTGGAAATCCAGGCGCGTATAGACCTGGGTGGTGGTGATGTTGGCATGGCCCAGCAGCTCCTGCACCGCCCGCAGGTCGCCGCTGGACTGCAGCAGGTGGCTGGCGAAGGAGTGCCGCAGCATGTGCGGGTGCACCGGCGTGGACAGCCCGGCGAGCTGGCTGCGCTGCCGCAGGCGCGACCAGATGGACTGCCCCGTGAGCCGTGCGCCGCGCCGGCCCAGGAAAAGCGCAGCATCCGCGCGGCCGGAGGCCGCGCTGCCGAAGGGCTGCAGCCGCACCTCCAGCCAGGCGCGCAGGGCCGCCAGCGCGGCCGATCCGACCGGCACGCTGCGCCGCTTCGAACCCTTGCCGAAGACGTGCGCCTCGGCGGCATCGAGGTCGATCCAGCCCCGGCCCTGGCGCTGCGTGTCCGGCCCCGGCACGGCGTCCAGGCCGGCCAGTTCCCCCACGCGCAGGCCGCAGCCGTAGAGCAGCTCGACCATCGCCGCATCGCGCGCTTCCAGCCACGGGTCGCTGCCCGAGGAGCCCTCGAACTCCGCGAGCCGCACCGCGTCGTCCACGCCCAGCGCCTTGGGCAGCGGCTTGGGCGCGCGCGGCGCGCGCACGCCCTGCACGGGGTTGTGGGGCACGAGTCCCTGCCGTGCCGCCCAGGTGAAGAAGCCGCGCCAGCCCGACAGGATCAGCGCGATGCCCCGCCCGCCGCGCCCGCCCGCGTGCATCTGCGCCACGAAGCGGCGGATGTGCGCGGCCTGCAGTTGCAGCAGCGGCACGCCCGCGTCGCGCGCGCTGGCGGCCAGCTTCGCCAGGTCGAGCGTGTAGAGCGTGACGGTGCGCTGCGCCAGGCGCTTTTCCACGCGCACGTGCTCCAGGTAGCGCAGCACGTCGGGATCGGTGGGCACCACCGGCTGCGGGCCGTCCGCCATGGCCGGGTCAGCGCAGGCGCGAGAGCGCCGAGCTGGCCAGTTCGGCCATGCGCACGAGGAAGTCGGTGCCCATGTCGGCGCCGAAGCGCTGCGGGTCGGGCGAGCCCAGCACCAGCAGGCCGAAAGCCGGCGCGTCGTCATCGAGCGCCCCCTGGCGCAGCGGCAGCAGGGCGATCGACTGCACCGAGGCAGGCTCGGGCAGCCAGCCCGCGGGCTCGAAGCCGAGGTTGGGGCCGCAGAACGGCTGCGTGAGCGAGGTGGCGAACGAGCGCGCATCGGCGCTCGCGCCCTGCGCGAAGGCGGCACCCGCGTACGGGCCGCCCACGTCCCAGAGGCGCAGCGCCGCCTGCGGCACGTCGAACAGCCGGCGGATGCCCTGCTCCACCAGGCCCGGCAGCAGCGCCGGGTCGCCGGCCTGCGCCAGCTCGCGCGTCCACTGGTGGATCTTCTGCGCGATGGCGGTGTTCTCGTGGCTGTGGCGCACCATTTCCATGATGCGCTGCTCCAGGCCCTTGATCTTCTCGCGCAGCATCTCGGCCTGGCGCTCCTGCAGGCTGACGGCGCGCTGCCCGTGCGGGCTGGTGAGGACCACGCCGGTCAGCAGCTCGGCGTGGCGCTCGAAGAAGCCCGGTGTGTTGGCGAGGAATTCGGCGATGTCTTCTTCCGTGATGGGAGGCACGGCCTGGGCGGGGGTATGCGGATGGGTCATGGTGCGTCGGGAATGTCGATCTGGCCTTCGAAGACGGTGGTCGCCGGTCCGGTCATGAAGACGGACTCGGACGGGTCGCCGCTCCAGGCGATGGTGAGCAGGCCGCCGCGCGTGCGGACATCGACGCGCGTGTCCAGCAGGCCCAGGCGGATGCCCGCGGCCACGGCGGCGCAGGCGCCCGTGCCGCAGGCCAGGGTTTCGCCGGCGCCGCGTTCATGCACGCGCAGGCGCACGTGGGCACGGTCCTCGATCTGCAGGTAGCCCGCGTTCACGCGCTGCGGAAAGCGCGCGTGGCCTTCGATGAGCGGACCGGTGCGCGCCACCGGCGCCGCGTCCACGTCCTCGACCAGTTGCACGGCATGCGGGTTGCCCATGGAGACCACCGCCACGTCGACCACCTGCGCGTCGGCGCCGGCGCCGAGAGGCAGCGGCCACGTCTGTCCCGCCCCGCGGGCCGCGGGTGCGAGGCCAGAGGCATCGAAAGGCACCTCGGCAGGGTCGAAGCGCGGGCGGCCCATGTCCACGGTGACGCGGCCGTCCGGCGTCAGGCGCGGGGCGATCACGCCGGCCAGGGTCTGAACGCGGATGGTGTCCCGGTCGGTGAGGCCCTTGTCGCGCACGTAGCGGGCGAAGCAGCGCGCGCCGTTGCCGCACTGCTCGACCTCGCCGCCGTCGGCGTTGTGGATGACGTATTCGAAATCGATGCCGTCGGCCGGCGACGGACGCACGGTGAGGATCTGGTCGGCGCCGACCCCGAAGTGGCGGTCGGCGAGGTAGCGGTACTGCGCGGGCGTGAGGCCCAGGCGCCCCTGCGTTTCGTCGAGCACGACGAAATCGTTGCCGGCACCCTGCATTTTGGTGAAGCGGATCTGCATCCGCAGGATTATCGTTGCCCGGCAGGCGCGGCATGGCCCCTCGCCGGCAGGGGCCGGCCGGGCGCGCGATGATGGCCCCCTCCGTCCCTAGCGCCCATCCCTTAGCCCCGAGAGGAATTCCGATGACCGACGACGTGCTCGCCGCCTTCCCCATCACGCGCAAATGGCCCGCCCGCCATCCCGACCGGCTGCAGCTTTATTCGCTGCCCACGCCCAACGGCGTGAAGGCCTCCATCATGCTCGAGGAGACCGGCCTGCCCTACGAGCCGCACCTCGTGCGCTTCGACCAGGACGACCAGACCTCGCCGGAGTTCCTCTCGCTCAACCCCAACAACAAGATCCCGGCCATCCTGGATCCCAACGGCCCGGGCGGCCAGCCCCTGGCGCTGTTCGAGTCCGGCGCCATCCTGGTCTACCTGGCCGACAAGACGGGCCGCTTCCTGGCCCCCGCGGGCGCGCAGCGCTATGCGGCGCTGCAGTGGCTGATGTGGCAGATGGGCGGCGTCGGCCCCATGTTCGGCCAGCTCGGCTTCTTCCACAAGTTCGCCGGCAGGGACTACGAGGACAAGCGCCCGCGCGACCGCTACGTGGCCGAGTGCTGCCGCCTGCTGGGCGTGCTGGACCGGCACCTGGCCGACGGCCGCCCCTGGATGGTGGGCGAGGACTACACCATCGCCGACATCGCGGTGTTCCCCTGGGTGCGCAACCTCGTGGGCTTCTACGAGGCAGGCGAACTGGTGGAGTTCGACCGGTTCACCCACGTGCGGCGGGTGCTGGACGCCTTCGTGGCCCGGCCCGCGGTGGCGCGCGGGCTGGAGATTCCCGCGAGGAACCCGGACTGACGGTCTTTAGTGCGGGCCCCTGCCCTCGCTCGGCTCACAGCCCCATCGCGAGCCCGGCAAGCCCCGCGGCGATGATGACGGGGATGACACCCACCCGCCAGCGCATCAGCGCCACCGCCGATGCCGCCCCGATGACCAGCATGCGCACATCGGGGCCTGCGTGCAGGCCCTGCGGCCAGAACACGTGGAGGGCGAAGAACACCGCCAGGTTGGCGATCACCCCGACCACGGCCGCCGCGATGCCCGCCAGCGGCGCCGCGAGCCGGAGGTTGCCGCGCGTGGACTCGATGAACGGGCCGCCCAGCAGGATGAAGACGAAGGACGGCAGGAAGGTGAAGAACGTCACCACGGCCGCGGCCGTGGCGCCCGCGAGCGGCAGCGCGTCCGGCCCGAAGAGCGCCCGCGCCCATCCGCCCACGAAGGCGACGAACGACACCACCATGATGAGCGGCCCCGGCGTGGTTTCGCCCAGCGCCAGGCCGTCCATCATCTGCGCCGGGGTCATCCACTGGAAGTGCTCGACCGCGCCCTGGTACACATAGGGCAGCACCGCGTACGCGCCCCCGAAGGTCATCAGCGCCGCCTTGGTGAAGAACCAGGCCATGTGCACCAGGACGGCATCGCGGCCGAACGCGGCCCACAGCGCGCCCATGGCCAGCAGCCAGAGGGCCGTGCCGGCCAGCAGCACGGCGCACGCGCGCCGCCAGGAAAAGCGCGCATGGGCGGGCACCGGCGTGTCGTCGTCGATGAGCGCACGGCCCTGTGCCCGGGACATTTCCGCTGGAGGGGCAGTGGCCGCCGCGGCGCCGAACGCCGCCGGGCGCAGCCTGCCGCCGACATGCCCCGCCACCGCCGCAGCCGCCACGATGGCCGGGAACGGAGCATCGAAGGCGAAGAGCGCGACGAACGCCGCGATGGCGATGGACCACAGCCAGCCGCTGCGCAGCGACCGGCCCCCGATCCGCAGGGCGGCCTGCGCCACGATGGCCGTCACGGCCGGCTTGATGCCGTGGAAGACGCCCGCCACCGCGGGCGCATCGCCGTGCGCCATGTACAGCCAGGCCAGGGCCACCAGGATGAACAGCGACGGCAGCACGAAAAGCACGCCCGCCAGGATGCCGCCCCACGTGCGGTGCAGCAGCCATCCGAGGTAGGTGGCGAGCTGCTGCGCCTCGGGACCGGGCAGCAGCATGCAGTAGTTCAGCGCATGCAGGAAGCGCTTTTCGGAGATCCAGCGGCGCCGGTCCACCAGCTCGTCGTGCATGAGCGCGATCTGCCCGGCGGGCCCGCCGAACCCGATGAAGCCGAGCTTCAGCCAGAAGCGCAGGGCCTGCGCGAGGGACACGGTGGACGGGCGAACGCCCTCGGCGGCGGGAGTTGGCATGGGGTCCATCGCGAGGAAAGGTGCGTGATTTTCCTCGGATTCCGTGGCTGCCGCGTGCCCTTCGCCGCTACTCCTCCGACGAGAAACCCGAGGCGGCGACCACCGGTGCCCAGCGATCGCGCTCCTGGGCGAGCTGGCGGGCGTACTCTTCGGGCGTTCCCGACGCGGGCTCGAAGCCGAGCTTGGCCAGTGCCTCCACGACCGCCGGCTCGCCCACGGCCTGGCGGGCAGCCTCGGCCCAGCGCTCGGCCACCGCCGCGGGCGCGCGGGCGGGCAGGTAGAGCCCGTAGCTCTCCACGCCCTGGATGCCCGCGAAGCCCTGCTCGGCGAAGGTGGGCACGTCGGGCAGGAAGCGCGACCGCTGTCTGTCGCTTACCGCGAGCACGCGCACGCGGCCGGTGGGCACGTGCGGCAGGCAGTCGCCGACGCTGAAGCAGCCCGAGGCCACCTGCCCACCCATGAGGTCCTGCAGGCCGGGCGCCGCGCCACGGTAGGGCACGTGCGTGAGCGAGATGCCCGCGGCGCGCGCGAACTGGTTGCCGAGGAAGTGCGGCATGGCGCCCGCGGCGGGTGAGGCATAGCCCTCGGGCTCGGGCCTGCCCTTGGCCCACTCCGCGAACTGCTTGAGCGTCTTCACCGAATCGGGCACCTTGGGCCCCACCATGAAGCCGCAGGTGGACAGCGCCACCGGCGCCACGGCGATGAAATCCGTGGCGGGCCTGTACTGCAGCCGCTTGTACACGTGCGGATAGATCGTGAGCATGGACGAGGGGCTGAGCACCATGGTGAGCCCGTCGGGCGGCGCGTCCTTCAGCGCCGTGAGCGCGATGCGCCCGCCCGCGCCGGAGCGGGATTCGACCACCACGGTCGTGCCGCTGCGTGCGCGCCAGCTCTCGGCCAGGCGCCGCGCCACCACATCGACCGAGCCCCCCGCGGGAAAACCCACCAGGATGCGCTGCACGCTTTGCTGCGCCGCCGCGGGCCCGCCGGCACCGAAGCACAGCGCGGCCAGGGCCAGGCCGGCATCGCGCCGGCGGATACCCTGCGGCGCAAGAGCGCGGGAGGTGCCCCGCGGGATGAAATGGGTCATGGTGCTTGTCTCCTGGAAGGGTTCGAATCATGCCGGACTGCGTCGCCCGTACCGGCGGGGGCGTATCTTCACTCGGGGCCGGGCGCCATGCGGGCCAGGCGCTCCAGCAGCGGATGCAGGGTTTCGCCGCCGGGCCCCAGGGAGGCGACCAGCGCGGCATCGTGCGCCCGCACCCGGGCCGACAGCGCCTCCAGCGCGGCGCGGCCCTGCGGGGTGGGATGGAGCAGCCAGGAACGCCGGTCCTGCGGATCGGCCTCGCGCAGCACCCAGCCCTGGGCGTGCAGCCAGTCCACCAGGCGCATGCCGCCGCTGCGGTGCAGGCCCATCGCCTCGGCCAGCAGGCCCTGGCGCAGGCCCGGATTGCCCACCACCAGCACCAGGGCGGCGAAGCGCTGCGGGCTCACGTCATCGCCCACGGCGCGCTGGAAATCGAGGTAGAGCGCGTTCTGCGCACGGCGCAGCGCATAGCCCATGAGCTGGTCGAGCACGCCGTAGCGCAGCCCGGGCAGCGGCCGCAGGGGGCCCTCGGGCGCATCGGACGCCCGGGCGGCCGCAGGGGTGCGTGCGCCGGGACTGCGGGTTTCTGCGGAGCGCTCTTTTTGTTGCATGGCGCAACAATAGGGGGGCACATTGATCCGCGTCAAGCGGCATTAACCCGGAGAACGCACAGCCATGACCTCGCCCTCCCCCGCCTCCCTGCAGCCCACGCCGCGACCGCTGGACATCGTGATCGCCGGCGGCGGCATCGGCGGCCTCGCCGCCGCGCTCGCCCTCTGCGCCCAGGGGCACCGCGTCACCGTCTGCGAGGCCGCGGCGCGGCCCCAGCCGCTGGGCGTGGGCATCAACCTGCTGCCGCACGCGGTGGAGGTGCTGGACGGCCTGGGCCTGCTGCCCGCGCTCGACGCCATGGGCGTGCGCACGCGCGCCCTGGTGTTCGCCAACCGGCACGGCCAGCCGATCTACGAAGACCTGCGCGGCACCGAGGCGGGCTACAGCCACCCGCAATACAGCGTGCACCGCGGCGAGCTGCAGATGCTGCTGTGGAACACCTGCCTGCAGCGCCTGGGCGAGGACCGGGTGCGCGCCGGCACCCGCATCACCGGCTGCACCGAGGAAGCCGGCGGCCGGGTGCTGGCGCAGGCCGAGCTCGCCGACGGGGGCACCGCCACGCTGCGCTGCGACCTGCTCATCGGGGCGGACGGCATCCATTCGGCGCTGCGGCGCCAGTTCCATCCCCATGAGGGCGCGCCCCGCTGGAACGGCATGATGATGTGGCGCGGCACCACCTGGGCGAAGCCCTTCATGGACGGCCGCACCATGGTGCAGGCCGGCCACCGCCGCGCGAAATTCGTCGTCTATCCCATCGCACCGCCGCGCGCGGACGGGCTGCAGCTGGTCAACTGGGTGGCCGACCGCCGGCTGCGCGAGGACGGCTTCGGCGGCGGCCTCACGGCCCCGGGCCGGGAGGACTGGAGCCGCCCGGGCTCGGTGGACGACCTGCTGCCCACCTTCGGCACCTGGCGCTTCGGCTTCGTGGACGTGCCGGGCCTGATCGCGCAGGCCACGCAGATCCTCGAATGGCCCATGGTGGACCGCGATCCGCTGCCGCGCTGGCGCCAGGGCCGCGGCGTGACGCTGCTGGGCGATGCGGCCCATCCCATGTACCCGATCGGCTCCAACGGCGCGACCCAGGCGCTGCTGGACGCGCGCGCCATCGCCGACGCGCTGGCCGCCCGCCCGCACGACCTGCCCGCTGCGCTCGATGCCTATGAGGACGGCCGCCGGCCCATGACCGCGCGCATCGTGGAACTCAACCGCGCGGAGGGCCTGGACGCCATCCTCGACATGGTGGAAGAGCGCGCGCCCGATGGTTTCGAGCGCATCGGCGACGTGCTCGATCCCGCGCTGCTGGCCGACTGGGTGCGCACCTACAAGACCGCGGCGGGCCACCGGCAGTCGGTGCCGGTGGTGCCCGCGGCCTGAACCGGGGCCGGCCGCGGCAAGCGCGGGAAGCCCCTCTGCCGGCAGGCAGGGGGGCGCTGCCGATAATCCCCGGATGCCCCGCCCTTCCCAACAACTCCATCCCCACCGCGAGCCCGCCGCCACGCGCGCGGCCGCCACCGTGCTGCTGCTGCGCGACGCGCCCGGCGGCGGACTCGAAGTGCTCATGACGCGGCGCTCGCCCCAGGCCAGCTTCGCGCCGGGGGCCTACGTCTTCCCCGGCGGCGCCATCGACCCGCAGGACGCCGAACCCGCCACCCATGCGCAGGCCGACCGGCGCCCCGCGCAGGCGCCGGACCGCGTCACCCAGGCCGTCGCCGCCATCCGCGAAAGCTTCGAGGAACTGGGCGTGCTGCTCGCGCGGCGCCCGGACGGCCGCTTCGCCACCGCAGAAGACATCGCCGCGCTCGACCGTGGCGCGCCCTTCATCGCCCAGTGCGCCGCGCGCGGCCTGCGCCTGGCGGCCGACGCGGTCTTCCTGCTCGCGCACTGGACGGCCGACCGCGACCTGCCCAGGCGCTTCGACGTGCCCTTCCTGGTCGCGCGCATGCCACAGGGGCAGGAGCCGGTGGCCGACGAGACCGAGCAGTTCGAGCCCGTCTGGGTGCGCCCGCGGGACGCGCTGGACCGGCATGCGGCCGGCCAGTTCTTCATGATCTTCCCGACCATCCGCACGCTGGAGCGCCTGGCGGAATTCGCCAGCGCCGACGCGGTGCTCGCCGCCGTGGCCCACGAGCAGCCGCTGTGGACCAGTTGCCCGCGCGCCGGCTTGCTCGCGGGCCGCGAGGCGCGCTACATGGAGCACGAGGCCCCCTACGGCGAACTGGCCCTGGTCTGCCCCGACGGGCAGATCGTGCATCCGCTCGACTGGCAGCCCGAGCGGCCCGTGCCGCTGCTGCGCAACCTGCAGCGGCTCACCGCGGCCAACCCCGGCGCCATGACCGGCCCGGGCACCAACAGCTACCTGGTGGGCGACCCGTCCACCGGCTACGTCGCCATCGACCCCGGCCCGGCCGACGAGGCGCATCTCGAACGGCTCTGGCATGCGGCGGGCGGCGACATCCGCGCCATCGTGTGCACGCACTCCCATGCCGACCACGCGCCGGGCGCCGCCCCGCTGGCCGCACGCGTGGCTGCGGCCGGCCGCCCGCGCCCGCCCGTGCTGGGCCTGCCCTCCGCACCCACGGCACGCGCGGCCAGCCGGTTCACGCCCGACCGGGCATTGGCCGACGGCGAACGCATCACCTTGAGCGGCCGGCAATTGGAAGGCGACGTCACCCACACCCTCGAAGTGGTCCACACCCCGGGCCATGCCGCGAACCACCTGTGCCTGCTGCTGCGCGAGGACGGCCTGCTGTTCAGTGGCGACCACATCCTCAACGGCAGCACCACCGTGATCGACCCGCCGGACGGCAACATGGACGACTACCTCGCCTCGCTCGACCGGCTGGACGCGCTGTGCGAACGCCACGGCGTGGAATTCATCCTGCCCGCCCACGGCCACGCGATCGCCGGTGCGCGCGGGGCGATCGCCCGGCTGAAGGCGCACCGGCTCGCGCGCGAGGCCAAAGTGCTCGCGGCCATGCAGGCCCTGCCGGACGGCAGCATGGACGACTGGGTGCGCCACGCCTATGCCGACGTGCCCGAGCGGCTGTGGCCCGTGGCGCAGCGCTCCCTGCTCGCCCACGTCGAACGCCTGCGCGCGCTGGAGGCCGGCCATGCATGATCTTTCCCAAAACGCCGGTGCGGCAGACACCGGCCACATCCGCCTGTCGAAGCGCGTGGCGGACATGCGCGGCTGCTCCCGCCGCGAGGCCGAGTGGCTCATCGAAGGCGGCTGGGTGCAGGTGGACGGCCGGATGACCGAAGCGCCGGGCGCCCGTGTCCGCCCGGACCAGGACGTCGTGGTCGCGCAGAACGCGAAGGCCGAGGAGGCACCGCCCGTCACCCTCCTGCTGCACAAGCCCGCCGGCTGGGAGGCCGGCATCGGCCAGGGCCCCGCCGGCGATCCGCGCCAGGCGCGCAGCGGCGGGGCACCCGACGCCGGCACGCTGCTGGAGCCCGGCAACCGGTACGTGGGCGACAGCCCGCCCGTGCGGGTGCTGCAGCGGCATTTCCGGCAGCAGGAGTGCTTCACGCCGCTGGCCGACGCGGCCAGCGGGCTCGTGGTCTATACGCAGGACCGCCGCATGGCGCGCCGCCTGGCCGAAGACATCGAGCTGCTCGAGCAGGAATGCATCGCCACCGTGGAAGGGCGCATCGCCGAGGGCGGCCTCGAGCGCCTCTGCCGGGGCCTGGAGTTCAACGGCCGGCCGCTGCCGCCCGCCAAGGTGAGCTGGCAGAGCGAAACGCGGCTGCGCTTCGCGCTCAAGGGCATCCGCCCCGGGCAGATTCCCGCGATGTGCGAGGCCGTGGGACTGCAGGTGACGGCGCTCAAGCGGCTGCGCATCGGCCGCGTCTCGCTCGCCAGGGTGCCCGAAGGCCAGTGGCGCTACCTGCTGCCCTGGGAGCGCTTCTGATCCCCGCGCCGCCGCGATAAACTGCCGGGCTCTTCGAGGGAGGCACATCCATGGATCAGCGCGTCGAGCCCCACGTGGCACGCATGGCATCGTCGTTCACGTCGCACGGCATCGAGCCGCATCCGCTGGAGTTCACCGGCAGCGGCGGCGAGTATTTCCGCGTCTGGATCGTCAACGTGCTGCTGGGCATCCTGACGCTGGGCCTCTACACGCCCTGGGCGCGCCGCCGCACCGTGCAGTACTTCTACGGCCACACGCTCGTGGCCGGCAGCCCGCTCGAATTCACCGCGCAGCAGCGCCGCATGGTCTTCGGCTTCATCGTGCTGCTGGTGCTCACCGCCGCCTACCAGATCGCCGTGCGCACCGGGCAGGACACCGCGGTGGGCCTCTTCATCCTCGCGGGCGCGGCGCTCGCCCCGCTCATCTGGGGCAGCGCCATGCGCTTCCGGCTCGGCAACACGCGCTGGCGCGGGCTGCGGCTGCAGTTCACCGCCGGCTGGCGGCAGGTCTATGCGGCGAGCTGGCCCGTGTTCGCCATCGCCGCCCTGTGGCTGGCCGCGTTCTACGGGCTGCAGGCGCTGGCGCCGGAACCCGTGGCCGGCGCCTCCGGACGGAAGCTGCCACAGGTCACGGGGGCCATGTGGGGGCTGCTCGCGCTGACGTTCGTGCTCACCGTGCTGTGCGCCATCCGCCTCGAATACAACTACCGCAGCATGTTGGTGCTCCATTCGCGCCTGGGCACCGAGCCCGGCCGCTGGAAGCCCGTGTACTCGGACTTCGTGAAGGTGTGGCTCGCCACCCTGGGCGTATTCCTGCTCACCGTGGCGGTCATGGGCGCCATCGTGGGCGCCGCCTTCGGCGGATCGCTGGCGCTGCTGTCCGGCAAGATGCAGCACATGGGGATGTGGCTGGCCCTGCTCTTCATCGTGGGCATCGTCTTCTTCGGCTTCATGGCGCTGCTGGTCTCGGCACCGGCGCGCGCCTACCGCGAGGCACGCATGTTCCAGATCACCTGGAACCAGATCGGCGTGAGCCACATGGCCCGCTTCAAATGCCACTTGCGCGCGAGCCGCTTCGTCGGCCTGCGCATCAGGAACCTGCTGCTCACCCTGCTCACGCTGGGCTTCTACCGCCCGTTCGCCCGCGTGAACGAATACCGCATGAAGCTGGAATCCGTGACCCTGCACGTCAAGGGTGGTGTGGACCAGCTGGCGGGGCAGCTCCAGCGGCAGCAGCAGAACGGCGTGGGCGACGCCCTGGCGGATGCCGCAGGGCTCGACCTGATCGGCTGAACGGCACCCGTCCGCCATGACCTCCACCGCGGCGTCGCCACCGCTACCGGACTCCCCGCCCCGCACGGCCCCGCAGCCCGTACCCGCGCGCTGGTTCGACGGGCGCAGCAGCCAGGGCCGGGCCGTGCTCGCGGCCATCGCCCCCGGCCCCCGCGGCCCCGAACTCACGCTGCACCCCGTGGGCGCCGAGGGCGGGGCCCCCGAGCACTTCGCGCACGATGCGGTGGACTGGCCCGAGGCCTGGAACCCGCGCCGCCCTCCCCCGCGGCTGGCGGTGGACCTGGGCGAGAGCGGCAGCCTGGAGATCGCGGGCGATGGCATCGCGCGCTGGCACGCCGCGCTGCAGGCGGCCGGCCACCGCGCCGGCATCGCCCAGCGCATGCAGACCCGCTGGGGCGTGCTGGCGGCCGTGCTGCTCGCCTCCGTGCTGGTGCTGGCGCTCTTCTACCGTTACGGCACGCCCTGGCTGGCCACCCAGCTGACCCGGGCCGTGCCCCTGGGGTGGGAGACCTCCCTCGCGCGGGAAACGCTGGAGCGCATGGACGGCGACCTGCTGCGCCCCTCGCGCCTCGCGCCCGAGCGCCAGCAGCAACTGCGCGCCCGCTTCGACACCCTCGTGCAGGGCATGCCGTCGGCACCGCAGCGCTATGCGGGCTACGCGCCCGCGCTGCGCCTGGAGTTCCGGCGCGGCATGGGCGCCAATGCCTTCGCCCTGCCGGGCGGCACCGTGGTCATCACCGACGGCCTCGCGGAAACCGCGTCCCGCCGCGGCCTGGGCGACGATGCGCTGGTCGGCGTGATCGCGCACGAGATCGGCCACGTCGTGTACCGCCACACCACGCGCACCGTGGTCGAACAGGGCGTGCTCAACATCGGCCTGGGCCTGGCGCTGGGGGATGTCTCCAGCCTGCTGTCCACCGGCGGCGCCCTCGTCACCGGCCTGGCCTACAGCCGTGCGCACGAGCGCGAGGCCGACTGCTACGCCCTCGCGCTCATGGGCCATGCGCGCCTGCCCACCGCGCCCATGGCCGACCTGCTGCTGGCCATCGCGCAGGAGCAGCGGGAGGCGCCACGCCGCGGCAAGGCGCCCGCAGGCGACCGCACGAAGGATGGCCGCGAGGGAAAAGACGATGCGGATGGAGCCGCGAACCAGGGCGGCGAAGCCGGCACGGCTGCGAAGCCTCCCGAAGCCCGGGGCAGCAGCCCGGCTGCGCGCGGGACAAGCGAGGAGCCCCCGCACAAGGGAAGCGGCGACAGCGCATGGATGGGCCTGCTCGCCACCCACCCCGGCACGGAACAGCGCGCCGCGGAACTGCGCGCCGGCCATGCGCCGCACTGCGCGCGGCCTTGAATGCAATGCAATGCGATGCGATGCGATGCGATGAAGGATGCGGGTGCCGCCAGGCGTGCGGCGGCGCCTCCAGGACGCAGGCGCACGAAAAAACAAAAGTGTGAAGCGCGCCGATAAGCCGGATTCTGTGCATGCGGTTGCCCGCATGTGACCGCCATTACTCTGGGCCGGGGGTCGCCCACCCGGCTCGATGCTACCTACCCGCCAGCTCCGCGGAACCACGTCAACGCTGGCCTACTTGGTATTGCTGCGCGTAGAGATTGCCCGTTTCACCCCGGCTGGTCTGCCTTGCGGCACTCCTTCCGGACTCGTCTCTGTTGCTCTGATCCTCACCTCGCGGTGGACAGCCGTTAGCTGCTACGCCGTCCTGTGCAGTCCGGACGTTCCTCCAGTGCGGCCTTTCGGCACTTGCACCAGCGGCGGTCTGGCGCGCTTCACGGGGGGATTATCGCCGAGCGCGGTCCGGGCCTCGGCCCGGGCCATCGAAACCCGGTCCTTCGCACACCCTCGCGCCCAGCCCTGCTCCCGCTACCTCGCCGGCTGCGCAATCCGGTAGTCACGGAACTTCCACACCACGCGCTCGGGCTCGATCACCTCCAGCACCACCCCCTGCGCGGCCGCATCGCCTTCGTGCAGCACCTGTCCGTTGACGATGGCCATGCGGTAGAGGGGGTTGGACGAGTACGTGACTCCGCTGACCTGCAGCGCAGGAAACTGGGCGCGCACGCTGTCCGGCAAGTCCCGCAGGGCCACAGCCGCGGGGGCCGGGGGGCGCGGGGCAGACGCCGCCGTCTCGTGCCGCGCGGGGGCGACCGCTGCGACCGGGGCCGGGGCGGAAGCCAGACGCGCCGGGGTCTGTGCCGGTGCTGGTGCCGACGCAGGGGTCCGGGGTGTTGCCGGGGGAGCGCGATGCGGTGCAGGCGCAGGCGCAGGCGCAGGCGCAGGCGCAGGCGCAGGTGCAGGTGCAGGTGCAGGTGCAGGTGCCTGTGTCGCAGTCACCGTGGATGGCGGGGCGGGAACGGCAGGTGGCACCGGCACGGGCGTGGCACGTTCCGCCTGTGCCACGGCGACCGCGGCCGCCGCGGTGCCGGTGCCAGCCGCCGAAACGTCGGGCACCGCCCGCGAGGACGCGGCCCACCAGGCCAGTGCGGCCGCGCCCGCGGCGAACAGCAGGGCGGCGGCCAGGGCCACCGGCGCGCGGCGCGCGCCACCGGGCTGCATAGGCGTGGGCCCCGGGGACGGGGACGGGCCGGGCGTGTGCAGGCCGGGAACGGCGCCGCGGCCGCGCTCGGCTTCGGCGCGCCGCAGGGCATCGAGGATGTAGGACATACGGGAAAGGGTTCCGGGTCAGGAAGTCTTCAGGCGGGGCTCGTCCACGCCCGCGGCGCGGTTGAGCAGCATGAGCGTGAGCGGGCCGGCCACGCCATCGGGCACCAGGCCCTGGGCCACCTGGAAGCGGTAGATGCGGGCGCGCCGCTGCGCGGCCGTGGCGGGGGTGGTCGCCGCCTGCCCGGCCGCCGGGGAAGCGCCCGCGCCGGCACGCGCGAGCTGGGCATCCAGCCAGGCCTGGGCCTGGGGAGGGCCGGACTCCATCCGCCCGCCAACGGGCCATTCCGCGGGGGCGCGCCACAGGGTCGCGAATTCGCCGCGCCAGGCCTGGGCGAGGTCCGCCGCGGTCACCTCCAGGCGCCGGCCGCCGGACCCTTCCAGCAGCGCCGTCTGCCGCACGGGATCGAAGCCGGCCAGGAGCACCGGGACCGGCGCATCCGCGGACGGATAGAGGGTCAGCCAGCCGGGGCGGTCCAGCTGGCGCACCAGGGCCAGGCTGGCGCGCCGCTGGCGGTAGCAGCGCAGGCCCTGGCGCTGCAGGGCGTCGCAGGCGTCGCCGCCTTCCAGCCCGCCCTTCACGCCCCAGGCGGCGGCCAGCGCACGCCAGGCGGCGTCCTCGCCGGAGGGCTGTGCGGCCAGGAAATCCTGCAGGGCCGAATGCACGGGCTGCGGAGCCGCCGCCGCGCTGGCGGCCGATGCGGCCATGGCCGGCACCGGCGCCACAGCCGCCGCCACGGTTCCGGGGACGTGCGGCGCCGCCGGTGACCCAGGGGGTGGGCGGGAGGCCGGCCCCCATCCCAGGCCCCAGCCCGCGGCGGCGATGGCCGCGGCGCCCACCAGCGCTCCGGCGCCCGCGGCGGCCCAGCGCGGCCGGCGGGCCGTGGGTGCCGGGCCTGCGGCCCCGGGGCCAAACACTTCTGCCGCTGCCCGCTCCACGATGGCCTCGTCCACCGCGTGCAGCCCGCCGGCATAGGCGCCCAGCAGCGCGCGGTCGCACAGCAGGTTGATGCGCCGCGGGATGCCCCGCGCGCGCTGGTGGATGCGCACCAGCGCGCGCGCGGTGAACGGCAGCGGTCCTTTCAGGCCCGCCACGGCCATGCGGTGCGCGACGTACTGGCGGGTTTCCTCGGGCGTGAGCGCATCCAGGTGGTAGCGCGCGATCACGCGCTGCGCCAGCTGCTCCAGCGCCGGGTCGGCCACCATGGCGCGCAGCTCGGGCTGGCCGATGAGCACGATCTGCAGCAGCTTGCGCTCGCTGGTCTCCAGGTTGGTGAGCAGGCGCAGCTGCTCCAGCACCTCGGGCGCGAGGCTCTGGGCCTCGTCGATGATGAGCACGTTGTTGCGGCCCGCGGCATGCTCGCGCAGCAGGAAGGCGTTGAGCGGATCGAGGCAGTCCTTGACGGTCTCCGCGCCCGGCACGGCGGGCGCATGGACCACGCCGAACTCGTCGCAGATGGAGCGCAGCAGCTCGCCCACGGTGAGCTTGGGGTTGAACACGTAGGCCACGTTGCAGTGCGACGGGATCTGCTCCAGGAAGCAGCGGCACACCGTGGTCTTGCCGGTGCCGATCTCGCCGGTGAGCAGCACGAAGCCGCCGCCGGCCTCCAGCCCGTAGAGCAGGTGCGCGAG
This sequence comes from Paracidovorax oryzae ATCC 19882, assembly GCF_000687165.1. Taxonomy (GTDB): domain Bacteria; phylum Pseudomonadota; class Gammaproteobacteria; order Burkholderiales; family Burkholderiaceae_C; genus Paracidovorax; species Paracidovorax oryzae. The sequence continues at coordinate 147,660 of NZ_JMKU01000002.1, read as the reverse complement.
CGCCTCGCGGTGGCGATCGCTCATGAACAGGTAGCGCGGGTCGGGAGCGATGGAAAACGGCGCGTGCTCGAGGCCGAAGAACGGGGCGTACATGGCGCGAGGATACCGCCCGGGCATGGCCGGCTCCGTGCGGGGGCCGGCGGGGCGGCACGCAGGGTTACACCCGTCAGGAGTTTCCCCGAAATTGTCGTCGGCAAGACAGGATGGCGTCAAAGCGGTTCCTACCATCCGGTGCATTCCCGCGGATGGCGCGCCTGCCGACAGGCTCCGCCCCCTCCCGCTTCCTCCACCCTTCGGCAGGAACCCGGCATGAGCGATACCTTTCCCCGACTGCTGTTGCGCCACGCGGCCGAGCGCCCCCAGGCCGCCGCGCTGCGCGAGAAGGAATACGGCATCTGGCAGACCACCACCTGGGCGCGCCTCGCGCAGCTGGTGGAGCGCCTCGCCGCGGGCCTGGACGCCGCGGGCCTCGCGCGCGGCGAGCACCTGGTGGTGATCGGCGCGAACCGCCCGCGGCTCTATGCCACGATGCTCGCGGCGCAGTCGCTGGGCGCCATTCCCGTCCCGCTCTACCAGGACGCCGTGGCGGCCGAATGCGTCTATCCTCTGAACAACGCCGAGGTGCGCTTCTGCGTGGTGGAAGACCAGGAGCAGGTGGACAAGCTGCTGGAGATCCGCGCTGACTGCCCCGCCATCGCCGGCATCTTCTATGACGACCCGCGCGGCCTGCGCAACTACGCCGAGCCGGGCCTGCAATCGATCGACACGCTGCTGGAAGACGGCGAGCGCATCGTGGGTGCCGCGCCGGGCTGGCTCGCCGCACGTGCCGGATCCGTGCAACCCGATGACGTGGCCGCGATGTTCTTCACCTCCGGCACCACGGGCAACCCGAAGGGCGTGGTGCACACGCACGCCACCCTGCTGGACCGTGCCACGGCCGGTGCCGAGTTCGACCGGCTCACCGCGGCAGAGGACGTGCTCGCCTACCTGCCGCCCGCCTGGATCGGGCAGAACATCTTCAGCTATGCGCAGTGGCTGGCCTGCGGCTACGTGGTGAACTGCCCCGAGTCGGCGGCCACGGTGTCGATCGACCTCAAGGAGATCGGGCCCACCTACTACTTCGCGCCGCCGCGCATCTTCGAAGGACTGCTCACGAGCGTCACGATCCGCATGGAGGACGCGGGCGCCTTCAAGCGCTGGCTGTTCCGCACCTGCATGGCGCATGCGCGCCGCGTGGGCCCGGCGCTGCAGAGCGGCCAGGCGGTGGGCTGGTGGGACCGGCTGCGCTACGCAGCGGGCGACCTGCTGGTCTATGGCCCGCTGCGCAACACGCTGGGATTTTCGCGGGTGCGCGTGGCCTACACGGCGGGCGAGGCGATCGGGCCGGACCTGTTCACCTTCTACCGTTCGATCGGCATCAACCTCAAGCAGCTCTACGGCTCCACCGAGACGGCGGTGTTCGTGTGCCTGCAGCCCGACGACGCGGTGCATGCCGACACCGTGGGCGTTCCGATCCGCGGGGTGGAGATCAAGGTGGACGGCAACGGCGAGATCCTCGTGAAGTCCGCGGGCCTGCTGCGCGGCTACTACAAGAACCCCGAGGCGACGGCGGAAGTGCTCACGCCGGACGGCTGGTACCGCACGAGCGATGCGGGTTTCCTGGACGCGAGCGGTCAGCTCAAGATCATCGACCGCGTGAAGGATGTGGGGCGCCTCGCGGGCGGCGCGCACGACGGAGCGATGTTCGCGCCCAAGTACGTGGAGAACAAGCTCAAGTTCTTCCCGCACATCAAGGAGGCCGTGGCGCTCGGTAACGGCCGCGACAAGGTCTGCGCGCTGATCAACATCGATTTCGAGGCCGTGGGCAACTGGGCCGAGCGGCAGAACCTGCCGTACGCGGGCTACACCGATCTTGCCGCCAAGCCCGAGGTGCTGGCGCTGGTCCGCGACTGCGTGGAGAAGGTGAACGCCGACCTCGCGGCCGACGGCCTGCTCGCGGGCAGCCAGGTCGCCCGCTTCCTGGTGCTGCACAAGGAGCTGGACGCCGACGACGGCGAGCTCACGCGCACCAACAAGGTCCGCCGCGGCTTCATCGCCGACAAGTACGGCGTGCTGGTCGATGCGCTCTACGCGGGCCGCACGGAGCAGTTCATCGAGACGCAGGTGAAGTTCGAGGACGGGCGCACGGGCCGCGTGAGCGCCACCCTGCGCATCGAGGACGCGAAGACCTTCCCGCCCGTGCGGCAGGCCGCCTGACCCCGCGCCGCAGCGCAACGTACAACGCCATGACCACTCCCCACAAGAAGACCGGCGACGTGATCCTCGACGTGCGCAACATCAGCCTGCGCTTCGGCGGGGTGAAGGCGCTCACCGACATCTCGTTCGACGTGCGCGAGCACGAGATCCGCTCCATCATCGGCCCGAACGGCGCCGGCAAGAGCTCGATGCTCAACTGCATCAACGGCGTCTATGCGCCGCAGGAAGGCTCCATCACCTTCCGGGGCAAGACCTTCGCGCACATGAACAGCCGCCAGGTGGCCGAGATGGGCGTGGCGCGCACCTTCCAGAACCTGGCGCTTTTCAAGGGCATGAGCGTGCTCGACAACATCATGTCCGGCCGCAACCTGAAGATCCGGAGCAACCTGCTGATGCAGGCCCTGCGCCTGGGTCCGGCGGTGGCCGAGGAGATCCGCCACCGCGAGGTGGTGGAGCGCATCATCGACTTTCTGGAGATCCAGGCCTGGCGCAAGGCGCCCGTGGGCCAGTTGCCCTACGGCCTGCAAAAGCGCGTGGACCTGGGCCGGGCCCTGGCCATGGAGCCGCAGGTGCTGCTGCTCGACGAGCCCATGGCCGGCATGAACGTGGAGGAGAAGCAGGACATGTGCCGCTTCATCCTCGACGTGAACGATGAATTCGGCACCACCATCGTGCTGATCGAGCACGACATGGGTGTGGTGATGGACATCTCCGACCGCGTCGTGGTGCTCGACTACGGCAAGAAGATCGGCGATGGCACGCCGCAGGCCGTGCGCGAGAACGAGGACGTCATCCGCGCCTACCTCGGCGCTGGCCACTAGACACGCAGGACATCGGAGGCATACGCCATGGGTTTCTTTCTCGAAACGGTGTTCGGCGGCCTGATGGCCGGCATGCTCTACGCGCTCGTGGCGCTGGGGTTCGTGCTGATCTTCAAGGCCTCGGGCGTGTTCAATTTCGCGCAGGGCGCGATGGTGCTGTTCGCGGCGCTCGCGATGGCGCGCTTCGCCGAATGGCTGCCGCGCTGGCTGGGCTTCGACAGCCTGCTGCTCGCGAACGTGCTGGCCTTCTGCGCGGCGGTGGCGTGCATGGTGGGCGTGGCCTGGCTGGTGGAGCGGCTGGCGCTGCGCCACCTCGTGAACCAGGAGCCGATCGCGCTGCTGATGGCCACGCTGGGCATCACCTACTTCCTCGACGGCGCGGGCCAGCTCATCTTCGGCAGCAGCACCTACAAGATCGACGTGGGCATGCCCAAGGATCCGATGATCGTGCTGGAGAACGTCTTCGAGGGCGGCCTGCTGCTCTCCAAGGAGGACCTCTACGCCGCCGTGGTGGCCGCCGCGCTCGTGGCGCTGCTCTCGCTCTTCTTCCAGAAGACGCGCACCGGCCGCGCGCTGCGCGCCGTGGCGGACGACCACCAGGCCGCGCAGTCCATCGGCATCCCGCTCTCGCGCATCTGGGTGATCGTGTGGTCGGTGGGCGGCATCGTCGCGCTTGTGGCCGGGATCATCTGGGGCAGCAAGCTGGGCGTGCAGTTCTCCATCTCGCTCGTGGCGCTCAAGGCCTTCCCGGTGGTGATCCTCGGCGGGCTCACCTCGGTGCCCGGCGCCATCGTGGGCGGCCTGCTGATCGGCGTGGGCGAGAAGGTGTCCGAGATCTATCTCGGGCCGTTCCTCGGCGGCGGCATCGAGAACTGGTTCGCCTATGTGCTCGCACTGGGCTTCCTCCTCATCCGGCCGCAAGGGTTGTTTGGGGACAAGATCATCGACCGCGTGTAACCGGTAGAAGGAGGCAGGCACCATGTTCTACCGCGAAAACGGCCAGTTCAAGACCAGCTACCAGGCCGACCTGGCGCTGTTCCCCATCGCCCAGGACCGCTGGGCCCTGCTCGCCCTGCTGGCGGTGGCCTTCGTCGGCGTGCCGCTGGCGGGCAGCGACTATTTCTTCCGCGCCGTCGCGGTGCCGTTCCTGATCCTGTCGCTCGCGGCGATCGGGCTCAACATCCTCGTGGGCTACTGCGGGCAGATCTCGCTGGGCACCGGCGCCTTCATGGCCGTCGGCGCCTATGCGGCCTACAACCTGCAGGTGCGCATCGAGGGCATGCCGCTGCTGCTCGCGCTGCTGGGCGGCGGGCTCTGCGCCACGGTGTTCGGCGTGCTGTTCGGCATACCGAGCCTGCGCATCCGCGGGCTCTACCTGGCGGTGGCGACGCTGGCCGCGCAGTTCTTCACCGACTGGTTCACCAACCGCGTGAAGTGGGTGACCAACGATTCGTCGTCGGGCTCTGTGAGCGTGGGCAACCTGCAGATCCTGGGCTTCGGCATCGAGACGCCCGTGCAGAAGTACCTGCTGTGCCTGGGGTTCGTCGCCGTGTTCGCGCTGCTCGCCAAGAACCTCGTGCGCGGCGCCGTGGGCCGCGAGTGGATGGCCATGCGCGACATGGACGTGGCCGCGGCCGTGATCGGCATCCGCCCGGTGTACGCCAAGCTCAGCGCCTTCGCCGTGAGCAGCTTCATCGTCGGCGTGGCCGGCGGGCTCTGGGGCTTCGTGCACCTGGGATCGTGGGAGCCCGCGGCCTTCGGCATCGACCGCTCGTTCCAGCTGCTGTTCATGGTGATCATCGGCGGGCTGGGCTCCATCGCGGGCAGCTTCTTCGGCGCGGCCTTCATCGTGCTGCTGCCGCTGCTGCTGAACTACGTGCCCCACTGGCTGGGGCTGCCGCTGTCCACCGGCACGGCCACGCACCTGGAGCACATGATCTTCGGCGCGCTGATCGTGTTCTTCCTCATCGTCGAGCCGCACGGCCTCGCGCGGCTGTGGTCCACCGCGCGGCAGAAGCTGCGCATCTGGCCGTTCCCGCACTGAGCACGACCCGTTTCTATTCCGTTCCGCCAACGCACCACCCGAGTGCCCACATCCCAAGGAGACAAGCCATGCAACCCAGGAAGATCGCATCGATCGCCGCCGCCATCGCGGCCGGCCTCTCGGTATGGAGCGCCGCGCCACTGGCGCAGGCGCAGGCCGCGGGCGAGCAGTTCGTGCCGCTGCTCGTCTACCGCACCGGGCAGTTCGCGCCGCTCGGCATTCCCTGGGCGGACGGCAAGCAGGACTACCTGAAGCTCGTGAACGCGCGCGACGGCGGCGTGAACGGCGTGAAGCTCTCGTTCGAGGAGTGCGAGACCGCCTACGACGCGGCCAAGGGCGTGGAGTGCTACGAGCGCCTCAAGGGCAAGGGCGGCGGCGCCTCCGGCTTCGACACGCAGTCCACCGGCATCACTTTCGCGGTGACCGACAAGGCCTTCGTGGACAAGATTCCCGTCGAGACCCCCGGCTACGGCCTCTCGCAATCGGCAGACGGCACGGTGTTCGAGTGGAACTTCCCGCTGCTGGGCACCTACTGGACCGCCGCCGACGTGATGCTGCAGGACATCGCCAAGAAGGAAAAGGGCAGCCTCAAGGGCAAGAAGATCGCGCTGGTCTACCACGACAGCCCCTACGGCAAGGAGCCGATCCCTCTGCTGCAAAAGCGCGCCGAGGCCGACGGCTTCACGCTCAGCACCTTCCCCGTCACGCCGCCCGGCGTGGAGCAGAAATCCACCTGGCTGCAGATCCGCCAGCAGAAGCCCGACTACGTGCTGTTCTGGTCGGCCGGCGTGATGACGCCCGCCGGCATCCGCGAGGCACAGGCCAGCGGCTACCCGCGCGAGAAGATCTACGGCATCTGGTGGGCCGGCTCCGACCATGACGTGAAGGACATCGGCGCGGGCGCCAAGGGCTACAACGCCATCACCATCCACAACAGCGCCGCGAAGGACAAGGTGCACGACGACCTGAAGAAGTTCGTCTATGACAAGGGCCAGGGCACGGGTGCGCCCACGGGCGTGGGCACGCTGGCGCACACGCGCGGGATGATGATCTCCATGCTGCAGGTGGAGGCGATCCGCGCCGCGCAGGAGAAGTACGGCAAGGGCAAGGTGCTCACGCCCGAGCAGGTGCGCTGGGGCTTCGAGAACCTGGACCTCTCGGCCGACAAGCTCAAGGCCCTGGGCTTCGGCGAGATCATGCGCCCCGTGAAGACCTCGTGCCAGAACCACATGGGCACCGACTGGGCGCGCATCGTGCAGTGGGACGGGGGCAAGTGGAACATCCAGTCCGACTGGTACCAGGCCGACAAGACGCACATCGATCCGCTGGTGAAGGAGTACGCGGCGAAGTATGCGAAGGACAAGAACATCAAGCCGAGAACCTGTAGCTAACTCCCCCCTGAGCGGCTGCGCCGCTTCCCCCCTCTCTCGGCCCGCTGCGCGTTCCGGGAGGGGGGACGACACCCTCGGTGCGGGGCGGCCCTTCCTCGGTGTCCCTCGTACCCCTTGGCAGAGGCCTCGCTTCCATTACCGATGCGCCAGGCCTCGAACTGCACGGACCACTCACATCATGCCCATGGAGCCAGCCATGTCCACAGCCCCTCCGTCCACCGGTGAGCCCCTGCTCGTCGTCAACGGCATCGAGGTGATCTACCACCATGTGATCCTCGTGCTCAAGGGCGTGTCGCTTTCCGTGCCCGAGGGCGCCATCGTGGCCCTGCTGGGCGGGAATGGCGCGGGCAAGACGACCACGCTGCGCGCGGTCTCCAACCTGCTGGCGGGCGAGCGCGGGGAGGTCACGAAGGGCAGCATCGAACTGCGCGGCGAGCGCATCGAGCGGCTGTCGCCCGCTGCGCTGGTGGACCGCGGCGTGGTGCAGGTGATGGAGGGCCGGCACTGTTTTGCCCACCTCACGATCGAGGAGAACCTGCTCACGGGCGCCTACACGCGGCGCGACCGCGGCGAGGTCGCGGCCAACCTGGAGAAGGTGTATGCCTACTTCCCGCGCCTGAAGACGCGGCGCACCAGCCAGGCGGCCTATACCTCGGGCGGCGAGCAGCAGATGTGCGCCATCGGCCGCGCGCTCATGGCCAACCCGCGCATGGTGCTGCTCGACGAACCCTCGATGGGCCTGGCGCCCCAGATCGTGGACGAGGTCTTCCACATCGTGCGCGACCTCAACACGCGCGAGAAGGTCACCTTCCTGCTGGCCGAGCAGAACACGCACATGGCGCTGAAGTACGCCGACTACGGCTACATCCTCGAAAGCGGCCGCGTGGTGATGGACGGCGCGGCCGCCGACCTGGCCAACAACGAGGACGTCAAGGAGTTCTACCTGGGCATGGGCGGGGGGGAGCGCAAGAGTTTCAAGGATGCGAAGAGCTACAAGCGGCGCAAGCGCTGGCTGGCCTGATATGGAGGTCACCCCCTGAGCGGCTGCGCCGCTTCCCCCCGCTCTCGCCGCGCTGCGCACGGCGGGCAGGGGGACGACGCCAGTGGCCCGGCGAAGCCGGTTCCACGGCGTCTGCTGGTGTGGCCTGCTCCGCGGCCATTGGACGGGTGGCGCTCTGCGGGTTCCGGGGCCGCGCGCGAGGCTTTTGGCATGGATGCGAAGCCTGGCTGCACCCCTGTTTCGCATTGAAGATGAATTGCACAACCGCATGGATGAAGGCATGAGCATGATGGATTCCTACGACGCCCTCGAAACCCGCGCGCCCGAGGAGCGCGAGGCTGCGCTGATGGCGGCGCTGCCGGCGCAGGTGGCGCATGCGCGGTCGGCCACGGCGGCTTTCGGCGAGATCCTGGCGGGGGTGGATCCGCGGGCCGTGGCCAGCCGGGATGCGCTGGCCGCGCTGCCGGTGACGCGCAAGCACGAGCTGCTGGAGCGGCAGCAGGCGGGCCGTGCCGCGAACCCGTTCGGGGGTTTCAGCGCGCTGGCGTTCGGCCCGGCGATGCCGCGGGTGTTCGCGAGCCCGGGCACGCTCTACGAGCCGGAAGGCCGGCGGGCGGATTACTGGCGCATGGCGCGCGCGATCCATGCCGCGGGGTTCCGGCCGGGCGAGCTGGTGCACAACTGCTTCAGCTACCACTTCGTGCCCGCGGGCGCCATGATGGAAGGGGGCGCGCAGGCCGTGGGCTGCACGGTGTTCGCGGGCGGCACGGGGCAGACGGAGCAGCAGGTGCAGGCCATGGCCGAGCTGCGCCCGGCGGGCTATATCGGCACGCCGAGCTTCCTGCGCATCCTGCTGGAGAAAGCGGCGGAGACGGGCACGGCGCTGCCGCACCTGGGCAAGGCGCTGGTGTCGGGCGAGGCGCTGCCGCCCTCGCTGCGCGAGTGGTTCGCGGAGCGCGGCGTCGCGGCCTACCAGTGCTATGCCACGGCCGACCTGGGCCTGATCGCCTACGAGACGCGCGCCCGCGAGGGCCTGGTGCTGGGCGAGGACGTGATCGTGGAGATCGTGCGGCCCGGCACCGGAGACCCGGTGCCCGACGGCGAGGTGGGCGAGGTGGTCGTGACCACGCTCAACCCCGACTACCCCCTGGTGCGCTTCGGCACGGGCGATCTGTCGGCCGTGCTGCCCGGCCCCTGCCCCACCGGCCGCACAAACCGCCGCATCCGTGGCTGGATGGGCCGGGCCGACCAGACCACCAAGGTCCGCGGCATGTTCGTGCACCCCGGCCAGGTGGCCGAGGTGGCGCGGCGCTTCCCGCAGGTGGCGCGCGCGCGCCTCGTCGTGGGCGGTGAGATGGCCAGCGACACCCTGGTGCTGCGCGTGGAGACGTCGGAGACCGCCGGCGGGCTGGCCGACCAGCTGGCGGCCGCGGTGCGCGAGGTCACCAAGCTGCGCGCCGAGGTGGAGATGCTGCCGCCGGGCAGCCTGCCCAACGACGGCCGCGTGATCGAGGATGCGCGCAGCTACCGGTGACCGCGCGCAGCCACGATGCCCGCCGGCGCATGCCACAGGTGGATTGCACGGGGCTTACACTCACATTTCCATAGCAAATGATCCTTGATAGTCAATGGATCCAGCGCAAAAAAATTGAAAACCCTGCATCCCCGCGCCTCAGTGATTACCTTGATGTAGGCCCGAAAGCCCATGACTATCATGGCGCCTCTTCACGTAAGGAGCACCATGAAATCACTGTTCAAGACCGCCCTGCTGGCCGCTGCCGCATCCGCCGCTTTCGGCGTCCAGGCGCAGCAAGCCTTCCCCTCCAAGGACAAGACGGTGACCATCGTCGTGCCCTTCGCGGCCGGCGGTCCCACCGACCGCGTGGCACGCGACCTGGCCGAGGCCATGCGCAAGCCGCTGGGCGGGGTGAGCGTGGTGATCGACAACGCCGCCGGCGCCGGCAGCAGCATCGGCACCGCCAAGGTGGCGCGCGCCAACCCCGACGGCTACACCCTGCTGCTCAACCACATCGCCATGGCCACGATGCCGGCGCTCTACCGCAAGCTGCCGTTCAACGTGGCCACCGACTTCGAGTACCTGGGCATCGTGAACGACGTGCCCATGACGCTCATCGGCCGCCCCTCGCTGCCCGCCAACAACTACAAGGAACTCGCGACCTGGATCGAGCAGAACAAGGGCAAGATCAACCTGGGCCACGCCGGCCTGGGCGCCGCCTCGCACCTGTGCGGCCTGCTCTACCAGAACGCGCTCAAGGTCGAGATGACCACCGTCGCCTACAAGGGCACGGCCCCTGCCATCACCGACCTGATCGGCGGCCAGATCGACCTGCTGTGCGACCAGACGACCAACACCACCTCGCAGATCGAGGCCAAGAAGGTCAAGGCCTATGCGGTCACCACGGCCAAGCGCCTGACCACGCCCTCGCTCAAGGACCTGCCCACGCTGGCCGAGTCCGGCGTGAAGGACTTCCAGGTCACCATCTGGCACGGCCTCTACGCCCCCAAGGGCACGCCCGCCGAAGTGGTGGCCAAGCTGAACGAAGCCCTCAAGGCCGCCCTGAAGGACCCCGACTTCATCAAGAAGCAGGAAGGCCTGGGCGCCGTGGTGGCCGCCGACCAGCGCGTCGAGCCGGCCGAGCACAAGAAGTTCGTGCAGGCCGAGATCAACAAGTGGGGCCCGATCATCAAGGCCGCGGGCACCTACGCGGATTGACGACGGTCAATCCAGCATCTGCCGGACCTTGCAGGCCAGTGCCTCGATCGTGAACGGCTTGGCCATCATGTCCATGCCGGGCCCGAGGAACTCGCTGCGGACGTTCGCCTGGTTGGCGTAGCCGGTGATGAACAGCACCTTCAGGCCGGGGCGGAGCTGGCGGGCGACGTCGGCCAGTTGCCTGCCGCTCATGCCCGGCAGGCCCACGTCCGTGATCAGCAGGTCCAGGCCATCGAGCGCCTCCATCACCTCCAGCGCCGAGGGCGCATCGACGGCCTCGTGCGCCACGTACTCCAGGTCCGCCAGCACTTCCCCCAATATGGCCCGCAGGCCCGGCTCGTCCTCGACGAACAGGAGGGTTTCGCCGCGGCCGCGCGGCAGGTCGGCACTGGCCGTCGGCGCGGCGGGCTCGGGTGACGCGCCATCCGCCACGGTGGGCAGGTAGAGGCTCACGGACGTGCCTTCGCCCACGCGCGATTCGATCGCCACGTGCCCGCCGGTCTGGCGGGAGAACCCGTAGATCATCGACAGCCCCAGCCCCGTGCCCTGCCCGATGGGCTTGGTCGTGAAGAAAGGATCGAAAGCCTTCGCCGCCACTTCCGGCGGCATTCCGGTGCCGCTGTCGGTCACGGTGAGCCGGGCGTAGCGCCCGGGCTCCAGGTGCGGATGCTGCTTGACATAGAGGCGGTCCAGCACGACCGGGGAGGTCTCGATGGTCATGCGGCCGCCATGCTCCATCGCGTCGCGTGCGTTGATGCAGAGGTTGAGCAGGGCGTTCTCGAGCTGGTTGCGGTCGCTGCGGACCATGCCGAGCCCCGGCGCCAGCGACAGCCCGAGCCGGATGCTCTCGCCCAGCGTGCGCCGCAGCATCTCCTCCATGCCCAGCACCAGCGCATTGGCATCCACGTGCTGCAGATCGAGTGTCTGCTTGCGCGAGAACGCCAGCAGGCGGTGGACCAGCGATGCCGCGCGCTGGGCAGCCGTGCCGGCCATCGCGATGTAGCGCTCCGCCCCCTTCGCCTCGGGGACTGCGGCGAGCTTGCGCTGCAGCAGTTGCAGGCTGGAGATGATGGTGGCCAGCAGGTTGTTGAAATCGTGCGCGATGCCACCGGTGAGCTGGCCGATGGCTTCCATCTTCTGGCTCTGCCGGAGCTGGTCCTCGACCCTGCGCTGCTCGGTGACATCGCGCCCGGTGGCATAGCAGCGCTGCTCGAACGGCCGGGCCACCCAGGAGATGACGCGGTAGCTGCCGTCGCGACAGCGCAAGCGGTTCTCGAAGCGCATGGTCGTGTGGCCGTCTTCGAGCCGGCGCAGCTCGGCGATGGTCGGCTCGCGGTCGTCCGGATGCACCAGGTCGAGGAAGTTGGTCCGCAGCAGCACCTCCTCGGTCCAGCCGAGCGTCGAACCCCAGGCGTCGTTGACCGCCAGCAGCCGGCCGTTGGCATCGCAGACGTCCATCAGGTCGGTCGACAGGTGCCAGATCCGGTCACGGTCGGCCGCCTGTTCGGCCACCCGTGCCTTCAGGCTGTCGTTGAGCAGGCCGAGTTCCCGCACGGCATTGTCGCGCTCGCTGTTCAGGCGCTCGTGCTCCGTGCGGTCGCGCAGGATCTTGACGAATCCCTGCACCCGGCCCGCTTCGTCCTTCAGCGGTGTCATCTCCCCACTGGCCCAGAAGCGCCGGCCGTCCTTGCGCAGGTGCCAGCGCTCGTCGCTGGCATGGCCCCGGGCAAGCGCCAGGCGCATTTCCTCGCGCGGAAAATCCTGCGCGTTGTCCTCGGGCGTGAAGAACCGGTCCGGGGGCTGGCCGAGCATTTCCGCTTCCGTCCAGCCGAGCACCGCGCAGGCGCCCTCGTTCCAGCTGGTGACCAGGCCATCGAGCGAGAAGCTGATGATGGCGTAGTCGCGCGCGCTGTCGAGGATCTGGCGGTTGCGGCGCTCCTCGCGGATGCGCCCCTGCTCGGCAAGCACGATACGGGTGGTCTCGGTCACCACGAGGAAGATGCCCCGCACGCGCCCCTCGTCGTCCCAGATCGGGCTGTGGCAATGCGTGAAATAGGCCTCGCGCGCCGCTCCGTCGCGGTCGGGCGTGTAGCGGGCGTCCTCGGTGTAGAAGCTCTCTCCGGCCAGCACCTTCGAGAAGAACGGCTCCAGCTGGTCCCACATCTCGGACCACCAGTCGAAAGCCGGCTCCCCGAGATGCCCCGGGTGCTTGCGGCCCAGGCTCGCGGCATACGCGTCGTTGTAGAAGGTGTGCAGCCGGTCGCCCCAGTGGACCATCATCGGGAACCGGGAACTGAGCGTGGTGCGCACGGCCGCCTTGAGCTCCGGCGGCCAGCCATGGGGATCGCCGAGCGCATGGCGGCTCCAGTCGATGGCACGCAACAGCCGGGCGCACTCCCCTCCGGTAGAGGGAAACGGGCTGCGCGGGTCGGTATCGGATGCAGGAGGGGCGGACATGGGCGTTCTCGGGACGCAGGGCGGCTCCGGGAATTTCCAGGGGTACGTACGCCGGGCGGTCCCGGATTTTCTCAAAGAGTGCCGGCCAGGGCACATTCCACGCCGTTTCAGGGTTATCCATCTGCCGCCGCCGCGCCCCCCGGCCTACAACGAAACCACCGATCCACGGTTTCCGAAAGGCCCTCCCCCATGCCCCTGCCTGCCGACGCATCGCCTTCCCGCCGCCCACGCGCCCATGCCGCTGCCGCCGTGCAGGAGGCCGCCGTGCGCCGCCGCCGCACCATCGCCCTGGGTTGCGCGCTGCTCGCGGGCGCCGCGCTCGCGGCCTGGCAATCCCCCGCGCGCGCCGACACGTGGCCGTCCAAGCCCGTGCGCATCGTCGTGCCCTTCGCCCCCGGCGGCACCACCGACATCCTCGCGCGGGCCGTCGCGCCCGAGCTGAGCCGCTCCTTCGGGCAGCAGTTCGTGGTGGACAACCGCGCGGGCGCGGGCGGCAACATCGGCGCGGAGATCGTCGCCAAGTCGCCGGCCGACGGCTACACGCTGCTCATGGGCACCGTGGGCACGCACGGCATCAACCGCGCGCTCTACGGCAAGCTGCCCTACGACCCCATCAAGGACTTCGTGCCGATCACCCTGGTGGCCGCGGTGCCGAACGTGATGGAGGTCAACGCCGAGAAGGCGCGCGCGCAGGGCATATCGAGCGTGCAGGACTTCATCCGCTACGCCAAGGCCCACCCCGGCCAGCTGAACATGGCCTCCAGCGGCAACGGCACCTCCATCCACCTCGCGGGCGAACTGTTCAAGAGCATGACCGGCACCTACATGCTGCACATGCCCTACCGCGGCTCGGGCCCGGCCCTGCTGGACATGGTGGGCGGCAACATGGACGTGATGTTCGACAACCTGCCCTCCTCCATGGCGCAGATCAAGGCCGGCAAGCTCAAGGCGCTGGCGGTGACCAGCGCGACCCGCTCGCCTGCGCTGCCGGACGTGCCCACCGTGGAAGAGGCCGGCGGCCCGGCGCTCAAGGGCTACGAAGCCAGCTCGTGGTTCGGCCTGCTGGCCCCGGCGGGCACGCCCGCCGACATCGTGAACCGCATCCAGCAGGAAACCGCCAAGGCGCTGGCATCGCCCGCGGTGAAGGAGCGCATGCTGGCGCAGGGCGCCATTCCCGGCGGCAACACGCCGGCCGAGTTCGCGCGGCACATCCAGGCCGAGCACGCCAAGTGGGCCCGCGTGGTGCAGGCCTCGGGCGCCAAGGTGGACTGAGCCGCGGCGCTGCTACCAGGTGACCTCGCGGCCCTCGGCGGCGCTGCGGCGCAGCATGTCGATGAAGGGGGCCGCGCGCTGGCGCAGGCGCACCGCCTCGGCAGGATCGCCGCGCTCCTCGCGGCCCTCGGCGGCCGCATCGTCCTGCGCCTCGCCGCCCTCGGCGCGGCGGGCCTCGTCGGCGGCCACCGCGGCCTCCAGCGACTGGATGGCCGCGGGGATCTGCTCGGCCGTGATGATGCCGTGCGCATCGTCGGGGGACTTGCCGATCGCCTGCAGGATCTGGCGGCCGTGGGGCTGCAGCATGATGATGTCGGCCGTGGCCCGGGACTTGAATTTGTAGAGCATGGATCGGGAAGAGGACAGGTAGGAAAACGGGAGCGGGTCAGGAAGTGCGCGGCAGCCCCTCGTACATGTAGCCGCGCTGGAAAGGGTAGCCGGATTGCGCGCCCGGCATGGGGCCGGAATCGGTGCGGCCGTCGGGCCGGATGGCGAGCATCTGGTGCAGCGCCATCCATCCGCGCTCGAACCCCATGGCGCTGCCGGCCAGGTAGAGGCGGTAGGCGCGCAGCGCCCTGGCGCCGCGATCGGCTCCGGCCTCTTCCGACAGGATGGCCTCGGCCTCGGCCAGGCGCTCTTCCAGCGCGTCCGACCAGGCCCAGAGCGTGCGCGCGTAATGGGGGCGCAGGTTCTCGGTATCGACCATCTCCAGGCCGGCGCCGGCCATGTCGTGCAGCACGGCGCCCACGTGCACCAGCTCGCCGCCGGGAAAGATGTATTTCTCGATAAAATCGCCCATGCCGGCACCGAGCTGGTCGTTGTCCACGCCGCCCGCGGTGATGCCATGGTTGAGCAGCAGCCCGCCGGGGCGCAGCAGGCCCTGCACGCAGGCGAAATATTCCGGCAGGCGCGCCCTCCCCACGTGCTCGAACATGCCCACGGAGGCGATCTTGTCGAACGGCCGCTGTGCGGTGCGCGGCAGGTCGCGGTAGTCGCACAGCAGCATGCGCACCCGGCCCGACAGGCCCTTCTCCTCGATGAGCCGCGTCACATGGGCATGCTGGTTGCGCGAGAGCGTGATGCCGGTGCCTTCCACGCCGTAATGCTCCGCGGCCCAGAGCAGCAGCCCGCCCCAGCCCGCGCCGATGTCGAGGAAGCGGTCGCCGGGTGCGAGGCGCAACTTGCGGCAGATGTGGTCCAGCTTGGCCTCCTGCGCCCGGGCGAGGGCCATGCCCGCGTCGCGGTAGTAGGCGCAGGAATACACGCGGCGCGGATCGAGCCACAGCGCGTAGAAGCGGTCGGAGAGGTCGTAGTGGAACTGGATCTGCCGCGCGTCCCGGCCCAGCGTGTGCAGGCGGTAGGAGCGGATCCGGTGTGCCAGCGCGGCACCCCAGCGGGACGACCCGTGCGCCGGATCACCCCGCAGCAAGGCGCCGGCCGCGGCCATCAGGTCGCGCACGCGCCCTTCCATGGCCACGCGACCCTCCACGATGGCTGCGCCCACGTCGCCCACCTTGCCCCGCGCCAGGGCGGCGAGCGCCATCGCGTCGCGAAAGCGCAGCACCACGCGCGCGTCGCGCACGCCCAGCCGCTCGCCACCGGGCAGCTCCAGCGCGAGCCCGACCGGCGACGCGGCCAGCCGCTCTTCCAGGGCGCGCAGCAGGGGATTCATGGGGCGGATGTTGGACCTCGCCATGGCGAGCGTCAATGGCAACTGTCTTACAAACCCGGCCGCCAGAACGCCCTGCGGCCCGTCTATGGCTTAATAGAGGGTTTTCACAGCACGTTCCAGCAGGAGTCTCACACCATGGGCAACAAGATCGTTACCGAAGCCGACCGCAAGCGCACCCCCCAGCCGAAGCCGCTGCCTGGCATGTCCCTGCCCACGGGCGGCCGCGGCCAGCGCGTGAGCCTGGAGCGCGGCGTCGCCACGCGCAGCAAGAAGAACCCCGGCAAGCGCTCCAAGAAGGGCGGCTGAGCCCCCCTTTTCCAGCGGCGGCGCCCCGTGCGGCCGCCCTGCGCCCCCGAGCCCTCCTGCGCGAGGGCTTTTTTGTGCGCGGTGCCGTTCAGCGCGCGGGCCCGGGCACCTGGAACGCGGCACGCGCGGCCTGCGCCGCCTCACGCGTGGCGCAGCCCTCGATGTGGTCGTTGACCAGGCCCATGGCCTGCATGAAGGCGTACATCGTGGTCGGCCCGACGAAGCCGAAGCCGCGCTTCTTCAGGTCCTTCGACAGGGCCACGGCGGCCGGCGCGGTGGTGAGCGACTTCGCGGCCGCCAGCGTGAGCCGCTCGGGCCGCCCCTCGGCCGCGGCCGGTGCGAAGCGCCACACGTAGTGCGCCAGGCTGCCGAATTCACGGCGCAGCTCCAGCACGCGGCGCGCATTGCGGATGGCCGACTCGATCTTGCCGCGGTGGCGCACGATGCCCGGGTCGGCCAGCAGGCGCGCCACGTCGGCCTCGTCGAAATCCGCCATGCGCTCGGCATCGAAGTTCGCGAACCCCGCGCGGAAGGCTTCGCGCTTGTTGAGGATGGTGATCCAGCTCAGGCCCGCCTGGAAGCCCTCCAGGCAGAGCTTTTCGAACAGGCGCCGGTCGTCGCTCACCGGGAAACCCCATTCATGGTCATGGTAGTGGCGGTAGAGCGGCGTGGCGCGGCACCAGAAGCAGCGTGCGGGCTCGGCGGGGCCATCCGCGAACAGCCCTTCGGGCAATGCGGGGGCGGCGGCCACGGTGGCCGCCGGCTCGGCAGCGGGCGCAAGGGGAGCATGGGGCATGGCGCCATTCTAGGGAGCCGCAGCCGGGAACCGGCCGCCGCTCCGTACACTCCACCGTGCTCCTGCGGGCCGTTTCCCGTCCGTTTCGCCCGCCTCCTCGCCCATGACCTCCCTGATCCCCTCCACTGCCCGCACTGCGCGCCTCGCGGCCGCCGGCCTCGCAGGCGCCCTGCTCGCGGGCTGCGCCCATACCGGCGACACGCTGGGCTACTACTGGCAATCGGTGCGCGGCCACCTGCAGATCATGCGCGCCGCGGAACCGGTGGACGACTGGATCGCGCGGCCGGGCACCGCCGCGCCGCTGCGGGCCCGGCTGGAACTCGCGCAGCAGGCACGTGCGTTCGCGGTCGCGGAACTGCACCTGCCCGACAACGCCAGCTACCGCCGCTATGCCGACCTGGGCCGCCGCGCCGCCGTCTGGAACGTGGTGGCCGCACCGCCCGATTCGCTCACGCTGCACACCTGGTGCTTTCCGATCACCGGCTGCATCGGGTACCGGGGCTACTTCGCGGAAGGCGACGCACGGGCGGAAGCCGCGCGCCTCGCCGCCGGCGGGCTGGAGACGGCCGTGTACGGCGTGCCCGCCTATTCCACGCTGGGCTATACCAACTGGCTGGGCGGGGACCCGCTGCTCAATACGTTCATCGGCTGGCCCGAGGGGGATTTCGTGCGGCTGCTGTTCCACGAACTGGCGCACCAGGTGGTGTATGCCAACGGCGACACGATGTTCAACGAATCGTTCGCCACGGCGGTGGAGCGGCTCGGCGTGGCCCGCTGGCTGGCCGAGCGGGCCACGCCGCAGGCCCGGGCCGAATACGCGCTGGGCGAGGAACGGCGCGCCGCGTTCCGGGCGCTGGCCCGCGGCGCGCGCGAGCAGTTGGCGGAACTGTATGCACGGTCTGCCGGGGAAGGGGGCCAGCCCGGGCTGCAGGAGCACAAGCGCGAGGCGATGGAGCGATTCCGCACCCGGTACGCCAGGCTGCGTGCCGGCTGGCTGGCGCAGGGCACGCAGCCCGCGCAGATCGCGGGCTACGACCGCTGGGTGGCCGAAGCCAACAACGCGGCCTTTGGGGCGCAGGCGGCCTATGACGACCTCGTGCCCGCGTTCGAGGAGCTGTTCCGGCGGGAGGGGGGCGACTGGCCGCGGTTCTACCAGGCCGTGCGCCGGCTGGCCGCGCTGCCGCCGGACGAGCGGAAGCGGGAGTTGCGTGCCGCGCTGCCGGCGTCCGGGGACGCCGCGCCCCCGCCGGCCGCGGATTGAAGCGGGGCGGACGCCGCGCGGCGGCGGTCAGCTCAGGGTTTCGATCAGGTCGATGTACTGCTGCTTCGCGGCATCGCCGTCCGTGCCCTTGAGCTTGGTCCAGGCGTCCCACTTGGCGCGGCCCACGACGTCGGAGAAGCCGGGGCGGGCCTCCGCGTTGTCGCCCGCGGTGGCCTGCTTGTAGAGTGCGTAGATCTTGAGCAGCGTCGGGTTGTCGGGGCGCTCGCTGAGGTTCTTGGACTGGGCCACGGCGGCTTCGAAAGCGGCGTTCAGGTCGGACATGGGAAAGCGTGTCTCCGGGTGGATGGAGTGGGTATCTTAGACGCCCCTGTCAAAACATCTCCCAGTCGTCCGAGCCACCCGCAGCGGGGCTGGCGGCCGGGGCCGGGCGGGCAGCGGGCGCCGGAGGGGCGGAGGCGGCCGGCGGCTTGCCCGCCGTCCGGCCGGGCAGGGACGGCACGGGCCGTGGCGGATGCACCGCCCGTGCCGCGGAAGGGGCCGGCACCGCCACCGGACTGCGCGGCGCGGCCGGCGCGGCTCGGGGGGAGGCTGCCGGCGGCCCGGCGGGCGGTGCATGGTGCGGCGCCACGGCCGATGCGCGCGCCAGCTGGAACACCTCCACGGCACGCACCAGTTCGGCCGCCTGGGTGCTCAGGCTGCTGGCCGCTGCGGCCATCTGCTCCACCAGGGCGGCGTTCTGCTGCGTGGCCTGGTCCACGTGGGTGATGGCTTCGGCGATCTGGTCCACGCCCTGGCTCTGCTCGGCGCTGGAGGCGCTGATCTCGCCCATCAGGTCGGTGGCACGGCGGATCGAGGCGACGACTTCCGTCATGGTGGCCCCCGCCCGGTCCACGAGCTCGCTGCCGCGGCCCACGCGCTCGACGCTGCCGGTGATGAGCTCCTTGATTTCCTTGGCCGCCGTGGCGCTGCGCTGCGCGAGGGTGCGCACCTCGGCCGCCACCACGGCGAATCCGCGGCCCTGCTCGCCGGCGCGCGCGGCCTCCACGGCCGCGTTCAGCGCGAGGATGTTGGTCTGGAAGGCGATGCCGTCGATCACGCCGATGATGTCGCCGATCTGCCGGCTGCTGTCCTGGATCTCCTTCATCGTGTCCACCACCTGCGCGACGACGGTACCGCCATCGGCCGCCACGCTGGAGGCGGCCTGGGCCAGTTCGTTGGCGCGGCGCGCGCTGTCGGCGTTGCGGCGCACGGTCGAGCCGAGCTCTTCCATGGATGCGGCGGTCTGCTCGAGTGCGGAGGCCTGCCGCTCGGTGCGGGCGGACAGGTCGTGGTTGCCCGCCGCGATCTCGCGGCTGGCGGAGGAGACGCTCTCGGAACTGGACCGCACGGTGGTCACGACGGCCGCGAGGCGGTCGCGCATCGAGCCCAGGCCGGCCATCACGCTGGCGCCGTCCCGCGCGCGCACCGGCACGTCCACGGCCAGGTTGCCCCCCGCCACGGCCAGGGCCACCCGCTTGAGGTCGGGCGGGTCCGCACCCAGCTGGCGCACGACGGATCTCAGGTACCAGCTCAGCCCGGCGAGACAGGCCACCACGATCAGCACCGCGATCGTGGCGAGGTTGCGGTCGGTCTTGGCCAGTTCCTGCACGTCGTTGATGCGGTCGGTCAGGCGTTCGCCCTGGCGCTCCTTCTCCTTCCCGAGCGGCGCCAGCAGGCGGTTGCGCGCGGGGATCGTGCGGTCCACGAGCATGGCGAACGCCTCATCCTTGCGGCCGGCCTGGATGAGCTGGATGTTGTCGGTGCCGGTGGCCCAGAACTCGTCCATGAGCGCCGGTATCGGGGCATAGGCCTGGCGACCGTCGTCGGAGATCATGTTGTCCCCGAAATCCTTCAGCGTCTTCTGCAGCAGGGTGCGCTTTGCCGCGATGTCGGCCAGGGTGGCGTTGAGTTCCTCGGGCGTGCGCGAGAGGATGGCGTGCCGCAGCTGCAGCGAGACCCGCGTGACGTTCAGCTCCAGCTCGGCGATGCGCTGCAGCTGGGGAACGTTGTACGCGCGGACCACCTCGGCATCGTGGCTGAGCCGCTCCATCATGGTCCAGATCGAGACGGCCGCGACCGCCAGCAGTACGAAGATGAGCGCGTTGATCGCCGCCAGACGTCGCGCCATTGTCCAGCCGCCCCTTGCTTGCCCTGCCATGGATGCTCCTCCCGTCACGGTGAACGGCCGTGTGGTGTTCCGGAGCGCCCTCTCCCGCCCCGGTCACTGCCGATATGGTTGGTGTTTCGACATTGTTTGCAAGAATTTGCGAAAAAACCAGGGGGGCATGCGCGACACGGCGGCAGGCGCGTGACGAAAATCGCTGTAGGCCGTGCCTTTCGCCCATCCCGCGGGACAGGGCCGCGCAGCCGTCAGGGCCGGCCGGCCAGGCCGTCGGCGGCCTGCAGCAGCGCCTCGCGCGCCTGCTCGACAATGCGCGCCTTCCACGCCGGCGTGTCGGTGTAGAACGCGGCCAGCACCTGCTGCCGGATCGCCTCCGCCTGGCCGGAGGGCGCCTCGGGGTGCTGGTGCAGCCAGTGGTCGGCACGCAGGGCCTGCAGCACCTCCAGGATGGGCACGGTGCCGTATTCGAGCGCGATGCCGGTCATTTCGGCCTGCGGGCACTCTTCGTACACGCTGTTCCACATGAGCCCGGTGAGGAGGGCTGAGCTCGACGAGCCATCGTAGATCGACGTGACCGGCGTGGTGCCGCCCCCGCCCCACCAGGCCCGTGCACGCGCGATGGCGGAGGCCTCGTTGCGGCCGGCGTAGATGCGCTCGCCATGGCCGCTCGGCCCGAGGCCCGTGTGCAGGTCGATCCAGCCGATGTGCCGCGCGCCCGCACCGTGCGCGCGCAGCACGCGCCGCAGGGTGCGGTTGCTCCAGGTGGGCCCGGTGCCGCCGAAGAACAGGCCTTGCGGGAACTCGTGCTGCCCCGCGGTGATGGCGGCCTGCCAGGCCGCTTTGCCGCGCTCGGCGATGAACGCGGCCACGGCGCGCTCGTTCTCCGGCGACGGAGGCCACCGGGCCGGCAGCAGCAGCGGCGCGACATCGCGGTAGGCCTCGTTGACCGGCAGGGGGCGGCCGAAATCCTGGAAATTGCGGTTCAGGTCCACGTTCTCGTGCGTGGCGCGGCGCGTGTGCGAGAAGCCGTGCGGATTCAGCCCGTGGATGTAGAGCACCGCCAGCCCCGCATCCCGGGCCCGCGCGCGCCACGCCGCGTCGTGCAGCGCGACCACCTGCACCCCGCTGCCGCAATGGCCTTCCACGCCGTGGCAGGCGCTGCTCAGGATGAGCAGGCGGTGCGCATCGGCCGGCCCGTCGCGCACCACGTCCATCGCCAGCGCCTCGCCTTCGCGGCCCGGCAGCGGATGTGGATGCGACTCCACCGCGAGGCCGGCCGTGGCCGCCGCATCGAGGAACCGTGCGCGGGCCTGCGCATAGGTGGAAGAAAACGCGTGCGCAGGGACGATCATCCTGGGAGATTCCTGGGGAAATATGACGGACGGAAGAGGCGGCAGGAGCGGAAAGCGCAGGCACTGCCCGCAGCCGCGGCAGGAAAGGGGCGACGGGGGAGGCGGGCCGAAAGAGACGCGCCGCGGCCCGGCATGCAGGCCGTGGCGCGCCCGGTGCCAGGCGTCAGGCGGCGGGCCGCGGCGACGACAGCCACTGCCGGGCCAGTTCCACCCAGTAGGTGGCGCCCAGCGGGAGCAGGTCGTCGTTGAAGTCGTAGCTCGGGTTGTGCAGCGTGCAGGGGCCGCCGCCATGGCCCATCTCGCGGTGCGTGCCTTCGCCGTTGCCGATGAAGCAGTAGGCGCCGGGCCTGGCCTGCAGCATGAACGCGAAATCCTCCGCGCCCATGGTGGGCTCCTGCGGGGAGACGTGCTCCGCGCCCACGATGCCTTCCATCACGCGGCGCGCGAACGCGGCCTCGGCCGGCGCGTTCACGGTGGGCGGGTAGTTGCGGTGGAACTCGAACTCGCAGGTGGCTTCGTGGGCGGCGCAGGTGTGCTCGGCCACCTGCTTCATGCGTTGCTCGATCATGTCGAGCACTTCCAGCGTGAAGGTGCGCACCGTGCCCTGCAGTTCGCAGCTGTCGGGCACCACGTTGGTGGCCTCGCCGGTGTGGATCATGGTGACCGAGATCACGCCGGCATCGACCGGCTTCTTGTTGCGGCTGATGATGTTCTGGAACGCCTGCACCATCTGGCAGGCCACGGGCACCGGGTCGATGCCCATGTGCGGCATGGCGGCATGGCTGCCCTTGCCGCGGATGACGATCCTGAACTCGTTGGACGAGGCCATGACGGGGCCGGGGCTGACCGCGAACTGGCCGGCGCGCATGCCGGGCCAGTTGTGCATGCCGAACACGGCCTCCATCGGGAACTGGGTGAAGAGCCCGTCCTCGATCATCACGCGCGCGCCGCCGCCGCCCTCTTCCGCCGGCTGGAAGATCAGGTACACGGTGCCGTCGAAATCGCGGTGCTTCGCGAAATGCTGGGCCGCGCCGAGCAGCATGGCCGTGTGGCCGTCGTGCCCGCAGGCGTGCATCTTGCCGGGGTGGGTGCTGGCGTGCGAGAAGGTGTTGAACTCGGTGATGGGCAGCGCGTCCATGTCGGCGCGCAGGCCCACCGCGCGGCCCGAGGCGCCGCCGTCGCGGCCGTGCACGATGCCCACCACGCCCGTCTTGCCCAGCCCACGATGCATCGGGATGCCCCATTCGGCGAGCTTGGCGGCCACGATGTCGGCCGTGCGCACTTCCTCGAAGCACAGCTCGGGGTGCGCATGGATGTCGCGGCGCACGGCGGCGATGGATGCCGCCTCGGTGACGATGGAGTCGATGAGTTTCATAATGGGTGCTTCCTTGGTCCGGAGAGTCTAGCCCTGCCTCCGCACGTGCACCAGACAGGGTTATTCCACACCCCCACGATGCTGTCAGAACACGCCCTCTCGCTCGCCCAGGCCCTGGTGCGCATGAACACCGTGAGCCACCGCTCCAACCTGGAGCTCATCGATTTCATCCGCACGGAATTGGATCGCCTCGGCGTGAAGTGCCGGCTGACCTACGACGCAAGCAAGACCAAGGCCAATCTGTTCGCCACCCTGGGCGAGGGCAAGCCCGCGGGCATCATCCTCTCGGGCCACACCGACACCGTGCCCTGGGATGGCCAGGACTGGAGCATGGACCCGCTCTCGGCCACGGTGCAGGACGGCCGGCTCTACGGCCGGGGCAGCGCCGACATGAAGGCCTTCATCGCCATCGCGCTGTCGCAGGCGCGCCAGTTCCTGGAGAGCGACGCGCCCTTCGCCATCCACTACGCCTTCAGCTACGACGAGGAAGTGGGCTGCTTCGGCGCGCGCGAGCTCATCGCCGACCTGCGCGATGCCGGCGTGCGGCCCCTGGCCTGCATCGTGGGCGAACCCACCGACATGGTGCCGGCCATCGCGCACAAGGGGGTGTACCGCTACCGCTGCTGCGTGCGCGGCAAGGAGGCGCACTCCTCGCTCACGCCGCATTCGGTGAATGCGATCGAGATGGCCGCGCGCGTGGTGGGCCGCGTGCGCGACATGGCCGAGGGCTTCGAGCGCGAGGAGCCACGTTTCGACGGCTTCGACGTGCCCTTCTCCACCGCCAGCGTGGGCCAGTTCCACGGCGGCATCGCCGACAACGTGGTGCCGCGCGACGCGGAGTTCCGCTACGAATTCCGCGACCTGCCCACGGCCGACGCGGCCCGCATGCAGGCCGAGGTGGTGGCCTATGCGCGCTCGCTGGAGCCCGCGATGCAGGCCGTGGCGCCGCAGACGGGCATCACCTTCGACACCATCTGCGAGATCCCGAGCTTCCTGGGCAGCGCGCAGGCCCCCGTCACGCGCCTGGCCCAGCGCCTCGCGGGCGAGGCCGGCACCACGCTGGTCGCCTTCGGCACCGAGGCCGGCCTCTTCAAGAACGCCGGCATCTCCACCGTGGTCTGCGGCCCGGGCAGCATCCGGCAGGCCCACCAGCCCGACGAATACGTGAGCCTGGAGCAACTGGCCCGCTGCGAGGCCTTCATGCGCGGGCTGGCGCAGACGCGGGAGTTCGAGGGTCTCTGAGGAGGCTTCAGACCATCACCCGGCCGTCGCCGGTCAGCATCGACATCTCGACGAAGCGCGAGCCGGCGTGGCTGCCGCTGCTGAGGCTGATCGGATAGCCCGATACCGTCGCGGTGCCGATGGCTTCCAGGCCGGCGACGAGCGACTCGCGCGTGGACTTGCCGCCACCCTGCCGCAGGCCTTCGGCGAACACCCGGGCGGCCACGAAGCCTTCCATGCTTGAATAGTTGGCCTGCACCTTCCCGCCGCCCTTCTTGATCGCGTCCTGGAACTCCCGGGCGATCTGCCGCGTGGTCTGGTAGGGCGAAGGCATCACCTGCGAGACGACCACGCCCGCGCCGTCCCGGCCCAGCGCGTCGGCCAGGGCCTGCGTGCCCACGAAGGAGAGGTTGTAGAAGGTGCCGCCATAGCCCGCCTTGCGCGCCGCGCGCACGAAGGCGGCGCTCGCCGCATAGGTGGTGACCAGCACGATGGACTCGGGACGGGCGGCCACGAGCTTGTCCACGGCCGGGGCCACTTCCACCGAATTGCGGGGCACGGTCGCCGTGGCGTGCGGCTTGAGCTGGTCCTGCGCCAGGGCCAGGGTGACGCCATCCAGCCCCGCCTTGCCGTAGGCGTCGTCCTGGTAGAGCACGGCGATCCTGCGCAGTCCCAGGTGCGTGAGCTGCCGCACGATCACGGCCGTCTCGTCGTTGTAGGAGGCACGCACGTGGAAGATCAGGCGGTTGAAGGGCTGGCGCAGCGCCTCCGCCCCGGTGAAGGGCGCGAAGAAGGGTACCTTGGCCTGGTTGAACAGCGGCAGCGCCGCGAGGCTGGTGGGCGTGCCCACGTAGCCGAAGAGGGCCAGCACGTCCTGCTCGATGAACTTGCGGGTGTTGGCCGCGCACCGGTCGGGCTCGTAGCCGTCGTCCAGGGTGCGCAGCTCCACCGGCCGCCGGCCGATGCCGCCCTGGGCATTGAGCGCGTCGAAATACAGCTTCGCACCCGCGTGGAACTGCACGCCCAGCTGGGCGGACGGCCCGGAGAACGGCGCCGACTGGCCAAGCACGATGGGCCCTTCGGACTGCGAGCGCGCCGGCCCGAACCCCGCGACCGCGGCCATGCCCAGGCCGATGGAAAACCGCCTGCGCCCCAGAACTGCCTGCTTCATGGTGAAATCCCCCCTGGGGCTCGACAGCCGGCTCGCGGCAGATCCGGCCCCGATGTTGTTGAAACCTGGAAAGACCGCGCAGTGCCTGCCCAGTCCCGCCTGCGCGCGCAGTGTATCGCCCCGCCCCGCACGATGCCCACGATGGAAACCATTTCGCACACTCCCGCGCCGTCCGGCGCGCCCCTGCAGGTGCGCGGCGCATGCCCGCACGACTGCCCCGATACCTGCGCCCTGGTCACCACGGTGGAAAACGGCGTGGCCGTGCGGGTGCAGGGCAACCCGGCCCATGGCCACACCGACGGCGTGCTCTGCGCCAAGGTGTCGCGCTACGCCGAGCGCACCAACCACCCCGACCGCATCCTCACGCCGCTGCGCCGCGTCGGCCCCAAGGGCAGCGGGCAATTCGAGCCCGTGGGCTGGGACGAGGCGCTTTCGGATATCGCGTCGCGCCTCTCCGCCATCGCGGCGCGCGATCCGCAGGCCATCCTGCCCTACAGCTATGCCGGCACCATGGGGCTCGTGCAGGGCGAGAGCATGGACCGGCGGTTCTTCCACCGACTGGGCGCCTCGCTGCTGGGGCGCACCATCTGCGCCGCGGCCGGCGGCGAGGGCCTGAACCAGACGCTGGGCGGCAAGGTGGGCATGAAGGTGGAGCATTTCGCCGAGTCGCAGCTGATCCTGATCTGGGGCAGCAACTCCATCGGCAGCAACCTGCACTTCTGGCGCTATGCGCAGCAGGCCAAGCGCGCAGGCGCCCGGCTGGTGTGCATCGACCCGCGCAGGACCGAGACGGCCGACAAGTGCCACGAGCACCTGCAGCTGCTGCCCGGCACCGACGCCGCGCTGGCGCTCGCGCTGATGCACGAGCTGATCGCGAACGACTGGCTGGACCACGACTACATCGCACGCCACACCGTGGGCTGGGAAGGCCTGCGCGCGCGCGCACTGGCCTGGCCGCCCGAGCGCGCGGCGGCGGTGTGCGGGCTGCCGGTGGAGCAGATCCGGCAACTGGCGCGCGACTACGGCACCACGCGGCCGGCCGCCATCCGCCTCAACTACGGCATGCAGCGCGCGCGCGGCGGCGGCAATGCCACGCGCGCCGTGGCCTGCCTGCCGGCGCTCGTGGGCGCCTGGCGGCACCGCGCAGGCGGGCTGCTGCTGTCGAGCTCGGGGCAGTTCCCCGTGCAGCGGCAGGCGCTGCACCGGCCGGACCTGCTGCCCGGCGGCCGGATGCCGCGCACGGTGAACATGTCCACCATCGGCGACGACCTGCTGCGCGATGCGTCCGCCGGGTTCGGCCCGCGCATCGAGGCACTGGTGGTCTACAACAGCAATCCCGTGGCCGTGGCGCCGGATTCGGCGAAGGTCGTGCGCGGCTTCGCGCGGGACGACCTGTTCACCGTGGTGCTGGAGCACTTCCAGACCGACACGGCCGATTACGCGGACTACGTGCTGCCCGCCACCACGCAGCTGGAGCACTGGGACGTGCACGTGGCCTACGGCCACACCGACGTGCTGCTGAACCGGCCGGCCGTGGCACCGGTCGGCCAGTCCAGGCCCAACACGCAGGTGTTCCGCGAACTGGCCGCGCGCATGGGCTTCACCGAGCCCTGCTTCGCCGACAGCGACGAGGACCTGTGCCGGCAGGCCTATGGCGGCCACGTGGACTTCCAGCAGCTGCTGGACACGGGCTTCGCCACGCTGGCCATCCCCGACGCGCCGTTCGCGGAAGGCGGCTTCCCGACGCCCTCGGGCCGCTGCGAGTTCCACAGCGAGCGGCTGGCCGCGCAGGGGCTGGATCCGCTGCCGGACTACCTGCCCAACCACGAGCCGGCGCAGCCCGGTGGCCGCTACCCGCTGGCGATGATTTCGCCGCCCGCGCGCAACTTCCTGAATTCCACCTTCGTGAACGTGAAGAGCCTGCGGCAGATCGAGGGCGAGCCGCTGCTGGAGATGCACCCCGACGACGCCGCAGCGCGCGGCATCGCGGACGGCGCCACGGTGCGCGTGTTCAACGACCGCGGCAGCTACGCCTGCCGCGTGGCGCTCAACGGCCGCGCGCGGGCGGGCGTGGTCCATGGCCTGGGCATCTGGTGGCGCAAGTTCGGCCTGCAGGGCACGAACGTGAACGAGGTCACCGGCCAGGCCCTGACCGATTTGGGGGCTGCGCCGACGTTCTACGACTGCGCGGTGGAAGTCGAGACCTTGGCCGCCCCCTGAGCCGCCTTCAGCGGTTCATCACCACCCAGCCCGTCACCACCGCCACCTGGCTTTCGTCGAGCGTGGTGGCCGTGGTGCTGCCAAAGGCCATGCGCTCGTCCACGCTCCAGGGCACGCCGGTGGTCACGGCCACCAGGGCGGCCTGGGAATTCTCCCGCATGCGGCCGAAGCGCGCGTCCGCGCTGCCGTCGATCTGCGCGTCCAGCAGGGAGGCCAGCGCCGGGGTCATGCGCTTGAGCACCATCACGTTGCGCGGTCGCGAGACATAGGTGCCGACGGCCGTCCCCGGCTCGGCCCAGGCCACGTTCTGGAAGCACACCTCCACCTCCTGCGGGTTGCCGTTGGAGTCCAGGTAGGCGTAGCGGCTGGCCTGCCCTTCGGCGCGGCCCTGCGGCAGGCGGATGCCGGCGGCCAGGAACACGTTGAGCAGGTCGTTGCCGCACAGCTCGTTCGTGTTGCCGTTGACCAGGCCGGTGGGGGCCGTGGCCGAATCGCCGGGCACGATGCCGGTGCCCGCGACGTAGGCGTCGTAGGCCATCAGCCATCCCTGCACGAAGCTGGAAGAGATGCGCTGGTAGCTGGCGTTGCGCTGCAGGTCGCGGCCCACGGCCACGGCGCCGATGATCAGGCCGATGACGACCAGCGCGATGGACAGCTCCAGCATGCTGAAGCCGCGTTGCGCGGCAGCACGGCGGCGGGGGGCCGGGCGGTGGATGGGAAGAAGGCGCATGTGTCAGAAACCCAGGTTGTCGGCGGTGCGGGCGTCCGCATCGATGGCGGTGGCCTGCGCGGCGCTGTCGGTGACCAGGGGCGCCACCTCGGTGACGCGGCGGTCGGCCTCCTGCTTGGCCAGCACGGACTTGGCCAGCGTGGCGGCCGAGGCCACGACGGCGGCGGTGTTGGCGACCACGGAGGCGACGGCCGGCGCCATCACGCCCGCGGCCGAGCCATAGGTGAGGATGGTGAATGCCACCGCGTTGGCCGAGTCCGCCACGGCGGAGGACAGCCCCGCCGACGCGCTGAGCACCCCGGCCGTGGCGGAGGCCACGCCGGCACCCGCGAGCAGCGCGGCGATCTCCAGCTGGCGCTGGTAATCGACCATCGCCTGCTGCATGGAGGCCGCGGCCGTCGCCGCATTCACATGGGAATGGCTGACCGCCGAGAGCGCCTGGCCGCACTGCATCTGCGCGAACAGCGCGTTGAAGGGCACGGCCAGCACCCGGTCGTCGTAACCACCGGAGACCGGGCGGTTGGCGGCGTCGAAGGTGGGAGACGTGTTCGACGCGCTGGCCTGGCGGCCATCGAAGGGATTGCCGTCGCCGTCGGCGTCCAGCAGCCCGGGTGCAGCGACCGTGAAGGCGACCGCGCGGCGCGCGGCGCCTGCATTGGCATCGACCACGCCCAGGGCCGAGGCGTTGGCGGGCGCGTTGGAGGCCAGGGTCAGGGCATAGCAGAAGTCCAGCAGGTTCACGTTGGCCGGGTTGAGCGCGAGCGGCGTGGCGGGCAGCACGGGCGGCAGGCCCACCGTGAACGAGGGGCGCAGGCGGTCCTGGGCCTGGGCCAGGTCCATGTCGCGCCAGGGCTGGCCGGTGTCGGGCGCGCGGTAGGCGCCGTACATCAGCGTGCCCGCGCGCGCATCGGGGACGCCCAGGGTGCGCCAGGGCAGGAAGCCGACCTGGCGGCCGCCGGTGCAGTCCTCGTTGCCGGCGGAGTCGCCGGCCGGGCATGGGAGGCGGAAGCGGGCATGCGCGAAACCGACCACCGCGCGCTCGGTCACCGCCAGCAGGTCGCGGTCGGCCACGCTCGTCTTCTCCTGCGCCGACATGCGCCAGTAGGCCACGAAGGCCAGCGCCAGCAGGCCCAGCAGCACCAGCGCCACGCCCAACTCCACAAGGGAGAAGCCTGCCTGGCGGCGGTCTCCGGGACGATGGGTCTTCCTCATGGCAACAATCCCTTGGTGTCCTGCTGGGCGGCGGCAGCGACGGCGGCGTCGCGCGCGAGCCGCATGCGCTCCTTCACCACCGTCGAATCCGCAGCCTGCTTGCCGGCCTTGGCCTCCGCCGTGACGGCCGATGCGAGCTGGACGCTGGCCACCACCAGCGCGGCCGACGCGGCACCGATGGCCCCCACGGCACCGATGACCGTGCCGGCGCCGATGCCGACGCTGTTCGCCGCCAGCGATACGGCACTGGCGGTCGTGCCGATGGCGATCAGCATGTCCAGGGAGGCCAGCCCCAGGTTGGCCTCGGCGAACTTGCGGTCGGTAATGCGCACCTGGTAGGCGAACCCGCGGAAGCGGTCGAACATGTCCGCATCGCGGTAGATATCGAACGCCGCGTAGGCCGAGCGGGCCGCGGCCTGGGCCTCGCCCAGGCGGGTCACGCACGACAGCCGCGCGGACAGCTCGCCCAGCCCGGTGGCGGCGATGCGGTCGTCGAATTCCGGCGTGGAGGCCGCTCCCGGCAGCGGGAAGGTCCCGCTATAGGGCAGGTTGAAGACCCGGTCGGCCCCCGCGTCGGCCACCGCGTAGGCGACCGGCACGCCGCCGGCCTGCAGGCCGGTGGGCGCGGCCGTGGCCACGCGCAGGGCCTGGCAGAAGTCCAGGCCGTTGATTTGCGCCGCGTTGTAGCCGGCCACCACGGGCAGGGGCGGCAGGTTCGGGCTGAACTTCGCCACGGCGGTGGCCAGGTCGGCCGCGGGCGTGCGGTACACCCCGTAGCGCAGCGGCACGTTGGCGCGCGGCAGCCCCAGGGTGCGCCACGGCAGTTCGCCCAGCGCATCCGCGCCGCAGACCTCGCTGCCGCTGCCGCCGACGGGCGACGGGCAGGGCAGGCGGTGGCTGCGCAGGACGAAGCCTTCCACGGCATCCTGGGCCTGGCGCAGGCGCAGCTGCGCCGGGTCGCCCTGCGCCACGCCGCGGCTGGCCGGCAGCAGTTGCCAGGCCGCCAGGCCCGCCACGCCGACCACCGCCAGGGCGACGGCCAATTCCACGACGGAGAAACCCGCGCTCCGGCGCCATGCATTGCGTGTCATCGGATACCTCCGCGCAGGTCCACCTGCTTCAGGATGGTCTCGGCGCCCTTCCAGATCGCGTTGGGCATCGCCTCGCCGCTGGAGCCGCCGGTGGCCATGCCGGCCAGTTGTTCGTACTGGGATTTGGCGCTGGCCTCCTGGCTCACGCTGCGGTCGTAAACCTGCTGCGCGGACTTGACGTTCTCGTTGCGGGTCCACCAGATGAAGTACTTGCCGTTGCTGGTGTCGTAGAGCGCATTGAGCTTGTCGAGCACGCGCTGGCGGCCATTGAAGGTGTAGTTCACGTCCTTGCAGGTCTGGACTTCCTTCTTGTCCACGATCTGCGTGGTGCATTCCCGCACCACGTAGGGCAGTGCCTTGAACTTGTCGGCGGCACTGTCCCGCGCGGAGTCGAGCGCGGTCCTGGCCGCGGAGAGCGCGGCCTGCGCCGCGTCCTTGTTGGCCTGGGCCGAAGCCACCGTGAGGGAGAGGCTAGCGAGCTGGGTGCCGAGGTCGTCCTTCTGCGCCTGGAGCGTGGCGCGGCGCTGCTGCAGCGCGGCGCGTGCGTCCGGATCGGTTTCGGCGGCGATCTGGGTGTCCAGGTTGGCGATCTCGGTGCTCAGCCCGTCCATCTGCTGGCGCAGGCGCTGGATCTGGGCGGCGTTGTTGCTGGTGCTGCCCTGTGCGCGCAGGGTATCCAGGGCCTTCTGCAGTTCCGCCTTCCTGGCCGGGTCGGTCTCCGCGTCGATCTGCGCCTGCAGCGCCGCGATGGCCGCGTCGTTCTGCGTGGTGGTCGTGTTGGAGCCGGCCGACGTCTGCTCCGCCTGCTTGAGGGCATCCACGGCGTTGTTGTAGTTCTGCAGGGCCAGGATCCACGCATCGGCCTTGTCCCGGACGGCGGCGAGATCGGCATCGAAGGCGGTGATGCTGGTGGTTCCCTTGTTGGGGGAGCCCTTGTTGTTCGCCTCGGTGATGACGTTGTGGGCCTCGGTGTAGAGCGCCGAGTTGGCCGCGTCGCGCTCGCTGGTGGCCGTGGCCAGTTGCGACTGCGCCGTGCCCAGGTCCGCCAGCGCCTTCACGCGCGTGGCCGTGGCCTTGTCCCAGGTCCCCTTCGCGGCAGTGACCGAGGCGGAGATGTCCATGGTCACGGTCTGGGCCTGGCCGGCCTGGACCGTCGCGGCCACGCCGATGCCGAAGGCCACCAGCGAGGAGGCGAGCGCGGCGGCATTGAGCCCGATCGCCACGGCCGATGCCGCGATCGCCACGCCGGCCGCGGCGACCGATGCCGCAGCGTGGGGGATCTCCGCACATCCGACGAGGAACACGCAGGTCGCGATCGCGGTGGCCAGCAGGCTGCTGGCCGTGGCCATGTAGCCCGAGGCTGTCGCCATGGTGCCCGCGGAGACGGCGATCTTGATGCCGCTGACAATGGCCTTCACACCGTTGACGGAGGTGATGACCGCCGCCACCGCCAGGCCGTTGGAGCGCTGGGAGTCCACCTCCTCCACGACCTCGGTGGCAAGGGACATGACGTTGAGCGAGGCGATCAGGCGGTCGCAGTCCAGCATGCGGCCCAGGCCGGCATAGGTGCGCGCGACCACCCGGTCGTCGTAGCTGCCCAGGACGGAGCCGGCGTTGGGCAGTTCCATCGCGGCGGTCGTGCCGGCATTGAGACCGTCGAAGAGCTGGCCGTCGCCATCGGCGTCCTTGCGGCCCGGGTGGGCCAGCGCATACGCCACGGGATAGCCGCCGGAAGCCGGCCCCACGCGGGCCTGCGCAGGCTGCACGGAGGCCGCGGCCCCCTTGGCCAGGGTCTGGCAGAAGTCGGCGGTCGTGCCCGGGTTGCCCAGCGCGCGGCGGGCGTTGTAGGTGTCACCGCCGAAGGCGATGGGCTCGAAGTCGTTGTTGCCGCTCGCTGCCCGGGCCAGATCGACCGCGCTGCGCTGCACCTCGTAGCCCAGCTGGCCGATGCCGGCCGCGGCCATCGATCCCTCCAGGCCGAGGGTGCGGTAGGGCAGCCGACCCTTCTGCGCGAGGGAGGCACAGTCCTCGAGGCCGGTGTCGCCCGTCGCCGGGCAGGGCAGGCGGTTGTATGCCGCCACGAAGCTGGCCAGGAAGCGGTCGGCCTGGGCCAGCGCCGCCATCTCGTCCTCGGCGGCGATCGAGGCCTGCCGGGACTTGATCGCGATCGCGCCCGCCACGAGCGCACCCGCCACCACCAGGAGCAGCAGCATGGCCTCCAGCAGGCCCAGGCCGCGCTGGCGGCGGCCCGGTGCGGTGCCGGGATGGCGGCGCAGGCGGCGGGACTGGCCCATCAGCGGGCTCCCAGCGATTGCTGCACCGACTGCTGGACCAGGTCATAGACCGGCAGCAGCAGCGCCACGATGAGGAACAGGAACAGCCCGCCGGCCACCAGGATGATGGCAGGCT
The DNA here is from genome assembly GCF_000687165.1 of Paracidovorax oryzae ATCC 19882. Classification (GTDB taxonomy): domain Bacteria; phylum Pseudomonadota; class Gammaproteobacteria; order Burkholderiales; family Burkholderiaceae_C; genus Paracidovorax; species Paracidovorax oryzae. Next base: position 114,747 of record NZ_JMKU01000002.1, on the reverse strand, counting down.
TGATGATTTCCGAGAGCGACTTGATGAGCGTGTCCAGCCGCTTGCGGTATTCCACCGCCAGGTGGGTGAGCTGCTGGTCCAGGCTGCCGGACTCCTCGCCCACCGCGATCATCCGCACGGCCATGGCCGGGAAGCCGCCCACGCGGCGCATGGCCAGGGAAATGCGCTCCCCCCGTGCCACGGCCTCGCGCACGCGGCGCAGCCGGTGGCGGTAGTATCGGTCGCGCGTGGAGCGCTCCAGGATGTCGAGGCAGGACACGAACTCCAGCCCGGCGCGCACGAGGATGGCCAGGTGCTCGGTGAGGTGCGCCATGCCGGACGCGGTCATCAGCACCCGGGTGATCGGCAGCCGGTGCAGCACCTCGTGCAGCACCACCTTGGCGCGTGGCACCCGCACGAAGACATAGGCGGTCGCCGCCGCCAGTACCACCACCAGCAGCGCGGCCACCAGGGCATGCTCCGCCAGCGCGTCGGAAAAGCGCACCAGCCCCTCGGTGATCGGGGGCAGCTTGGCGTTGAGCTGGCGGAAGAGCCGCGCCATGTTGGGCACGACGTAATAGACCCAGAACGCGGCCACCGCGAAGATCGTCGCGAACACGAAGATCGGGTAGATCATCGCCGTGCGGATGTCGCGCCGGATCGAGACCATCCGCTCCACGTGCTCCGCTGCTTCGGCCAGCATGCGGTCGAGCGTGCCGGACTGGTCGCCGATGGCCACGAGGTTGCGCACGGTTTCGGGGAACACGTCGGGCTGGCGCTCGAACGCCGCCGCCATCGGTATGCCGCTCATCAGGTCGTCGGCGAGCCGCTTGGCGACGCGCCCGGCCGCGTGCTGTCCGGTCTGGCCGCCCTCCTCCACCAGCGTGCGCAGCGCCTCGATGGCGGGCACGCCGGCGGCCAGCATCAGGCTCAGGTCGCGCAGCAGGCCGGCCAGGTCTTCCATGCGCAGGCCCCGCCCGCCCACGCGGCGCAGCACGCTGCCGGCATCGAGCATCCAGCCCGGCAGGCGCCGCAGCGTGAGCACGGTGCCCTCGGTCTCCTGCTCGATCCGCAGCCGCGCGGAGTGGTCCCGCTCCACCATGAGCTGCAGCAGGCCCTGCTTGAGGGCGCCGTGCGGCAGCAGCACGCGGTAGTAGTAGAGGCGCATCTGGCTCATGGGAATCCGCTTCAATGGCCGCCGACGGCGCGCTCGATCTCTTCGACCGTGGTCTCGCCGGCCAGCACGCGGTGGCGCGAGAGGTCCAGGATGGGCCGCAGGCCGCCGCGCTCGGCGATCTCCCGCAGCACGCCGCGCGGGGCATCGGCCGCGATCGCATCGGCCAGTTCGCGCTGCACGATCAGCATTTCATAGACCGGCAGGCGCTCCAGGAATCCCGTGCCGCGGCAATGCCTGCAGCCCGCGCCGTGGAAGAGCCGCGCGGTGGGTTGGCCCAGCCAGCGCTGTTCCTCTTCGGTCGCGTCGCGCTCGGTGCGGCAGTCGGGGCAGATGCGGCGCACCAGCCGCTGGTTGATGACGGCCACCAGGTTCTCGGCGATGGTGTCGGCATCCACGCCCAGCAGCTTGAGCCGTGGCACCACGCCGAAGATGCCGCCCACGTGCAGCGTGGACAGCACCAGGTGGCCGGTGGACGAGGCATCCAGCGCGGCGCGCGCGGTTTCTCCGTCGCGGATTTCACCCACCAGGATGATGTCCGGATCGTGCCGCAGGAAGTGCCGCATCGCGGTGGAGAAGTCGTAGCCGGCGCGCCGGTTGACCTCGGTCTGGCAGGCCACGGGCACGCGGTATTCCACCGGGTCTTCCACGGTGACCACGTTGCGCTCCACCACCGGCTGCATGCGCAGCGCGGCATGCAGCGTGGTGCTCTTGCCCGAGCCGGTCGGGCCGGTGATCAGGATCAGGCCGTGCGGGCGCGCGAACACGCGGGCCATGCGCTGCACGTCCTCGGGCAGGAAGCCCAGGTCCTCGAGCTTGTCGAGGTCGCCGCGCTCGGGCAGCAGGCGCATGACCATGCGCTCGCCCTGCTCGGAGATGAGCGTGGAGACGCGCACCGTGTAGGCGGCCTCGAGCACCGTGGCGGTGAAGCTGCCGTCCTGCGGCAGGCGCTGCTCGCTGGCGTCCATCTCGGCCTGCAGCTTGACGAAGCTCACCAGCCGGTCGAGCGCGCGCGAGAGCGCGAACATCGGGCGCATCACGCCGTCGATGCGCATCAGCACCGTGCTGCTGTGCGCCGTGGGGGCGATGTGGATGTCGGTGGCGCGCTCGCGCACGCCCAGGTGCAGCACGTAGTCGAGCAGCCGGGCCGGGCTGTAGGCGCGGTCCACGTCGGCGGCGAGCCGGCGCACCTCGCTGGCGATCAGCTTGTCCGCGGGGTTCTCCGCGAAGTAGTAGTGCTGCTGGGTGGCGCGCGCCACCTTGTCGAACTCGCCCTGCAGGAAGCGCACGCCCATGCCGGTGCGGCGGTCCACCACGTCGGCCACAGCGCCGGGAACGGCATCGCCCAGCACCACCTCCACCACATCCCCGTCACGGCGCAGCGGGAGGAAGGCGTGGGTCAGGCACACGTTGCGGTTGAAGGCCGCTGCCACGTCGGGGTCCGGAGCGGGCAGGTCGGCGATGTTCACGAACGGGATGCCGCGCTGGCGCGACAGGTAGCGCGCGATCTCCTTGCCGCTGGCGAAGCCCAGCTCCATCAGCAGCCGGCCCAGCGGAACGCCTTCGATCTTCTGCTTGTGCAGCGCGTACTCGATCACCACCGGCGTCACCACGCCGTCGGCGATCAGCTGCTCGCCGATCAGCAGCGCCGTGCCGCTGTCGGGGGACAGCAGGCCTTCACTCAACGCGGGCGCCGGAAGCGGGGGCTGCATTCATCTTCTCCAGGAGCATGTAGGTCAATTCGTCGGGAACGGCGGTGGCCGGCAGGCCCATCCGTCCCTGGAAGGCGGCGAGCGCCGCCACGGTCTGCGGGCCGTAGAAGCCGTCCACCCGGGCCGCGTCGAACACGCCCTGGCGCACCAGCGCCTTCTGCAGCGCGGTGCCGGCAGGCGTGGCCAGCGGCGTGGGAACGTAGGCGGAGCGGTCCAGCGTGTCGCGCCAGAAGGCCCAGTGCTGCCCGTCGCGGTCGAACAGGCACAGGCCTTCCGACGGCTGCAGGCGGCCGGCCGCCGCGGCGGGAAGCAGGCGGCGCACCATGGGCCGGCTCTGCGACTCAGCCGCGATGCGCGCCAGGCAGCGCTGCTCGTCCTGGCCCGGGCCGGCCTCCGCAGTGGCCTGCACGGCGGAAGGCATGGAAGACACGGCAGGCGCGGCCGGCAGGGGCGCAGACGCGGGGGCCGAAGACGCTGCCACCGGGGGCGCGGAGGGCTCGTCCAGGGTGGCCGAGGGCACGCTGGCGGCGGGCCGTGCGCCCGCGTCCGGTGCCGGCGATGCCGGCGATGCCTGCGATGGCTCTGCGGCAGCTCGCACGGGGGCCGCGGCGGACGGGCGAGCCACCACGGCAGCCGGTGCCGCGGGCGCAGGCTCCACCGGCCACACATAGGCCGCCCCGACGCCGATGGCGGCCATTCCCAGGCCGCCGAGAGCCAGCAGCGCATGCCAGCCGGGACGGCGGCCCGCCGGCTGTCCGCCGCCGTCCAGGTCGTCCAGGGCCGCGCGCAGCAGCCGGCCGTCGATGGCGCCGCCGCCCTGCGCGGCCAGCCCGTACATGCAGCGGTCCAGCACCAGGTGGATGCGGCGCAGGTTGCCCCCCGTGGCGCGGTGCAGCTGCCGCGCGGCGCGGGGCTGCAGGGCGATGCGGCCCGCGGCCCCGGCGGCCGAGACGCGCATCTCGAAATAGCGCAGCACCTGGCCGGCCTCCAGGCCGCGCAGGCGCGCATGCTTGACGATGCGGCTCTTGAGCTGGCGCAGGTCCTGCCCGTCGAGCATCGCCTCCAGCTCGGGCTGGCCCGACAGCACGATCTGCAGCAGCTTTTCCTGGCCGGTCTCCAGGTTGCACAGCAGCCGCACCAGTTCCAGCGATGCGGGCTGCAGGTTCTGCGCATCGTCGATCACCAGCAGGCAGGTACGGCCCGCGCGGTGCTCGTCCAGCAGGAAGCGGTTGAGCCGCGTGAGCGCCTCGTCCATGTCGCCCGAGGGCTCCAGCCCGAAGTCGCGCAGGATGGCCGACAGCAGCGACTCGCGCTGCAGGAAGGTGTTGAACACCAGCGCGGAACGCACCTCGCCCTCAGGCAGGGTGTCGAGCAGGCGCCGCACGAAGGTGGTCTTGCCCAGCCCGACCTCGCCGGTCAGCAGCACGAAGCCCTTGCGCGCCTGGATGCAGTGCATCACCTCGACGAACTGCTCCTCCAGCGCCGTGGTGAAGAAGTACGCGCTGGCATCGGGCGTGGGCGGGAATGGATTGCGGACCAGACCCAGCCGCGCATGGAGTGCGGCGAGCGCCATCAGGACTTCGCCTGGAAGCGCGCCAGGGCGGCCTTCAGGCTCTCCGATTCGGGATGCAGGCGCACGGCATCGGCCAGGATTTTTCGCGCGGATTCCGCACGGTCGCGCCGCGCCTCGATGCTGGCGAGATTGATGCTGGCTTCCTCGTCGCCGGGCAGGCGGTCCAGGATGTCCTGGTAGATGCGCGCGGCGGCAGACGCGTCGCCGCCCGCCAGGGCATGCCAGCCCTCGGCGCGCAGCAGCGACACGCTGCCGGGCGGAAGCTCCCGCCGCAGCGCAGCGAGGTGCTGGCCGGCACCCGGCAGATCGCCCGTCCGCATGGCCTGCAGGAACGCATTGAACCGCTGCTCGACCGGCATGGCGGCCGGGGCAGAGGCCGGGGCGGCGGGCGGGACGGCGACCCGTGCGGCCGCCGGCTGGACCGGCGCTGGGTGGGCCGGGGGCGTCGCGGCACGGCTGGCGCGCGGCCGTTCGGTGGATGCCTGGGCAGAAGCACGGGCGGGCACGGGCCTCAGGACCGGCGCGGCATCGGCCTGGTGAGCGGGCGCGGGCGCGGGCGCAAGCGCAGGCGCGGCGGTCGCATCCGCCACGGCGGGTGCCGGGGAAGCGGATGGCAGGGGTGCCTGTGCCGATGCGGCAGGGGCCGGTGGCAGCGGGGCCGCCACGGCGGATGCGATGACCGCCGGCGGCGTGGCCGCGGGCGCCGCGGCAGCCGGCAGCGGCCGGCCCGTGCGCAGCGCATGCCAGCCGGCCAGCCCCGCGCCCGCGACGGCCAGGGCCGCCACCAGCGCCAGCAGCGGGCCCCGGCGCCCGCGCGCGGGGGCCGGCGCGGCACGGGGTGCCAGCGCGGCCGCGTCGGCCGCGAGGGGCGGGTCCATGTCCCGCAGGGCTTGGTGGATGAGGCTCATAGCTTGCGCACCCGCATCACGATCACCAGTTCGCGGCTGGCATGGGTGTCGGACTGGTTGCCGACCAGCTTGCCCAGCACGGGCACGTCGGACAGGCCGGGCGCGCCGCGGTCGCGGTCCGTGGTGCGCTGGTCGATCAGGCCGCCCACCACCACCACGTCGCCGTCGCCCACGTTGAGGGTGGTCGTCAGGCCCTTGTAGCTCACCACCGGCAGCGTCACGCGGTTGTCGGAGTTCACCTGCACCAGCGCCAGGCTGGCCGGGTCCACCTCGCTCTGCATCGGGTTGACCAGCAGCTCGATGCGGCCGTCTTCGCGCATGTAGGGCAGCACGCCCACCATGACGCCGGAGAAGACGGAGTCGGTCTGCACGTCCGAGGTCGTGGTGCTGGCACCGCCGCCGGGAACGACCTGCGTCGAGGACGAGCGCGACACGTAGCGGATGCTGTTGCCCACCGACAGCATCGCGGGCGTGCCGTTGCGCACCTGCACGTTGGGGTTGGAGAGCACCTTCAGGTTGCCGAAGGACCGCAGGGCATTGAGCACCACGCTCGACGTGCTTCCCTGGTAGCCCACGCCCAGCGCGGGGCCGGTCAGGCTGCCGATCAGCGCCGCCGGCAGCGTCACCGTGCGCGCCAGGGCCGGCCCCGTGTTGGGCAGCGAACCCTGGACGCCCGACAGGGAGATCGGCGAGGTGCCGAAGCCCGAGGCGAGACGCCCGCGCAGGATGCTCCAGTCCACGCCGAATTCATAGCTGTCGGACAGCTGCACGTCGATCAGCTGCGCCTCGATATAGACCTGCTGGCGCAACATGCCCTGCACCTTGGCCAGCATCTTCTCCACCGCGCGCATCTTGGCGGGCCGCGCCTTCACGTAGAGCGTGCCGGTCAGCCGGTTGACGCTGAAGCCCGCGTCCGTGCCCGCCCCTTCGGCCAGGTCGGCGCTGAAGGGGGCCATGGCCGGCGCAGCGCCGGGCTGCGCGGCCGGAATGGGGGCCTGCGCGGACGGCTGGGCCGTGGGGCGGCGCATGTCTTCGCCCAGGATGACGCGCAGGTTGTTCTCGACTTCCTGGTAGGGGTCGGCCTTCACGCCGCCGGTGCCGGTGATCGCCAGGTTGCCGCGCAGCGCGTTGGAAGCGCCGCCGCCCGCGCCGCCCGTCGAATTGCCGAACACGTTGCCGCCCGACGACAGGTCCAGCGTGGTGCTGCTGTTGAGGAAGTCCAGGTTGAAGAACTTCTCTTCGTTGAGCGTCACGCGCAGCGTGTTGCCCTGGATCTCGCCCGCGACGTTGTAGGAGCGCAGCACCTCGGTGAACGCCTCGCGCAGGGAGACTTCGCGCAGGTACATGTCGGAGAGCTGGCCCGCGCGCACCACCGCCGGGTCCACGATCAGGTTGATCCGCGCGCTGTCGGCGAAGGCCGCCAGGATCTGGCTGATCGTGGCGCGCGACATGGCGACCGTGATGACCTTGCCCTCCAGCGGATCGAACTTCGGCGCCACGGGCGCGATCTCCGGCGCGGGCGCCGCCTGGCGCAGCTGCTGGTTCAGCGCCAGCTGGTGGGCCAGCAGCTTCTGCGACTCGGCCACCATCTGCTCGCGCAGCCTGTCCGGCGTTTCCAGGTCGGCGGGGCGCAGGCTCTGCAGGCTGCGCGGCGCGGGCGGGCTGGCGCAGCCGGCCAGCATCGCGGCGGCGGCGAGCGCCAGCAGCGCGCATCGGGGACGGAAGTGGTGCGGCAGGGAAGGCATGTCGGGTTCCATATCTTTTCTAAGGGGCGCGCGCGCCGATCCAGCCGGCCAGCGCCGCCATGGATTCGGCGGCGACCACGTCGTCGCGGTCGCTGCGCAGCGCGGTGCCGGGGCTGTAGGCGCAAGGGATTCCGGCGGCATGGGGCACATCGAAGCGGTTGCCGTCGTTGTCGCGGTCTTCGAGCGGCACGACGATGAAAAAGGCCGGGTGCGAGCGGGCGTTGTTGCGACAATCGACGGCGCCTTCGCCGGCGTCGTCCCCGGTCAGCCGGGCATGGGTGGTTGCCACGGCCTGCCGGCCGGCGATCACCAGTCCCGCGACCAGGTCGCGGGCATTGCGGTAGCCGGGCGTGCCGGGCGCGTCGCCCGTGCGCTCGGTGGCCACGGCAAGGTCCGCATCGCCCCCGGTGGCGGCCTCGTTGCGATAGACGCCATAGGCCGCGCGCAGCGCAGCCTGCGGCACGTCCAGGCCGAGGGTGCGGTAGGGCAGCCAGCCGGCCTCCACGCCATCGGCGCAGGCGCCGGAGGCATCGCCCTCCCAGCCTGTGCCACCGGAATCCGGACACGGCAGCCGGCCGTTGCGCAGCGCGAACGCGCGCAGCGCCTCGCGCAGCGTCTCGGCCGTCTGCACGGCACCGTCGCGGTCGCGCACGGCTCCCGCATTGCCGTAGCTGCCGGCCACGGCCCATCCCAGCACGCCCAGGGCGAGCAGGACGATGGACAGCTCGACCAGCGAGAAGCCGCGCTGCCGTGCGGTCCGTCCACGGCCGGGGCGACACATCACCGTGCCGCTCCCGCGGGCACCGCCACATTGCCGGTCATGCCGGCCTGCAGGCGCTGGATCTCCGCCATGCGGGACTGCAGCTGCGCGGGCACGTCCGGCCCCGGCTTCGACGCCAGCGCCTGCATCTCCACCGAAATCTGCCGGATGCGTTCACTGCGCGCGAGGTTGTCGCGCACCGCCTGCAGATCGACGCCGGACACCACGGTGCTGCCCTGGTTGCGCTGCAGGTCGGCCAGCACCGCATCGACTTCGCGCACGTCCGGCTGCGGCTGGGCCAGCATGGCCTGGAGCCGCTTCTGGATGTCGTCCAGCGACGGTGCTCCCGCGCGGCCGGCCGCCATGGACGGCGCGCCGCCGGGCGCGGAAGCCCGTGCGCCGGTGGAGCCGAGCCACGGCGCCGCGGACGGATCGGCCGGCACACGGCCGGCGCCATCGGCCGCCACGGGCGGCACGGAGGCACCGGGCGGCACGGCCACCGGCGCGGCTCCGGCGCCGGGCTGCGCCGGGGGCATGGCGGTCACCGGCGCGGTGGCCTGCGGCCCCTGCACGGCAGCGGGGTCGCTGCGCACCAGCAGCGCGGCGGCGACCGCGATCAGCGCCACGCCCGCGGCCAGGCCGGCGACGACACCGCGGTTCATGGCGCCTCTCCCACGCGGGCCGGCGCATTGAACTGGCGGCGTGCCGCCGTGGTGTCGGGGGCGGCGGCCGAGCGCAGCGTACCCACGCGCAGCCGGTCCACGGGAATCGTCAGCGTCTGGCGGCCGCTGGTTTCGCGCACCACCACCTGGCTGCGGTCGATCTTCAGCACCCGGCCGCCGCCGTCGAGGCGATCGCCCTGGCGCACCAGCCGGTCATCGACCATGGCCACGTAGCCGTCGCCCTGCCGCATCAGCATCGTGACGGAACGTTGCGGCATCGTGGGGCCTTCCGCGCCGGGCGTGCCCAGCGCGGGCACGGCGACCAGCGGCCGGTCCGATACCGGTGCCAGCGTGTGCATGCGCTGGTTGATCTGCGCGATGGCGTCCAGCGTGGCGGCCACCTGCCTGCGGTCCGTCGCCGCCCGGGGCGGCGGGGAGCCGAGCTCCACCATCGGGACGCGGGCCACCGGCGCGCGCGGCGTCAGCAGGCCGTACAGGGCGAAAAGCCCCCAGCCCAGAAGCATCAACGCCAGGGCGTTGAGCAGGAGCGCTGCATATTTCATGGGGTATTGCCGTTTCTTCTTCAACCACGCGGCCCGGGGACCGCGGTGAGGCGGTACGAGAACGCGCCTGGAGCAGCGTCCAGCGCATTCACCGGCTGGGCCGTCCAGCCGGCAGCGCGCAGGCTGGTCAGCAGGCGGCCGATGGCGCCCACGCCGCCGGAATCCGCCACGCCATCGACCTGGAAACCCGGCGCCACGCTTCCGCTGGCACCGCTGTCGAATCGCACGCGCAGGATGCGGGTGCCCGGGGCCGCCGAGTCGCGCAGCAGCGCCAGCATGGCAACGGGGTCGTAGCGCGCGCCGTCGCCCAGCTTGCGGGCCATGTCCGCGACCGGCGCGAAATCCTGCGGCGCCTCCGCCTTGTTGACCGCGGCGATGCGTGCCTCCAGCGCGGCGGCTTCGCGGCGGGTCTCGGCCGCGTTGGCCCGCGTGGCCTGCGCCTCGCCCTGCACCACCATGCCCAGGCCCGCGAGGCCCACGGCCAGCACCCCGGTCAGCGTGGCCACGCCCGCGACGAGCCGCTCGCTCCACCAGGCCATGCGCGCCACCGGCGGATTGATCGCGGCGCGCGCGCCGGCGCGGCGCACCAGCGCCGGGAGCACCGAAGCGCCCGTGCCCGCCGCGGCGGCCGGCAGCGGCTCGGCGGGGATGTCCGACAGCGCGGTCCACTGCTGCGCCGTCTGCGCGTCTTCACCGGCCATGGCAGCCCACAGGCTGCCCCACTCCACCGGGTGCGTGATCCCGTTGGCGATGCCGGCCCGGCTCTGGCCCGAGAGCACGCGCACGGCGGCCTGCAGGTCGTCCGTGCCGCGCCCCATCGCATTCGTGCTCTGGTAATGCAGCCCGGCCTTCGACTCGCCGAAGAAATGCAGCGTGCGCCCGGCCCGGAGCATCCGTGCATGGCCCTGCCCCACGCCAGCCGCCAGCAGCGCGCCCAGCGGCAGCACAATGCAATGGTCACGCTGCTGCGCGGACCACTGCAGCATGCGCTGCCAGAACTCCAGCGGCACCACCGTGTGGAAGGTCTGCAGCCCGCCGCGCACCGACACCACGCGGTGCACGACCACGTGCGCCGCGCCGTCGGTCAGCCCTTCCGCGCGGGCGCGCTTCTCGACCAGGGCCGCGGCATAGGCCGGCTTGCCGCCGTCGAAGCGGTAGCTGCCCATCGGGGCTTCCTCGAAATCCGTAACCACGATGGCGGGTGCGTCGAGCACCGGCCAGGGCGCCACGTCGGACACCGCACCGCCGGACAGCTGCCGCCACCCGTCGCGGGTCACCAGGAGAATGTTGTCGATGCTCATGGCTTGGGCGCCAGGGGGAAATACAGCGTGCCGTTGACCGCGAGCACGAAGCCCTTGTCGTCCGCGGCAGGCGGGGTGAAAAGGCCGGCCTCGCGCGACAGCACCGCCAGCTCGAAGCTATCGGCCGCGAAGAAGCGCTCGCCGCCGCCCGAGCCCATCTGGCGCAGCAGTTCCGCGGCCTCGGTGCGCGATACCGGCGTGGCGCCGCGGTTGATGCGCCGCTCGGCCCATCCCGCCGGATCGAAGCCCAGTTGGGCGGCAGCCTGCCGCGCCTGTACGGCCAGGCGGGCGTATTCCTCGCGCTTGAGCACCTCGGGCATCGCGTTGCGCAGGGCGCCCACGCGCGCAGCCGCCGTGGCGGCCTCGCGCCGCTCGAAGGCCAGCTGCTGGAGCCCGTCGCGGGCCACCCAGACCCCCACGGCCAGCAATACCGTGGCGCATGCCAGGGCGGCCAGGCGGGCCGCACGCTTGGACGTCGGCACGCTCACTCTTCCATGATCCAGTGGGCCGTCAGCAGCACCACGCGGTCCTCGTCGTACTGGCGGCCCGTCGTGGTGGCGGCACCGGCATTGGCCGGGCCCGTGGCGGTGTCCTGCGCCTGGATTTTGCTGGCGATCGTGTTGTTGGCCTCCCAGGCGGTGCCGGGTGCATTGGCATCGCCCGCGGCGGCGTGCGCCGTGCGCCCCTGGATGCGGAAGCGGCCTTCGCGCGAGTCCGGCTTGCCGTCGATCACCTGGTCCAGGAAGCGGGCCAGGTCGGGCGTGAGCCCGCGCAGCACCATCACGTTGCCGGCGCCGCTGGCGGTGCCCGGCGGGTTCCACTGGAAGCAGACCTGCAGCTCGGCCGCGTTGCCGTTGCTGTCCTGGTACAGATAGCGGTCTTCCTGCCCCTCGCCGCGGCCGGGCGGCATGCGCACGCCGATGCGGTTGAACAGCTCGCGCAGGTTCTGCGTGGCGAGGGCTGCGTCGCCATCGCCCACCTGGTCCTTGGCATAGCCCTGGCCGTTGCAGACCTTCAGGCCGGTGTTGGTGAAGTTCTCGGGAATGCCGGCCTTGGCGGCCCCGCCCGCGCGGTTGCACACGGCGGCCGCACCGCCGAAAGAGGTTTCCGAGCCGTTGACCATGTAGGTCGGCGCCTGCTGGCAGTCGCCGATCACACCGCCGTTGCGCTGGTAGTACTGGTCGTAGGCCGCCTTCCACTGGTAGGCGAACTTGTTGGCGATCTTCTGGTATTCGGCGTTGCGCTGCACATCCTTGGCGATGGCGATGGCGCCGATGATCAGGCCGATGACGGCCAGCACGATGGCCATTTCGACCAGCGTGAAACCGCGCTGGATGCGGCGGGCGAGCGGGGAGCGGCAGGGGCGCATGATGGGTCCTCGGGCGGTGGCGTGCATCACTGGTTCATCTTGTAGATGGCGACCATGCGGATCACCTGGTCTTCGTCCTGCGTACGGCCGGCGGCGGTGGCGGTCGCTCCCGTCGCACCATCCTGGTAGGTGTTGTTGGCGCCCCATTCCACGCCGGCGGTGTTGGCCGTGCCGTTGCCGATGCCCTGCTGGCGGAATCGCCCTTCCTGCGCGTCCGGCTTGCCGTCGATCATCTGGTCCAGCATGCGGGCCAGGTCGGGCGTGAGGCCCGTGATCACCATCACGTTGCCCGAGTTCTCGGGGCTTCCGGGCCTGTTCCACTGGAAGCAGACCTGGATTTCCTGCGGGTTGCCGTTGGTGTCGAGGTATACGTAACGGTCTTCGGACCCTTCCGCGCGGCCGGGCGGCATGCGCACGCCGGCCTGGTTCATCAGCAGGCGCAGGTCGAAGGGATTGGCAACCCCCTCGGCGGCGCCAGCGCCCTGCATGGTCCGCGTCATGTTCGGACCAGCCGCACCGTGGCAGATGGCTCCAGGTGCCGTCACGCCCGACATGTCGCCACCGGACATCACCCCCGAGGCACCGGCATAGTTCGCCCCATTGACCATCAGCCGCGGCGCGGTCTGCGAATCGCCCGGCACCACGCCTGTGCGCTGGTAGTAGGCGTTGTACGCCTGCTCCCACTGGTCGATGAACTTGTTTTTGATCTTGGTGTACTCGGCGTTGCGCTGGACGTCCTTGCCGATGGCGATGGCGCCGATGATCAGGCCGATGACGGCCAGGACGATGGCCATTTCCACCAGGGTGAAACCCTGCTGGAGGCGATGGGGAAGGCCCGCACGGGCGGCACGGCCGGCGCGGCGGGAAATAAGGTGTGCAGACATGCGTACCCTCTGGTCGGGATGGATCGGCATCCCGAAAAGCCGGGACGGGTCGCATGCTAGGAGGGCACCGTTAGCAGACCGTTAGAACAGTTTCAAAGTGTTATTTGTAGGCCACAGCCGCGTTTTGCCGTAATCCCTTGCAATTGCCTGGCCTTGCATCGCCAGGCGACAAGTACGGGTCAGGGCCGGCTTGGTGGGGGCAGCGTGCCGCCCCATTGCGCGAGCCACCCGTGCGCTCCTGCCTGCCGGGCCAGCGCCGCCGCCTGCCGGCCCGCTGCCACGGCCTCTTCCGGCCGGCCCAGCCCCGACAGGGCCTCGGCCTTGAGCCGCCAGATGTCCATGCAGCAATACTGGTGTTCGCTCAGGTGCGCGGCGGCCAGCGCCTGCTCGGCCAGGGCCAGCGCGCCGGACGGGTTGCCGGTCGCGCAGAGCACGGAGATGCCGAACCAGGCCTCCGTGGTGGCTGCGGCCCGGTAGCCGACCTGCAGGGCCGTCGTGCCGGAGGTCACCGCCGCGAGATCCACCGGCAGACCGGCGTGGGCCCGCGCCAGCACGATCAGCATGCCGGCCAGTCCGTACCAGAATTGCAGGCCCTCGAGCTCGGCCACCGTCCAGGCGACTTCGGCCGTCGCCAGCATGGCCGGCGGGTCCCGGCGGCACCAGGCCACCAGGGCATGGAAGCACTGGACGATGCACAGGTCCTGCCGCGTGGCCGACTGCAGCGCCTCCGCCCGGGCCTGCTCGATGGTCTCGCGCGACAGGGCGTCCTCGCCGACGAACCACAGCAGCCAGGCCAGCTGGGCGCCAGAGAACACGGCCAGGTCGGACATGAGGTGCGCCATGCGCTCGTGCAGCTCCAGCGCCCGGCCCATGCGCCGGTTGGCCTCGAACCAGCCGCGCGCCTCCTCGAAGCGCCCCAGCCAGAACAGCGTGTTGCCCATCGCCCAGGCGGCGGCGAAATGCTGCGCGGGGCTGCGGGCCATCGCCTGCAGCCGGTGCGCATGGTCCAGCCCATGGACATAGCCCTGCGAGCTGGACCCGAGATAGGCCAGCATCTGCATGTCGAACATCAGCTCCGGATCGAGCGAGGGGGGCAGCGGAATGCGGCCGAGCTCCTGCACCACCGCATGCGCCTGGTCCGAGCCGTAGCCGTGGCGCGCGATCAGGCAGCGCCCGTGCAGGATGCGCGCCTCGATGCCGGCCGGCCCGGGAAAGTACCCCAGTGCCGCCAGGCGGGCGCAGCTGTCGCAGGCGGCGGCCATGTCGTCCTCGGCCACGGCCTGCCGCGCCGCGCGGTACCAGGCTTCGGCAGCGGCCGCGGGGTCGCCGGCCTGCTCCAGCAGCCCTGCCGCGCGGGCATGCTGGCCCTGCTGCGCCGCGCGGCCGGCCGCTCGGCGGGCATGGCGCTGCAACTGTTCGGGCCGCATGGCCGACAGCACGTATTCGCGCAGCCGCGCATGGAAGAAGGCCGCATGGCCCAGCCCCCGCGCAACGACAAGCCCCGCGCGGATGCCGCCTTCCAAGGCGTCGGCCGCCAGGGCCTCGCCGCACAGGTGCGCCAGGTCGTCGCGCGAGAACAGCATGCCCAGCACGGCCGCCACCTCCATGCCCTCGCGCAGCGGGCCCAGCCGGTTGAGCAGGGCGTGGCAGAACTCGTTGAAATGGCTGGCGCCGTCCGGGTGGATCGACCCCGCCAGCAGGTACAGAGGCAGCCCGCGCGCGCTGGCGACGCGCCCGCGCACGGCTTCGGGCGTGAGGCCCGGGCCGTCCGGCAGGCTGCGCAGCACCTCGCGCGCGGCGTCGTCGTCCAGCGGGGCGAGCGCGATCTCCTGCAGGCCCGGGATGGGCAGCGGCTGGGGCGTATCCGCACGGCGGTTCAGCAGCCAGCGCAGTTGCGGCTGCTGCTGCGCCAGCGGCAGCAAAAATTCGGCCGAGGCGGGATCGAGCCATTGCGCGTCGTCCACCACGACCAGCACCGGCCCCGCGCCCTGGCCCGGCAGCAGCCGGCCCAGCCCGTCGGCCAGGTCGGCGCGCTGTCGCCGGCCCACGTTGCGCGTTTCCAGGAAGGCCATCAGCGCCTGCCGTGCCGGTGGCGGAAGATCCACGCCGCCCGCATCGTCGCGGCCCGCGAGCATGCCGGCCAGCAGGTCGTGCAGGGCGCGCCACGGCGTGCCGGCGCCTTCCGGCAGGGCCGCCATCCACACCACGCCGCCCTGCTCCAGCCAGCACCGGGCGCACTCCCACGCGGTGCGCGTCTTGCCGACGCCCGGCTCGCCGCTCAGGCAGACCGCCAGCGGACCGGCGCCTGCAGGGGCCCGGAGGGTCTGCAGCAGCGAGGCGACGAGCGCCTGCCGCCCGAAAAAGCTGCTGCCGGCGAAATCACCCCCGGGTGGCAGCCGCGCTTCCCGCTGGTCCAGCCGGCAGCCGAAAAGCGTGAATTCACGGCCCATGCCGCGAAAGCGCTGGGTGCCCAGGGGCCGGCACCCGAAGCTGGGCGCCATGTCGGCCATGCTCTCGTCGCAGACGATTTCGCCCGGCTCGGCCCGCTGGGCCAGCCGCTCGGCCAGGCGCATGCGCCAGCCCACGGCGTGCCACTGCGGCGCGCGGTCCAGCAGCACCCAGCCATGGGTGGCGCCCGCGCTCAAAGCGCGGCCGGGGGGCATCATGGCCGCCAGAGCGGCCGCGCAGCGCAGCGCCTGCCAGCGCTGCCCGGTGTGGCGGCTGTCCACGCCGAAGCCCAGCGTGCAGCCGGCATCGTCGGTCGCCAGCACCACGCCGTCGAAGCGCTGCACCTCCGCCTTCAGGGCATCGACCAGGGCGTCCATTTCGGGCGTGCTGGGGTGGCGGTCGCTGGCATCCACGTCCGCCAGTTGCACGCGCAGCAGCGTGATCGCGGCCACATCGGCGCATCCCTCGGCCCCGCTGCCGGCCGGCACGGCGGGCAGCGCGGCCGCCGCCGGGGCGGGCACCTCCCGGTCGCTGCGGACCGCCTCCATCCGCTGGCGCTGCACGCCGAGCCACTCGCGGAACTCCTCCGACGCGCCCTCGTCGGCCCCCGCCAGCCAGTCGGCGGGCTCGGACTGCAGGGCGAAGATCCAGTCCGCGGGCAGCTCTCCCTCGATGGCGTCGAGCAGGTGCGGCGACGTGCGGATCTCCAGGTCGGCACACAGCCCCGCAGCGGGCTGGTACATGATCCAGTCGCGCTCCACGCGGATCGTCCCGGGCAGCGCCAGCTGCCGCCACTGGGCCTGCAGGTCGGCCAGCACCACCCGCAGGTTGGCTCGCCCGGCCTGCGTATCGAGATCGGGCCACAGCCATTGCGCCAGCAGTTCCCGCCGCACCTCGCGCCGGGCCTGCCCGATCAGATAGCCCAGCAGGGCGGTGCTCTTGCGGTATTTGAACTGGAGCGGCCTGGCCCCGTCCCAGTCCAGCACCATCGGGCGCCCGGACAGGGCGATCAGCAATCTATCGGCGGGGGGCGTCACAAAAAAATGAAGGCAATGTGATGGAAACGGCAGATTCTGCATGTTTCAATCGCTGCTCGGGTGAAGGATTCATGAAGCGCCGCCTCTGCGGGCACAGTTTTCGGCGGGCGGATTATGTCGTTACCAAATGGCGACACATCCGCAGGCCCCGGACTGCACGCCCGGCTCCGGACCGTGTTTCCGGACGGCCGGGCAACCGCAAGCAAGAAAAGGTCCAGCTCCGTCTCAAGACCGGTCAGCCCGCCCCGCCGCTGCCGGCATGGCCGTGGCCGTGCCCGTCCGTGGCCAGGTCTTGCGGCACCGGAGCACCGGGACGGCGTGGGTCCAGCGCCAGGAAGTGGTGCACCACCGGGGCCTCCGGCCCGATGTGGAAGCGCCGTGCCTCGGCCTGCTGGTCGGCGTCGGCCCGCGAGACGCGGCGGTGCTGCCGCAAATGCTCCGCCCACGATTCGACCAGGAACCACTCGATCACCCGCCCCGGCTCCCCGCTGTGCTCGGCCACGCCCCAGGCATAGGCCCCGTCGCGGCGGCGCTCGCGGGCCACGTGCTGCATGGCCTGCAGGAAGGCGGGCAGGTCGTGCCGCCGCACGCGGTATTCGACCTGCACCATCACGGGGCCGCGGTCATGCGCCACGGGCTCGGCCAACAGCGGCTCGGGCCAGTGGTTGGACGGCTGCAGGTCGGCTTCGCCCGTGGGCAGCTTCACGCGGTGGAAGACCAGCGACACCACCACCAGCCCGGCCGCCCCGGCCAGCAGCGTGGCCGGCAGGCCCAGCCGGCCCGCCACCAGGCCCCAGCCCAGGCTGCCCAGCGCCATGGCGCCGTTGAACACCATCAGGTAGATGGCCAGCCCGCGGCCCCGCACCCAGTTGGGCAGCACCGCCTGGGCCACGCCGTTGAGCGTGGTCAGCGCGATGATCCAGCCCAGGCCCAGCACCAGCATCAGCGCCACGGCGGCCCACTGCGGCGGCGCCAGGGCCAGCACGCCCATCACCACCGCCGTGACGGCCGAGGCCAGCAGCACCAGCCCGTCGGTGTCCAGGCGCCTGCGCAACTGCGGCAGCAGCACCGCGCCCAGGATGGCGCCCGCCCCCACGGCGCCCAGCATCACGCCGTAGAAGCCGGCCGTGCCGCCCAGCATGCGGCGCGCCACCAGCGGCAGCAGCGCCCAGACGGAACTGGCGAACAGGAAGAACACCGCTGCGCGCAGCAACACCACCTGCAGCTCGCGGCTGGCGCGGGTATAGCGCACGCCGGCCCGGAAGGCGCCGAAGAACTGCTCGTTCAGCGCCGAGGCCTCGGCCTGCGGGCGCTTCCACCACAGCAGCGCGGCGATCACGAACACATAGCTCAGCACGTCGAGCCCGTAGGCTGCCGCCGCGCCGAAGCTCGCCAGCAGCAGGCCCCCCGCGGCCGGCCCGATGGCGCGGGCGATGTTGATGCCCAGCGAATTCAGCGCCACGGCGCTCTTGAGCTCGCTGCGCGGCACCAGCTCGGGCACGATGGACTGCCAGGTCGGGCCCATCAGCGCCGCGCCGATGCCGCCCACGAAGGTGAGCGCCACCAGCCACTCCACCGTCAGCGCCTGCGTGTGGGCCAGCACCAGCAGCGTGCCGCTGACGGCGCCCAGCAGCACCTGCACGCCGATCAGGAAGCGGCGGCGGTCCAGGATGTCGGACAGCACGCCCGCGGGAATCGCCAGCAGGAAGACGGGCAGCGTGGCCGCCGTCTGGATCAGCGCCACGGCCGCGGGGCTGGAGGACAGCTCCGTCACCATCCAGGCGCTGGCCACGTCGCGCATGAAGCTGCCGATGTTGCCCAGCACCGTGGCGGCCCACAGCACGGCGAAGACGGGAATGGCGAGCGGCGCGAAGCTGCCCGATGCTTTGGCGGTCGTGTGGTTATCCGGCATGGTGGCCTCCCAGGTCGTGCCAGGCGACGAGCAGCATGCCGCCCACCAGGCCCCAGTGTTCGAAGAATGCATTGGCGCTGCGCTGCCGCTCGGGCTGCGCCTGCGTCCAGAAACGGTCCGCCAGAAAAGCCGCGGCGGCGGTGAAACCGGCCAGCGCCAGCGCCCCCGCCCAGCGGTACCAGCCCGACAGGATCAGGGCCGGTGCGCCGAACTGCAGCGCGATGGTGGCCAGGGCGATGGGCCCGGCCGGCGCCAGGCCGAAGCGGCGCATTTCGGCCACCGCGCCGCGGAAGTCGCGGGCCTTGTCCCATCCGCCCTGCAGGTAGGCCGCGCACAGGCACAGCAGGGCCAGCGGCTGCACCCAGGAGGCGGCGGCCGCGGCATGCAGCATCCCGCCCACCTCACACCGCCCAGCAGGCGCAGCCCAGCGCGCCCCAGAAGCCCTTCAGGTCGGACACGGGCAGCTTGCTGCTCCAGGCCGTGGCATGCGCGTGGCCGTGCAGGTGGCAGTTGCTGGCACAGCCGCAGCTCGCCGCCGCGTTGCGCATCACCGCCTGCAGCGGCGCGCCCTCCTGCACGCCCCATGCGCCGTAGCCGCGGAAGGTGCGCACCGGCGACCAGTCGGGCATGGCCGGCGGCGGCGCGCCTTCGTCGAAGCGGGCGAAATCACCCGCGCCATAGACCACCTTGCCGCCCACCACGGTGAGCAGGGCCGTGGTGTCGGCGATCTCGGATTCGGCGCAGGCGAAGAAGTCGCGGTCGGGAACGACCAGGTCCGCCAGCTGGCCCGCCTCGATGCGGCCCTTCTTGCCGACCTCATTGCTGAACCAGGTGACGTTCTCGGTCCACATGCGCAGCGCCTGGTCGCGGGTCAGGCAGTTGCGCTGCGGCGTGATCTGCAGGCCGCCCACCGTCTTGCCGGTCACCAGCCACGACAGCGACACCCAGGGGTTGTAGCTCGCGACGCGGGTGGCATCGGTGCCGGCGGAGACTTGAACGCCCTTCTCCAGCATGCGCCGGACCGGCGGCGTGGCCTCGGCCGCGGCCGCGCCGTAGCGCTCCACGAAATACTCGCCCTGGTAGGCCATGCGGTGCTGCACGGCCACGCCGCCGCCCAGGGCCGCGATGCGGTCGATGGACTTCTCCGAGATGGTCTCGGCGTGGTCGAAGAACCAGTTCAGGCCGGCCAGCGGCGTGTCCTGGTTGACCTTCTCGAACACATCGAGCGCGCGGTCGATGGTCTCGTCGTAGGTGGCGTGCATGCGCCAGGGCCAGCGGTTCTGCGCCAGGATGCGCACCACCTCTTCCAGTTCGCCCTCCATCTCCGGCGCCAGCTCGGGGCGCGGCTGCCGGAAATCCTCGAAATCCGCGGCAGAGAACACCAGCATCTCACCCGCGCCGTTGTGGCGGAAGTAATCCGTGCCCTGCTTGTACTGGGACGTGGCCGTCCAGTGCAGGAAGTCGGCCTTCTCCTCTTTGGCCTTCTGCGTGAACAGGTTGTAGGCCAGGCGGATCGTGAGCTGATCGGCATCGGCCAGCTCCTGGATCACCGCGTAGTCGTCGGGATAGTTCTGCATGCCGCCGCCCGCGTCGATCGCGCCGGTCACGCCCAGGCGGTTGAGCTCGCGCATGAAATGCCGCGTGGAATTCACCTGGTACTCGTGCGGCAGCTTCGGCCCCTTGGCCAGCGTGGCGTACAGGATGGCCGCATTCGGCTTGGCCAGCAGCAGGCCCGTCGGGTTGCCCGCGCTGTCGCGCACGATCTCGCCGCCGGGCGGCGCGGGCGTGTCGCGGCCGTAGCCCACGGCGCGCAACGCGGCGCCGTTGAGCAGCGCGCGGTCGTACAGGTGCAGGATGAACACCGGCGTGTCCGGCGCCACCGCGTTCAGCTCCGCCAGCGTGGGCAGGCGCTTTTCCACGAACTGGTGCTCGGTGAAGCCGCCCACCACCCGCACCCACTGCGGCGCGGGCGTCACGTCCACCTGCCGCTTGAGCATCGCCATCGCATCGGCCAGGCTCTTCACCCCGTCCCAGCGCAACTCCATGTTGAAGTTCAGCCCGCCGCGGATGATGTGCAGGTGGTTGTCGATCAGCCCCGGCAGCACGCTGCGCCCGCCCAGGTCGATCACCCGCGTCTGCGGCCCGGCCAGCGCCATCACCTCGCGGTCGCCGCCGACCTGCGTGAAGCGTCCCTGGGCGATGGCGACGGCGCTCGCCGTCGGGTTGGCGCGGTCCAGCGTGGTGAAGCGGCCGTTGCGCAGGATCAGGTCGGGGGTGGCGGTGGATGGAGTCATGGTGTGCGGACCTTCAAAGGGGTTTGACGATGGCAGGGCGCCCTGCCTTCAGCCTTCGTGGGCGTTGAACATGGTCTTGGCGTAGGTGATGCCCAGGCCGTAGCCGCCGCCGAACTTCTTCGCGATGCCCGTCGTCATGTCGTACGTCTCGCCGCGCGCCCAGTCGCGCTGCATCTCCAGCAGGTACTGCAGCGCGGTGATGGGCTGCGCGCCGGCCTGCACCATGCGCTCCATGGCGCGGTTGTGGGCCTCCACCGAGATGTCGCCGCAGGCATCGGCGATCACGAACACCTCGAATCCCTGGTCCAGCGCCGACAGCGCCGGGCCCACGATGCACACGCTGGTCCACAGGCCGGCCAGCACGATGCGCGGCTTGCCGATCTCGTTCACGCGGCGGATCACGGCCTCGTCTTCCCAGGTGTTCATGGACGTGCGGTCCAGCAGGGCCTGGCCGGGAAACGGCGCGGTCACTTCATCGAACATGGGGCCCGAGAAGCTCTTCTCGGCCACCGTGGTGAGGATGGTCGAGGCGCCGAAGCCGGCGGCGGCCGACGCCACCAGCGCGGCATTGGAGCGCAGCTGCACCGGATCGATCGAGTGCGTGGCGAAGGCCATCTGCGACTGGAAGTCGATCATGATCAGCGTGTGGTCCTGCGGGTCGAGCAGGCGGGCTCCGGGGCGGGCGACGGCGACGGGACGGGCGGCGGAAGCGTTGGCGTTTTGCATGGGAATCTCCTGGAACGTGGGTGGATGGCGGAATGGACGAAACGACGGAAGAACCTGCCGTGCCCGGTCAATGGGGCATCATGGGCAGCTCGTTGGGGCGCAGGTCGAACACCAGCACCTCGGCGTCCTGGCCCTTGGCGAAGTGCAGATCGCCGACGTTGCGGATGCGGGCGCCGTCGCCTTCGTCCAGCCGCTCGCCGTTCACCTCGACGCTGCCGCGGGCCACATGCACATAGACGTTGCGGTGGGCACCCACGGCCAGGTCGGCAGACTCGTCCCCGTCGAACAGGCCGGCATAGACACGGGCGTCCTGGTGCACGGCCAGCGATCCGTCCGTGCCCTCCGGCGAGATGATCTGGCGCAGCTGGCCGCGCTTGTCCGCCTCGGTGAAGTGCACCTGCTGGTAGCGCGGCTGGACACCGACCTTGTTCGGCACGATCCAGATCTGCAGGAAGTGCACCGGCTCTTCGGCCGAGTGGTTGAACTCGCTGTGCTGCACGCCGCTGCCGGCGCTCATCATCTGCACGTCGCCAGGGCGGATCACCGAGCCGGTGCCCATCGAATCCTTGTGCTCCAGTGCGCCTTCGAGCACATAGGAGAAGATTTCCATGTCGCGGTGGCCATGGGTGCCGAAGCCCTTCGAAGGCGCCACGCGGTCGTCGTTGATGACCAGCAGGTCGGAGAAACCCTGCTGGTTCGCGTCGCGGTAGTGGCCGAACGAAAACGTATGGCGGGAATGCAGCCAGCCGTGGTTGGCGTTGCCGCGGTGTTGGGCCTTGCGGATGTCGAGCATGGTTTCGGTCCTTCTTCAATCGATGGAATTCACACTGCGCCCCGGAGGGCCTTCCCCGGGTTTTTCCTGGGAATTCAGTGCTGCGGTGAAGGAAGTATCCGGCGCCTTGATGCGCATCAGGTTGAAAGGTTTGGCCTTCCATCATCGATAATTTCGATGATCCAGATCAAGCCATCCCGACCATGCTGAAACTCTCCCTGGAAGCCATCGAACTGGTGGACGCCATCGCCCGGCACGGCTCGTTCGCCGGGGCTTCCGAACGGCTGCACAAGGTGCCGTCCACCATTTCGTACGCCATCGCCCGGCTGGAAGAGCAACTGGGCTTTGCCCTGTTCACCCGCAACGGCCCGCGCGTGACGCTCACCCCCGCGGGGCAGGAAATGATCAAGGAGGGCCGCTGGCTGCTGGCCGGCGCCAGGCAGCTGGAATCGCGCATGCGGCAGATCGCCACGGGCTTCGAATCCGAGGTGCGGCTGGTGCACGATTCCCTGATTCCCACGCATGCCTTCAACCAGGACATCTGCGCCTTCGAAGACCTGAACTGCGGCACGCGGCTGCGCATCGGCTGCGACGTGATGACGGGCACCTGGGAAGCCCTGCGCGAGAGGCGCGCCGACATCGTGGTGGCCGCCGGCGAGGGCCCGGCCGGCGGCGGCTACAAGGCCGTGCCGGTGGGCACGCTGCAGTTCGTGTTCTGCGTGACGGCCACGCACCCGCTGGCCCGGCTCCAGCGCCCGCTCACGCGGGGCGACCTGCTGGAGCACACGGCCGTGGTGGTGGGCGACGGCGCACGGTCGTCGAACGACCGCACCATCGGCCTGCTGTCGGGCCAGCGCCGCATCATCGTGCCGCACATGCACGCCAAGATCGCCGCGCAGGCCGCGGGCCTGGGCCATGGCTTCGTGCCCCGCGCCTGCGTGCGCACGGAACTGGAGACCGGCATCCTGGTGGAACTGGAAGTGGAAACGCCGCGCCCGGAAGAGCCCTTCTTCCTGGCCTGGCGGCCTGACCACATGGGCGAGGCGCTCAAGTGGTGGCGGCAGCGGCTGGACCGGGAACTGCTGCCGGGGATCCTGCCGTACTGACCCAGGCACCATCCGGCGCCTGCGGTGCCTACCGCCGGGCCGCCACCACCTTCCCGCCCGCCACGTCGCGCAGCACCTCCATGAACGCCTGCGCCGCCGGTGTCGGTGTCTCGCCCTGGCGCACCAGCATGCCGTAGTCGGGCATCGCCCGGGGCACATCCACGTGGATGGGGGCGAGCAGGCCTTTGGCGATGTACCGGTCGGCCAGCGCGCTGGGCTGCAGCGAGAGCATGTCGGTGATGCGCAGCGATTCCAGCGCGAACAGGAAAGACTGCGTCTCCATCACGCCCGAGGTCGGCGTCATGCCGATGGCCCGGAAGATGTCGTCGGACACCTTGCGCAGCGCCGTCGATTCCGGGTAGAGCAGCCAGGGCCAGTGCGCGAGGCGGCCCACCTCCAGCCCCAGGATGCCGCGCAGCGGATGGTGCGGCCCGCCCACCACCTGCAGCGTCTCGCCGGACAGGCGCTCGTACTGGAAGTCCGCCTGCTGCGCCTCGTCGGTGAAGCGGCCGATCATCAGGTCGATCCGGCGCTCGCCCAGCCAGGCGATGAGCTGGTCGCTGCTCTGCTCGCGCACCTTCAGCACCAGCATCGGCCGGCGCCGCTGCATCTCGGCGATGGCCGTGGTCAGCAGCCGCGCGGCCGAGCCGGAAATCGCCCCGATGGACAGCTGGCCGTGGCCACCCTGCTTGAGCGCATTGAATTCGTCCACGAACTTCGCCTGGCCCGCCAGCGCGGAGGCGGCATAGCCCAGCGCGAACAGGCCCAGCTCGGTGGGCCGCATCTCGCGCGGCAGGCGCTCGAACAGGCGCGCATCGAAGATTTCCTCCAGGTCCAGCAGGATCTTCGTGGCGGCCGGCTGCGTCACATGCATCTGCTCGGCCGTGAGCCGCAGGTTGCGCGTCCGCCCCAGGATGTCGAGGAACTGCAGGTGCCTGGCGCGCAGGCGGCTGCAGGCGGTGGCGATGGATAAGGGTTTGCCCGGCATTTTGGGGTGACCGATAACTGGAAGGAATGTCCCGTGGAAAAACACTGATTGGACGCCACGGGCACCGCCCCCTAGTCTGCACCCCCGCGCCCCCCAAGAACATCCACAGGAGACAAGACATCATGCAATTCCACGCAGCTTTCAAGACGTTCGCGCTGGCCACCGCCCTGGCCGCCGTGCTGGCCACGCCCGCCATGGCGCAGGTGCGCGAGCGCACCTTCAAGATCGGCACCGGCATTACCGACGACCATCCGCAGGCCCAGGCCTCGCGGCACTTCGACGAGGTGCTGGCGGCCAGGAGCGGCGGCAAGATGCGCGCCAAGCTCTTCGCCAACGGCACGCTGGGCAACGACGTCACCATGATCTCCGCCCTGCGCGGCGGCACGCTGGAGATGACGGTGCCCGACAGCTCCACCCTGGTGTCGGTGGTGAAGGACTTCGGCGTGCTCAACCTGCCGCTCACCTTCAACACCAGCGAGGAAGCCGACGCGGTGCTCGACAGCGCCTTCGGCCAGAAGCTGCTCGCCAAACTGCCCGAGAAGGGCCTGGTCGGCCTGGGCTACTGGGAGAACGGCTTCCGCCAGACCACCAACTCGCGCCGCCCGATCCAGAAGGCCGAAGACTTCGCCGGGCTGAAGCTGCGGGTGATCCAGAACCAACTCTTCATCGACAGTTTCAACGCCCTGGGCGCCAACGCCACGCCCATGCCCTTCACCGAACTCTATTCGGCGATGGAACAGAAAGCGGTGGACGGCCAGGAGAACCCGACCGCGACCATCCTCACCAGCAAGTTCTACGAAGTGCAGAAGCACCTGGTGCTGTCGCGCCACATCTACAGCACCTGGGTGCTCCTCATGTCCAGGAAGGCCTGGGACAGCCTGTCTGCCGAAGAGCAGAAGATCGTGCAGGAGGCCGCGAAGGAGGCCACCGCGTTCGAACGCAAGGCCATCCGTGCGCTGGAGGCCAAGGCGCTCGGCGAGTTGAAGAAGCTCGGCATGCAGGTCACCGAACTTCCACCCGCGGAGCAGGCCAAACTGCGTGACAAGCTCCAGCCCGTGGTCGCGAAGTACAGCAAGGAATTCGGCGAGGACACCACCCGCGAAATGATGGCCGAGCTGGAAAAGGCCCGTCGCAAGTGACCGAGAACGACATGTCCCCACCCGAAGGCGAAGGCCGCCGCTTCCGCTCGCGCGACTGGTTCGCCGACCCGGCGCGCTCCGACATGACCGCGCTCTACCTCGAGCGCTTCATGAACTACGGGCTCACGCCCGAGGAGCTGCGCTCGGGCCGGCCGATCATCGGCATCGCCCAGACCGGCAGCGACCTCTCGCCCTGCAACCGCATCCACCTGGAACTGGCCCGCCGGGTGCGCGACGGCATCCGCGACGCGGGCGGCATCCCGATCGAATTCCCGGTCCACCCGATCTTCGAGAACTGCCGCCGCCCCTCCGCCGCGCTGGACCGCAACCTCGCCTACCTGGGCCTGGTCGAGATCCTCTACGGCTACCCCATCGACGCGGTGGTGCTGACCACCGGCTGCGACAAGACCACGCCGGCCGGCATCATGGCCGCCTCCACCGTCGATATCCCCGCCATCGTGCTCTCGGGCGGGCCGATGCTCGACGGCTGGCACGACAACGAACTGGTGGGCTCGGGCACCGTCATCTGGCGCAGCCGCCGCATGCTGGCCGCCGGCGAGATCGACGAGGAAGAATTCCTGCAGCGCGCCTGCGACAGCGCCCCCTCGGCCGGCCACTGCAACACCATGGGCACGGCCTCCACGATGAATGCGGTGGCCGAGGCGCTGGGCCTGTCGCTGCCCGGCTGCGCCGCCATCCCCGCGCCCTACCGCGAGCGCGGCCAGATGGCCTATGCCACCGGCCGCCGCATCGTCGAGATGGCGCACGAAGACCTGCGACCCTCGCGCGTGCTCACCCGCGAGAGCTTCCTCAACGCGCTGGCGGTGGTCAGCTGCGCGGGCGGCTCCAGCAACGCGCAGGTGCACATCCAGGCCATGGCGCGCCATGCCGGCGTCGAACTGCAGCCGCGCGACTGGACGGACCACGCCTACGACCTGCCGCTGCTTGTGAACATGCAGCCCGCCGGCAAGTACCTGGGCGAGCGCTTCTTCCGCGCCGGCGGCGTGCCCGCGGTGATGTGGGAACTGCTGCAGGCCGGCCGGCTGCACGGCGGCTGCGCCAGCGTCACCGGCCGCAGCATCGCCGAGAACCTGCAGGGCCGCGAGGCGACGGACCGCGAGGTGATCCGCCCTTTCGCCGACCCGCTGATGGACAAGGCCGGCTTCCTGGTGCTCTCGGGCAACCTGTTCGACTTCGGCATCATGAAAACCTCGGTGATCTCCGAGGCCTTCCGCGCGCGCTACCTCTGCCGGCCGGGCCACGAAGACGTGTTCACGGCCCGGGCCATCGTCTTCGACGGTGCCGAGGACTACCACGCGCGCATCAACGATCCGGCGCTCGGCATCGACGAGGACTGCATCCTGGTCATGCGCGGCGCCGGCCCGCTGGGCTGGCCCGGCTCGGCCGAGGTGGTCAACATGCAGCCGCCCGACGCACTGATCCAGCGCGGCATCCGGGCCCTGCCCACGCTGGGCGACGGCCGGCAATCCGGCACCGCCGACAGTCCCTCGATCCTCAACGCCTCGCCCGAGAGCGCGGCGGGCGGGGGCCTCGCCTGGCTGCAGACCGGCGACCTGATCCTGATCGACCTCAAACAGGGCCGCTGCGACGCGCTGGTGCCGCCCGAGGAGATCGCCCGCCGCCGCGAACTGCCTCCGCCCCCCGTGCCCGCCAGCCGCTCGCCCTGGGAGGCGCTCTATCGCGAGAAAACCGGCCAGCTGGCCGACGGCGCCACGCTGGATTTCGCGCTGCAGTTCCGCCGCATCGCCGAGCAGACGCCCCGCCACAACCACTGAGCGCCGGGGCCGTTCCTTCGGCCCGCGCATTCCATTTCGAGGACGAGAAGCATGAACGACGACGACAAGAACCACCTGCTGCCCGAAGACGGCCTGGCCGGCACGCTGGTGGCCCGGGCCTGGACGCCCGGCCCGCAGGGCGGCCCCGCGGTGGTGGCGCTGCGCACCGAAGGCGTGTTCGACATCAGCCGCGCCTTCCCCACCATGAGCACCCTGCTCGACGCCGCCCGGCCCGCCGAGGCCGCGCGCCAGGCCCCCGGCGAGCGCCTGTGCGCGGTGGATGAACTGCTGGGCAACAGCCGGCCCGGCACCCGCGATGCCGCCCTGCCCTTCCTGCTCGCGCCCTGCGACCTGCAGGTGGTCAAGGCCGCCGGCGTGACCTTCGCCGCCAGCATGGTGGAACGCGTGATCGAGGAACAGGCGCGCGGCGACGCATCGCGCGCGCAGGAGCTGCGCGGCAAGGTGCAGGCGCTGATCGGCGAGAACCTGGCGGATATCCGACCCGGCTCCGACAAGGCGATGGCGCTGAAGGCCCTGTTGCAGCAGCAGGGCCTCTGGTCCCAGTACCTGGAGGTCGGCATCGGCCCCGACGCCGAAGTCTTCACCAAGGCGCCCGTGCTGGCCTCCGTCGGCACCGGGCAGGAGATCGGCATCCGCGCCGACTCGGCCTGGAACAACCCCGAGCCCGAGGTGGTGCTGGCCGTGAACGGCCGCGGCGACATCGTGGGCGCCACGCTGGGCAACGACGTCAACCTGCGCGACATCGAGGGCCGCAGCGCCCTGCTGCTCGGCAAGGCCAAGGACAACAACGCCTCCTGCGCCATCGGCCCCTTCATCCGGCTGTTCGACGCCAGCTTCGGCCTGGACGACGTGCGCCGCGAGACGGTGCACCTGGAGGTGCGCGGCACCGACGGCTTCACGATGCGCGGCATCAACACCATGGCCAGCATCAGCCGCGACCCGGCCGACATCGTCGCGCAGACCCTGGCCGCGCACCAGTACCCGGACGGTTTCATGCTCTTCCTGGGCACGCTCTTCGCGCCCATCGAAGACCGGGGCGAACCCGGCGCCGGCTTCACCCACCACCTGGGCGACGAGGTCACCATCCGCAGCGCCCGGCTGGGCGTGCTGCGCAACCGCGTCACCCACAGCGAGACCGCGCCGCCCTGGCAGTTCGGCCTGCGCGCCTTCATCAACCACCTGGCCGCGCGCGGCCTGCTGGACGGCCGTAGCCTCTGAAGCGCGCACAAAACCATAACGACACGCGAATCGACAACCGTCGATCAAGGAGACAAGACCATGAAGCGGTGGATGGATCGCTATTGCCGGATGCTGGACTTCCTCATGGCCGGCGCGCTGGCCGTAATGGTGGTGATGGTGTTCGGCAACGTCGTGCTGCGCTACGCCTTCAACACCGGCATCACCGTGTCGGAAGAAGTATCGCGCTGGCTCTTCGTCTGGCTCACCTTCCTGGGCGCGGTGGTCGCCATGAAGGACCACGCCCACCTGGGCGTGGACATGCTGCTCGGCCGCCTGCCGGACTGGGGCAAGAAAGCCTGCGTCGTCACCGGCCAGGTGCTGATGCTCTGGGCCTGCTGGCTGGTCTTCTCGGGCAGCTGGACGCAGACGCAGCTGAACATGGACGTCACCGCCCCCACCACCGGCTGGTCGATGGGGTACTTCTACTTCGCGGGCGTGGTCTTCGCCGTCTCCGCCGCGGTCTTTCTGCTCTACGACCTCTGGCGCGTGCTGAGCGGCCAGCTGCGCGGCGATGCGCTGGTCATGGTCAAGGATTCGGAAGAGACCGCGGAATTCGACGCCCTGCAGGCACGGCTGGCCGAAGAGGACCGGCTGGCCGCCGCCCAGGCCGGATCTCCCGCCTCCGGCCCGTCGAACAAGAAAGACAACGGCTGAGGAGCCCCGCACCATGACCATCGCCGTCTTCCTCCTCTCGCTGCTGGGCGCCATGGCGATCGGCATCCCGATCGCGTTCTCGCTGCTGCTGTGCGGCGTGGCGCTCATGTGGCACCTCGACATGTTCGACGCGCAGATCCTCGCGCAGAACCTGATCAACGGCGCCGACAGCTTCCCGCTGCTGGCCGTGCCCTTTTTCATGCTGGCCGGCGAGATCATGAACACCGGCGGCCTCTCCAAGCGCATCGTCGATCTGGCGCTCACCCTCGTCGGCCACGTGCGCGGCGGGCTGGGCTACGTCGCCATCGTCGCGGCCTGCGTGCTGTCGGCGCTGTCGGGCTCGGCGGTGGCCGACGCGGCGGCGCTCTCGGCCCTGCTGGTCCCGATGATGGTGGCCGCCGGCCACGACAAGGCGCGCTCCGGCGGCCTGATCGCCGCGGCCGGCGTGATCGGCCCCATCATCCCGCCCTCCATCGGCTTCGTGATCTTCGGCGTGGCCGCCAACCTGTCGATCAGCAAGCTCTTCCTGGCCGGCATCTTCCCCGGCATCCTCATCGCCGGATCCCTCTGGGTCACCTGGTGGTGGCAGGTGCGCAAGGAACACGTCGTGCCGCCGCCGCGCCGCTCGCGCAAGGAAGTCTGGCTCGCATTCCGCCAGGCCGGCTGGGCGCTGATGCTGCCGCTCATCATCCTGGTAGGCCTGCGCTTCGGCGTCTTCACGCCCACCGAGGCGGCCGTGGTCGCGGCGGTGTACTCGCTCTTCGTGGCCGTGGTCATCTACCGCGAACTCAAGCCCTCGCAGATCTACGGTGTCTTCGTCACCGCCGCGCGCACCACCGGCGTGGTGATGTTCCTGGTGGCCGCCGCACTGGTCTCGGCCTGGCTCATCACCGTGGCCGACCTGCCGGGCAAGGTGGTCACGCTGCTGGAGCCCTTCATCGGCAGCCCCATCCTGCTGATGGCGATGATCATGCTGCTGGTGATCGTCGTCGGCACCGCCATGGACATGACGCCCACCATCCTGATCCTGACGCCCGTGCTCATGCCCGTGGTCAAGGCCGCGGGCATCGACCCGATCTACTTCGGGGTGCTGTTCATCATCAACAACTCCATCGGCCTCGTCACGCCGCCGGTGGGCACGGTGCTGAACGTGGTGGCCGGGGTCGCGCGCATCCGCATGGACGACGTGATCCGCGGCGTGTGGCCATTCATGCTGGCCGAGTTCGCGATGATGTTCTTGATGGTGGCGTTTCCGGTGCTGGTGACATGGCCGGCGAGGTTGCTGTACGGATGAGACGGAACAACTGCTCGTCGGATCACTGATCGGCAGTTGGGGAGGCGTGCCGCACGTCTGGGCATTCCGGTATACGGGAGCCCGCAACATAAAGCCCCTCCAGGGGGCCATCAGGGCGGCGTCACGGACGCTTCGGCAGTCTCAGACGCCGTAGCGATGGGCAGCGGATAGCGCCTTAATACTTCCCTTATCTCCTTACGACACCTTACCTGCGTCCCTGTGAGCTCTCCGATTTGCTGATCCAGCAACGCGATTCGATCCAATGCTGCGTCGACTGAACCGCTATTCAGATCACCTCGCTTCGCATAAGTCATCAGAGAATCCCGTCGCTGTTGAAGGTCGATCAGATCGTCGCCTGCCATCGCATTTGCTGCCACCAACGCATCCAACCGAACGGCGATTCGGCTCTGCTCAGCCTGCTGCTTCTGAGCCTCGGAAGACGCTTCTAGCGCAAGTCGGGTGTCTTCCAGCTCCTTTTTCTGGAGCTGCACCGATCGGGTTAGCCAGTAGAACGCAGCAAAGGCCACGAGCGGATTGAGCAGGCCACCGAGGAAGTCACCGAACTCGCCCCAACTGCCCGCCGCGTCCGCAAGCGGCAGCGCCTTCCACCATCCGAACCATACGGCGTACGCCACCACAGCGATCAGTGCCGCCCCTGCGACGCCCCACTTCCATTGGTTGATCTCCTGCTGCAGGCTCTTAGCCTTGCCTTCGCTGTGCATCCTACGTCCTCCTTTTTCTTGGGATCGTAGCTGCTCTGCGGCAATGTGAGGCAAGGTACAAAGGAAGAAGCCCACGGTTGTTGCCGCGGGGCTTGTAGAGCGCAGTCAAGCACGCATCAGAGGGGAAACATTCACCAACCAGCGCAGCAAGATG
The DNA here is from genome assembly GCF_000687165.1 of Paracidovorax oryzae ATCC 19882. GTDB lineage: Bacteria > Pseudomonadota > Gammaproteobacteria > Burkholderiales > Burkholderiaceae_C > Paracidovorax > Paracidovorax oryzae. The sequence goes on along the minus strand of NZ_JMKU01000002.1, from coordinate 83,815 downwards.
TTGCAGCCAGCGTCCATGCCATCTCACGCCTCGCCAATCCATCGCTTGAGCTCAGGGTCGGTAGTCAACGCTAGCTTATCGTGCGTCGCAACTAGCGTTAGATCGAACACTCTTAGGAAAGCCAACCCAATGAGCGGATGAGAGTCGCTCTGCGTCACAAGAGCGACGCCAGGTCGGGTGCAAGTCGCGAAACCAACATTCACGCGCGCCAGGGGCATCACTTGTCTAGAACCATTGGCGAATGTAGCCATGGTCGAACCTGCAGCCTCCAGCCCGTGAGGTTCAGCAAGAGAGAAAGGAAGGGACAAGAAGCCACTGAAGCCCGTGTCTACAGCTACCACCACCTCCGCCGGATGTCCTTGTGTTCCGGCGATGTTCAGTGAAACACATAGCTGATTGTTGCGTTTTATACCTACCAGCTTTTGCATGCCGGATCAGGTGAGCATCGACCCCATGCTGTAAGCGCTATCACAGCCAATTTTCACGAGGTGGATGTGAGGTTGTGCTACCTCATCAAAGGCTTTTCCTATCGCAACGTCAGGGTACTCGCCGATGAATGCCTGTTGCGACAGCACGTCGATTGCCACGAACTGGTTCGGGTACAGGCGCTCAAACGCCTTTTGGTACCGCTGGCGGTAGATCTCCTCGCCCTTCGCAGCCACTTGGCTGATCTCTTCAAATGCCATTGACATATGCGTCCTCCACACGTTCATGCTCGCATTAAATGTCAGTAGAAAAATTCAGCAAGCTTAATTTGCTCCCAACTTATACACAGAATTATCCACAGAAATTTGTGTTCAGCCTTGACAAAAGATGGCTCCAGGCGATCAGTGTAGCCAAATCTGGGGATAAGTTTATGATTAACATGTTGACATCCTGTTTGTAAGAATCAACTGGTTTTACATTGTTTGTGTTCTGTATCCTCCGACCTACAGGCACAGCAGCGTTTGAGCGACGGCACTTGGCAGCCCTTTCGGCCGACTTTGTCTGACATGCCTTCGGCGGCGAAATGGCGCTCGAACTCCACAAGTAAGTGGTAGTCCAATGCGAAGTGCCACCAGCATGGTTTGCACCAGTCTCGCCTCGGTTGAGATGGGGAACAGCGCGGCTTCCGTCCGGGACGCTCAACCAGTTCACTCTATGGCGAACCTCACCCCGGCAACTGCAGCAGCGCCTTCGCCGCCGGCTCCGCCGACGCCGGATTCTGCCTCGTCACCAACTGCCCTTCCGTCAGCACGAACGGCGCCAAGTCCGAGTCCTTCCCGTACAGCCCGCCGTTCGCCTTGAGCATGTCCTCCACCAGGAACGGCACCACCTGCGTGAGCTGGACCGACTCTTCCTCGCTGTTGGTCAAGCCCGTCACCTTGCGGCCCGTCACCAGCGGCTCGCCGCCCGGCGCCTTGGCGTGGCGCAGCACGCCGGGTACGTCGCAGACCAGGGCCAGCGGCTACTTCGCGGCGAAGGTCTTCTCGATCAGCGCGATGGATTGCGCGTCCTCGGCCAGGTCCCACAGCGGGCCGTGGCCGCCAGGGTAGAACCCGATCTATTTTGGAGTGCTGTTCATCACCAACAACTCCACCGGCCTCGTCACGCCGCCGATGGGCACCGTGCTCAACGTCGTGGCCGGCGTGGCGCGCATCCGCATGGACGACGTGATCCGCGGCGTCTGGCCGCTCATGCTGGCGGAGTTCGCGATGATGTTCCTGATGGTGGCATTTCCGGTGTTGGTGACGTGGCCGGCGAGGTTGTTGTATGGGTGAGGCGGCGTGGCCTGTTCGGCGGATCACTCATCGGCGGTTGAGATGAAGAACTCCCTCTTTTCTTCATCCCCATGTCACGCCCGGCTGATCCACTGGCGCCAATCCACCGCTGCTCCATCGGAATGCGCCCCGGCGAACGATTCAACACCTGCACCCACCTGCTGGGGTTCGCGCTGGCTGTTCCAGGCGTTCCCCTCATGCTCATCGTCAGCCTGCCCACCGGGGACGCGGGCAAGATCGCCGGGGGGCTGGTTTTCGCGCTGTCCTGCGTGGCACTGTATGCCGCATCCACCTTCTTCCACAGCGCTCATGGGCAGGCGAAGCTGTGGTGGCAACGGGCGGACCACTGCGCCATCTACCTGCTCATTGCCGGCAGCTACACGCCCTTCGCCCTGGTCGCGGCGCGGGGTGCCTGGGACTGGGCCGTCCTGGGGGCGGTGTGGAGCATCGCCTTGCTGGGCATGGTGCGCGAACTGGGCGTCGCGTCTCCGGCACCGCCCCTGCCGCTCTACGTTGCCATGGGCTGGGCCATGGTGGTCGCCGCCGTGCCGCTGCTGGCCCGGATCGACGCTGGAGGGCTGCTGTGGCTGCTCACCGGCGCCGCCTTCTACACGGTGGGCACGGTCTTCTACGTCAATCGCGCCGGCTATCGCCATGCGCATGGGGTCTGGCACCTGTTTGTGCTGGGTGGAACGGCGAGCCACTATGCAGCGGTGGCCAGCGTCGTGACCTGACCCGATGCGGCCTCCTGCGCTGCGGCCAGCCCCATCAGCACACCACGTTCTTCACGAACCGCAGCATCTCAGCCCCGGCGTTCTGGCACACATAGTTCTGGGCGCTGCTGTAGATGCAGTAGTCCCCGGCAGCCACCGTGACCACCTCGTGTTCGAACCGGAGTGTCAGCGTGCCCGCCACCACGAAGACCATCTCGTGCCATCCGGCGGGGTCGGCCTGTCCGCGGTAGCTCTCTCCAGGCGCCAGGGCCCATGACCACAGCTGCGCCTCCCGGGTCGCGGGGACATAGCCCAGGAGCACGCCGCGGCTGTCCTTGCTTTTTCCCTTCCAGGCCAGCGCATCGACCCGCTGGCTCCTGGCCGAGGGATCACTGACCAGCGCAACGAACCCGACGCCGAGTGCCGCAGCCAGGCGATCCAGGCTGGCCAGGCTGATGTTCGTATCCCCGGCCTCCAGGCTGGAAATCATCCGGCGGCTCAACCCCGCCGCTTCCGCGAGTGCCAATTGGCTCAAGCCCGCCTCCGTTCTCAGGCGGCGCAGGTTCTCGCTCACGAAGGCGAGTACGTTTCCGTCCGTCGTTTGACTGTGCAATATATTGCTCATATGATGATGTGCAGTATGTTGCACACATTGTCTCATCGATGCTCCCTGCGGCGCCAGGAAGTGGCCTTGCTGCTCATCACCATGGTGTGGGGCGCAGCGTTCCTCATCATCCACGTCGGGCTGGCGCACAGCGGCCCGCTATTCTTTGTCGGGCTGCGTTTCGCCGTGGCGGGGGCCATCAGCCTGCTGGTCTTTCGAGGATGCATGCGGCATCTGACCTGGCTTGAAGTGAGGGGCGGATGCGCCATCGGCATGGCCATCTTCCTGGGCTACAGCCTGCAGACCTGCGGGTTGAAGTTCATCACCATCAGCCAGTCGGCTTTCATCACCGCGCTGTATGTGCCGGCGGTTCCGTTGTTCCAGTGGCTGGTGATGCGCAGCGTTCCCCATCCCATGGCGTGGATCGGGGTGGCCCTGGCCCTGTCGGGCTTGCTCCTGCTGAGCGGCGTGGATCGGCTGGACACCCTGGCGCCGGGGACTGGTGAGCTGCTCACATTCCTGGGGGCGCTGGCCATCGCCGCGGAGATCGTGCTGATCAGCAAGTACGCCGGGCACGTCGATCTCAGGCGGGTGACCGTGGTCCAGCTGGTCACCGCCAGCGTGCTGGCTTTCGCGGCGATGCCTGCGGCGAACGAGGGGATTCCGGCGTTCTCGTGGGTTGGGCTGGCATGCGCGGGCGGCCTTGGCGTGGCCAGCGTACTGATCCAGTGGGTGATGAACTGGGCGCAACGCGAGGTATCTCCCACCAGGGCCACGCTCATTTACGCCAGTGAACCGATCTGGGGTGCCGCCATCGGCCGGCTTGTCGGCGAGCGGCTTCCTCCGTTGGTATTGTTGGGCGGGATGCTGGTGGTGCTGGCAGTGCTCGTGAGTGAATGGCGTCCGGGGCGGCGTCAAGCCAACTGATTCTGGCCAGCGCCTGCCTCGGGCCCATGGCTGGCGCCAGCCTCGGCAAAATGCTGAAGCAAACTACCATCCCATCCCCCAGGACAAGGCGGCGCTGCGCCGTGCATTGGCAGACAAGGCCACGGGCGTCGTGTGCGAAGCCCTCGTGTCTGCGGCGCTCCATGAGCCTGAAGATGCTTTGGACGACATTGCGCAGTTTTCTCGAGGCCCAGGCAGGCTGCCATCATTTGCCGCCAGCATCGCTCACAAACCAGCATTCCGGAGATTACCTATGGCGTGGGCCTGGATGGTGTTCGGACTGATGCTGCCGGGGCTGGGAGCGGGAATCGCTCAAGGGGCGCGGCGCAAAGGATCTGCCTCCGGCACTGGAAGACATGGCTCGCATCCAATGGATGATTCAAGGCGATTCGCTCGCCCTCATCCTCGCGGTGCTCCACGTGGTCGCAGGCGCCCTGGGTGTGAACCCGTAGCAGTCACCCGCTGCCGGTTCACACCATGGTGAAGTTCACCCCAGCAACTGCAGCAACGCCTTCGCCGCCGGCTCCGACGACGCCGGATTCTGCCCCGTCACCAGCGTCCCATCGGTCAGCACGAACGGCGCCCAATCCGCGCCCTTGGCGTACTCGCCGCCGTTGGCCTTGAGCATGTCCTCCACCAGGAACGGCACCACCTGCGTGAGCTGCACGCCCTCTTCCTCGCTGTTGGTGAAGCCCGTCACCTTGCGGCCCTTGACCAGCGGCTCACCGCCCGGGGCCTTGGCGTGGCGCAGCACGCCAGGTGCGTGGCAGACCAGGGCCAGCGGTTTCTTCGCGGCAAACGTTTTTTCGATCAACGCGATGGATTGCGCGTCCTCGGCCAGGTCCCACAGCGGGCCGTGGCCGCCAGGGTAGAACACGGCGTCGAAATCCCCGGCGCGCACGCTGGCGAGCGGCACGGTGGTGGCCAGTTGCTGCTGCGCCCCGGCATCGGCCTTGAAGCGGCGCGTGGCATCGGTCTGGGCGCTCTCGTCGTCGCTCTTGGGATCCAGCGGTGGCTGGCCGCCCTGGGGGGATGCGAGGGTGATCTCCGCGCCCGCGTCCTTGAACACGTAGTACGGCGCGGCGAATTCCTCGAGCCAGAAGCCGGTCTTCTTGCCGGTGTCGCCGAGGCGGTCATGGGACGTGAGAACCATCAGGATGCGGGCCATGGGGTGTCGCTTTCGTAGGGAAGTCGAGGGGAAGGACGAAGGTGCCGGCAAGGCACCGAACGCCGCACCGTAGCGCAATTTCCCACCGCGGCCCCTCCGCACGGCCCGGTTCGCGGCGGCGGCCTACAGCAGCGCGTTTCCACGCGCCCGGCCACCGGCCCTCAGGCCGGGCGGCGTGCCATCAGTGCCCAGATGCCTGCTGCTCCCAGCAGCGAACCACCCGCCAGGTGGAAGCGCCGCTGCGCTCGGGGCGAGGCCAGCAGCCGGCCGGCCGCGCTGGCGAACACCGCGTAGGCCGTGGCGTTGACCGTAGCCAGGGTGACGAAGGTGGCGGCCAGGATCCAGAGCTGCTGGGTGATGGGCGCGCCGGGCCGGATGAACTGGGGCAGGAAGGCGACGAAGAACACGATGCCCTTGGGGTTGAGGGCCGTGACCAGGTAGGTGTTGGCGAACAGCCGCCAGCGCGATCCGGGCGCCTTGGGCGCGGCGGTGTCGGCTGGGGCAGCACCGCCGGGCGCGCGCAGGCCCGCGCGCAGCATCTTCGCGGCGAGGTAGAGCAGGTAGAGGCCGCCGGCCCACTTGACCACGGTGAACCAGAAGGCCGAGGCGGCCAGCAGCGAGCCCAGCCCCAGCAGCGATACGGCGAGCGCCGTCGAATCGCCGAGCGCCACGGCGGCCACCAGCGGCACGTTGGCCCGGCGCCCGTGCGCCATGGAATAGCTGATGACGGTGAGGATGGTAGGCCCCGGGATGACGAGCATCACGGAGCAGGCGGCGACGAAGGCGAACCAGATTTCCAGCGACATGGACAACGCTCCTGCGGCGGCAACAAGCTGCGCCGCCCGGGAGCAGTATGGCAAGAAAAGCCGGATCCGGCGATGGCTCGGCGATCGCGCCGCAGGCGGTCAGTCCAGCTTCACGCCGGCTGCCTGGATGATCGGCCCCCAGCGTTTCGCCTCGCCGCGCGCCATCGCGCGGAACTGCTCGGGCGTGCCGGGCAGCGCCTCCATACCGAAATCCTGCATGCGCTGGACCACGGTGGGCGTGGCCAGGGCCTTGTTGATCTCGCCGTTCAGGCGGCCGACGATGGCCGGCGGCAGGCCGGCCGGGCCGAGCACGCCCTGGAAGGCATAGACCTCGGCATCGGGCACGCCCACTTCGGCCAGCGTGGGCACCTGGGGCAGGCGGGCGGCGCGGCGGCCCGAGCCGATGGCGAGCGCACGCACCTTGCCCGACTGGATCACCGGCAGGCCGGCGGCCAGGTCCAGGAACATGCACGGCACCTGCCCACCCATCACGTCCTGCAGCGCGGGGGCCGCGCCACGGTAGGGGATGTGCGTCAGGAAGGTCTGGGTGCGGTTCTTGAACATCTCCATCGCCAGGTGGTGGGGCGATCCATTGCCCGGCGATGCGTAGTTCAGCTTGCCGGGGTTGGCGCGCGCGTACGCGATGAATTCCTGGAAGTTGCGCGCCTCGAAGCCCGGATGCACCACCAGCGCGAGGGGGAAGCGCGAGAGGCCGCCGATGTAGGTGAAATCCTTGTCGGGGCTGAACGGCAGCTTGCTGAACAGGTGCTCGTTGAACGCCAGCAGGGCGTTGTCGGCCGACATCAGCGTGTAGCCGTCCGGCTTGGCGGTGGCGACGATCTGCGCGCCGATGTTGGTGGAGGCGCCGGGGCGGTTGTCCACCACGATCTGCTGGCCCAGCGGGGTGCGCAACGCCTCGGCCACGGTGCGGGCGAGCACGTCGGTGCCGCCGCCGGGCGGGTACGGCACGACCCAGCGGATGGGCTGGGCGGGGTAGTCGGACTGGGCGCGCGCCCAGGGCTGTACGGCCAGGGCGGCCGCGGCGGCGGCGCTCCCCAGCAGGGTTCTGCGGTGCATGTTGTCTCCTGTTGTTGTCTTCGCTAAAAATCAGGGCCGCGCGGGCCATTCCACGCGCTCGACCCGGAAACCCTCGCGGGCCAGCAGGGTCGGCAGGCCCTCGGGGCCCACCATGTGCAGTGCGCCCACGGCCGCGAACACGGCGTGGCCCGCGCGGTGCTCGGCCACGATGGCGCGCGCCATGCCCGGGTTGCGCGCCACCACCAGCTGATCGAAGGCCTGGCGCTCTTCCGGGGTGCGCTGGCAGCCGCACCACTGGCCGTAGGTTTCCAGCAGGTTGGCGCGGCCGTCGGACCAGGCCGTGGCGAGCGTGGTCAGGGTCTCGCGCGCTGAATGGTTTTCCAGCTGGTCGAGCCCGGAGGCGACGGCGGCGGCGGTTTCCTTCGGGTCGTCGGACGCCAGCGTCTGCACCTGCAGATCGACGGACTCCAGCGACACCACGGGCTTGTGCAGCCCGCGGGCCAGCCCGGCCAGCACGAAGTCGATGCCATAGGCCGGATCGAAGCCCTCGCGCCGAGCGGACATCACCACCAGCGAGGACACCTGCAGCTCGGGCCGCATCTCCGGCATGGAGGGGTCGGCGCAGGCAGCATCGCGTTGCGCGGCCAGGCGGCGCTCCAGCTCAGGCGGCAGCGGCGGGGCGTCCGCCGGCTTGCGCAGGGCGGCCTGCAGCTTCTGCATCACGGTGGGGTCCAGCAGGTCCATCTCCAGCGCCACGCGGTCGCTGGCGCGGACGGCGGCCATCACCGTGGGGCCGGGCAGCATCCAGCCGCGCCGGGCGGCATGCACCGTGCCGTAGAGCCAGCTGGTGCGTCCGTCTTTTTCCACGCGCCACAGCAGCCCGCGGTCGCGGGCCTTCTGCAGCGCCTGGGGAATGCCGGCGGGATCGAGCGGCTTCGGCAACGGGGGGCAGTCGGCCCGCCGGGCCGCATGGGCCGGTGCGGGCGCGGAGGCGGTGGGGCGGGCGGCGGAGGCCGATGCGGAAGCGGGTGCAGACGCCGGCACGGCGGCGGGCACGGTCGATGGCAGGGTCGCCGGAGCGGGCTGCGCCGGGACCACGGCCGGCGCCAGGCAGAGAAGCCCGGCGGCGGCCAGCCGGCGCAAGGCGGCGGGCAGCGTCATGGCGTCAGGCAGCGGGGCTGGCGATCGCCTGGTCGATGGCGCCGAAAAGGCTCTGGCCGGCCTTGTTCTTCATCTCGATGCGGATGGTGTCGCCGAATTGCATGAACCCGGTGGAGGGCTTGCCGTCCTGGATGGTCTCGATGCAGCGCTTCTCGGCGATGCAGCTGTAGCCCCTGGGCCACTCCATGCGGCCGTTCTGCTCCACGCCACGGTTGCTGACCGTGCCGCTGCCCACGATGGAGCCGGCGCGCACGTTGCGGGTCTTGCAGATGTGGGCGATCAGCTGCCCGAAGTGGAAGGTCATCTCGGGGCCGGCGTCGCACATGCCGACCTTGCGGCCGTTCCAGGTGGACTGCAGCGTGAGGTGCAGGCGGCCCCCCTCCCAGGCGTCGCCCAGTTCGTCCAGCGTGACGGCCACGGGGCTGAAGGCGGTGGCAGGCTTGGACTGGAAGAAGCCGAAGCCCTTGGCCAGCTCGGCCGGGATCAGGTTGCGCAGCGAGACATCGTTGGCCAGCATCACCAGCCGGATGCCGTCGAGGGCCTGCTCGGGCGTGGCGCCCATCTTCACGTCGCCGGTCACCACCGCGATCTCGGCCTCGAAATCGATGCCCATGGCCTCGCTGGGCACCACCACATCGTCGCAGGGGCCCAGGAAATCATCGCTGCCGCCCTGGTACATGAGCGGATCGGTGTAGAAGCTCTCGGGCACTTCGGCGTTGCGCGCCTTGCGCACCAGCTCCACGTGGTTGATGTAGGCGGAGCCGTCCGCCCACTGGTAGGCGCGCGGCAGCGGGGCCATGCAGCGCTCGGGCTCGAAGGGGAAGGCATGCGGCGCGCGGCCGGCGTTGAGCTGCTCGTAGAGGTCCTGCAGCTGCGGGGCGAGGAAGCCCCAGTCGTCGAGCACCTGCTGCAGGCGGCTCGCGATGCCGGTCGCATAATGGGCCGTGCCCAGGTCGCGGGAAACGACGACCAGCTGGCCGTCGCGGGAACCATCTTTGTAGGTGGCGAGTTTCATGGGGCTCAGACCTTGTTGTCTCCGCAGCGAGCCGGTACGCTGCCTGACACAAATTACGAATGGTTAAATTGATTTAACTAAACAAAACTCCGGGAATTCTATTGCAGATGGACAAGGAAAGGGCGGGCATTCAATCGGTGGAGGTGGGCTTCTCGCTGCTGGAGGGCCTGACGCGCAGCCGGGGACCGCTGATGCTCAAGGACCTCGCCGCCGCCGCCGGCATGAGCGCCGCCAAGGCACACCGCTACCTCGTGAGCTTCCAGCGCATGGGCCTGGTCGCGCAGGATCCGCGCACCGCCCGCTACGACCTGGGCCCGGCGGCCCTGAAGCTGGGCCTGGCCTCCCTGGCCCGGCTGGACCCGGTACGGCTCGCCCGCGAGCGCCTGCCGGCCCTCATGGAAGACATCCAGCAGACCCTGGCCCTGGCCGTCTGGGGCAACCGCGGGCCGACCATCGTCCACTGGGAGGAATCGCACCAGTCGGTGACCGCCAATCTGCGGCTGGGCGACGTGATGCCGCTGCTGTCCTCCGCCACGGGCCGCTGCTTTGCCGCGCACCTGGCGCCCGACGTGACGGCCGGGCTCATCGCCGAGGAACTGGCCGAAGCCGCCCGGCGCGGCCGCAAGGACATTCCCGCCACGCCCGAGGCCCTGCAACCCATGCTGGAGGAAGTGCGCCAGCGCGGCTCCGCGCGCGTGGTGGACACCCTGCTGCCGGGCATCGTGGCCTTCTGCGCGCCGGTGTTCGATGCGGACGGCCACCTGGCCCTGGGCATCACCACGCTGGGCTCCGTCGCCACCTTCGACCCGCAATGGGGCGGCGCCATCGATGCGCCACTGCGCGCCATGGCGGGCCGGCTGTCGGCCGACCTGGGCTACGGGCAGGCATGAGCGTGGCCGCTGCCTGCCGCCGCGGGGGCCGCCGCTGATGCCGCGCCGCGTCCTGGCGGCGCTCACCGCCCTGGTGGCCGCCCTGCATGCACTCGTGCTGTTCGGCCTGCCGCGCTGGACCGGCGGCGCGGACGCGAGCCGGCCCGAAGCGCTGGCCTTCCACACACGCATGCTGTCGCCGCCGCCGGCTCCACCGGCCCCGGAGCCCGCCACCGCGCCGGAACCGCCTGCGGCGCAGCCGGCCGTGCCCCCACCGCCACCACCACCGCCCAGGCCGGCGAAGGTCCGCAAGCCGCGCCCGGCGCCGCCGGCTCCAGCACCCGCGCCCGTTCCCCCGCCCGCCGAAGAGGCCGCGCCATCCACCCCGCCTGCCCCTGCCGATGCGGGCGAGGCGCCGTCCGCGCCGCCGATGGCGGAGGCCCCCGCTTCCCCTACGGAAGCGGCAGCGGACGCGGCCCAGGCGGCGCGGAACGCCGCACAGGCCGCCGCGGCCCTGGCCAGCGCGCCCTCTTCTGCGGCTTCCTCCTCGGCCTCCAGCGCCACCGCGGCCGCAGCCGCGGTGCCCGCCGCCGACGCCAGCGATCCCGCCGACACCCGCAATGCGGGCGTGGAGATCCTGCCGCCGAACGGGCCCGCCATCGATGCCAGCGCCAAGCCGCCGCCCGTGCAGCTGCCGCCCTCGCTGCGCCTGGCGTTCGACGTGAGCGGGGAGGTGAAGAAGTTCGCCTACCGGGCCAACGCCACGCTGGTGTGGCGCCACGACGATGCGGGCTACGAGGCCCGGCAGGAGGCCAAGGCCTTCCTGCTCGGCTCGCGCTCGCAGACCAGCAGCGGGGTGGTCACGCCCGCGGGCCTGCAGCCCAGGCGTTTCGGCGACCAGGCCCGCAAGGAGCAGACGGCGGATTTCGACTTCGGTGCGGGCCGTGCCACCTTCAGCGGGGGCTCCGCCCCGGCCGCCATCGCCGCGGGCGCGCAGGACCGGCTGAGCGTGTTCATCCAGCTCGGCGCCCTGCTGGCGGCCGCGCCGGAACGCTATCCCGACGGCACCCGCATCACCTTCACCACCGTGGGGGCCCGCAACGCCGACCGCTGGACCTTCACCATCGACGGCACCGAGACGCTCGACCTGCCGATAGGCCCCACCCCGGCGCTGAAGCTCGAACGCCTGCCGCGCCGCGATGCCGACGAGAAGGCGGAGCTGTGGCTGGCCCCCTCGCTGGGCTTCCTGCCCGCCCGCATCCGCCTCAGCAAGGGCAATGGCGACTACGTGGACCTGCAGTTGTCAGGCCGCAGCAGCCCATGAGCGGGATGGCCGCCCCCTGCGTGCGGGCAGGCGCCCATGCCAGGGCGGTGTGCGGTTTCGCCCACAGCTTCGTGGGACGGTGGCGTGACTTCGCCCCGCAGCCTGCACGGCCGCGCTTTTCATGAAATACTGGGTTCACGCATCCGCTTCGGGCGCGCCGTCCGGGCTCCGGCCCGGGAGGGCTGGCACGGCGTATGCGAGGACGGGTTTCCGAGGGTCTTGAACTTCGGGGCCCGGGTGGCCATCTGACCCAAGTAAACGATTGTTTGACCGACAGGGGAACACCATGCACATGCTCTACGACTCCGACTCCTTCGTGGTGGTCCACATGCAGCCCGACACCGGCGACGCCGAGGCACCCGCGGGCGCGCCGCCCGTGCACCAGCTGGTGCGCCACGGCTTCGAGATCGTGGACAAGCGTTCCGGCAAGGAGGTGTACCTCGACGGATCCTGGGCCGAGATGTTCCAGCAGCAGATCCTGGCCTGGCAGCGCGACACGCCCACCCAGGAAGAGGTGGACGATACGCTCGACGGATACGTGGGGCTGGCGCAGAACCCGGTAGTGGTGCACTGAAGCGGCCACCGCCGCCCCGGATCGACAAAGCACCCTTGCCGGGTGCTTTTTTATTGGTGCAGGCAGTCAGGCCGACGCGGGCCGGAGACTCCCTGCCAGCAAGGCCGCCGCGGCAAGGCACGCGCCGATGAGCGCGGAGGTGACGGAGAACCCGACCTGTACCGCATGGGCTCCGGCCCCCTCGGGCGCCAGGACGAAGAACAGCCCCCCGATCACGGCCACGGAAATCGCCGCGCCGACCTGCAGGGTGGCATGGACCAGGCCCGCGGAGAGTCCTGCCCATCGGACATCGACCTGGTCCATGTTCAGGCGCACCAGGGCAGGCATCGCCATGCCCTGGCCCAGGCCGATGGCGAACAGCGGCAGCACGAGCCACGGGGCATGGTGGGCAATGGCCAGGGTCGAGGCCCCGAACATGCCCAGCAGCTCCACCACGATGCCGAAGGCGGCCGTTCCCGCGCCCAGCCGCAGGGCGGCCCTGCGGCTGCACAGCGAGCCGCACAGGAATCCCACGCCCATCGGCATGAGCGCCAGCCCCGCGGCGAGAGGGCCGCGGCCCAGGCCCGCCTGCTGGTAGATGGCGAAGATCAGGAAGAACGGCGCGATGGAATAAAAGCACAGCGTGGCGGCCAGGCTGCAGCGCAGCCCCCGCTGGCCCAGCAGCGACGGCGCGATCAAAGGCGCGCCCCCCGCACGCTCCAGGTTTTGCTCGAAGCGCCAGAACGCCCGCAGCAGCGGCACGCACGATGCCAGCAGCCCCCAGCACCACCAGGGCCACCCGTGCTCGCGGCCCTCGATCAGGGGAACCAGCAGCGCCAGCAGGCCGGCCGCCAGCAGGAGCGCGCCGCGCACGTCCAGCTGGACGGCATGGGGCGAGCGGCTCTCCTGCACCAGCGCCAGGGCTGCGGGCACGGCCAGGGCGACGACAGGCAGGTTGACGAGGAAGACGGTGCGCCAGCCCAGGCTGAACCAGTCAGCCACCACCAGCGCGCCCCCCAGCCCCTGCCCGGCCACGGCGGCGAGCCCGAAGACGGCCCCGTACAGGCCCAGGGCGCGGTTCTTTTCGTGCGCGGGGAACAGGGCATGGATGGTCGCCAGCGGCTGCGGCGCCATCACGGCAGCGGCCAGCCCCTGCAGCAGGCGACCGGCCACCAGCACCTCCGGCGACGTGGCCAGCCCGCACAGCACCGACGACGCACCGAAGCCCAGCATGCCGCAGACGAACACGCGCCGGCGACCGTACAGGTCACCGAGCCGGCCGCCCAGGATCAGCGTGACGGCATAGGCAACGGCATATACCGAAATGACCAGCTGCGCCATGGCGGCATCGGCCGCCAGGTCGGTGCGCATGGCCGGCAGCGCGACGTTGACGATGAAGAAATCCAGTGGCGGCAACAGGGCCCCGGTGAGCAGCACGGCGAGCGCCAGCCAGCGGCGCGCATCGGGGCGGATCCCCGCTCCGGCATGCCCCTGCGACAAGGCGGCGGGTTCAGCCAGGAGGGCCCCCTGGCTGGACAATATTCTTTCGGGCATGGAAAAGCCCTCCTTTTTTGCAGAATGCGGAGGTCGCACGCCCTCAGGCCGCGATACGGTGGAAAACGCCTGCGGCGCTCATGGCCTGGAACGTTCGGAATTGGCGATGGCGGGCGGCGATGCCTCGGTGGGATAGGCAGCCAGATCGCCCCCGCCCAGCTCGATATGCCCGCGATACCGCTGGCGGATGGCGGCGAGTTCGTCGCCCCCCAGGGGCTTGGCCGCAGCGCCGGCGGGCACGGACGTGGCCCTGACATATTCCTCGAAGCCCGGCCGGGGGAATACCCAGATGACGGTCGCCGTCGTATTGCCGGTGTTTTCAAAACCCATCCAGGTTCCGGCCGGGGCGTAGGCCATGCCCCCCGGCCCGACAACACGGTGCTGGTCGCCGACGTGCGCGAGCAGGGTGCCCGACTGCACGATGACGAGTTCCTCCACGTGCGGATGCCGGTGCAGGGGTATCTTCCTTCCGGGAGCGATGTCTTCGGTGCCGGCAGAAAAATCGCGCGCCCCCGCCGTCACGGGATCGACCTTGATGGTCATGGGATAGCCCCATCGCCGCGTGAGCTGCTCGCCTTCGCTGGCCTGGAGCAACAGGGGAATCGGCTCTCGCGCCCAACCGCTGGCAGCGTGGAACAGCGAGAGGACGCAAAGGGAAGTGATGGCGGGTACTCTGAATACCGCGCGAAGGGCGAAGATCATGGGTGGATTCCGGCAGTTGACGCTCCGGACACGAAGAGCCCGGCACCCCTGGATTTTCAGAACCCACCGCTATCGAAACAATAAGTAACGGCAACTGCACTGCATAGCGTCCCACGATGCTTTGCACGGGAAAAAGGGCAACTTTTTAGAGAGAAACAGGCACCATGCACTTCCGAATCCAATGGGGCGGATGCGCTTCACACCAGAAACACGTCAACTGCAATTCAGTGTCGCCAAGACTTCCCGAGACGCGGCCGTCCAGGTGCGCACCAGCCTCAATGACGGATCCCTTGCGCCGGCTCGCCGGGGCCCGAACAGGAAGCGATGCGCTACCAAGCCGTCCAGGTGCTGCAGCACATCCTCACGGTCGTCGATGAAATGCGTGATGCCCAGGTCTCGGCAATGGTCCGCCTTCTCGGGCCGGTGCTTGCAGAACCGGACGTTCGCCTCGGAAATGCCCGTGCGTGCATGGAAGCGGTGGTGCGCCAACCACTGCAGCGTCTTTTCCTGAACGCGGGTTCCCGCTTTGGACACCAGCCAGACGCGGCCCTGGAAGCGATCCACCAGCGCAGGCACGTATTCAAACATGCCCTCGTAAGGAGGTGTCGACAGGGCATCTGCCAGCGAGCCTCCGATGAAAGAAGTGTCGGAGCCGTCCGCACCGTCCGGCGCGATGATGACGCGCCCGATGTCGATGCCCAACCTGGGAGATGAAAGATTCGATTCCATGTTCAGAGATCCTGTGATTCGATGGGTCGAATGCTAAAAAATCGAGAATTCATCCGGAACTACTATGTTCTTATGGTCTATCCATAGAATGGATAGATGGCCCTGGTTCCCACGACCCACCTGGACGCACTGCAGTCCTTCGCCGTCTTCGCCGATACGCTGAACCTCAGCGAGTCCGCGAGGCAGTTGCACATCAGCCAGCCCGCGTTGCACGCAAAGCTCAGAAAGCTGGGGGAGCAGTTGCGCGTGCCGCTCTACGTAAGGCAGGGGCGCCAGCTCAAGCTCACTACAGAGGGGTTGGAGGTGGCCCGCCATGCAAGGGAACTGCTGGCCTTCAACCAGCGTTTCATGCAGGACATGTCGGGCTCCGCAGGCACGGATACGGTGTCGCTGGTGGCGGGCGACGGTGCATATCTGCACTTGATCGGAAAGGCCCTGACCCGCTTCCGCTCATCCTCAAAAACGACGGCACTGAAGCTGCTGGCAGGCGACCGGGAGCGCACCATTGCCGCAGTGGAGCACGGAGAAGCACAGTTGGGCGTTGCACCGCTCGGCGAGATGTCGTGCGCCTTCGACAGCCAGCCGCTGACCTCGGTGGGCCAGGTGCTCATCGTGCCCCGCAGCCATCCCCTGGCTGTGCAGCGCTTCGTGTCGCTCAAGGATCTGCGGGACGAACCCCTGGTCGTTCCGCACGCAGGGCGCCCGCACCGGGAACTGCTAGGGCAGTTGCTGGAAGCCAAGGGCATTCGATGGCACGTTGCGATGGAGACCAACAGCTGGGCCCTGATGCTGCAGCTCTCGGCATGGGGCGTAGGGCTTGCGGTCGTCAATGCCTTCTGCCCGGCCCCACGCGGGACAGTGGCCATTCCGCTCAAGGGCTATCCTCCTCTGACCTACCATGTCTTCCACCGCAACGGGCAGCGGCTGGGCCCGGCCGCCTCGCGGCTGCGCGACAGCTTGCTGGCCCACGCCGAACAGTGGCGCACTGATCTTTCACTGCCCCAGTGGAGCTGACATGGACTCCGAAACGGAAAACACCAGCAAGCTGCTTGCCTTCATCCTGCGCCACAAGCCCGAATCGATCGGACTCCAACTCGATCCTGAAGGCTGGGCACGGATTTCCTGCCTGGTCGAGCAGGGCCGGGCTGCCGGGCACCTCCTGAACCTGGGCTGCGTGATGCAGGCAATCCATGCCGGCACCAAGCGCCGGTACGAAGTGTCTGAAGACGGACTGTTCATCCGTGCCATCCAGGGCCATTCGTCCTTGCAGGTGCAGCGGCAATTGCAAGCAGCGCATCCTCCAGAATGGCTGTTCCACGGGACAGCCACGCGCTTCCTGCCCAGTATTCAGGAACAGGGCCTGGTCCCGTCAGGACGCCACCATGTGCATCTCTCCAGCGATCAGGCGACCGCCATCGAGGTGGGCCGCCGCCACGGCGAACCCGTGGTCCTGCGGATCGCTGCGCAGCGCCTGCATGCGGGCGGGCACATGTTCCACCAAGTGGAGAACGGTGTCTGGCTGACCTCATCGGTGCCCCCCGGGTTCCTGTCTCTCGCGCACGAAGGATTCCGGTCCGCCTGTCGAGAATCCGGCGCGTGACGCCGTGCCGGCGTCCCGGGCGCGAGAACAATGCTTTGGACTACGCGGCACCCCGCCGCCGCGCCATCTCCTGCCCCATGCCACCCAGCGAGGCCTCCTGCAGCAACCCCTGAGCCGCCGGATAGGCCACCGCTTCCTCGCGGTCGATGTGCCCGGCATACAGGCTGGCGAAGTCGTCCAGCGTCCGCTCCTGCTCCGGGGACAGGGGCGCCGCGCCAGGCGCTCCCTGGGCCACGGCGGCCAGCGGAACGCGTGCCTGCGACCACAGCCGTGCCATGGCGCCATGCTCCCGCTGCAGCTGCCGCACGAGGTCCACCACCGGGGTGCTCCCCTGCGCCAGCAGCGGCGGAAAGACGTGCAGTTCCTCGTCCTCGTGGTGCAGCGGCGCGGCGATGTCGAAGTAGCGCAGCACGTCGCGCGCGGCCTCGCGGGCCTGCGCGTCGCAGCCCTGCGCGCGCAGGTGGGCGCGCAGTCGCTCCAGCAGTCCCAGCGTGCGCTGCACGCGCTCGTGGCAGGCGTGCAGCATCTCGAAGGGCTGGTCGAAGCCGGCGGCGGGGCTGCGCAGGCCGGGGACGGAAGCGTCGGCGGCGCGAGCGCCGGAAGACAGGGGTGGAAAGGGGACGGACGAGCGGATCATCTGGCGGCGGGGGAAGACCGGGGTGTTCCGGCATTGTCCTCTCGGGCCACGGACCGGCCGCTCGCACCGCGGCCCGCACCATTGACATGGGGCAACCGCCGCGACATCGGATCCGACTGCGCGCCGGGCTGGGCCAGCGATGCCAGCGCCCCTTCCAGGGTGGGGTGCCGGAAGGCATAGCCGCTCGCGGCGGCCCGCGCGGGCAGCACCCGCTGCCCGCACAGCAGCAACTCCGACATCTCGCCCAGCGCCAGGTGCAGGGGCCATGCGGGGATGCGCATGCGCACCGTCCTGCCGAAGGAGGCCGCCAGGGTCCGCGCGAACGCCTGCTGGTCCGGTGCCGCCGGGGCGACCGCGTTCACGGCGCCCGACAACCGGGGCTGCGCGCAGGCATGCAGGATGAGCCCCACGGCATCGTCGAGGTGGATCCACGGCACCGGCTGGCTTCCGCGGCCCAGCACCGCACCCAGGCCCCAGCGCGCGGCGAGGGCCTGTGCGGGATAGGCACCTCCATCCGGCCCCAGCACGATGCCCAAACGCAGGCAGACCACGCGCATGCCCAGGGCGCCGGCCCTGGCAGCCTCCTGCTCGATGCGCACGCACAGGTCCGACTGGAAGCGGCCCGGCTCGGGCCCCTGGTCCTCCCGAAGGAACGCGCGGCCTTCCGGCAGGCCGTAGAAGCCCACGGCGGATGCGCTGACGAGCACATCGGGACACCGGTCCAGGCGGCCCATGAGGGCGAGCAGCGCCTGCGCCGCCTCCACGCGGCTGCCCACCAGGCGCTCGCGACGCCGGCGCGTCCACGGCAGGCCCAGGATGGGGGCACCGGCCAGGTTCACGACGGCGTCGATGGCGGTTTCCGGCGGGATATCGTCCAGACGGTCCACCGCCCACACGCCCGGCCCGAAAGCCGCCCGCGCCTGCAGCGGATCGCGCGTATGGACGATCACGCGGCGGCCTTCCCGCTGCAGCCTGCGCACCAGGGCGGACCCGATGAAGCCAGTGCCACCGGCCACCAGTACCGCAGGCCCGTGCCGGGACGCCGCAGGTGCAGCATCGGCCTGCGCCACGCCACGCAGCCGGACGACGGCGACCGCATTGCGCAGGCTCCAGGCCAGCACCACGGCCCCGCCCAGAGTGAAGAACACGGACCACGCGCCGTGCCCTTCGACGGCCACGCCGGTGGGCAGCGCCGCCAGTGCGGCGAACATGGGAGCGACCGCGCCCACCAGGACGCCATAGCTCACGGCCAGCAGGGTGTGCAGTACGCGCTCGGCGGGCGGAAGGCGCCGGCTGCGGTCTTCCTCCAGGAAGTCCGCCGCCGTGATGACGACCTCCACAGCAAGCAGGGCCGAAGGCAGCAGTACCCACCAGCCCTGCCACCGCACCCAGGCAAACCCCAGGAAGAGCAATCCGTAGATCGCTTCGCGCAGCGCATGCAGCAAAAGTTCGTGGCGCGCGGAGGCGCGTTGCGGCAGGCGGGCCTGCCATTCGTGGTGCCAGAGGTTGTCGAAGGCACCCATCAGGGCCTGCACGGCAAGAATGATGAAGATGGCTGTCATGGCAGAAGCTCCCCGGGGTCGGCGAATACGCCGGTCTGGCGGAAGGTGCACCCCCACAGCGGGTGGTGCATTTCCAGGGTGAAAACGAATAGCCCCGCGCCCAGGTCGCGGTGCTCTACACGGCAGGTGCCGGGCGTCAGCACGGACGGGATGGGGATGCGCAGCGGGCCCACGGCGAGGAAGTAGCGCCGGCTGGAGAACACCAGCGCCCCGGACTCCTCGCGCACGTCCAGCGCCATCGACAGGCCGCCATCGGTGCGCTCCTGCAGCCCACCGCCGGTACCGACCGACTTCGTGGAACGCACGACGTGGACGCGCCGACCCGGAATGCGCAAATGCCGCTCCCACACCACGCCGCCTTGCCCATCGCCATACACGCGGACCTGTACGGGCACGCCGGACCGGCGCAGCGGCGACAGCGGGCTGCGCAGGCACGCTGCGAGCCAGGCAAAGCAGCGCCCGGCTGGCGAGCACTGCAGGTCCATCACGCCCTCATAGACAGTGGCGGCGTGGCCTGCGGCGAAGCGGCGTCGGATGGCCGGGGCGAGGCGAGCCCAGCCGGCCGGCCCCAGCAGGGCCGAAAGATCGAGCGCGGCGGCTGGCCGCGGTGCGGTGTCGGAGGGGTGGGGTGCGGCGATGTCCATGCCCTGCCTGTCTGCACGTCGCATACCAGCTCGCAAACCATTGATTCAAAAGGATTTTTCCGCCAACCTGCCAACGAAGTGGACAGGCCGCTCCGGCAGGGGTGTCCACTGCGTTTACAGTCCGGCGATGGTCATCCATGCCGTTCTCGCCCTGGCCCTGATGGAGACGCTGGCGCTGTCGGCGGCGCTTCTCGTCTGGGCGCGCCAGGTGGAGGGCGCGCGCCTGCTGGCCGTGTTCCTCCTGGGGGTTGGTACCTGGATCGTCGGCAATGAACTGCCGAACTGGGCCGGCATCGCATCGGCCCCGTGGGCGCTGGCACTGCTGGCCACCGTTCCCCTCACGTCCGCGGCCTTCCTGCACTTCTGCGCGCTCTTCACGGGCTGGCGCCCTTCGCGCGGCCTGCTGGCGGCCGCCTATGGGGCGGCGGCGGCAGCGGTGGCGATTTCCCTCTACCGCTCGCCCGGCACGTTCGTGCATTTCCCGGCATTCACGGGCGTGCAGTGGGTGGTGGTTCCGAACCGCATAGGCTGGACCACCAGCCTCGTGTGGGCGGGCCTGGCCGCAGGGGGGCTGCTGCTGCTGGCGCGTGCGTTCTGGCGCAGCACGTCTGCAGCCCATCGCCGCCAGATCGCCGCGGTGGCACTGTCGTGCGGCTGGGGGCTGATGTGCATCTCGGGCTATGGGTTCGCCGCGCTGGGCATCGCGCAGTATCCCTGGCAGGTGCTGGCCTTCCCGGCCTATCCGGTGATCCTCGTATACGGAATCCTGCGCTACCGCGTCTTCGTGGCCAACGCCTGGGCGCGCAAGGCGCTGGCCTGGGCGCTGCTGACCGGCCTGGGCTTGCTGGCCGTCCCGCTGTCACTGCTGCTGCCGCTCGAATCGCGCTGGGTCACGGCGGCCGTGGTCGCCGCCGTCTGCCTTTCGCTGGGAGGCCCGGTGCGCCGCCTGGCCGAACGCATCGTCTATCCCGGCGGCACGCCCACGGCCGACGATCTGCAGGCGTGGCGTCACGGGTTGTCCTCCGCCGATTCCCTGGCGCAACTGGCGCAGCAGGCAACCGCCCTGCTGTCCGGCCGCATGGGTCTCGCGGTGCAGGTGCGCGTCGAGGCGCATCCTGCGGCAGCCGCCGATCCGCCCGGGCCGGAACTGGTCTGCACGCGCGACCAGCTGGGCCGTTGGCAAACGGCCCTGCGCGGCTTCGAGCAGGCGCCTCCCGGGCCGCGGCACCTCGCAGAATTGTTTGGCAGCGTGCTGGCCGACGCTGCGGGGCAGGTGGAACGGGCCGCTGCCGCAGGGCAGCGCGAGCGCGAGCGGCAGACCCAGGCCCGCCTGGCCGAACTGGGTGCGCTGGCCGCAAGCGTCGCGCACGACGTGCGCAATCCGCTCAACATCATCGCCATGGCGGCAGCGTTCGCCGCGCCCGAGCCCCGGCAGGAAATCCAGGCGCAAATCGCCCGCATCGCCCGCCTGGCGGACGACCTGCTCGACTACGCACGCCCCTGGCAGATCCGCCCCGAGCCCATGGACCTGGGCACCTGCCTGCGCGATGCGCTGCGACACCTGCCGGATGTGGAGCATGGTCCCGGACTGGCGCAACCGCTGCCCGCCGTCGCCGACCTCGCGCGGGTGGACCAGGCCATCACCAACCTGCTGGCAAACGCGCGCACCGCGGCCTCGGGCCGGCGGGTGCATGTCGATGCGGAACGCACGCCCACGGGCGTGCTGGTGCATGTCTGCGACGACGGCCCCGGGGTGCCGCCGGACCTGCGCGAACGCATCTTCGAGCCCTTTGCGTCCCGCAGCCCCGGTGGGACCGGCCTGGGCCTGGCGATCGTGGCGCGCATCATGGCGGCCCACGGCGGCTCGGTCACACTCGCCGAACGCGCGCCCTGGACCACCTGTTTCACCCTCACCTTCCCCGCCTCCGCATGACCACCCGCCCTGCCATCGGCCACGTGCTTCTCGTGGATGACGAGCCTTCCTACCAGCGACTGGGCAGCTCCTTCCTGCGTGAATTGGGGCACCGCGTCAGCGTGGCGGGCGATGCCGACGAGGCGCTGCGCACCTTCGATGCCGATCCCGCCCATGTGGTGCTGCTGGACCTGGCCATGCCGCCCCGCATGGACCCGCAGGCCGGGCTGGCGCTCATCCCGCGCTTCGCCAATGCCGTGGTCGTGGTGGTGAGCGGCCACGGCGAGCGGGCCCTGGCGCTGCAGGCTGCGGAGCACGGGGCCTGGGATTTCCTCACCAAGCCCATCGATCCGGACATGCTCCGGTTCGTCGTTTCACGCGCCATGCACAAGGCCCGCCTGGATACCGAGTTGCGCACGCTGCGTGCCGGCGCATCGCCCGGCGAGGACATGGGCATCGTGGGCCAGACGCAGGCCGCGCAGCAACTGCGCGCGATCGTGCGGCGCGTGGCAGGCACCTCGGTGAATGTGATGGTGCTCGGGCCTACCGGTACGGGCAAGGAGCTCGTGGCACGGGCACTGCACCAGTGCAGCGCACGCAGCGGGGGTCCGCTGGCGGTGATCCACTGCGGCGCACTGTCGGCCGAACTGCTGGAGAGCGAGCTGTTCGGCCACCTCAAGGGCAGCTTCACGGGAGCCCACCGCGACCAGCCGGGATTGCTGGAGACTGCGCACGGCGGCACGCTGTTCCTCGACGAAGTGGGCGAAATGCCACCGCCGATGCAGGTGAAGCTGCTCAGATTCCTGCAGGAAGGCACGTTCCTGCCCGTGGGCGGCCGCGAAATGCGGCGCGCGGATGTGCGCGTGGTCTCGGCCACGCACCGCGACCTGGAGGCCATGGCGCGCGAAGGCCACTTCCGCGAAGACCTTTTCTACCGGCTCAAGGGAGTGGTGCTGCGCCTTCCTGCGCTGGCCGAGCGCCAGGCCGACGTGCCCCTGCTCGCCGCCCACTTCCTGCACCGCGCCGCGCCAGGCGCCGTCTTCACCCCCGATGCGCAGACCTGGCTGGCCACCGCACCCTGGCCCGGCAATGTGCGGCAACTGCGCGCGGTCGTCGAGTCCGCCGCTGCGCTGATCGCGCCCGGCCCGGCCTGCGTCGATGCAGGACTGCTGCGCTTCGCGAGCGGGGAAACGGCCGAGCTTCCGGAACCGCTGGCGGCCGGGCAGGCGGATCACGACACGGGAACGCCGCCGGGTGCGCTCGATGCGGCCATCCAGTCGCTGGAAACCCGCATGCTGCAGGAAGCCCTGCAGGCCAGCGGCGGCAACCAGTCGGAGGCTTCGCGGCGACTCGGCATCTCGCGCATGGGACTCATCAAGAAGATGACCCGGCTCGGGCTGCGTTCAACCACAGGCAAGGAGGAACCAAAATGATCGACCACACCGGCATCGCCGTCACCGACTACGGGCAAAGCAAGGCGTTCTACACCCACGCGCTCGCGCCCCTGGGCTACCGCCTTCTCATGGAAGTGAGCGCGGAATTGACAGGCAGCCACGACATGGCCGGCTTCGGCGAGCCGCCGAAGACCGACTTCTGGATCAGCAGCGGCGGCCCCAACCGGCCGGCCATCCACGTGGCCTTCCGCGCCGCCACGCGCGCGGCGGTGGATGCCTTCCATGCCGCGGCCCTGGCGGCGGGCGGCACCGACAACGGGGCGCCCGGCCTGCGGCCTCACTACCACCCGAACTACTACGGCGCCTTCGTGCGCGACCCGGACGGGCACAACATCGAGGCGGTGTGCCACTCGGCACCAGCGTGAGCGGCTGCCGCTGCCGGACCGGCCCGAAGGCTGGAGAGATTAGGCGCGGCGCGTACCGGCAGGCCCCTGCGGCAGCCATGCGTTGAAGGAGAACTCCCCAGCCTGGGGCGCAACGGCCTCTGCGGCGCGCTGCGGCATCCGGGGCGGGGCAGGCTCAGCAGCACGCTGCCGCACCTCGGACGCCTCGTGGTTCAGGCGGTCCTGCACCAGCTGGCCCGCCAGCCGTTTCGCGGCCAGCGCATAGCCCTGGTGCATGACTTGCTGGTGGTTGGAGAGATCGTGCCCTTGGGCCGCCACCTCCCGCAGGGCGCTCTCGGCCGCCTCGGCGAGGCGTTCGTCGACGCCTTCCAGCCGAACCGGGCCCGGGGAAGCCGACGGCCTGGCGCGCTGCAGGTCTTTCATGAATTCCCTTTCCAGCAAGCGCATCGCTGCCGGGCCGGCATTCGGAGAGTCCAGGCCCTGCGGATCGTTCTCAAGCAGGTCGGCAAGCATCACTGCCGCACGCGTTTCAAGCGGCAGCTGTGGTCGCGGGGCCGAAGTCCAGGAAGCCGGGCCCATCTGGTAGTTTTGCGAGTCGCGCATCAGGTGCTTATAGACGAGGTCTTCCGTCACCTTGGCGGACGCCTGCCGCAGCGCTTTCTCCATCGCCAGGGGGTTGTTGGCCAGGCGGTTGCCCTGGGCGCCCACCTCTTTCAAGGCGCTGGCGAACGCATCGGCGAGGCGCGCATCGACGCCTTGCAGCCGGACAGAACCCGGCCGGGATTGCCGCATGCCCTCCTCCAGGTCCGACAGGATCCTGGTCCGGATGGACGCTTTCGCCTTGTCATAATCGAGCCAGACAGGCCCCCTCCCGTCCCGCGGGTACATCTTGGCGCCCTCGATGAAGTGGGCGGCCAGCTGTTCGATTGGAAGCCGGGATGGCTGCGCCGGGCTGGCCCGCCCCGCGTCGTGCATTTCCTTCTTCCGCTGTTCCTGGATCAGCTGGCTCGCCACTTTCCTCGCTGCCAGCGCGCGCGCTTTCCGCATGGCGCCGTCGTGCCGGGAGAGCTGGTAGCCGTCGGCCGCAGCCTCCTTCAGGGTGCTTTCGAAGGCTTCTGCAAGACGCTCGTCGACCCCCTCCAGCTGGATGCGCCCCTGGGATACCGACAGCTTGGCTTTCTCCAGATCGCGCGAAAGCTGCTGAGCCAGTGCGGCGGTCGCCACGTCGAGGGCGCTTGGCTGGACCGACCTCCCGGGGATGTCGGGATTGTCCAACCGGGCTTCCGCGAGCAGGGCAGAGGCCCGCTCCGAGAGGGAAGGCAGCGGGCGCGGGAACACACGGGATTCGACCAGTTCAGCGTCCCTGGGACCGCGCGCCACCTGCTCCGCGAGCATCTGGTTCGCCATCCTGCCGGATGCCCGCTGCAGCGCGGTCTCCGTCAATAGCGGATTGTCCGGGAGGCGGTCTCCACGGACTCCGAGTTCTTCCAGGGCTTGGCCGAAAGCGTCGGCGAGGCGCCCATCGATGCCTTCCAGCCGGACCGAACCCGCCGGGGCCTGCAGCATGGCGAGCTTGAGATCCACCTGCAGCCGGGTATCCATGTCGTGCAACGCCTTGCCGAAATCGATCCGGACCGGACCGCGCCCTGTCCGCGGGGCATCCCTGGCGTCCTGCAGGAAGGAGGCAGCGAGATCTTCGAGAGGAACCTGCAGGTGCGGCACCGCACCCGCGGGCCGCTGGGCTTGCGCGGCCGGCCTGTGCCCAGCCGCGGCCTGCGGTGCCGCGGGCTTCTCTTGCATGAGGTCGCCCATCAGACTTTCGGCCACCAGCACCGCGGCCCGCGCGCGCGCAGTCCGCATGGCCTCGTGGTGGTTGGCGAGCCCGTAGCCGGATTGCGTCATCTGCTGCAGTGCGCTCTCGAACGCCGCGGCGAGGCGATCGTCGATACCTTTGAGCACCACTCGCCCTCCGGAAACCGACAGCTCGGCATGCTTGAGTTCGTCCGCCAATTGCGAAGCCAGGTTTTCCGACGCTGCGATGACCGGATTCCTGGCACGCGGATTCGCCTGCTTTTCCGCCCGCCCGGCATCGAGCAGGGAGGCAGCGCGCGCTTCGAGCGAAGGTGGCGGTTCCTTGAACATGAACCCATAGGACTCATTCAACTCCGTGCCCGCGGGCTCGTTCGCTGCCTGTTCCATGAGCAGTTGGCGCGCGAATGCACGGGACGCCTGTTGCAGCGCCTTCTCCGTCACCAAGGGCTCGCTGGGAAGACGGCCATCCCGGGCCCCGAGTTCCTTCAGGGCACCGGCGAACGCATCGGCCAGGCGCACATCGACGCCTTCGAGCCGCGCCGAGCCTGGAGGGACGCTCCGCATGCCGCGGCGCATGTCCGCCTGCAGCTGAGTCTCCATGGCGCCGAGCGCCTTGCGGAGATCGATCTGGGCGGGCCCGCCCCCGGCCGAAGGGGCCTGCCTGGCTTCCCGGAGGCAAGAGGCGGCCAGGCGGTCGAGGGGCGCCATCTGGCGGGGCGCCGGCGCGGTGTGGTGTCCGGCGGGCCGCGCCGGTGGTGACATCGGCCTTTGCAACGCAGGCCCGGCACCGGAGTGCGGGGCGTGGTCCGGCAATTCCGGCCGCCAGGCATTGAAGGAGAACGCCTCGGGTGGCGCGGGGGGGGACGCCGGCGGGAAGGCGGATGGGCGCGCGGGGCGGCCCATCGCCCGGTCGTCACGGTTCGCGATCCAGTCGTGCAGGTCGCCCCCTCCGCGACGGGATGTTCCATGCATGCCATAAGGATCGGACACATGCGTCGCGCGATGAGGGAAGGCTGCCGGCGGCATGGGATGCCCCATCGCCTGGTGGTCCCGGCCGGCAATCCACTGGTCCAGGGACAAGGACGGCAGCACCTGGTGCAACTGGTCGGTCCAATGGGATATCGGCTGCGGGGGCAGGTCGGTCCAGTGCGCGCCTGCGCGCGGCGGGCTGGGATCCCTGCCGAATACCGGTGAAGCCTGGCGCGGCGGGGAGGAATACCCCCCCAGGTAGTCACCGGCCCGCTGCGAAGGCCGCAGGCCAGCCAGCGCACCGTCCCCCTGGAGAGTCGCCCCCCGCCGGGCAGGCCGCGCCTCGGGGCCGTGGCGATCAGGGGATTCCGGACGCGGAAGATCCGCCGTGCGGCCGGTGCGGGAAGTGCCCAGGTGTCTGTGGTTCGGTAGCATGGGAAGTCCTTGGTGCAGCGCCGCAACGCAATGCAGCCAGCCGGGGAGGCAGGAGGCGGCGCGGCAGATGGACTGGTTTTAGCGCCGCAGCGGCCTGGGTGGCGGCCGCGATACGAAGCCGGGAACGCTGCAGCGAAATCGCCTGTCCCGGCCTATCCGCAGCTGCCCAGGTGCCCGCACTGCGTGCAGTAGTCGCAGCCATCCTTGCGGATCACGGCGTGCGCGCCGCACTCGGGGCACTTGCGTCCGGCCATCGCCGGCGGCAGGCCGGTGGGCACGGCGGGAGCGTCCAGCGGCAGCTCCTGCTGGCGCATGGGCCCGGCGGGCGCGGCGGCGCGCTGGGCCAGGATGTTCTGGATGGCGTAGGCGATGGCGGCCACTTCGGAGTCGTGCCAGAGCGGCACGCGGGCGCCATCGGCCCGGGTGTGGGTGCCCAGGCGCACCGGGCCGCGGTCCCAGGCGACCTTGCGCATGTCGCTGAGCGCGCGCTCCAGGAAGCCGCCGCGCGCGGCCAGCGAGAGCAGGCGCATGCTGGAGGTGATCCACTGCTGCGATTCGCCGCTCTGCCCCACCGGCATGAAGAACTCGATCGCGCGGTCCAGCGTGCCGCCGTGGCCGTCGGGCACGGGCAGGAAGGAGACGAGCAGGTAGAGCGTCTTGCGGCCCTCCTGCGTCCAGTACTCCACCTTCTCGGCCACGGCCGAGAGCGCGCCCTTGGGGCGGCTTTCGATCACCGAGCGCATCGGGTCCGCGGGCACGGCGGCGGGCACCACCGGTGCTGCAGGGACGGATGCTTCGCCGGCCTCCGGCGCGGCAGCCGGCGCCTCCAGCACGGCCCCGAGGATGGCATTGGGCCGGTAGGTGGCCAGGCCCTTGAGGCGTGCGCGCCAGGCATGCAGGTAGAGGTTCTTGAAATCCTCGTAGGGGTAGTCGGCCGGCACGTTCACGGTCTTGGAGATGGCCGTGTCGATGAAAGGCTGTACGGCCTCCATCATCGCGATGTGCCCGGCCGCAGGCATCTGCAGCGCGCTCACGAAGTAGCCGGGCAGCGCGTTCACGTCGCCGCCCAACGCGCGGTAGAGGCGCCAGGCATGGTCCTCCACCGCGTATTCGCTGGTGCTGCCGTCGGCCTCGCGCTTGCGGCGGGTGTACGTCCACGAGAACGGCGGCTCGATGCCGTTGGAGGCGTTGTCGGCGAAGGCCAGGCTCACGGTGCCGGTGGGCGCGATCGACAGCAGGTGGCTGTTGCGGATGCCGTGGGTGCGGATGGCCTCCCGCAGTGCGGCGGGCAGGCGGCTCGCGAAGGTGCCGGGCGCGAGATAGCCCGCGGCGTCGAACATCGGGAATACACCCTTCTCCTTGGCCAGTTCCACCGAGGCGGCGTAGGCGGCGTCGCGCATGCACTCGGCGATGCGCGTGGCCATGGCGCGGCCCGCATCGGTGTCGTAGCGCAGGCGCAGCATGGCGAGCGTATTGCCCAGGCCCGTGAAGCCCACGCCGATGCGCCGCTTGGCCGCGGACTCGGCGCGCTGCTGCGGCAGCGGCCAGAAGGTGACCTCCAGCACGTTGTCGAGCGCGCGCACCTGCGTGGCCACGCTGGCCGCGAACGCCTCGAAATCGAAGGCCGGCTCGCCGGCGAAGCCGAAGGGGTGGCGCACGAAGCGCGGCAGGATGATGGGGCCGAGGTCGCAGCAGCCGTAGGAAGGCAGCGGTTGCTCTCCGCAGTTGTGCACGTAGAGGCCGTTGGCGTCGAAGGCATGGCAGTCGGCGACGGTGACGTCGTACAC
Source organism: Paracidovorax oryzae ATCC 19882 (assembly GCF_000687165.1). GTDB lineage: Bacteria > Pseudomonadota > Gammaproteobacteria > Burkholderiales > Burkholderiaceae_C > Paracidovorax > Paracidovorax oryzae. Next base: position 55,718 of record NZ_JMKU01000002.1, on the reverse strand, counting down.
GTCTTCGTGCCCATCCGCCAGCACGTCCTGCACGGTGGCGGTAAATGGTTCTCGGTTCAGGGCGCGCCGGTATCCCGAGAGCGCCGCCGCCAGCCGCGCGGCCTTGTCCGTGTCTTCGAAGCCGATGCATTCGGCGAAGACGCGCAGGTTGTCGCCGCTCACGACGAGCTCGTGCTGCGCCCGTATGGCGTAGGGCTGCCGGCCGCCGCGCCCGTCGGGCAGCAGGCGCAACCCGGCCGTGCGCCGGTCCGGGTACAGCGTGGAGGCGATGCCCAGCCGCAGCAGCATGCGCTGCACGGCCTGCAGCAGTTCCGCATCGCTCTGCGCAAGGCGCACGCTCACGCCCTTGTCCTGGCGGCCCTGCACAGAACCATCGGTATCGAAGAGGCCGCGCAGCAGGCCCATGGAGAAGGCGGACGACGCGCGCTCCATGGCGGGAGTGATGGTTTTAGCGCCGGGGCGCATGCCCATGCGCAGCGCCAGCGCACGCACGGCGCCGCTGGCCATGCGCCGCTCCGCGCAGGCCCCGCCACTGCGCGCCACCGTGCGCTGAAAGCCGCGGAAATCCGCCCGGTGCGCAAGCGTCGCTGCGGCAGCCTCGGCAGCCCTCACGATGCCGTGCGCGCCGGCGGAGGGGACGGGCGCACCATTGGCGACAAGGCGCTCGTCTTCCTTCGCTTCCGCAATCCAGACGGAGATCACCGCCTTGTCGGCCTTCAAGGTGCCATCGCCGATCAGCAGGCCCAGCAGGTAGCCTTCGGCCTCGGTGCCCTCGCCCTTCCAGCCCGGCAGGGCGCGGTGGTCGTTCAGCACGATTTCGTCGCCAGGCTGCAGCGCGCCCGCGGCGATCCACTCCACCTCGCGCACGTAGCGGGTCTGCTTCGCCACGCGCCGCACCGGGTGGTCTTCCGTCAGCCGCAGCGCGTGGCCCTGGCGGGTGCGCAGCCGCAGCACGGGCTTGGGGCCGGTGGCGAAGAAGCCGGCGCTCAGCGTGGGGAAGGCGCGCCCGTCCACGATGGCATTGAAGGGTCTGCCGACGAGGTCGGCCACCTGCGCGGGGCCGGCATCCGTCATCACCCACGTGTCTGCGGTCACGCAGGGATTCGTGGCCGCGATGCTTTCGCAGTAGGCCAGGTTGTTGTCGGTGTTGACGCGGTCGAGGAACAGGATGCCCGGCTCGGCGAAGTCGTAGGCCGAGCGCATGATCGTGTCCCACAGCTCGCGCGCGGGCAGCGTGCGGTAGACCCATTGGCCATCGGCGCGCTGGCGGGCGCCCTCTTCGCGCAATGCGGCGCCGGGGCGCGCGGGGTGCACCAGTTCCCACGGCGCATCGTCCAGCACGGCCTGCACGAAGGCATCCGGCACGCCGACGGAGACATTGAAGTTGTTCCAGCGGCCCGGCGTGCGCTTGGCGGTGATGAAGTCCAGCACGTCCGGGTGGTCGATGCGCAGCACGCCCATCTGCGCGCCGCGGCGTGCGCCCGCGCTCTCCACGGTGGCGCAGGATTGGTCGAACACGTTGATGTAGCTGCAGGGCCCCGAGGCCATCGAGGCCGTGCCCTTCACCTCGGCGCCGCGCGGGCGGATGCGCGAGAAGTCGTAGCCCACGCCGCCGCCGCGCCGCATGGTCTCGGCAGCTTCGCGCAGCGCTTCGTAGATGCCGGGGTAGCCGCCCTCGTCCATGCCCTGGATGCAGTCGCCCACGGGCTGCACGAAGCAGTTGATGAGCGTGGCCTGGATGTCGGTGCCCGCCGCGCTCATGATGCGCCCTGCCCCGATCGCGCCGGCCCGCAGGTTGGCCAGGAAGCGCGCCTCGATCGCCTCGCGCACCTCGGGTGCCTCGACCGAGGCCAGGGCGCGGGCCACGCGCCGGTAGAGCGTCTCGGCATCGGCCTCTCCGGGCTTGAGGTATTTTTCGCGCAGCACGTCGAGGCTGATGGGCTGCTCGGGCAGGCGGGGCGCCGCATCGGGCGCGAGGGAGTCGATCGGATCGCGTTGCATGGGTTCCCGTTTCCTGAACACGGCCAAGCCGTCTTTCTACTCCTGCACCGGCTCGCCGCACTGGGCTATGTCAACGTCGGCGCAAAGGACTTGCCCGCCGTGCTCAATGCAAGGCACGCAGGGCGCACAGGGCCCTGCACCTCCAGGCACTGGAAGCGCAGGCGGGCGCTACTGCACGAGCGGCGTACCGGCGCCGTCCAGGTCCACGCCCTGCAGCGCGGCCTCGCCCGCGAGCACCTGCAGGTACTGCCGCAGCGCATTCATCCAGGACTGCTGGCGCAGCGCGAGCGCGACGGCCTCGCGCACCTCGCCGTAGCCGCGCTGGCGGCCCGCGTCGCGCGCCACCACTTCCACCACGTGCAGGCCGAAGCGGCTGTGCACCAGGCGCGGCAGCACACCGACTTCGCTGGCGCCGAACACCTCGCGCGCGAGCTCGGGCGCGCAGTCGCCGCGCGCCAGCCAGCCCAGGTCGCCGCCCTCCGCGCCCGTGGGGCAGTTGGACCATTGCCGTGCGGCACGCGCGAAGGATTCTCCACCGTCGTTCGCGCAGCGCAATTGCAGCAGCTCGGCCTCGGCGCGTTCGCGCAGGCGCTGCACGTCCACGCCCGGCGTCACGGCATAGAGGATGTGCCGCAGGTGCACGCGCTCGCCGTCGCGGTAGCGCGCGGCGTGGGCCTCGTAGTGGCGGCGGCAGGCCTCCTCCGACGGATCGGGCACGGCGAAGGCCTGCTCCAGCAGCGCCTCGATGGCCTGGGTCGCAGCTTCGGAGGTGGTGCCGTCGTCGGCGGGGGCATCGTCCGTGGCCAGCAGGCCGGCGCGCTGGGCGGCCTGGCGCAGCAGCTCGGTGCAGGCGCGCTGGCGCAGCGTGTCGGCATCGGGCGCATCGTCGGCGCGGTGCAGTGCGACGCCGTTCACCGAAGCGACCGGCACCGGGACGGCCGGCGCGGGCGAGCCGGGGCCGTGCCCGAGAAGGTCCGCATCGAAGCCGGGAGCGGTGCCAATGGCGGCATCCGTGGTGGTGCCCGAACCGGAGCCGCAGCAGCCGGTGGAGGCAGGAGAGTCTTGGCAGGTGCAGGACATGGCGTGCTCCGGTGCGAAAAGCCGCTAGCGCGTGGCGCGCGGGTTGTCGATGGCGCGGGCCACGTCGGGCGACGGCACGGCGCTGGGCTGGCCCGGCAGGTCGTGGCCGCGCGGCACGTTCATGCGGCGCGAGCGCACCACCTGCGGCGCGCGCAGCAGGTAGGCGACGGTGCCGAAGCCGCTCCACACGTGCACCAGCCGGCTGAACGGGAAGAGCAGGAAGATCGTCATGCCGAACACGATGTGGAACAGGTAGGGCCACGGCAGCACCGCGAGCGCGGTGGCATCCACCGGCCGCAGCGTGACGATGCGCTGCGCCCAGTCGGCCAGGATCAGCATCACGCTGCCGTCGGTGTGCTGCATCGAATACGGCAGCGTGACGAGTCCCACCACCAGTTGCACCCACAGCACCACGAGCACCGCGATGTCGGTCGCATGGCTGGTGTGGCGGATGCGCGGGTCGAACAGCCGCCGCCACAGCAGCATGCTGAGGCCGGCGAAGCACATCGCGCCCGCCACGCCGCCGGCCGAGACGGCCATCATCTGCTTGGCCGACGCGCTCATGAAGAGGCCGTACACGCTGTGCGGCGTGAGCAGGCCCACCATGTGCCCGAAGAACAGGAACAGCACGCCGAAGTGGAACAGGTTGCTGCCCCAGCGCAGCAGGCCGGCGCGCAGCATCTGCGAGGAATCGCTCTTCCAGGAATACTGGTTCTGGTCGAAGCGGATCAGGCTGCCCACCACGAACACGGTGAAGCAGACATACGGGTACACCTGGAACAGGAAATCGTGCAGGGCGGCGGTCATGGGTTCGCTCCTCGGGATGCGCCAGGGCCTCCGGCGCGGACGATGTGGATGGGCTGGGGCTGGGAGGGCCGGCCAGTGCGGGCCTGGCCGAGGTTCGCGCAGCCGTCGAAGGCCGCGGGCTCGGTCCAGCTCTCGTCGATGCCGGGCTCGGGTGCCGCCCTCGCAGGCACTGCGGGCACCTCGGGCACCGACTGGCCCGCGAGTTCCAGCAGCGCGGCGAACACGGCCGCGTAGGCCTGCGCATAGGGCGCCGCCTGCGCGCTGCCGCGCTGCACGAGGGCACCGTGGATGGCGGCCAGCAGGTGCGCGATCTCTCCGAGAAAGGCCCGAGCCTCGCGCGGCGGCTGGGTGGAGACGAACTCCAGCACCGCCGGCAGGTAGTCGGGCAGTTCGTCCTCGCGCAGCAGCAGGCCGGCGCGCGCGTAGGTCTCGCCCAGGTCGATCATGGCGGGGCCGCGGTCGCGCGAGTCGCCGTGCACATGCTCGAAGAGGTGCAGCGAGGTCGCGCGCCCGCGGTCGAACAGTTCCACGTAGGCCGTCTCGGCATCGAGCGGATCGCCAGCGCCGAGCAACTCCAGCAGGCCGGAGATCTGCGCGCGGCGCGGTCCGGCCAGCGCGGCATCGGCATCGAGCAGCGCAGGCAGTTCCGCCAAGTGCGCACGCAGGCCGGCGCCGGGGTAGTCGAGCAGCGCGCCCAAAACGCGCAGCGTGGCACTGCCGGGGTGTCGGCCAACGATGGCCGCCTGGGCGGAGCGAAGTTCGGTGGTGGCGCCCATGTCAGACCTCCGCGCGGATGGGGATGGTGCGCTTCTTCTCGGCACCGAACAGGCTCACGTCGCTCACGCCGTCGGAGCAGCCGTTGCCGAAGCTGAAGCCGCAGCCGCCGCGCACGTTGAAGGCGTTCTCCGCATACTCGCGGTGCGTGGTGGGAATGACGAAGCGGTCCTCGTAGTTGGCGATGGCCATGGTCTGGTACATGTCCTCCACCTCCTCCAGCGTGAGGCCCACCTGCGCGAGCACGTCGAGGTCGGTGCGCTGCTCCACGTGCTTGGCGCGCTGGAAGGCGCGCATGGCGAGCATGCGTTCGAGCGCGCGCACCACCGGCGCGGTGTCGCCGGCCGTGAGCAGGTTGGCGAGGTACTGCACGGGAATGCGCAGCTGGCCCACGTCCGGGATCAGGCCGTTGGCGCCCACGTGCCCCGCGTTGGCCGCGGCGCTGATGGGCGAGAGCGGCGGCACGTACCAGACCATCGGCAGCGTGCGGTACTCGGGGTGCAGCGGCAGGGCCACCTTCCAGTCCACCGCCATCTTGTAGACGGGGCTCCTGCGCGCGGCCTCCATCCATGCGTCGGGAATGCCGTCGATGCGGGCCTGCGCGATCACCTCGGGATCGTTCGGGTCCAGGAAGATGTCGAGCTGCGCGCGGTACAGGTCGCGGTCGCGCTCCACGCTCGCGGCCTCGGCGATGCGGTCGGCGTCGTAGAGCAGCACGCCCAGGTAGCGGATGCGGCCCACGCAGGTCTCCGAGCACACGGTGGGCTGGCCCGACTCGATGCGCGGATAGCAGAAGATGCACTTCTCGGCCTTGCCGCTCTTCCAGTTGTAATAGATCTTCTTGTAGGGGCAGCCCGAGACGCACATGCGCCAGCCGCGGCACTTGTCCTGGTCGATGAGGACGATGCCGTCTTCCTCGCGCTTGTAGATCGAGCCCGAGGGGCACGAGGCCACGCACGCCGGATTGAGGCAGTGCTCGCACAGGCGCGGCAGGTACATCATGAAGGTGTTCTCGAACTGCGCGTACATGTCCTTCTGCACGTCCTCGAAGTTCCTGTCGCGGCTGCGCTTGGAGAACTCGCCGCCCAGGATCTCCTCCCAGTTCGGTCCCCAGACGATCTTGTCCATCTGCCTGCCGGTGATCAGGCTGCGCGGGCGCGCTGTGGGCGCTGCCTTCATCTCGGGCGCAGACTGCAGGTGCGCGTAGTCGTAGGTGAAGGGTTCGTAGTAGTCGTCGATCTCCGGCAGGTTGGGGTTGGCGAAGATCTTCATCAAGAGCTTCCACTTCGCACCCTGGCGCGGCGCGATGGAGCCGTCCGCGCGGCGCACCCAGCCGCCGTTCCAGCGGTCCTGGTTCTCCCAGTCCTTCGGGTAGCCGATGCCGGGCTTGGTCTCGACGTTGTTGAACCAGGCGTATTCCATGCCCGGGCGGCTGGTCCAGACGTTCTTGCAGGTGACGGAGCAGGTGTGGCAGCCGATGCACTTGTCCAGGTTGAGCACCATGCCGATCTGTGCGCGGACTCTCATGCGGTTTCTCCTTGGTCCAGGGTGGGGCGTACGAGCGGGTCGGCGACGGGCGTGTCGAGCCAGTCCACGCGGTTCATCTTGCGCAGCACGATGAACTCGTCGCGGTTCGTGCCGATCGTTCCGTAGTAGTTGAAGCCGTAGCTCAGCTGCGCGTAGCCGCCGATCATGTGGGTGGGCTTGAGCACCACGCGCGTCACCGAGTTGTGGATGCCGCCGCGCGTGCCGGTCACCTCCGAGCCGGGGGTGTTCACGATCTTTTCCTGGGCGTGGTACATCATCACCATGCCCGGCTTCACGCGCTGGCTCACCACCGCGCGGGCGGTGAGCGCGCCGTTGGCATTGAACAGCTCGATCCAGTCGTTGTCCTCGATCTGCGCGCGCTTCGCGTCGTCCTCGCTGATCCACACGCAGGGCCCGCCGCGGCTCAGGGTGAGCATGAGCAGGTTGTCGGTATAGGTCGAGTGGATGCCCCACTTCTGGTGCGGCGTGATGAAATTGAGCGCGATCTCGGGATTGCCGTTGGGCTTCCTGCCCTGCACCTCGGCCGTGGCCTTCAGGTCCACCGGCGGGCGGTAGCTGCTGAAGCCCTCGCCGAACGCCTGCATCCACGGGTGGTCGATGTAGAACTGCTGGCGGCCCGTGAGGGTGCGCCATGGGATCAGCTCGTGCACGTTGGTGTAGCCGGCGTTGTAGCTCACCTTCTCGCTCTCCAGCCCGCTCCAGGTGGGCGAGCTGATGATCTTTCGCGGCTGCGCCTGCACGTCGCGGAAGCGGATCTTTTCGTCCTCGCGATGCAGCGCCAGGTGGGTATGGTCGCGGCCGGTCTGCCGGCCGAGCGCGTCCCAGGCCTTCACGGCCACGTGGCCATTGGTTTCGGGCGCGAGCTGCAGGATCACCTCGCAGGCGTCGATGTCGGAGTCGATGCGCGGCATGCCCTGCGTGGGGCCGTTGCCAGGCACGGTGCCATTGAGCTCGCGCAACTGCTGCACCTCGTCCTTCGTGTCCCAGCCGATGCCCTTGCCGCCGTTGCCCACCTTCTCCATCAGGGGCCCGAGCGCGGTGAAGCGGCGGTAGAGGTTGGGGTAGTCGCGCTCCACCACGCTCATCTGCGGGCCGGTCTTGCCGGGGATGAGATCGCATTCGCCACGCGTCCAGTCGGCCACGCCGAAGGGTTGTGCGAGCTCGCCGGGTGTGTCGTGCGCGATGGGGCTCAGCACCAGGTCGCGCTCCACGCCCAGGTGGCCGGGCGCGAGTTCGCTGAACGCGCGGGCGAAGCCCTTGTAGATCTCCCAGTCGCTGCGCGACTGCCAGGCCGGGTCCACCGCCGTGGAGAGCGGGTGGATGAACGGGTGCATGTCGCTGGTGTTGAGGTCGTTCTTCTCGTACCAGGTGGCGGTGGGCAGCACGATGTCCGAATAGAGGCAGGTGGTGCTCATGCGGAAGTCGAGCGTGACCAGCAGGTCCAGCTTGCCCTCCGGCGCCTGCGCATGCCATTCCACCTCGGAGGGCCTGGCGTCGCCCTCGCCCAGGTCCTTTCCCTGCACGCCGTTGCGCGTGCCCAGCAGGTGCTTGAGGAAGTATTCGTGCCCCTTGCCGGACGAACCCAGGATGTTGGAGCGCCACACGAACATGTTGCGCGGCCAGTTGTCGGGATGGTCCGGGTCGGTGCAGCTCATCTTGAGCGCCCCGCTCTGCAGGCCCTGCACGGCGTAGGCCTTCGGATCCAGGCCCGCGGCCTCGGCATCACGCACCACCTGCAGCGGGTTGGTCTGCAATTGCGGCGCGGAGGGCAGCCAGCCCATGCGCTCGGCGCGCACGTTGTAGTCGATCATGCTGCCGCCGAACTGCGCGCGGTCGGCCAGGGGCGAGAGCACCTCTTCCACGCCGAGCTTCTCGTAGCGCCACTGGTCGGTGTGCGCGTAGAAGAAGCTGGTGGAGTTCTGCTGGCGCGGCGGGCGCACCCAGTCCAGCGCGAAGGCCAGGGCCGTCCAGCCCGTCTGCGGCCGCAGCTTCTCCTGGCCCACGTAGTGCGCCCAGCCACCGCCGCTCTGGCCGATGCAGCCGCACATCATCAGCATGTTGATGATGCCGCGGTAGTTCATGTCGCAGTGGTACCAGTGGTTCATCGCCGCGCCGATGATCACCATCGAGCGGCCGCGCGTGCGGTGCGCGTTCTCGGCGAACTGGCGCGCCACCGCGATCACCTGCGCGCGCGGCGTGCCGGTGATCTTCTCCTGCCATGCGGGGGTGTAGGGCGTGTCGTCGTCGTAGCCGGCGGCGGCGTTCTCGCCGGGCAGGCCGCGCGCCACGCCGTATTGCGCCACCTGCAGGTCGAACACGGTGGCCACGAGCACTTCGCGCGCCGTGCCGCCGGCATCCACGGTGGCCAGGCGCCGCACGGGCACGGTGCGCGCGATCACGTCGGACTGCACGTTCGCCGGAAAATGCTCGCTGGCGATGCCGCCGAAGTACGGGAATCCGACCTGCGCCGTCTCCCAGCCGTGCGCCTCATCCGCGCCGGCTTCCATCAGCGACAGGCGCAGCCGCACCGCGTCGCCCGTGCGCGCGTCCTTGTCCTCCAGGTTCCACTGGCCCTGGTCGGCGCGGCCGTCCGGGCCCCAGCGGAAGCCGATCGCGCCCTGCGGGCACACGACCTCGCCATGCGCATCGAGCGCCACGGTCTTCCACTCGGGATGGTTGCCCTGGCCCAGCCGGTCCGCGAAATCGCTGGCCCGCACGTAGCGGTCGGGCACGCGCACCACGCGGCCGTCGGGCAGCGCCTGCTCGCGCAGCGTCACCAGCATGGGCATGTCGGTGTAGCGGCGCACGTACTCGTCGAAATACGCGCTGCGCTCGCCCTGCTCGGGGAAGTAGAACTCCTTGAGGATCACGTGGCCCATGGCCATCGCCACGGCGGCGTCGGTGCCCTGCTTGGGGTTCATCCACAGGTCGGCGAGCTTGGCGACCTCGGAATAGTCGGGCGTCACGGCCACCGTCTTCGTGCCCTTGTAGCGCACCTCGGTGAAGAAGTGCGCATCGGGCGTGCGCGTCTGCGGCACGTTGGAGCCCCAGGCGATGATGTAGCCGGCGTTGTACCAGTCGGCCGACTCGGGCACGTCGGTCTGCTCGCCCCATACCTGCGGGCTGGAGGGCGGCAGGTCGCAGTACCAGTCGTAGAAGCTCATGCACACGCCGCCGATCAGGCTCAGGTAGCGCGAGCCGGCCGCGTAGCTCACCATCGACATCGCGGGAATCGGCGAGAAGCCGATGATGCGGTCCGGCCCGTGGCGGCGGATGGTGTGGATGTTGGCGGCTGCGACGATCTCGTTCACCTCGCCCCAGCTCGAGCGCGCGAAGCCGCCCAGGCCGCGCACGCGCTGCCAGCCCTGGCGCGTGGCCTCGTCGCCGACGATCGCGGCCCAGGCCTCCACCGGCCCCAGCGTGGCCCGCGCCGCGCGCCAGGCCTGCAGCAACCGGCCGCGCACCATCGGGTACTTCACGCGGTTGGCGCTGTAGAGGTACCAGCTGTAGCTCGCGCCGCGCGCGCAGCCGCGCGGCTCGTGGTTGGGCATGTCCCAGCGGGTGCGCGGGTAGTCGGTCTGCTGCGTTTCCCAGGTGACGATGCCGCCCTTGACGTAGATCTTCCACGAGCAGGAGCCCGTGCAGTTCACGCCGTGGGTGGAGCGCACGGTCTTGTCGTGCGCCCAGCGGTTGCGGTAGGCGTCCTCCCAGGTGCGGTCCTCGCCGTTGACCTGGCCATGGCCGCCCGCGAACGATTCGCGCGGCTGGCTGAAGTACGTGAGGCGGTCGAGAAAGTGGCTCATCGTGGTTCCTTGGAAAATCGTCATGTCATCCGTCGTGTTGACGCCGCGCCCGCTTCGCCGGGAGCTGGCACGCCATCACGCATCCGGTGGCCGCGGAGCAGGCCGCGCCAGCACACACCGTGGAACCGGCTTTGCCGGGCCACCGGTGTGGTCCCCCTTCCCACGCGCAGCGTGAGAGAAGGGGAAGCGGCGCAGCCGCACAGGGGGTAGGTCATCAACATGGCATCTCGGCGCGGCGGCGCGCGTAGTACCACCACGTGATGCCGATGCACAGCGCGTAGAAAGCGGCGAACGCCCACAGCGCCAGCTCCGGTCCGCCCGTCGCGGAGATGGAGCTGCCATAGCTCTTGGGGATGAAAAAGCCGCCGTAGGCGCCCAGGGCGCCCGCGAAGCCCAGGGCCGCGGCGCCTTCGGTGTTGCCCTCGCGGGTGGCCTGGGCGCGGGCCTCGGCGCTGCCCGTGCGCACTTCGGCCAGGCGCAGGTTCAGGAAGATCACGGGAATCATCCGGAAGGTCGAACCGTTGCCGATGCCGGTCGTCAGGAACAGCACCATGAACATCGCGAAGAAGCCTGCGAAGCTGCCCTGCACCGGCCCGAAGGCGAGCGCGTAGCCACCCGCGCCCTTGGGCAGGAAGGCCAGCACGCCCAGCACGGCCAGCGCCATCACCGCGAAATTCCACAGCGTGACGCGCGCGCCGCCCAGCTTGTCCGCCAGCCACCCGCCCACGGGCCGGATCAGCGCGCCCACCAGCGGCCCGAGCCATGCGTAGGCGAGCGGGTTCACCTCGGGAAACTGGCTCTTGATGAGCAGCGGGAAGCCCGCGGAAAAACCGATGAACGAGCCGAAGGTGCCGAGGTACAGCACGCACATGATCCAGTTGTGCTTGCGGCGGAAGATGGCGGCCTGCGCAGCGAACGAGGCCCGCGCATCGGCGATGTCGTTCATGCCGAACCATGCGGCCAGCGATGCGAGCGCGATCCAGGGCACCCAGACGAAGGCCGCGTTCTGCGCCCACACCTGCTGCGCCTGGCCGTTCTTCACCATGGTCTGCGCATCGCCGCCCAGCACGCCGAAGACACCGGCCGTGATGACGAGCGGGCTCAGGAACTGCACCACCGACACGCCCAGGTTGCCCAGACCGGCATTCACGCCGAGCGCCGAGCCCTTGCGCTCCTTCGGGAAGAAGAAGCTGATGTTGGCCATGCTGGAGCTGAAGTTGCCGCCGCCCAGGCCGCACAGCAGCGCGAGCGCGAGCATCGTCGGGTAGCCGGTGGTGTTGTCCTGCACCGCGTAGCCGATGCCCAGCGCGGGCAGCAGCAGCGAGGCGGTGGACAGGGCCGTCCAGCGCCGCCCGCCGAAGATCGGCACCATGAACGAATAGAAGATGCGCAGCGTGGCACCCGACAGCGCCGGCGCCGCAGCCAGCCAGAAGAGCTGGTTGGTGGAATAGCGGAAGCCCAGCGCAGGCAGGCTCACGGCGACGACGCTCCAGACCTGCCAGATGGCGAAGGACAGGAACAGCGCGGGCACCGAGATCCAGAGGTTCAGGCGTGCGATGGCTTCGCCCTCGCGCTCCCAGAAATCCTTGTCCTCCGGGGTCCAGAGGGTCAGCACGCGCCCGGCCCGGGCACCGCCGCGGGAGGGTGAGGAAGGGGAAGAAGGGATGGCAGGCATGTCACGGTCTCCTTGCATTGGGCATTCCATGGTCCGCCGCGCCGCGGCCGGCGTCCATGACATCGGTATGCCGCACCTCGGTGAAATACATCCAGGCCAGCGACACCCACACCACGCCGTACATCAGCATGAAGGCGCTGGAGCGCACGCCCGTCCAGTCCAGCAGCACGCCGAACAGGATCGGCAGCACGAAACCGCCCAGGCCGCCGGCCAGGCCCACGATGCCGCTGATGGCGCCGATGTTGGCGGGGTAGTCGTCGCTGATGTACTTGAAGACGCTCGCCTTGCCGAAGGCCATGGCGATGCCCAGCACGAACATGAGCCCGGTGAACGCGTACACGTTCAGGCCGATGTGGAAGCTGCGCGGGCCGTCCGCGGCGAGCACCGTGAAATCGGTCTGCGGGTACGACAGCAGGAACAGGCACACCCAGCAGACCCACAGCACCCACCAGGTCACGCTGTGGGCGCCGTACCTGTCGCTGAGCGCGCCGCCGATGGCGCGCAGCACGCCGCCGGGCAGCGAGAAGCAGGCGGCCAGCAGCGCGGCGACGCGGATGTCCAGGCCGTATTCGCCCACGTAGTACTGCACCATCCAGAGCGACAGCGCCACATAGCCGCCGAACACGATGCTGTAGTACTGGCAGTACTTGAGCACGCGCGGGTCCTTCAGCGCCTGCAGCTGGTCCATGAAGGTGACGTGGCTGGGCACGCGGTGCGCCGGATCGCTGTGGCTGAACAGCCAGAACAGCACCAGAGTGCCGAGCATGATGGCCGCATAGGCGTGCGGCACGGCCGCCCAGCCGAAGGCCACCAGGATGGCCGGCGCCACGAACTTGTTCACCGCCGCGCCGGAATTGCCCGCGCCGTAGATGCCCATGGCCGTGCCCTGGCGCTCCCTGGGGAACCAGCGCGCCACGTAGGGCGTGCCCACCGAGAACGAGCCCCCGGCCAGCCCGACGAACAGGCCGATCGCGAGGAAGTGCCAGTACTGCGTGGCATACCCCATGATCCAGATGGCCGGCACCGTCGCGGCCATCAGGCAGGCCATCACGATGCGGCCGCCGTAGCGGTCCGTCCAGATGCCGAGCGGCACGCGCACGAGCGAGCCCGTGAGCACCGGCATGGCCGTGAGCAGGCCGAACTCGGTGGCGTTCAGGCCCAGCATCGTCCTGATCGGGATGCCGATGACGCCGAACATCATCCACACCATGAAGCACACGGTGAAGGCCAGCGTGCTCACGGCGAGCACGGACCAGGCCTGGCGGGCCGGCCGTGCGGCGGCGGCGGCGGAAAGCGGGGCGGAGGCGCTGCGGCCTGCGCGGTCAGGGGCTGTGGCACTTGCATGGGCCATGGCGATCGTCCTCGGGATGGCCCCGCGGTCGATCCGCAGGGCTTGGAAGCGATCGTCCCGCGAACAGCGTCGCCTGCACATCCTCCGGTGGGAGGTGGAAGCCACGGCGGAAGGAGGATGCGCGCGGCTCCGCCTACTCCGGAAGAACTATGCGCGCTGCCGGTCGGACGCGTAAACCGCCGCCTGCACGCGCGAACTCAAGCCCAGCTTGCGCAGGATATGCTGCACATGGATCTTCACCGTGGTCTCGGCGATGTCCAGCGCACGGGCGATTTCCTTGTTGCTCGCGCCGCGCGCGATCTCGCGCAGCACGTCCTCCTCGCGCGGCGACAGCGGGGATGCGCCGCCGGGGATCGCGGCCTCCGGTTCGCACGCGATGGTGGCGGCTTCCATGTCGGCATCCACCGCGCGCACAGGTGCCGCGGGCGGACCGCCCTGCGCCTGGAAGGCCGCCACCAGCTTGCCCATCAGCTCCATGCTCACCACCGGCTCGCCCCGCACGGCGCGGCCGATGGCATCGGCCAGCAGGTCGCCTTCGATGGTCTTGAGCAGGTAGCCCTGGGCCCCCTGGCGCAGCGCCTGGGCGAGATCCTCGCCATCCTCGCTCACCGTGAGCATCAGCACCCGCACGCCGGGCATGGCCTCGCGCAGGCCGCGGATGGCCTCGATGCCGCGCACTCCCGGCAGGTGGTTGTCCAGCAGCAAGACCTGCGGCGCGAGCGGCGGCGCCAGCCGCAGGGCCTCGCCGGCATCGCCGGCCTCCCCCACCACGCGCAGCGACGGATACTGCGACAGCAGGGCGATCAGGCCACGCCGGAAGAGCGTGTGGTCGTCCACCACGAACACCCGCAGGGGCGTGGCGTCCGGCGCCGGGAATGAGGAGCGAGGCGGCTGGAGGTCGCAAGCCATGGGAGGTGGCCCTCAGGACGCCAGCGGCGCGAAATCGGAAATGGAAAAGCTCGCCGTCGCGGCGGCGGGCGCGTCCGGCGCCCCGGCCGCAGGCAGGTCGATGCGCACCCGCGTGCCGAGCCCCGGCGACGACTCGATGCAGACCTGCGCGCCCACGCGCTCGGCCCGCTCGCGCATGATGCCCAGGCCCACGTGCACGGAGTCGGGCGGCACGGCGGCCGGGTCGAATCCGCGGCCGTCGTCCTCCACCTCGAAGCGCCAGTGCGGTTCGCGCAGCACGCGCACCTCCACGCGGCGTGCGCCCGAGTGCTTGCGCACGTTGGACAGCGCCTCCTGCACCATGTGCAGCACCTGCACCTGCACGTCGGGCGCGAGCGGCAGCCCGTGGCCGGCCATCGACAGCCCGTGCGCGATGCCGGTCTGGTGCCCGAACTTGGACAGCGTGGCGCGCAGCGCGCCCTCGATGTCTTCCTCGCTGGTGCGGGTGCGGAAATGCAGCAGCAGTTCGCGCACGTCGGCATAGCAGCCGCGCACGCCCACGTCCAGCTCGCCCATGCTGCGGTCGCGCGCCGCATCGTCGCCCCGGCCCACCGCGTCGCGCAGCAGCTGCGTCTGGATCTTCAGGAAGGCCAGCGACTGCGCGATGGAGTCGTGCAGCTCCCGCGCGATGAAAGAGCGCTCCTGCGCCACGGCGGCTTCGCGATCGAGTGCGGTGGCGCGCAGCCCCTCCATCGCCGTCGCGAGATGGCTCGCCATGGCCTCCAGCATTTCCTGCATGCCGGGCTCGATCTCGGTCGCCGAGCGGAAGAACAGGTCCACCTCGCCCAGCACGCGTTGCTGCGTGCGCACCGGCACCAGCACCAGGGTCTGGTAGCCGGCCTCGCCGCAGTGCGGCATGCCGTCCGGCGCACCGGGAAGAATCGGGATGATGCGCAGGCGCGCGGCGCCCTCCGGCTGGCCGCAATGGCAGGTGCCGGTGGGCAGGCAGTGCTCGCCCTGCTCCAGGCTTTCGGGCAGCCCGTCGCCGGCCAGCAGCATGTAGCGCTCGTTGGCCTCGTCCGACCAGCGCATGGCGGCGGCGTCCGCCCGCGCGATCTCGCGCACCCGCCGCACGAAGCCGCGCGCCAGCGCGTCCAGGCTCCCGGCCTCGGACACCTGGGCGCTCACCTCGTAAAGTGCCGCCAGCCGCGCGTTGCGCTCTTCCAGGCGCGAGGTCTTCTCGGCCACCTTGCGCTCCAGGTCCTGGTGGGACGACTGCAGCGCGTGCGCCATCAAGTTGAACCCCGTGGCGAGCTGGCCGAATTCATCCTGCGACTCCACCGGCAGCCGCGTGCGCAGGTCGCCCTGCCGCATGCGGGCCAGGGCCTGCTGCAGCCGCGCGACCGGCGCGAGCACCAGCCAGTGGCTCACGGCCATGAAGGCCACCGCCGCGGCGATCGCCACGGCCATCATCGCCAGCTGGAACAGGTGCAGCGCCGCCGTCCACCGCGCCATCTGGCGCTCGATCGCCTCCACGAAGCCGTCCACGCCCGCCACGAAGGCATCCGCCCGGGCGACGTCCGGCGCGGCGCGGCCGTCGCGCAGCCGGCTCCAGTCCTCGACGATGCGTGCGAAGCGTGCCCGCGTATCCTCGCTCCAGGGCACGAACAGGGGCCGGGCGGGGTCGCCCTGGCGCAGCAGGTCCAGGCTGGCATCGAACCGGCCGGACAGCGGTGCCAGCGCTTCCGGGGCCTCGGCCCGCCCCGCCAGTGCCATGCGCATCATCGTCATGCGCAGGCGGCCTGCCTCGTTCACGGCCGCGGCGCCGCCTTCGAGCTTCCAGGTGATCCACAGTGTGAAGGCAATGGACAGCAGGGCGACGGCAAGAAAGCCGCTGCCGATGGCGAGCAGCCGGGTGGTCAGGGTAAGGGGCCTGCGCATGGCTGGCAGTGTAGGAACGGGTATCGTCGCGGCCCTTGATGCAAGTCAAGCCGCAAGCCTTCCGGGCCGGCTGCCGCGATGGGGTAAGGTGCAGGCCATGCATCTGCCCATCCGCTTGCGGCGCTGCGCGGTGCGCGCCGTCTCCCTGGCCCTGCTGGCCCTAACCGCTGCGTGCGCCAGCCCCGCTCCGCCCTCCCCGCCTGCCGGCGGCGGCCCCTGGCAGGCGCTGCTGCCCACCGAGATCCTGCTCCTGGGCGAGCAGCACGACGCGCCTGATCACCAGCGGCTGGAGCGCGATGCCGTCGCCTCGCTGGCGGGCCGCGGGCAGTTGGCGGCGCTGGTGGTGGAGATGGCCGAGGCCGGCCACGGCACGGCCGGCCTGCCGCGCGATGCCACCGAATCCGCCGTGCGCGCAGCGCTCGCATGGAACGACGCGGCCTGGCCCTGGACGCACTACGGCCCGGTGGTGATGGAAGCCGTGCGTGCCGGCGTGCCGGTGCTCGGCGGCAACCTGCCCCGCGCGCGGATGGGCGAGGCCATGCAGGATGCGGCCTGGGATTCCCGCGTGCCGGCCCCTGTGCTGCGCCGGCAGGTCGAGGCGATGGAGGCCGGCCACTGCGGCCTGCTGCCCGCGTCGCAACTGCCCGGTATGGCCCGCATCCAGGTCGCGCGCGACGACAGCCTGGCGAGGACGGCGGCCGGCGCGCGACGTACGGGGCAGACGGTGCTGCTGGTCACGGGCGCGGGCCACGCCCGCCGCGACCTCGGCGTGCCGCTGCACTGGGACGCGGACGTGCAGGCCCGCGTCGCCATCGCGCGCACGGAATCCACCACCGATCCGCTGCCCGGAGGCGCCGCCGACACGGTCCTGCCCACGGCGCCCCTGCCGCCCACGGACCATTGCGCCGCGCTCCGGCGATAAGACGATCCCTTCCCGCAGGCCTATTCCTCCGACCCGGCGTTCCAGAACGCCTGCAGCACGCCGGGCAGTTCCTCGATCGCACGCATCACGGCATCCAGCTCATCGGCCTCCACGGCCGTGGCGTAGAGCGTCGCCTCGATCTCGGTCTCGGTACGCCCGAAGGCATGCTGGCCCACGCCGCGCACCGGGTAGTTCGCCCCCTCCAGCAACTCCACCATGCGTTCGCGCACCTCGCCGTGCACGCCGCGCTCGCACAGCACATAGACGGTGTAGATGGCCTCGCTGGTGGCTTCCTGCACCGGGCGCCGGTTGATGCGGTTGGCCACGGGGCGCAGCAACGTATTGCTCGCCAGCACGAACAGCGCGGCCAGCACCGCCTCGGCCACGAGGTGCGACCCCGCGCAGGCGCCCACGGCCGCGGAGCCCCAGAGCGTCGCCGCCGTATTGAGCCCGGTGATGTTCGCGCCCTCCTTCATGATGGCCCCCGCGCCCAGGAAGCCCACGCCCGACACCACGTAGGCGATCACGCGCACCGCGCCGGACGGCCCCTCGAGCCGGTCTGCCAGCACCACGAAGGCCGCGGCCCCCACGGCCACGAGCGTGTTGGTGCGCAGCCCCGCCGTCCGCTGGCGGATCTGTCGCTCCAGCCCGATCGCCGCGCCCAGTCCGAAGGCGGTGAGCAGGCTGACCAGGGTGTCGAGGAAGGGGAACAGGTGGAAATGGCGGAGGAATTGCATGGTGCGGTCCGGGTGCGGTGGCCTGCCGGGCAGGGAGCGGAAGAAGGCGGGAAACGGGCTGGAACAGGGCGGCGGGGCCGCGCTAGGCCGGCGTGCCGGAACGCCGGCAGCGGCGCGCCCACCAGGCCCGTGCGCGGCGCCAGGCGCCTGCCGGAACGGAAGGCCTGAAGGCGTCGAACGCCCGGCCGCCGATGCGCTCGGCCCGCTCGCGGGCGGGCCGGCTCAGGCGCCGGAAGACCGCGCGGCGCTGGTCCGCGGGCAGCATGGACAGCGCATCGGCGATCACCGCGCCCGGCTCGCGGGACAGGCACGCCGCCACGGCGCCGCGTCCGTGGCTCTGCAGCAGGCCGCACAGCGCCTGCGGGCGGCGGCGGGCGAGCGCATCGCGCAGCACCAGGGCAACCAGTTCGTCCCTCTGGAAGGAGGCAGGAAGAAAAGAACGGAAGAAGAACATGGGAAGGCTCCAGCCGCGCCAGGCGCGCGGGGAACCTCCGTGCCGTCAGCGCCGGGGCGGACGGCAGGCGGCGTCCGGGCGCGCGCCGGATGCGGCAAGGGAAATGCGGGAGAAGGGGGCGGCCATCGGGCACACCGGGGGCATGGCGGGGGAGGGCCGTCTAGGGTAGGGGTCCATGGCGTTCTCTCCCGCGCTCGCGCGCGCCGGTGGATGGGCCCGCGCAGGACGCGCGGGAAGAAGCCGGCAGGGGCCGGCAGGCAGCAGGCCGGGCGGCCCGCGGAAAAAGCGGGCGGATTATGGCTGGGCCGGCGAAGGCGCGTCAACTCCCGCGGCCTGCTGCGCCAGCAGCGCGGCGAACTCCGCCGCGGGCACCGGCCGGCGGCACAGGTAGCCCTGGTAGCGATCGCAGCCCCGGCTGCGCAGGAACGCCAGCTGCTCCGGCGTTTCCACCCCCTCGGCCAGCACCGCCAGGCCCAGGCTGTGCCCCATCGCGATGATGGCCGCGCAGATCGCCATGTCGTCCGCGCTCTGCGGCAGGTCGCGGATGAACCCCTTGTCGATCTTCAGCACATCGATCGGGAAGCGCTTGAGGTGCGCCAGCGACGAGTAACCCGTGCCGAAATCATCGATCGCCAGCCGCAGCCCCAGGCCACGCAGCCGAAGCAGCACCTGCCGCGCCTCCTCGGGGCGCTCCGCCAGAGCCCCCTCGGTGAGCTCCAGTTCCAGCAGCGTGGACGGCAGGCCGGAATCCGCCAGCGCCAGGGCCGCGCAGCCCGCCAGGTCGGTCAGGTGGAACTGGCGCGGGGAGACGTTCACGGCCATCGTCACCTCGGGCAGCCCGGCCTCGCGCCAGCCCTGGGCCTGGCGGCAGGCCTCCTGCATCACCCATTCGCCCAGCGGGCCGATCATGCCCG
This sequence comes from Paracidovorax oryzae ATCC 19882, assembly GCF_000687165.1. Taxonomy (GTDB): domain Bacteria; phylum Pseudomonadota; class Gammaproteobacteria; order Burkholderiales; family Burkholderiaceae_C; genus Paracidovorax; species Paracidovorax oryzae. The sequence continues at coordinate 36,823 of NZ_JMKU01000002.1, read as the reverse complement.
TGCGCTCGGCCACCGGGATGAAACGGTCGGGCGCGATGGTGCCCTCCACCGGGTCGATCCAGCGCACCAGCGCCTCCGCGCCCACGATGCGCCCGGAGGCGATGTCCACCTGCGGCTGGTAGTGCAGCTGCAGGTGCCCCTGGGCCAGCGCCGAGCGCAGCCGCGCCTCCAGGGCGAGGCGCTCGCGCGCGGCCTGGGTGAGGCTCTCGTCGAAGAAATGCCATGCGCCCTGCCCGTGCTCGCGCGCGCCGTACACCGCCGCATGGGCGCCCTGCAGCAGCGCATCGGCGGTATCGCCATGGTCCGGGAACAGGCAGATGCCCACGCTGGCCGAGGCCACCACCTCGAAGCCGTCGGGCGAGCGCCAGGGCTCGGCCAGCGCGGCCAGCAGGGCCCGGGCGGCCGCCACCGCGCCCTGCGCGCCCTCCACGCGGCGGGCGATCACGCCGATCTCGTCGCCCGCCAGCCGCCCCGCGAGGTCCCCCGGCCGCAGCGCATCCCGCACGCGCTCCGCGATGTGGCGCAGCACCTGGTCGCCCACCGCATGGCCGTAGCTGTCGTTCACATCCTTGAACCGGTCCAGGTTGACCAGCAGCACCGCCAGCGGCTCGCCGCGGGCGCGCGCGTCCGCCATCGCCTCCTCCAGCTGCTGCGCGAAAAACATGCGGTTGGGCAGGCCCGTGAGCGGATCGGTATGGGCCATCACCTCCAGCCGGCGCCGCTGCTCGTGCTCCTGGGAAATGTCGGTGAACAGGCACACGTAGTGCGTCACCTCGCCGCGCCCATTGCGCACGCTGGACAGCGACATGCGCTCGGGAAACACCTCACCGTTCTTGCGGCGGTTCCAGATCTCGCCCTGCCAGTGCCCCGTGCGGCCCAGCTCTTCCCACATGGCCTCGTAGAACGCGCGGCCGTGGCGGCCCGACTTGAACAGCCGCGGCGTGCGGCCCAGCAGTTCCGCCTCGCCGTAGCCCATGAGCCGCGTGAAGGCCGAGTTCACAGAAAGGATGCGGCTCTCGGCGTCGGTCACCACCATGCCCTCGGCCGCGTTGTCCACCACCGTGGCCGCGAGCCGCTGGCGCTCGTCGGCCTGCAGGGCACCACGGGCGAGGACCGCGATCTCCCGGCCCCGCGCGCGCCAGCGCCGCAGCGCCCACACGCCGCAGCCCGCCGGAGCGAGTACGAAGGCCGCCTGCAGCGCCGCACGCAGCACGCTGCCGGCCGGCAAAAGCGCCTCCGCGCCGGCCACCCAGGCCAGCCCGGCGGCAGCGTACAGGAGCAGTGCGGCGGGTACCCACCAGCCTGCCATCCCCCCGGGAGCGTTGCGGGGGATGCCCCCCTCCTCCTCATGCATCAATTCCTTGCTCCGCGTTGCTGCGGGCCGTGCTGCGACAATCGCCCCGCTATGACCCAAGCCTATATTCTCACCCTCTCCTGCCCGGACAAGCTCGGGCTGGTGCATGCGGTCTCCGGATTCCTGCTCGAGCATGGCGGCAACATCGAGGAAGCCGCCCAGTACAACGACCACGCCACCGGCCTGTTCTTCATGCGCGTGCGCTTCGCCTGCGACACCCACGACCAGGCCGCACTGCGTGCGCGCCTGACCGAATTCGCCGAGCCGCACCGCATGCACTGGAGCCTGCACGCCGCCAGCGAGCCCATGAAGACCGCCATCATGGTCAGCCGCGAAGGCCACTGCCTCAATGACCTGCTGTTCCGCTGGAAGTCCGGCCTGCTGCCGGTGCACATCTGCGCCATCATCAGCAACCACCGCGACTTCTACCAGCTGGCGGCCAGCTACAACGTCCCCTTCCACCACATCCCGGTCACGAAGGACAACAAGCCCCAGGCCGAGGCACGCCAGTACGAGATCATCCAGCAGGAAGGCGCCGAACTGGTCGTGCTGGCCCGCTACATGCAGGTGCTGTCGGACGACCTCTGCCGCAAGCTGGAGGGCCGGGCCATCAACATCCACCACAGCTTCCTGCCCAGCTTCAAGGGGGCCAAGCCCTACTACCAGGCGCACGACCGCGGCGTGAAGCTCATCGGCGCCACCGCCCACTACGTGACCGCCGACCTGGACGAAGGCCCGATCATCGAGCAGGACGTGGCCCGCGCCGACCACACCGACACCGTGGAAGACCTGACGGCCCGCGGCCGCGACACCGAAAGCCAGGTGCTGGCCCGCGCCGTGAAGTGGCACACCGAGCACCGGGTGCTGCTCAACGGCCACAAGACCGTCATCTTCAAGTAACGCATGCTTCCTGAAGCGCTTCGGGCCTGAATGGTTTCAACCAGCCCTCCGTTGCCATCTTCCAGAAGCGCCGCCCAGCGCATCCCGCCGATCCAGTGCCTGCTGACCTTCGAGGCGCTGGCGCGGCTGCGCAGCGTGACGCAGACGGCCGACGAGCTGTGCGTGACGCCCAGCGCAGTGAGCCACCGCGTGCGCCAGCTGGAGCAGATCCTGGGCGCGCGGCTGTTCGGGCGGGCGGATTTCTCGCTCACCACCGAAGGCAGCGCCTACCTCGCCCACGTGCGCGAGGGGCTTGGTGCGCTGCAGCGCTTTCCGGGCACGGCGGCCGCGCCGGGCAAGCGGCGGCTCAAGATCGCCGTCACCCCCACCTTCGCGCGGGCCATCCTGATCCCGCGGCTGCGCCAGTTCACCGAGGCCTACCCGGAGATCGACCTCGCGCTGCACGTCTCCATCCCCCTGCTCGACGTGGTCGCGGAGGATGCGGACCTCGTGGTGCGCTTCGGCCCGGGGCACTACGCCGACATGGAGCACGTGGAACTCTCGCGCGACGTCGTCACGCCCCTGGCTTCCCCCGGCTTCCTGCGCGAGCACGGCCCCTTCGAGCGCCCCGCGGACCTCGAAGGTTCGCCCCTGCTGCGCAGCCCGCTGGAGCCGTGGCGCACCTGGTTCGCCGCCGCCGGGCTCGGCTGGGCGGAGCCCTCGGAAGGTTCGCAATTCAACGACATCGGCCTGATGTGCGATGCGGCCTCGGCCGGCATGGGCGTGGCGCTGGTGCGCCTCAAGCTCGGCGCATCCTGGCTGGAGAACGGCACCCTCGTGCGGCTGTTCCCGCTCGATGCCCCCAGCCCCCATGCCCACTACCTCTGCTGGCGCACCGGCACCATGGACCGCTGGGAATGCGCTGCGTTCGCCGAATGGCTGCGCAGGGTCACTTGACAACACCTCCCCGAGGCCCCGCGGGCCTCCTGCATCGGATCCCATGGCCCAGCCCCCCGCCCCTGCCCCCTTCATCCAGCGCCGTCCGAACGACGAGCAGAAGGCCGTCCTCAACACCACGGCGAAAACGGTGCTCATCAACGCGCTGGCGGGCACCGGCAAGACCACCACCCTGGCGACCAAGGCGGCGGACCTGGTCCAGATGCGCGGTGCGCGCCGGGTGCTCATGCTGGCCTACTCCGACGCGGGCCTCGCCGCGCTCCACGACCGGCTGGGCCGCTACATGCCGGCCGACGCGCGCGAGGTGCGGATCATGACGGTGGAGCAACTGTGCGCCGGCCTGCTGAAGGCCCAGGGCCTGCCCGTGAACACGCTGGCCGAGCCGCTGGAGCGCCAACTGCTGATCCGCCAGGCCCACGCCGCGCTGCTGCAGGAAATGCGGCACGAGGCACCGCCCGAGGCTGCAGACTTCCTGGCCCGCGAACTCGACGTGCAGGCCTTCACCGACTTCGAGGCCCTGGCCAAGCAGCGCCTGCTGCACCGCGACATCGCCCGCGAGGGCATGCACGCTGCCACCTACTGCCGGGACCACGCGCTGGACTACGGGCTCTACCTGCTGCTGGGCCGGTACGAACGCCTGCGCCGGGGGCCGGACGACGAACCGCAGTTCTACGCCCCGGGAGACTGCACCTACGAAATCGCCCGGCAGCTCGGCGAACTGGACTTCGGCGATCCCTGCCCCTGGCTGCAGGGCCGCTACGACGCCGTGCTGTTCGACGAGCTGCAGGACCTGGACGAGGCCGCCATGCTGGTGCTGCGCCACCTCGTGGCCGGCGGCAACGGCGTGTTCGTGGGTGCGGGCGACTTCAACCAGCACATCCTGCCCGGCGCATTCTCCGTTTTCGGCAACGGGCTGCAACGCATCCGGCAGGAGCTGCCCGAGCCGCCCGAAGTGCTCACGCTCAACACCACCTACCGTTTCGGCAGGGCCATCTGCGAAGGCCTGAACCCGCTCTTCGGCGTGGAATTCGAGACGCACTACCCCACCAAGACCGCCCGCTTCGAGCGGCTCGCCTACGACAGCGACGAGGACTGCGCCCGGCAACTGCTGGCCATCCACCAGTTCGTGCAGCACGCCCCGCCCCCGGCCAGTGGCGCGGCGCCCTGTTTGACCGTGGTGCTGCGCTCGCCCGAGGACTCCGTGCTGCTGGAATGGCGCTTCGCCCACGAGGGCATCCATTACGCCTGCAAGGGCCTGAAGCGGTTCTACCAGCGCCCGGAGATCGCCCTGGTGCTGGCCCTGTTCCGGGCGCTGCCGGGCTGCGGCGGCCAGGTGCGGCTCACGCAGGGCATCCTGAGCAGCGCGCTCGACGGCCTGATGCGCTATGTGCGGCGCGGCAGCCGGCCCGATGCCGACGTGCTGGCCAACGGCCTGTTCGATTTGCAGGCCCTGGCGCAGCACTCCACCGCCGAAGTGGACACCCGCGCCGTCGCCGCCGAACTCGTCCACCAGCCGGACCGCATGCGCGACTTCCTGCTGCGCGCCAGCTTCGACCCCAGCGCGCCCGTGGCCTCCGCCGCCTGCGAGGCCTGGCTGGAGCTGCCACCCGAAGTGTGCGCGGACGCCGGCCGGCTCTGCAACCACCCGCTGCTGCACCGCTTCTTCGCCGACGCCCCCATCAGCCCTGATGAACACCGCCAGTGCCTGGACAGCCTGCAGGCGCTCTCGCGCATCTGCACGGGCCTGTCCGTCGATGAATTCCTGGGGCAATTGGCACTCATGGTGGAGTCCGGCATCCGGCAGCATCGCCAGAACGAGGCCCCCAGCCTGCAGTTGCTGACCGTGGAGCGCTGCAAGGGCCACGAATACGAACACGTCGCCGTGCCGCTGGTCGAGCGCGGCCGCTTTCCCCGCGCCGCCGCCCTGCACGAGGCCTACCGGGAACGCAACATGCTCTACGTGGCCCTGACCCGCGCCAGCCGGCACCTCTGGCTGCTGGAAGGCAGCCGGCGCCCGGTCAGCCCCGGACCGGTGTGACCCTCCGGCCGACCATCCGGCCGATTCACGCGGCTCTGAAAGAAAACTCACGCACCCGCGAGCCGCCTTCCTCTAAAGTGAAGGGCATGAGCGCCGTCGCCCCCCTCCCCGCTGCATCCCCCGGCTCCCCGACTGCCAGCCTGCCCCCCGGCGCCACAGAGCGCGCCGCCCGGCAGGCGCAGGTCGTGCAGGCCCTGTCCGCCCACCTGCCCCCCCACATGCTGCTCTGGCATGCGGAAGACACCACGCCCTATGAATGCGACGGCCTCACCGCCTATCGCCAGCGCCCGCTGGTGGTCTGCCTGCCCGAGACCGAAGCCCAGGTGCAGGCCGTGCTCCGCACCTGCCACGCGCTGGGCGTGCCGGTGGTGGCGCGCGGCGCCGGCACGGGCCTGTCGGGCGGCGCCATGCCCCACGCCCTGGGCGTCACCCTGTCGCTGGCGCGCTTCAACCGCATCCTGTCCATCGACCCAGTGAGCCGCACGGCGCGCGTGCAGTGCGGCGTGCGCAACCTGGCCATCAGCGAGGCCGCCGCGCCCTGGCAGCTGTACTACGCGCCCGACCCGTCCAGCCAGATCGCCTGCACCATCGGCGGCAACATCGCCGAGAACTCGGGCGGCGTGCATTGCCTGAAATACGGCCTCACCGTGCACAACGTGCTGCGCGTGCGCGGCTTCACCGTGGAAGGCGAGCCGGTCGAATTCGGCAGCGAGGCGCTGGATGCGCCCGGCTACGACCTGCTGGCCGCCGTGATCGGCAGCGAAGGCATGCTGGCCGTGACCACCGAGGCCACGGTGCGCCTGATCCCCAAGCCGCAGCTGGCGCGCTGCATCATGGCCAGCTTCGACGACGTGCGCAAGGCCGGCGACGCGGTGGCCGCCGTGATCGCGGCAGGCATCATCCCGGCCGGGCTGGAGATGATGGACAAGCCCATGACCGCCGCCGTGGAAGACTTTGTCCAGGCCGGCTACGACCTGGCGGCCGAGGCCATCCTGCTGTGCGAGAGCGACGGCACGCCCGAGGAGGTCGAGGAAGAGATCGGCCGCATGAGCGAGGTGCTGCGCTCGGCCGGCGCCACCGCCATCACCGTGAGCGAGAACGAGGCCGAGCGCCTGCGCTTCTGGAGCGGACGCAAGAACGCCTTCCCGGCCTCGGGCCGCATCAGCCCCGACTACATGTGCCTGGACTCGACCATTCCGCGCAAGCGCCTGGCCGACATCCTGCTGGCCATCCAGGAGATGGAGCAGAAATACGGCCTGCGCTGCTGCAACGTCTTCCATGCCGGCGACGGCAACCTGCACCCGCTGGTGCTGTTCGATGCCAACGACGCCGACGAGCTGCACCGCTGCGAGCTCTTCGGCGCCGACATCCTGGAGACCAGCGTGGCCATGGGCGGCACCGTCTCCGGCGAGCACGGCGTGGGCGTGGAAAAGCTCAACAGCATGTGCACCCAGTTCACCACCGAGGAAAACGCACAGATGTTCGCCCTCAAGGCTGCGTTCGACCCGGCCGGCCTGCTCAACCCGGGCAAGGTCATTCCCACCCTGAACCGCTGCGCGGAGTACGGAAAGATGCTGGTGCGCGGCGGACAGATCGCGCATCCGGAACTGCCCCGGTTCTAGGGCCACCCTCGCCCGCTGTTTCGCGCCGTTGCCGCATGCCGTCGCACGAGGGGTATCGCCCACGGCCGGGACTACCCCGCCGGGGTCATCAGCAGCCAGCGCCGCATGCGGGCCACGGTTTCACCGCTCTGGCGCGTCAGGCGGCCCAGGTCGTCCAGCAGGTGGACCGTCGCGGTGCGGTACAGCGCTCCGCCCAGCGTGGTCAGCATTTCCAGCACCGCTCGCTCCCCGGGCAGCAGCTCCGGAGCCAGGCCCTGCCCCGCAGTGCGCGCCGGGTGCGCCTGGCGCGCCTCCCGCAGCGCCAGCGCGATCTCGGCCCGGTGCGCCACCGGGCCGAGGCGTGCTTCCAGCCGCCCGAGCAGCCAGATGATTTCCTGCACGCGCAGGTCGATCGCGTCCAGCACGGCGGCGGCGCACTCCACCTGCTCCGCCGCGTCCTGCAGCGGTGCGGAGTGCATGCGGGCGATCGCCAGCGCCTCGTCCACCCGGCCTTCCGCGCTGGCGCGCAATGCACGCAGCACCACCGCATCGATCACCCCGCCGAACACCATGCAGGGCCCCTGCGCGTTGGCCGCCGCCACGGGGGCTCCGCTCAGCCAGGCCACCGTTGGATTCTCTGCCGCGGCGCCCACCGCGCCGGCCCCGTGCCCCAGCGCCCAGGCCACCATGGCCCCGGGGGACAGCCCCTGCCAGCCGTAGCTGCGCAGATCCGCCGCACGGCCCTCCACGGCTGCCAGGTCCTCCAGCCGCGGGGCGCCCTGCTCCGGCGCGCCCCCCAGACCTGCGCCGCGCGTGGGCGCCATCCCTCGCGGCAGCCGCCGCGCCAGGCCCAGCACCGTGTCCAGCCCTTCTCCCTGGGCCTGCAGGCGCGCCATTCCCAGGGCAGACAGCCGACCCCAGAGGGCACGCCGGCGCGCCTCGACCGCCAGTGCCATCGCGCGGAACGGCCACTCGGCCGAGGCGATCCAGCGGTCCGCCGTGGTGTCGGGGTCCTTCATGCACCACGCCAGCCGCAGCTGGGCGATGGCGCTCTCCATCGGATCGTCCGGCTCCGGCCGGCCCGCGGGCCGCGGGTTGTACCCTTCGCTACGCTCCCCGTTTTCGGCGACCCCCCAGCCCCCGATGCAAAGCGCCCTTTCCGGCGCCTGCAGCGCCATGCCAACCACGTCCTCCATCGCACGCCCTTCCCTTTGTCGTGGACCCGTCACGGGCCGTCTGCGCATGCCTGCCCGGCCCGCCAGACAGCGCCGCGCACCGAATCCGTAACCGTAACCGTAAATCACGTTGATTTCGTGACTATATAGCCGAATCACCCCGTTTCGTCGGGCGATCCATAGCGTGACTGCATGCAGGATGCAAAGCAAAATTTTGCCGAGAAGTTACGGAACGCTATGGAAAAGGCGGGCTACGAAGCCCGGCCGTCCGTTCTCGAGCGGGAATTCAACATCCGCCACTGGGGCAAGCCCATGAGCCTGCACGGCGTGCGGCGCTGGCTGCGCGGCGAAACCCTGCCCGATCACCGCAAGCTCGTCACCCTCTCCCAATGGCTGCAGATACCCCTGCAGGACTTCCTGGAAGACGCAGCGCCGCAGGCCGTGCGCCCCAGCGCCGAGCCCGCCGCCCTCTGGCATGCCGGCATGGGCTACGACGACCGCCAGCTGTTCGAGGTCTACCTGCGGCTGCCCGTGCCACAGCGCCGCATCGCCCGCGAAGTGATCCTCGCCATCGCCCGCGCGCATGCCGCCGAGGAAGAGCGGCGGGGCCGGAACTGACGTACGGATACCCGTTCCCCGCAGTCCACTGAACCAAGGATCACACCCCGGACGTAACCCGCATTCCGAGTCACGCCACGCTCTGCAGGGGTCCCTAGCGTGCCGGCATGCAGGATCAAGCAAAACAAAAATTCGCCCGGAAATTGCGGGAGGCAATGGAAACGGCAGGCTACGAGCCCAAACCCTCGGTGCTGGAACGCGAGTTCAACACGCGCCACTGGGGCAAGCCCATGACGCTCCACGGCGTACGCCGGTGGCTGCTCGGGGAAACCATGCCGGGGCCCCGCAAGCTCACCACGCTGTCGCAGTGGCTGCGCGTGCCGCTGGAGGACCTCGTCGATGCGGGGGAGGGCAGCGCCGCCCTGCGCGCGGCCGGCGAGCCCCTCCACAAATGGCATGCCGGACTCGGCTACGACGACCGCGAGCTTTTCGACATCTATCTCAAGCTGCCCGTCCCCCAGCGGCGCCTGGCACGCGAGGTCATCCTGGCCATCGCGCGGGCCCACGCGGCGGGGGAGGAACCGCGCAAGGGCTGACCCGGCAATGGAAGCTGCCGGCTCAGCCGGCGGCGAGGATTCCCAGCCCCTGGGCGATTTCCCGCGCATGCGAGAGTGCGAACAGCACGAGTCCGATCAGGCCGCCGACCACGGTGCCGTTGATGCGGATGAACTGCAGGTCGCTGCCGATGTGCAGTTCCACGAGCCGCGCCATTTCCTTGGCATCCCACCGGTCCACGGTGTTGCGGATGTGCTCGGCCACGAACTGCGACAGATCGGGCGCCACCTGCGTGGCCCAGAGCTGCAGACGCACGTTCAGCCGCACGCGCAGCGCGGGGTCGCCCGCCAGCGCCATGCCCAGCCACTGCCCCATGGCGGCCACCCTGCGGGATATCTCGGAATCGTCGTCGGCCAGGTCCTTCTGCAGCCGCTCGCGCAGGTTCGTCCACAGGTCATGCACGTAGCGGCCCAGGGTCTCGTCATTCTGCAGGTACTCGCGCAGCTCGAGGCCGCGCCGCTCCCAGTCGGGATCGGTCTGCAGCCGCTCGATCAGCCGCTGCACCGCGGCATCGAGCGCCGAGCGCAACTGGTGCGCCGGATCGCTCGCCACCTCGGCCAGCAGGCTGTCGATGGCCTGGGCAATGGCGCCGGCCCCCTTGCCGCTGAGCCAGTCGGTGGGCAGCACCTTCTCCTTCAGGGGGTGCTCCCGCTTGATCCACTGCACGATGGCTTCCGCGATGAAGGTGCGCGTCTCGGGGGCGCGCAGCAGCAGGGTCACGCGCGCGAGCACGTCGTCCAGCAGCACTTGGTGCCGCCCCCCCTGGGTGAGCGCACCCAGCGCCGCGGCCATGGTGCGCGACAGGTCCAGCTGACCCACCAGCGCGCGCGCGGCCTGGTTCATGAAGCGCTGGATGCGCGCGTCCTCCACCGTATCGAGCGCCGCGAGCGCCAGCCGTGCCACCTGCCGCCCCAGCAGCTGCGCATTGCCCGGCGACGTCAGCCATTGCGCCAGCATGTCGGCCGGGTCATGGCGGCGGATCAGCGTGACCAGCGAGGGGGCGTCCAGGAACTTGTCGCGCACGAACACGGCCAGGTTGCCGCCGATGCGCTCCTTGTTGCGCGCGATGATGTCGGTATGGCGCTGCACCCAGGGCAGCGGGATCCGGCGGAACAGGGCGGATACCGCGAACCAGTCCGCCAGCGCGCCGACCATCGCCGCCTCTGCCATCGCGCGCACGCACGACACCAGCAGGCTCGGCGGCAGGGCATAGGTGCCGGCGAAGACTGCCGCCACGGCCAGCAGCAGCCCGGTGGCCAGCCATTTCGACCGCGCCAGCGCCAGCGCGCGCTCGGTGGCGGCCGGCGATGCCGAAGGGCCTTCGGCCACGGGAGGAACCCCCAGGAGGCCGCCCGCGGCGCCCAGGGCTTCCATGCCCGGCGCGGGTCCGCCGTCGCCAGGGTTGCGGTTGCGACTGCTGCTGTCCATGCCCGGAGAATAGCCCGCCCGCCGCCCGGCGGGGCGTAAGGAACTGTTGCCCGTACGGGCTTGGCGGTTTAGGGCCGCCGCGCCCGGTGCGGATTCAGCCCTGGGCGGGCGCGATGCGGTCCAGGGCCGTGGCCAGGTGGCCGACCGTGCGGTCCACGTTGCGCCACTTGTCCAGGCCGAAGAGGCCCAGGCGGAACGTCTGGAACTCCGGGCCCTCGCCGCACTGCAGCGGCACGCCCGCGGCCGTCTGCAAGCCGGCCTCCAGGAACTTGCGGCCGTTCTGGATGCCCGGGTCGGTGGTATAGCTCACCACCACGCCCGGCGCCTTCCAGCCTTCGGCCGCCACGCTCGGGAACCCGCGGGATTCCAGCAGCGCGCGCACCTTCGCGCCCAGTTCGATCTGCCGTTCGCGCACCCGATCGAAGCCGTCGTCCCGGGTCTCGAACATCACGTCCCGCAGCCGCACGAGCGCATCGGTCGGCATGGTCGTGTGGTAGGCATGCTGCCCCTTCTCGTAGCCTTCCGCGATCTGCATCCATTTCTTGAGGTCGCAGGAGAAGCTGGAACTCTGCGTTCCCTCGATGGCCTGCCGCGCGCGCTCGCTCAGCATGACCATGGCGCAGCAGGGGGAGCCGCTCCAGCCCTTCTGCGGCGCGGAGATGAGCACGTCCACGCCCGTGGCGCGCATGTCCACCCACATCGCGCCGGAGGCCACGCAGTCCAGCACGAACAGCGCGCCCACCTCGTGCGCCGCCTCCGCCACGGTGCGCAGGTAATCGTCCGGCAGCAGGATGCCGCTGGCCGTCTCCACGTGCGGCGCGAACACCACCTTCGGCCGCTCGGCGCGGATGGCCTGCGCCACTTCGTCGGCAGGGCACGGCGCCCAGGGTGCCTGCGGGCCCTCGCCCTGCTGGCGCGCCTGGCAGACCACGGCTCCACCGCCCAGCCCGCCCACGTCGAAAATCTGGCTCCAGCGGTAGCTGAACCAGCCATTGCGCACGATCAGCACCTTCTCGCGGTTGGCGAACTGGCGGGCCACCGCCTCCATGCCGAACGTGCCGCTACCGGGAACGAGCACGGCGGTGTGGGCGCCGTACACCGACTTCAGCATGGCGAGGATGTCCTGCACCACCCCGGCGAACCGGCGGGACATGTGGTTGAGAGCCCGGTCGGTGTACACGACCGAGAACTCCAGCAGGCCATCGGGATCGACATCGGGCAACAGACCGGGCATGGCGGGGCAACTCCTTGGAAAACGGAAAAGGGGACAGACCCTGGAAAGGGCCCGGCACGAAAGCGCCCCAGCTTACACCGCCCGCAGCCGGGAGCGCACCGGCATCCCGAGGGGAATTGCCCCGTTTCGCTCCCGGAGGGGGTCGCCGCAGCTACTATCGCAGCCGAAGCCCGCCCCTTCTCCCGCCTCCCAGGAGCTCCTTCCGATGCACGACTTCCGCAGCGATACCGTCACGCAGCCCACCGCGGCCATGCGTGAAGCCATGCAGGCCGCCCCCCTGGGCGACGACGTCTTCGGCGACGACCCTTCCGTGAACGACCTGCAGAACCATGCCGCGGAACTGCTGGGATTCGACGCCGCGCTGTTCGCCCCCAGCGGCACGCAGGCCAACCTCATCGCGCTCATGGGCCACTGCCAGCGGGGGGACGAAGCTATCGTGGGCCAGAGCTGGCACACCTACCGCTGGGAAGGCGGCGGCATGGCGACGCTGGGCTCCATCCATCCCCAGCCCATCGAGAACCGCGCCGACGGCACGTTGTGCCTGCGCGATATCGCGTCCGCCATCAAGCCGGACGACCCGCACTTCGCCCGCACCCGCCTCGTGGTGCTGGAAAACACGGCCGGCGGCCAGGTCCTGCCCAACCCGTACATCGCCGACGTGGCCGCCCTCGCGCGCAGCCGCCAGCTGTCCATGCACCTCGACGGCGCCCGCCTGTTCAATGCGGCCACCGCCAACGCCATGGCCCACGGCACGGACGTGTACGACGAGGCGCGCGCCATCTGCGCGCATTTCGACTCCGCCTCAATCTGCCTGAGCAAGGGCCTGGGCGCCCCCGTGGGCTCCCTGCTGCTCGGCTCCCATGAATTCATCGCACGCGCCCGCCGCACCCGCAAGATGCTGGGCGGCGCCATGCGGCAGGTCGGCATGCTCGCCGCCGCAGGGCACTATGCCCTGGACCACCACGTGCGCCGCATGGCGGACGACCATACCCTGCTGCGCTCGCTGGCCGAGGGCCTGGCGGAGGTCGGCCGCAGCCATCCGGTGCTGCGCCGGCGCCTCAGCGTGGCCTCCGCGCACACCAACATCCTGTTCACCGACGTGCACTCCGACATCGCCCCGGCCCTGATGGCCTGGCTGTCCCAGCACGGCATCTACGTCACGCGCAGCCTCTGCGGCGGGCAGATCCGCCTGCGCTGGGTCACCCACCTGGACGTGGGCCCCGAAGATGTCGAACACACCCTGGGCTGCGTCGAGGAATTCCAGGGCTGACCCTGCGCTCCTCAGCGCGCAGGATAGCTGCGCGCGCCGAAGATCCCGCTGCCCACGCGCACCATGGTGCTGCCCGCGTGGATGGCGGCCTCCAGGTCGGCCGTCATGCCCAGCGAGAGCGTGTCGAAGTCCTCCAGGCCCGGTGCGCCGGATGCGCGCAGGCGGTCGAAGAGCGCCCTCGCCTGCGCATGCACCGCGAACTGCGCCGCGAAGTCCGGCGCCGGCTCGGGGATGGCCATGAGCCCCCGCAGCCTCAGGCGTGGCAGTCGCGCCACGGCCAGGGCCAGGCCGGGCACCTCTTCCGGCGGCAGGCCCGCCTTGGTGGTGCCGCCGTCCACGTTCACCTGGATGCACACCTGCAGCGCCGGCAGGTGGTCCGGACGCTGCTGCGACAGGCGCTCGGCCGTCTTGAGGCGGTCCACCGTGTGCACCCAGTCGAAATGCTCCGCCACCAGCCGTGTCTTGTTGCTCTGCACGGGGCCGATGCAGTGCCATTCCAGCGCATGGGCGAGGCCGGCCTCCGGCGCACCCAGGGCAACGATCTTCTCGACGCCCTCCTGGATGTAGTTCTCGCCGAACGCCCTCTGCCCTGCCAGCGCCGCCTCGCGGACGGCCGGGGCACCGAAGGTCTTGGAAACGGCCAGCAGCCGCACGCTGGAGGGCGTCCGACCCGCCCCCGCGCAGGCCTGCGCGATGCGGTCCAGGACCCCTTGGAGGTTGTTACCAATCGTCGTCATAATGATTGCTCTCAAGCGTACCAAACGACCAAGGGCTTTTCGTGGACATCACCCAACTGCTCGCCTTCAGCGTGAAGAACAAGGCTTCCGACCTGCACCTGTCCGCGGGACTGCCTCCGATGATCCGCGTGCATGGCGACGTGCGCCGCATCAACGTCGATGCACTCGACCACAAGACGGTGCATGCCATGGTGTACGACATCATGAGCGACGCCCAGCGCAAGGTGTACGAGGAGTTCCTGGAAGTGGACTTCTCGTTCGAGATCGAGGGCCTGGCGCGCTTCCGGGTCAACGCCTTCAACCAGAACCGCGGCGCGGCCGCCGTGTTCCGGACCATCCCGAGCAAGATCCTCACGCTCGAGCAACTCAACGCCCCGCGCATCTTCGCCGACCTCGCCCTCAAGCCGCGCGGCCTCGTGCTCGTCACCGGCCCCACGGGCTCGGGCAAGTCCACCACGCTCGCGGCCATGGTGAACCACCTCAACGAGACCGAATACGGGCACATCCTCACGGTGGAAGACCCGATCGAGTTCGTGCACGACTCCAAGAAGTGCCTGATCAACCAGCGCGAGGTCGGGCCGATGACGCTGTCCTTCGCCGCCGCGCTGAAATCCGCGCTGCGCGAAGACCCGGACGCCATCCTCGTGGGTGAAATGCGCGACCTCGAGACCATCCGCCTGGCAATGACGGCCGCCGAGACGGGCCACCTCGTGTTCGGCACCCTGCACACCTCCAGCGCCGCCAAGACCATCGACCGGATCATCGACGTGTTTCCCGCCGAAGAGAAGGAAATGGTGCGCGCCATGCTGTCCGAATCGCTGCAGGCCGTGATCTCCCAGACGCTGTGCAAGACCAAGGACGGCCAGGGCCGCGTGGCGGCGCACGAGATCATGCTGGGCACCAGCGCCATCCGCAACCTGATCCGCGAGGCCAAGGTGGCTCAGATGTACTCCACCATCCAGACCAGCAGCAGCGTCGGCATGCAGACGCTGGACCAGAACCTCACCGACCTCGTGCGGCGCAACATCATCAGCCCCGCGGAAGCCCGCGGCAAGGCCAAGATTCCGGAGAACTTCCCGGGCTGACGCCGGTCCGGGCGCCCCGTACCCTCATCCCCAACACACCGCGCGGCAGGCCGCCACCGCCGCCGCACGCACCGGAGCATCTCCATGAAAGGCATCCTCGGCCTGCTCAAAGCCAAGTCCCGCGGCAACAAGTCCGGCGGCGAAGGCGCCAGCGATTCGGTCTTCTTCACCACGGCCTTCGCCGGCCAGGGCGTGGACAGCTCCATGCTCGTGCCCTGGGAAGCCCGCGCCGTGGAGGTCGCCGCGCAGCGCCTGCCCGCCAGCCGGGGCGGCAAGCTGCTGCAGGCGCTCTGGTCGAAGGACCGCTACATGGCCCACCTCGACGCCTCCGCCGTCGAGCGCATGGAGCGGTTCTTCCATTTCGCGGCCGTGCCCGCCGACCGCGACGTCATCCGCCAGGACGAATACGGCAACTTCATGGTCGTGCTGCTGACCGGCACCATCGCCGTGGACCGAGTGCAGCCCTGGGGCGAACACCTGCGGCTCGCGGAAACCCGCCCGGGCGACATCCTCGGCGAGATGTCCCTGCTGGACAGCGGCATCCGCTTCTCCGCCTGCACCACGCTGACCGACTGCGAGATCGCCGTGCTCAGCGCCGAAGCACTGGACGACATGATGGCCAAGGACCCCCAGCTCGCCGCGAGCCTGGTCGCCCTGCTCGCGCGCAAGCTCTCGCAGCGCCTGCGGGTCGTCAGCGCCCGCCTGAGCGACAGCCAGCGCTGACGCCGCGGCGCAAGACCGGAGCACTGAATGGAACGCGATCAGGCCAGCAAATTCATCAACGACCTGCTGAAGCTCATGGTGGGGCGCGGCGGCAGCGACCTCTTCATCACGGCGGAATTCCCCCCCGCCATCAAGGTGGACGGAAAGGTCACCAAGGTCTCTCCCCAGCCGCTCACGCCGGCGCACACCCTCACCCTCGCGCGCGCCATAATGAGCGACAAGCAGGTGGCGGACTTCGAGCGCACGAAGGAGTGCAACTTCGCCATCTCCCCCGCGGGCATCGGCCGCTTCCGCGTGAACGCTTTCATCCAGCAGGGCCGCGTGGGCATGGTGCTGCGGACCATCCCGCTCACGCTGCCCACCATCGACGGGCTGGGCGTGCCGCAGGTGCTCAAGGAAATCACCATGTCCAAGCGCGGGCTGTGCATCCTCGTGGGTGCCACCGGCTCGGGCAAGTCCACCACCCTCGCGGCCATGGTGGACTGGCGCAACGAGAACTCCTTCGGCCACATCATCACGGTGGAAGACCCCATCGAGTTCGTGCACCCGCACAAGAACTGCGTCGTCACCCAGCGCGAAGTGGGCCTCGACACCGACAGCTGGGAGGCGGCACTCAAGAACACGCTGCGCCAGGCGCCCGACGTGATCCTCATGGGCGAAATCCGCGACCGCGAGACCATGGACCACGCCATCGCCTTCTCCGAGACCGGCCACCTGTGCCTTGCCACGCTGCACGCCAACAGCGCCAACCAGGCACTGGACCGGATCATCAACTTCTTCCCCGAGGAACGGCGCGCGCAGCTGCTCATGGACCTGTCGCTCAACCTGCGCGCCATGGTGTCCCAGCGCCTCATCCCCAAGCAGGACGGCAAGGGCCGCGCCGCGGCGGTGGAGGTGATGCTCAACACGCCGCTGATCGCCGACCTGATCTTCAAGGGCGAGGTCGCCGAGATCAAGGAGATCATGAAGAAGAGCCGCAACCTCGGCATGCAGACCTTCGACCAGTCGCTGTTCGACCTCTTCGAGGCCAACGTCATCAGCTACGAGGACGCCCTGCGCAACGCCGACTCGCTCAACGACCTGCGGCTGCAGATCAAGCTCGGCAGCCAGCGCGCCCGCAGCACCGACCTGTCGTCCGGCACCGAGCACTTCGCCATCGTCTGACGCCAGCCCCACACCGCGCCCGCCGCAGCCCGGCGGGCGTTGTCTTTTCCACCGTTCACAAGCACCCGACAGGAGACCGACCCATGCCATCCAGCACCGCACCGCGCACCTACGACGCACTCCCTTCGCGCAAGGTCGCCTTCCTGGGCCTGGGCGTCATGGGCTATCCGATGGCGGGGCACCTGGCGCTCGCCGGCCACCAGGTCACCGTCTACAACCGGACCGCCGCCAAGGCCTCCGCCTGGTGCGAAGAATTCGCCCAGGCAGCCGGCCCCCGGCATGCTGCCACTCCGCGCGAGGCCGCCCAGGGCGCGGACATCGTGTTCTGCTGCGTGGGCAACGACGACGACTTGCGCTCCGTCGTGCTCGGTGCCGACGGCGCCTTCGCCGGCATGCAGCCGGGCGCCATCTTCGTGGACCACACCACCGCATCCGCCGAAGTCGCTCGCGAACTGGCCCAGGCTGCCCGCACGCTGGGCCTGCGCTTCATCGATGCACCCGTCTCCGGGGGACAGGCCGGCGCGCAGAACGGCCAGCTCACCGTCATGTGCGGCGGTGACGCCGAAGCATTCGACAACGTACGCCCCGTGGCGATGGCCTTCTCGCGCGCCTTCACGCGCATCGGCGACAGCGGCGCCGGACAGCTCGCCAAGATGGTCAACCAGATCTGCATCGCCGGCATCGTCCAGGGCCTGTCGGAAGCGATCGCCTTCGGCCAGCACGCCGGGCTGGACATGCCCCTGGTGCTCGACGTGATCGGCAAGGGCGCCGCCCAGAGCTGGCAGATGGACAACCGCGGCAAGACCATGGTGGAAGGCCGCTTCGACTTCGGCTTCGCCGTGGACTGGATGCGCAAGGACCTGGGGCTGGTGCTTCAGGAAGCCCACCGCAACGGAGCACGCCTGCCCCTGACGGCGCTCGTGGACCAGTTCTACTCCGACGTCCAGCAGGCCGGCGGCGCGCGCTGGGATACGTCGAGCCTCATCACCCGCCTGGGCGTGAAAAAGCCGAAGAACAACTGAGTGCGGCGCAAGAAACCGCCGCGGCCTCACCCGTCAGAAGGCCGCGGAGCAGGCCACACCAGCAGACGCCGTGGAACCGGCTTCGCCGGGCCGCTGGCGTCTAGTCCCCCCGCCAGAGTCGGGGGGCCTCTTACTTGCTATCCGTGGTGACCGGCGCAGGGCCCTGGGGCTGCTGCGAGAAGCCGCGCGCCAGCTCCTGTTCCGAGACGATCTCGAACACGCGCACCACCTTGCGCACGTCGTTCACGCCGCGCGCGATCTCCGTGGCGCGGTCCGCCTCACGCTGCGTCACGCGGCCCATCAGATAGACGGTGTTGCGCTCCGTCACCACCTTGAAGGCGGTCGCGAAGATGTCCTTGGCGTCCACCAGGCTGGCGCGCACCTTGCCCGTG
Source organism: Paracidovorax oryzae ATCC 19882 (assembly GCF_000687165.1). Taxonomy (GTDB): domain Bacteria; phylum Pseudomonadota; class Gammaproteobacteria; order Burkholderiales; family Burkholderiaceae_C; genus Paracidovorax; species Paracidovorax oryzae. The sequence continues at coordinate 18,591 of NZ_JMKU01000002.1, read as the reverse complement.
ATCAGCGTGTCGTTGGCGCGCTGCGAGAGCGTGCTGGCCGACATCACCGCCAGGTCGTTCACCACCGAGCGCACGTTCTCGACGGTCAGCACCGTCTGCTCCACCCGCTCCTTGTCCTGCTGCGAAGGCACCTCGCCCGTCAGCAGCACCTGGCGGTTGTAGCTGGTCACGTTCACGTGGACCCGGTCACCGAAGGTGTCGCGCAGCCGGTTGCCTGCGCGCAGTTCGATGGTCTCGTCCTCCACCTGGGTCCCGGTGGTGCGCCGGTCCGCGGCCATCATGGTGCCCACGGCGGCTCCGCCGATCACCAGCGGCGCGCATGCCGACAGCACGGTCCCCAGGGCGACGGCGGCCAGCACGGCGCCAGTGGTACGGGTCAACGTCTGCAAGGTCATAGCGGTATCTCCTGTTCACCAAATAACTGGGCATCCACCCCATCGCACAGACAGTGCAGCACCAGAGCATGCACTTCGCGCACACGGGCCGCGCGGTCGTGCGGCACCTCGATCAGCACGTCCGTCTCGCGCAGCAGCCCGGCCAGCGCGGCACCGCCCCGCCCGATGAGGGCGATCACGGTCATGTCCCGCTCGTGCGCGGACTGGATGGCCTCGACCAGCGCGGCATCGGTGGCCGCGCTGCCATCGGCGACCGCCAGCAGCACGTCGCCCGCCTGGCCGAGCGCCCTCACCTGGCGCGCCAGCACCTGCGCATCGCCGCCGGGCATGCCGGGCGCGGACCAGAGCGCATCGGGCTCCAGCGCGACGGCCGCCAGTTCGGGCCGCTCCCGCTCGAAACCGGCCACGCAGAGCGCCGCGAACTGCCGCGCCTGGGCGGAGGCCGCGCCGCTGCCGCAAGCCAGGACCTTGGCTCCGCTGGTGACGCACGCCAGGATGGCCTGCACGGCCGCCCCGATGGGTTGACTGAGGATCTGCGCGGCCTGGTACTTGAGATCCGCGCTGTCGATGAAATGCTGTTGGATGCGTTGCTCGAGCATGTATGCCGATGATACCCCCCGGGTGCTATCGCCCTGATGGCAAAGCGTTGGCACGGCATGCGGCCGCCACGCTAACCTGCATCGAACGCCGCCTGCAGCCACTGCACCGCGTCGCCGCTCACCAGTACCGCATCGAAGCGGCACGGAGGCAGCGACGGCCAGCGCAGCAGGTAGTGCCGCGCCGCGAACACGATCCGTCGCCGCTTGGCCGCACCGATACTCGCGCCCGCGCCACCGTAGGCATCGCTCGCCCGGCTGCGCACCTCCACGAACACCACGGTGCCATCGCGATCGCGCAGGATCAGGTCGATCTCCCCGCCCCCACGGCCCGGCGTCCGATAATTGCGCGTCAGCAGCCGCAGGCCGGCGGCCTGCAGATGGGCCAGCGCACGGTCCTCCGCGGCCATGCCCGCCGCCCGCGTCGTCGTCTTGCGCACGGTGCCATCCGTGCCACCGGTCTTTTTTTCAAGGATTCCCATTGAGCGCCTCTTTCGCCTCCGCCCTGTCCGCCGCGCGCGACGCGGCCGCAGCGCAGCATTATCCGCAGGGCGCCCTCTACGTCGTCGCCACGCCGATCGGCAACCTCGCGGACATCACCCTGCGCGCCCTGCACGTGCTGCAACTGGCCGATGCCATCGCCTGCGAGGACACCCGCCACACGCAGTCCCTGCTGCGCGCCTATGGCATCGACAAGGCCTCGCCGCAATGGATGGCCGTGCACCAGCATAACGAAGCCGAAGCGGCCCAGGCCGTCGTGCAGCGGCTGCAGCGCGGCGAACGCGTCGCCTACGTGAGCGACGCCGGCACCCCGGGCGTGAGCGACCCGGGCGCCCGGCTCGTCGCCGCCGTGCAGGCGGCAGGGCTGCGCGCGCTGCCGCTGCCCGGTGCGAGCAGCGTGACGGCCGCGCTCAGCGTGGCCGGCGCCCTCGATGCCGGAGCGGCCTCGCACCGGCCGCTGGCCGGTGGATTTCTCTTCGCCGGCTTCCTGCCCACGCGCGCCTCGGAGCGCCAGGCCGCCGTCCAGGCCCTGGCGGCCGAACACCGCTGCACCGTCCTGCTGGAAGCGCCCCACCGCATCGCCGACCTCGCGATAGCGCTGGCCCCCCTGGGCGACCGGCAAGTCACCCTGGCACGGGAGATCACCAAGCAGTTCGAGGAAATCGCGACCCTGCCCGCCCAAGCACTGGCGGCCTGGCTGGGGGAGGAAGGAAGCTCGCGCACGCGCGGGGAATTCGCCATCGTCGTGCATCCCGCGGCCCTGCCCGGGGGCGATGACAACCCCGCGACCGCCTCCGGCCTGCGCATCCTGCGCCAGCTGCTGGCCGAGCTGCCCGTCAAGACCGCCGTCCGCCTGGCGGCCGAGATCAGCGGAGCGCCGCGCAACACGCTCTACGACGCTGCGCTGGCCATGAAGAAGGAGGGCGCCGAGGGCGGCGGCTGAGCGGCCGCCTCAGGAGCGGACGGTGTAAGCCAGCCCGGAGGCCACGCCGCCGAACAGGTCCCCTTCGACCTGGGGCACACCGGGAAACGCCATGGCCAGCGCATCGCGCAAAGGCTTGAGCGCAGAGGAGCCGCCCGTGAGGTAGAGCGCGTCCACGCCCCGGGCCCCGAGGTCGGCCGCGGCAAGGCATTCCGCAGCGCACCGCACCACCTCCTGCAACGGTTGCTGCAGCGTGTCTGCCAGCGAAACCGGGGTGACGGCCGCCTCCAGGTCCCGCTCCACCCATCCGAGCGGCAGGGCTGCCGGAGCCCCGCTGCCCGAGACATCGATCTTTGCCTGCTCCACCGCCTGGGCCAGGCGATGCCCCCACCGCTCCGAAAGCACCACCATCAGCCGGTCGTGCAGGCGGGTGTCGCGATAGTCCGGCCTCAGCCCCTTCGCTTCCGCGAGGGCCTTGGGGCTGTACAGCCACTGGATCAGGTGCCAGGTCGAAAGGTCGAAGAAGATGCGGCTGGGCACCTCGCGCCCCGATGGACCGTGGTGGCCCAGGCCGAGCAGGGGCATCACCTGCGAGCGGCTGAGCCGCTGGTCGAAATCCGTGCCGCCCAGGTGCACGCCTGCGGTGGCGAGCACGTCGCTGCTGCGGTCGGCGCGGCGGGAGCGCTCCGGCCCGAGCAGGACCACCGTGAAATCGGAGGTCCCCCCGCCGATGTCCACCACCAGCACGCGAGTTTCCCGGTCCACGCGCTGTTCGTAGTCGAGCGCCGCCGCGATGGGTTCGAGCTGGAAGGAAATATCCGCGAACCCGGCCATTTCCGCCGCGCGCCGCAGCGCCCCTTCCGCCAGTGCGTCCCGCGCCGGATCACCGTCCACGAAATGCACCGGCCGCCCCAGCACCACATGCGCGGGAACGCCGCCCACCACGGCCTGCGCACTTTGCGCCATCGTGCGCAGGAACAGCGCGATGATGTCCTGGTAGCTCATCAGCGTTCCCTGCACCGCCGTCTTCTCTTCCAGCAGCGCGCTGCCCAGCAGGCTCTTGAGCGAACGCATCAGCCGCCCTTCGGTGCCCGCCAGGTACTGGGCGATCGCATCCCGGCCCACGTGCGTCCGGGACTCTTCGGTGTTGAAGAACATCGCCGTCGGCAGCGTGTGGAACGACTGCTCCACGGGGACCATCTGCGCCGCCCCGCCCTCCCGCCGGACCGCCATCGCGGAATTGGAAGTGCCGAAGTCGATGCCAAGGGTCAGCGGGCGCATGAGCGGTGAACGAAACAGGAATGGAGAAAGACATGCGATGCACCAACGGACATCTGTCCAGCGATGGCATGCAAACGCAGATGGCTCAAACAAAACGCCCATGACGACATGGGCGTTGGTCGAATGCACCGAGCGGCAAGAGATGCGCGTCATTTTACCGGTGGAGCACCGTCCCTGCCGTCACGCCATGCAGGGCCGCCTCCCAAGCAGTTCCATGGCTGGTGATGGAGTTGGCATCCCCGGCAAGTCGAACATGGGCAGCAACCCGGGGCGAACATTCCTTTCGGTTGTCTACAGCCAGCAGGTGGCCACAAAAGCGCTCGAGCACCGGGATGTAGCATCTGGCAATGCACCGGCTCAAACGACTGATCCCTCTCGCCGCACTCTTTTTTACCTGGCATGCGACGGCAGATACCCCCCCTCGCCTTCAGGCGTTCTACAACAGCGCGCCCCCAAAGTATGAATGGGCATTCGGCGCCAAGCCGGGCTGTGATCCACGCCTTCCTGGCTCCGGGTTGCTTTCGCCGACGAAACCCGCAGTCAGGGGGCTGGAGGCTGCTGTTGCAGGCGACCTTGTCCTGGCCAGGCAATGTGAGAAGGAACTTCGGCAGTTTGCCCGGGTACGAAACGGCGCCCTGTTTTTCGCATTCAAGCAGGACTACATCGGTGAGTGGCCTTATCACATGCATGCGCCCTGGGTCTCGGCGCTGACGCAAGGTGTGGCGCTTGAGTTGTACATGGCCCTGGCCAAAGCGACCGGGGAATCGCACTACAGACTTCGCGCCCAGAAAATTTTCGCGTCGTACCTCGTACCAATCAACCAAGGGGGCTTTGCTCGCCGGACAGACCAGGGAGTGGTTCTCGAAGAATACCCCGCACCCACCCGGATTGCCGTCCTCAATGGTGGGCTGGTCTCAGCCATTGCATTGAAAGACTACGCCGACTGGAGCCACGACAGGAGAGCGGCAGATTTGTTCGGGCAGGCGGCGGCCTGGTTGGAACGCCACATTTCCGCCTACGATGTGACGAAGGCCGATGGCGGGCATACCTCTGCCTACGCGCTTGCCCCCCGCCGCCTGGACGTTATCTTCAGGTTTGTGGGAGGGACCGGCGATGTGGAGATCGATTCGATCTCGGTGAGCGGACAAGGATTCCGCCATGACATTCCCGTCGGCGACGGCTCGGCCGATCAGCAAGGCTTCCGCCATGCCAGCGTCATCACATCACCCAATATGAACTGGTCACAGCCTGTCAAATCCGGCGAACGCACGACCAGAAAAATCATACCGGGCTTGGGAAAATTCGATCATGCACCATTCCGAGTGCAGGTATCCACCCCCGAAGAACTGCACCGATGGGCATCGAATGCAGAGATCACGGTGACCTACCGGGCATCCGCACCGATCGACTTGCAGATCAACGATGGCCGCGAATACCACCGCATCGCCATCATGCAAGCATCGCGAGGATTCACCACCGGCAAGTTCTCCATACCGCAGGCAGCCATCGGCGCATTGCGATTTCCTGCCGGCCTGGTGGTGAACGACCTGTACACGGGATACAACCAGCAGCTTACGGCCATATTTGCGGAGATCACCGGCTCGTCAGCGATGCGCAGCTATTCAAGCCTATGGCGGTGAACCTGCGGGGCGGCTGCCCCAGGCTGGAGCCATCGCCCGATGAAAACAGCGGCATCGGCACAGCACACGGGCCAACGTCAACAGGCTTTTGACTGCTCCCACCGGGCCTGCTTGCGACAGAAAGTTGCCAAACAAAAAAAAGAGCCACGACATTGTCGTGGCTCTTTACTGTTTGGTTGCGCGAGAAGGATTTGAACCTCCGACCTTTGGGTTATGAGCCCAACGAGCTACCAGACTGCTCCATCGCGCGGTAAGAAATGAATTATAGCTTACTTTGCGGCGTCTGCGGAAGAATCTTCAGAAACTTCTGCGACTTCCGGGCGATCGACGAATTCGACGAAGGCCATGGGGGCATTGTCGCCCACGCGGTAACCCATCTTCAGGATGCGGGTGTAGCCACCGGGACGGGCCTTGAACAGGGGGCCGAGCACGTTGAAGAGCTTGGTCACGCTGTCGCGGTCACGCAGGCGATCGAAGGCCAGGCGGCGGTTCGCCACCGTGTCTTCCTTGGCCAGGGTGATCATGGGCTCGATCACGCGGCGCAGTTCCTTGGCCTTGGGGACGGTGGTCTTGATGGCCTCGTGCTCGATGAGCGAGTTCATCATGTTCTGCAGCATCGCGAGGCGGTGCGAGCTGGTGCGGTTCAGTTTACGGAGTCCGTGTCCGTGGCGCATGGTGCTTTTCCTTATCAGTCAATTAAAACGGGCAGCCGTATCAGGTACTGCCCGCAGCACTGGTTCCCCGGAATGGGGAACCGAAGATTATAGAACGATCAGCGCTTGTCGAGGCCAGCCGGGGGCCAGTTCTCGAGCTTCATGCCCAGCGTCAGGCCACGCGAAGCCAGCACTTCCTTGATCTCGTTGAGCGACTTGCGGCCCAGGTTCGGGGTCTTGAGCAGTTCGTTCTCGGTACGCTGGATCAGGTCGCCGATGTAGTAGATGTTCTCGGCCTTCAGGCAGTTGGCGGAGCGCACGGTGAGTTCCAGCTCGTCCACGGGGCGCAGCAGGATCGGGTCGAACGTGGCGCTGCCGCGCGGGCCGGCCGGTGTGTCGAATGCAGCCAGTTCGCCGCCCTCGAGCTGTGCGAAGACCGCCAGTTGTTCGACCAGGATCTTGGCGGAGGCGCGCACGGCGTCTTCCGCGGTGATCGCACCGTTCGTCTCGATCTCGACCACCAGCTTGTCCAGGTCGGTGCGCTGCTCGACGCGGGCGCTCTCGACCGTGTAGCTCACACGCTTGACCGGCGAGAAGGAGGCATCCAGCACGATGCGGCCGATCGACTTGGTCGATTCGTCGGCATAGCGGCGCAGGTTGCCCGGCACGTAGCCGCGGCCCTTCTCCACCTTGATCTGCATGTCCAGCTTGCCGCCTTGCGACAGGTGGGCGATCACGTGGTCGGGATTGACGATTTCCACGTCGTGCGGCGTCTGGATGTCGCGCGCGGTGACCACGCCCTCGCCATCCTTGCGCAGGCTCAGCGTGACTTCGTCGCGGTTGTGGAGCTTGAACACGACGCCCTTCAGGTTCAGCAGGATGTTCACGACATCTTCCTGAACGCCGTCGATGGACGAGTACTCATGGAGCACGCCGGCGATCGTCACTTCCGTTGCTGCGTAACCCACCATGGACGACAGCAGCACGCGGCGGATGGCGTTGCCGAGCGTGTGCCCGTAACCGCGCTCGAAGGGCTCCAGCGCGACCTTGGCGCGGTTGTGTCCGAGCTGCTCGACGTTGATCGTCTTGGGTTTCAGCAAATTGGTTTGCATGCAGACTTCCTCTCAATACCCCCAGCTCGTTACACCGGTAAGGCTGGCGAAGCACCCGTACCGCGATGCCTCGCGGTACGGGAAACAATTGCGATCGATGAACGCTGTGGATTAGCGCGAGTACAACTCAACGATCAGGGATTCGTTGATGTCTGCACCGAACTCGTCGCGGTCAGGCGCCTTCTTGAAGATGCCTTCGGCCTTGTCGGCGTTGACTTCCACCCAGGCAGGCATACCGACCTGCTGTGCCAGTTGCAGGGCTTCCGCGATGCGGGTCTGCTTCTTGGACTTTTCGCGCACGGCCACGACGTCGCCGGGCTTCACGAGGTAGGACGCGATGTTCACGGACTGGCCGTTCACCGTGATGGCCTTGTGGGACACCAGCTGGCGCGCCTCGGCGCGGGTGGAGCCGAAGCCCATGCGGTACACCACGTTGTCCAGGCGGGACTCGAGCAGCGACAGCAGGTTGGCGCCGGTGTTGCCCTTGCGGCGATCAGCGGCTTCGAAATAGCGGCGGAACTGCTTTTCCAGCACGCCGTACATGCGCTTGACCTTCTGCTTCTCGCGCAGCTGCAGACCGAAGTCGGAGGTGCGGGCGCCGGAGGTGCGGCCGTGCTGGCCAGGCTTGGAGTCGAACTTGGCCTTGTCCGCGATCGAGCGGCGTGCGCTCTTCAGGAACAGGTCGGTGCCTTCACGGCGGGAGAGTTTGGCCTTGGGGCCGAGATAACGTGCCACTTGAGCTTCCTTGAAATGTCATCTGCCGCGCCGAAAAACGCGGGAGCCACCCGCACCATGCCTTGCGGCATGCGCCCGGGTGGCGGTGGGCTTACGCAAAAAAATCAGATACGACGGCGCTTTTGCGGACGGCAGCCGTTGTGCGGGACCGGCGTCACGTCGGAGATGGACGTGATGCGGATGCCCAGGGCACCCAGTGCGCGCACCGACGATTCGCGACCCGGGCCGGGGCCCTTGATCTCGACGTCGAGGTTCTTGATGCCTTGCTCGATCGCGGCGCGGCCGGCCACTTCGGAAGCCACCTGGGCTGCGAAGGGGGTCGACTTGCGCGAACCCTTGAAACCCTGGCCACCGGAAGAGGCCCAGGACAGGGCGTTGCCCTGGCGGTCCGTGATCGTGATGATCGTGTTGTTGAACGAAGCGTGCACGTGCGCGATGCCGTCGGAAACGTTCTTGCGAACCTTCTTGCGCACACGCTGCGCTGCGTTATTGGCGGGAGACTTTGCCATGTGGATCTTTCAATCTGCTTATTTCTTGAGCGCTGCGGCACCCTTGCGCGGACCCTTGCGGGTGCGGGCGTTCGTGCGGGTGCGCTGACCACGCATCGGCAGACCACGGCGATGGCGGAAACCACGGTAGCAGCCGATGTCCATCAGGCGCTTGATGTTCATCGTGGTTTCGCGGCGCAGATCACCCTCGATGGTGAACTGGGCGATCTGGTCGCGGATTTTTTCGAGATCGCCGTCCGTCAGATCCTTGATCTTCTTGGAGTAGGCGATGCCGCAGGCTTCGCAGATCTTGCGAGCGCGCGTGCGTCCGATGCCGAAGATAGCCGTCAGGCCGATTTCAGCATGCTGATGCGGCGGAATGTTGATGCCAGCGATACGTGCCATTTGCGTCCTCTAAACTTTCAATCAACCTTGGCGCTGCTTATGGCGCATGTCGGTGCAGATGACCCGCACGACACCCTTGCGGCGGATGATCTTGCAGTTGCGGCAGATTTTCTTGACCGAAGCCGAAACTCTCATTTCACTCTCCTAAAACTAGTCCATTCGTTCCGGCCACGCGCGGAACACATTTGCGTGCCCGCGATGGATCGATGGGCATCATTAACCGTAACATGCTGGAGGCGAACCCGCGATTGTAGCGGATCCGCTTCCGGCTCGCCAGACCTCAGGTGCCTGGTGTTGCTTTGAAGTTCGCCTTCTTGAGCAGCGACTCGTACTGCTGGGACATCATGTAGTTCTGCACCTGGGCCATGAAGTCCATGGTGACGACCACGATGATCAGCAGGGACGTGCCGCCGAAATAGAACGGCACGTTGTACTTCAAGATCAGGAACTCGGGCAGCAGGCAGACGAAGGTGATGTACACCGCGCCGGCCAGCGTCAGCCGCACCAGGATCTTGTCGATGTAGCGGGCCGTCTGCTCGCCGGGACGGATCCCGGGAATGAACGCACCGCTCTTCTTCAGGTTGTCCGCCGTCTCACGGCTGTTGAAGACCAGCGCCGTGTAGAAGAAGCAGAAGAACACGATCGCGGCGGCATAGAACATCACGTAGACGGGCTGGCCAGGGGTCAGCGCACCGGAGATGTCACGCAGCCAGCGCATCGATTCGCCAGCACTGAACCAGTTCACGATCGTGGCAGGCAGCAGGATGATCGACGACGCGAAGATCGGCGGGATCACGCCGGCCATGTTCAGCTTCAGCGGCAGGTGCGACGACTGGCCCCCATAGACCTTGTTGCCCACCTGGCGGCGCGCATAGTTCACGAGGATCTTGCGCTGCCCGCGTTCGACGAACACCACGAAGTAGGTCACTGCGGCCACCAGCAGCACGATGAAGATCGCCGCCAGGATGCTCATCGCACCCGTGCGCACCAGCTCCAGCAGGCCACCGATGGAGCTCGGCAGGCCGGCCGCGATGCCGGAGAAGATCAGGATCGAGATACCGTTGCCCAGGCCACGCTCGGTGATCTGCTCGCCCAGCCACATGAGGAACATGGTGCCGGCCGTCAGGCTGACCACCGCGGTGAGGCGGAAGCCGAAGCCCGGGCTCAGCACGAGGCCGGCGGAGCTCTCCAGCGCAACGGCGATGCCGAGCGACTGGAAAATGGCCAGGCCCAGCGTTCCGTAGCGCGTGTACTGGGTGATCTTGCGGCGTCCGGCCTCGCCTTCCTTCTTCAATTGCTCGAAGGTGGGAAGGACATAGGTCATCAGCTGCATGATGATCGATGCCGAGATGTACGGCATGATCCCCAGCGCGAACACCGTGAAGCGGGACAGGGCCCCGCCCGAGAACATGTTGAACAGGTTCAGGATACCGCCATGCTGGCCACTGAACAGCTGCTGCAGCTGGGCCGGATCGATGCCCGGCACCGGGATGTGCGCCCCGATGCGATAGACGATCAGGGCCAGCAGCAGGAAAACCAGCCGGCGACGCAGGTCGCCGAATTTACCGGTCTTTGCAATCGACGCTGCACTGGTAGCCACGAATGCGTTCCTTCTTCAGGGTGCCGTTCAGGCCAGGCTGCCGCCGGCTGCCTCGATGGCTGCCTTCGCACCCGCCGTGGCACCGATGCCGTTCAGCTTCACGGCCTTGGTCAGCTCACCGCTCTTGATGACCTTGACCACCTTGGCGAGCTGGCCCACCACGCCGGCGCTCTTGAGCGCTGCGAGATCGACTTCGGCCAGGCCGAGCTGCTCGAGCGCGCTCAGGGTCACTTCGGCATTGAACTTCAGCAGGTGCGACTTGAAGCCGCGCTTGGGCAGACGGCGCTGCAGGGGCATCTGGCCGCCTTCGAAGCCCACCTTGTGGTAGCCACCCGAACGCGACTTCTGGCCCTTGTGGCCACGGCCTGCGGTCTTGCCCAGGCCGGAGCCGATGCCACGGCCCACACGGCGCTTGGCATGCTTCGCACCTTCTGCGGGCTTGATGCTATTGAGTTCCATCATCAACCTCTCAGAGGACCTTGACCAGATAGCTGATCTTGTTGATCATGCCGCGCACTTCGGGGCTGTCCTTGAGCTCGCTGATGCTGTTCAGCTTGCGCAGGCCCAGGCCGCGAACGGTGGCGCGGTGCGATTCCTTGGTGCCGATGGGGCTGCGCACCAGTTGAATCTTGACGGTTTGTTGCGTAGTCATTTGCAGAGCTCCGTTCAGGCGAAGATGTCTTCGACCGACTTGCCGCGCTTGGCTGCCACTTCCGCGGGGGTCGTGGAGTTCACCAGCGCGTCGAACGTGGCGCGGACCATGTTGTAGGGGTTCGAGGAACCGTGGCTCTTGGCCACGATGTCGGTGATGCCCACCACTTCGAACACGGCGCGCATGGGGCCGCCTGCGATGATGCCGGTACCCTTGGGAGCCGGATGCAGTTCGACCGAAGCGGCGCCGTGATGGCCCTTCACCGAGTGGTGGATGGAACCGTTCTTGAGCGCAACCTTCACCAGGTTGCGACGGCACTCTTCCATCGCCTTCTGCACGGCTGCCGGCACTTCCTTGGACTTGCCCTTGCCCATGCCCACGCGGCCGTCACCGTCGCCGACCACCGTCAGTGCAGCGAAGCCGAGGATACGGCCGCCCTTCACGACTTTGGTCACGCGGTTGACCGCGATCATCTTCTCGCGCATCCCGTCGTCTTGTCCTTCGGTCTGCACTTTGGGTTGAAACTTAGCCATTTTCTATTCGCTCCGCTTAGAACTGCAGGCCGGCTTCACGCGCGGCTTCTGCGAGGGCCTTCACGCGGCCGTGATATGCGAATCCAGCGCGGTCGAATGCGACTTTCTCGATGCCGGCGGCCTTCGCCTTTTCAGCGATGCGCTTGCCGATCATCTGGGCCGCGGCGGCGTTGCCGCCCTTGCCGGAACCGCCCAGTTCCTTGCGCACTTCGGCTTCCGCCGTGGATGCGCTGGCAAGCACGCGGCTGCCGTCTTCGGAAATGACGCTGGCGTAGATGTGGAGGTTCGTGCGGTTCACCGTCAGACGGACCACGCCTTGCTGTGCAATGCGGATACGGGTCTGGCGCGAACGACGAAGACGCTGCTCTTTCTTGGTCAACATGCTGCAGCTCCTTACTTCTTCTTGGTCTCTTTGATCGTGACCTTTTCATCCGAATAACGGATGCCCTTGCCCTTGTAGGGCTCGGGAGGACGAACGGCACGGATTTCGGCGGCCAGCTGGCCGACGCGTTGGCGGTCTGCGCCCTTGATCACGATTTCCGTGGGAGTCGGCGTGGCCACCGTGATACCGGCGGGCATGTCGAAGTTCACGGGGTGCGAATAGCCGACGGCGAGGTTCAGCTTGGCGCCCGAAGCCTGGGCCTTGTAGCCCACGCCGATCAGGTTCAGCTTCTTCTCGAAGCCCTTGCTGACACCCACCACCATGTTGTTCACGAGCTGGCGGATGGTGCCGCTCATGGCATTGGCTTCGCGGGAATCGTCGGCAGGCTCGAAGCTGAGCTTGCCTTCCTTGTTGGCGATCTTGACCAGGCGGTTCTGCGCCACGGACAGCGTACCGCCCGAGCCCTTCACGCTGATCTGGTCTTCCGTGATGGACACATCGACCCCGTTGGGGATGGCCACCGGCATTTTTCCTACGCGGGACATTTCAGTTTCTCCTCGATGCCACGTTAAGCGACGTAGCAAAGCACTTCGCCGCCGACGCCGGTGGCACGTGCCTTGCGATCCGTCATCACGCCCTTGGGCGTGGTGACGATGGCAACGCCCAGGCCGTTCATGACCTGGGGGATGGAGTCGCGACCCTTGTACACGCGCAGGCCGGGACGGCTCACGCGCTCGATGCGCTCGATCACCGGACGGCCGGCGTAGTACTTCAGGGAAATTTCGAGTTCGGACTTGTTGCCTTCGGACTTCACTTCGAAGCCGTCGATGTAACCCTCGTCCTTCAGCACCTGCGCGATGGCGATCTTCACTTTGGAAGAAGGCACGGAAACGGTGGCCTTGGACACCATTTGCGCATTGCGGATGCGGGTCAGCAAGTCGGCGATGGGATCACTCATGCTCATGTGTTTTCTCCTGCCTGCTTACCAGCTGGCCTTGGTGACACCCGGGATGTCACCGGCAAAAGCCAGTTCACGGATCTTGGCGCGGGCCAGACCGAATTGGCGGAACGTGCCACGGGGACGACCCGTGATTTCGCAGCGGTTGCGCTGGCGCGTGGGGTTCGCGTTGCGGGGAAGCTTCTGCAGGCCGAGGCGTGCGGCTTCGCGCTCCTCGTCGCTGCGCTTGGCGTCGCCGGCGATGGCCTTCAGTTCCGCATACTTCGCGGCGTACTTGGCTGCCAGTTTTTCGCGCTTCAGTTCGCGCTGGATCAAAGCTACTTTAGCCATACGCTGCCTTTAGTTCTTGAAGGGGAAACGGAAACCGGCGAGAAGGGCCTTGGCCTCTTCGTCCGACTTGGCCGTCGTGGTGATGCTGATATTCAGGCCGCGCAGGGCATCCACCTTGTCGTATTCGATTTCGGGGAAGATGATCTGCTCTTTGACGCCGATGTTGTAGTTGCCGCGGCCATCGAAGGCACGGCCGGAAATGCCGCGGAAGTCACGGACGCGGGGCAGTGCCACGGTCACGAAACGATCCAGGAATTCGTACATCTGGACGCCGCGCAGCGTGACCATGCAGCCGATGGCCTGGCCTTCGCGGATCTTGAAGCCGGCGATGGCCTTCTTGGCCTTCGTCACGACGGGCTTCTGGCCGGCGATCTTCGTCAGGTCGGCCACGGCGTTGTCCATGACCTTCTTGTCGGACACCGCTTCGCTCACACCCATGTTCAGGGTGATCTTCGTGAGGCGCGGGACCTCCATCGGCGAGGTGTAGCCGAACTGCTTGGTGAGTTCGGGAACGATCTTTTCGCGGTAGTGTTGTTGCAGTCGTGCCATGTTGACTCCTTAGGCCGCCTTGATTTCAGCGCCGCTGGACTTGAACACGCGAACGCGCGAACCATCCGCCTGCACCTTGATGCCCACGCGATCGGCCTTGCCCGTGGCAGCGTTGAAAATGGCCACGTTGGACTGGTGGATGGGCATGGCCTTTTCCACGATGCCGCCGGTCGTACCCTTCATGGGGTTCGGCTTCACGTGCTTCTTGACCAGGTTGATGCCGTCGATGACCAGATGGGAGTCATCCTTGCGCAGCGACACCGTGCCGCGCTTGCCTTTGTCGCGCCCGGTGAGCACGATCACTTCGTCGCCCTTGCGAATCTTGTTCATGGCGCGTCCTCAGAGAACTTCAGGAGCCAGGGACACGATCTTCATGAAGCGCTCGGTACGCAGTTCACGCGTCACGGGGCCGAAGATGCGGGTGCCGATAGGCTCCAGCTTTGCATTCAGCAACACTGCTGCGTTGCCGTCGAATTTGACGAGCGAACCGTCGCCGCGACGGATGCCCTTGGCGGTGCGGACCACCACTGCGCTGTAAACCTCGCCCTTCTTGACGCGGCCACGCGGAGCGGCTTCCTTGATGCTCACCTTGATGATGTCGCCCACGCTGGCATAGCGACGCTTGGAACCACCCAGCACCTTGATGCACAGGACGGACTTCGCGCCGGTATTGTCGGCAACGTCTAACCGAGATTCTGTCTGGATCATGTGAATATTCCCAACTTGCACCAGAAGATCGACAGCCCTGGAAACCTCGCAGGGCTGCTTATCAGCCAGTCAGTCTTGGGCCCGTCGTCCGCGGCGCAAACCATTTGCACCGCTTCCCGCTGGGCAGAAATCCGCGTAGAGAAACGCGAAGCCCTCGATTCTTTCAAAAAACCAAAGGCGTGTCAAGCAGTTAGCGGGGCACGGAGAGGTACTGCGCCGCCAGGGCCTCGAAGGCGGCGAGCGCGGGGTCCCTGCCCAGCTCCTCCTGGAGGATGCGGGCTACGTCGGGGGCGATCGCGAGGGCGCGGGCGGCATCGAGGAACAGCATCCGGCTGCGCCGCGAGAGCATGTCCTCGACCGTGCGGGCGTATTCATGGCGTGCGGCGAAGCGGACCATGGCCTCCGACAGCCCCGGCGCCAGCCAGCGCTGGGCGCCGGGCACGGTATCCAGGAACTCCGCCTCCGAGCCGTAGGAATGCGGCCCCTGGGCCTCGTCCATGCCGTGCCGAACGGCGCCCTGGGGGGCACCCACTACCGGCAGGCGCTGGGTGACGCCGCCGGCGCGGGCCGCCAGCAGGCCGGCATCGAAGCATTTTTGCAACACATCCTCCGCCATGGCACGGTAGGTGGTCCATTTCCCGCCGGTCACCGTGACTAGGCCACTGGGGCTGGCCAGCACGGTGTGCTCGCGGCTGATGCCCTTGGTGCTGCCACCCTCGTCGTCCGGCGGCCGGACGAGCGGGCGCAGGCCCACCCAGATGCTGCGCACATCCGACGCGGAAGGCGCGCGGGTGAGGTAGCGGGCCGACTCGCTCAGAATGAAGTCGGCTTCTTCCCGGAAAGGCAGGGGTTCGCGTTCGAGGTCCTGCCGGGGGCTGTCGGTGGTTCCGAGGATGACCTTCCCGAGCCAGGGCACGGCGAAGAGGACGCGGCCGTCGGCCGTCTTGGGGACCATCATGGCATGGTCGGAGGGCAGGAACTCCCGGTCCACGACGATGTGCACGCCCTGGCTGGGGGCAACGATGGGCTTGGCCGGACGGCCGAGCGCTTCGGCGTCCTGGCGCAGCAGCCCGTCCACCCACACGCCGGTCGCGTTGACCACGCAGCGCGCACGCACCGTGTAGCGGGTGCCGGTTTCCACGTCCTCGCAGTGCAGGCCCGCCACCTTGCCGTTTTCATGGATGAGCTCGCGGGCGGGGCAATAGTTGACCAGCAGCGCGCCGCGGAGAGCAGCCGTGCGCGCCAGCGCCAACGCCAGCCGGGCGTCGTCGAACTGGCCGTCCCAGTACTTGACGCCGCCCCGCAGCCCTTCGCGGCGCACGGTGGGCAGCAGGCGCATGGTGCCTTCGCGGCCGAGGAATTCGGTAGTGCCCAGGCCGGCGCGACCCGCCAGCAGGTCGTAGGCCTTCAGGCCCACTCCGTAGAACGGCGTCTCCCACAGGTGGTAGGAGGGCATGACGAACGGCAGGGGCTGGGCCAGGTGGGGCGCATTGCCCAGCAGGGTCGTGCGCTCGTGGAGCGCCTCGCGCACCAGGGAGATGTTGCCCTGGGCCAGGTAGCGGACGCCGCCATGCACCAGCTTGGTGGCGCGCGACGAGGTGCCCTTGGCGAAGTCATGGGACTCCACGAGCACGACGCTGAAGCCGCGCGCGGCAGCGTCGAGCGCCACGCCGAGCCCCGTGGCGCCGCCCCCGATGACCGCCAGGTCGTACTGCCGGGGTTCGGCAAGCCGCGCCAGGAGCTGGGCGCGCACGGTGGGCTGGGGCGTGTTCGGGGAGGTCATGGGATGGATTGTCCATTCAACCGGGGCGAAATTCAGGGTTTACCCTGATACCACCCCGCAAAGGCAGGTCTCCCGCGCGGCCCCGGGGACAGGGCCGGGCGGGAGACCGGAGAAAGAAAGTGGCGGCCCGCGCCGGGCCGCCGCCGGTCGTCAGCGCACCTTGCCGTCCTTCCAGGCCTGCAGCAGGCGGTCGTAGGCGATGGTTTCACCCTTCGGCTTTTCGTTGGCCAGCTTCTTCCAGGGGGCGTGCTCGTCGCTCAGCCACTTGGCGGGGTCGCCCTTGGGGTTGAGCTTGGGCGCGCAGTGGGCCATGCCGGCGCGCTGCAGGCGGGCCATCACCTGGTCCATTTCCTCGGCGAGGTTGTCCATGGCGCCCTGCGGGGTCTTCTCGCCCGTGACGGCCTGGGCCACGTTTTTCCACCAGAGCTGCGCGAGCTTGGGGTAGTCGGGCACGTTGTTGCCGGTGGGGGTCCAGGCGACGCGCGCCGGGCTGCGGTAGAACTCCACGAGGCCGCCCAGCTTGGGCGCCGCGTCGGTCATGGCCTTGGAGCGGATGTCGGATTCGCGGATCGGCGTCAGGCCCACCAGGGTCTTCTTGAGGGACGTGGTCTTGGCCGTGACGAACTGGGCGTAGAGCCAGGCGGCGGCCGTGCGGTTGGCGTCATGGTCCTTGAAGAAGGTCCAGCTGCCCACGTCCTGGTAGCCGTTCTGCATGCCGTCCTTCCAGTAGGGGCCGTTGGGGCCGGGGGCCATGCGCCACTTCGGGGTGCCGTCGGCATTCACGACCGGCAGGCCGGGCTTGACCATGTCGGCGGTGAAGGCGGTGTACCAGAAGATCTGCTGGGCGATCTGGCCCTGCGCGGGCACGGGGCCGGATTCGCCGAAGGTCATGCCCATGGCTTCCTTGGGCGCGTACTTCTTCATCCAGTCGATGTACTTGGTCAGCGCATAGACGGCGGCAGGCGAGTTGGTGGCGCCGCCGCGCGAGACGGATGCGCCGACCGGCGTGCACTTGTCGTCGGCCACGCGGATGCCCCATTCATCGACGGGCATGCCGTTGGGGATGCCCTTGTCGGCGGCACCGGCCATGGAGAGCCAGGCGTCGGTGAAGCGCCAGCCCAGCGACGGGTCCTTCTTGCCGTAGTCCATGTGGCCGTAGATGGGCTTGCCGTCGATCTGCTTGACGTCGTTGCTGAAGAACTCGGCGATGTCCTCGTAGGCGCTCCAGTTCTGCGGCACGCCCAGCTCGTAGCCGTACTTGGCCTTGAACTTGTCCTTCAGGTCCTTGCGCTCGAACAGGTCGGCGCGGAACCAGTACAGGTTGGCGAACTGCTGGTCGGGCAGCTGGTACATCTGGCCGTCCGGCGCCGTGGTGAAGCTGGTGCCGATGAAGTCCTTGATGTCGATGCCGGGGTTGGTCCACTCCTTGCCCGCCTTGGCCATGTAGTCGGTGAGCGACATGATCTTGCCGTAGCGGTAGTGGGTGCCGATCAGGTCGGAGTCGGAGATCCAGCCGTCGTAGATGGACTTGCCGGACTGCATGGAGGTCTGCAGCTTCTCGACCACGTCGCCTTCCTGGATCAGGTCATGCTTGACCTTGATGCCGGTGATCTCCTCGAAGGCCTTGGCCAGCGTCTTGGACTCGTATTCGTGCGTGGTGAGGGTTTCGGAGACGACCGAGATGTCCTTCACGCCCTTGGCCTGCAGCTTTTTGGCGGCGTCGATGAACCACTTCATCTCGGCCATCTGCTGGTCCTTGCTGAGCGTCGAAGGCTGGAATTCGCTGTCGATCCACTTCTTGGCCTCCGCCTCGCCGGCCCATGCGGCCTGCCCGATCACCAGGGCCGTGGCGGCGAACGCCAGGGCGGTCAAACGCATCTTCATGACTGTCTCCTTGTTAGGTGGGTGTCCCCTGCTGCCATTGCGACCGGCCGGCGGCCCCGGGGAGCGGGGGGCCGCGCGTCCGCGAAAAATCAGCCCTTGCGCAGGATCAGCGCCAGGACCAGCATCGACAGCACGAAGCTGATCCAGACGGAAGGCTCCTGCTCGAGCTTGAACCACTCGGCGAACTTCGCGCCCAGGCCCACGAAGATGAGGTTGATGTAGGCTGCCGAGAGCAGGCCGATGAAGAGCCGGTCGCCGCGCGTGGTGGCGATGGGCAGGAAGCCACGGCGCAAGGTGGTGGGGGACTTGACCTCCCACACGGCCATGCCGGCGAGCATGAGCACGATGCAAACGAAGAAGACCGCAACAGGCGTGGTCCAGGCCATCCAATCAAACATGATCGCCCCCCTGTGCGCCTGCGGCGCTTCCCCCCAGGGGGACGCAGCCAGTGGCCGGGCAAAGCCCGTTCCACGGCTGCTGCTGG
>NZ_JMKU01000001.1 GCF_000687165.1 Paracidovorax oryzae ATCC 19882 | reverse complement strand
GCTGCTGGGCGAGGATGGCAACGACGGGCTCTATGGCGAAGCCGGTGACGACGTGCTCGACGGAGGTGCGGGCAACGACTTCCTGGACGGTGGCGCGGGGGCCAACACCTACCGCTTCGGCCGGGGCGACGGGCAGGACACCATCTCCTTCAAGAGCGGCGGCAGCGACGGCAAGCTCGGCACGCTGCAGTTCAAGGAAGGGGTGCAGGCCTCGGACCTGGTGCTGCGGCAGGTCTACGACAACCAGCTGAACGACAAAGCGCTGGAGGTGTCCATCGCCGGCACGGGCGACAAGGTGACCATCAACGGGTTCTTCTACTTCTCCGATCCGGCTGCACCCTTCAGCTCGGTGCAACGGTTCGAGTTCGCCGATGGCACGACCTGGGACCTGGCTGCCATCACGGCCAAGCTGTTCACAGGTGGTGACGGCAATGACACCATCGTCGGTACGAGCCGCAGTGACACCATCCTTGGAGAAGCTGGTGACGACAGTCTTTATGGAGGCGAAGGCAACGACGTGATTCTCGGAGGCTCAGGGAACGACTGGATCAGCGGAGAGGCCGGGGACGATGTGATCGAAGGCGGCGCTGGCGATGACAACATGACGGGGGGACGCCATGGCGCCTACGACGGTGCTGGCAACGATACCTATGTGGTCGGGCGCGGAGATGGCAATGACGTCATCTACGACAACGATGGCACGCCAGGCAACGCGGATGTCCTGCAGTTCCAGGGGGACATCCAGGCTGACCAGCTGTGGTTCCGCCGCGTGGGGCAGTCGCTGGAGGTCAGCGTGATCGGAAGCGGCGACAAGGTCAACGTTCTGGATTGGTTTGCCAGCGCGAACTATCAACTGGAGCAGATCAAGTCGTCCGATGGCAAGACGCTGTCGAGTGCGAATGTCAATGCCCTGGTGGAGGCCATGGCGGCTTTCGCACCTCCGGCCGCTGGGCAGACGACGCTGCCTCCCGATTACCGCAGCAGCCTGTCGAACGTGATCGCGACCAACTGGACCTGATCGCCGGCGGCCAGGGCCCTCTCGCGGCCCGCCCCGGGGGCGGGGGCGAGCCGGTCCGCTGACAGCCGCACGCGCCGGCGTGCCGGCGCGCGCTGTCCTGTCGCGTGCGCTCAGTTCATTTGGTGCCGAAAATCCGATCCCCCGCATCCCCCAGCCCCGGCAGGATGTAGCCGTGCTCGTTCAGTTCGCGGTCGATCGCGGCGGTGAAGATCGGCACGTCCGGGTGCGCCTTCTGCAGCGTGGCGACGCCTTCGGGCGCGGCCAGCAGGCACATGAACTTCACCGAACGCGGCTTCAGTTCCTTGAGCTTGGCGACGGCGGCGGCGGCGGAGTTGCCGGTGGCGAGCATCGGGTCCACGACGATGATGTCGCGCTCCTCCATTTCGGAGGGCATCTTGAAGTAGTACTCCACCGGCTGCAGCGTCTGCGGGTCGCGGTAGAGGCCGATGTGGCCGACGCGGGCGCCCGGCACCACGGTCAGCATGCCGTCGAGGAAGCCATTGCCCGCGCGCAGGATGGAGACGAGCACCAGCTTCTTGCCGTCGATGACCTTGCCGGTCATGGTTTCGAGCGGGGTCTCGACCTCGATGTCCGACAGCGGCATGTCGCGCGTGATCTCGTAGGCCATCAGGGTGCTCAGCTCGCCCAGCAGGCGGCGGAAGCTGTTGGTGCTGGCGTCCTTGCGGCGCATGAGGGTCAGCTTGTGCTGCACCAGCGGGTGCGTGATGACGTGGACGTTGCCGGAAGGGTTCTCGGTGCTCATGGGCGTGGGAAAGGGAGGGGAAATAAGGGACAACCCTTCAGTCTGCCAGAAACCGTGCATACCGCGGCAGATCGACGTTGCCGCCGCTGACCACGATGCCCACGCGCGCACCCCGCAGGTCGATGCCGCCGTGGTGCGCGCCGGCCAGCGCGAGCGCCCCGGTGGGCTCGACCACCATCTTCATGCGCTCGGCGAAGAACCGCAGCGCCTGGACGAGCTGGGCGTCGGCCACGGTGACGACCTCGTGCGCCAGCCGCTGGATGATCGGGAAGGTGATCTCGCCGGGCGCCTGGGTCTGCGCGCCGTCGGCGATGGTGCGGGGCGTCTCGATGCGCACGATGTGCCCGGCGCGCAGCGACTGCTGCACGTCGTTGCCGGCCTCCGGCTCCACGCCGACCACCTTGCAGTCCGGCGCCAGCCGTTCGGCCGCGAGCAGGCAGCCCGACAGCAGGCCGCCGCCGCCGAGGCAGACGAAGAGATAGTCCAGCCCGGGCACGTCTTCCAGCAGCTCCACCGCGGCCGTGCCCTGGCCGGCGATGACGTGGGGATGGTCGAACGGCGGCACGAGCACCATGCCGCGCTCGTCGGCCAGGCGCCGGCTGATGGCCTCGCGGTCTTCGCGGAAGCGGTCGTAGGTGACCACCTGGGCGCCGTATTCGCGCGTGGCGGCCATCTTGGAGGCGGGCGCGTCCTCGGGCATGACGATCACCGCGGGCATGTCGAGCAGGCGGGCCGAGAGCGCGATCGCCTGGGCATGGTTGCCGGAGGAGAAGGCCAGCACGCCGCGCTCGCGCTGGGCGGCGTCCAGCTGCACGAGGGCGTTGTAGGCGCCGCGGAACTTGAAGGCCCCCATGCGCTGGAGGTTCTCGCACTTGAAGAAGAGCTGGGCGCCCAGGGCCTCGTCGGCGGTGCTGGAGCGCAGTACGGGCGTGCGGTGCGCGATGCCAGCCAGGCGCCGCGCCGCGGCGGCGACGTCGTCGTAGGTGGGGGGAGCCGGGGGATGCGTTTCCATGGAGCGTCCTCGCGAAGCGTGTCCGGTGTCCGGAAAAGGGTTGCCGCATCATAGTCCGGCCAGGCCGTTGTTTCGCGGGTCTCCCGGCTCCCGGCCGCCCGGAGCGCACTCCAGGCCCGCCAGCCCCGGTCAGCCCAGTTCGCTGAAGCGCTGCACCGGCGCCAGGCCGGGGAAGTCGCCCGCGCGCCGCTCCCGCATCGCGCTCACGGACTCGCCCACGTGGCGGTTGCTCCACACCGTGCCCTGCAGCCAGCCCATCTGGCGCAGGCTGTCGTCCACGGAATGGTCGCGCGCATAGTGCACGGCCTGCTTGGTGCCCCAGATGGCCACCGGCGGCTTGGCGGCGATCTCGCTCGCGCAGGCCAGGGCCGCTTCCAGCATGGCCTCCTGCGTTGCGAACACTTCGTTGACCAGCCCGCAGGCCAGGGCGCGGGCGGCGGGCAGGCGCCGGCCGGTGTAGGCCAGCTCCTTGACGATGCCCAGCGGGATCAGCTTGGGCAGGCGCTGCAGCGTGCCCACGTCGGCCACCATGCCGATGTTGATCTCCTGGATGCAGAAGAAGGCGTCCTCGGTGGCGTAGCGGATGCAGGCCGCCGTCACCATGTCCACCGCGCCGCCGATGCAGCCACCGTGGATCGCCGCGATGACCGGGATGCGCAGGGATTCGATGCGGGTGAAGGTGGCCTGCATGTCGGTCAGCAGGTCGAAGATGGCGGCGCGGCCTTCGGGGCTCTGGTCGTCCATGGCGACGGCGCCGCCGAAGGTGTCCAGCGCCATGCCGGCCGAGAAGTGCCTGCCGGTGCTGCTGATGACCAGCGCCCGTGCGTCGCCCGAGCGGTGGATCCGCGCGAGCGCCGTGTCCAGCTCGCGCCAGAAGGTGGGGTGCATGGTGTTGAGCGCTTCCGGACGGTCGAGCACCAGGTGCGCGACGTGGTCCGTGACGGTCAGGCGGAAGCAGGTGAGGGCGGCTGTGTCGGTCATGCGGCGCACTCTAGGCGGGACGCGGCACTGCCGGCCGTCACCTGCGCGACGGGGGGGGCAGCGCGGGTGGTGGGCGGCAATCAGGCGAAGAGCACGAGCAGGCCGCTGAGCGTCACGACCGAGCCGGCCGTGGTCAGCAGGGTGGTGGCGGAGGTCACGGCCGCCTCGCGGCGGTAGAACTCGGCCAGCATGAACGGCCCCGTGCCGGTAGGCAGGGCGGCCAGCAGCACGGCCATGTGCACCTGCGCCGCGGGCAACTGGAACACGGACTGCGCCAGCCACCATGTGAGCGCCGGCAGGGCCAGCAGCTTGGCGGCCGTGAGCGACAGGGAGGTGCGGTGGCGGCGGGCCTGGCCGTGCGATTGAGCGGGCCGGTCGGCCATGAAGGCGCCCAGGCCGACCAGGGCGCAGGGCGTGGCGGCCTGGCCGAGCATGTGCAGGAAGGTGTCCACGCCGCCGGGCAGGGGCAGGCCGGTGGCCGCGAAGCCCGCGCCCAGCAGGGGCGAGAGCACGATGGGGTTGCGCAGCGATCGCGCGAGGGCCTGCACGACGGTGCGCAGGCCCGGCCCGTCGCTGCCCAGGCCCACCTCCACCAGCACCACGGCCAGCGAGAACAGCACGCAGACCACGAGGATGGTGGCCACCGTGGCCTCCATCTGGCTCGCGTGGCCGAACACCAGCAGGCACAGCGGCAGGCCGACATAGGCCGTATTGGAGTAAGACGCCGCCACGGCATCCACGCTCGCGTCCGCCAGGTGGCGCCCGCCGCGCAGGCGCAGCGCCAGCACGGCGATGAACACGGCCAGCGTGGCGATGCCGAAGGCGGCGACGAACCGCGGCTGCCACAGTTGCGCCCAGGTGCTGTGGGCCATGATGCCGAAAAGGGCCGCGGGCAGGGCGAGCCACACCACGAACCGGTTGATGGTGCTGGAGGCCGAGGCATCGAACACCCGGGCGCGCCGCGCGAGATAGCCGGCGGCGATGAGGGCGAAGAGGGGCAGCAGGATGGAGAGGGCGGAGGTCACGGTGCGGGAGGCGGCAGGTTGCTGGGCGTGGGGGGCTTGCCGGGGCAACGCTCGCATTCCCCGGCCGATGCGCCAGAGTAGGCAGGTACGGCCATACCGTCCAATATCATCGGAGGCCTTTGGCAATACCTTTTGGGCATCATGCTGGACCTTCGGCGCCTGCGTTACTTCCTGGCCGTGGCGGACACGCTGCATTTCGGGCGGGCGGCCGCGCGCCTGCACATCTCCCAGCCGCCGCTGAGCCGCCAGATCGCGGCGCTGGAGGAGGAACTGGGCGTGCAGCTGCTCGAGCGCAACCCCCACGGCGTGGCGCTCACGGCCGCGGGGCAGCAGCTGCAGGCGGACGGGCGCGGCATCCTGGCCTCCGTCGAGCGCGCCGCGCTCAATGCGCGCGCGGCTGCCGCGGGCGAGGCCGGGCGGCTGGCGATCGGCTTCACCATGTGCGCGGCCTACAGCGTGGTGCCGGGCTATGCGCGGCGCTTCGCCGCGCGGCATCCGCAGGTGGAGCTGTCGCTGCGGGAGGTGGTGTCCAACGACCTGGTGGCCCAGGTGGCCGAGGGGCGCATCGACGCGGCCATCGTCTTCGCCCAGCCGCTGCCGCCCGGGCTCTCGCACCGCACGGTGGTGCGCGAGCCGCTGTGCCTGGCGCTGCCGCGCGGGCACCGCCTGGCGGCGCGGCGCAGCGTGCCGGTGGCGGAACTGGCGGGCGAGCCCTTCATCGCCACACCGCCGGACGTGGCGCCCTCGCTGCACGCGGCGGTGCTGGCGCAGTGCCGCCAGGCCGGCTTCGCGCCCCGCATCGCCATGGAAGTGCAGCTGCAGCAGACCATCCTCAGCCTGGTGGCCGAGGGCGTGGGCGTGGCGCTGGTGCCGGCTTCCATGCGCCGGGTGCAGCCGGACGCCGTGGTGTTCCGGCCCGTGCCGCCCGTGGTAGAGCTGGCGCAGGACCTGGTCTGGCGCGCCGCGAACAGCAACCCGTGCCTGCAGCACCTCCTGGCCCTGGCGCCGGATGCCTGATCGCCCCCGGGCAGGCCGGCGGCGAACGCTGCCTCAACGGCGCACCGTGCCGGCGTCCTGCCCGAACAGCACCTTTTTCGCGTCCTCGTCCACCGTCGGCGCGGTGTTGATGGTCTTCGCGAGGTCATAGGCGCGCGCGGTGGCGGGCCGGGCCTGGATGCGCGCGAACCACTGCGCGAGGTGGGGGAAGTCCTTCAGATCCTGGCGCTGCCGCTCGTGCGGCACGATCCAGGGGTAGCTCGCCATGTCGGCGATCGAATAGGTGCCGGCGATGTATTCGCGCCCGTCGGAGAGGTGCTTGTCCAGCACGCCGTAGAGGCGGCCGGTTTCCTTCACGTAGCGGTCGATGGCGTAGGGCACCGGCTCCGGCGCATACTGCGTGAAATGGTGGTTCTGCCCTGCCATGGGGCCCAGGCCGCCCATCTGCCAGAACAGCCACTGCAGCGCCTCGGTGCGGCCGCGCAGGTCCTGGGGAATGAACTGCCCGGTCTTGTCGGCCAGGTAGAGCAGGATGGCGCCGGATTCGAAGACGGAGACCGGCTCGCCGCCGCCGGCCGGATCGTGGTCCACGATGGCGGGAATGCGGTTGTTCGGCGCGATGCGCAGGAACTCGGGGCGGAACTGCTCGCCACGGCCGATGTTCACGGGCAGCAGCCGGTAGGGCAGGCCGGCTTCCTCCAGGAACATGGTGATTTTGTGGCCGTTGGGGGTGGTCCAGTAGTGCAGGTCGATCATGCGGTGGGCTGTGTGGGAAGCGTCGTGGATTCAGCGGGAGGCCGCCAGGGGCCCGCCGAGCGGCAGGGCCGCATGCGTGGCCTGCCGCTCGCCGCCGGTCTTGAAGACGGAGATGGTACGGCGAAGATTCTCTGTCTGCTGCTTGAGCTTCAGGGCCACGGCTGCCACTTCCTCCACGGCCGCGGCATTGCTCTGCGTTACCGAATCCATCTGGGTGATGGCTTCCGAGATCTGGCCCACGCCCGTACTCTGCTCGGCCGTTGCCCGCGAAATCTCCGTCATCATCTGCGCGACCCGGTTCACGGCAGCCATGACCTGGTCCAGCGTGCCGCCCGCTTCATCCACCAGTTCCGTGCCGGTGCGCACCTGGTTGGCCGAATCCTCGATCAGCGCCTTGATCTCGCGCGCGGCCGTGGCGCTGCGCTGCGCCAGCGTGCGCACTTCCGAGGCGACGACCGCGAAGCCGCGGCCCTGCTCGCCCGCGCGGGCCGCTTCCACCGCGGCGTTCAGGGCCAGAATGTTGGTCTGGAAGGCAATGCCGTCGATCACGCTCGTGATGTCGCCGATCTTGCGGGAGCTGCCGCTCACCACGCCCATGTTGTCGGCCATGCGCGAGAACACGGAGCGGCTTTTCTCCATGAGCGTCGCGGCCTCGCTGGCGGTGCGGTCGGCCTGGGCCGCGTTGGCGGCGTTCAGTTCGATGGTGCGGGAGAGCTCTTCCATACTGGCGGCCGTTTCCTCCAGCGAGGCGGCCTGCGCCTCGGTGCGCGAGGACAGGTCCACGTTGCCCTGCGAGATCTCGTCGGCGCCGTCCGAGATCACGTCGGCGCTGGAGCGGATCTCTGCCACCATGCGCGCGAGGTTGCCCTGCATCTGGCCGATGCTGTGCATGAGGCTGTTCTGGTCCCCGGGCCGCAGCGGCACGGTGCCATCGACATGGCCCTGCGAGATGCGCCCGGCGATCCGGGCCGCCTCGGCCGGCTCGCCGCCCAGCGTGCGCACGATGGACCGGCCGAAGGTCCAGGCCAGCCCGCCGAGCAGCAGGATGGCGCCGGCCAGGATGCCCATCATCACGCGCGCCTGCCGCCAGAAGGCGGCCTCGATGTCCTGCGTGAAGAAGCCCGTGCCGATCCACCAGCCCCAGGGCTCGAAGGCATAGACGCCGTTGAGCTTGGGCGCCATCTCGCCGGAGGGCAACTGCGCGCGGATGGTGGCGATGCCCATGCCGTTCACGCCCTCGCGCATGGCCTTCAGGTAGGCATCCGTGTCGGAACTCCCGTCCATGGCCTTGCCGGAGGACTGCGTGCCCACCACCTTCGGATTGAAGTGCACCAAGTTCAGGCCTTCCGGCGTCCGGCCCCAGTAGTAGCTCCGCTGCTGGTCATTGAGGAAGGTCAGGGCCTTCTTCGCAGCAGCCTGGGCCTGGTCCCGGGTCAGGGTGCCGTCCTTTTCGAGGCTGTGGTAGTGGTTCACCAGCGTCCTGGAGATGCTGAGCATGTTGAAGATCTGCGCGCGCCGCTCTTCCAGGCCGTAGTTGCGCAGCTTGAACAGCGAGATCGCGCCCACCGCCGCCAGCAGGACCATGGCCACCAGGGAAAAGACGAGGAGGCGGGTGGAGACTTTCATGGTCTGGCTCCAGGAAGGATGGACAGGGGTGGCTGCGTCCCGTGCTATCGCGCAGTCATGCCTAGCATATCCATCTTTTCCATATTTCCCATTTTTTCTGGCCGGCGCCGTGGCCGGGTGTGGCGCCGGCCCGTCAGCGGCGCCGCCCGCCGAACACGCTGCCCAGCACCCCGCGCAGGATCTCCTTGCCCAGCGAGGTGCCCATGGTGCGCACGGCCGAGCGGGCCATGGTCTGTACCAGCCCGTCCTTCTTGCCACCACGGGGGCCCGTGGAGCCGAACAGCACATCGTTCAGGCCCCCCAGCAGCCCGCCGTCCCCGGACGGGGCTCCGGTGCTCCCCGTGCCGGCCTTGCCGCCGGCCGGCGCCTGCACGGCATCGCCGGTGCGGCCGCGCAGCTTCTCGTAGGCCGATTCGCGGTCCACCATCTTTTCATAGACGCCCGCCACCAGCGACTGCGCCATCAGCGCCTGGCGCTGCTGCGGGGTGATCGGCCCGATCTGGCTGCCGGGCGGCAGCACGAAGACGCGCTCGGTGGGTCCGGGGCGTCCCTTGGCGTCCAGCAGGCTCACCAGTGCCTCGCCCACGGCCAGTTCGGTGATGGCGGCCTCGATGTCCAGCCCGGGCTGCGGGCGCATCGTGGTGGCCGTGGCCTTCACGGCTTTCTGGTCGCGCGGCGTGAAGGCGCGCAGCGCATGCTGCACGCGGTTGCCGAGCTGGGCCAGCACGCTGTCGGGAATGTCCAGCGGGTTCTGGGTCACGAAATACACGCCCACGCCCTTGGACCGCACCAGCCGCACCACCAGCTCGATGCGCTCGACCAGCACCTTGGGCGCCTCGTTGAAGAGCAGGTGGGCCTCGTCGAAGAAGAACACCAGCTTCGGCTGGTCCGGATCGCCGATCTCGGGCAACTGCTCGAAGAGTTCGGACAGCATCCAGAGCAGGAAGGTGGCGTAGAGCCGCGGCGACTGCATCAGCTTGTCGGCCGCGAGGATGTTCACCACACCCCGGCCGTCCACCGTCTGCATCAGGTCGTTGATGTCCAGCATCGGCTCGCCGAAGAACCGGTCGCCGCCCTGCGCCTCGATCTGCAGCAGGCCGCGCTGGATGGCACCCACGCTGGCCGCGCTGATGTTGCCGTACTCGGTGGTGAACTCCTTCGCGTTCTCGCCCACGTGGGCGAGCATGGCGCGCAGGTCCTTCAGGTCGAGCAGCAGCAGGCCGTTGTCGTCGGCGATCTTGAAGACGATGTTGAGCACGCCCAGCTGCGTCTCGTTCAGGCCCAGCATGCGGCCGAGCAGCAGCGGCCCCATGTCGGAGATGGTGGCGCGCACGGGGTGGCCCTGCTCGCCGAACACGTCCCAGAGCGTGGTGGGGCAGGCCAGGGGCTCCGGCAGGGGCAGGCCGCGCTCGGCCAGGGTGGCGGCCATCTTCTCGCCGATGCGGCCGGGCTGGCTGATGCCGGTCAGGTCGCCCTTCACGTCGGCCATGAACACCGGCACGCCGATGCGGGAAAACCCCTCGGCGAGGGTCTGCAGGGTGACCGTCTTGCCGGTGCCGGTGGCGCCCGTGATGAGCCCGTGGCGGTTGGCCAGCGCGGGCAGCAGGTGGCATTCGGCGGTGTCGTGCTTCGCAATCAGGATCGGTTCGGCCATGGCTGGGGAGAGTCAAAAGTAAAATCGCGTCCGACCGGTAGATTAATCGATAGACACAACAGCAAGGACTCCCTGTGGCAGGACACAGCAAATGGGCCAATATCCAGCACCGCAAGGGGCGGCAGGATGAAAAGCGCGGCAAGATCTGGACCCGGATCATTCGCGAGATCACCGTCGCCGCGCGCGCCGGCGGGGGCGACGTCTCCGCCAACCCGCGCCTGCGGCTGGCCATCGACAAGGCCAAGGCCGCCAACATGCCGGCCGACCGCATCAAGTACAACATCGACAAGGCCACCGGCAACGCCGAAGGCCTGACCTACGAGGAAATCCGCTACGAGGGCTACGGCATCGGCGGCGCGGCCATCATCGTGGACACGATGACCGACAACCGCGTGCGCACCGTGGCCGAAGTGCGCCATGCGTTCAGCAAGTACGGCGGCAACATGGGCACGGAAGGCTCGGTGGCCTTCCAGTTCAAGCACGTCGGCCAGCTCATCTTCGCCCCCGGCACGAGCGAGGACAAGGTCATGGAAGTGGCCCTGGAGGCCGGCGCCGAAGACGTGGTGACGGACGAGGACGGCGCCATCGAGGTGCTCACCGCGCCCGGCGACTTCGAGGCCGTGAAGAACGCCCTGGAGGCCGCGGGCCTGGCGCCCGACGCCGCCGACGTGACCATGCGCCCCGACGTCACCATCGACCTGGCCGGCGAAGACGCCGAGCGCATGCAGAAGCTCCTGGACGTGATCGAGGACCTCGACGACGTGCAGGAGGTCTACCACAACGCCGCGCTCTGAAGGGCGAGAACCCGGACACCCCATGAAAGTTCTTGTCATCGGAGGCGGCGGCCGTGAACACGCAATGGCCTGGAAGCTCTCGCAGTCTCCCAAGGTCACCAAGGTCTACGTGGCCCCCGGCAACGGCGGCACCGCCCTCAATTCCAAGCTCGAAAACATTCCCGTGACCGACGTGCGCGCGCTGCGCGCCTGGGCACAGGAGCAGAAGATCCAGCTGACCGTGGTCGGCCCCGAGGCGCCCCTGGCCGCCGGCGTGGTGGACGAGTTCCGCGCGCACGGCCTGCGCATCTTCGGCCCCACCAAGGCTGCCGCGCAGTTGGAAAGCTCCAAGGCCTTCTCCAAGGCCTTCATGCGCCGCCACGGCATTCCCACGGCCGACTACGACACCTTCACCGATCCGGCGCAGGCCCATGCCTTCATCGACCGCCTGGGCGCGCCCATCGTGGTCAAGGCCGACGGCCTGGCCGCCGGCAAGGGCGTGGTCGTGGCGATGACCGCGCAGGAAGCCCACGACGCGGTGGACTTCATGCTCGTGGACAACAAGTACGGCGTGAGCCACAACGAGGGCGGTGCGCGCGTCGTCATCGAGCAGTTCCTCGAAGGCGAGGAAGCGAGCTTCATCGTGCTGTGCGACGGCAAGAACGTCGCCGCGCTGGCCACCAGCCAGGACCACAAGCGCCTGAAGGATGGCGACCAGGGCCCGAACACGGGCGGCATGGGCGCGTATTCGCCCGCACCCGTGGTCACGGCCGACGTGCATGCACGCGCCATGCGCGAGATCATCCTGCCCACCATCCGCGGCATGGAGAAGGACGGCATCCCCTACACGGGCTTCCTGTACGCCGGCCTGATGATCGACGCCAAGGGCCATCCCAAGACGCTGGAGTTCAACTGCCGCATGGGCGACCCCGAGACCCAGCCCATCCTCATGCGCCTCAAGAGCGACCTGGTGGACGTGCTGGGCGCCGGCGTGGACGGCAAGCTCGACCAAGTCGAGCTGCAGTGGGACCGCCGCCCCGCGCTGGGCGTGGTCATGGCCGCCCACGGCTATCCGGAAAGCCCCCGCAAGGGCGACGCCGTCACCGGCCTGCCGGCGGATGCCGACGACGCCATGGTTTTCCATGCCGGCACCGAGCTGCAGGACGGCGTGGTGCGCACCACCGGTGGCCGCGTGCTCTGCGTGACGGCGCTGGCCGACAGCGTGAAGCTGGCGCAGCAGCGCGTCTACGACGTGGCGCGCGGCATCCACTTCGACGGCGCGCAGTACCGCCGCGACATCGGCCACCGGGCGGTGAAGAGCTGATGGCCACGGCATCCGGACCGGGGCGCGTCCCGGGCGCTTCCGCGCCGCCGCCGGACGCGGCCGAGCGCGTGCGCGCCTACCTGGTGGACCTGCAGTCGCGCATCACCAACGCGATCGAGAGCGTCGAGGGGCAGGGCGGTGCGCGCTTCCTCTCCGACGCCTGGAGCAAGGCCCCGGGCGAGCCGCTGCAGGGCGACGGCATCACCCGCATCCTCGAGGGCGGGCGCGTGTTCGAGCGCGCGGGCTGCGGCTTCTCGCACGTGCGCGGCGCCGCGCTGCCGCCTTCGGCCACGCAGCACCGGCCCGAGCTGGCCGGCGCGCCGTTCGAGGCCATGGGCGTGTCGCTGGTGTTCCACCCGGTCAATCCCTACGTGCCCACGGTGCACATGAACGTGCGCATGATCGCCGCGGCGCGCGACGGACAGCCGCCCGTGTGCTGGTTCGGCGGCGGCATGGACCTCACGCCCTATTACGGCTTCGAGGAAGACGCGGTGCACTTCCACCGCAGCTGCCGCGAGGCGGTCTATCCTTTCGGCGAAGGGCTCTACCTGCGCTTCAAGCGCTGGTGCGACGAGTACTTCTACCTCAAGCACCGCGACGAGCAGCGCGGCATCGGCGGCATCTTCTTCGACGACTTCTCCGAGCTGGGCTTCGACCGCAGCCTCGCGATGATGCAGTCGGTGGGCGATGCGTTCCTGGGCGCCTACCTGCCGATCGTGCAGCGGCGCCAGGGCATCTACTTCGGCGACCGCGAGCGCTCCTTCCAGTGCTACCGGCGCGGCCGCTACGTCGAGTTCAACCTCGTCTGGGACCGCGGCACGCATTTCGGGCTGCAGTCCGGCGGGCGCACCGAGTCGATCCTGCTGTCCATGCCGCCCCTGGCGGGCTGGGCCTACCAGCGGCAGGACGCCCCGGGCACGCCCGAAGCCGAGCTGACGCGGCGCTTCCTCGTGCGGCGCGACTGGCTGTGAGGCGCCGCCGCATGCCCCCGGGGAGGGCGCAAAGCTATAATTTCAATAGCTGCCTGCGCCCACCTCGCAACGGTACCAGGCGCCAGACATTCCCCAACCCCGCTGCGGTGGCGCATTCCGTGCCCGCAGCGCTCCATTGGCTCCCGCGCGGGTTGCGCGCTATATTGCCTCTCACCCCCAACATTTCCCGTCCCTGATGACCACCTCCACCCGTTCGGAATCCGCCGCCAAGAAGGACGTCACGAAACTCCAGCGCGCCATCGTCGATGGCCTGGAGGACGTCAAGGCGCAAGACATCCAGGTGTTCAACACCGAGAAGCTGTCGCCGCTCTTCGAGCGGGTCATCGTGGCGTCGGGCACGTCCAACCGGCAGACCAAGGCCCTGGCCGCCAGCGTGCGCGACGCCGTGCGCGAGGCGGGCTTTCCCAAGCCGCGCACCGAGGGCGAGGACAACGGCGAATGGATCATCGTGGACTGCGGCGCCGCCGTGGCCCACATCATGCAGCCGGCCATCCGCCAGTACTACCGCCTGGAAGAGATCTGGGGCGAGACGCCGGTGCGCCTGAAGCTGGGCGCTGCCAAGCCCGTGAAGGCCGCCGAATCGGGCGATGCCGCACCCGCGAAGAAGAAGGCCGCGCCGCGCAGGAAGGCTGCGGCAGCCGAAGCGGAAGTGCCGGCACGCAAGCCGGGCCGCAGCAAGGCTGCCGCCGCCGCCCCCGCTCCGGCTCCCGCCAGGAAAGCTGCCGGCAAGGCCGCGCCCGTGAAGGCCGCCGCCGCAAAGACCCCGGCCAAGGCCCCCGCGAAGACCGCCGCCAAGACCACGGGCAAGGCCGCTGCCGGCAAGTCGCCCGCAGCCAAGTCGGCCGCACCGAAGGTGAAGACGGTGGTGGTGAAGCCGGTGGCCCGCAAGCCCGCGGCCAAATCCGCGGCGGCCAAGAAGGCATCTTCGGCCCGTCCGGCTGCACCGCGCGCGGCCGCTGCCAAAAAGGCCCCGGCCCGCAAGAAGGCCGGCTGAGTGATCGGGCAGGCGGGCGTGCCACCCTGGGCACGGCGCATGCGCCGGGCTCCGGCAGGATGCCCGCGGAGCACTGACCGATGAAACTCCTCATCGTGGCCGTGGGCCAGCGCGTGCCCGACTGGGCGCAGACCGCCTACGACGACTATGCCAAGCGGTTCCCGCCCGAGTTGAAGGTGGAGCTCAAGGCCGTCAAGACCGAGCCGCGCGGCTCCAAGACGCTGGAAACCCTCTACGCCGCCGAGCGCGAGCGCATCGAGGCCGCGATACCGCGCGGCACGCGCGTCGTGGCGCTCGACGAGCGCGGCACCTCGCTCACCACCAAGGCCCTGGCCGCCCGCCTCAAGGACTGGCAGCTGGGCGGCGACGACGTGGCGCTGGTCATCGGCGGCCCGGACGGGCTCGACCCGGCCTTCCGCCAGGCCGCGCACGAGCGCATCCGCCTCTCGGACCTCACGCTGCCGCATGCGATGGTGCGGGTGCTGCTGATCGAGCAGCTCTACCGCGCGTGGTCCGTGAACGCCGGCCATCCCTACCACCGGGAATAGCCTCCGCGCAGCGGCGCCAGACCTGCATCGCATGCGTCGTTCCGCCGCAGGTTTCCCCCCCGGGCAGCTCGCCCTGCAGCACGAAGCCCGCATGCCGCAGCAGCGCCAGCGAAGCGGCATTGTCCGCATGCACGTGTGCATCCAGATGCCGCAGCCCGAAACCCTGGAAGCAGCCGCGCAGCAGCGCTTCCAGCGCCTCGAGCATGAAGCCGTGCCGCTGGTGGGTGCGGGCGATCTCGTAGCCGACCTGCGCCGTCCGCTCCACCGGGTCCCAGCCCTTGAGTTGGCAGAGCCCGATCAGGCCCGGCACATCGCGCCGCTCGATCGCCCAGCAGATGTCGGGCACCGGCTTGCGGCCGACCATCACCATCCACGCGGCGAACACCTGGGCGGCCTCCAGGTCGGCCAGCGGCGCATAGCCGATCCAGGTGCCCGGCGCGCGCGCATTGCTCATCGCGAGCAGGGCAGGGGCGTCCTCCAGGACGACGGGGCGCAGGCGCAGGCGCTCGGTGTGGAAGCTGGGCAGACCATCGGACATGCCCGCCATCTTCGCGCCCGCCGGCCACTTGCCCGCGCGGCCATCCGATGCCATGCATCGCCGCGCGAAGCAGCTCCGGCATCCGCTATCCTGCCGCCGTGAAACCGAACCCATCCTCCCCTTCCTCCGCCACGCAGGCCACCGCGCCGTCCTTCGTGTACCTGGCCTCCCAGAGCCCGCGGCGCCGCCAGCTGCTCGACCAGATCGGCGTGCGGCACGTGCTGCTGCTGCCCAACGCCGATGGCGATGCCGTCGTGGAAGACGCCGAGGCGATCGAGGCGCCCCGGCCCGGCGAGGCACCCGCGCGCTACGTGCAGCGCGTGACCGGCCTCAAGCTGGACGCGGCCGTGGCGCGGCATGCGCGGCGCGGCCTGGCGCCCGCGCCCATCCTGTGTTCCGACACCACCGTGGCCCTGGGCCGCGACATCCTTGGCAAGCCCGACGACGAGGCGCATGCGCGGCAGATGCTCGCCCGCCTGTCCGGCAGCACCCACCGCGTGCTCACCGCCGTGGCCGTGCAGGTGCCGGGCGGCGCGCGCCACGCGGCGCTGTCGGTCTCACAGGTGCGCTTCGCGGCGATGACCGAGGAGCAGATCGCGGTCTATGCCGCCAGCGGTGATCCGCTGGGCAAGGCCGGTGCGTATGGCATCCAGGGCCCTGCGGCCCGCTACGTGGAGCGCATCGCGGGCAGCTACACCGGCATCATGGGCCTGCCGCTGTTCGAGACGGCGCAACTGCTGCGGCAGGCCGGCCTGCCTGGCTGAAGCGCGACGGCATGCCCGGGGCGGAGGCGGGGCCGTTGAGGCATCATCGGTTCCCGAGCACTTCTTCCCATCCCGCCCTCGACCCGCGCCGCCTGCCATGCAACAAGACATCCTCATCAATTGGTCCCCCCAGGAAACCCGCGTCGCCGTCGTCGAGCACGGTGCCGTGCAGGAGCTGCACGTGGAACGCACGCTGGAGCAGGGCCTGGTGGGCAACGTCTACCTGGGCAAGGTCTCGCGCGTGCTGCCGGGCATGCAGTCCGCCTTCATCGACATCGGGCTGGAGCGCGCGGCCTTCCTGCACGTGGCCGACGTGTGGCACCGGCAGGAGGGCGGCGAGGCACCCATGTTCGCGCGCAAGGGCGAGCCGCCAGTACCCATCGAGAAGCAGGTGTTCGAAGGGCAGGCGCTCATGGTGCAGGTCATCAAGGACCCGATCGGTACCAAAGGTGCGCGGCTGTCCACCCAGGTCAGCATCGCCGGGCGGCTGCTCGTCTTCCTGCCGCAGGACGACCACGTGGGCGTGTCGCAGAAGATCCCGGCCGCCGAGCGCGATGCGCTGCGCGCGCGCCTGCAGGCCCTGGTGGGCGACAAGGCCACGGGTGGTGGCGGCGGCTTCATCCTGCGCACCAACGGCGAGGATTCGTCCGACGCGGAACTGGCGGAGGACATCGCCTACCTGCGCAAGACCTGGGCGCGCATCAAGGAGGCCGCCCTGCGCCAGCCGCCGGCCTCGCTGCTGCACCAGGATTTGAACCTGCTGCAGCGCGTGCTGCGCGACCTCGTGGGCGAAGAGACCGCCAGCATCCGCATCGACTCGCGCGAACAGTTCGCCCTGCTGCAGGCCTTCGGCCGCGAGTTCACCCCGGCCGCCGTGCCCAAGCTGCAGCTGTACAAGGGCGAGCGGCCCATCTTCGACCTCTACGGCATCGACGAGGAGATCGCCCGCGCCCTGGGGCGGCGCGTGGACCTGAAATCCGGCGGCTACCTCATCGTGGACCAGACCGAGGCGCTCACCACCATCGACGTGAACACCGGCGGCTACGTGGGCGCGCGCAACTTCGACGACACCATCTTCAAGACCAACCTGGAAGCCGCCCAGGCCATTGCCCGCCAGCTGCGGCTGCGCAACCTGGGCGGCATCATCATCGCGGACTTCATCGACATGGTGCGCGAAGACCACCAGCACGCCGTGCTCGCCGAATTCCGCAAGCAGCTCGCACGCGACCGCGTCAAGACCATGACCGGCGGCTTCTCGCAGCTCGGCCTGGTCGAGATGACGCGCAAGCGCACCCGCGAATCCCTGGCCCACATGCTCTGCGAGCCCTGCGCGCACTGCCAGGGCAAGGGTAGCGTGAAGACGGCCCGCAGCGTCTGCTACGACATCCTGCGCGAGATCCTGCGCGAGGCCCGCCAGTTCAATCCGCGCGAGTTCCGGGTGGTCGCTTCCGCCAAGGTGGTGGAGCTGTTCCTGGACGAGGAGAGCCAGCATCTGGCGGGGTTGTCGGATTTCATCGGCAAGCCGATATCGCTGCAGGCGGAGAGTGGGTTGGGGCAGGAGCAGTACGACATCGTGTTGTTGTGAGGGTCAGGGGTTGGTGCTGGGGCAGCCCGGTATCTGTGTCGCGGCGGCGCATTCCGATGGGATGTCTCTGAAGATGACATCCCTGCCCACATAGACCTTGTTGGCTTGCACCGGCGAATCGAGCTGCCATTCGATATCGCCGTTCAGCCAGAGATCGACCACTTCGCTCTGGCCCAGCAAGGTCTTGGACTCGATGCGATACAGCCGGACCACATAGGGCATCTTGAAGCTCGGGTGGGTGATGCGCTGCAGAAAAGAAGCTTTGTGGAACTCCAGGCGGTACACCCGGTGCGGGCTGTTTTCGGCATCTGCGAAGGTGGGCTTTGCCAGAGCCCATCCCGCCAAGAACAACGCATTCAGGCCCAGGCACCAGACAATGCAGGGCACGTTCTTGAGGTCGGGAAGCTTCATTACCACTGCATGGGATGTGGTGCCACAGGAAGCGATCGTCAAGGCTTGGTGTTGGGGCAACCCGGTAGCTGTGCCGCTTCCGTGCATTCCGGAGGGATGTTTCTGAAGATGACATCCCTGCCCACATAGACCTTGTTGGTTTGCACCGGCGGATCGAGTTGCCATTCGATATCGATCCCGCTCCAAAGATCGACCACCTGGCTTTCGCCCAGCAGTTCCTTGGGATCAACGCGGTGCAGCCGGACAATGAAAGGAGCCTTCTGGTCGTAATGGGTGATGCGCTGCCACAGGGAGGCGTGATAGAACTCCAGCCGATAGACGTAGTGGGGGCTGTTGTAGCTGTTGAAGAGCGTTGGCTTGGTCGCATACCAGCCCAGTACCACGCAAGCATTCAGCGCGAGACACCAGAGGATGCAGGGCACGTTCTTGAGACCGGACAGCTTCATTACCACTCCAGCTTGATTGGAAAAGGAAGGCGAACACGATGCACGTCGGAGACGATCATGAAATCGCCTCCCCGACCGTGCAACGCGCGCCATTGCCTGAAATGCTGGTTCTGCACCAGATAGCGCTTACGATCCGCTTCAGCCGCATTGACGTGCATCCATTGCTCGGTGAGGGGGATTGCCAGTGCGGACCTGGGTGTACGCTGGGCGCCCCCAGGTCCCCAGAAGCCCAGTGGCTGTGACAGGAAGGAATCGTCGTTGAAGTCATAGGAGTCGCGCAGGTAGAACGCCAACTCGCCGACCGCGATGGTTGCCTTGCCGTGCCCTTGGGCGTCACAGCGATCTTGAGGGTTTCCTCGCCCATGGCGCCGTAGAAGTCCTCCTTAGGGTCACTGAGTTGGCCCACATTTAAAAAATTCACCTGGCAGTGGTCGTCCAGCACTTTCGCTGAATGGTTCAGATTGCCGAAGCGCCAGGGCCGCGTTTATCCCGCCATCTGCCGGGTGACCTTTCTTTGCAACTGCTCTATTCCAGCAGGACTGTTCCATTGCGCTTGTAAACGAGACATCGCAGCCTGCACCCGGGCAAAGCCCAACGCCCACTGCATGGGGACAGTGTTTTCGTCCAACTATACGGAATTCAAATCGATCAGGCGGCGTTGTCCACTTTTGATGGTGTCCGGCATCTCGAACGCCGCTCCCCTGAACCACCGCTCCATCAATGCCGCCGCCACCGGCCACCCCAGGCGCGAGCGCATCACGCCCGGAATGTCATCCAGCCGGAACCGCTGTACCTTCGGTGGCAACTTTTCTTCCAATTGCGCGCGCAGGCGCTCCGTATCGACATGGACGATGCCGTTCATGTGTCCCTTCCGTCTGCTGTTTTTCTTGGGGCCGGATTCTGAAGGCAAACTGTCCGCGCTCTTCGCAGCTTCCAGCGCGGCGGCATTCCAGGTGCTGCCCAAAATGAGCGACGTGGACCGCAAAATCTCGTCGCTGGGGGGCAACCCCGTGCTTCGGGAAAGCGCCGCCAGCTGGATCCTGCCAAAACCGATCGAAGCCTTGATCGGGCAACTGGAGCGCGTGAAGGCAGGCATCCGCGCGCGAGTCGAACACCCGTTCCGTGTCCTCAAGTGCAAGTTAGCGAGTGCCAAGGTGCGCTACCGAGGATTGGCCAATAATATCGCACAGCTGCAAACGCTGTTTGCGCTGCCCAACCTCTGGTTGGCGCGGTGCGAAATATTCCTCTACATACGGACGACATGCATGATGAGATTGATGCGATCAGCGCAACGCTGCGGATGGAGTCGCAGGCTCGGTCGTAGTACGAATGCTAGTAATGCACCGTTACAGATCGGGCTGATATCCAAGCTTGGGTGCAGCTTGGATTTCAGCCCGGCTACTGGCCCTGCTGCAAAGCCTGGCTGTCCTTCCGGTCGATGTGCTGGCGCGGCGCGGGTTCCAACGTCGCATTGATGGCTTGCCCAACCCGGGCAATATAGCCGTTGCGGCGCAGTTGCGCATCCCACCCCTGCAACAACGCCGTGGCTTCATCCACGCCAAGCCGCTTGCCGAAGCGCCAGATCGCGTTGCGGTCCGGCACGTTCATCGCATCCTGCAGCTGTCAAAAGCGCTGGTAGCTTGCGCGGTCCAGCAACTTGTGCTCCATCTGCTCGTCCGAGAGGTTGTACAGGCGCTTCAAGACCAGAATGCTTACCATCCCCTCGGTGGGGTAGGCGGGCCGACCACCCTTGCGGCCATAGCTGCGCTCGATGAGTGCATCCAACAGCCGCGCCAGTTGGGCAAAGTCGATGTGTCGAGCAATCACCCGCAGCGGATTGCCAACTTCATCTCTTGTGCTGGAGCGAGGCCTCGGCGAACAGATTGAACTTCAAGGCGCCGCGAGGAGTGATCATGGCAAAGAGGACGGCTCAGGTCTTGTCGGTGAATGAGGGAATTGCCGGGTTTTGAGAGATTTCCATAGGGCTCTGCCCAAGTCGTTGAGACGGTGGTATTAGCCATTTCTAAATGGGCCCCGTTGCGTTAATCGCCCATTCGTTCCGCATTGGCGAGTAGTCGCTCAAGATGACCAAATGTGAAATTTTTGTGTTTAATGGCATTTGCAACTGTGCTCGAATAACCATATTTTTGTGCAAGCATTACCATTTCATTGATCAAGCTAAGTGCAGCCCCCTTGTTGTATCTCGTCCGACGTCGTTTTTCCACATCACGCGCGAAATCTTGAACGCGCGGGTCATTCTTTCTCTGTGACGATGGTACGCGGTACAGTAACTCCAATAGAGAGTAAACCGCTGATTGCGCTTCATAAAAAACTCTATCGGCAAAAGCTATGTGAAGTTGATCAGAGTTAGTTGAAAGTCCAGACAGATACATACATGCCTGTTCGATGGTCGGTGATATAGGCTCGCATTCATCTGAAAGAGCATAGGCAGACAATAAAGCGCTATCTTGGTGTTTTCTCTCAGTTCCCTCACAAACGCTCCATTCAAAGAAAAATCCTCTTTCATTTAAAATGTGATCCGAATTTCTGAAGAGCGCTGCTGCGTCTCCGGTGTTGCCGGTTTTTCGATAAAAAAATGCCAGTTTAGTAAGCAAACGGACGTTGGTTGGATCTGCTTCGTAAAGTTGAGTGGCAATTTCAATTGCAAGTCCTGTTTTTCCATTTGCCATGAGCCTCTCTGGCATCTCATAGCGCCAGAATGGAAGGCTGATTACATGTTCCCTGTTGGAACGCTCAGATTCGGATAGCGCTAAATCTATATAGTAATGCGCAATGTCTTCATTGAACTTGGAATGAAGGACTTCAATTATTGCCTCTGCAATATAACGATGTCTAGTAAATATTGCGCTAGCTGTGCTGGTTGCTGCAGCTTCCTTCCCAAGTTGTCGAATAATCTCATTTTGTAATTTCGATACGGGAATTTTGAGAAGTGCGGCCAACGCCGCAAAGGTTAATTTTTCAAAACCTTCTGCATGCATGGCAGCGATGTAGCCAAGTACATCTTTGAGTGACTTACCGTCTTCCAAAGGAATCTTTGATAATTTTTGAAGCATTGACTCCGCGTGCTCTAAGAGCTCGCCCCCATGCCTCGAGAGCAGCAAAGCGCCAAAGAATGCACCAGAAGTACCCTGCGCCTCTTTACGAGCAAAATAGCGAAGCTTCGCCGCTCTTTCTGTGATATTCGTTCTTGAAAGCTCGCCAAGGCCCTTATCTCCGTATTTTTCCCACGCATTAACGATTAATTCTGCATCGCGAGGGTTAAGATCCTTTAATACTACCTCTTTATGTTTGGCACGAAAATCCCAGGCTAATTCACTTGCGCCTGATGCACGCCAATCAGAGTCTCTACTCGCTAGTAAGAAATCTATGCGGATATCAAGGTCTTTACATCCAGATTCAATAAACCGATGAATAACTATTGCTAATTGATCGGCTTCATCGATCACAACGAGCCATTTTTTATGGTTTTTTAATGTTTCTATTAATTCCTCTGCCACGAAGGGACTCGTGTGATTTGTGCGAAAGAGTACGCGTTTAGTTTTGTCATTTCGAAGCACTTCCAGTGTTGCTTGAAGAAGCGCTGTCGTCTTTCCTTCACAGCCTGCTGCTAAAAGGGTACATACTGTGGTTGTATTTGCTTCGCCTTTAAAGATGTCTGTGATTTTTCCCACAATCTCACGTCGCGGAATGGAATCCGAGAGCGCAATTTTCCAGGTTGGGGTCGCACCATCAAAATAAGTCACTGCATCTGAATCACTGAGTTTTTCGGTAAATTTCTCAAGAGCGCGTAGATCTTTAACTTCCCATCCGGGGGGGAGTTCAATTTTTTTCTTGGCTGTATAATCAATTTTCTTTTTCCCGGTTGGAGCGCTAAATACCCACCAGTCACCTTGTCTATTATTTTCGTGGAAATTTGTGCCATTCAGAATCCAGCATTGTTGGTCGAAATTCCATGTGTATGGCTGAATTCTTACTTGATTAGTGACTAAGTCTAGCGTGCTCCATATAAATCCATTTATCCATTTGCTGCTTTCGGGAGCTTGCCAAGCAGCACCAGATTGAATGCTTAGAAATTCTCCTGAGCCGGTAATATGCGTCGTGCCGTTTTCTTTATGCATATGACCATGCAGATAAATAATCTTATTCTCTGCAAAAATTGATTTCAGAGCATTTTGTTGGCTTGAGTGAAACCATTCTATTGGATGATGACCAAGAACAATTTTTATTTCGGCATTCTTTGCTTCTGCAAGCGCAGCTTTTGTTAACTGAAAGCCAGGAGTAAGTGCTCCAAAGTCTTTATCGCCATCGCTCAGCCATGCTGTATTAAGCCCAATTATTGCAACTGTGCCAAAATCATACTTCTGTTGCTTCAAAAAATAACCTTTGGCCTGAGAGAAATCAGCCGTTACCGCGCATTGACTATGGGTTATAAAATTGGTAAAACGGTCAACGACAATTTTTCTCGATGCCAGTGACCGTTCACTTACACCAAAATAATTGAGATCTGGCCTAACTAGCTTTTCCTTGCTAAAGGCATCGTTGATGTTTCTGTCAAGGTCGTGATTTCCGGGAACGGCAATAATTTTTTCGCGAAATTCTTCTCCATATAGTGAGATAATTGGATTTACTATATTTTCGATATATAGTAAATACTCTTCACGTCTGCCTTCTTTTGCAATATCACCTGTAACAAATACGTAATCTGGGCGTATCCTTTCTTTGACTGCACACAAATGTCTGATGATATCTTGTGATGATCTAATTTGATCTCCCTGCAAGGTGCTGAAATGAAAGTCCGAAAGATGAAGCCAAGTTATTTTATTTGACATATAATTTATTTTTTGATTAATTAAATAATGAATTATTAGATGTCTATTTTGCGGTTTATTGTGTAAGTGACGTGTCTCATGTTGCCAATTAAAAAATTGCGCGTGTCCTAAGGGTCCTAAGAAAAATATCGTCCTTCAAGTCCTTGTCCAATGAAATCAACAACTTATGAGAAATTTTCGTAGTTCCTCAGGGTTTGCAAACCTTCTCTTGCTGCCGAGCGCAGCACGTTTTCTAATACGTGTCTTCAACGTCCCTGGCGCTCGATCTATCGGGGGAAATCATAAGATAAAAATTTCCTTTAAAATAATAACGGAGATTGCCCACGTTTAACCGTAGGTTTCCTGCCCAAAGTTTGCGATTTAGGCCAAAGGCCTGCTTTACGTCGGCAAGCCGGATATCACGCAACTGGTTCGGGCCCGCGCTGGCTCCGTTCGGTAGCATCTGTGCCGTGGTGGGGCGTTGCAGGCTGCCATACACCCGTTGGATATCC
Organism: Paracidovorax oryzae ATCC 19882; assembly: GCF_000687165.1. Taxonomy (GTDB): domain Bacteria; phylum Pseudomonadota; class Gammaproteobacteria; order Burkholderiales; family Burkholderiaceae_C; genus Paracidovorax; species Paracidovorax oryzae. The sequence continues at coordinate 384,583 of NZ_JMKU01000001.1, read as the reverse complement.
GCGCAATACCGATCTGCCGATGCCCAGCCGCAGGTGCCATGCGCCTGCCACTCGTTCTGCATCAGATCGGTGCCAGGCATCATGCAGAGGTATTGCCGCACCAGTGGCGTGGGCAGGGCGGTGGGGGTGGGCTGGCAATTGCGCGGATGGTCGTCCACGGACCGGGCCTTGCCGTTCTGCGGCCACAGGCCATGCACCACCCATTCGAACCGGTTGCCGGAAAAGCACTGGAAGGCATGCCGCTCCTTCGCTGCCCCGGTCTTGTTGCGCTGGCTTTCGCAGTGTTCGGGCGACCAGGACAGCACCAATGCCATGTAGTCCGTAGGCGCGTTCGGATTGGCATGGTCCACCGGGCGGGGTGGGGAGGGCGTCACGGTGCCTGGGACTGCGCACACTTCCTGCGCCGAACCGGGCAGGCAGACGAGGGCGCCCAGGCCACAAAGCAGCAAGGCGCACACCCACGATGGAAGCCGAGACCGACCGCGCATGAATCCCTCCTCGTCGGCGCGCGACCTCCGGATCGGGGTGGCGCCTTTTTTTATATCTTGCCGATTGGACTCAACTATGGCGCGGCGGGGTGAATTGTCAATAGGTATCGCTCGAGACGGCGGGGCGTGACAGCTTTCCGCGTGCATGCACTGGTCTCAGTTCACTCCAGCGCAGCCCCATCCACCTGCCTGACCGGTATGCCGGACAGGTCCACACCCTCCAGGCACCGTGCATTAACGGCCCATCCCACGAACGGCCGCATCCCCTGCGCAAGCTCCTGCGCCGTCGCGGCGCGGGGCTTGCGGAAGGGCATGATCCCGCAGGTGGGGCAGAAGTAGTCCTTGGCGGTGCGGGTGTGCCACTCGTACACGCGCAGGTTCTCCAATGGCGTGAGCATCCGCAGCGCGGAGAGGGGACCCGGTGGATCAGGGCGCCGCGGCGCCTGCACACGGAGCAGTTGCAGCTCCTGACATGGTCGAGGACAGTCTCGATCTCGAAGCGGCAGGCGCCCCAGTGGCATGAGCGCTGGAAGATCGCCATGGTGGAGCCTATGGGTCCGTCGCCCGCACCGGGAACGAGAACGCGAATTCGGTGCCGTGGTCGTGGCTGGACTGCACGACCACCTGCCCGCCGTGCGCCTGCGCGATCGCACGCACGATGAACAGGCCGAGCCCGACGCTGCGCGCGGAGCTGTCTTCCGCGGTGACGCCACGCACCATGGGCTGGAAGAGGCGGCCCAGCGTGTGCCGGGGGATGGGGTCGCCGTGGTTGTGCACGGCCAGGCGGGCGGTGCCCGATTCCACCGCGGTGGACACGGTGACGGTGCTGGCCGGCGTGCCGTAGGCCATGGCGTTGCCCACGAGGTTGCCCAGGAGCTGGGCGATGCGGTCCGGGTCGGCGCTGATGTCTCCGCCGCCCGTGGCGATGTGTTCGATGGTGCGGCCGGGGAAGGCCACCGAGAGCTCCTCGATGATCCGGGCCGCGAGCTGGTGGAGGTCTGTTGGGCGGCGCGAGACGCTCAGGCCCGCGCCCAGGCGCACGACCGTGAAATCGAGCAGGTCGGCGATGAGCCGCTTGGCGCGCTGCCCGGCGCGGGTGATGTTGCCGAGCATGCGCGCGGCCGTCTCCGGCGGAGTGGGCGTGGGCGTGGCCGTGGCGGCCTGGCGCGTGAGCATGTCGGCAGCCAGGAGGATGGTGGTGAGCGGGTTGCGCAGGTCGTGGCTGACGATGCCGATCATCTGTTCGGCGAACACGGCGCGGTCTTCCGCGAGGGCGCGCCCTTGCTCGGCTTCGGTGATGTCGCTGAAGATGCCCACGAATTCCGTGAGCATGCCGTCGTCGCCCCGGAATCCCTGGCCGGACGAGACGAGCACGCGGCGGTGTCCCTTCGCGTCGGTGATGCGGTGCTTGAACTGGTAGGGCTCGCCGGTGCGCAGGGCGCGGTCGAGTGCGGCGCGCTCCGCGGCGCGGTCCTCGGGCACCACGTGGGCCACGAAGTCGTCCTCGTCCACGGGCCGGTCCGGGTCCAGGCCCAGCAGGACGGCGACGTCGGCGCCGAAGCGCCGCCGGCCGTTGGCGGGGTCCAGGTCCCACATATGGATGGCGCCGGACTGCATGGCCTGCCGCAGGCGCGAGCGGGACGCCTGCAGGGCCTGCTGCGCCTGCCGCTCCTTGGCCACCATGTCGTCGGCGCGCTTGCGGGCGGCCAGCAGTTCGCGCTCGTATTTATTGCGTTCCTCGGCCACCATTACGGCGATCTCGTCGAAGGTGTCCTCGCCGCTGGTGCGGCGCACCACGTTGAGCAGGGCGGGGAAGGTGCTGCCGTCACCCCGGCGGATGTCGAGCTTGACCTCCGAGATGGCGCCCTGCATTTCCAGCATGGGCTGCCAGTGGGTCTGGTGGAAGATCCGGCCGCCCACGGTGAAGAGCTCCTGCAGCTTTTTCTGCCGGACCAGTTCGTGCGGGGGGACGCCGGTCCACTGGCACAGGGTGCGGTTGACCTTGAGGATCAGGCCGGACGTGCTGGTCACCAGCAGCCCGCAAGGCATGCGGTCGAAGAGTTCTTCCGCGCCTACCATCCGATCGCGCCGAGGAATTCGTCCATCACGGCGCTGCACGCGCCGGGGGCGCTGAGGTGCGGGCAGTGCCCGACGTTCTCTATCACCCGCAGCATGCCGCGGGGCAGGTGGCGGAGCATGTAGTCGCCCACCGGGCGCGGCGCGATGATGTCCTCGCTGGACTGGATGACCAGCGCCGGCTCCTTCAGCCGGTGCAGGTCGGCCCGGTTGTCGGAGAGGAAGGTGACGTGCGCGAATTGCCGGGCGATGTCCGGATCGGTGCGGCAGAAGCTGGCCGTGAGCTCTTCGCCCAGTTCGGGCCGGTCGGGCGCGCCCATGATGGCGGGGGCCATCTGGCTGGCCCAGCCCAGGTAGTTGGAGTCGAGGGTGTCCAGCAGGGAGTCGATGTCCTCGCGGGAGAAGCCGCCCACGTAGTCGCCATCGTCGATGTAGCAGGGGGAGGGGCCGACCATGACGTGGCCGGCGAACCTTCCGGGGCGGTGGATGCCAGCCAGCAGGCCGATCATGGCGCCCACCGAATGGCCCACGAAGACCACGGGGCCTTGCGCGAATTCGTCGATGATCTCCAGCACGTCGTCCGCATAGCCATGGAGCGAGGCGTACTTGCCGGGGTCGTAGGCGCCGAGGTCGGACAGGCCGCTGCCCACCATGTCGAAGGTGATGGTGCGGCAGCGCGCGGCATAGCGCGGCGCCAGCAGGCGCCACATGTTCTGGTCGCAGCCGAAGCCATGGGCGAACACGAGGCATCCGGCGCCCTGGCCCTGGACCTTCACGTTGTTTCTGCGCCCGACCGACATGCAAGCTCCTGGTAATGCCCGGGCGATGCCAGCCGCGGTACGACGCAACCATTATGGGACATCCGTCCAGTTGCCCATGGGCATGACCGGTGGGGCCGTGGGTGAAACGGCGCGCTCCGTGGAATCCGGCAGAAAAAGGCCGCACGGGTGGATGGCGGCCGCGCCTTCGCGCGGTGTGTTTCGTGCCTGTCCGTTCCGCTTCGCGGACACGGCGCGCTGCGGCAGCCCTTGTCCGTAGATTGGGCTGATCGCAGGCCTCCCGCGAGCGCGCCGGAGGCCGTTCCCGCACACCCATCCTTTTCTTGCAGCCATGCCCACTTCATCCCTGCGTACCGCTTCCGCGTCACCCACCAACGCCGCCGCGGCGCTGTTGCCCCATCGGGGCACCGACAGCGCGGCCGGAGCGACGCCCGAAACCCTGCGGACTTCCCTGCCGCCCCCGGATGCCGGCTCCCTCCGGGGCCTGCGGCGCGCGAATTCCATGCCATCGCCGCAGGCCGCGGACGCCCTGTTGCGGGCGTCCCTGCCCACGCGCCTCGCCGGCGATGCCGTCGCGCTGCCGGCGCAGGCGCTGCCCTTGCTGCACGCCGCGCAAGGGCTCGTCCACGCCCTGATGGCACCCGCGCAGGCGCGGGATGCGGAGGTCGTGCAGCGGCTGCAGCGCAATACCCAGGTGCTGCTGGACAAGGGCATCGACACCCCGGAAAAGCTGCAGCGCTTTCTCTCCACCGCCTGGCGCCACGATGCGGTGCTCGGCTTCGCGGGGCTGGGTTTCAGCAACGGGGCGGGGTACATGGCCGGGATCACGGCGGCCAACGAGAAGCTGGTGTCGCTGCTGCCCACGGACCTGCTGCGGAACACGCCGCGGCTGGGCTTCGTGGTCGGTGTGGGCGTGGGTGCGCTGGACGTGCTGGTGAGCGCGGTCGGCAATGCGGTGGTCGCGCCGCGCCTCTACAACGGCCCCTCCGGCCTGGACCGCCTGCCTGCCGCGCTGCGCCCGGACCCGCATGCCGAGCAGATCCGCAATGCCGGACTGGCGGCAGGATTCAACATCGCGAAGAACCTGCCGCGCGTGGTGGAGCCTTTCGTGCAGGCAGCGATCGAGGGCCGGGGCGACCACAGCGTGAACCGCGTGTGGGCGGACCGCATCGACGCGTCGCTGCTCGACGGTTTCGGCGGGATGCTGGCCGCGGGCGCCCGGGGCGTGCACAGGCTCTCGCAGGCGGTGCCCTACGATGCGCGCATGCTGTTGCGCAGCGACCTGGGCGAGGTCATCGACCAGACCCGGCGCCCGTGGAAGGAATCGCTGCAGGGTGTCGGCGCGTCGGCGCTCGAGGGCGCGAAGTCGCTCGTGACATCGCCCGTGCCCGTGGCGGTGGTGGCCACGGTGGGCTGCTTCATCGCCGAGCTGTTCGCGGCCAATGCGTCCATCGACCGCGCTGGATCACCCGCGGGGCTGCCGGCGGACCGGGCGGACGCCAGCATGCTCTCGGGCAAGCGGGCTTCGTCGGTCCTCCTGATGGGGCTGATGTCCGGAACGATCGAACTCGGTGCCCCCTATGCCGCGCGGGGCGGCGCCCACGTGGCGCGCCTGATCCACCAGGGCCTGCAGCAGACGTCCTCGAACCTGATGGGCTGGGCCCAGGCCCGCTTCGGTGCCGCGGAGCCGGACCTGGAAGCGGGCCGGCAGCGGTAGGGCGCGCGGCCCGGGCCTGCGGCCTGCGCGTTTTCCCGGAGGAAGATGTCCATGCAATTAGTTGACATCTAAATCATCTATTCCTAAAGTTGCTGCAGGCCCGAACGGCCCTGGAGACCTGCGCATGAAGATCGTTTGCATCGGTGGCGGCCCGGCGGGCCTGTATTTCGCGCTGCTCATGAAGCAGCAGGATCCTGCCCACGACGTCACCGTGGTGGAGCGCAACAAGCCCTACGACACCTTCGGCTGGGGCGTGGTGTTTTCCGACGCCACCATGGACCACATGCGCACCTGGGACCGCGAGACGGCCGACGAGATCCAGGAGGCCTTCAACCACTGGGACGACATCGAGCTGCGCTTCAAGGGCCGCACGATCCGCTCGGGCGGGCATGGCTTCGTGGGCATCGGGCGCAAGAAGCTGCTCAACATCCTGCAGGCGCGCTGCGAGCGCCTGGGCGTGCAACTGGTGTTCGAGACCGAGGCGGCTTCCGACGAGGACTATCCCGACGCCGACCTCGTCGTCGCCTGCGACGGGGTGAACTCCCGCATCCGGGGCCGCTACGCCAACGTGTTCCAGCCCGACATCGTCACGCGGCCCAACCGCTACATCTGGCTGGGCACGCACAAGCTGTTCGATGCCTTCACGTTCGACTTCCAGCGCACGGAGCACGGCTGGTTCCAGGCGCACATCTACAAGTTCGACGACCGCACGACCACCTTCATCGTCGAGTGCCCGGAGGCGGTGTGGAAGGCGCACGGCCTGGACGGGGCCGACCAGGACCAGTCCATCGCCTTTTGCGAGCGCGTGTTCGCCGGCACGCTGGGCGGTGCGCCCCTGATGAGCAACGCGCGCCACCTGCGCGGCTCGGCCTGGCTGAACTTCCAGCGCGTGGTGTGCGCGCAATGGTGGCTGCGCAATCCCCGCGGCAGCCACGTGGTGCTGATGGGCGACGCGGTGCACACGGCGCATTTCGCGATCGGCTCGGGCACCAAGCTCGCCATCGAGGATGCGATCGAGCTCGCGCGCCAGTTCGGCCGCCTCGGCGGTGGCCGCGAGGGCATCCCCGCCGTGCTCGCGGCCTACCAGGAGGCGCGCCGCGTGGAGACGCTGCGCATCCAGAACGCGGCCTGGAACGCGATGGAGTGGTTCGAGGTGTGCGGCGACCGCTACTGCGACCAGCTGGAGCCCGAGCAGTTCATGTATTCCATGCTCACGCGCAGCCAGCGCATCAGCCACGAGAACCTGCGCCTGCGCGATGCCGGCTGGCTCGAAGGCTACGAGCGCTGGTTCGCGCACCGCGCGGGCATCGACGTGCCGGCCGGCAGCCGGCCGCCGCCGCCCATGTTCACGCCGCTCACCGTGCGCGGCGTGACGCTCAAGAACCGCATCGTGGTCTCGCCCATGGCGCAGTATTCGGCGGAAGACGGCCTGGTGGGCGACTACCACCTGGTGCACCTGGGTGCGCGCGCCATGGGCGGTGCCGGCCTCGTGTTCGCCGAAATGGCCTGCGTGAGTGCCGAGGGCCGCATCACCCCTGGCTGCCCGGGCCTGTACCGGCCCGAACACACGGCGGCCTTTCGCCGCATCGCCGACTGGATCCATGCGAACAGCGACGCGAAGTTCGGCATCCAGATCGGCCATGCGGGTGCGAAAGCCTCCACGCGCCGGGCCTGGGAGGGCATCGACCAGCCGCTGCCCGAGGGCAACTGGCCCATCGTGTCCGCCTCGCCGCAGCAATACCTGGAAGGCGTGGGCCAGCGCGCGCGGCAGATGGACCGCGCCGACATGGACGCCGTGCGAGAGCAGTTCGCCCAGGCCGCCCTCGCCGCCGATGCAGCGGGCGCGGACTGGCTGGAGCTGCACTGCGCCCACGGCTACCTGCTGTCGAGCTTTCTCTCGCCGCTCACCAACCAGCGCGATGACGAATATGGCGGCCCGCTGGAGAGCCGCCTGCGCTACCCGCTGGAGGTGTTCGCCGCGGTGCGTGCCGCCTGGCCGCAGGACAAGCCGCTGTCGGTGCGCATCTCTGCCCACGACTGGGTGGAGGGCGGCACCACGCCGCAGGACGCTGTGGAGATCGCCCGGGCGTTCAAGGCGGCGGGAGCGGACATGATCGATTGCTCCTCGGGCCAGGTGAGCAAGCGCGAGAAGCCGGTCTATGGCCGCATGTTCCAGACACCGTTCGCCGACCGCATCCGGCAGGAGGCGGGCATCGCCACCATCGCCGTCGGCGCGATCAGCGAGGCGGACCATGCCAACAGCATCCTGGCCGCCGGCCGGGCCGACCTGTGCGCGGTCGCGCGGCCGCACCTGGCCAACCCGGCCTGGACGCTGACCGAAGCGGCACGCATCGGCTACACAGCGGTGGAGTGGCCGCGGCAATACCGCTCCGGCAAGCAGCAGCTGGAGGCGCACTTCGAGCGCGAGAAATCCATGGCGGCGGCCGCGGGCGGGAAGGGCTGACGATGGACACGACCCAACGGCATGCCCTGGTGACGGGCGGCACGCGCGGCATCGGCGCGGCCATCGCCCGGCGGCTCGTGGCCGATGGCCTGCATGTGACGGTGCTGGGCCGCGATGCGCAGGCTGCGCAGGCCTTCGCCGCCAGCGATGCGGCACACCTGCACGGCGTGGCCGCCGACGTGGCCGATGCGCGGCAGGTGGCGCAGGCGCTGGCCTCCGCTCGGGAGCGCTTCGGCCCGGTGCAGGTGCTGGTCAACAACGCCGGCCAGGCCGAGAGCGCGCCGTTCCTCAAGACCGACGCGCAAATGTGGCAGCGCATGCTGGACGTGAACCTGACCGGCACCATGGTCTGCACCCAGGCCGCGCTGCCTGGCATGCTGGACGCCGGCTGGGGCCGCATCGTGAACGTCGCGAGCACGGCGGGGCAGGTGGGCTATGCCTACGTGGCCGCCTACTGCGCGGCCAAGCATGGCGTGATCGGCCTCACGCGGGCGCTGGCGGTGGAGCTGGCGGTGAAGGGCGTCACGGTGAATGCCGTGTGCCCCGGCTACACCGATACCGACATCGTGCGCGAGAGCATCGACCGCATCGTCGCCAAGACCGGCCGCAGCGCCGAGGCCGCGCGGGAAGGCTTCGTACGCGCCAATCCGCAGGGCCGGCTGGTGGCGCCCGAGGAGGTGGCCGACGCTGTGGCCTGGCTATGCACCGATGGTGCGCGGTCGGTGAACGGGCAGTCCGTCTCGGTCAGCGGCGGCGAGGTCATGTGAGCGGCCGACCGGACATGACCAGGCGCCCCATGGCCACCCGCAAGCAGAGCTTCCGCCTCGTGCAGGCACTGGGCGACGAGCACATCGGCCTGGAGGCGCGCGCCCAGGCCGGCGACCACCTGGACATCAAGATCTGGCTGCGGCTGCTGGCCTGCAGCACGCAGATCGAGCAGCAGGTGCGGCAGTGGCTGCGCACCCGCTTCGACACCACGCTGCCGCGCTTCGACTACCTCGCCCAGCTGGACCGGCATCCCGACGGACTGCGCATGAACGTGCTCTCGCGCTACCTCATGGTCACGGGCGGCAACGTCACGGGCCTGACGGACCAGCTCGTCAAGGAAGGGCTGGTCGAGCGCACAGAAGACCCGGAAGACCGCCGCTCCTGGCGTGTGCGCCTGACGGACAAGGGCCGGACCGATTTCGCGGCCATGGCGGCGGAGCACGAGCGCTGGCTCTCCGGCCTGTTCGACGGCATGCCCGCGGCCAGCAAGGACGCGCTCTACGAACATCTCGGCCTGCTGCGCGTGCACCTCGTGCAGCGGCAGGTCGCGGCCGGCGCGGCATCGCCCGTGGATGCGGCCGCCCAGGCCCCGGGCGAAGCGGCCGGCCTTCCCGACACCCCATCGAAACGCAGCAGGAAACCCCTCCCATGACCGAACCCCGCATCGATCCCCGGCTCGTCGCCGGCAACCGACGCCCGCTCGCCGGCTACCAGGCCGAACATTTCCTGTGGAACGTACAGGACGGCGTGGCCACGATCACGCTGAACCGGCCCGAGCGCAAGAACCCGCTCACCTTCGATAGTTATGCCGAGCTGCGCGACCTGTTCCACAGCCTGCGGCTGGCCGACGACGTGCGGGCGGTGGTGCTGGTGGGCGCGGGCGGCAATTTCTGCTCGGGTGGCGACGTGCACGAGATCATCGGCCCGCTGGTCGCGTTGAAGGCGCCCGAGCTGCTGATGTTCACCCGCATGACGGGCGAACTGGTCAAGGCCATGCGCACCTGCCCTCAGCCGATCGTGGCCGCGGTGGACGGCGTGTGCGCCGGCGCGGGCGCGATCATGGCGATGGCCTCCGACCTGCGCCTGGGCACGCCGCGCAGCAAGACGGCCTTCCTCTTCAACCGCGTGGGGCTGGCGGGATGCGACATGGGCGCCTGCGCGATGCTGCCGCGCATCGTCGGCCAGGGCCGCGCGAGCGAACTGCTCTACACCGGCCGCAGCCTGGGCGGAGAAGAGGGCGAGCGCTGGGGCTTCTTCAACCGCCTGTGCGAGGCCGAAGCGCTGCTGCCCGAGGCGCAGGCGCTCGCCGCGCAGCTGGCCGAAGGGCCGGCCTTCGCCAACGGCATCACCAAGACCATGCTGCACCAGGAGTGGGCGATGACCATCGAGCAGGCCATCGAGGCCGAGGCGCAGGCGCAGGCGATCTGCATGCTGACCGAAGACTTCTCGCGCGCCTACCATGCATTCGTCGCCAAGCAGAAGCCGCGTTTCGAGGGAAACTGACATGGCCGATACCACCTATCTCGATTGGCCGTTCTTCGAGCCGCGGCACGCGCAGCTGGCGCGCGATCTGGATGCCTGGGCGCTGGCCCATCTGCATGCGGAGCACGGCCCCGACGTGGACGCCGAATGCCGCGCGCTGGTGCGCGCGCTCGGCGATGGCGGCTGGCTGCGCCACGCCGTGGGCGAATCCGGCGCCGCCATCGACACGCGCATGCTCTGCCTGATCCGCGAGACGCTGGCGCGCCATTCGGGCCTGGCGGATTTCGCGTTCGCCATGCAGGGCCTGGGCAGCGGGGCCGTCAGCCTGCACGGCACGCCGGTGCAGCGTGCGCGCTACCTGGAGCGCGTGGCGCGCGGCGAGGCGATCGCCGCCTTCGCGCTGTCCGAGCCCGAGGCCGGCTCCGACGTCGCGGCCATGGGCTGCACGGCCCGCGCCGAGGAGGGCGGCTATGTGCTCGACGGTGAGAAGACCTGGATCTCCAACGGCGGCATCGCCGACTTCTACGTGGTGTTCGCGCGCACCGGCGAGGCGCCGGGCGCGCGCGGCATCAGCGCCTTCATCGTCGATGCCGATGCGCCGGGCTTCTCGATTGCCGAGCGCATCGAGGTGATCGCACCGCACCCGCTGGCCCGGCTGCGCTTCGACGGCTGCCGCGTGCATGCCGCACAGCGCCTGGGCGCGCCCGGCGAAGGCTTCAAGGTGGCCATGCGCACGCTGGACGTGTTCCGCACCTCGGTGGCCGCGGCGGCGCTGGGCTTTGCGCGGCGCGCGATGGACGAGGCGCTGTCGCGCGCCACGACGCGCCGCATGTTCGGCGGCGTGCTGGCCGACTTCCAGCTCACGCAGGCGAAGCTCGCGCAGATGGCCACGGCCATCGACAGCGCGGCGCTGCTCACGTACCGCGCCGCCTGGCTGCGCGACCGGGGCGCGGTGGTCACGCGCGAGGCCGCCATGGCCAAGATGACGGCCACTGAGAACGCGCAGCAGGTGATCGATGCGGCAGTGCAGCTCTTCGGCGGGCTGGGCGTGGTGAGCGGGCAGCCGGTGGAGCGGCTCTACCGCGAGATCCGCGCGCTGCGCATCTACGAAGGGGCGACCGAGGTGCAGCAGCTCATCATCGGCCGCGACCTGCTCAAGTCCGCTGCAGCTGCTGGGGCCGCCGCCGGCTGACACCGCCCTGTTGTACGACGGCCTTTTCGCACGACGCCCCATCGATCCGGACCCCGGAAAGGACAAGGAAGACGCCATGCATGCCAGCGCCCACGCCGATACCTTCGCGCGCGACCGCCTTCCGCCGGCCGCGCAGCAGCCCGAGTACCTGTTCGAGCTGCCGGAACTGCAGTTCCCGGAGCGCCTCAACTGCGCCGATCCGCTGCTGGACGTGCATGTGCGCGAAGGGCGGGGCGGGCGGTTGTGCATCCGGGCACCGGGCGGTGTCTCCTGGACCTATGCCGACCTGCAGGACAAGGCCCACCGCATCGCCAACGTGCTGGTGCACCGCATGGGCCTGCAGCCCGGCAACCGCGTGCTGCTGCGCGCGCCCAACAACCCCATGCTCGCGGCCTGCTGGTTCGCGGTGATGAAGGCCGGCGGCATCGCCGTGGCCACCATGCCGCTGCTGCGGGCCAAGGAGCTGAAGGCGATCATCGACATCGCCCAGGTCACGCACGCGCTGTGCGACGCGTCGCTGGCCGAGGAACTGGCCCTGGCCGCGCAGGAGCCCGGCTCGCCGCTGCGCGCGGTGCGGCATTTCCATGACGCCGGGCCGGAGGGGCTGGAAGCGCTGATGGCCGGGGCCTCGGCCGATTTCACCAACGTCGATACCGCCTCCGACGACTGCTGCCTGCTGGGCTTCACTTCCGGCACCACGGGGGTGCCGAAGGCGACGATGCACTACCACCGCGACGTGATGGCGATCTGCCACTGCTGGCCGCCGCATGTGCTGCGCCCGCGCGCGGACGACGTCTTCATCGGCAGCCCGCCGCTGGCCTTCACCTTCGGGTTGGGCGGGCTGCTGCTCTTTCCCCTGCACATCGGCGCGTCCACGGTGCTGCTCGAAAAGGCCGGGCCGCCACAGTTGCTGGAGGCCATCCAGCAGTTCGGCGCGACGGTGCTGTTCACGGCGCCCACCTCGTACCGCGCGCTGGCTGCCGATGGCGCGCTGCTGCGCGGCACGCCGCTGCGCAAGTGCGTGTCCGCCGGAGAGGCGCTGCCCGCCTCGACGCGCGCGCTCTGGAAGGAGGCGACCGGCATCGAGCTGATCGACGGCATCGGCGCCACCGAGATGCTGCACATCTTCATCTCCCACGACGAGGCGGGCGCGCGGCCCGGTGCCACGGGCAAGCCCGTGCCGGGCTACCGGGCCCGCGTGGTGGACGAGGCGGGCCGCGAGGTGCCGCCGGGCACCGTGGGCCGGCTGGCGGTGCAGGGGCCGACGGGCTGCCGCTACCTGGCGGATGCGCGGCAGCGGGCCTATGTGCAGGACGGCTGGAACCTGACCGGCGACGCCTACCTGATGGATGCGGACGGCTACTTCTTCTACCAGGCGCGCACCGACGACATGATCGTCTCGGCCGGCTACAACATCGCCGCGCCCGAGGTGGAGGAGGCGCTGCTGGCCCATCCCGCGGTGGCGGAATGCGCCGTGATCGGCGTGCCGGACGCGCAGCGCGGCCAGATCGTCAAGGCCTTCGTGGTGCTGCGTCCCGGCACCGCGGCGGACGACGCCACCGTGCAACTGCTGCAGGATTTCGTCAAGCGCACGGTCGCTCCGTACAAGTACCCCCGCGCCGTGGAATTCACCGATCGGCTGCCGCGCACGCAAACGGGGAAGCTGCAGCGCTTTAAGCTACACGCCCCGGCATGATGCCGGCGCGCGGGGCTGCAGCCGCGCGCCATCCACCCTTTCCGTCCACCGCCTCCCGCCCACTGCCAAGGAGCCTCCGATGCCATTCTTCCCGTCCCGCGCGCACCGTTCCCCGACATTCGCTGCCGCCCTCGGCGCGGCCATCGCCCTGCTGGCCGGCGGCGCCCAGGCGGCGGACAAGGTCAAGGTGGGCCTGCTGACCACGCTCTCGGGCCCCGGGTCGGGCCTCGGCATCGACATCCGCGACGGGTTCCAGCTCGCCGTGAAGCAGGGCGCAGGCAAGCTCGGCGACCTGCCAGCCGAAGTCACCGTGGCCGACGACCAGCAGAGCCCCGATGCGGCCAAGCAGACGGCCGACCGGCTGATCAAGCGCGAGCGCGTGGATTTCATGACCGGCATCGTGTTCTCCAACGTGATGCTGGCCGTCGGGCAGCCGGTGTTCCAGTCGCGCACCTTCTACATCAGCGCCAACGCCGGTCCGTCGCAGTACGCGGGGGCGCAGTGCAATCCGTACTTCTTCAGCGCCTCCTACCAGAACGACAACATGCACGAGGCCGTCGGAAAGACGGTGCAGGACCGCGGCTTCAAGAAAGTGGCCCTGCTGGCGCCCAACTATCCGGCAGGCAAGGACGCGCTGGCCGGCTTCAAGCGCTACTACAAGGGCGAGGTGGTGATGGAGGCCTACACGCCGCTGAGCCAGCTCGACTATGGCGCGGAGCTGTCCAAGATCCGTGCTTCAGGTGCCGACGCGGTGTTCGTGTTCCTGCCGGGCGGGCTGGGCGTGAACTTCGTCAAGCAGTTCACCGGCGCCGGCCTGGGCAAGGAGATGAAGCTCTTCGCACCGGGCTTCTCGGCCGACGAGGACGTGATCCGCGCCGTGGGCGATGCCATGGTGGGCATCTTCAACAGCTCGCAGTGGGCCCACGACATGGACAACGCCGCGAACAAGCGCTTCGTGGCCGACTTCCAGAAGGAATACGGCCGCCTGCCGACGCTGTATGCCGCGCAGGGCTACGACGCCGCCCGGCTCATCGACGGCGCCGTGCGCCGCGTGGGCGGCAAGCTCGAGGACAAGGCCGCGCTGCGCAAGGCGCTGGAGGCCGCGCCGTTCGAATCCGTGCGCGGGCCGTTCCGCTTCAACACCAACCACTACCCCGTGCAGGACTACTACCTGCGCGAGGTGGTGAAGGACGGGCAGGGCCGCATCACCAACAAGACCGTCGGCCGCGTGTTCGAGGCGCATGCCGACGCCTATGCCGGCGAATGCCGCATGCCCTCCTGAGGCCGCGGGCCGGTCGCGCGCATGACGGGGCTCCTGCTTCTCGAGCAATCGCTCAACGGCCTGCAGTTCGGGCTGATGCTGTTCCTGCTGGCCGCCGGCCTGACGCTGGTTTTCGGCATCATGGACATGATCAACCTGGCACACGGCTCGCTCTACATGGTGGGTGCCTACCTGATCGCGGCCATCGCCACGGCGTCCGGCTCGTTCTGGATCGGCCTCGCGGGCGGCACGCTGGCCACCGCGGCGATCGGCGTGCTGCTGGAGGTGTCGGTGCTGCGGCGCCTCTACCGGCGCGACCACCTCTCGCAGGTGCTGGGCACCTTCGCGATCCTGCTGATGGCCAACGAGGCCGTGCGCATGGTCTGGGGCTCGCAGCCGGTGCCGCTCAACCCGCCGCCCGCGCTCGCCGGCCCGGTGGAGCTGCTGCCGGGCTTTTCCTACCCGGCCTACAGGCTCTTCATCATCGGCGTCGGGCTGGCGGTGGCGCTGCTGCTCTATGTGCTGGTCACGCGCACGCGCGTCGGCATGCAGGTGCGTGCCGGCGCTTCCAACCGCGAGATGGCGATGGCCATGGGCACCAACGTGCGCCGGCTGTTCACGGGTATCTTCGCGCTGGGCGCCGCGCTCTGCGCGATCGCGGGCGGCATGCTCGGGCCGTTGCTGGCCGTGCAGGTGGGCATGGGCGAGAGCATCCTGATCCTCGCCTTCGTGGTGATCGTGATCGGCGGCATCGGCTCCATCCGCGGTGCGCTGGTGGGGGCGCTGCTGGTCGGGCTGGTGGACACCGCCGGCCGCACCCTCGTGCCGCTGCTCGCCGAGCGCCTGCTGGCGCCCGCGGCCGCCGCGGGCGCCGGGCCGGCCGTGGCCTCGATCCTGATCTACGTGTTGATGGCAGCGGTGCTGTTCTGGAAGCCGCGCGGCCTGTTCCCCTCCCATGGCTGAAAGCACCATGCCGCCCACCCCATCCCATCCCCGCAGCCTGCTGGACCACGGCCTGCACCCGCGCTGGAGCATCCCGTTGCTCGTCTTGCTGGCGCTGCTGCCGACCATCGCGCAGGCGCTGGACGAGGGTTTCTACATCGGCGTGGCAAGCCGCATCCTGGTCTTCGCGCTGGCGGCCACCAGCCTGAACCTGATCCTCGGCTTCGGCGGCATGGTCAGCTTCGGGCACGCGGCCTTCGTGGGCGTCGGCGCCTACGCGGTGGGCATCCTGATGCAGGAGGGCATCGCCTCCGTCTGGATCGCCTGGCCGGCCGCCATCGCGGCGGGCGCGCTGTTCGCCTTCGTGATCGGCCTGGTCAGCCTGCGCACGCAGGGCGTGTACTTCATCATGATCACCCTCGCGTTCGCGCAGATGCTGTTCTACCTCATGGTGTCGCTCAAGGCCTATGGCGGCGAGGACGGCCTCTCTCTCTCGTCGCGCTCGCAGGTCGGCCCCTGGCTCGATCTGGCGGATGACGCGCGCTTCTACTACTGCGTGCTGGCGATCTGCGTGCTGGTCTTCATCGGCCTGGCGCGGCTGCTCAACGCCCGCTTCGGCCACGCGCTGCAGGGCATCCGCGAGAACGAGACGCGCATGGCCGCGCTGGGCTTTGCCGTCTATCGCACCAAGCTGGCGGCCTTCACGCTCGCGGGCGCCATCGCCGGGCTCGCGGGCGCGCTGCTGGCCAACCAGGCGGGCTTCGTCAGCCCCGCGGCGCTGCAGTGGAGCCAGTCGGGCATGCTGATGGTGATGGTGATCCTGGGCGGGGTGGGGCGCCTCTACGGCGGCTTCGTCGGCGCGGTGGCCTTCCTGCTGATCGAGGAAGTGCTTGCGGCCCACACCATGCACTGGCAGTTCGGCCTGGGCGCGGTGCTGCTCGTCGTGGTGCTGGTGGCGCCCAACGGGCTGCTGAGCCTCGCGCGGGCCGATCGCGCCGGTCGTGCGAAAGCGGGGCGGCCATGAGCGCGCGCGTCCTCCTGCGGACCGAGCAACTGGTGCGCCGCTTCGGCGGCCTGCTC
This sequence comes from Paracidovorax oryzae ATCC 19882, assembly GCF_000687165.1. Taxonomy (GTDB): domain Bacteria; phylum Pseudomonadota; class Gammaproteobacteria; order Burkholderiales; family Burkholderiaceae_C; genus Paracidovorax; species Paracidovorax oryzae. The sequence goes on along the minus strand of NZ_JMKU01000001.1, from coordinate 368,638 downwards.
GCCACCGACCATGCGGAACTGTCGGTGCTCGAAGGCGAGGTGCATGCGCTCATCGGCCCCAACGGCGCCGGCAAGACGACCCTGATCCACCAGCTCTCGGGCACGCTCGCGCCCACCAGCGGGCACATCCATTTCGACGGGGAGGACGTCACCGGCTTGCCGATGCACGCGCGGGTGCGGCGGGGGCTGGTGCGGTCCTACCAGATCACCAGCGTCTTTCCCCGGCTGCCGGTGCTGGACAACCTGGCGCTTGCCGTGCAGGCGCGCACCGGCGGCGCCCGCGGCTTGTGGCGCCCTGCGCGCGCGGAGCGCGGGCGCTATGCCGAGGCGCAGGCCGTGGCGCAGCGCGTTGGCCTGGGCGAACAGTCGTCGCAACTGGCCGGGGCGCTGTCGCACGGCCAGCAGCGGCAGCTCGAAGTGGGGCTGGCCCTGGCGCTGCGGCCCCGGCTGCTGCTGCTCGACGAGCCCATGGCCGGCATGGGGCCCGAGGAATCCGGGCGCATGGTGGGCCTGCTGCAGGGGCTGCGTGGCGAGGTCACGCTGCTGCTGGTGGAGCACGACATGGATGCCGTTTTTCGCCTGGCCGACCGCATCTCCGCGCTCGTCTCGGGCCGCGTGATCGCCACCGGCACCCCGCAGGAGATCCGCCAGCACCCCGACGTGCGCCGCGCCTACCTGGGCGACGAATTGGAGGAGGCCACGCCATGAGCGCATTGCTCGAAGTCGAAGGGCTGGAGGCCGCCTACGGCAGCAGCCAGGTGCTGTTCGGCATCGCGTTCGACATCCGCGCCGGCGAGGTCGCCACGCTGCTGGGCCGCAACGGCATGGGCAAGACGACCACGGTGCGCGCGCTGCTCGGGCTCACGCGCGCGAAGGCCGGATCCGTGCGTTTCCGCGGCGAGCGCATCGAGCGGCTGGCGCCGGACCGCATCGCGCGCATGGGCCTCGCGGTGGTGCCCGAAGGTCGGCAGATCTTCCCCAACCTCTCGGTGCGCGAGAACCTCGTGGCATTCGCCGCACGCCGCAACGGCGCCGCCGATCCGTGGACGCTGGACCGCGTGCATGCCCTGTTCCCGCGGCTGGCCGAGCGCGCCTCGCACATGGGCGGGCAGCTCTCGGGTGGCGAGCAGCAGATGCTGGCCATCGGCCGCGCGCTCATGACCAATCCGCACCTGCTCGTGCTCGACGAAGCCACGGAAGGGCTGGCGCCGCTGATCCGCGAGGAGATCTGGCGCTGCCTGGACGCCCTGCGCGCGCAGGGGCAGACCATCCTGGTCATCGACAAATACGTGCGCCGGCTCGTCCGGCTCGCCGACCGCCACACCATCATCGAGCGCGGCCGTGTGGTGTGGCAGGGCGATTCGGGCGCGCTCGCGGCCGACCCGGCGCTGTGGCAGCGTTACGTGGGCGTGTGACCCTCGCGCAAAAACGATACCGATTTTTCGAGAACCGAACGGACAGGAGATTCGCATGCAAGTCCTTCTTCCCCCCGGATGGCCCCGGCCCAAGGGCTACTCCAATGGCGTCGCGGCGCATGGCCGCATGGTCTTCGTGGCCGGCATGATCGGCTGGGACGCGCAGGGCGTGTTCCACACCGACACGCTGTGCGGGCAGGTGCGGCAGGCGCTGCAGAACATCGTCGAGGTGCTCAAGGAAGGCGGCGCCCGCCCCGAGCACATCGTGCGCATGACCTGGTACGTGACGGACAAGAAAGACTATGTGGCCTCGCTGCGGCAGATCGGCCAGGACTTCCGCGAGATCATCGGCAGCTTCAACGCGGCGATGACGGCGGTGGAGGTCTCGGCGCTGATCGAGGACCGCGCCAAGGTGGAGATCGAGGTCACGGCCGTGGTGCCGGACTGATGCGCGGGAGCCCTCGATGGCGATGACCTTCCCGCACGGCTTCGCGAGCCAGGCTGCGATCGACGAAGCCTACGACCCCTTGAAGCGCGCGCACGATGCCGCCGCTTCGAACCGGCACTTCGCCGAACGCAGCGAGGCCACGCGGCAGGCGCTGCCGTACCGGCCTGCCGTGCCCTACGGCCCGACGCTGGCGGAAACGCTGGACATCTTCCCGGCCGACCGGCCCGGCGCGCCGGTGTTCTTCTTCATCCACGGCGGCTACTGGCGCGCCCGCAGCGCGCGCGATTTCAGCTGCGTGGCGCAGGGCCCGCATGCACTGGGCTTCACCACCGTGGTGGTGGACTACGCGCTGTGCCCGGCCGTCACGATCGACGAGATCGTGCGGCAGGTGCGCGCCGCGGCAGCCTGGGTGGTGCGCCACATCGGCGAGCATGGCGGCGACCCGGCGCGCATCGTCGTCGGCGGGCATTCCGCGGGCGGGCACCTGGGTGCGATGCTGCTGTGCACGCCCTGGGCGGAAGACTACGGCCTGCCCGCCGATCCCTTCGCGGGTGCGGTGCTGGTGAGCGGCCTCTACGACATCGCGCCGCTGCGCTACAGCTACCTGCAGCCGGCGATCCAGCTGGACGAGGGCCTGGTGCGCCGCAATTCGCCCGTGCTGCATGCACGGCCCAGCGCCACGCCCGCCACGCTCTGCTGGGGCAGGGCCGAGCAGGACGCCTTCGCGCAGCAGTCCCAGGGCTTCCATGCCGCATGGCGTGCGGCCGGCAACGCGGCCGAGCTGCATCCGATGCCGGGGGCCGACCACTTCGATGCCGTGCAGGCGTTCGAGGATCCGGCCAGCCTGCCGAGCCGTGCCCTCGCGCGCATGGCGCAAGGGTAGGGGAGGGAGCGGGTCAGAGCCGGCGCAGCCGCTGCAGCGCCTCGCGCAGCGTTTCGTCGCGCTTGGCGAAGCAGAAGCGCACCACGCGCTGGTCGAACCCGTCGCCATAGAACGGCGACAGCGGGATGGCGGCCACGCCGATCTCGCGCGTGAGCCACTGGCAGAACTCCACGTCGCCCAGGTCGCTCACCTGCGAGATGTCCACGCACTGGAAGTAGCTGCCCGAGCTGGGCAGCAGCTTCAGGCGCGAGCCTTCCAGCCCCTGGCGGAACAGGTCGCGCTTGGCCTGGTAGAAGGCCGGCAGCTGCCGGTAGGGCGCCGGATCGGCGAGGTAGGCCGCAAGCCCATGCTGCACGGGCGTATTCACGGTGAAAACGTTGAACTGGTGCACCTTGCGGAACTCTGCCATGAGCGGCGCGGGGGCGACAACCGTGCCCACCTTCCAGCCCGTGACATGGAAGGTCTTGCCGAAGCTCGACACGATGAACGCCCGCGCGGCCAGCCCGGGAAATCGCGCGACGCTCTGGTGCTCCGCACCGTCGAACACCATGTGCTCGTAGACCTCGTCGCTGACCACGACCACGTCGGTGGGCGCGAGCAGTGCTTCGAGCGCCCGCATGTCCTCGTCCGTCCACACGGTGGCGGACGGGTTGTGCGGCGTGTTGATGATGATCGCCCGCGTGCGCGGCGTGAGTGCGGCGGCGATGCGGCCGAAATCCGGCCGGAAGGTGCCGGGCGTGAGCGGCACGCGCACCGCCGTGCCGCCCGCCAGCTCCACGTTGGGCACGTAGCTGTCGTAGCAGGGGTCGAGCACGATCACCTCGTCGCCCGCCTGCACCACGGCCAGGATCGCCGTCAGGATGCCCTGCGTCGCGCCCGCCGTCACGGTGATCTCGGTGTCCGGCGAATAGGCCCGCCCGTGCAGCGCCTCGATCTTGCGCGCCACGGCCTGGCGCAGCGCCGGCACGCCCGGCATCGGCGGGTACTGGTTGTGGCCTGCGCGCATGGCGCCCGCCACCGCATCGACCAGGGCCGGGTCGCAGTCGAAATCGGGAAAGCCCTGGCCCAGGTTCACGGCCCCGTGTTCCGCCGCCAGGGCGGACATCACGGCAAAGATCGTCGTGCCCACCTGGGGCAGCTTGCTGGGGAGGGTCGGCGTGCGCGCGGCAGCGGTGGTGGTCATGTGCGTGGAAGGCAAGGAATCAAAGCTCGTAGTCGTTCACGTGCCCGGTCATCGCGCGGGCCACGAGTTCGCGGTTCAGCCGGTCGCTGAGCAGCTCCGCGAATTTATAGACGAAGTTGCGCAGGTAGGCACCGCGCTTGAACGCCACGCGCGCCACGCTCTGGCCGAACAGGTGGCCCACCGGCCGCACCACCAGGTCGCCGAGCGGGTCGTCGCGCATGGCCATCTCAGCCACGATGCCCACGCCCAGGCCCAGGCGCACATAGGTCTTGATCACGTCCGAATCGATGGCCTCCAGCACGATGCGCGGCTGCAGCTTGCGCGCGGCGAAGGCCTGGTCGATCTTGCCGCGCCCCGTGAACGAGGGGTGGTAGGTGATGAGGGCCTCGTGGGCGATGTCGTCCACGCTGATGCGCTCCTGCTGCGCCAGCGGATGGCCCGAGGGCATCACCAGCACGTGCTGCCACTCGTAGCAGGGCAGGGTGACGAGGTCCGGGTAGTCGGCGAGCGATTCGGTCGCCATGCCGATTTCCGCCACCTCGTCGATCACCATGCGCGCCACCTCGTGCGGCGTGGCCTGGTGCAGGCTCACGTTCACCTTGGGATAGGCCTCGCGCAACTTGGCCACGGGCACCGGCAGCACGTAGCGCGCCTGCGTGTGGGTGGTGGCAATGCTCAGCGTGCCGCTGTCCTGCGCGCTGAACTGCTCGCCGATGCGCTTGAGGTTGCCCACCTCGCGCATGATCAGCTCGATGCTCTTGAGCACGTGCTGCCCCGGCTCGGTGATGCGCTTGAGCCGCTTGCCGTGGCGCGCGAAGATGTCCACGCCCAGTTCGTCCTCCAGTTCGATGATGGCCTTGGACACCCCGGGCTGCGAGGTGTGGAGCGCCTTGGCGGCTTCCGTCAGGTTGAGGTTGCGGCGGGCGGCTTCCTGGACGAAGCGGAACTGGTGCAGGTTCATATCTGATTGCTGCTAAGGATTTCCTTGATTATGCGGCAATCGTCTAAGCCATTGGAGTGACCCGCACGCAAAAATGCACTGTGCCTCGCCGCGGCGGCGCCCGCCCGGAGCGCCTCACCGCTGCGCGGTAGTCTCGGCCGACGCGATCTCCGCCATCAGCGCCGTCATGCGCGCATCCTCGCCGATGGCGCCCTGCACGGCGACGGCCATGTCCGGGTGCTCGGCGCGCAGCGCCTGCACCAGTTGCGGCAGGTCTTCGCGCGCATGCTTGCCGGTGCCCAGGAACATCGGCACCACGGTGAGGCGGCGCACGCCGCGCGCCGCCAGTTCGCGCACCGCCGTGGGCAGGTCGGGTTCGGCCAGTTCCAGGTAGGCGCAGCGCACCTCCAGCCCGGGCGACTGCAGCCGCATGCGGGCCTCCACGGCCTCGATCGGGGCGCGCCAGAGCGGGTCGCGCGAGCCGTGGGCGAACAGCACCACGCCGCGGGGGGCATCGGCCCCGGATGTGTCGTGCGCCATGTTCATCGCCTCAGCACCAGCCAGCCGAACGCCCCGAGCGACAGCAGCGAATAGATGATGCCCGGTGCGGCCGCGGTGAGCCAGGGCGACCAGTTCTGCAGGTTGCCCGCATAGCCGAACACGTTGTTGAGCAGGAAGAAGCTGATTCCCGCCATCACCCCGCCGAACACGTAGCCGGCGATGCCGCCGGAGCGGAAGTGCAGGTAGGCGAAGGGCAGCGACAGCACTACCATCACCAGGCAGCTCAGGGGATAGAAGACCTTGCGCCAGAACTCGATCTCGTACTTCTGCGCCGCCTGGCCGTTGGATTCGAGGTGGCGGATGTACTGGAACAGGTCGATCGTCGCCATGCGGTCGGGCTTGAGCAGCGATGCCGCCACCATGTCGGCGCTGATGTGCGTGGGCCAGCGGAAGCTGGCCTCCTGCAGCCGCTCCACGTGCGCCTCGGCCTCGCCGCGGCGGTGGAAGACGCTGCGCTTCACGTCGCGCAGCTCCCAGGCGTCCGCGCCGAACTCGCCCGACGCCGCCTGCACGGTGGAAGCCAGGCGCCCGTTGCCGTCGAACTCGAAGATCCGCACATTGCTCATGCCGCCGTCGTGCCGCAGCGCGCGCACGTTCACCGCGACGGAGCGGTCGCCCTGGCGCTCCTTCAGCCAGGCCCCGGTCGCGCCGGTGGTGATCTGGCCCAGGTAGCGGGCCCGCACGAGCTGCGCGAGCCGGTCGGTCGCGGGCGCGAGGTAGTCGCCCACGGTGAAGGTGAGCATCACGAAGCCCAGGCCCAGCACCAGCAGCGTGCGCAGGGCGCGCCACGGCCCCAGCCCGCTGGTGCGCATGATGGTGAACTCGGAACTCTGCGCGAAGCGCGCCATCACGAAGATCGTGCCGATCAGCACGGTGATCGGCAGCAGTTCGTACAGGTGGCTCGGGATGCCGAGCGCCACGTACAGCAGCGCGTGCGACATCTGGTAGCCCTCGACGCGGCCGACGTAGCGCAGCTCGTCCACCATGTCGAAAAAGAAGAACAGCGCCAGGAAGCCCAGGGTGACGAAGCCCACGGCGGCCAGCGCCTCGCGGTAGATGAGCCCGCGGATCGTCTTCATGCGGACCTCCGCGCGCGCAGGGACGGCAGCCGCGGCGACCAGCGGTTGTGGCGTGCCACGAGCAGCAGCATCGCCAGCGCCAGCGTGCCGCCGTGCAGCGCGACCATGAAGGCGCCCAGGCCCATGCGGCCCGCGCCCACCCAGTTCTGTCCGAAGGTCATGAGGTTGTAATAGACCACGAAGGCGAAGAGCGCGAACACCAGGCTGGTGCTGCGCGCGGCGCGTGGATTGGCGCTGGCCACGGCCAGCCCCAGCACCACGAAGTTGAGCGCGGCGAACGCCAGGCCGAAGCGCCACCCGAGTTCGGCGCGGAACACCGGGTCGCTGGAGGCGAACAGCTGCGCCGTGCTGCGGGTCTTGACCGCGGCGTCGTCGCTGGAGCTGCCGGCGGCGCCGCCGATGCGCGTGCCGTACTCGGTGAACTCGCTCACCTTCAGTCCCGGCTTGTCCAGCGTGGTCTCCAGGCGCTGCCCGTCGCTCAGCAGGGCCATGCGCTGGCTGCCCTGGGTTTCCAGGCGCGCGCTGCGGGCCGAGGTGACGGTCTCGCGGCCGTGCTCGCTGGAGGCGATGAACACGTTGGTGGCCTGCTGGTTGTCAGGCGTCTCGCGGTCGATGAAGAACACGCGCGCGCCGTTGGCCGACTCCTGGAACTCGCCCGGGGCGATGCGGTCCACGTCGCTGCGCTGCTCGTACTGCACCTTGAGCTCCTGGATCTGCTGGTTGGCCCAGGGCCAGATCAGCAGCGCCAGCGTGGCGATCGCCAGGATCACCGGCCAGGCGAAGCGCAGCAGCGGCGGCAGCAGGTGCAGCATGCCGCGCCCGCTCGCGAACCAGATGACCATCTCGCTTTCGCGGTACATGCGCGCCAGCGCGCCGACCACGGCCACGAACAGGCTGAGGGTGAGGATGGTGGGCAACTGGCCGAGCACGGTGAAGCCCATCACGAGCATCACGTCCGAGGGGTTCACGCTGCCGCGCGACGCCTGGCCGAGCGTGCGGATCAGCATCATGGTCATGACCACGGTGACCAGCACCACCAGCGTCGCTCCGAAGCTGCGGGCCAGTTCCTTGCGAATGGATGAATCGAATAACATTGGCTCGAAGGAAAACGCCGATTATGAACTTCGATCTGAAGACCCTGTCCCTGGCCTCCGCCGCCGCCGAGAAATGCGACCTGCTCGCCGTGCTGGTGCCCGAAGGCTTCAAGCCCGGCGGCGACGCGCTCTCCGCCCTGGTGGCGCTGGCGGTCCGCCAGGGGGACTTCGAACCCAAGCCCGGCAAGAGCCTCGCGCTCTACCAGGCGCCCGCCGTCTCGGCGCGGCGCGTGCTGCTGCTGGGCGCCGGCGACGGCGGCGCGCGCGCGGTGCGCCAGGCGCTGGCCGGTGCCGCGGCCCACTGGAAGGCGCCCCAGATCAAGCGCGCGGCCGTGTGCCTCGCGGCCCTGGCCGACGGCGGCGCGGCCGCCTGCACGGCCGTGCAGGCCGTGGCGGAAGCGAGCTATGTCTATACGGCCACCAAGTCGCAGGCCGAGCCGCGGGCCCTGTCCCGCGTGGTGATCGGCGTGGCCGATGCCGCAGCGGCCAAGGCCGGCTTCGCCCGCGGAACGGCGCTGGCGCTGGGCATCGAATACGCCCGCGAATGGGCCAACCGCCCCGGCAACCACGCCACGCCCACCCTGCTGGCCGGCGCCGCCAAGGCGCTCGCCAAGCACGGCCCCATCCAGGTCAAGGTGATGGGCCCCGCGGAAGTGCAGAAGCTCGGCATGGGCGCCTTCCTGGCGGTGGCCAGGGGCTCCGAGGAGCCCCTGCGCTTCATCGAATTGCGTTACCAGGGCGCGGGCCGCTCCGAGGCGCCCGTGGCGCTCATCGGCAAGGGCATCACCTTCGACACCGGCGGCATCTCGATCAAGCCCGCCGGCGAAATGGACGAGATGAAGTTCGACATGGGCGGTGCCGCCAGCGTACTGGGCGTGTTCCGCGCGCTGGCCGAACTGCGGCCCGCCATCAACGTGGTCGGCCTCATCCCCGCCTGCGAGAACATGCCCGACGGCCGCGCCGTCAAGCCGGGCGACGTGGTCACCAGCCTGAGCGGCCAGACCATCGAGGTGCTCAACACCGATGCCGAAGGCCGCCTCGTGCTGTGCGATGCCATCGCCTACGCGGCCCGCTTCAAGCCCTCGGCCATGGTGGACATCGCCACGCTGACCGGCGCCTGCGTGGTGGCCCTCGGCGGGGTGCGCAGCGGCCTGTTCGCCAACGACGAGGCCCTGGCGTCCCGCCTGCAGTCCGCGGGCGAGGCGGCGCTGGACCCCTGCTGGCGCATGCCGCTGGACGACGAATACGCCGAAGGCCTGAAGAGCAACTTCGCCGACATGGGCAACGTGGCGGGGCGCGCGGCCGGGGCCGTCACGGCCGCCAAGTTCCTGCAGAAATTCGTGGACGGCAAGCCCTGGGCCCACCTGGACATCGCGGGCACCGCGTGGAAGAGCGGCGGCGCCAAGGGCGCCACCGGCCGCCCCGTGGGCCTGCTGGTGCAGTTCCTGCTGGATTCCGCACAGGCCCCGGCGCCCCGGGCGCGCTCCGGTGCGGCCGCGGCGCCGGCCTCCGGCGCGGGCCGGGCACGCCGGGCGGCCCGCGCCGCCTGACCGCGGATGCCGCCCCCGTGCCCGTGGATCCCGGCATGACCGAGATCGCCTTCCACTTCAACGCGCCCGACAAGCTGGCCTATGCATGCCGGTTCGCGCGCAAGGCCCTGCGCAACGACGCGCTCCTGGTGATCACCGGGCCTGCGCCCGTGCTCGACGCGATGGACCGTGCGCTGTGGGCACTGAGCCCGCAGGACTTCCTGGCGCACTGCCGCCAGGAGGACGAGCCCGAGTTGCGCGAGGCATCGCCCGTGCTGCTGGCGGCCGACTTGCGCACCGTCGCGCGCCCCGATGTCCTGCTGAACCTCGGGGCCTCCGTGCCCGAGGGGTTCGAGCGCTTCGCGCGGCTCGTCGAGGTGGTGAGCGCGCACGATGAGGGCGACCGCGCCGGCGCGCGCGAACGTTGGCGGCACTATGCGCAGCGGGGCTACGGCATCGTTCGCCACGACCTGGTGCTGAAGGGAGGCTGAGCCATGCCCGTGCCGCCGAAGCAGCCCCCCAGATTCGTGCCGACGCTCACCGATGTGGTGCAGGTGACCGAGGGCGCTGCTGCCGCGGGCAGCCCGCTGCCGGGCGTGCAGGCTCCCGCCCCGGTTCCGGTCCCGGCGGCACCGCCGGTAGCGGTCGTCCCGGCCCTGGCGCCGTGGCCGGCGATGCCCCCGGTGGGTGAGCCGGCCGCCGCCGCGCCGGTGCCTGCTGCGCCTTCATCCTCGCCTTCGCCTTCGCCTTCGCCTTCGCCTTCGCCTTCGCCTTCGCCTTCGCCTTCGCAATCCGCGCCGGCCCCCGATTTCTCGGGCATCGAGGAGGTGGTCATCCACCGCATCATCCAGCGCGTGGACGTGGTGCTGGACCAGCGCCTGCGCGAGGCCATCGCCACGGTGGTCCAGGAGCAGACGCGCTCCATGGTGCCGCGCCTGCGCGAAGAGGTGGAATCCGTCGTGCGCCATGCCGTGTACGAAGCAGTGGCGGACGAACTGGCCTCGCCCGGCAGCCCCGCGCAACGCTGAGCCGGGCGCCCGTGGGTGCGCTCCTAGGGTAACCCCCTGTGGTTTTCGGTCACTTTCCCTCGCATCTACGGGTGCCCTGGCCCATAAATTGCGATATGTTTCCGGCGCTGGGGGAAAAAACAAAGGTTCTCAGCGATCACCCTTTATGGAGATTCATATGCAATTGAAGTTGAAACTGACCGTGGTTGCCGCTATCGCGGCGTTTGCCGGTGTCGCCTCTGCACAAGAACAGGTGGTGAAGATCGGCCACGTGGGACCGGTTTCTGGCCCTCAGGCTCACTACGGCAAGGACAACGAAAACGGCGCCCGCATGGCCGTCGAGGAACTGAATGCCCAGGGGGTCACGATCGGCGGCAAGAAGATCAAGTTCGAATTGCAGGCTGAAGACGACGCCGCAGATCCGAAGCAGGGCACGGCCGCTGCCCAGAAGCTGTGCGACGCCAAGGTCGCCGGCGTGGTGGGCCACCTGAACTCCGGCACCACGATCCCCGCGTCGAAGGTGTACAACGACTGCGGCATCCCGCACGTCACCGGCGCCGCCACCAACCCCAACCTGACCAAGCCCGGCTACAAGACCACCTTCCGCATCATCGCGAACGACAACGCCCTGGGCGCCGGCCTGGCCGCCTACGCCGCCGACACGCTGAAGCTCAAGACCGTGGCCATCATCGATGACCGCACGGCCTACGGCCAGGGCGTGGCCGACGTGTTCAAGAAGACCGCCGCCACCAAGGGCATCAAGGTGGTGGACGAGCAGTTCACGACCGACAAGGCCACCGACTTCATGGCCATCCTGACGGCCATCAAGTCCAAGAACCCCGACGCCATCTTCTACGGCGGCATGGACCCGCAGGCCGGCCCCATGCTGCGCCAGATGGAACAGCTGGGCATGGCCAACGTGAAGTACTTCGGCGGCGACGGCATCTGCACGGCCGAAGTGGCCAAGCTGGCCGCCGGTGCCAAGACCCTGGCGAACGTGATCTGCGCCGAAGGCGGCGCCTCGCTGGCCAAGATGCCCGGCGGCACGGCCTGGAAGGCCAAGTACGACGCCAAGTACCCCGGCCAGTTCCAGGTGTACAGCCCCTACACCTACGACGCCACCATGCTGCTGGTCGATGCCATGAAGCGTGCCAACTCGTGGGATCCGAAGGTGTACATCCCCGAGCTGCAGAAGTCGAACTACAAGGGCGTGACGGCCAACATCGCCTTCGAGCCCAATGGCGAGCTGAAGAACCCTGCCATCACCCTGTACACGTACAAGGACGGCAAGAAGACGCCCCTGAACTGATACGGCACGCCCGTTTCAGCGGCAAGGCCTCCGCGCGTGCGGAGGCCTTTTTTTTTGGCTGGAATCCACGGCCGTCAAGGGCACAGCGCACGCAGCACGGTTGCCAGTTTTTTGACGGCGACATCCAGCTCGTGCGGGGCGTGGGCGGCGAAGCCCATGAGGACACCTGCCTTGTGCCTGCCCGAAGCCTGCAGCGTCGTCAGCCCCAGCAAGTCGATGCCGGCCCGGCGGGCGGATTCCACGGCCTCGCGTTCGGGAATGTCGCGGATGAAAACACAGGGCATTTGCATGCCTCCGGCAGGCACCCGGGGTTCCACGAATTCGGCCAGGTGCTGGCGCACCAGCCGTGCCAGCACGTCGCGCCGTTCAGCGTAGACGGCACGCATGGTGCGCACATGGGCGCCAAAGTGGCCGCCTTCCATGAAACGCGCCAACGTGAGTTGTGGAATCGGTGCACTGTGCCCGTCCAGCAAGGTGCGGGCCACGGTCATGGGCGCCACCAGTTGCGGTGGCAGCACCATGTAGCCGATGCGCAGGCCCGGAAACAGAGATTTGGTGAAGGTGCCGATGTAGATCGTCCGTTCACCCGGATCGAGCCCCTGCACACATGCAGTGGGCTTGCCCGCATAGTGGAATTCGCTGTCGTAGTCGTCCTCGATGATCCAGCCCTGGCGCTGCCTGGCCCATTCGATGACCGCCAGACGCCGGTCCAGCGACAGCGTCGCTCCGGTGGGAAACTGGTGCGATGGCGTCAGGAACACCGCCCTGGCCGCTTCGCCTGGCGCCTCGCTTGCCTCGGTCAAATAATCCGCCCGCAGGCCGTCTGCATCCAATGGCACGGGCACGCACTCCAGCCCGGCAGCGTCGAACGCCTTGCGCGCGCCGTGGTAGACAGGGTCTTCGATGAAGATGCGGTCGCCGGCGTCGAGCAACACAGTGGCGCACAGGGTCAAGGCCTGCTGGGAACTGGTCAGCACCAGCACACGCTCGGGTGTGGCGCGCGCGCCCCGTTCGAGATTCACGTAATCGGCGATGGCCTGGCGCAGCGGCTCCATCCCCTGCGGCGGGCTGTGCAGCAACGCCAGCGTGCCGTATTCCTTCAGCACCTGCCGTTCCAATCGCTCCCATGTTTGCAGCGGAAAACTGCGTGTCTCGGGCACGCCAGGCGCGAAAGGGCGTGGCGCCAGAAAGTCACGCACGCCGCCACTTTGGAACATGGCGCTGCCGCGCCGGCTGAGGCGCAGTGCTGCCTCGCTTCCCACGCCGGTCCGACGAGGCTTGGCGCGCCCCGGCAGACGCTGGGCCCGTTCCGACACAAAGCTGCCGCTGCCCACGCGCCGTTCGATGAAGCCTTCCGCATGCAACTGGCTGTAGGCCGATTCGACCGTATCCCGGGAAACCCCCAGCGACTTCGCCAAGGCGCGTGACGCGGGCAATGGCCTGCCCGCGTCCAGCGCACCATCGAGTATCAATTGGCGAATGGCCCGCTGCACCCGCGCGTGCAGCGGCAAGGCGCCATGTGCCGGGTCGCCGACCCAGGCTTTGACGGATTCAAGTTGAGCGTGCTTGAACAATTGGCTGGTATCCCATTCAAAAAGTGGCCTGTGGCATCCGTCCATTCCAGAACTATAAATACACCTCGCAACGTGTTCATCCCCGGTGTCAGTAGTCGCTGTCAGGCCATGTCTTCCATACCTTCGCATTCACCCGTTCGCTGGAACGATCTCACCCATCCCGTCGTGGCCGGCCTGCTCTCGGTCATCGTGAACTACGGCGGCACATTCATCCTGGTGTTCCAGGCCGCCAAGGTCGCGGGCCTCAGCCCGGAATTGACGGCTTCCTGGGTGTGGTCGATTTCCATCGGCGTGGGCGTGACGGGGAGCCCCCTGAGCTGGGTGTCGCGCGAGCCGATCATCACCGCGTGGTCCACGCCGGCAGCGGCGTTTCTGGTCACCGCGCTGACCACCACGCCGTATGCCGAAGCCGTGGGGGCCTATCTGATTTCGGCAGCCGCTTTCGTGGCCCTGGGGCTGTCGGGTTGGTTCGAGCGCGTCATCCGCCTGATTCCTCCGGGCGTTGCCGCCGGGCTGCTGGCCGGCATCCTGCTGCAGTTCGGCATCCGGGCTTTCGGAGGCATGGGCATCGACCCCCTGCTGGCCGGATGGCTGATCCTTGCCTACGTGGTGTTCAAGCGGTTTTCCGCACGCTATGCGGTGGTTGGAATCCTGGTACTGGGGCTGGCTTTTCTCCTGGTCCAGGATCGGGTCGATCTGTCGGGGCTGCAATTGAAGCTGGCCGCGCCAGTCTTCACCATGCCCGCCTTTTCGCTCAACGCCTTGTTGAGCGTGGCACTGCCGCTGTTCCTGATCACCCTGACCGGCCAGTACATGCCCGGCATGCTGGTACTGCGCAATGACGGCTTCAAGACCAGTGCCAACCCCATCCTGGCCATCACCGGGCTGGGCTCTTTGCTGATGGCACCGTTCGGTTCGCACGCCTTCAACATCGCCGCCATCACGGCGGCCATCGCCACGGGCCGGGAAGCGCACGAAGACCCATCCAGGCGCTGGATCGCGGGCATCGCCGCAGGCGTGTGCTACATCCTCGTGGGCGTGTTCGGCGTGACGCTGGCCGGCGTCTTCATGGCCTTCCCGGCCACCTTCATCACCACGCTGGCGGGGCTGGCACTGCTGGGCACCGTCGGCGGCAGCCTGGCCACCGCACTGGCCGACGCGAAAACGCGCGAAGCCTCTTTGATGACCTTCCTGGCGGCAGCCGCCAACATCAACCTGTTGGGTATCGGCGGTGCCTTCTGGGGGCTCGTGATCGGACTGCTCGCCCATGCGATCCTCCATGGCCGGTTGCCGCACAAGGCATGCCTGGCCGCCATGGCTTCCACGCCGGCCAGCAAGAGGGCGAACTGATGCCCATGCCATTCGATACGCAGACCGGCCACGACCAGCACGGCCGCCATCCCGAGGCCACCACGGTCGAGGACTTCCGGCGCCACCTGGCGGCGGTGCATGCGCGCATTGCAGCCGCCTGCCGCCGTGTGGGACGTGATACCGCGACGGTGCGCCTGCTGCCGGTCAGCAAGACCAAGCCCGAGGCCCGCCTGCGCCTGGCGCATGCGGCAGGCTGCCGGATGCTGGGCGAGAACAGGCCGCAGGAAGCGCACCGGAAATGGGAGGCCATGCAGGACTTGAGCGACCTGCAATGGTCGGTCATCGGCCACCTGCAAGCCAACAAGGCCAGGCTGGTGGCGCGCTTTGCCCACGAATTCCAGGCGCTGGACAGCCTGCGCGTGGCCGAGGCGCTGGATCGCCGCCTGCAAGCCGAAGGACGTTCGCTGGAGGTGTTCGTGCAGGTCAATACGTCGGGCGAGGCCAGCAAGTATGGCCTCGCCCCTGGAGACGTGGCGGCCTTCATCCAGGCGCTGCCGGCGTTTTCGGCGCTGCGCGTGCGTGGGCTGATGACGCTGGCGCTGTTTTCCAGCGAGGCTGAACGAGTGCGCCAGTGCTTCGTGCTGCTGCGCACCTTGCGCGACCGTTTGCGCCAGAGCGCACCCGCGGGTGTCGGGCTGGATGAACTGTCCATGGGAATGTCCGGCGACTTCGAGATTGCCATCGAGGAAGGTGCCACCGTGGTGCGCGTCGGCCAGGCCATCTTTGGCGCACGCGCCACGCCAGACAGCCACTACTGGCCCGGCGAACCCGGCGCAGAGGAGCAGTCCCCATGAAAACCGCCATTGCCATCCGCCATCTGCACTTTGAAGACCTTGGCACGCTGGGGCCGTTGCTGGCGACGCGCGGATATGCCGTGCGCTACCTGGATGCCACGACCGAAGACTGGTGCGCCGCCGATGCGGTAGCGGCCGATCTGCTGGTGGTGCTGGGCGGTCCGATAGGCGCGTTCGACGATGCGCTCCATCCCTTCCTCGCCGACGAACTGGCCGTGATTTCCGGGCGGCTGCAATCCCGGCGTCCGTTGCTGGGCATCTGCCTTGGCGCGCAACTGATCGCCCGTGCACTCGGCGCGGGCGTCAGCGGCATGGGGGTCAGGGAAATCGGCTTCGCGCCCCTGGCGCTGGCTCCGGCAGGCGAGGCGTCACCGCTGGCGGCGCTGGGCGGTGTGCCGGTGCTGCACTGGCATGGCGACCGCTTCGAGATTCCCGCCGGGGCCACGCGGCTGGCGGGCACGCCCGTTTGCGACAACCAGGCGTTCGGCGTGGGGCGCCATGTGCTGGCGCTGCAGTGCCATCTGGAGGCGGACCCGCGCCATATCGAGCGCTGGCTGGTCGGCCATGCCTGCGAACTGGCACAGGCCGGCATCGACCCACGCGCATTGCGCGCCGAAGCCCGGGCCCTGCAATCCGACTTGCCGCTGGCGGCACAAGGAGTGTTTGCTTCCTGGCTGGATGGGATCGAGGCCGCTCCACCAGGAGTAGCGGGATGAACCCGGCCCCATCCCTGCGACATCGCGACCGGTGGCTGCGGTTCCATCCGGGGTGTTCCGCAACGCACCGCATTACCCGGCGATGCCTGGCGGTGCATTGGTCCTGAAGAAGGCGGCAGCCAGCTCATTGCCTGGCGCCGCATGCCGCGGCGTTTGCCGCTGGGGCGACCGTCCATGGGGGCGGGGCTTGCCCAGTTCGACAGGGGGGCCGACATAGACTGCCCGGGGCCTGATCAGGCCGGGTTGCCCGCGTTGCTCCAGTCCGTGTGCGATCCACCCAATGGAGCGGCCCAGCGCGAACAGCCCGAACGCGGCACCCATGGGCAGCCGCAGATGCCTGCGCAACGCCACGCGCCCGCAGCGTCCAGGCCCCATGCCCGCGCGCATTGCTCGTGGATCGGCCTCGTGCCGGGACGGGAGCGCAACAGGCAGGCGGCCAGGATCCGCACCAGGTCTCCGCAGCCTTGCTCCTGCCGCCCGGCCGCCTTCTGCCAGATGGCGGTGGACGCGTCGTCGCTCGCGACGGCGAAAAGCGGCAGGAGCGCTTCTTCCGCACGCTGGTCCCCGTAGTGCCTGAAGAGCGGCCGCAAGACGGCAGGCGCGGCGGCAGCCCGGGGGCCGAAGGCCGCCTGCCTGTCGCATTGCCAGAGCAGCGCGGCGACGTCCTCGAGGCTCGCATGGCCGGCGAGCTCCAAGGCGTCCACACCACGATAGAAGAGCCGCCCGCCATCGATCAGCGTGATGCCCGATTCGAGCACGGGCGTGCCCCAGTTCAGCGCAGCCTTCGCCACTTCCTTCGGCTTGCGGCCGCGTGCGCGCTGTGCCGCGAACCTGTCGATATCGGCCGCGAAATAGCGGCTTTCGCGTTGGTTGTCGCCATGCTCGGCATGCAGCAGGCCGCGGCTGACGTACGCGTAGAGCGTTTGCCGCGACACCCCGAGCCTTGCTGCCGCTTCGGTGGAATTCAGGTAGTTCGACATGTTGGGAAGAGGGGAGCCGTTCGATCAGTTGACCAAGATAATCAACATTGACATCCAATGCGAGCCCGCCGATCGTTGCCACACCTGAACCATTCGAGGCGAACATGGGTGTCGATCAAGTGCCACAAAGTACCGTCATGGGCGACGAGAGCCCGGCATCGGACCATTTGCGGGAGTTCTGGGCATCGCTGGGTGGGGCCTCCCGGGCTCTCGATGCCTGCAGCCTGGTCGGAGCGGGAGAGCTGTTGTCTCCGTTTCGCGTGACCGACCTGGCCGCGGCGGCCATCGGTGCGGCGGCAACCGCAGTCGCCGAACTGTTGCAGGCCTCGACCGGCAGGCTGCCGGCCGTCCGGGTCGATCGGCGCATGGCGTCGCTGTGGTTCGGCACGTCGCTGCGTCCGCAGGGATGGACGCTGCCGCCGCAATGGGACCCGATCGCCGGCAACTACCGGGCGCGCGATCGATGGATCCGGTTGCACACCAACGCGCCGCACCATCGCGATGCCGCGCTGTCCGTCCTCGGCTGCGCCGCCGATGCGCAATCCGTCGCGTACGCGGTGGGCCGCTGGGAGGCCGCTGCGCTCGAGGACGCCGTGGTCGCGGGCGGCGGCTGTGCCGCCGTCATGTACTCGCGCCAGGAATGGGCCGGACATCCGCAAGGCCAGGCCGTCGCATCCGAGCCCTTGCTGCACGTCCACACGGCAAGCCGCGTCGCGGCGCGCGATTGGCAGCCGTCGCCGGACCGTCCGCTGCGCGGCATCCGCGTGCTCGACCTGACGCGCATTCTCGCGGGGCCCGTGGCGACGCGGTTCCTCGCAGGATGGGGTGCCGAGGTGCTGCGCATCGATCCCCACGGCTGGGAAGAGCCGGGCACGGTGCCCGAAGTCGTCCTGGGCAAGCGCTGTGCGCGGCTGGACCTGAAGAATGCCAAGGATCTCGACACGCTCCGGCAGCTGTTGCGCGGCGCGGACATCGTTGTCCACGGCTACCGGGCCGATGCGCTCGCCCGCCTGGGGCTCGATGCCGCACGGCGGCGCGAACTGAATCCCGCGCTGATCGACGTATCGCTCGATGCGTATGGCTGGTCCGGTGCGTGGCACTGCCGGCGTGGATTCGACAGCCTCATCCAGATGAGCACCGGCATCGCCGAGGCGGGCATGCGCGCGGTGCACCGCGATGAACCGCTCAACCTGCCGGTCCAGGCGATCGACCATGCGACGGGCTACCTGATGGCGGCGGCAGCGCTGCGCGGATTGACGACGCGGATGGTGCAAGGGGCTGGAACCGAGGCGCGCGCCTCGCTGGCCCGTACCGCCGCGGTATTGCAACTGCGCCCCGAGCGCATGGGCGAGGTGGCCAGGTTGGCGGCGGATACGCCCGGCGATCGTGCCGGGCATGTCGAGCAAACGTCCTGGGGGCCGGCCGCCCGGCTGCTTCCTCCAGTGGAGATCGAGGGGGTACCGCTGGCATGGCGTTATCCGGCGCGTGCACTGGGCACGTATGCGCCGGAATGGCTGTCTTCAAATGAAGAACTGTGAGTGCGCAGCGAGGGCGGTAGCGACGCAAGCCGTTCCGGTCAGCGCCGCACCTGCAGCGCGCCCGGGTTCACGATGTTCGTCGGCGTGCCGCGGATGTAGTTGATCACGTTGTCGAACGCGGCCCCGAAGTACAGCTCGTAGCTGTCCTGCTCCACATAGCCGATGTGGGGCGTGCAGATGCAGTTCTCCAGGCGCAGCAGCGCATGGCCCTGCAGGATGGGCTCGCTCTCGAACACATCCACCGCGGCCATGCCGGGGCGCCCGCGGTTCAGGGCGGCGATCAGCGCGTCCGGCTCGATCAGTTCCGCGCGCGAGGTGTTCACCAGCAGGGCGTTGGGCTTCATGGCGGAGAGGTCCTCCAGGCGCACGATGCCGCGCGTCTCGTCGTTGAGGCGCAGGTGCAGCGACACCACGTCGCATTGAGAGAAGAACTCCTCGCGCGTGGTCGCCACCTGCAGGCCGTCGCTCAGCGCCTGGGCGCGCGAGGCTTCGCGGCCCCACACGCGCACGTTCATGCCGAAGGCGCGGCCATAGCTTGCCACGATCTGGCCGATGCGCCCGTAGCCCCAGATGCCCAGCGTCTTGCCGCGCAGCACCGTGCCGATGCCGAAATTGGCCGGCATGGAGGCCGCGCGCAGGCCCGATTGCTGCCAGGCGCCGTGCTTGAGGTTGGAGATGTACTGCGGCAGGCGCCGCATGGCCGCCATGATCAGCGCCCAGGTCAGTTCGGCCGGTGCGACGGGCGAGCCCACGCCCTCGGCCACCGCGATGCCGCGCTCGGTGCAGGCCGCCACGTCCACGTGCGATCCCACCTTGCCGGTCTGCGCGATGAGCTTCAGCCGCGGCAGCTTCTCCACGAGCTGGCGGGTGATCTGGGTGCGCTCGCGGATCAGCACGATGATGTCGGCATCCCGCAGCCGCACCGAAAGCTGGCCGAGGCCCTTGACGGTGTTGGTGTAGACCTTGGCGGAGTAGGCGTCGAGACGCGCTGCGCAATGGAGTTTGCGGACGGCGTCCTGGTAGTCGTCGAGGATGACAATGTTCATGGAGTCCATGGGCCGCAGGCCGTGGCCGCGCGCAGGCGCCGCGCGGACCGGCACGAAATGGCGATGCAGGTGCGAGAAAAAGGAAGTGCTGCGCCGGCCGGGCAGGGCTCGACAGGGGCGACGGGCCCGGGCGGCGTGCAGGCGTAGCCGCCATTGTCGTTCATGGTGGGGCTGCCCGGCGCGCGCAGGCCCCCCAAAGCCCCCCTGCCGGGACAAGCCGTTACAAAAACCCGGGCTGCTGCCCGTGCCCCGGAGCACAGGCCTTTCGCGGCGGCCGCGGCGTCGCATGGGTGACGGGTGATTGGGGCCATCCCCAATACGTGCCCGGCCCATGGGCCGCAGGATGCGGGTTCGTACCGATCCACGGAAACCATCACCTTCCCATGCCCGCACACCACGCCTTCTGGCCCAAGCGCCTGCCGCACACCCTCACTCCGCCCGCCACCTCGCTCTGGACCAACCTGGCCGTCAGCGCGCAGCGCTACCCGGACAAGCCGGCGATGGTGTTCTTCGGCACGGCGCTGGGCTACCGGGAACTGGCGCGCGCGGCCGAGCGGCTGGCCGCGCACCTGTACACGCTGGGCGTGCGCCGGGGCGACCGCGTGCTGCTGTGCATGCAGAACTGCCCGCAGCTCGTCGCCGCCCATTTCGCCATCCTGCGCACCAACGCCGTGGTGGTGCCCGTGAACCCGATGAACCGTGCCGAGGAGCTCAAGCACTACATCACGGACCCGGACGCGCGCGTGGCCATCACCACCGCAGATCTCGCGCCCGAACTGGCCGCCGCCAGCAATGCGCTGCCGCCGGACCGCCGCCTGCAGCACCTCGTGGTCTCCCAGTTCACCGACGCCTTCGACGCGGCCTCGCCCGAGGCCCAGGCCATGCCCGAGGCCTGGCGCGACTGGCTCTGCCCGGTGCGCCCGCTGCCCGCGCTCGACGGCGGCGCGGTGCATGCCTGGAGCGATGCCATGGCCTGCGGCGCCGAGCCGCCGGCCTGCGAGGCCGGCCCGGACGACCTGGCCGTGCTGCCCTACACCAGCGGCACCACCGGCCTGCCCAAGGGCTGCATGCATCCGCACCGCAGCATCATGCACAACGCCGTCGCCAGCGCGCTCTGGGGCACCGCCACCTCCGAGAGCGTGACGCTGGCCGTAGTACCCATGTTCCACATCACCGGCATGGTGAGCCTGATGCATTCGTCCATCTATGCCGGCGCCACGCTGGTCATGATGCCGCGCTGGGACCGGGACCTCGCCGGCCGCCTCATCTCCCGCCACCGCGTGACCAACTGGACCAACATCCCCACGATGGTGATCGACCTCATGGCGAGCCCGCGCTTTTCGGAGTACGACCTCTCCAGCCTGGTCTATATCGGCGGCGGCGGGGCCGCCATGCCGCAGGCCGTGGCGCAGCGGTTGCTGGAGCAGTTCGGCCTGCGCTTCTGCGAAGGCTATGGCCTGACGGAGACGGCCGCGCCCTCGCACACCAACCCGCCGGACCACCCCAAGCAGCAGTGCCTGGGCGTGCCGTTCATCAGCACCGATTCGCGCGTGATCGACCCGGACACCCTGCGGGAGGTGCCCGTGGGCGAGCAGGGCGAGATCGTGATCCACGGCCCGGGCGTGTTCAGCGGGTACTGGAAGCAGCCTGCCGCGACGGAGTCGGCCTTCATCGAGATCGACGGCAAGCGGTTCTTCCGCTCGGGCGATCTCGGCCGCGTGGACGAGGAGGGCTATTTCTTCATCACCGACCGCCTCAAGCGCATGATCAACGCGAGCGGCTTCAAGGTCTGGCCGGCCGAGGTGGAGGCGCTCATGTTCCGCCACCCCGCCGTGCAGGAGGCCTGCGTGATCGCCGCGCGCGACAGCTACCGCGGCGAGACGGTGAAGGCCGTGGTGGTGGTGCGGCCCTCGCACCGCGGGCAGGTGTCCGAGGCCGAGATCATCGCCTGGTGCCGCGAGAACATGGCCGTGTACAAGGTGCCGCGCGTCGTGCAGTTCGCCGATGCGCTGCCCAAGAGCGGCAGCGGCAAGGTGATGTGGCGGCAGCTGCAGGAGGTGGAACTGGCCGCGGCACCGGCCGCCGCGCAGGCCCCGGCGGCCTGACGCCGCGCGGAGCGGGGGGGCTGGAGGGGGCAGGGCGGCCGGCTCAGTGCCCGGTCGCTGGCTGCGCCGGCACGCCCCGGCCGTGGTGCGCCGACACCAGCGTCTGCAGGTCGCGCTCCAGCAGGGCCGGGTCGCCGAGCTGCAGTTCGATCACGCGGCGCAGGTGGGTGGCGCTGTCGAGGTCCATGGTGTGGCCCTGCAGGCCCGCGCAGTGGCCTTCCACGTGCACCAGTTCGCCAGACATCGCGATCTGCTCCTCGCCCGCCATCAAGGGGATAGAGAGCGCGCAGGGGGCGCCCGGCGGCAGGGCCTGGCCGGCGGGCAGCTCCAGCAGCGCGCCGCGCAGGGAAACGTCCAGCACGTGCACGTCGAAGGTGCCGTGGCCGCTCACGGCAAGGCGCGCGGGCGCCTCGAAGGCGACTCGGACATAGTGGCGGCGTTCATGGGCCATGGTGTTCTCCTGGAGCGCGCCACTGCCGGCGCTGCGCCCACGGATGCTACTGCAGCCGCGTTTGCGGCGGCGCAAGCTGCCGCTGAAATTCCGGCACCGCGTTCTTCCGGTGCGCGCGCGGCATGCCGGGCGGGGTTAAGCTCGCGCCACATGGCGCACATCACGTTTCCCCCTCCCTACCTGCGGCCCGAACAGGTCGCCGACCACCTGCGCAGTACGGGCTACGCCGTGCTGAGGCCCGAGGACACAGCCGCCTGGATCGGCGTGCCGCTCGCGGCGCTGCAGGCGCTGCATGCGGACTGGCCCTCGCTGCCGCCCGATGAATTCCTGAAGGACGGCGGGCGCTACCGCCGGCGGCGGCATTCCTGCTTCGTGGCCGACGAGTCCGGACTGCGGCAGGTGCCGCACCGCGCCCACTGGCAGCCGCTGGACTACAACGCCCTGCACGGCGGCATGCAGCGCTGGTTCGCGCCCATGCAGGATGCCACCGTGGCGCAGCCGGCCTGGCAGCAATTGCTGGCCGCGCTGGCCAGCCTGTCGCAGCAGGCGCTGGCCGACGGCCCCGAGCGCTGGTTCCTGGAGGCCCACCAATTCCGCATCGACACCACCGACGGCATCGGCCGGCCCACGCCCGAGGGCGCGCACCGCGACGGCGTGGACCTCGTGGCCGTGTTCCTGGTCGGCCGCGAGGGCGTGAAGGGCGGCGAGACGCGCATCTTCGAGGCAGCCGGCCCCAGCGGCCATCGCTTCACCCTCAGCGAGCCCTGGTCGCTCATGCTGCTGGACGACGCCCGCATGATCCACGAGACCACGCCGATCCAGCCCCTGGGGGATGCGCCGGGCTGCCGCGATACGCTGGTGGTGACCTGCCGGCGCGGCGGGTTCCAGGAAGAGGGCGGGGACAAGGCGGGGGACAAGGCCGCAAGAACCCCTGCTGCTTGATGCGAATCAACCCGTGGCCGGCGCATTGCGGCACACTGGTCCCATCGGTTCCATACCACCATCGACGAAGGAGAAGTTCATGTTCAAGCACATCCTCATTCCCGTGGACGGTTCGCCCACTTCCATGATGGCCGTCACCAAGGCGGCCGGCCTGGCCAAGACCTTCGGCTCCCAGGTCACCGCCGTCTATGTGGTGGATCCCTATCCCTTCACCGGCGTGGGCGCGGATTTCGCCTACGGCCAGTCGCAGTACATGAATGCCGCCACCTCGGAGGCGAACACCGCGCTGGACGCCACGCGCAAGGCCCTGGAAGAAGCCGGCGTGGCCGTGACCACCGTGATCGGCGAGGGCCATGCCGTGCACGACGGCATCCTGCGCGCGCTGGAGAGCACCGGCGCCGACCTGATCGTCATGGGCTCCCATGGCCGCCGCGGGCTCGAGAAGCTGGTGCTGGGCAGCGTCACCCAGCGCGTGCTGGGCGTGGTCCACGTGCCGGTGCTGGTCGTGCGCGACTGACGGGCCCCGCCAGCAGCGGCATCGCGCTGCGGCGCACAGCGGCTCCCTCGTGGAGCCGCTTTTTTCATGGGCCCGCGCACGGCGCGATCACCGCTACAGGGTCCGGCTGTTTTGTTGATGCGTTGGATGATTGTTCTTGGCGGTGGGTGGGGTTTTGTTCATGAATAATCCGGACGCGCTGCGGAGGGTTTCTCGTTGCATTGATTCGCCGGGATGATTTACCGGTGTTTTGTTTTGCGTGTGCGTAATTTGATTTGCGAATTATCGATGCAGGGAAATTCGTGATCGGTAAAAAACACCTCGCCGCAATCGGTATGCTCGTGGCGCTCATGTCCGGAAATGCCCATGCAGTGAATTGTGGAGCTGGGTTCCGCTGGGCACGGACCATTGCTTCGAGATATGGGGGAGCAACAACGTTCTGGTCCCCACGCCGAGAAAGGTCAGCTGCAGATACATTCCGGGCGCTCCCCTGGCCGAGCGCCTGCATCCTGTCCGTGCAGTGTCTCCGGGCTACATCTCCGTCTTCGACCCCATCTCCACCACCGCGTTGTTCGGCAGTTTCAGGAAATCCGCCGCGGAACTGGCGCTGTGGTGCATCTGGGCGAAAAGCTTCTGCCGCCACACGGCCATGGCGGCGCCCAGCGTGGGCACGACGGTTTCGCGCGCCAGGAAATAGCTCGTGCGCATGGGGTCCAGCAGGCCTTCCAGTTCCCCGGCCTGCTGGAGGGCGCGGGGAATGTCCGGCTCGTCCATGAACCCGAAGCGGATCCGCACGCTCCAGGCGCCGTCGGTGAGCGGCTGTACCGCCACCTGCTCCCGCAGCGGGATGCGGGGCACGTCGCCGGCCTGGACGTGGACGAACAGGTTGTGGGCGTGCAGCACCTTGTTGTGCTTGAGGTTGTGCAGCATCGCCCCGGGCACCACGCCGGCATGGGCGGTGAGGAACACGGCGGTGCCGTCCACGCGGGTGGTTCCGGTCGCTAGGATCGATTGCAGGAAGGGCTGCAACTCGATCGCCTCGGCGTTCTGGCGCTGGCGCAGCAGGCCGCGGCCGTCGTGCCATGTGGACATGACCAGGTACAGCGCTGCGGCCATCAGCAGCGGGAACCAGCCGCCTTCCGCGATCTTCAGCGAGTTGGACGCGAAGAAGGCGACATCCACGCAGAGAAACGCCCCGGTGGCCGCGATGCACAGCGGCAGGGGCAGCTTCCAGCCATGCCGGATGACGAAGAAGGTCAGGATCGTTGTGATGACCATGACCAGGCTGACCGAGATGCCATAGGCCGCGGCCAGCGCGTTGGAGCTGCGGAAGGCCACCACGGCCAGCGCCACCCCGGCGAGCAGCGTCCAGTTCACCATGGGCACGTAGATCTGCCCGGATTCGTTCTCCGAGGTGTGTCGCACCGACAGGCGCGGCAGGTAGCCCAGCTGGATGGTCTGCTTGGCCGCGGAAAACGCGCCGGAGATGAGCGCCTGCGACGCGATGACGGTGGCGGCCGTGGCCAGCAGCACCATCGGCAGCGTGGCCCAGCCCGGCATCATGAGGAAGAACGGGTTGGCGGAGGCGGACGGCGTGCCGAGCACCAGCGCGCCCTGGCCGAGGTAATTCAGCGTGAGGCAGGGCATGACCAGCAGGAACCACGCCAGCCGGATCGGGCGCGCGCCGAAATGACCCATGTCGGCGTAGAGCGCTTCCGCGCCGGTCACGCACAGGAAGACCGCGCCCAGCGTGATGAAGGCGATGCCGTAATGGTCCAGGCAGAACGCCAGCGCGTGGTGGGGCAGGAGCGCGGCCAGGACCTCGGGGCGCGCGGCGATGTGGGGAATGCCTGCGAGCCCCAGGCATGCGAACCACACGAGCATGGCGATGCCGAAGAACCGCCCGAGCCGCGCCGTTCCCCAGCGCTGGGCCACGAAGAGCGCGAGCAGCACGGTGAGCGAGATCGGCAGGATGTAGGGCGTGGCGTGGGTGGTGACGACCTCCAGCCCCTCGACCGCGGAGAGTACCGAGATCGCCGGCGTGATGACGCCGTCGCCGAAGAACAGCGCCACCCCGAAGACCCCGACCGTCATCAGCGCCCGCTTCAGGCGCGGCCGGTCCTGCACCGACTGCGTGGCCAGGGCCAGCAGCGCCATCAGGCCCCCTTCGCCATGGTTGTCGGCCCGCATGATCAGGGCCACGTACTTGACCGAGACGACCACCGTCAGGGTCCAGAAGAAGAGCGAGAGGATGCCGATCACGTTGGCAGGCGTGATCTCCAGCCGGCCGGCGGCGAACACCTCCTTGAAGGCGTAGAGCGGCGAGGTGCCGATGTCTCCGTAAACCACCCCGATCGCGGCGATCGTGAGCGCGGTGAGCGAGGTCGGCGTTTTCGTGTCTGCCATGGCGGATGGGAAAGTGTCTGGGTCGGCGACGGGTGGACAGGACCGCATCAGAACACATTTCGACACATCATGGCAGAGCCATGAGGAGGGCAATCTTCCGCAGGGGCTGCGAGCGGGGACCCCACGGCCACTTGAGGCACGGCCGTGGCCGGCCGGTGGCTCGGGCCCCTTACTCGATCTTCGCGCCGGACGCCTCGACGATGCCCTTCCACTTGGCATAGTCCGCCTTGATCAAGGCGGAGAACTGCGCGCTGGTCATCGTTTCGGGTTCGGCGCCCTGGGCCTGGATGGCAGCACGCATGTCGGGCTGGGCGAGCAGCTTGTTGACCTCGGTGTTCACGGTGGCGACCACGTTGGCGGGCGTGCCGGCGGGGGCGAGGATGCCGTACCACGAACTCACGTCGAAGCCCTTGTAGCCGGACTCGGCCACGGTGGGCACGTCGGGCAGGGACGAACTGCGCTTGATCGAGGTGACGGCGAGCGGCCGCAGCTTGCCGGACTTGATCTGCGCCATGGCGGATGGCACGGAGGACACGAGCAGGTCCACGTTGCCGGCCAGCGCGTCCATGAGGGCCGGGTTGGATCCCTTGTAGGGGATGTGGCTGAGCTTGATGCCCGCGGCCTTCTCGAACAGGTCGCCCGCCAGGTGGATGGTGGTGCCGTTGCCGGGCGAGCCGTAGGTGATCTTGCCGGGCTCGGCGCGCGCGGCGGCCACCACGTCGGCCAGCGTCTTGAAGCGCGAGTTGGCGCCCGTGGCGATGATCACGGGCGTATAGGCCACGTGGGCGATGGCGACGAGGTCCTTCGTGGGGTCCCACGGCAGGTTCCTGTAGAGGTAGGGTGCGACGACGAGGTTGTCCTTCTGGCCCATGACGAGGTCGTAACCCGTGGGCGCGGCCTTCACGGCCTCGGTGATGCCGATGGTGCCGCCTGCGCCCGCACGGTTGTCGGGCACCACCGTCCAGTGCAGCGTCTCCGTCAGCTTGGTCGCCACGAGGCGGGAGAGGATGTCCGTGCCGCCGCCGGGCGGGAAGGGCACGATGAGGCGCACCGGCTTGGCCGGATAGGCATTGCCCGCGGGAGCGGGGGCAGCCGTCGGTGCGGTCTGGGCGGTGGCGGTGCCCAGCGCGAAGGCGAGGGCGGTGAACGAAATCAGCGAACGGATCATGGGTGCTTGTCTCCGGGAAAGGAACGCCTGCTGCGGACGGACGGGTGGCCTAGTTTCTCATGCATGTGGACGCTCAGGCCTCGCGCACGTCGGCCACCGGCGCATCGCCGAAATCGGGCCGCGCGAGCCGGGCCAGCACGCGCGCCGCGGCCTCGTCGGGCGAGGTGAGCATGCCGGTCGACTTCAGCTGGGCGAAGTTCTGCACATCGGGGAACACCTGGGGGTCGGCGCCGCGCAGGTGGACCTGCATGTCCGTGTCGATCACGCCGGGCGCCAGCGAGCACACCCGGGCGCCTCCGGGCTGCCGCGCTTCGTCCAGCGCCAGGCAGCGCGTGAAATGGTCCATGCCGGCCTTGGCCGCGCAGTAGGCCGATTGAGAGGCCATCGGCCGCCGCCCGAGGCCGGAGGAAATATTGAGCACCTTGCGCGGCAAGCCCCAGCCGCGCGTGGCGGCCAGGAACGCGGCGGTGAGCTGCATGGGCGCTTCCAGCCCGATGCGCAGGGCGTTGGCGAGATCGGCCGGGTCGCTGTCGGCCAGCGGGGTGATGCGCGGCACCACGCCCGCGTTGTTGATGAGCGTGGCACTGGCGTAGCGGCCGGCCGGCTGGCTTTGCAGCCAGTCACGCAGCCGCGCGGCGGCCTGGGCGCCATCGGCGAGGTCCTGCGGCCATTGCGCCAGCGGCATGCCGGTGCGCCGTGCGATGTCCTCCAGCTCGCTGCTCGTGCCGCGCGAGAGGGTGACGAGCGCATGCCCGCCCTGCAGCAACTGCCGGGCCATGGCCAGGCCCATGCCGCGCGAGGCGCCGGTGAGCACGACCAGGGGCAGCGGCCCGGGCGCTGCCGCGAAGCTGGGGGAGGAAGAGGGGGAAGCGGAGGTGTCCTGCATGGTGCCGCGATGGTACTGCGGCACGGCGGTCAGAACGGCGCCGGCAGGTCGAAGGCGAGCGGTGCTCCGGTGCGCGGATGGGTGAAGGCGATGTGCTGTGCATGCAGCAGCAGCCGCGGCGCGAGTGCCTGCACGTCCGGCGGGGCGTAGAGCGTGTCGCCGAGGATGGGTTGGCCGATGGCCGCCATGTGCACGCGCAACTGGTGCGTGCGGCCTGTGACGGGCTCCAGCAGCACGCGCAGCGTGCCGTCCACCTCCATCACGGGACAGGTGCCGGCACCGCCTCCAGGCGCGGCGGGACGCCAGCGTGTCAGGCTGGCTTTGCCGCCCGGCGCGCCGTGGGGAACCACGACGCGCAGCGGCCGGCGCTCCCAGTCGGCGGCGATGGGCAGGTCGATCTCCCGCCAGGCGTCGCCGTCTCCGGCCGGATGCGGCGCATGCACGACGGCGGCATAGCGCTTGTGCACCTGGCGCGCGGCGAAGGCATCGCCGAGCGCGCGCTGGGCCTGCGCATGGCGCGCCATCACCACGATGCCGGAAGTGGCCTGGTCGAGCCGGTGCACGATGCAGGCGCCGGGCCAGTGCATGGCTGCACGGGCGCTCAGGCAGTCCTGCTTGTCCGGGCCGCGGCCGGGCACGCAGAGCAGGCCGGAGGGCTTGGCCAGCACCAGCAGGTCATCGTCTGCATGCAGGCAGGTGGGGGGCGCGCCGGCATCGGCCGGAGCCTGCGCCGGCAGGGCAGCGTTCACGCCGGCCGGCCGTGGACCAGGCGGTCCACCGTGGCGCACAGCTCGTCCACGTCGTTGGGCTTGTGGATCAGCGCGCTCGCGCCTTCGGCCAGCGCATCTCGCTCGATCTCCGCCGTCACGTGCCCCGAGGCGAGCGCCACGGGCAGGTCCGCGCGGATGCGCTTGGCCTCGCGCACCAGGTCCACGCCGCAGTAGCCGGGCATGTTGTAGTCGGTCACGACCAGGTCGTAGGCCTGCGGGTCCGCGCCCAGCGCCACGGCGGCCTCGCGCGGGTCGGTGAAGCCGCTCACGCGGTAGCCGCGGCGGCGCAGCAGTCGCTGCACCAGGAAGACCAGGGCCTGGTCGTCGTCCACGTACATCACGTGGCGCTGGCGTTCGTCGGGCGCGCCCGCCGCAGGTGCGGCGGGGCTGGCCGCCGGTGCGGCATCGCCCGCGGGCGCGGCGGCAGCGGGCGCCGGCTCGGATTCGGCCTCCGCCGCCGGGAAATACAGCGTGAAGCGGCTGCCCTCGCCGGGTGCGCTCTGCACGTCCACCGCGCCGCCGTGGGTGCGCATCACGCCGTGCACCACGGCCAAGCCCAGTCCGGTGCCCTGGCCGACGGGCTTGGTGGTGAAGAACGGCTCGAAGATGCGCAGCTGCGTGGCGGCGTCGATGCCGGGGCCGTTGTCCACCACGCTGATGGCCACGTACTCGCCGGGTGGCAGCGCGAGGCGCTCGCACAGGCGGTGGTCGGGCTGCATCGCCGACGCCTCCACGCACACCGTGCCGCGCGCATCGCCGATGGCATGGATGGCATTCGTGCACAGGTTCAGCAGGGCCTGCTCCACCTGGGTGGCATCGGCCAGCAGGGCGGGCAGATGGCGGTCCAGGTGCAGGCGCAGCTCGATGGCCGGCGGCAGGGTCACGCGCAGCAGGCGCTCGGTGTCGTGGATGGCCTCGGCCACCGGCACGGCGGTGCGCCGGGGCGGCTCGTTGCGGCTGAAGGTGAGGATCTGCCGGACGAGGTCGCGCGCGCGCCGGCCGGCCTTCTCGATCTCCCGCAGGCTCTCCAGCACCGGAGAGCTGGAGGCGCAGTCCGCCTTGGCCAGTTCCACGTTGCCGAGGATGGCGCTCAGGATGTTGTTGAAATCGTGCGCGATCCCGCCGGCCATGGTGCCCACGGCCTGCATCTTGTGGGATTCGCGCAGCTGCGCTTCCAGTTCGTTGCGGTGCGCCTCGGCCTTCTTGCGGCCGGTGAGGTCGCGCGCGAACACGGTGGTGGTCTCGCCCTCGGCGTGCCGCTCGAAGGACACGCTCACCTCCACCGCCAGTTCCTTGCCGCTGGCGGTGAGTGCCACCATTTCGCCGAGCACGGCCTGGGTGGCCAGCTGGGCGAAGGCCAGGGCCTGGACGGCATCGGGCAGGAAGCGGTCGAGCGGGCTGCCCAGTGCGTCGGCCGTGGCGCACTGGAACAGGGCCGCGGCCGTGGGGTTGAAGACGGTAATGCGCTGGTTCTGGTCCACGCAGATGATGGCGTCCAGCGCGGAGTTGATGACGGCCTCCAGGCGGCGTTCGCTGGCGTAGAGCTGGGCGTTGCGCTCCTGCAGGGCCGTGGCGCTCTGCTGCAGGGCTCGGCGTTCGGCCACCAGCGGGCCCTGGTCCACCACGGCGCAGAGGAACTGCCACTGCTCCGGGGTGCCGTCCGCCTGGGGGGCCTCGATGCGCGCGATGTACAGGTCGCCCGTAATGCCCGCGTCCCCGTCGCCGATGGGGAAGAGTACCTCGCTGGCCTCGCCGTGGCCATGGTCCCGGGCCTGCTCGAACGTGGCGCGCACGCGGGCAGCGTCCGCCGCGCTGACGAAGGGCATGAGCGAGGTCAGGGGGCGGTCGGACTCGGTGGGCTGGAACCAGCGGTGCGCCATCGAATTGGCCTGCACCACCATGTCGTGCTCGTCCAGCACCATGAGTGCCAGGGGCACGCTGGCGAACAGCGTCTCGAATCGCTCGGATGCGCTCTCCGCGGCGGTCTGGCTGTAGCGCAGCACCTTGTTCTGCACCTCCAGCTCGGCCTGGTAGGCGCGCAGTTCCGCGATGAGCGCGGCCACGGGGCCTTCCGGATGCGCAGACGGGCGGCGGTGGCCGCCATCGCCGGGCAGTGCTGCAGGCTCACCAGCCGTGCGCGCAGGCTCGCCGCCGGACGCAGCCCCGCGGTCATCTTCCGGATCGGGCGGCAGCAGGAAGGACAGGTCGGGGCGGCTCATGGGCGGCTCGGGCGGCCCGGCGGTTCGCGCCGGGGCGGTGTGCGGAACGCGGCGGTGCCGCGGGCGAGCCTTCCAGTGTACGCCCTGCACCGCGCCGCGCGTGGCGGCCGCGCCAAGGCTGGTTCGGCGGCGCGGCAGTGCAGCGGCTCGGCCAGGGTCCGGCCAGGGTGGTGCGCCAGTCAGGGCGCGGCGTCCTGCATGCGGCGCATCGGTGTGGCCACCGCCGCCAGGGCGGCCAGCACCACCAGGGTGCCGCCGCAGAGCAGGAAGAGACGGCCCGGCGGCACGACCAGCAGCAGCCAGCCCGTCGCCGCCGAGGCCACCGGCTGCAGGCCCATGAAAATGAACATGAACAGGCCCATGGTGCGCCCGAGCAGCGCGGGGGGAACGCGCTGCTGGATCCAGGTGAACAGCCCCACCTGCATGAAGCCGCCCAGCAGGCCCACGCTGCCCAGGAGCAGCGCCCCCTGCCAGACCGCCGAGATGCTTCCCAGCGGCGCGATCAGCAGGCCCGCGACGGCATCCACCGCCAGCAGGGTGGTGCCCAGGTTGACGAGCCGCAGGCGGGGCAGCGTGCCCGCCGCGACCATGCCGGCCAGCGTGCCCGCGCCGTGCATGCCCACCAGGATGCCGAACGCGGCGGCGCCGAGCTGCGGCTGGCCGTGGGTGAGCACGGGCAGGGCGATCTGCGTCGGCCCCATCACCAGGATCGACAGCAGGCCCCAGTACAGGAAGCAGGTGCGCAGCGGCCGGTCGTGCCAGGCATGGGAAAGGCCCTGGGCCACGGCGGCCAGTACCGCGCCGCCGCCCGGAGCCGCGCCGGGCGCGGACGCATGCAGCCGCACCTGGCCGAGCATCCATGCGGACACCACGAAGCTGAGCGCGTCCACCGCGAAGGCGAAGCCGATACCTGTGCGGTCCGCCGCCTGCGTGCCCGTGCCGCCGAAGCCCGCGATCAGCAGGCCGGCGAACAGCGGGCCCACGGACATGCCGACCTGCCGCAATCCCATGCCGATGCTGTTGGCCGCGTGCAGCTGTGCCCGGCCGACCACGCGCGGCGTGATGGAGGTGGCGGCCGGGATGCTGAAGGCGGTGGAGACACCGAGCGCGAGCGACAGCGCGTAGAGCGCCCAGAGCGGGCAATGGCCGGTGAGCACCAGCGTGGCCAGCAACCCGGTCAGCGCGGCGTTCAGCCAGCGCGTCAGGCGCAGCACCCGCAGCGGCGAATGCCGGTCCACGATGGCGCCGCCGACGAGGATGAAGACGGCGCGGGGCACGCTCATGAGGGCCAGCACGGTGCCCAGCACGCGCGTGTCGTCCGTGGTCTGCAGCACCAGCCAGGGCATGGCGATCAGCGAGAACTGGTCACCCAGCAGGGACAGCGCCGAACTGGCGGTGAGCCACCGGAAGCCGGGGTTGCGCGACAGCGGCTCGCCGGGCGGCGGGGGCGCGCAGGAAGGGGAATTCGATTCAGAAGCCATGGCCCCGACTGTGAAGCCTCACGTTGCGTGAGGGTCAAGCGGGTCCCGGGGCCTGTTGCGCGAATGCCTGCGCGCATTCCAGATAGGCACGCGCCGCCTCGCTCAAGGGGGTGCCTGCACGCAGAAGGGGCTCGCTGGCCGCCGCCACGATCAGCTTGCGCCGCAGTTCGGGGTCCTGTTGGGTCAGCGTGTCGAACAGGGCTTTCCAGCGCCGGCATGCCGCCAGGGCAGCGTTGCTGGACGGCGGCACCTGCCGTGCGATCAGTGCCTGCACTTCCTCGTCGAGTGCCGCCCAGTCCGTATAGGGAACATGCCCCAGGCGGTACAGGTCCGGCAGGTCGATGTAGCGGGTAAGCAGCGCCACGCGCAGCTGGATGGCGGATTCGATGTAGGCGATCATGTCGCCGGAGGGCGCATGGTTGCGGCCCTGGGTGCCCGGCTCGGTGCGGAACATGTGGCCCCAGCGGTCCAGCAGGTCCATGTCGCCGTCCATCCAGTGCAGCATCAGCGCCATCCAGCGGTAGGCCAGCCGCTGCACCTCCGGGTCATGGGGGGGCAGACCGCGGTCCATCGCGCCCCGCACGAGGTCGCGCACCACGTTCCAGTCGGCCTCGATGCGCTTCCAGTTGCCGAAAATGCGCTGCAGTTCGGCGGCGCTGAAATACTTGCCGTACGTACCCATCAGGGCCAGCGTGTCCAGCCAGTCCCCCATGCCGGGTGCCGGTCCGGCCACCAGGCCGTTGCGCAGCAGCGCCAGCCGGCCGCGCAATTCGGTCGCCTGGGCGATCTGCCGGTCCAGCGCCTGGATCTGCTGGGCGATGATGGATTCCGGGTCCGGCCCGCCGCCCTGCAGCAGGCCGGCAATGTCGCCGAGCGGCAGGCCGAGGTGGCGCAGGGTCTGGATCGCATGCAGCCGCTGCACGTCCGCCTCGCTGTAGAGGCGGTAGCCGGATTCCGTGCGCGCGGAGGGCCGCAGCAGCCCGATCTCGTCGTAATGGTGCAGTGCGCGCACCGTCAGGCCGGTGCGCCGGGCCAGCTCGCCCACCCGCAGCCGCTGCATGGCGCGCGTCCCCGCTCAGCGGCGAACGGAGACCAGTTCGACCTCGAAGCGCAGCGTGGCGTTGGGCGGGATCACGCCGCCGGCGCCGGCCGCGCCGTAGGCGATGGCGGGCGGGCAGGTGAGGCGGGCCTTGCCGCCCGGCTTCATGCGCTGCACGCCCTCGGTCCAGCAGGGGATCACGCGGTTGAGCGGGAATTCGGTGGGCTCGCCGCGCTTGTAGGAGCTGTCGAACTCCTTGCCGTCCATGAACGTGCCGCGATAGTGCACTTTCACCACGTCCGTGGCCTTGGGCGATTCGCCCGTGCCTTCCTTGATCGACTCGTACACCAGGCCGCTGGCGGTGGTGACGGGGGCCGATGCGGCAGCGGCCGAAGCGGCGGGTGCAGCGGGCGCGGCAGGGGCGGCGGTGGGCTTCTGGGCGCAGGCGGTACCGGC
This sequence comes from Paracidovorax oryzae ATCC 19882, assembly GCF_000687165.1. Lineage (GTDB taxonomy): Bacteria > Pseudomonadota > Gammaproteobacteria > Burkholderiales > Burkholderiaceae_C > Paracidovorax > Paracidovorax oryzae. The sequence goes on along the minus strand of NZ_JMKU01000001.1, from coordinate 334,752 downwards.
CAGCAGGATGGCGGCGAGAGCGGGCAGGAAGGTCTTCTTCACGGTTCGGGTCTCCGGTCAAAAGACGCGATGGTAGCCGGCCCGCGCCGCCGTGCATCGCTGCCGGCGCGCGCAGTCACGGCCACCGCGCGGGCCCATGCCCAGGCTCATGCGAAGTCGGACACCGGCACGCAGCTGCAGAACAGGTTGCGGTCGCCGTACACGTTGTCCACCCGGCCCACGGGCGACCAGTACTTGGCCTGCCGCAGCGCCGCGACCGGATAGGCCGCCGCATCGCGCGGGTAGGGGTGCGTCCACTCGCCGCCCAGCAGGCTGTGCGCGGTGTGGGGCGCGTTCTTGAGCGGGTTGTCGTCCTGCGGCCATTCGCCCTGCTCGATGCGGCGGATCTCGCCGCGGATGGCGATCATGGCGTCGATGAAGCGGTCCAGCTCGGCCAGCGTCTCGCTCTCGGTGGGCTCCACCATGAGCGTGTTGGGCACGGGGAAGGACAGCGTGGGCGCGTGGAAGCCGTAGTCGATCAGCCGCTTGGCGACGTCCTCGGCCATCACACCGCTGGTCTCCTTGAAGCCGCGCAGGTCCAGGATGCACTCGTGCGCCACGTGGCCGTTGGCGCTCGCGTACAGCGTGGGGTAGTGGTCCTTCAGGCGCGCGCTGATGTAGTTGGCCGAGAGGATGGCCGTCTCGGTGGCGGCGCGCAGGCCGTCCGGGCCCATCATGCGGATGTACATCCAGCTGATCGGCAGCACCGCGGCGTTGCCCAGCGGCGCCGCACTGACGGCCCCCGTGCCGCCCGCCACGCCGGCCGTGGCATGGCCCGGCAGGTAGGGCACGAGGTCTTCCACCACGCAGACGGGGCCCACGCCGGGGCCGCCGCCGCCGTGCGGGATGCAGAAGGTCTTGTGCAGGTTCAGGTGGCTCACGTCGCCGCCGAAGGCGCCGGGCGCGGCCACGCCCACCATGGCGTTCATGTTGGCGCCGTCCACGTACACGCGGCCGCCATGGCGGTGCACGAGCTGGCAGAGTTCCTTCACCTGCGTCTCGAACACGCCGTGCGTGCTGGGGTAGGTGATCATCACGCAGGCGAGCCTGTCGGCATGCTGCTCGCACTTGGCGCGCAGGTCGTCCATGTCGACGTTGCCGTTCGCGTCGCAGGCCGTGACCACCACCTGCATGCCCACCATCTGCGCGCTGGCCGGGTTGGTGCCGTGCGCGCTGCTCGGAATCAGGCAGATGTTGCGGTGGCCCTGGCCCTGCGCCGCATGGTAGGCACGGATGGCCAGCAGGCCCGCGTATTCGCCCTGCGATCCGGCATTGGGCTGCAGGCTGATGCCGGCATAGCCCGTGGCCTGGCAGAGCCAGGCGCGCAACTGCTCGTCGAGCTGGCGGTAGCCCTCCAGCTGGTCGGCGGGCGCGAACGGGTGCACCTGCGCGAATTCCGGCCAGGTGATCGGTATCATCTCGCTCGTGGCGTTGAGCTTCATGGTGCAGCTGCCCAGCGGGATCATGCTGCGGTCGAGCGCGAGGTCCTTGTCCGAGAGCTGGCGGATATAGCGCAGCATGCCCGTCTCGGAATGGTGGGTGTTGAACACCGGGTGCGTGAGGAAGGCGCTCGTGCGAAGCAGTTCGGCGGGAATCAGCGGGCTCACGCCGCCCGCGAAATCCTCGATGCGGGGCAGGGCCTGCCCGTCGGCGGCGAAGATCGACCAGAGCAGTTCGACGTCGGCCCGCGTCGTGGTTTCGTCGAGCGAGATGCAGAGGTAGTCGTCCCAGGCCACGCGCAGGTTGGCGCCGCGCTCCACGGCGCGGGCCAGCAGCGCGCCGGTCTGCTCCTTCGTGTGCAGGCACAGGGTGTCGAACGCCGACTCGTGGTGGTGCGCGGTATGGCCGAGCGCCACGAGGCCCTTGGCCAGGATGGCCGTGAAGCTCGCCACGCGCTGGGCGATGCGCTTGAGGCCTTCGGGGCCGTGGTACACGGCGTACATGCTGGCGATCACCGCCGGCAGCACCTGCGCCGTGCAGATGTTGGAGGTGGCCTTCTCGCGGCGGATGTGCTGCTCGCGTGTCTGCAGCGCGAGGCGGTAGGCCGGCTGGCCGTGCACGTCCACGCTCACGCCCACCAGGCGGCCGGGCAGCGAGCGCTTGAAGTCGTCGCGGCAGGCCATGAAGGCGGCGTGCGGGCCGCCCGCGCCCATCGGCATGCCGAAGCGCTGCGTGCTGCCCACGACGATGTCCGCCCCCCATTCACCGGGCGGCACCAGCAGCGTGAGCGCCAGCAGGTCGGCGCAGACGATGGCGGCGGCCTGCTTCGCATGGATCTTCTCCACGTCGGCGCTCCAGTCGGCGAGCCAGCCGCTGCTGGCCGGATACTGGATCACGGCGGCGAAGAAATCGCCCTCGAGCGCGGCATTCCACTCGGCCTCGGAGTTCGCGATCACCACGCTGATGCCCAGCGGCTCGGCGCGCGTGCGGATCACCTCGATGGTCTGCGGATGCGTGTCGCCCGAGACGACGAGCGTCTGGCTCTTCGACTTCACGGAGCGCTTGGCGAGCGTCATGGCCTCGGCCGCGGCCGTGGCCTCGTCCAGCATCGACGCGTTGGCGATGGGCATGCCCGTGAGGTCGCACACCATGGTCTGGAAGTTGACCAGCGCCTCCATGCGGCCCTGCGAGATCTCGGCCTGGTAGGGCGTGTAGGCGGTGTACCAGGCGGGGTTCTCCAGGATGTTGCGCAGGATCACGCCCGGCGTGTGGGTGCCGTAGTAGCCCTGCCCGATGAAGCTGCGCAGCACGCGGTTCTTCGAGGCGATCGCCTTGAGTTCCGCGAGCGCCGCCGCCTCGGTCGTGGCGGGCGGCAGCTGCATCGGCTCGGTGCGGGCGATGGAGGCCGGCACGATGCCGCCCACCAGCGCCGCGCGCGACGCCTCCCCGATGACGGAGAGCATGCGCTCCTCGTCCGCTGCATCGATGCCGATGTGGCGGGGCTGGAATTCGGCGGCGTTTTCGAGCGCGGAGAGCGGCGGAAGGGTGGACGTGGGCATGGGAGAGGTCCCGGTCAGCGGAAAGAGGGGAAAAGGAAAAACGAAAGGGGTGTGCCCTGTGCGAGCGCTCCGCGGCGGACCGGCCCGGGGCCGCCCGCCACCGGGGCCGGATCAGGCGTTCTTGGAGAACTCGGAGTAGGCCGTCTCGTCCATGAGCGCGTCCAGCTGCGACGCATCGGACAGGCGCACCTTGAAGAACCAGCCGTCGCCCAGCGGCGCGCTGTTGGCGAGCGACGGGTCGGCGCGCAGTGCCTCGTTCACTTCGACGATCTCGCCGGACACGGGCATGTACACGTCGGCCGCGGCCTTGACGGACTCGACCACGCCGGCCACTTCGCCCTGGGCGAAGGTCTTGCCCACCTCGGGCAGATCGACGAACACCACGTCGCCCAGCGCGTCCTGCGCATGGACGGTGATGCCGACGATGGCGGCGCCGGTGTCGGCGGCGTTGATCCACTCGTGGTCGCGGGAATACTTGACGGTCATGGGGGCTCCTGGAAGAAAGGTCCGCGGAAAAAAGGCGGTCGGAAAACAAAAAGGATGCGCGGTCCCGGAAGGGCTCCCGCGACTGCGACTGTAGCCGCGGTGGATGGCACGGACGGCGTGCCACCATCCCTCCGGCAGTCAGCCTCGGTGGTAGCGGGCCGGCAGGAACGGCATGGGGCTGACTTCCATCGGCACGGCCTTGCCGCGCACGATCGCGTGCACCACGGTGCCGGGCGCGGCGAATTCCGGCGCCACGTAGCCCATGGCGACGGGCTGGTTCACGCTCGGGCCCAGCAGGCCGCTGGTCACTTCGCCGATGGCCGTGCCGTCGGTGCTCTGCAGGGCCGTATGCTCGCGCACGGGCACGCGCTCGCGTGCCACCAGTCCCACCCTGCGGCGGGTGAGCAGCGCCGGGTCGTCGATCTGCGCGAGCACCTTGTCGGCGCCCGGAAAGCCGCCTGCGCGCGCGCCGCCGGTGCGCCGCACCTTCTGGATGGCCCAGTTCAGTGCGGCCTCGGGGGGCGTGGTGGTGGTGTCGATATCGTTGCCGTAGAGGCACAGGCCGGCTTCCAGCCGCAGCGAGTTGCGCGCGCCGAGGCCGATGGGCTTCACCTCGGGCTGGGCCAGCAGCGCGCGGGCCAGCGCCTCGGCCTGGGCGGCGGGCACGGAGATCTCGAAGCCGTCTTCGCCGGTATAGCCGCTGCGCGTCACGTAGCAGTCGCAGCCGGCGATCTCGAAACGCCCGCCCGTCATGAACACCAGCGACCCCGTGCCGGGCGCGAGGCGCGCCAGGGCTGCGGCGGCCTGCGGGCCCTGCAGGGCGAGCAGGGCCTGGTCGGGCAGGGGGATGACCTCGCAACGGCCGCCGATGCGCTCCTGGATGTGGGCGATGTCGCCGGCCTTGCAGGCACCGTTCACGATCACGAACAGGTCGTCGCCGCGATTCACGAACATCAGGTCGTCGATGATGCCGCCTTCGTCGTTCAGCAGCAGGCCGTAGCGCTGCTTGTGGAGTCCGAGGCCGATCACGTCCACGGGGATGAGGGTCTCGAAGGCCGCGGCGGCGTCGGGGCCGACGAGGCGCAACTGGCCCATGTGCGAGACGTCGAACAGCCCGGCGGCCTGCCGCGTGTGCAGGTGCTCGGCCATCAGGCCGGCGGGGTATTGCACGGGCATGGAATAGCCGGCGAAGGGCACCATGCGGGCCCCGAGTTCGAGGTGCAGCGCGTGCAGCGGCGTGGTGTGCAGGGAGGCGGATTCGGCGGACATGGGCGGAGCGGGCCTTTCAGTCAGGCAGGGACGGACGACGCGCGTGCCGCCATGGGGCGCCACGCCTGTGCCCGCTGTCCGCTTTACCTGAGAGATTCACCACGCCGTGCGCGCTGCCATGGGGGCGGTGCGTTGCGGGGCTTGCTCCTTCGGTGGGCCTGCCAAGCTTGAGGCAGGCCTCTCTCCAGCCGGGGAAACGCCCGCATCCCTGCGGGCGCCTTGCCAGTCCTTTTGCCTGAGCGTTCGGGGTTCCCTGCGCCTTCGGCGGCGCCGGCCACCCGTTGCGGGCGCGGCGCTCTCTCCTGACCCGGCGGATTCTAACGGCAGCGCGAAGCCCCGCGGCGCCGGTGGAGCAGGTTTTTCGGGCGGTGTGCCAAGCACCCCGGTCCGGCGGTAACCGGCCGGGGCCTTGCCATTCGCACGCGCCCCGGTAGGGGCGCCCTGTGGAGGAAATTGTGCCGCCTGGGCCGCCGATGGTTTTTCCGTATTTCCAGAAAATGGCGCGATGCAAAGAAAAATCTTCTGCAATCTGGCGAATATCTGCACAATCCTTCCATGGATCGTATCGACCGGAAAATCCTCGCCGTCCTGCAGGCCGACGCCCGCGCCAGCCTGCAGGACATCGGCCAGGCCGTGGGCCTGAGCCCGTCGCCCTGCTGGGCGCGCATCCGCCGCATGGAGGAATCCGGCGTGATCGAGGGCTACACGGTGCGCCTCAACGCCCAGGCGCTCGACCTGGCCGATACCGTGCTGGTGCAGGTCACGCTCGACAGCCATTCCGACAACACCCTGGAGAAGTTCGGCGAGACGCTCGCGAGCATTCCCGAGGTGGTCGAGGCGCATCTCGTCTCCGGCGACTATGACTACCTGCTGCGCGTCGTGGTGAAGGACACGCGCGACTACGAGCGCCTGCTGCGCGAGAAGCTCTACAAGATCAAGGGCATCCGCCACAGCCGGTCGAGCTTCGTGCTGCGCACGCTCAAGAAAGCCGACCTGCCCCTGCGCGCGGACTGAACGATGGCGCAGAAGTGGGCGCCGGGGCCGCGCCGATGCGGTGTCGAGCTTCTTTGGAGCAGCTCACAGGACCCAGCGAAGCGGTTCTGGCGAGGCGCCGCATCGCAGGCAGTACGCGTAGTACGACCAGATGAGGCAACGACGCCAGAAGGGTCCTGTGGGCTGCTCTCAGCCCAGCAGCAGCGCGTCGTCCGCCAGTTGCTCGCCGCGCACCTTCTCGAACATCTGCAGCAGGTCGGGCACACCCAGGCGGCTGCGTTCCTCGCCCGACACGTCCAGCACCACCTGGCCCTGGTGCAGCATCACGGTGCGCTGGCCCACGTCCAGCGCCTGGCGCATGCTGTGCGTGACCATCATGGTGGTGAGCTGGTTCTCGGCCACGATGCGGGCCGTGAGCTGCAGCACGAAGTCGGCCGTGCGCGGGTCGAGCGCGGCGGTGTGTTCGTCCAGCAGCAGGATGCGCGAGGGCTGCAGCGCCGCCATCAGCAGGCTCACGGCCTGGCGCTGGCCGCCCGAGAGCAGGCCGATGCGGTCCGTGAGGCGGTTCTCCAGCCCCAGGCCCAGCGTGGCGAGGCGTTCGCGGAAGGTCTCGCGCTGCTGCGCCTTCACCGCGCCGCGCAGGCCGCGCAGCGTGCCGCGCTGCTGCGCGAGCGCCATGTTCTCCTCGATGGTGAGGTCTTCGCAGGTGCCGGCCATCGGGTCCTGGAAGACGCGCGCCACGCGCCGGGCACGCGCCCAGACGGGCTGGCGGGTGACGTCGTCCCCATCGATGGCGATGCGGCCCGTGTCCACCGGGAGGTCGCCGGAGATCGCGTTCAGGAACGTGGATTTGCCGGCCCCGTTGGAGCCGATCACGGTGACGAATTGCCCGGCCGGGATGTCCAGCGACATGCCGCGCAGCGCGCGCGTCTCGATGGGCGTGCCGGGGTTGAAGGTGATGTGCAGGTCTTGTGCGCTCAGCATGGTGCGGTTCCTTTTCAGCGCTTCGACGCGAGCTTGCGCTTGATCTGGGGAATCACCAGGGCGATCGTCACCAGCACCGCCGTCACCAGGTTCAGGTCCTGCGCCTTCAGCCCGATGAAGTCGCTGTTGAGCGCCAGCGCGATGAAGAAGCGATAAACGATGGCGCCGATGACGACGGCGAGCGTGGCCCACACCAGCCGGCGCGAGGGCAGGATGCTCTCGCCCACGATCACGGCGGCCAGGCCGATCACGATGGTGCCGATGCCCATGGAGATGTCCGAGCCGCCCTGCGTCTGCGCGAAGAGCGCGCCGGCGAGCGCCACCAGTGCGTTCGACACGGCCATGCCCAGCAGCACCATGGCGCCGGTGTTCACGCCCTGGGCGCGGGCCATGCGGGCGTTGGAGCCGGTGGCGCGGATGGCGAGGCCCCGTTCGGTGGCGAAGAACCAGTCCATGGCCAGCTTGGCGGCGACCACGATCACCAGCAGCAGGGCGGGGCGGGCGATGTAGTCGGCCAGGCCCTCGGGCTGCAGCAGCGTGAAGAGGGTCGGATCGTTGATGAGCGGTACGTTGGGCCCGCCCATGATGCGCAGGTTGATCGAGTAGAGCGCGATCATCATCAGGATGCTGGCCAGCAGGTCCATGATCTTGAGCCGGACGTTGAGCCAGCCGGTGACGAGGCCGGCCGCCGCGCCTGCCGCGGTGGCCGCGAGCGTGGCCACGTAGGGGTTGGTGCCCGTGGAGATGAGCACGGCGCATACCGCGCCGCCCAGCGGGAAACTGCCGTCCACCGTCAGGTCGGGAAAGCGCAGCAGCCTGAATGAAATGAAGACGCCCAGCGCGACCAGGCTGAAGATCAGCCCGATCTCGACGGCGCCGAGCAGGGAAAAGAGGGACATGGCGGGTGGGGCTTCGGGAAAAACGAAACAGGAGCCGAAGCTCCTGCGGTCGGGGCGACGTTCCCGGCACGGGGCCGGGAACCGCACCTTACTTCACGATGTGGGCGGCGGACTTCACGAATGCGTCGGAGAGCTTCACGCCCTGCTTCTCGGCCGCGCCGGGGTTCACCGTGAGTTCCAGCTTGGTGCTGATCTCCGGCTTGATGTCGCCGGGCTTTTCGCCCTTGAGCACGCGCACCACCATGCGGCCGGTCTGCTCGCCCAGGTCGCGGTAGTTGATGCCGAAGGAGGCGATGGCACCGCGCTTGACGCTGTCGGCATCGGCCGCCACCAGGGGCAGCTTGGCCTCCTGGCCGACCTTGACCAGCGATTCATAGGCCGACACCACGTTGTTGTCGGTGCTGGTGTAGATCACGTCGGCCTTGCCGATCAGGCTGCGCGCGGCGCTGCCCACGTCGACCGAGCGGGGCGCGGCGGCCTCGACCAGCGTCATGCCCATTTTGGGCAGCAGGGCCTTGAGCTCCTTGACCACCACGGCGGAATTGGCCTCTCCGGGGTTGTAGACCACGCCGACGCGCTTGGCGTTCGGCACGACCTGCTTGACCAGCTCCATCTGCTTGTCGAGTGCCAGCAGGTCGGACACGCCCGTCACGTTGGTCTTGCTGGGTTCCCAGTCCTTCACCAGCTTGGCGGCGACCGGATCCGTCACGGCGGAGAAGACCACTGGCACCGTCTTCGTGGCGGCGACCACGGCCTGGGCCGAGGGCGTGGCGATGGCGACGATGGCGTCGGGCTGGTCGCCCACGAACTTGCGCGCGATCTGCGCGGCCGTGCCGGTGTTGCCCTGGGCGCTCTGGTACTGCCACTTGAGTGTCTTGCCCTCTTCATAGCCGGCGGCCTGGAGGCTCGCCTTCACGCCGTCGCGGATGGCGTCGAGCGCCGGATGCTCCACGATGGCCGTCACGGCCACGGATTTGGGGGCGGAGGCCTGCTGGGCCATCGCTGCGGGGGAGGCGGCCGCGACGGCGGCGGCCACGGCCAGCGCCAGGGCGCCGAACGGATGCTGCTTCATGCTCTAGCTTTCTCGCCGCCAGGCCCGGGACACGGGAACGCCCGAATCCATCGGGTGCTGCATCGCGGGTGGCGGCTGCGGAATGCCCGCCGGGAGGCGGGCGCGTTTCTGGCGACAACGGACCCAGGCCCGCACAGAAACGGATACCGCAGCCTGGAATGTCGAGTGTACCGGCTGCACCATGCGGGTGCGGGGCCTGCCGCGTGGTTCGTTCAGCGCGCCGCGGGCTCGGGCATGGCCGCGTCCGCCTGGGGCACCCACAGGATGCGGCGCATGTCCACGCCCAGCGCCCGTGCCCGGGCCAGCAGCCGCTCGCGCACCGCCATGGGCAGCGTGGGCGTGCGCGAAAGAATCCAGAGCGCGTCCAGGCGCGGGCCCACCACCATGGCCCAGCGGTAGTCCTCGTCCAGCGCGGCCACGAAGTAGCCGGCATAGAACGGGCCGAAGAAGGACACCTTCAGGGCGGCCGTGGACGTATCGCCCAGGAACAGGGCGCGGCCCTCGGCCTCGCGCCAGCGGCGGCGGTCCGGGTCGTAGCCGCGGTTCACGACGCGCAGGCTGCCGTCGCCCCGGCGGCTGTAGTGGGCGCTGGTGCGGATCAGGCCGCGCTCGAATCGCTGGTCGATGCGTGCCACCTCGTACCAGTGGCCCGCGTAGCGGTCCACGTTGAAGTGCTGCACCGGCTGCACGCCCGGCGGCGGGCGCAGGGCCGAGCGCAGGTAGAGAGCCGCCGCGCCGGCGGCAGCGGCCACGGTGGCGGCCGCTGCCCAGGGCACGATCGGGCGGCGGCGCTGGGTGGTGTAGTGCTGGAGGTCGGGACGGGGCATGGCGGTTCGGGGCTCCTGGCGGAACCGGCAGGAAATGCGGACCTCCGCGAGTCTGGCCCGCGGAACCGGCGCACCCTGTAGGCCGGAGGCCAACGGGCGGGTCGGAACGGCGGCTGCCCGCCGCCGCCTGGGCCCCGCGCCTTACATGCCCGAGTAGTTCGGTCCGCCGCCGCCTTCGGGCGTGACCCACACGATGTTCTGCGTCGGATCCTTGATGTCGCAGGTCTTGCAATGCACGCAGTTCTGCGCGTTGATCTGCAGCCGCTGCGCATTGCCGCCCTGCGTCTCGTCCGGCACGAACTCGTACACCGCCGCAGGGCAGTAGCGGGCCTCGGGGCCGGCGTATTTCGCGAGGTTGATGTTCACCGGCACGCTGGGGTCCTTCAGCGTGAGGTGGGCCGGCTGGTTCTCCGCATGGTTGGTGTTGCTGATGAACACGCTGGAGAGCCGGTCGAAGGTGAGCTTGCCGTCGGGCTTGGGGTAGGCGATGGGCTTGCACTCGGCCGCGGGCTTCAGGTAGGCGTGGTCGGGCTTGTCGCGGTGCAGCGTCCAGGGGATGTTGCCCTTGAGCACGAACTGCTCGATGCCGTTCATCAGCGTGGCCGTGACCAGGCCCTTCTTGAACCAGGCCTTGAAGTTGCGCGCCTTGTTGAGCTCTTCGTGCAGCCAGCTGTTCTCGAAGGCCTGCGGGTAGGCCGTGAGTTCATCGTGCTGGCGGCCGGCGCGGATCGCGTCGTAGGCGGCCTCGGCGGCCAGCATGCCGGTCTTGATGGCGGCATGGCTGCCCTTGATGCGGCTCACGTTCAGGAAGCCGGCGTCGCAGCCCACCAGCGCCCCGCCGGGGAACACGAACTTCGGCAGCGATAGCAGGCCGCCGGCCGTGATGGCGCGCGCGCCGTAGCCGATGCGCTTGGCCGGCTTGATGCCCTTGGACTCGTCGCCTTCCAGGTAGTAGCGGATGTTGGGATGGGTCTTCCAGCGCTGGAATTCCTCGAACGGGCTCAGGTAGGGGTTGGAATAGTCCAGTCCGGTGATGAAGCCCAGCGTGACCTTGTTGTCTTCCGCGTGGTAGAGGAAGGCGCCGCCGTAGGTGTCTGCATCCATGGGCCAGCCGGCGGTGTGCATCACGAAGCCGGGCTGGTGCACCTTGGGATCGATTTCCCACAGTTCCTTCACGCCGATGCCGTAGGTCTGCGGGTCGCGGCCCTCGTCGAGCTTGTAGCGGGCGATGATCTGCTTGCCCAGGTGCCCGCGCGCGCCTTCGGCGAACAGGGTGTACTTGGCGTGCAGTTCCATGCCCAGCTGGAAGTCGCCCGTGGGCTCGCCGTCCTTGCCCACGCCCATGTTGCCGGTGGCCACGCCCTTGACGGAGCCGTCCTCGTTGTAGAGCACTTCGGCGGCAGGGAAGCCCGGGAAGATCTCCACGCCCAGCTCCTCGGCCTGCGCTGCGAGCCAGCGCACCACGTTGCCCAGGCTGACGATGTAGTTGCCGTGGTTCTGGAAGCAGCCCGGCAGCAGGAAGTTGGGAGTTCGCCAGGACGATTTCTCGCCCAGGAAGATCATGGCGTCTTCCGTCACCTGCTGCTTCAGGGGCGCGCCGCGCTCCTTCCAGTCGGGGAACAGCTCGGTGAGCGCGCGCGGGTCCATGATGGCGCCCGAGAGGATGTGCGCGCCCGGCTCGGAGCCTTTTTCGAGCACCACCACCGACACGTCCTGCCCGTTCGTGGCGGCCATCTGCTTGAGCCGGATGGCCGCCGAGAGCCCGGCGGGGCCGCCGCCGACCACGACCACGTCGTATTCCATGGCCTCTCGCGGACCGTACTGGGCAAGGATTTCGTCTTTCGTCATGGGTTGTCTCGTCTCGGCATTTGATAATCGAACGATGTCGCGTCCAGGGCGTGGGGCCCCGCGCGGGCGCTGTGCGGCCCATTGTATGCACCCGGGGCGCAACAATCGAACGATCGTTCTTTTTTCTTTCTTCCGGAGGCTGTTTCCATGGCATACACCATTGATCTGTCGGGCCGCGTGGCCCTGGTGACGGGCGCTTCGAGCGGCCTGGGCGAACAGTTCGCCCGCACCCTGGCGCGCGCGGGGGCCGGCGTGGTGCTGGCCAGCCGGCGCATGGAAAAGCTCAAGGCCCTGCGGGCGCGCATCGAGGGGGAGGGCGGCGATGCCCACGTGGTCGAGCTGGACGTGACCGACCACGATTCCATCAAGGCCGCCGTGGCCCATGCGGAGACCGAGATGGGCTCCATCGACATCCTCGTGAACAATTCGGGCGTCTCCACCACCCAGCGCATCCAGGACGTCACCCCGGACGACTTCGATTTCGTCTTCGACACCAACGTGCGCGGCGCCTTCTTCGTCGCGCAGGAGGTGGGCAAGCGCATGCTGGCGCGCTCGCGCGGCGCCGCGCCGGGCAGCTTCACGGGAGGGCGCATCATCAACATCGCCTCCATGGCCGGCCTCAAGGTGCTGCCGCAGATCGGCGCCTACAGCATGAGCAAGGCAGCCGTGGTGCACATGACCCGCGCCATGGCCCTGGAATGGGGGCGCTTCGGCATCAACGTGAACGCGATCTGCCCGGGCTACATCGATACCGAGATCAACCACCACCACTGGCAGACCGAGCAGGGCCGCAAGCTCGTGGACATGCTGCCGCGCAAGCGCGTGGGCGAACCGCGCGACCTGGACGCGCTCATCGTCATGCTGGCCAGCGACCAGAGCCATTTCGTGAACGGGGCGGTGATCGCGGCCGACGACGGTTTCGGCGCCTGATGCTGGCCGGCATCCTCGCGGGGCTCGCCGCGGGCGCGCTCTGGGGGCTGGTCTTCATCGCGCCGCGCCTCGCATCGGGATTCGCGTCCGTGGACCTCACGGCCGGCCGGTTCGTCGCCTACGGCGCGGTCGCGGCGGGCATGGTGCTCTGGAGCATGGTGCGCCGCCGGGCCGGCCAGCCGCGGCGCCTGCCCACCCTGCGGCAGGCCGGCGCCGCGCTCTGGCTGAGCGTTCTCGGATTCACGGGCTACTACCTGCTGCTGGTGCTGGCGATCCGTGATGCCGGCGCGGCGCTGCCGGCCCTCATCATCGGCACGATCCCCGTCTGGGTCATGGTGCTGGGCAAGCCCCACGGGCTGCGCTGGGGCGCGCTGGACCCCGGGCTGCTGCTCACCATCGCGGGCATCGTGCTCATGGCCTGGACGCCGCATGGCACCGGCGCCACGCAGGGCGCTGCCGCATCACCCACCTTCTGGCGCGGCATCGGCATCGCCCTGGTGGCGCTGGTGTTCTGGACCGCCTTCGCGATCTTCAATGCGCGCTGGCTCCAGCGGCATCCGGAGGTCGGCGCCACGGACTGGGCCAACTGGCTGGGCCTGGCCACCGGCCTGGGCGGCGTGCTGCTCTGGCTCGTGGCGGGCAGCCCCCTGTCCGCCATCGCGGCGCGGCCCGGCATCGGCACCTTCGCGGCCGTGTGCGCGGCCATCGGCTTCGGATCGAGCTGGCTGGCGACCATCCTCTGGAACGTGGCGAGCCAGCGGCTGCCTGCCAGCCTGTGCGGCCAGCTGATCGTGAGCGAGACGCTGTTCGCCCTCGTGTACTCCTTCGCGCTCGAAGGCCACTGGCCCGCGCCCCTGCAATGGGCCGCCTGCGCGCTTTTCACGCTGGGCATCCTGGCATCCATCAACGCCCACCGGTGAGCGGTTGCCGAGCGTAACCAGTTGCCTGGCGGTGCAAGCAGGAATTGCAGATTCCATTTTTCAGCTATAAAAAATGTAGCTTGAAACATTGTGGATTCGGTTGCTATACGCCGATTAATCCAAAGGTTGCAAATTCCACCCATCGGAAAATTTGATGGCCGCCATAGTTCAGGCCCTCTTGCTGCCGAGCTATCCGCACCCCGATGATTCGCTCCGTTTTCTTACCAACCACGGAGTGGAGTCGTCCCATGAAATTCCAGAGACTTGTGACCGCAGCCGTCGTGCTGCATGCGGCCATGGCGCCGGCCGCGTTCGCGCAATCGGTGCTCACGCGCGACAACGGAGCGCCGGTCGGCGACAACCAGAACTCGCAGACGGCGGGTCCGAACGGGCCCAGCCTGCTGCAGGACGTGCAGCTGATCCAGAAGCTCCAGCGCTTCGACCGCGAGCGCATCCCCGAGCGCGTGGTGCACGCCCGCGGCACGGGCGTGAAGGGCGAGTTCACCGCGTCCGAAGACATCTCCGCGCTGACCCGCGCCAAGCTCTTCCGCCCCGGCGAGCGCACCCCCGTGTTCGTGCGCTTCTCGTCCGTGGTGCACGGCAACCATTCGCCCGAGACGCTGCGCGACCCGCGCGGCTTCGCCACCAAGTTCTACACGTCCGAAGGCAACTGGGACCTCGTTGGCAACAACTTCCCCACCTTCTTCATCCGCGACGCGATCAAGTTCCCCGACATGGTCCATGCGTTCAAGCCCGATCCGCGCAGCAACCTGGACGACGATTCCCGCCGCTTCGACTTCTTCTCGCACGTGCCCGAGGCCACGCGCACGCTCACGCTGCTCTACTCGAACGAAGGCACGCCTGCGGGCTACCGCTTCATGGACGGCAACAGCGTGCATGCCTACAAGTTCGTGAACGCCCAGGGCCAGGTGCACTACGTCAAGTTCCACTGGAAAAGCCTGCAGGGCCTGAAGAACCTCGATCCGAAACAGGTCGAGCAGGTGCAGGGCAAGGACTACAGCCACATGACGAACGACCTGGTGAATGCCATCCGCCAGGGCGACTTTCCCAAGTGGGACCTGTACATCCAGGTGCTCAAGCCCGAAGACCTCGGCAAGTTCGACTTCGATCCGCTGGACGCCACCAAGATCTGGCCGGGCATTCCCGAGCGCAAGATCGGCCAGATGGTCCTGAACAAGAACGTGGACAACTTCTTCCAGGAGACCGAACAGGTGGCGATGGCGCCGGCCAACATCGTGCCCGGCATCGAACCGTCTGAAGACCGCCTGCTGCAGGGCCGCGTGTTCTCGTATGCCGACACGCAGCTCTACCGCGTCGGCACCAACGGCCTGTCCCTGCCCGTGAACCGCCCCCGCGTCGCGGTGAACAACGGCAACCAGGACGGCACCCTGAACACCGGCCACACCGCCAGCGGCGTGAACTACGAGCCCAGCCGCCTGGAGCCGCGCCCGCAGGATCCCACCGCGCGCTACAGCCAGCTGCCGCTCACGGGCACGACCCAGCAGGCGAAGATCGCGAAGGAGCAGAACTTCAAGCAGGCCGGTGACCTGTACCGCAGCTACGGCAAGAAGGAGCAGCAGGACCTGATCCAGAGCTTCGGCGAATCCCTCGCGGGCGCCGATGCGGAGAGCAAGCACATCATCCTGTCGTTCCTCTACAAGGCCGATCCCGAATACGGCACGGGCGTGGCCCGCGTGGCCAGGGGCGACCTGGCGCGCGTGAAGCAGCTCGCCGCCGCGCTGCAGGACTGATATCGCGGCGTTCCACGAAGCCGGCCGCGCGCCACGCCGGTGGCGGCCGGCACCTTGCGAAGGAGGATTCCATGCGCAGCCTTTGCCTTCCGGCCTGGTGCCTGGCCGCGGGCCTCGCGGCCTGTGCCCCGGCCCTGGCGGCCCCGGCCGCCCCCGAAGCTCCGCCGCCCCGGGCAGCAGCCCCTGCCGCTGGCGATGCAAACCAGGATCCCGCCCGGCTGCAGGCGCAGTTGCGGCAGTATCTTTTCGACGCCGCACGCCAGGGGCGCACGGACATGGTGGGCGAGTTCGTGGCTGCGGGCTACGACCTGAACGTGCGCGACGAGAAGGGGTACACGCCGCTCATCCTCGCCGCCTACCACGGCCACCGCGAGGTGGTCGAGCAATTGCTGAAGGCCGGTGCCGATCCCTGCGTGCAGGACAAGCGCGGCAACACCGCCCTGATGGGCGCCATCTTCAAGGGCGAACTCGCGATCGCCCGCCGCCTTGTGGAGACGGCCTGCGCACCGGACCAGCGCAACAACGCGGGCCAGACAGCCGCGATGTATGCGGCGCTCTTCCAGCGCACCGAACTGCTGCGGGACCTCGCCGCGAAGGGGGCGGACCTCGGCGCGCGGGATGCCCGGGGCAACGGCATCGCCGAGCTGCAGCGCGGCGAGTTCGCCGCCACGCGCTGAGCCCCGTCAGGCGGCCCGGGCGGCCGGACCCACGGTGCGCAGCCGGTCGGCATTCGCCGCGAGCCAGCCTTGCGCCAGTTCCGCGGCCCCGGGTGCGGCATGCTCCCGGTCGGGGTGGAAGTCCCGGCTCAGGTAGCGCAGCAGCGCCGGCAGGCTCCGCCAGGCGACGCCGTCGCGGCCCCAGAACATCCCCACCGCGCTCACCCACGTACCCGGGCGCCACAGGCTGCCGTCGCTGCGCAGGTTCACGAGGGTCTGGCGCACCGAGTCCACCATGAACACCATGCCGACATAGAGGTACCAGCGCACCCGCCAGTCGTGGCGGCCGCCGAGGGCCTCGTAGAGCGCGAAAGCCACGGCACGGTGCTCAGTTTCCTCCGCCGCGTGCCAGCGCCAGATGGTCTGCATCTGCGGATCGGCACCTTCCAGCCAGCGCGGATAGCGCAGCGTGCCATCCGCCAGCAGGGCGGTGAAATGTTCATAGGCGCAGGTGATGGCCAGCGCATGCATCGGATTGCCCGTGCGCTCGTGCAGGCGGGCGATGCGCGCCCGCGCCCGGTGCTGCCACTGGTTGTCCAGTCCCTGGCGCTCCAGTTCGGCGTTGTAGAGGCCGTGGATGTGGCGGTGCGTGGCCTCCTGGCCGACGAAGCCGCGCACCATGGAGCGGAGCGCGTCGTGGTCGGGGCGGCCGGCCTCGAGCCGCTCGGCGGCGGCACGCACCGAGTCGATGAAGAACTGTTCGCCCACCGGGAAGCTCATCGACAGCGCATTGAAGAACTGGGAGCGGAACGCATCCCCCCCGTGCCAGTGGCGCGGGAAGCCCTGCGCCAGGTCCACGGCGAGCTTGCGCACCGGCAGCACGGCCGTGCTATGGAGTCCGGGGCGGGCAGGGGCTGGGGTGTTCATGGGCGGTCCTTTCGTCAAAGCCGCGCAGTGCCATCGTGGTTGCGGCGTTGCGCATTTCTGAGCATTATTCAGTTTTCAACCGCGTGTGCTACTCGCCTGGCGCTCAGATTTTTCCCCATGGCCACGAAACGAACGTCCCCCTCCGCGAGCCCCGTGGGCATGCGGCGCCAGCCCACCCAGGAGCGCGCACGGCAGACCATCGAGGCCATCTTCGGAGCCACTGCTCAGATTGTGGAAAACGAGGGCGACACCGCCCTGACCACCAACCGCATCGCCCAGGTGGCGGGGGTGTCCATCGGCACGCTCTACCAGTACTTCCCGTCCAGGGAGGCCGTGCTGCTGGCGATGGTGGAGCGCGAGCGCGAACGGGTGCAGCGCGAACTGCAGCAGATGCTGGACGACGCGCTGGCCCGGCAGCGGCCCGTGCGCGAGGTGGTGCAGGACATGGTGCGGCTGCTGGTGTCGGCCTTCGGCATGGGGGGGCAGTCGCGCGTGCGGCGCGCCATGGTGCGCCTGGGCTGGCGGGTTGACCAGCACGACCGCTTCACCGCGGCGCTGCGTGAAGGCGCCGAGCGCAATGCCATGGTGCTGGCCCGGCTGGTGGAGGCCGGCGATGCCTCCGTGCGACCGCCCACGCCGGCCATGATGTTCGTGGCCACGCGCGCGGTAATGGGCGCGATCCGCAGCGCATCGCTGGAGAATTCGCTGCTGCTCGGCCAGCCGGCGTTCGAGGACGAACTGGTGCGCATGCTCTGGGGGCTGCTGCGCGTCGAAGACTGACCGCGGGGGAGGGGGCTCGTCAGCGCTGCCGCGGCACCCGGCCCATCAGGTAGAACTCCGGATTGGGCTGCATGCCCGCGAAGCTGGCCATGCGGTTGGAGAGCCCGAAGAACGCCGTGATGGCGGCGATGTCCCAGATGTCCTCGTCGTCGAAGCCGTGGGCGTGCAGCGCGGTGAAGTCCTCCTCGCCGATCGCCTGCGACTGCTGGCAGACCTTCATGGCGAAATCGAGCATGGCGCGCTGGCGCGGCGTGATGTCGGCCTTGCGGTGGTTCACGGCCACCTGGTCGGCCACGAAGGGCTTCTTTTCATAGATGCGCAGCAGAGCACCGTGCGCCACGACGCAGTACAGGCACTGGTTGGCCGCGCTGGTGGCGGTGACGATCATCTCGCGGTCGCCCTTGGTGAGCGAGCCTTCCTCCTTGAGCATCAGCGCGTCGTGGTAGGCGAAGAAGGCACGCCACTCGGCGGGCCGGCGCGCGAAGGCCAGGAACACGTTCGGGATGAAACCGGCCTTTTCCTGCACTTCGAGGATGCGGGCCTGGATGTCCTCGGGCAGCGTGTTCAGTTCGGGAAGGGGATAGCGGCTCACGGTGGTCGTCTCCTGTCGTCGTTCGAATCGGGTGGTGAGCGAAAACGGTATCACGGATGCCAGTGGCTCGCGCGCACGCCGGTGGCGCCAGGCGCCGCCGCGCTGCCGGCCAGCGCGTACGACAACTGGTTGGCCGCCGCGACCACGGTCTGCGCGAGCGCCTCGAGCTTTTCCGGCTGCAGGCGCGATGCGGGCCCCGAGATGCACACCGAGCCCAGCAGCCGCCAGTGCATCCCGAACACCGGCGCGGAGACCGTGGCCACGCCCTGTTCGCGCTCACCAATGGACCAGTGGTATCCACGCTGGCGGATGCGTTCGTACTCCGGGCCGGGCGCGCCGGAGAAAGCCAGGATCACGCGGCCCGGCGAGCCCCTGTCCAGCGGAAGGCCTTCGCCCATGCGGGCATGGTGCCGCAGGGCCTGGGGGCCCTCCACGCGCACGAGGCAGGTGCGGACCTCTCCCTCCCGCACATAGAAAGCCGCGCTCTCCCCGGTGGACTGGGTAAGCGCGCGCAGCGCCGGCTCGAGCACGTTCTGCACGTCGAACCCGGCCTGGTAGCGCGCCCCCAGCCAGCCCGCGGCGGGCCCGAGCCGCCAGTCGCCGTCCTCGCGCTGCACCAGGTAGCCGGACTGCGCCAGGGTGCGCGCGAGCCGCAGCACCGTGGTCTTGTGCAGCGCGCACCGCCGGCTCAGCTCGGCCAGCGACAGCTGCGACTCGCCCAGGGCGAATGCCGCGAGCACCTGCAACGCGCGCGTGACGGCGGTGACGCCGCCGTCGCGGGAGGGAGCGGGCGATTCCGCGTCGACGGACGTGGGCCGGGGTTGCGTGGAGGGGTTGCTCATGGTAGTACGCGTTGCGTTGTGCGAAACGGCATTGTATGCAGCGAAACGTTTTTCTAAAGTCGCATCACGCCGGGCATCCAACGCCACGGCGCCGGGCCGACAAACACAACGGAGACAACCGACATGCATTTCCTTCCGGCTTCCCGCCTTGCCGTGCCGCGCCGCGGCGTCCTGCTGCTGGCCCTGGCCGCCGCCGCCGTGTGCGCCGGCGGCGGCGTGCACGCCCAGGCCGCCTATCCGAACAAGCCCATCCGCCTCATCGTGCCGTTCCCTCCGGGCGGCGGCACGGACATGATCGCGCGCACCGTGGCGCAGAAGCTCACCGATCAGCACAAGTGGAACGTGGTGGTGGACAACCGGCCTGGCGCCGGGGGCAACCTGGGTGTGGACGCTGCAGCCAAGGCGGCGCCGGACGGCTACACGCTCGTCATGGGCCAGACCAGCAACCTGGCCATCAACCCCTCGCTCTACGCCAAGCTGCCGTACGACCCGCTCAAGGACCTGGTGCCCGTGGCGCTGGTGTCGTCCGCGCCGATCGTGATGGCCGCACCCGCCGGCTCGCCCTACAAGACCTTCGCCGACGTGGTGGCCGCCGCCAAGGCCAAACCCGACGGCATCACGCTGGGCTATTCCGGCAACGGCACCGTGGCCCACCTGGCCGGAGAACTGGCCGAGAAGGCCGCCGGCATCCAGCTGCGCCACGTGCCCTACAAGGGCGCCTCGCAGGCCATGACGGACCTGGTGGGCGGGCAGATCGACCTGTACATGTCGGCCGTGCCCACGTTGCTGGGCCAGGTGCGCAACGGCAAGCTGCGGGCCATCGCCATCACCTCCCTCAAGCGCTCGGCCCAGTTGCCCGACACGCCCACGCTGGCCGAGTCCGGCTACAAGGATTTCGAGGCTGCCTCGTGGTACGGCGTGCTGGCGCCCGCGGGCACCCCCGCGCCCATCGTGCAGACGCTCAACAAGGCCATCAACCAGGCGCTGGCCCAGCCGGACGTGGCCGAAAAGCTCAAGTCCGAAGGCGGAGACGTGCTGGGCGGCACGCCGGAGAAGTTCAGCGCACTGCTGAAGGCCGAAGTGCCCCGCTGGGCGAAGATCGTCAAGGACTCCGGCGCCAGCCTCGACTGATTCCGTCCGCTGCAATCCGACGCCGACGCATGACGCTCGCCATGGCCCGCGACGACAGCCCCGCCACGCCCGTGCGCTTCTCGGCCGGCACTGCCGCGCCCTGCACGCCGGTGCCTGCGGGCGCCTGCGATTGCCACGTCCACCTCTATGACAGCCGTTTTCCGGCCGACCCCGCGGCCCGCCTGCGGCCGCCGGACGCAGGCGTGCAGGACCTGCGCGCGCTGCAGCGGCGCATCGGCAGCACGCGCGCCGTGCTGGTCACGCCCTCCACCTACGGCACCGACAACCGCTGCATGCTGGAAGGACTGGCTGCGCTGGGCGCCGATGCGCGCGGCGTGGCGGTGATCGGCGGCCACGAGAGCGATGCCGAGCTGCTGCGCCTGCACGAAGCCGGCGTGCGCGGCGTGCGGCTCAACCTGTCGCTGGGCGTGTCGGGCACGGTGGATTCCCTGCTGCCGCTGGCACGGCGCATCGCGCCGCTCGGCTGGCATCTGCAACTGCTGATGGCCCCGGACCTGCTGGCGCAGCTGGCGGGCGTGCTGCGCCAGTTGCCCGTGCCGCTGGTGTTCGACCACTTCGGACGCATTGCGCCCGCGCTCGCCGGCCGCCACCCCGCCCATGCGCTGCTGCTGGAACTGCTGCAGGACGGGCGCGCCTGGATGAAGCTGTCCGGCGGCTACATCGTGAGCGAGCGGCATGCGGTGGACGATCCGGCGCTGGATGCGCTGGCCGCCGGCTACCTGCGTGCGGCGCCGCAGCGCGTGGTCTGGGGCAGCGACTGGCCCCACGCCACGGCCACGGCCGGCGTGCAGCCGCTGCCGGACGACGCGCGGCAGGTCGATCGCCTGGCCGACTGGGCGCGGCAGGCGGGCGATGGTGCTGCGTTGCGGCGCGTGCTGGTGGACAACCCGGCGGCGCTCTACGGCTTCCCTCCCGTGCCGGCCATGCCCTGAACTTTTACAGAAACCACAGAGAGACAAGCCATGACCGACTTCCTTCATCCATCGACATCTTCCCGTGGCGCTGCCGGCATCGGCCGCCGCGGCCTGATCGCCTCCGCGGGTGCGCTGCTGCTGGGTTCCCTGGCCACGGCCCCGGCGCTCGCGCAGTCCGACTGGCCCGCAGGCAAGATCGTCACCTGGGTCGTGCCGTACCCGCCGGGCGGCAGCACCGACGTGCTGGGCCGCACCGTAGCGCAACGCCTGGGCACGGCCCTGGGCACCAACGTGATCGTGGACAACCGCGCGGGCGCCACCGGCACCATCGGCGCTGCCTTCGTGGCCAAGGCCGCGCCGGACGGCTATACCCTGCTCGGCACCTCGATCGGCCCACAGGCCATCGCACCGCACCTGATGGGCAAGCTGCCCTACGACCCCATCGCGGCGTTCGAGCCCGTGGTCACCATCGGCACGATTCCGCACATCCTGGTGGTGGGCGCGGACCAGCCCTTCCAGACCGTGGCAGACCTCGCGGCCGCCGCCAAGGCGCAGCCCGGCCAGCTGGCCTACGCCTCCGGCGGCAACGGCACCATCCTGCAGATGCAGGGTGAACTGCTGCAGCAGCAGACGGGTGCGCGCTTCATCCACGTGCCCTACAAGGGCGACACGCCCGCACTGCAGGACACGCTGGCGGGCCAGGTGCAGTTCATGTTCGCGCCCGTGGCCGCCGCGCTGCCGCACGTGCAGGCCGGCAAGCTGCGCGCGCTGGCCGTCACCTCGGCGCAGCGGCTCAAGGCACTGCCTGCCGTGCCCACCATGGGCGAGGTCGGCATGAAGGACTTCGTGGTCGAGCAATGGCAGGCCGTGTTCGCGCCTGCCAGGACGCCCGCCGCCGTGGTGCAGCGCCTGAACCAGGAAATCAACAAGGCCCTCAAGGACCCGGCCGTCGTGGCCCTCGCCGACAAGCTGGGCGTGACGCTGGTCGGCGGCACGCCCAAGCAACTGGGCGACCTGCAGAAGGCCGACTCCGCCAAATGGGCGAAGGTCATCAAGGACGGAAACATCAAAGCGGAATAACGGGCGCGGTCCGTCTCCTTTTTCTCAACCCAGCGAACATCACCATGAGCCAACTTCCCGAAATCATCCGCGACATCGAGCGCGTGAACGCCGACGTCGTCGCCAGGGCCGCGACCTTCCAGGCCGCCATCCTGGCCGACGTGGCCGGCCGCCGCGGCACCATGCATGCCCGCGTCTCCCCGGTGCACCAGAGCATGAAGGTCGCGGGCCCGGCCTTCACCGTCGAGGTGCGCCCCGGCGACAACCTCATGATCCACGCGGCCATCGCGCTGGCCCAGCCCGGCGACGTGCTCGTGATCGACGGCAAGGGCGACCAGACCGCCGCGCTGATGGGTACGCTGATGCTCAGCGCCTGCAAGAAGCGCGGCCTGGCCGGCGTGGTGGTGGACGGCGCGATCCGCGACAAGCTCGAGCTCCTGGAGCTCGACTTCCCCGTGTTCAGCGCGGGCTTCAACCCCGCCGGCCCGACCAAGTACGTGCCCGGCCGCATCAACCATCCCATCTCCGCCGGCGGCGCCGTGGTGAACCCGGGTGACCTGGTGGTGGGCGATGCCGACGGCGTGGTCGTGATCGAGCGCGCCAAGGCTCCCGCCATGATGGCCCTGGCCGACAAGAAGGTGGCCGACGAGGCTGCCCGCATCGAGGCGATCGCCCGCGGCGACACGGCATCGAAGTGGCTGCCCGCAGCGTTGCGCGCCGCTGGCGTGCTGAAGGAAGGGGAATCGCTGTGAGCGCCGGCACCATTATCGTCACGGGCGCCGACCTGGCGCAGCAGGCACTCGAGCTGCTCGCGAACTTCACGATCGTGTACGCCGGCAAGACGCCGACGGAGGACGACCTGGTCGCCCTGGCCAGGCAGCACGACCCGGTGGCCATCATCGTGCGCTACGGCAAGGTGGGCCCGGCCGTGATGGACGCGGCGCCGTCGCTCAAGGTGATCTCCAAGCACGGCAGCGGCACCGACACCATCGACAAGGTGGCGGCGAAAGCGCGCGGCATCGAGGTGGTGGCCGCCGTGGGCGCCAACGCCGCCGCGGTGGCCGAGCAGGCACTGGCCCTGCTGCTGGCCTGCGCCAAGTCGGTGGTGGAGCTGGATGCCCGCATGCATGCCGGCCACTGGGACAAGGCCACGCACAAGAGCCTGGAGCTGGGCGGCCGCACGGTGGGTCTGGTGGGCCTGGGCGCCATCGGCCTGCGCTTCGCGAAGATGGCCGATGCGCTCGGCATGCGCGTGATCGGCTTCGACCCGTTCGCGAAGAACCTGCCGGACTACGTGCAGAGCGTGCCGCTCGAAACCCTCTGGCGCGAGTCGGATGCGGTGTCGCTGCACTGCCCGCTGACGGAAGAGAACCGCGGCATGCTGAACGCCGAGACGCTCGCCCAGTGCAAGCGCGGCGTGATCGTGGTGAACACCGCGCGGGGCGGCCTGATCGACGAAGCAGCGCTGCTGGAGGCCGTGCGCTCCGGCCAGGTGATGGCAGCAGGCCTGGACAGCTTTGCCGTCGAGCCCATGGCGCCCGGCCATCCGTTCCAGGGCCAGAAGCACTTCATCCTGAGCCCGCACATCGGCGGCGTGACGAGCGACGCCTACGTGAACATGGGCGTGGGCGCGGCGAAGAACCTGCTGGCCGTGCTGGAGCGCGCTGCCGCGGCGGCGTGACCGAAGGGCAGGGCACGGCTGCGTGGCCGTGCCCTGCGCCAGCGACCATTCATCCAACGAGGCTGCGCGCGACGCGGCCCATGACAGGAGACATGCGCATGCATTCCATTTCTGCAGGCACGGGGCGACCCACGCCGGTTCGCTTCACTGCTCTCGTTCCCAAGGCCCTGGCCGCCACGCTTTTTGCCGCCTCGGCCGCCTGCCTCGCGCAGGCAGGCGCCTATCCCGCCAAGCCTGTCAAGCTGGTCGTGGGCTTCGCGGCCGGCGGTCCCACCGATGTGGTGGCGCGCGCCTTCGCCGACCATGCCAGCCGCACGCTGGGCCAGCCGTTCATCATCGACAACAAGCCCGGAGCCAACACCATCCTGGCCGCACAGGCCGTGGCCAGCGCGCCGGCGGATGGCTACACGCTGCTCTTCGGCGCCACCAACCACACGATGATCCCGGGCCTCTACAGCGGGCGGGTGAAGTTCGACGCGGTGAAGTCCTTCAAGCCGCTGTGCACCGTGGCGACCAGCCCCACGGTACTGGTGGTGGGGCAGGGCCTGCCCGTGAAGACGCTGGCCGACTACATGGCCCGCGCCCGCCAGGAGCCGGGCCGCGTCACGGCGGGCACCGCGGGCGTGGGCAGCTCCGGGCACTTCGCCACCGAGATGTTCGCCCGGGCCAATGGACTGAAACTCAACCACGTGCCCTACAAGGGCGCCGCGCCCGTGGTCACGGACCTGATGGGCGGCCAGCTCGACAGCTCGTTCGCCACGCTGGGCTCGGTGCTGCCGCAGATCCGGAGCGGCAAGCTGGCGGCCCTGGCCGTGGCGTCGCCCAGGCGCTCGTCGCTGCTGCCCGACGTGCCCACGTTCGCCGAAGCCGGCGGCGGCAACTACTCCGCCGATGCGTGGTACGGGGTGCTGGCGCCCGCCGGCCTGCCCGAACCCATCGCGCAGCAACTGGAGAAAGTGGCGCGCGAGTTCGCGGGCAGCGCCGCTGCGGCGGAGAAGCTGCGCGGCCTGGGGCTCGATGCCGACTCCACCTGCGGCACGGCCTTCGCCGCGCAGGTCGAACGCGAAGTCGCCACCTACACGCAGATCGCCAAGGACCTGGACCTGAAAGCTGAATGAGCGCAGCTCACGGAAAACACCACCGCAAGGAGACACCATGCACCGTTTCATCAAGCCCCTTGTCGCCGCCGTCGCCCTCGCTGCGGGCCTGGCCCATGCCGCCTTCCCGGAACGGCCGGTCACCATCGTCGTGCCCTATGCCCCGGGCGGCGCGGCCGATGCGGTGGCACGCGTGATCGCCACCCGCATGGGCGCCAGGCTGGGCACCAGCGTGATCGTGGACAACAAGGCCGGCGCGAGCGGGACCATCGGCGCGAGCTTCGTGGCCAAGGCGCCGGCCGACGGGTACACCATGCTCTACGACGCCACGCCGTACTCCATCAACCCGCACCTGTTCCCCAGGATGCCGTATGCGAGCACCGCGCTGCAGCCGCTGTCGCTGGTGCTGCTCGCACCCAACGTGCTGATCGTCAAGGCCGATTCGCCCCTCAGGACCGTGGACGACCTGGTCGCCCGCGCCAAGGCGCAGCCCGGCAAGCTCAACTTCGCCTCGGGCGGCAGCGGCACGGTGCAGCGCCTGGCGGCGGAACTGTTCCGCCAGCAATTGGGCCTGGACATGGTGCATGTCCCCTACAAGAGCGGCGGCCCGGCGATCGCGGACGTGATGGGCGGGCAGGTGGATTTCATGTTCGGCACCGTCGCAGCCACATATCCGCTGATAACGGGAGGCAAGCTGCGGGCACTGGCCGTGTCCGCGCCCGAGCGCTCCAGGCGCCTGCCCGAGGTGCCCACCGTGGCCGAAGCCGCCATTCCCGGATACGAGGCCTACGAATGGAACGGCATGTTCCTGCCCGCCGGCACGCCTGCGCCCGTCGCTGCGCAACTGCAGCAGGCGCTGGCCGAGGTGCTCAAGGAAGACGAGGTGCGCCAGCGACTGACCGACCTGGGCGCGCAGCCCATCGGCTCCACGCCGGCCGAGTTCGCCACCTTCCTGAAGAAGGAAGATGCGAAGTGGGGCGAGGTGGTGCGCAAGGGCAACATCAAACTCGACTAGATCTGGAGCAACCCCCTGAGGCGCGTTGCGCCTTCCCCCTTCTCTCGCCTCGCTGCGCGATGCGGGAAGGGGGACGACGCCAGCGCGGCGGGGCGGCCCTTGCGCGGCGTCTGCTGGCCTGGGCCGCGCCTGTGCAGGGGCCGCGCCCAGGGCTCGCCCGCGGCGGACCGACGATGAAACACGATGAACCTGCCCAAACTTTCTGAACCCGTGCCCCATTCGGTGGGCGTGAAACGGCCGTCGCGCGTGCTGCCCGCGCTGGCCTGCGACAGCCACATGCACGTCTTCGACCGGCGCTTCGCGCCGTCGCCGCATTGGCCCCGCACGCCACCCGATGCGCCGGTGGCCGCGTACCGCCGGCTGCAGCGGCGCCTGGGCACGTCGCGCGCGGTGGTGGTCACGCCGTCCACCTACGGCACCGACAATGCCTGCACGCTCGATGCACTGGACCAGCTGGGCGAGGGCGCGCGGGGCGTGGCCGTGGTCGGGCAGGGCGTTTCCGATGCCGAACTGGCCCGCCTGGCGGCGCGCCGGGTGCGGGGGCTGCGCGTCAACTTCGTCTCCCCGCAGTCCTGGGGCGAGACCACGCCCGGCATGCTGGCCGGCCTGGCGCGGCAGGTGGCCCGCCATCCCCATTGCGTGGGCTGGCACATCCAGGTGTTCGCGCAGCCGGAGCAGATCGTCGCGATGGAGCCGCTGCTGCAGTCCTTGCCCGTGCCGCTGGTCATCGATCACCTGGGGCGCATCGATCCGGCAGAAGGCACCGCGGCCCCGGCGTACACCGTGCTGCGCCGGCTGCTGGACGCCGGCAATACCTGGGTCAAGCTCTCGGGCGCCTATATGCGCTCCGCGGTGCACGGCCCCGGATACGGCGATACGCTTCCCCTGGGGCGCGCGCTCGTGCAGGCCGCGCCGCAGCGGCTGGTGTGGGGCAGCGACTGGCCGCACACCACCGAGGCGCCCGGCACCGTGGACGATGCGGCGCTGGTGGACCTGCTGCGGGCCTGGGCGGGCTCGGACGCCGCCATGGACGCCATCCTGGTGGACAACCCCGCGCGGCTCTACGGCCTTGGCGTTCAAACCTGAGCGCCGCGCGCCTGCGGGCCGATCGACCCCGATCCCAACACCGACGATTTCCAAGGAAAGCGAACCGTTCCATGTTCCTGCTGCAAGCCCCCCAGATCCGTGACCTGGAAACCTTCACGGCCATGCCCGCGTCCCTGCGCCGCCCCGAGCGCAGCGACTGGGCCGACGCCAACCGCGGCGGCACGGTCACCGACTCGTTCCTCGAAGGCCCGGTCTTCGACGACGCCGGCAACCTCTACGTGAGCGACATTCCCTGGGGCCGCATCTTCCGCATCGACCTGCAGGGCGCCTGGAGCCTCGTGGCCGAATACGACGGCGAGCCCAACGGCATGAAGTTCCTCGATGCCGGCACGCTGCTCATCACCGACTACAAGAACGGGCTGATGCGCCTGGACGTCGCCACCGGCCGTGTGTCGCCGTACCTGCAGCGCCGCAACAGCGAGCGCTTCAAGGGCGTGAACGACCTGGTCTTCGACGCCGAAGGCAATCTCTACTTCACCGACCAGGGGCAGAGCGGCCTGCACGACCCGTCCGGGCGCCTCTACCGCCTGCGCCCCAACGGCCAGCTCGACCTGCTGCTGCACAACGTGCCCAGTCCCAACGGCGTGGCGCTCTCCCCCGACGGCCGCGTGCTCTATCTCGCCGTCACGCGCGGCAACTGCGTCTGGCGCGTGCCGTTGCTGCCCGATGGCAGCGTGGCCAAGGTGAGCCAGTTCTTCACGTCCTACGGCCCCAGCGGCCCGGACGGCCTGGCCGTGGACGGGCAGGGGCGGTTGCTCGTCGCGAACCCGGGCCTGGGCGTGGTGTGGGTACTCAACGGGCGCGCCGAACCCGAATGGGTGCTGCGCGGCATTCCCGGCAGTTCCACCACCAATCTCGCCTACGGCGGCGAGGACCGGCGCACGCTCTACGTGACGGATTCCACGCATGGCCGCATCCTGCGCACCACCATGGAGTCGCCCGGCTTGCCGCTGCACCGGTCGATCGCCGGGCCGCGCTGAACGGCGGGCCGGCGCAGGCGCCCCGGAGACGGCACCTGCGCAGCGGTTACCGGCGCGCCACGGTGAAAGTGGAAAGGGCAGGGAAGAGGGCCGAGAGCTGGAGTGGGATGGGATGGTTTTAAAAAGCTATCAAAAGTATGAAATCAATTGATTTTCACTTTCGATGCTTTCCCCATAGGATTGCTCATCCATTCACCAAAAGGAGCGCCCCATGACGCAAGACGCAACCAAGTGCCCGTTCCACGCAGCCGCTGCCAATGGTGGCACGATCAACAAGGACTGGTGGCCCAACCAGCTGCGCCTCGACCTCCTCAGCCAGCATTCGAGCAAGTCCGACCCGCTGGGCGGCTCCTTCAACTATGCCGAGGAGTTCAAGAAGCTGGACTACGAAGGCCTCAAGCGCGACCTGCGCGCCCTCATGACGGATTCGCAGGAATGGTGGCCGGCCGACTTCGGCCACTACGGCCCGCAGTTCGTGCGCATGGCCTGGCATGCCGCCGGTACCTACCGCACGGGGGACGGCCGCGGCGGCGCGGGCCGGGGCCAGCAGCGCTTCGCCCCCCTCAACAGCTGGCCCGACAACGTCAACATCGACAAGTCCCGCCGCCTGCTCTGGCCCATCAAGCAGAAGTACGGCCAGAAAATCTCCTGGGCCGACCTGCTGGTGCTGACCGGCAACGTGGCGCTGGAAACCATGGGCTTCCGCACCTTCGGCTTCGCCGGCGGCCGCGAGGACACCTGGGAACCCGACCAGGACGTGTACTGGGGCAGCGAAAAGACCTGGCTGGGCGGCGATGCGCGCTACGGCAAGGGCACGCCCGGCGACGGCACCCTGGTGGCCGAACCCGCCATGCACGGCCACGAGAAGGAGCGCGTGCTCGAGAACCCGCTGGCCGCCGTGCAGATGGGCCTCATCTACGTGAACCCCGAAGGCCCCGAGGGCAACCCCGACCCGGTGGCCGCCGCCCATGACATCCGCGAGACCTTCGCCCGCATGGCCATGGACGACGAAGAGACCGTCGCGCTGATCGCCGGGGGCCACACCTTCGGCAAGACCCACGGTGCCGGCTCCGCCGACCACGTCGGGCCCGAGCCGGAAGCCGCGGGCCTGGAACAGCAGGGCCTGGGCTGGGCCAGCAGCTTCGGCTCCGGCAAGGCCGGCGACGCCATCACCAGCGGCCTGGAAGTCACCTGGACCAGCACGCCCGCCCAGTGGGGCAACGAATTCTTCGAGAACCTGTTCAAGTTCGAATGGGAACTCACCAAGAGCCCCGCCGGCGCCCACCAGTGGCAGGCGAAGAACGCTCCCGCGACCATCCCCGACGCGCACGACCCGTCGAAGAAGCGCGTGCCGACCATGCTCACGACCGACCTGTCGCTGCGCTTCGATCCCGCCTACGAAAAGATCTCGCGCCGCTTCCTGGAGAACCCCCAGGCCTTCGCCGAAGCCTTCGCCCGCGCCTGGTTCAAGCTGACCCACCGCGACATGGGCCCGCGCGCCCGTTACCTCGGCCCCGAAGTGCCGAAGGAAGAGCTGGTCTGGCAGGACCCGATCCCGGCCGTCACCCACGACCTGGTCGATGCCGCCGACGTGGCCGCGCTGAAAGAACGCGTGCTGGCCTCGGACCTCACCGTGCAGGAGCTGGTCGGCACCGCCTGGGCTTCGGCCTCCACCTTCCGCGGCTCCGACAAGCGCGGCGGCGCCAACGGTGCGCGCATCCGCCTGGCACCCCAGAAGGACTGGGCCGTCAACCAGCCCGATCAACTGGCCCGCGTGCTGGGCGTGCTCGAAGGCATCCAGCGCGAATTCAACAAGGGCGCCGATGGCGACAAGCGCATCTCGCTGGCCGACCTGATCGTGCTGGCCGGCGCTGCCGGCGTGGAGCAGGCCGCCAGGGCTGCCGGCGTGGCCGTGGCCGTGCCCTTCAACCCGGGCCGTGCCGATGCCCGCCAGGACCAGACCGACGTGGAATCGTTCTCCGTGCTCGAGCCGGTGGCCGATGGCTTCCGCAACTACACCAAGGCCCGCTACAGCGTGCCGGCCGAGGTGCTGCTGCTGGACAAGGCCCAGCTGCTGACCCTCACGGCGCCCGAGATGACGGTGCTGGTCGGCGGCCTGCGCGCCATCAACATCAACGTGGGCGGCGCCGCGCACGGCGTGTTCACCGCCACGCCCGGCGCGCTGACGAACGACTTCTTCGCCAATCTGCTGGACATGTCCACCGAGTGGAAGGCCGCGGGCGACCTGTTCGAGGGCCGCGACCGCAAGACCGGCGAGAAGAAGTGGACCGGCACGCGCGTCGATCTGGTCTTCGGCTCCAACGCCGTGCTGCGCTCCCTGGCTGAGGTGTACGCCAGTTCCGACGCGAAGGAGAAGTTTATTAAGGACTTCGTGGCCGCCTGGGCCAAGGTGATGGACCTGGACCGTTTTGATCTGCGCTGACCCATGATCTGCTGATGCGGCTGCCTGGGCCGCCGTCCTCTGCAAAGCCCGCGCCTGGTCACAGGCGGCGGGCTTTTTCCATGGGGGCAGGCCCCGTGGGTGAAGCTGCTGACCTTGCCAGCACCGTCCAGTTGCAGTCGGGCCGGTCGAACCTCAATGGCAGGACCGTGCCGCTGCCCCGCGGGTTGGTGCGCTGACATGGGGCGATGGCTTCACCGGTTGGATTGCCCTTCGGTCACCGGTCTCTAAAGGCCTTGGGACTGATCTTGTAGCTATGACGGAAATGGCGCGTGAAATGCGAGGGTTCCATGCAGCCGCACCGGCGCGCGATCTCGCCGATCGTGACGCGGCTGAAACGGGAGTCAGCCAGCATCCGTGCCGCCTCTGCAAGACGCATCGTCCGCAGACTGCTGGCAAAGGTTCGCCTCTGGGATGCGAACGCCCGGTGCAGATTTCGCAAGGAGGTGCCGGCATCCTTTGCGATGTCTTCGGCGGTCAGCCCCGGCTCGGACAGGCGTTCCCGCATGCGTGCCTCGCAGCGCGCCACGATGGCATCGGCCCGCGCGGGCGCTTCGCCCAGCTGGCCGCTGGCCAGCCCCAGCAGCAAGCCCAATTGGTCTTCGGCGGATCGGGGTTGAAGGGACAGCCCCGTCAAGGCAGATGGTTCAAGGGCTTGGCGCATGCCACGCAAGGCCATGCCCCAGCCGTGCTGGCCTTGCAGTGGTATTGCCAGCATCTTCGACGGTGCCGGCAACCACCGCTCCACCCACCCCACGGGCAAAGCCGTCGAAAGCACATCCAGACCCGCCGGAAACTGGAATTCGTACTGGAGGCGTGAGTCCACCAACACCGACTCCCCGGGCTGCACGAGACGATCCTGCCCCGCGTGCAGGATGCGCCAGGCGCTGCTTTCCTGTGAGATCAGGTAGTAGGAGTTCCGCTCGGAGCGCTCGATATCCAGCCGATTTCGCCGGATCGACTGCGCGGCGCCGGTCGCACGCGTCGGCGTGATGCATTCCAGTGCGAACAGTTCGATGCGGCCAAAGAAGCCATCATCCAGGTCCGGCATCGAACTCATTTCCAGATAGAAGTGGCAGATCGAATCTATCCAGTATTCGAGCCGGCGCCTGGGGTCGACATCATCGGTGGACCAAAGTTGAAACCGTTGATCTGCGGTCATGGAGGCCACTGTCGGTCCACGGACTGGCCCGAGGAATCGGGGTATGCCCTCAAACCCGCCGCAACCGTTCTGCCTGGCACCCAGTGGCCAGAAAAATGGCACACGGCGCCGGTTCTGAACGCCCGGAGTCGAACAAAGTGGTTCCCGCACTTTTCGGTGCTCGAACAATGACTTTGGAGACAGACAACATGCATGGCAAATTCAGCACAGCCACCGTTCCTCCGCAACAGGCAGTCGATGCCACGGTGGGCCTGGGGCTCTCACGGCGGCGCTTCGGGACCCTGCTCGGAACAGCCTTGGCCGGTTCGACCCTTGCTGCCTGCGGCGGAGGTGGCGGGAGCGGGCTCGACGTGGCGGGCAAAAAGGCCGCGCTGCAAGCGGTGCTCGACCGGTCGGTCAGCGGGAATCAGGCGCCCTTCCTGGTGGGCATGGTCGTCAACGCCGATGGAACGCCGTTCAGCGGCGCAGCGGGCAATGCCGCGACCGGGCGGCCTGCGGATCTGGATACCGTGATGGCGATATTCTCGGCGACCAAGGCCATCGGTTCGCTGGCCGCCATGATCCTGATCGATCGTGGCTTGCTGTCGATAGACACCCCGGTGGAAAAGGTGCTGCCCGCATTTGCCGGCGTCAAGGTGCTGGATGGCTACGACCCTTCCGGTCGCCCCGTGTTCCGCGCACCCAAAACCCAGGCCACGATCCGCCACCTGGCGACTCACACCTCGGGACTGGAATACGAGTTCTGGCAACCCGGCGAAGCGGCCTATCTCAAAGCCACAGGAGGGCGCGGGATATTGGCATCCACGAATCTCCAGGCGGCCCTGCTGAGCGAGTACCCGATGATGACCGACCCCGGCACGCGCTGGGGTTATGGTGTGTCGATCGACTGGCTGGGTCTGGTCGTCGAGCGCGTCAGCGGGCAGAAAATCGCGGACTTCCTGCGCACCAACATCTTCGATCCGCTGGGCATGGGGGATACCGATGTG
This sequence comes from Paracidovorax oryzae ATCC 19882, assembly GCF_000687165.1. Classification (GTDB taxonomy): domain Bacteria; phylum Pseudomonadota; class Gammaproteobacteria; order Burkholderiales; family Burkholderiaceae_C; genus Paracidovorax; species Paracidovorax oryzae. The sequence goes on along the minus strand of NZ_JMKU01000001.1, from coordinate 302,303 downwards.
GTCTTGCGCGATGACATGAAGAGCCGCCTTGCCACGGTGAGCTTTCGCGGCGCCGATGGCAAGTTCGGGGCCTTCCCGCTCGCCCCGCCGGCCACGACGGATTCGTACGGCATGGGCCACGCGCTGTATTCCACGCCGCGCGACTATGCGAAGTTTCTGCGGCTGATCCTGAACCGGGGCAGCCTGGGCGACAAGAAAGTGATCAGTGAAGCCGCTGCTGCAGAAATGTTGAAGAACCAGATGCCTGATGGCCTCAATTTTCAGGACCTGATCTCGGCGTCGCCGCTGTCGGCCGATTTCAAGCCGTTTGCTGGCATCCCCAAGACCCATGGCTTCGGCTTCATGCGCGTAGAGCAGAACGTACCCGGCATGCGGCGTGCGGGGTCGGTGGCATGGGCCGGTGTCTGCAATTCGCATTACTGGATCGACCTCCAATCCGGGATTGCGGGCCTCTTCATGACGCAGTCGCTGCCCTTCGTGGAGACGCCTTTCATGGCCGGCTACGAGGCATTCGAGCGCGCTACCTACGGCTGATCTCGGGGAGGCTGTGCTGTAGCCCCGGCCAGTGCGCCTATCCTTGGGCTGCGCTGGTCTTTTCCTTTTTCGTCACTGGTTTCTCATCTGCGGGGAAACCCTCATAAACTCTCCCGATTGCAAAGAAGTGGGGAGCAGGTATGCATTCCGACATCGTGATCGTGGGCGGCGGGGCCGGCGGGCTGGAACTGGCGGCGCGCCTCGGGCGCAGCCTCGGTGCGAAGCAGGGCCGCGAACGCGTGCTTCTGGTGGACCGTTCGCCTTTCCACATCTGGAAGCCCACCCTGCACGAAGTGGCCGCCGGCACACTGGACGCCCACCAGGAAGGGCTGTCCTACCCCGTGCTGGCGCGGCGCAACCATTTCGGCTTCGCCATCGGCGACCTGGTGGGGCTGGACGCGGCGCGCAAGACCATCGAGCTGGGCGAGATCCGCAACGCCGAGGGCGAACTGCTGGTGCCGCGCCGCACGGTGAGCTACACCCGGCTGGTGCTGGCCATCGGCAGCGGCTCCAACGCTTTCGGCACGCCCGGCATCGAGCATGCCTACCTGCTCGAGAACGTGCGCGATGCGCAGCGCTTCCATACCGACTGGCTGGGCGCCTGCGCGCGGGCCTCGTTTTCCGAAAGCCGGGCGCTGTCGATCGCCATCGTGGGCGCGGGCGCGACGGGCGTGGAGCTGTCCGCCGAATTGCTGGAGGCCTATGCCGAACTGCTCGAAAGCCTGGGCAGCAGCCAGCGCTTTCGCCTGGACATCACCCTGGTCGAAGGCGGCAGCCGCATCCTGGGCGGCCTGCCCGAGAAGATTTCCGCGCAGGCCGAAGTGGCGCTGCGCCGCAAGCAGGTGCAGGTGCTCACCGGCACGCGCGTGACCGAGATCCGCCGTGGCGCCCTGGTCACCCCCAACGGAGAGATTCCTGCGGACATGGTGGTCTGGGCCGCCGGCATCAAGGCGGCGGAGGGCAATGCCCGCCTGGGGCTGGAGGTGAACCGGCTCAACCAGTTCATCGTGGACGACCGCCTGCGCACCTCGGCGCCCGACGTGCTGGCCTTCGGCGACTGCGCCGCCTGCCCGTGGGTCGATGGCAAGACCGTGCCCGCCCGCGCGCAGGCCGCCCACCAGCAGGCGGACTACCTCGCGAAGGTGCTCGGTGCGCTGCTGCGCGAGCGGGAGGTGACGGAACCCTTCGTGTACAAGGACTTCGGCTCGCTGGTCTCGCTGGGCGACAACAAGGGGGTCGGCAACCTCATGGGCGGCCTGGGCGGCCGCAACTTCTTCGTCGAAGGCCTGATCGCCAAGTGGATGTACATCTCCCTGCACCTGAACCACCACCGCGCCATCCTGGGCACCGGCAAGACGGTGGTGCTGGCCCTGGCACGGCTGCTGCAGCAGCGCGTGTCCGGCCGGCTCAAGCTCCATTGACGCGGTCCGGGCCCGGCCCGGGCCCGCGGCCTGCCATCACTTCGATGTGTAGGTGATTTTCGTCAGCTCGGTGGTCGAGGGGAGCCCGTTGGAAGCCGAACTGGCAATCTTGATTGTGCGACCGCGGTACGGGCCGTCCGCCACCGTCCAGAGCTGGAAGTTGGCCTGCACCGTGCCGCTGGTCGCGGAGACGATGACCTGGTCCGTATTGAACTTGCAGACGTTGAACGTGCCCATCGCGGTTTGCAGAGTCTGCAGACCGGTGTAGGTGAAGCGTTCCTGCACGGTGGAAGTGACCGTCGTCGTGCTGTTGTCCGCTTTCGCGACGATCGTGGTCCGGGTCGTGTAGTTGCGTTCCACGGTCTGCCCGGGGCGCATGTCGATGGGCGTGGAGATGGGAGGGTCGTTCACCAGGGTCGTGACCTGCGTGGACAGGTCCGAGACCACACCATAGACCAACTCGTTGCCGTTCGCCAGATCCCGGAATTCCCGGTTGTCTCCCTGTTCGACATTTGAGCGCGGTATGAACATCACTGGGCGTGCGCCGGCGAAGTCCTGCCTGCCACCGGTGGTAGTCGTGCGCGTGAAGGTGACGTCGGGTTGGCCCTGCATCCTGCCGATGCCTTCTTCCACGAGCACGGTGCCTTCGTTGTAGTCCGCCACGTTGTAGCAGGCGGCGGAGCTGTCGGCAGACGGCGCGGGTGCCGGCGACGGAGATGGAGACGGCGAAGGCGAAGGGGAAGGGGAAGGGGATGGCGAAGGCGAAGGGGAAGGGGATGGAGAAGGCGAGGGCGAGGGCGAGGGCGAGCTTCCAGGCGCCGGGGTCAGCTCGCCACCGCCACCACCGCCGCCGCAGGCAGTGAGGGATGCCGCGGCGAATGCGGCGAACGCGGCGAAGGCAGCGGCCTTCCGGAGAGATGCAACAGAATGGGTCATGGCAGGAGGAGGGCCGTGGGTGGGGAAGGCGCGAAAGTTATCTGCCAGCCCGGCAGTTACGAACCCCACCACAGGGGAGCAAATGCAACCAAGTGTTGCCCGGCTTGGTCCCCGCCCTCAGCCGACCATCAATTTCTGTACCAGATCTGCGGCGGTCGAGGCGCCGTACTTGCGCATCAGGCGCGCCCGGTAGATCTCCACCGTGCGATGGCTGATGTCCAGCGCCCGGCCGATCTCCTTGGAGGTCATTCCGTCCAGCAGCCGCGCGGCCACCTCGCGTTCGCGGCCCGTCAGTTCGGCCTTCACCGGGCGCTGCGAGCTCAGGTCCTCGAAGCTCCAGATGCCCGATTCGTGCGGGTCCTCCCGGTTGAGCGCCCGGCCCGACACGTGGCACCAGAACACCTCGCCGCTGGTCCGGCGCATGATGCGGTTGTCCGCGTAGTGTCCTTTTGCATTCAGGATGGGCTCCATGCGCCGGCCCAGGCGCTCGTACTCGTCGGCACTGGGGTAGAGAATGCGGAACGACTGGCCGATCAGCACCTCGCGCGAGGCGCCGAACATCTCGCACACCTGCCGGTTGCAGTCCACCATGGTGCGGTTGCGCGAGATGACCAGGCCCACCGGGGCCATGTCGAACGCGAGGCGGTAATCGGCGACATCCATGGAAGTATTTAGGGAAAACTACGTAACGATATACGTAGTATCGTAGCGGCCATCCACCTTGTTGTTGAGGAGTCTCCAAGTGAACAAGCTTTTCCCCTCCGCGGCCGAGGCGCTCAAGGGCGTCGTGGCCGACGGCCAGATGCTGGCCGTCGGCGGTTTCGGGCTCTGCGGTATCCCCGAGGCGCTGATCGACGCCCTGCGCGACAGCGGTGTGAAGGGCCTCACCGTGATCTCCAACAACGCCGGCGTGGACGGCTTCGGCCTGGGCAAGCTGCTGGAGACGCGGCAAATCAAAAAGATGATTTCATCCTATGTGGGCGAGAACAAGGAGTTCGAGCGCCAGTACCTCGCGGGGGAACTGGAGCTGGAATTCACGCCCCAGGGCACGCTGGCCGAGAAGCTGCGCGCCGGCGGCGCGGGCATCCCGGCCTTCTTCACCAAGACCGGCGTGGGCACCATGGTGGCCGAGGGCAAGGAACTGCGCGAGTTCGATGGCGAAACCTACGTGATGGAGCGCTCCCTCGTGCCCGACGTGTCGCTGGTCAAGGCGCACCGGGCCGACAAGTCGGGCAACCTGCAGTTCCGCCTCACGGCGCGCAACTTCAATCCGGCAGCGGCCACGGCAGGCAAGCTCTGCATCGTCGAGGTGGAGGAGATCGTCGAGACCGGCGAGATCGCCCCGGACGACGTACACCTGCCCGGCATCTACGTGCACCGCATCGTGCACAACCCCAACCCTGAAAAACGCATCGAAAAGCGCACCGTGAGCGCCGCCGCGCCCGTCGATGCCGTCGCCGCCAAGGTCGAGGCCCAGGCCGTGATCGCGCAGGCCGCCGTCGCAGCCGACATTCCCGTGGTGCCCACCGTGCCCGCCAACAAGAAAGAAGGAGCCTGAGATGCCCTGGACCCAAGACCAGATGGCCGCGCGCGCGGCGCGGGAGCTGGAAGACGGCTTCTACGTGAACCTCGGCATCGGCATTCCCACGCTGGTGGCCAACCACACCGGCGACAAGGAAGTGTGGCTGCAGTCCGAGAACGGCATGCTGGGCATCGGCCCGTTCCCGACCGAGGACGCGGTGGACGCCGACCTCATCAACGCCGGCAAGCAGACCGTGACCACCATTCCCGGTTCGTCCATCTTCGGCAGCGACCAGTCGTTCGCCATGATCCGCGGCGGCAAGATCAACCTCTCGATCCTGGGTGCCATGCAGGTCAGCGAGAAGGGCGACCTGGCCAACTGGATGATCCCGGGCAAGATGGTCAAGGGCATGGGCGGTGCCATGGACCTCGTGGCCGGGGTCAAGCGCGTGATCGTGCTCATGGAGCACGTGGCCCGCAAGAAGGACGGTACTGAAGACCTGAAGATCCTGCCGGCCTGCACGCTGCCCCTGACGGGCGTCGGCGTGGTCGATCGCATCATCACCGACCTGGCCGTCATGGACGTGACGCCCGAGGGTCTGACAGTGGTGGAACTGGCGCCGGGCGTGGACTTCGAGGCGCTGCAGGCCAAGACCGGCGTGAAGCTGCTGCCGGCCTGAGTGGCAGGGCCCGACCCCCTGGGAGGGGCGGGGGGGCCTGCCTCTTGCGCTGCCGTGGGGCCTTCGCAACGGCGCGCAGTCGGGATCTGTTCCGACAGTCCGCAGGGTGGGAAAATGCTTAAATGTGACCACAAGTAACGACGGGCTGCAATTTTGCCCCGACAATGTGATAAACGTGCCGGATCGCGTAGCCCGGCCGCGCACCAGACCCGCTTCACCAAAGGATCCGCCATGCTGTCCACCCCTTCTGCCGCCCAGCACCGCTCGGGAGCCCAAGCCGCCACTCCGCCCGCGGAGTACCTGACCTTCCGCCTGGGCCAGGAGGAATACGGCATCGACATCCTGCGCGTGCAGGAAATCCGCTCCTACGAGCAACCGACGCGCATGGCGCATGCGCCGGAATTCATCAAGGGCGTGATCGACCTGCGCGGCGTGATCGTTCCCATCGTGGACCTGCGCCTGAAGCTCAACTGCGCGCAGGCCGAGTACACCGACTTCACCGTCGTCATCATCCTGAACGTCGGCGGAACGGTCCTGGGCGCGGTGGTGGATGCAGTGGCGGACGTGGTGGAACTCTCCGCCGAGGCGATCCGTCCCGCTCCGCAGTTCCAGGGCCAGGTGGATTCCGCCTTCGTCACCGGTATCGCCACGCTGGGCGAGCGCATGCTGATCGTCATGGACATCGAATCGCTGCTGAGCAGCTCCGAGATGGGCCTCGTGCGCTCCGTCGCAGCCAACTGACACCATCGGCCCGGCGGCCCGCCGGGCATCCCTCAGTCCCGGTGCTGCGAGCTGTCCGCAGCCCGGAAGGGACTGTGCGCTTCCAGTTCATGCAGGTAGCCCTGCACGCCCCGGCCTTCGCGGTGCAGGAAATCCTCCACCGCCGCCGCGAACCCGGGATGCGCCAGCCAGTGCGCGCTGGACGTCGCCACCGGCATCAGCGCCCGGGCCATCTTGTGCTCGCCTTGCGCTCCTCCCTCGAAGCGGCCGGCGCCATGCGCGATGCACCAGGCCAGCGGCTGGTAGTAGCACGCCTCGAAATGCAGGCAGTCCACGCGCTCCAGCGCGCCCCAGTAACGCCCATACGCCACCATGCGGCCGTGCGGGCCCGCATCCTTCCCCAGTGCGACCAGGCTGCAGGCGATCGGCTCGCCGGCACGCTCCGCCACGAAGAGCAGCCACGCCTCGGGCATGTCGTGCTCCATCCGTTGGAAGAAATCGCGCGTGAGATACGGCGGATTGCCGTGTTCCCAATAGGTGCGCTCGTAGCAGCGGTAGAAGAAATCCCAATCCTGCGGGCTGATGCCGCTGCCGCGTGCCCAGCGGAAGGTCACGCCGGCATCCGCCACGCGGCGGCGCTCCTGGCGGATCTTCTTGCGCTTGTCCTGCGAGAGCGTCGCGAGGAATGCGTCGAACGTGTCGAAGGCCGCGCCCGTGGCCGGATCGGCATTGCGCCAGTGGAACTGCACCGTCTGCCGCAGCATCAGCCCTGCCGCGCGGGCGGCCTCCACATCCTGCGGCGCGGCGAACAGCAGGTGCAGCGACGACATGCCCGCTTCCTCGCACCACTGCACCAGCGCCTGGACGAGCACCTTGCGCGCGGCGTCGTCCACCGCCAGCAGCCGTGCACCGGGCACCGGGGTGAACGGTACCGCGACCACCGCCTTGGGGTAGTACTCCACGCCATGCCGGGCATACGCGTGGGCCCACGCATGATCGAACACGTACTCTCCATAGGAATGGGGCTTCGCGTACAGCACGCACGCGCCCACCAGCATGCCCGACCGGCGCAGCGTGCAGAACACCGGAGACCAGCCGGATTCCGGCACCGCGCTGCCGCTGGCATGCAATGCCGCCAGGTAGGCGTGCCGCATGAACGGTGTCGGTGCATCCTGGGCCTGTAGCAGGGCGTCCCATTCCCGGGCATCCACGCCATCGGGCGAGCCATGGCATTGCAGGGTGTAGTCGCCGGGGGATGGCGGAAGATCGTCAGAGGCACTCACGGGGCGGTCCGAAGGTGGGAGCAGGGAAGGGGGCCTTCATCGCAGGAAGGCGGCCTGTCCATGATGGCGCAAAAGCGATCTCCCCCGCCCGCCGTGGAGATGCACGATCCACTGCCCAAAAATACGGCACTGCAATAAATCTGTAATCGTCACAAGGGTTTACCCGCGTCCTACAGCGCAAGCCACGGCTTATCCACAGAGTTGTCCAGCGTACGCGGGGATAACGTGGCGTGCCGTACGTCGCGGGTACGGATGACATAATCTCCCGAGTCCTTTCCCGCAGCCTTTCCATGCCATTCGTCATCAGCATCGCGCAATTCAACTTCATCGTCGGCGATGTCGAAGGCAATGCCCGCAAGATCATCTCCGCCGCCCGCGAAGCCCACGCCCAGGGCGCCGCGCTGCTGCTTACCCCCGAACTGGCCCTGTGCGGCTACGCTGCCGAGGACCTCTTCCTGCGTCCCGCGTTCCTCGATGCCTGCGACCGGGCGCTGCAGGACATCGCGCAGGCCACTGCGGCATGCGGCGAGCTGGCCGTGGTGGTCGGCCATCCGTGGCGCAGCGTGGCCGGTGGCGCCGAGCGATGCCACAACGCCGCCAGCGTGCTGCGGGGCGGGTGCATCGAGCAGACATACGCCAAGCAGGAACTGCCCAATTACGCCGTGTTCGACGAGCAGCGGTATTTCGACCCGGGCACGCAACCTTGCGCGTTCGACGTGCAGGGCGTGCGCGTCGGGCTGCTGATCTGCGAGGATGCCTGGTTTCCCGGGCCGGCGGCCCGCGCGGCGCAGGCGGGCGCCCAGTTGCTCGCGACGCTGAACGCCTCGCCCTTCCACCTGGGCAAGAGCGCCGAGCGCGAGCAGATCATGCGCGAGCGTGTCGCTGAAACGGGGCTGCCCCTGGTCTATGCCCACCTGGTGGGCGGGCAGGACGAGGTGGTCTTCGAAGGCCGCTCGTTCGCGCTGGACGCCAACGGCTTCGTCGGCGTTCGTGCGCCGGGCTTCACCGAGGCGCTGGTGCGGGTGGTGGCGCATGCCGGGGACGGCGTGCTCCGGTTCGAACCCGACGTGGCGCCCATTCCCGCGCCCGAGGCCGACCTCTGGAGCGCACTGGTGCTGGGCGTGCGCGACTACGTGGGCAAGAACGGATTCCCGGGCGTGCTGCTGGGCCTGTCCGGCGGCATCGATTCGGCGCTGGTACTTGCCATCGCGGTGGATGCCCTCGGCGCCGACAAGGTGCGCGCGGTGATGATGCCCTCGCCCTACACGGCCGACATCAGCTGGATCGACGCACGCGACATGGCCGAGCGGCTCGGCGTGCGCTACGACGAGATCGCGATCGCCCCGCAGTTCGAGGCCTTCAAGGCCGCGCTCGCATCCGAGTTCGCCGGGCGTGCGGAAGACGCCACCGAGGAAAACCTGCAGGCGCGCATCCGCGGCACGCTGCTCATGGCGCTGTCCAACAAGTTCGGCGCGGTCGTGCTCACCACCGGCAACAAGAGCGAAATGGCCACGGGCTATTGCACGCTCTACGGCGACATGGCCGGCGGCTTCGCGGTCATCAAGGACGTGGCCAAGACGGCCGTCTATGGCTTGGCCCGCTGGCGCAATGCGCACGACCCCTTCGGCACCGGAGCCTCGCCCATTCCCGAACGCATCATCACCCGTCCGCCGAGCGCCGAACTGCGGCCGGACCAGAAGGACCAGGACAGCCTGCCGCCCTATGAGGTGCTGGACGCCATCGTCGGGCGCTACATGGAAAACGACGAGCCCATCGAATCCATCATCGCTGCAGGCTATGCGCGCGCGGACGTCGAGCGCGTCACCCGGCTCATCCAGGTCAACGAGTACAAGCGCCGGCAGTCCCCCGTCGGCATCCGCGTCACCCGCCGCAGCTTCGGCAAGGACTGGCGCTATCCGATCACCAACCGTTTCCGGGCCTGACGGCCCGTGAGCATCCGTCCGCGGCGCAGCGGCGGCCCCCCCAGGGCCAGGCAGCGTCCGCCGGCATCACGTTTCGAGGAGTTCCCGCCATGAAAATGATTACCGCCGTCATCAAGCCCTTCAAGCTCGAAGAGGTCCGCGAGGCGCTGGCCGAATGCGGCGTCACCGGCCTGACCGTGACGGAGGTCAAGGGTTTCGGCCGGCAGAAGGGCCACACCGAGCTCTACCGCGGTGCCGAGTACGTGGTGGACTTCCTGCCCAAGGTGAAGGTGGAGGTCGTGGTCAAGAGCGAGGACGTGGACCGCTGCGTGGATGCGATCGTCACGGCGGCGCGCACCGGGAAGATCGGCGACGGCAAGATCTTCGTGACGGAAGTCGAGCGGGTGGTGCGCATCCGCACGGGCGACCTCGACGACGCGGCCGTCTGAGGCGGAGGCCGTTTACTGTGCCGGGGCGCGCCAGGCGCCCCGCCTGCCTTCAGATCACCGTGCGCAGCGGCACGGTGTCCTGGCGGGTGCCGGCGGTTTCCACCAGCGTGCGCAGCAGGGTGTCGGGGTCGGAGCCTACCGACAGCAGCCCCATCTGCCAGTCGCTCATCAGGCCGCTGCGGACGCCGTGCTGCAGGAAGTCGAGCAGCCCGCCGTAGTACCCGTCCACGTCGAGCAGGCCCAGCGGCTTGTCGTGGTAGCCGAGCTGGCGCCACGTCCAGACCTCGAAAAGCTCCTCGAACGTGCCGATGCCCCCGGGCAGGGCGACGAAGGCGTCGCAGCGTTCGGCCATCATGGCCTTGCGCTCGTGCATGGTCTGCACGATGTGCAGTTCGTCGCACGCCTGGTTGGCCAGTTCCTTGTCCACCAGGGCCTGCGGGATGATGCCCACGACCCGCCCGCCGGCCCGTCGCGTGGCCTCGGCCACCGTGCCCATCAGCCCGCTGCGGCCACCGCCGTACACCAGCTGGCCGCCGTGGCGGCCGATCCATTCGCCCACGGCCACGGCCGCGTCGGCAAAAGCGGGGTTCCCGCCGGGGCGCGAACCGAGATACACACACAGGGAAAAAGCGGGATCTTTCATCCGTAGAACCTCTGGAACAACGCCGCGGCCCATACCGCGGCACAGAAGACCAGGCCCAGCAGCACGGCGGCGCTGCCCATGTCCTTGGCGCGCTTGGACAGCGCATGCCATTCCGGCCCGATTCGGTCGATCGCGGCCTCGACGGCGGAATTCAGCAACTCCGTGATCAGCACGAGCACGACGCTGCCGCACAGCAGCGCTGCCTCCACCCAGCTGCGCGCGATCCAGAAGGCCAGCGGAAGCAGGATGCACGCCAGGATGGCCTCGAGCCGGAATGCCTTCTCGGACCAGCCGGCCTGCAGGCCGTGCCAGGAGTGGATGCCCGCGTGCCAGATCCGGCCGAGCCCGCGCCGGGCCTTGTGGGGATTATCGAAAATCGGTGCGTTCATACGGAAAGAAGAGGAGACCGGGCAGTATCGCGGCGGGCCGCGACGGCGCCGCGGCACTGGATCAGGGGCCGGCAGGCGGTACCGGCCGGGTTCCCTCCGTCAGGCCTGCACCAGCCGGGTGCCTGCCAAGGCATCGTGCCAGAACTGGCGCTGCGGGTGGAAGCGGCTGAGGAGGGCCCAGACGGCCACCCAGCCCAGGGTGATGACGGTGATCTCGCCCGCACCCAGCCCCAGCGGGCCGACGATGGCGAGCGGTGGCAGGAACCACAGCCAGCTCAGCACGTAGCGCCAGAGCGCCCGTGCCTGCGTCACCGGGGCGCCGTGGCGGTCCCGCAGCCGGATGTGCCAGGTCTTCATGGCCAGCGTCTGGCCCTTGGCCCAGAACCAGGTGAAATAGATGCCGAAGACCACGAACAGGAACCCCATGCGCAGCGCGCGGAGATCCAGCGCGTGGCGTGACTGGCTGAGCGAATCGAAGAGATAGCCGGAAATGAAGACCACCCCGAACATCAGGATGCCCTCGTAAACCCAGCAGGCCATGCGCCTGCGCAGCGACGGGGCGCGCAGGGGGGCGGATGAACCCGGGCTGGCGTGGGGCGGCGCTTCGGAAAGAGGCGTTTCGAGGCCGGAGGATGTCGTGGAGGGCATCCCCGGATTATTGCGGCGCATACTGCGACTCGCTGTCCCTGGATTCCTGGGAGGACGGTGCCGCCGCCGGTGCGGAGGGCGCGACAGGCTCGGATGCCGAGGACAGGGGCGGCAATGGCCCGGCCACCGCACTGGGCACTGCCACGGGCTGCGTCTCGACCGCCGCTGCGGAAGCCGGAAGCACCGCGGCAGGTGCCACGATCACGGGCAGTGCCTGCATGGGGTGCGAAGCCGGCGGCGCAGGGATCTTGGGGGCGTTGGCGCGGTTCGCCGCGGCGGTCGCGGCCGGCACCCGGGCCAGCTTGCGCGGGGATATCGGGCGTATCGCGGTCGCGGCGCCCGCTGGCCGGGGCGCAGCGTGGGCCGCCAGCTGCCTGCGCTCTTCCTCGCTCAGCGCCAGGTAGGCCTCCCACTGGGCGCGCTTGTCATCGACGGACAGCTTGTTCGTCAGGGCGTAGTTCAGCCGGGCCTGGCTGCGCTGCTGGCCGCTCAGGCTGGCCCAGTCGGTGATGCGGGCCTGCAGCTTCTGCTGCTCGTGCGCGGACAGGTGCGGGAACGATGCGGCCAGCGTCAGCCAGTGGCGCTTCTGCGCCTCGCTCATCGTGGCCCAGCGAACGCCCAGCGGGGCCAGGGCGTGCTTCTGCGCGGCGGTGAGTTCGTTCCACGACGGCCCCGTACCTGCGCCGTCCGGGTCGGGGGCGGCGAAGCGGACTTCGGGGCCGCGGGCCGTGTGCTTGCTGGCCAGGGCCTCGGCCGGCAGCGGCGTGCTGGGCGCCATGCCCGCCTGTTTCCACGCCTGCCAGCCCAGCACGGACAGCGCGCCCAGCAATGCGAAAGCCAGCACGGTGGCTGGCATCAGTCGTGGAGCGGCGAGCGAGGCTATGGGCATGCAGGAAAGGGAATCAGCGTTTCGGGGTCTGTGCGGTGGTCTTGAGGTACTGCAGGAAGCCCGGGTCGGCATAGGCGGACGGTGGGAGGTCGTCGGTGAGCAGGGCCGCGTCCACTTCCGCCACCTCGTTCATGCCCTTCTCTTCCTGGGACACGTTGATGACCACGAGGCCGACGGCCAGGGCCGTCAGGGGAATGGCGGACACCAGCGCGCGCCACCAGGTCCGGCCTTCCCCGCCCCCGCCCAGGGTGGCGCTGCCCTTGCTGCCGAACACGGCGGTCGCGCCCGTCGTCTGCAGCACGGGAACCGACGCCACCCGCTTGCGGCGGGAAACGGCCTGGACGCGGGCGGCCCGCAGGCGTTCCGAAATGTCGTAGGGCATGTCCGCCGTGCCCTCGGACAGGCGCGCGGTGACGCGGCGGGCGAATCGCTCCGCGCCGGCTTCCTGGACGGAAAGGGATTGGGAAGTGGAGTTCATAGTTCGATTCCTCGTGCCTTCAGTGCCTTGCTGAGGGTCTGGATGGCGCGGAAACAATGGGTTTTGACGCTGCCTTCCGAGCAGCCCATGGCCGCCGCCGTTTCCGCAACATCCATCTCTTCCCAGTAACGCATCAAAAACGCCTCCCGTTGACGGGCGGGCAACTCCTGTATCTCGGATTCGATGTCCCGGAAGACCTGGGCACGGCGCACGAGATCTTCCGCGCTCTGCGACGTCTGCCTGTCCTCGGGGCCCGAATAGGCTTCCAGCAGGTCGAAATCGTCGCCGTCCTCGCCCGGCCCCTCGAAATCGCTCATGTTCGAGAAGAGCGCATTGCGTGTCTTCTGGCGCCGGAACCAGTCCAGGGTGCAGTTGGACAGGATGCGCTGGAACAGCATGGGCAGCTCCGCCGGCGGCTTGTCCCCATAGTGCTCGGCCAGCTTGAGCATGCTGTCCTGGACGATGTCCAATGCCGCTTCCTCGTTGCGCACATGGTAGAGCGAGCGCTTGAAGGCTCGCTTTTCCACGCTTTTGAGAAAGTCGGACAGTTCCTGTTCGGTCGCCAAGAGAGGTCGGGGCCCGGGAAGGGCAGGGGAGGAGGGCCGCCTGGCGCGCAGCGCGGCGGCGGGTGTTCGGCGTGCATTATCGCATCGGCGTGATGTTTTTTGGGCCGGGCGTGCCATCGGGCAGGTCGGCAGTGCCATAATCCGCCCTGCAATTCAAAAAGGCAAACGGGTCCCGGTCCGGCGCATCCATCATTTCGCCCATGTCCGAGGCCTCAAGTTCCACGCTGGTTCCACAAGAACCTTGCAAGGAGCACCCTAGGTTTTTCGTCAGAGAAATTCACAAAGGTTGATCATGGAAATCTCCAGGGCCGAGCTCTCTTCGGCATCCACCGCCGCGCAGGCGGGCGGAACCCACACCTCCGGCATCTCCGCTGCTCCCCAGGACCTCATGGGGGCCGAAATCCTCATCAAGGCATTGCAGGCCGAAGGCGTGCAGTACATGTGGGGCTACCCGGGCGGGGCCGTGCTCTACATCTACGACGCCCTCTACAAGCAGGACACCATCCAGCACGTGCTGGTGCGGCACGAGCAGGCCGCCGTGCACGCGGCGGACGGCTATGCGCGCGCCACCGGCGACGTGGGCGTGGCGCTGGTGACCTCCGGCCCCGGCCTCACCAACGCGGTGACCGGCATCGCCACGGCCTACATGGATTCGATTCCCATGGTCATCATCTCCGGCCAGGTGCCCACGCCGGCGATCGGCCTGGATGCCTTCCAGGAATGCGACACCGTGGGCATCACGCGCCCCATCGTCAAGCACAACTTCCTGGTCAAGGACACGCGGGACCTCGCGGAGACCCTGAAGAAGGCCTTCCACATCGCCCGCACCGGCCGGCCCGGCCCCGTGGTGGTGGACATCCCGAAGGATGTCTCCTTCAGGAAGGTGCCCTACCACGGCTATCCGCAGAGCGTGGAGATGCGCTCCTACAACCCCGTCCGCCGCGGGCATGGCGGACAGATCCGCAAGGCGCTGCAGTTGCTGCTGTCCGCCAGGCGCCCCTATATCTATACCGGCGGCGGCGTGCTGCTGGGCAACGCCACTCAGGAACTGCGCACGCTGGTGGACATGCTGGGCTACCCGGTCACCAACACGCTCATGGGCCTGGGGGCCTATCCGGCGAGTTCGCCGAAGTTCCTGGGCATGCTGGGCATGCACGGCACGATCGAGGCCAACAATGCCATGCAGAACTGCGACGTGCTGCTGGCCGTGGGGGCGCGCTTCGACGACCGCGTGATCGGCAACCCCAAGCACTTCGCGCAGAACGACCGCAAGATCATCCACATCGACATCGACCCGTCGAGCATCTCCAAGCGTGTGAAGGTCGACGTGCCGATCGTCGGCGACGTCAAGGAAGTGCTCACCGAGCTGATCTCGATGATCCGCGAATCCACGGTGCGGCCCGACGCGGGCGCGCTGTCCTCCTGGTGGGACACGATCGAAGGCTGGCGCCGCCGCGACTGCCTCAAGTACGACCGGGGCAACCAGGACGTCATCAAGCCGCAGTTCGTCGTCGAGACGCTGTGGAACATGACCAGGGATGCGGACACGTACATCACGTCCGACGTGGGCCAGCACCAGATGTGGGCGGCGCAGTACTACCGTTTCGACGAGCCGCGCCGCTGGATCAATTCCGGTGGGTTGGGCACCATGGGCGTGGGCATTCCCTACGCCATGGGCATCAAGCTGGCGAAGCCGCAGAGCGAGGTGTTCTGCATCACGGGCGAAGGCTCGGTGCAGATGAACATCCAGGAACTCTCGACCTGCCTGCAGTACAACACGCCGATCAAGATCTGCTCGCTCAACAACCGCTACCTCGGCATGGTGCGGCAGTGGCAGGAGATCGAGTATTCCGGCCGCTACAGCCACAGCTACATGGACGCGCTGCCGAACTTCGTGAAGCTTGCCGAAGCCTATGGGCACGTCGGCATGCTCATCGAGCGCCCGCAGGACGTGGAGCCCGCGCTGCGCGAGGCCCGCAGGCTCAAGGACCGGACCGTCTTCCTGGACTTCCGCACCGATCCCACCGAGAACGTGTTCCCGATGGTGCAGGCCGGCAAGGGCATCACGGAAATGCTGCTGGGCTCGGAGGATCTCTGAGCCGTTGAAGCGCCGCAGGGGCCGGCTGTCGCCCTGTCGCGCCATCCCTCCGGTTGGCGCCCTTTCGACGAATCTATTGTCTGCCGAGCCTGGGGCTTACCGGTCCCAGGGGAGGGCAGCGAAAAGAGGAATCTTCATTCATGAAACACATCATTGCCGTTCTGCTCGAGAACGAGCCGGGTGCCCTGTCGCGCGTGGTGGGACTGTTCTCCGCCCGGGGTTACAACATCGAATCCCTCACGGTGGCGCCCACCGAGGATGCGTCCCTCTCGCGGATGACCATCCAGACCACGGGCTCCGACGACGTGATCGAACAGATCACCAAGCACCTCAACCGCCTGATCGAAGTCGTGAAGGTGGTGGACCTGACCGAGGGCTCCTACACCGAGCGCGAACTCATGATGGTCAAGGTCCGGGCCGTGGGCAAGGAACGCGAGGAGATGAAGCGCATGGCCGACATCTTCCGCGGCCGCATCATCGACGTCACCGAGAAGAGCTACACCGTGGAGCTGACCGGCGACCAGTCCAAGAACGATGCTTTCCTGCAGGCCATCGACCGCACCGCCATCCTGGAAACCGTGCGCACCGGCGCCTGCGGCATCGGACGGGGCGAACGCATTCTCCGCGTCTAGCCACGCGGACCTTCCCATACATCTTTTCTTCACCGATTCAACCTGGAGCCAACAACATGAAAGTTTTCTACGACAAGGACTGTGACCTGAGCCTGATCAAGGGCAAGACCGTGGCCATCATCGGTTACGGCTCGCAAGGCCACGCGCACGCCCAGAACCTGAACGACAGCGGCGTGAAGGTCGTGGTCGGCCTGCGCAAGGGTGGCGCGTCCTGGGACAAGGTCGGCAAGGCCGGCCTGACGGTGCTCGAAGTGAACGAGGCCGTGAAGTCCGCCGACGTCGTGATGATCCTGCTGCCCGACGAGCAGATCGCCGAGGTGTACAAGAACAACGTGGAGCCGAACATCAAGCAGGGCGCTTCCCTGGCGTTCGCCCACGGCTTCAACGTGCACTACAACCAGGTGGTGCCCCGCGCCGACCTGGACGTGTGGATGGTGGCCCCGAAGGCTCCCGGCCACACGGTGCGTTCCACCTACGCCCAGGGCGGCGGCGTGCCCCACCTGGTGGCCGTGCACCAGGACCAGTCCGGCAAGGCCCGTGACCTGGCCCTGTCCTATGCCATGGCCAACGGCGGCGGCAAGGCCGGCATCATCGAGACCAACTTCAAGGAAGAGACCGAGACCGACCTGTTCGGCGAGCAGGCCGTGCTGTGCGGCGGCGCGGTCGAGCTGATCAAGATGGGCTTCGAGACGCTGGTGGAAGCCGGCTACGCTCCCGAGATGGCCTACTTCGAATGCCTGCACGAGCTCAAGCTCATCGTGGACCTGATCTACGAAGGCGGCATCGCCAACATGAACTACTCGATCTCGAACAACGCCGAGTTCGGCGAGTACGTGACGGGCCCCGAAGTCATCAACGAGCAGTCGCGCGTGGCCATGCGCAATGCGCTCAAGCGCATCCAGAACGGCGACTACGCGAAGATGTTCATCCAGGAAGGCCGCCTGAACTACCCGAGCATGACGGCCCGCCGCCGCAACACGGCCGACCACAAGATCGAGGTCGTGGGTGCGCAACTGCGTGCGATGATGCCGTGGATCGCCAAGAACAAGCTCGTGGACCAGACCCGCAACTGATCCTTGTCCGCCGTGGCGAGCGCCACGCGGTCCGTGGAAGGCCACCCGCCCGGGTGGCCTTTCTTTCTTTGCGGGCCCGGGCCCCGGCTCCCGGGCGCTCTACACTCCACGGTTTCATTCGCCTACGCCGTATATCCCATGTCCATGAATCCAATGGTTGAATGCACCGCCGCATCCGCAGCGGCCGGAGGTGCGCCTGATGCATGATGGCAAGGACGCCGCTGGCACCCCGGGCGTGATGACGCGCAAGCGCCGCAAGGGCATCTACATCCTGCCCAATCTCTTCACGCTGGCAGCGCTGTTCGGCGGCTTCTATGCCATCGTGATGGCCATGAATGGCCGCTTCGACCTCGCTGCGGTCGGCGTGTTCTGCGCGATGGTGCTCGACAGCCTCGACGGCCGCGTGGCCCGCATGACCAACACCCAGAGCGCCTTTGGCGAGCAGATGGACTCGCTGTCCGACATGGTGTCGTTCGGTGCGGCTCCCGCGCTCATCGCCTACGAATGGGCGCTCAAGGGCCTCGGCCGCTGGGGCTGGATCGCGGCCTTCGTCTATTGCGCATGCGCGGCGCTGCGGCTCGCCCGCTTCAACGTCAACACCGGCGTGGTGGACAAGCGGTACTTCCAGGGGCTGCCGTCCCCGGCGGCTGCGGCCCTGGTGGCGGGTTTCATCTGGCTGATGACGGAGCTGGGCGTGCAGCGCGGGGCGGATACCTGGGTGGCCTGGAACCACATTTGCTGGCTGATGTTCGGCGTCACCCTGTACGCCGGCCTCACCATGGTGACCAACGTGCCTTTCTACAGCTTCAAGGACATCCAGATGAAGCGCAGCGTGCCATTCGCCACCATCGTGCTGATCGCGCTGGGCATCGCGGTGGTGAACATCCATCCGCCCACGGTGCTTTTCGGCGTCTTCGTGCTCTACGGACTGAGCGGCTACGGCGTCTATGCCTGGCGCAAGGCCAAGGGACAGCACAGCAGCGTCATCAGCATCTCCACGGACGAGCCCGACGAACGCGGCCTGCACAAGTGACGCGGCCCGGCGGCCTGCCGGGCTTGTGCTACATTGCCCGTGGAGTGCCCCCTTCCCGCGTCAAGGCACCGCAAGGCATACCGACGAAGGCCCGCATGCACATGGCAGCGGGCCTTTTTCTTGCGGGCCTCACGCTTGGCGGGCGGGGTGCCGGCCCACCAACGACAAGGAGCACACGATGTCCGACAAACTCATCATCTTCGATACCACCCTGCGCGACGGCGAGCAGTCTCCCGGCGCCTCGATGACCCGCGACGAGAAACTGCGCATCGCCCGCCAGCTCGAGCGCCTCAAGGTGGACGTGATCGAGGCCGGCTTCGCCGCCAGCTCGAACGGGGATTTCGAGGCGGTGCAGGCCATCGCACAGGCCATCAAGGATTCGACGGTGTGCTCGCTGTCCCGCGCGAACGACCGCGACATCGCCCGCGCGGCGGAGGCACTGAAGGATGCTCAGCGCGCGCGCATCCACACCTTCATCGCCACCAGCCCGCTGCACATGGAAAAGAAGCTCCGCATGACGCCGGAGCAGGTGCTGGAGCAGGCGAAGCAGTCCGTGCGCTTCGCGCGCAATCTCGTGGCCGACATCGAATTCAGCCCGGAAGACGGCTACCGCAGCGAGCCCGACTTCCTCTGCCGCGTGCTGGAGGCCGTGATCGCCGAAGGCGCCACGACGATCAACGTCCCCGACACGGTGGGCTATGCCATTCCCGAGCTCTACGGCAACTTCATCAAGAACCTGCGCGAACGCATCCCCAACAGCGACAAGGCCGTGTGGTCGGTGCATTGCCACAACGACCTCGGCATGGCGGTGGCCAACTCCCTGGCCGGCGTGAAGATCGGCGGTGCGCGCCAGGTCGAATGCACCATCAACGGCCTGGGCGAGCGTGCGGGCAACTGCTCGCTGGAGGAGATCGTCATGGCCGTGAAGACGCGGCGCGACTACTTCGGCCTGGAGCTGGGCATCGATACGCAGCACATCGTGGCTGCCAGCCGCATGGTGAGCCAGACCACGGGCTTCGTCGTGCAGCCGAACAAGGCCGTGGTGG
This sequence comes from Paracidovorax oryzae ATCC 19882, assembly GCF_000687165.1. GTDB lineage: Bacteria > Pseudomonadota > Gammaproteobacteria > Burkholderiales > Burkholderiaceae_C > Paracidovorax > Paracidovorax oryzae. The sequence continues at coordinate 283,342 of NZ_JMKU01000001.1, read as the reverse complement.
GCGCCAACGCCTTCGCCCATGCCAGCGGCATCCACCAGGACGGCGTGCTCAAGGCCCGCGATACCTACGAGATCATGCGGGCCGAGGACGTGGGCTGGACCGCCAACAAGATCGTGCTGGGCAAGCTGAGCGGGCGCAATGCGTTCAAGCAGCGGCTGCAGGACCTGGGCGTGCAGCTGGAGAGCGAGGCGGACGTGAACGCCGCCTTCCTGCGCTTCAAGGAACTCGCGGACCGCAAGAGCGAGATCTTCGATGAGGACATCCTCGCACTCGTCAGCGGTGACGCCACGGCCGGCGCCGGCGAACGCTACGGCTTCGTATCGCTGTCGCAGCGCAGCGAGACCGGCGAGCGGCCCCATGCCGCGGTGGTCTTTACCGTGGACGGCAAGGAAGTGCATGGCGCGTCGGAGGGCAACGGCCCGGTCGATGCATCGCTCAAGGCCATCGAGTCGCACGTGAACAGCGGCGCCGAGATGGTGCTGTACTCGGTGAACGCGATCAGCGGCTCCACGGAGAGCCAGGGCGAGGTGACGGTGCGCCTGCAGGACAGCGGGCGGGTCGTCAACGGGGTGGGCGCCGACCCCGACATCGTCGTCGCGTCAGCCAAAGCGTACCTGAGCGCGTTGAACAAATTACAAAGCAAAGCCGAGCGCGTGGCTGCGCAAGGCTGAAACTGGAATTTATAATTCAGCCACTTCATTGAGAAGGTCGCGCAAGATATTGATCTTGCGCGACTTTTTTTGCTCACATACACTGTCATACAATTTTTTGCCGCTTGGAGCATCTGATGCAAGAACGCTGCCGCATCGTCCCCCGGCTCATCCATGCGCTGGCCTTTTGCGCATTGAGCCTTGCACTGGCCGTTCCCGGAGCGCACGCGGCCGAGCGCAAGAAAGCGGGAGCGAAGAAGCCGGCCGCCACGGCCACCGCCAAGCAACAGCGCACGGCATCGCGGTCCACCAAGGCCGTTCCCCGCAAGGCCGTGACGCGGGTCAAGGCCACGCGCTCCGTTGCCAGCAGCGCCCGGCTCGCCCCCCGCTTGGCTGCCGTGGTGCCGGAACGCCAGTCCTTCGGCCAGGTCGCCGGCCTGCATTCGGTGGCCGATCCCCTCGACCTGAAGTCCAGCGTGGCGCTGGTGATCGACCAGGACACGCAGGAGGTGCTGCTCAGCAAGAACGACCACGCGGTGCTGCCGATCGCGTCGCTCACCAAGCTCATGACGGGCCTGCTGATCTCCGAGGCCAAGCTGCCCATGGATGAGCCGATCACGATCACCCAGGACGACGTCGATACCGAGAAGTTCAGCAGCTCCCGCCTGGCCGTGGGCACCACGCTCACCCGCGGGGAAATGCTGCACCTGGCCCTGATGTCCAGCGAGAACCGCGCCGCCCATGCGCTGGGCCGCACGTTCCCCGGCGGACTGGAGGCTTTCGTGGCCCGCATGAATGCCAAGGCCCGCCTGATCGGCATGACCGAGACCCGTTACGTGGAGCCCACGGGCCTGTCCAGCCACAACCAGTCGAGCGCTCGCGATCTCGCCACGCTGGTGAACGTCGCCCATTCCGATCCGCTGCTGCGCGAACTCACCACGTCGCCGGGCTACGAGGTGGCGGTGGGCCGCCGCACGCTGCACTTCAACAACACCAATCGCCTGGTGAAGAGCCCCTCGTGGGAGATCGGCCTGCAGAAGACGGGGTACATCTCCGAGGCGGGCCGCTGCCTCGTGATGCAGGCCCACATCGCGGGCCGCAAGCTCATCATGGTGTTCCTGGATTCCGCCGGCAAGTTCAGCCGCCTGGGCGATGCCGAGCGCGTGCGCCACTGGGTGGAGAAGCTGCCGTCGCTGGGTTCCGCCAGCACGCTGCATGCCTCGGGCGGCACGACGAGCGCGAAGCTGGACTGATCGAACCCACGGGATTCCGCGTCGCACGGCGGGAATCCTTGCATCCCGGGCCATGCGCTGAACGGCGCATGGCCTTTTTTCATGGGCCTCTACCGGTGGGGCGAGCCCGCGTCCTTCTGGGCCCGGCCGCGGTCATAGCCCAGTGCGGCGGAGATCTCGTCCGCGGTGGCCTGCAGCTTGGGCAGCCAGTTCTCGTCCAGGCGGTCGGCCGGGGCCGAAATCGACAGGCCTGCGACGAGCTGGCCCTGGTCGTCGAATACACCGGCCGCCATGCAGCGCACGCCCAACTCCAGCTCCTCGTTGTCGCGGGCGATGCCGTACTGCCGGGCCTGGCCCAGTTCACGTTCCAGCGCCGGCAGCTGGGTGATGCTGTTGCGCGTATGGCCTGCCAGCCCGGTGCGCACGGCATAAGCTCGCACGCGTTGCGGATCGTCCACCGCCAGGAACAGCTTGCCGGTGGATGTCAGGTGCAGGGGCGCGCGGCCGCCGATGGCGCGGACCACCTGCATGCCGGAGCGCTCGCTGTAGGCCCGCTCGACATACACGATTTCGTCGCCCTGGCGCATGCTCAGGTTGACGGGTTGCTGGGTCAGCTTGTGCAGGCTGCGCATGGGCAGGAGGGCGGCGTCCCGTACGCTCAGCCGGGCCTTGACGAGGTTGCCCAGTTCCAGCAGCCGCATGCCGAGCCGGTAGCTGCCGGATTCGGGCCGGTCCACGAAGCGGCCCAGGGTGAGGTCGTTGAGAATGCGGTGCGCGGTGGAGGGATGCAGCCCCGTCTTCTCGCTGATTTCCTTCAGGGGAATGGCTTCCTCCCGGGAGGCGAGCACGTCGATGAGGGTGAACATGCGCTCCAGCACCTGTACGCTGGGTTTGGAGGAGGCGCCTGCGTCGTCTTTTTTCATGGTTCTCGGCCAAGGCAATGTCCGGGAATTTTATCTTATGAAAAACCCGGCCGTGAGCCGGAGGCTCAGCCGCCGCGCCGCCACTCGCCGTGCACCCGCAGTTCGTGCGGGTGGAAGCGCGACTTGTAGTTCATCTTGGCGCTCTCGGCGATCCAGTACCCCAGATAGACGTGCGCCAGGCCGAGGGTGCGGGCCTGCTCGATCTGCCAGAGCACGTTGAAAGTGCCGTAGCTGCAGTCCGGATCGGGGTCGTAGAAGGTATAGACAGCTGAAAGGCCGTCGTCCAGCACGTCGAGGATGGACACCATGCGCAGCGTGCCGGTTTCTCCCTCGGGCGCCGGATCCCGGAACTCCACCAGACGCGAATTCACGCGGCTCTGCAGCAGGAATTGCGTGTACTGGTCGATGCTGTCCTGGTCCATGCCGCCGCCGGAATGGCGGGCGCTCTGGTAGTGGAGATAGAGCTGGTAGTGTTCCGGCTCGTAACACAGCCGCAGCACGCGGGTCTGCAGGCCGCTGTGCTGCTTCCAGGCGCGGCGCTGGCTGCGGTCAGGCCGGAATTCGCCCGCCAGCACGCGCAGCGGCGTGCAGGCCTGGCAGCCGTCGCAATAGGGGCGGTAGGTGAACATGCCGCTGCGGCGGAATCCGCGCGCCACCAGGTCGGAATACACATCGCTCTGGATCAGGTGGCTGGGCGTGGCGACCTGGGACCGGGCCTGCCGGTCCGGCAGGTAGCTGCACGGGTAGGGCGCCGTCGCGTAGAACTGCAGGGTCTGCAGCGGGAGGTCGTTGAGTTGCGTCATTGCGGGCCGGGCGAAGAGGGCAGCAATGCGTCCCAGTATAAGGAATCGAACCGCCAGGTGATCGGTGCCAGGGCGGTGGCGGCCTCTACGTTGCGCAGGAAACGCTCGCGCGGGATTTCCCGCGCGCCGAGCGATGCGAGGTGGGCGGTGTTCTGCTGGCAGTCGATCCATTCCGCCCCGTGGTGGCGGCACAGGCAGACGAGTGCCGCCAGGGCGATCTTCGAGGCATCGGTGGCATGGGCGAACATGGACTCGCCGAAGACTGCCCGGCCGATGCCGATGCAGTAGAGGCCTCCCACCAGCCGGCCATCCTGCCAGGTCTCGATGCTGTGGGCGTGGCCTGCGCGGTGGAACTCCTCGTAAGCGGCGATCATGTCCGGCACGATCCAGGTGCCGTGCTGCCCGCCGCGCGGCGTCTGCGCGCAGGCGCGGATCACGTCGGGGAAGCTGTGATCCACGCGGATCTCGCAGCCGGGTGTCGTGCGGAAGTGCTGCAGGGTGCGCCGCAGCGACCGGTGCAGGCGGAACGACTCCACCGCGAGGACCATGCGCGGGTCCGGGCTCCACCAGAGGATGGGCTGCCCCGCGCTGAACCAGGGGAAGATGCCCTGGGCATAGGCCTGGAGGAGGTGCGCGGTGTCGAGCGCCCCCCCGGCCGCGAGCAGGCCGGGGGCCGGATCCCCTGGACCCCAGGCGTGCGCCGCGGGCGGGAAGGGGGCATCGGGTTCGAGCCAGGCGAGCGGAGTGGACGGTGGCATGCGTGCAGATGGGCGGGCAGGGTGGCTGGGTGCCATTGTGCGCCCCTGAAAGGCCATGCGCGCCGCGTGCTGCGGGGGGCGAGGCGGCAACCGGCGCGCAAACCGGAAGCGGAAAATAAAAAGGCCACCCCTGGGGGTGGCCTTTGATGTGGCTCCTCGACCTGGGCTCGAACCAGGGACCTACGGATTAACAGTCCGGCGCTCTACCGACTGAGCTATCGAGGAATGACTTTTCGAATGTAAGCGGGCCTTGTCCGGTTGCAGTGCCCGCTGCAAAAACTTCTTGGCTCCTCGACCTGGGCTCGAACCAGGGACCTACGGATTAACAGTCCGGCGCTCTACCGACTGAGCTATCGAGGAACAAGACTTAGATTATATACACAAAAAACAGCCCGATCGGAAAACTCGCATGCCCGCGGCAAAAGTTCACTCGGGGCGACACCAGAGCCACACCAGCACGCAGGCCATGCAGGCCGATGCACCGATGGCCACCCACCGCGGCGCGGTGCTGACCACGAGCACGACGCCGCACAGTGCCATCATGGCCGTGGCGCTCCATTTCGCGCGGCGGCTCACGCGGCCGCCATCGGCCCAGTTGCGCAGCATGGAGCCGAAAAGCGGATGCCGCCACAGCCAGGCATGCAGCCGCGGCGAACTGCGTGCGGCCGCCCAGCCGGCCATGAGGACGAACACCGTGGTCGGCAGGCCGGGCACGAAGATGCCGATGATGCCCAGGCCCAGGCTGAGTGCGGCGAACGCCAGCAGCAGCCAGCGCACGGGCGCCGGCAGCGGCGCATGGGCGGGAGGCGGGGGCAGTGGATCCGTGGGCGGTGCGGGCATGGGGCGATTGTGCCTTCCGGTGCGCAGGGGCGATATGCTGCGTGCCCCTGGACCGGCGGCGATCCGCGCCGCCGGCCGTCTCACGTGCTTTTTCTTTCTACATGGCCATCCACGACATCCTCAAGATGGGCGACGAGCGTCTTCTGCGCGTCGCCCGGCCCGTCGCCGAATTCGGCACGCCTTCGTTGCTGCAGCTGGTGCAGGACATGCGCGAAACCATGCGCGCCGTGAACGGCGCAGGACTGGCCGCTCCGCAGATCGGTGTGGATCTGCAGCTGGTGATCTTCGGCTCGAACGAGCGCAACCCGCGCTACCCCGACCGGCCGCTGGTGCCGCCCACGGTGCTGGTGAACCCGCGGATCACGCCGCTGGGCGACGAGGAGGAAGAGGACTGGGAAGGGTGCCTGTCCGTGCCGGGGCTGCGGGGCGTGGTGCCGCGCTGGTCGCGCATCCGCTATGAAGGATTCGACGAGCACGGCGCGCTGATCGACCGCACGGTGGAGGGCTTCCATGCCCGGGTGGTGCAGCACGAGTGCGACCACCTGGTGGGCAAGCTCTACCCGATGCGCATCCGCGATTTCTCGCGCTTCGGCTATGCGGACGTGTTGTTCCCGGACATCGCGGAGCACGAGGACGACTGACGCGCTGCGTCGCCTTCCCGGCTGCCGGGCCGGGCCTCAGCCCGACAGCGCTTCCAGCAGTTCGGTCTCGATCTGGATCTGCCGCGCGTTGTGCTGCAGTTCCGGGCCCTGGATGAGGAAGGTGTCTTCCACGCGCTCGCCCAGCGTGCTGACCTTGGCGAGCTGCACGTTGAGGTGGTGGCGCGAGAGGACGCGCGCGACCAGGTAGAGCAGGCCGGCACGGTCGCTGGCGGAGATGTGCAGGATCCAGCGCTGGGCCTTTTCGTCCGGCCGCAGGGCGACGCGCGGCGTGATGGGAAAACTCTTGACCCGGCGCGAGACGCGCTTGCGGCCGGGTTCGGGCAGTGCTCCACCTTCCTCGATGGTGCGCGCGAGTTCGCTCTCGACCATGTGGGTGAGTTCGCGGTAGTGGCCGGCCTGCTCCGGCGCGACGATCTGGAAGGTGTCGAGCGCATGGCCGTTGTTGGCGGTGTGCACGCGCGCGTCCAGGATGCTGAATCCTGCGCGGTCGAAGTAGCCGCAGATGCGCGCGAAGAGATCCGGCTGGTCGGGGGCGTAAACGGCCACCTGCAGGCCTTCGCCGGCCAGGGACTGCCGGGCGCGGACGACCGAGCGTTCCGCGCCCACGTGGCGGGCCATGTGGCGTGCATGCCAGGCGATGTCGGCGGCCTCGTGCCGCATGAAGTAGCCGACGTCCAGCGTGTCCCAGAGCTTCTTGTGGCCCTCGAAGGGCTGGGCGTTGAGCGCGAGCAGGACCAGGGCTTCGCGCTTGCGGGCCTCGACCTCGGCGGCGGCGTCGGGCGCCCGCCCGCCCAGCGTGCGCAGCGTGGCGCGGTAGAGGTCTTCCAGCAGCTTGCCTTTCCAGGCGTTCCAGACCTTCGGGCTGGTGCCGCGGATGTCCGCGACGGTGAGCAGGTACAGGGCGGTGAGGCGCCGCTCGCTGCCCACGCGCCGGGCGAATGCGGCGATGACGTCGGGGTCGGTGAGGTCCTGCTTCTGCGCCACCTGGCTCATGGCGAGGTGCTCGGCCACCAGGAATTCGACCAGCGCGGCGTCTTCCGCGCTCACGCCGTGCTGGCGGCAGAAGTGGCGCACTTCCTCGGCGCCGATGCGTGAGTGATCGCCACCGCGGCCCTTGCCGATATCGTGGAAGAGGGCCGCGAGGTACAGCAGCCAGGGCTTGTCCCATCCGCCGGCGAGCTGCGAGCAGAAGGGGTATTCGTGCGCATGCTCGGGCATGAAGAAGCGGCGCACGTTGCGCAGCACCATGAGGATGTGCTGGTCCACGGTATAGACGTGGAACAGGTCGTGCTGCATCTGCCCGACGATGCGCCGGAAGGGCCAGAGGTAGCGGCCCAGCACCGAGGTCTGGTTCATGAGCCGCATGGCATGGGTGATGCCCACGGGCTGCTGGAGGATGCGCAGGAACTGCTGCCGGTTGACGGGGTCGCGGCGGAAGGCTGCGTCCATGACGCCGCGGGCGTTGTAGAGCGCGCGCAGCGTGCGCACCGACAGGTCCTTCAGGCCTTCCTCGGTCTCGTAGAGCAGGAAGGTTTCCAGGATGGCGTGCGGGTCGCGGTGGTAGAGGTCGTCGCTGGCGACCTCGATGAGACCTGACTTGTCGTAGAAGCGCTCGTTGATGGGCCGCAGTTCGTGGGAGGGCGGAGACAGCCGCTCCTCGATGTTGAGCAGCAGGATCTGGCTGAGCTGCGAGACCGCCTTGGCCGCCCAGTAATAGCGGCGCATGAGGCTTTCGCTCGCCCGCAGGCGCTGGCGCTGCCCTTCGGCGGCGGCCTGGTTGCGGTAGCCGAAGGATTCGGCCACGGCGGTCTGCAGGTCGAAGACGAGCCGGTCTTCGTGCCGGCCGGCGATGGCATGCAGGTGTGCGCGGATGAGGAACAGCAGGGCTTCGTTGCGCTCGATCTGACGCACCTCGAAGGCGGTGGCGAGGCCGTGGGCGGCCAGTTCCTTCCAGTTGCGGCCCAGGCCGCTGGCGCGGGCCACCCAGAGCACGGTCTGCAGGTCGCGCAGGCCGCCGGGCGACTCCTTGCAGTTGGGCTCCAGCGCGTAGGGCGTGTTCTCGTACTTGTTGTGCCGCTGCCGCATTTCCAGGGTCTTGGCGACCAGGAAGGCCTCCGGGTCCATCTGCGCGTCGTAGCGCTCCTGGAAATCCGCCACCAGGGCGGCGCTGCCGATGATGCGGCGGGCCTCCAGCAGCGAGGTCTGCACGGTCACGTCGGCGGCGGCCTCGGTCAGGCACTCGGCCACGGTGCGCACGCTGGAGCCGATTTCCAGGCCAGCGTCCCAGCAGCTGCCGATGAAGGCCTCGATGGCGGGGCGCAACGGGCCTTCGCAGTCGGCTTCGCTGCCGTCGGGCAGCAGCACGAGCACGTCCACGTCGGAATAGGGGAACAGCTGGGCGCGGCCGTAGCCGCCCACGGCGAGCAGCGCCAGGCTGTCCGGCAGGCCGGCCCGCTGCCACAGGGTGCGCAGCAGCCGGTCGGCAAGGGCGGAGAGCTTGCCGAGCAGGGCGCGCACGCTGCGGGTGGACGCCCCCCTGGACTGCAGGCTGGCCAGCAGGGTGGCCTTGTCCTGCCGGTAGGCGTCGCGCAGGGGCTGGAGTTCCGAAAGCGTGGGCGGCATGGCGTGCGGGGAAGAAGGCGATGGGGGCGTCGGGACGCGGTCGGCAGGCATGGCCGCACCGCAAGCAAGAACCATGCTGCGCCTGTGCGCGCCGGCGCAGCCGTCAGGTTTTCACGGCCGTGACGAACGGCGGCAGCGGAGGCGAGCCGGCCGACAGCGTGAGGACCTCGTAGCCCGTCTCGGTCACGAGCACCGTGTGCTCCCACTGGGCGGAGAGGCTGTGGTCCTTGGTGACGATGGTCCAGCCGTCGTTGCCGTGCTCCTTGACCTCGCGGCGGCCGGCGTTGAGCATGGGCTCGATGGTGAAGGTCATGCCCGGCACCAGTTCCTCGAGTGTGCCGGGGCGGCCGTAGTGCAGCACCTGGGGCTCTTCGTGGAATTTCTTGCCGATGCCGTGGCCGCAGAATTCGCGCACTACCGACAGGCCGTGGCCTTCGGCGAACTTCTGGATGGCGTGGCCGATGTCGCCCAGGTGCGCCCCCGGCTTCACCTGCAGGATGCCCAGCCACATCGCCTCGAAGGTGAGCTGGCACAGGCGCTTCGCGGCGATGGAGACGTCGCCGATCAGGTACATGCGGCTGTTGTCGCCGTACCAGCCGTCCTTGGTGATGACGGTGACATCCACATTCATGATGTCGCCCTTCTTGAGGGGCTTGTCGTTCGGTATCCCGTGGCAGACCACGTGGTTGAGCGAGGTGCAGAGCGACTTGGGGTAGGGCGGGTAGCCCGGCGGCTGGTAGCCGATGGTGGCCGAGATGGTGCCCTGCGCGGCCATGCATTCGGCGGCGAGCCGGTCCACGTCGTTCGTGGTCATGCCGGGACGGATGTGGGGCGTGATGTAGTCCAGCACTTCCGAAGCCAGGCGGCAGGCTTCGCGCATGCCGGCGATTTCCTCGGCGGACTTGATGGTGATGCTCATGCCGGGATTATCCCATCGGGGGCCGTCCGGTGCCTCCGCGGGTGCGATGGCAGTGGCCGCCGGCCGAAGCTGCGGGCCCGGTAAAATGGCGGGCTCCGCCGAACGCGCCGCGACGCCCCGGAGGCAGGCCCCATTCAGCGGCCCGCCCGCCGGCCGCGGCCTCCTGCTCCGAGCCCCATCCTTTCCCGCAACAGGCCGCCAAAGTGACCCTGCACCTTACCTCGTTCGAAGGCAGCAACGCCCTCAGCCCCTTCCGCGTCCAGCAGCTCCTGCCCCGCCTGCAGGCCATCCACGACCGCATCGAGGCAGTCGCAGCCCGTTTCGTGCACCTGGTGGCCACCGATGCCGAGCCGACGCCGGCCGACCGCGAGCGCCTGGCGGCCCTGCTCACCTATGGCGACCCCTATGCCGGCCCGGACGCCGGCCCCGCCATCGTGGTCGCGCCGCGCATCGGCACCGTGTCGCCGTGGGCCTCGAAGGCCACCGACATCGTGCGCAACTGCGGCCTGCACGTGCGCCGCGTGGAGCGGGTGACCGAATACCGGCTGTCGCTGCGCACGGGCCTGCTGGGCGGCGTGCCCACGCTGACCGACGCGCAGAAGCAGGCCGTGGCCGCGCTGCTGCACGACCGCATGACGGAATCGGTGCTGTGGGACCGGGCCGGGGCGGCCGACCTGTTCACCGAACTGCCTGCGGTGCCCATGGAATTCGTGGACGTGCTGGGCGGCGGGCGCGCCGCGCTGGAGGGGGCGAATACCCGCTGGGGCCTGGCCCTGGCGGACGACGAGATCGACTACCTCGTCAATGCCTTCACGTCGCTGCGCCGCAATCCCACCGATGTCGAACTGATGATGTTCGCGCAGGCCAACAGCGAGCACTGCCGCCACAAGATCTTCAACGCGCGCTTCACCATCGACGGCCAGGAACAGGACAAGAGCCTGTTCGCGATGATCCGCAACACCCACCAGCTGGCGCCGCAGCACACCATCGTCGCGTACTCGGACAACGCCTCCATCATGGAAGGCAGCGCCGTCGAGCGCTTCATCGCGCCGGCCGCCACCGGGCGCGCGGCGCAGGACGTGCTCGCCTACCGCAAGAGCGACGCCACGCACCACGTGCTCATGAAGGTGGAGACCCACAACCACCCGACGGCGATCTCTCCGTTCCCCGGCGCCTCCACGGGCGCGGGCGGCGAGATCCGCGACGAGGGTGCCACGGGCCGCGGCTCCAGGCCCAAGGCCGGCCTCACCGGCTTCACGGTCTCGAAACTCTGGGGCGGCTGGAGCGACGAGGCCGGCGGCAAGCCCGAGCACATCGCGAGCCCGCTGCAGATCATGGTCGAGGGCCCGCTGGGCGGAGCGGCCTTCAACAACGAGTTCGGCCGGCCGAACCTGCTGGGCTACTTCCGTGAGTACGAGCAGGATGTGGCCGGCGTGCGCCGCGGCTACCACAAGCCCATCATGATCGCGGGCGGCCTGGGCGTGATCGACGCGGGCCTCACCACGAAGATCGAGTTCCCGGCCGGCACGCTGCTGATCCAGCTGGGCGGCCCGGGCATGCGCATCGGCATGGGCGGCGGCGCGGCCAGTTCCATGGCCACGGGCACCAACGCGGCCGAACTCGACTTTGATTCGGTGCAGCGCGGCAATCCCGAGATCGAGCGGCGCGCACAGGAGGTCATCAACCATTGCTGGGCGCAGGGCGCGCAGAACCCGATCCTGGCGATCCATGACGTGGGCGCGGGCGGGCTGTCGAACGCGTTCCCCGAACTGACCAACGACGCCGGCCGCGGCGCGCGCTTCGACCTGCGGGCGGTGCAGCTGGAGGAATCCGGCCTGGCGCCCAAGGAGATCTGGTCCAACGAGAGCCAGGAGCGCTACGTGCTGGCGATCGCACCCGAATCGCTGGAGACCTTCCGTGCGTTCTGCGAACGCGAGCGCTGCCCGTTCGCCGTGATCGGCACGGCCACGGGCGAGCGCCAGCTGGTGCTGGAAGACACGTCGGTGGAGGCGGGCGACCAGAAATTCCCCGTGGACATGCCCATGGACGTGCTGCTCGGCAAGCCGCCGAAGATGCACCGCGACGTGAAGACGGTGCGCCGCGAGGCCGCGCCGATCGAGCTCACCGGCGTGCCGCTGCAGCAGGCCGTGATCGACGTGCTGGCGCACCCCACGGTGGCTTCCAAGCGCTTCCTGATCACCATCGGCGACCGCACGGTGGGCGGGCTGTCGCACCGCGACCAGATGGTGGGCCCCTGGCAGGTGCCGGTGGCCGACTGCGCCGTGACGCTGGCCGACTACCGCGGCTTCGCGGGCGAGGCGATGTCGATGGGCGAGCGCACGCCGCTGGCCGGGATCGACGCACCGGCCTCGGGCCGCATGGCCGTGGCCGAGGCGATCACCAACCTGCTGGCCGCACCGATCGAGCTGCCGCGCGTGAAGCTGTCGGCCAACTGGATGGCAGCCTGCGGCGAGCCTGGCGAGGACGCCGACCTGTACGCCACCGTGAAGGCCGTGGGCATGGAGCTGTGCCCGCAGCTGGGCATCAGCATTCCGGTGGGCAAGGATTCGCTGTCCATGCGAACGCAGTGGAAGGATGAGAGCGGCGCCGCCCGGAAGGTCACCTCGCCGGTGAGCCTGATCGTGAGCGCATTCGCCACGCTGCCTGACGTGCGGGGCACGCTGACGCCGCAGCTCGACGCACGGGAAGAAGACACCACGCTGGTGCTGGTGGACCTGGGCCGTGGCCGTTGCCGCATGGGCGGCAGCATCCTGGCGCAGGTGCTGGGCCAGGAGGGCGGCGAGGTGCCCGACCTGGACGACGCGCAGGACCTTGTGAAGCTGGTGGATGCCGTGAACGCGCTGCGCGCGCAGGGCCGCATCCTGGCCTACCACGACCGCAGCGACGGCGGCCTGCTGGCCGCGGTGGCCGAGATGGCCTTCGCAGGGCACGTGGGCGTGGCGCTGAACGTCGACCTGCTGGTGACGGAAGGCGACGGGATCGCCGACAGCCGCATGGAAACGGGCGATGCCAAGAACTGGGCGCAGCAGGTGAGCGCGCGGCGCGAGGAACTGACGCTCAAGGCGCTGTTCAACGAAGAGCTGGGCGTGGTGCTGCAGGTGCGCACCGCCGAGCGCAACGAGGTGATGCAGACCCTGCGCGAGCACGGCCTCTCGAAGTTCAGCCACTTCGTCGGGAAGACGCGTCCCGCGGCGTCCGCCATGGACGTGGGCAAGGGCGAGCTGCAGGTCTGGCGCGACGTGAAGGCGGTGTTCAGCGCATCGCTGTCCGACCTGCACCAGGTGTGGGATGCCGTGAGCTGGAAGATCTGCCAGCAGCGCGACAACCCGGCCTGCGCGGATGCGGAGCATGCGGCGGCGGGCGCTCCGCAGGATCCGGGCCTGCACGTGGCGCTGACGTTCGATCCCGCCGACGACGTGGCGGCGCCGTTCCTGAACCTCGCCAGGCCCAAGGTCGCGATCCTGCGCGAGCAGGGGGTGAACTCGCACATCGAGATGGCCTATGCCTTCAACGAGGCGGGCTTCGATGCCTACGATGTGCACATGACCGACCTGCAGTCGGGCCGCGCGAAGCTGGCCGAGTTCAAGGGCGTGGTGGCCTGCGGTGGCTTCAGCTACGGCGACACCCTGGGCGCCGGGATCGGCTGGGCGCGCTCGATCACGTTCAACCCGGTGCTGGCGGAACAGTTCCAGGGCTTCTTCGGCCGCGCCGATACGTTTGGCCTGGGGGTGTGCAACGGCTGCCAGATGTTCGCCGAACTGGCCGACATCATTCCGGGCGCCGGGGCCTGGCCGCGCTTCACCACCAACCAGAGCGAGCGCTTCGAGGCCCGCCTGTCGCTGGTGGAAGTGCTGGAGTCGCCCAGCCTCTTCTTCGCGGGCATGGCCGGCAGCCGGCTGCCGATCGCCGTGGCGCACGGCGAGGGCTATGCGAACTTCGCGCGCCGCGGCAATGCCGCCCAGGCGATCGCGGCGATGCGCTTCGTGGACCACCAGGGTGCCGCGACCGAGCAGTATCCGTTCAACCCCAACGGCAGCGCGGGCGGCCTCACGGCGGTGACCACGGCGGACGGCCGCTTCACGGCCATGATGCCCCACCCCGAGCGCGTGTTCCGCAACATTCAGATGAGCTGGACCAGCGGCGACCGCAGCGCGCTGAGCCCGTGGATGCGCATCTGGCGCAACGCGCGCAAGTGGGTGGGGTGAGGCTGCAGGCTCTGGTGGCCTGGCGGAGGCCACTGGCGTTTTGTCTTGCATGCACTGCGCCAGTTGGCTTCGCGGCGGAGGCGCAGGATGCGATGCTGTCCCGCTCCTTCGCCCACGCGAAAATCCAGAAAATCGCCATCGAACGCCCTGCGGCCCAGGCGCGATTCGCTCCGGAAGTGGATTGCCGCGGCCTGGTGCTGGATGCCAGGCGGGTGAAATTTTTCCTGCAGCATGCCGCCCTCACGGACAGCGGCTCGTACCGGCGCAATGCCATCCTGGACGATTGCTCGGCGGATGCCACAGTGGTCTTTTCGGATGGCCGGACCGTGACGGTATCCATCGACAGCGGAACGGGATGGGGCGCGGTGAGCCGTGGGCAGCGGTCGCGGTTCCTGGCCTGCGAGGCGTGCGTGGATATCCTGCAGCCGGACTTTCCCTTCGATCCGGAGCGCAGGCCTTCTGACGCGGAGCGTTAGCTGCCGCTACGGCGCGGCCGGAGACGGGGGCGTTGTTCCTGCCCGCTCAGTCCTGCTCGGGAGTGACGAGCAGGTTCCAGCGGTGCACGAAGGCGAAGGCCTCGGCGGGTGGCAGCGGGCGGCTCAGGTAATAGCCCTGCACCTGATCGCAGCCCAGTTCCATGAGCTGGTCGAACACTTCGGCGGTTTCCACGCCCTCGGCCAGGAGGCGGTAGCCCAGGGTGTGGCCGAGCTGGACCATGCCGCGCACGACATCGAGGGCGCGGGCATCGGTGCCGATGGGCCGGATGAGGGCCTGGTCGAGCTTGAGCACCTCGGCAGAGAGGTCGTACAGGCAGCCGAAATTGCAGTAGCCGGTGCCGAAATCGTCGAGCGCCACGCGCACGCCCATGGCACGGGCGGCCTTGATGCCTTCCAGGGTGGGGCCTTCCGTCAGCACGGCATTTTCGGTGCATTCGATCTCGAGCCGCGACGGGGCGAGCCGGTGGCGGGCGAAGGCATCCTGGAGCATGGCGGCGAATCCGGGCTGTTCGAGGTTGCGCGGCGACACGTTGATTGCCACATCCACCTCCAGGCCGGCGTCTTCCCACGCGCGTATCTGGGCCAGCGCCGTGTTCAGCACCCATTCGGTGACGGCCTGGATGTAGGTGGTCTTCTCCAGCAGGGGAATGAAGTCGCCGGGCGACACCGGGCCCAGCTGGGGATGGTCCCAGCGAAGCAGGGCCTCCAGGCAGGTGTAGCGCGTGGATGCGCGCTCGAACTGGGGCTGGTAGACCAGCCGGAATTCTCCTGCCATCAGCGCGCGGGGAATGCTGGCCATGAGCTCGTAGGAGCGGCGATAGCTGAGGTCCACCGCGGCGTCGTAGCTGCAGACAGCCGTGCCGGACATCGGTTGGTGGTAGAGCGCGGCATTGGCGCGCCGCAGCGAATCGACGGCGTCGGCCGGCTCCAGGGTGAAGGGGGCCAGGCCGATGCGTCGCCGCTGGTTGATGACGATGCCCGAGCCCGTCGGCAGCGGCGCGACCAGGGTGTCCAGCAGCTGCCGGGTGAATTGCGCCACGGACTGTGGGTCGGAGTCCCGCAGCACGAGCGCCAGCCGGGCGACGCCGGTGTGGTACACGCGGGACTGGTTGCCGACGAAGAAGGCCAGCCGCCTGCCCGCCTCGTAGGTCAGCTGTTCGATGGGCTGCATGCCGATGGCCCGGGCAGCGTCCATGATGCCGTCGTGCGGCAGGAGTTCGAGCAGGACCAGGACGCGGCGCTCGCCGGGCGCGGCCAGGCACAGTCCATGGAGGTCCTGCAGCAGTTGCGTCCGGTTGGGCAGCAGGGTGGACTCGTCCACGCGCGCGGCGGCGCACTGCAGGTCGATCTGGGCCATCACCAGGGCGGCCAGGTCTTCCAGTTGCCGCCGTTGTGCGCCATCGAACGCGCGGGGGACGGTGTCGATGAGGCACAGGCTGCCCAGGTGGTGGTGGCCCCGCAGGATCAGGGGGGCTCCGGCATAGAAGCGGATGTATGGCGGCCCCTGGACGAGCGGGTTGGTGGCGAAACGCGGGTCTTGCAGCGCGTCTTCCACCACCATGACCTCGGAGGACCGGATGGTGTGGTCGCAGAAGGCATCCTCGCGGCAGGTTTCGCGCACGGCCAGGCCGATCTGCGACTTGAACCACTGCCGGTCCGCGTCCACCAGGCTGACGAGCGCGATGGGAACGCCGAAAAGGTGGCTGGCCAGCCGCGTGATGCGGTCGAACTCCTCGGTCGGCGGAGTGTCCAGCAGACCGGTGGCCCGCAGGGCCGTCAGCCGTTGCTGTTCTGCGCTGATCGGAGGGGTCATGGAGGCGGGCGTAATTGCGTGGTGCTGCAGAGGATATGGAATTATCTCAGCCTTGGTTTTTGCAAGGATGTTCCCCGCGCCCGTGCCGGCACCGCATCGCCGGCTCCTGCCCACTGCGGGCAGGGAGCAGCGCTCCATAATCGGCGCCTTTCAACCACGGAGCTTCGCATGGCCGGTGCCAGCCTTTTGACCCTGCTCGACGATATCGCCGCGGTGCTCGACGATGTCGCCCTCATGACCAAGGTGGCCGCGAAGAAGAGCGCCGCGATGGCCGACGACGTGTCGATGATGACGAAGACGGCCGCGCAGAAGACCGCCGGGGTGCTCGGCGATGACCTCGCGCTGAACGCCCAGCAGGTGACCGGGGTGCGCGCCGAGCGCGAGCTGCCGGTGGTCTGGGCGGTGGCCAAGGGGTCGCTGGTGAACAAGGCCATCCTGGTGCCGGCGGCGCTGTTGATCAGCGCGTTCATTCCCTGGGCTGTCACGCCCCTGCTGATGCTGGGAGGGGCGTTCCTGTGCTTCGAGGGAGCGGAGAAACTGGCGCACCGTTTCCTGCACCAGGACGCCGCAGGCAAGGACGCGGACCGGGAGGCCCATGCCCAGGCTGCGGCGAATGCCGCCGTGGACATGGCCGCCTTCGAGAAGGACAAGGTGCGCGGAGCGATCCGTACCGATTTCATCCTGTCCGCGGAGATCATCGCCATCACGCTGGGCACGGTGGCTGGCGCGCCTTTCGGCCAGCAGGTGGCGGTGCTTTCGGGGATCGCGCTGGTCATGACCGCCGGGGTGTACGGGTTGGTCGCCGGCATCGTGAAGCTCGACGATGCCGGCCTCTGGCTCAGCCGCCGTTCGCTCGGCGCGCTGCGCGTGCTGGGCCGCGGCATCGTGGCGGCTGCGCCCTGGCTGATGAAGGTGCTTTCCGTCGCGGGGACGGCCGCCATGTTCCTGGTGGGCGGCGGCATCCTCGTGCACGGCCTGCCACCGCTGCACCACGCGGTGGAAGGGTGGGCGTCCGCTGCTGCGCAAGGGGGCGGCGGGTTCCTGCAGGTGGTGGTGCTCAACCTGCTCAATGCCGCGAGCGGCATCGTGGCGGGTGCGCTGGTGCTGGCCGGCGTGACCCTGGTGCGACGCTGGCGCGGGCGCAAGGCCGGCGCGCACTGAGGCGCGCATGGCCCTTTGATCTGTGGCAAGGCGGGCGGCGCGTTTTGCAAGCCCAATGCGTTCACGGGGGCCGTCCCCGTTCAACCGCATCGAGTCCTCCTATGAAAAAGAATCTGCTCGCCCTGGCTGCCCTGTGCGTCCTGACCTCCGGCGCTGCCTATGCGCAGGCTACCGACGGCCAGGGCCCCTGGATGGTCCGCGCCCGCGCGGTGCATCTGGACAGCGACAACAAGGACAGCACCGGACTGGGCCTGTCGATCAACAACAAGACCATTCCGGAAGTCGATATCTCGTACTTCTTCGACAAGAACATCGCCGCTGAGCTGGTGCTCACGGTGCCGCAGAAGCAGAAGGTGTATTCCAGCGCGCTGGGCGCCCAGATCGGCACGCTGAAGCACCTGCCTCCGTCGCTGATGTTGCAGTACCACTTCGACGCCCCCGGCTTCCGGCCCTATGTCGGCGCCGGCATCAACTACACCCGCTTCTCCAGCGTGCGCCTGCCCGCCGGCGTGAGCATCGACAAGAGCAGCTGGGGCGGCGCCCTGCAGGTCGGCGTGGACATTCCGCTCACCAAGAACCTGTCGCTGAACTTCGACATCAAGAAGGTGTACATCCGCACGGACGTGGCTGCCAACGGCGCCAAGCTGGGCACGCTGAAGATCGATCCGGTGCTGGCGGGCGTGGGCCTGGGCTGGCGCTTCTGAACGCACATGCCAGGATGGGGCCGGTGCGCATGCGCCGGCCCTTTTGCTTTCCGGGAGAGCTGGACGAGGGCCGTACGCCACCGCGCGGGCGGCGTGCATGGTCTCAGGCTGCGGCCTGGGGTGCCGGCGTCTGCATCGGCAGTTCCAGCGTGAAGCAGGCGCCATGGCCGGTTTCGGAGGCCACGGTGAGCCGGCCGCCCATGAGCTCGGCGAGCCCGCGCGACAGCGCCAGGCCCAGGCCCGTGCCGCCGTGCTGGGTGCTCACCTCGGCACCGCCCTGGCTGAATTTCTCGAAGATGACGTCGTGCAGGTCGGCGGGGATGCCGGGGCCGGTATCGATGACCCGGAAGCGCAGGGTGTGTCCCTCGGTGGTGTCCACCTCCAGCCGCACGCCGCCCTCCCGGGTGAACTTGAGCGCGTTGCTCAGCAGGTTGTTGAGGATCTGCTTGAGCCGCAGGCCGTCGCACCGCAGCATGTGGGGTACGTCCGGGGCGATGCGCTTTTCCAGCGTGAGCCCTTTCTGCGCGGCAGAGATGGCGAAGAGGTCCACGGTGGTGCCGACGAGTTCGCGCACGGCATGGTCCCCGGGCACGATGGGCATGGCGCCGGCCTGCACCTTCGCAAGGTCCAGGATTTCGGACAGCAGGGTGTTGAGGTGCTCCGCCGCGCTGCGGATCAGGCCTGCGGCTTCTCGGTAAGACGGCTGCTCCAGCCGCTGTTCCATGAGCTCTGCAAAGCCGTGGATGCTGGTGAGAGGAGTGCGCAGTTCGTGCGAAATGGCCGTCAGGAATTCGCTCTTGGCGCGGTTGGCGGAGCGGGCCTGGGCTTCGCTGGCCGCGAGAGCCACGTTCTTCTGCTCGAGTTGGCGCAGCCCGCGCAGGAAGCCCGCGCACAGGGCGACCAGTGCCGCGGAAAAAAGCCCGGCGAACACCATGGTGAAGTTGCGCATGGTCTTCCATTCCGCCAGCGCTTCATCATCGGCCGTGGATACGAGGACCGTCAGCGGGTAGCCGGACAGGCGATGGAAGGCCGTGATGCGGCCCAGCCCGTCAATGTGGCTGACGCGCTGGTAGGTGCCCTGCATGCGGGTGGTGTCCGTGAGCGGATGGTCGGGCGGGAGTTCGATGACCTGGTCGATGCTGCCTGCCTGGGTTCCGATCACCCGGGTCAGCATGCCGAGGTCGGCCCCCATCAGCACGACCGCGCCCTGGGCGCCGATGTCCACGCCACCGTACACCTTCTCGAAATAGCTCGGATTGAGCGAGGCGACCACCACGCCGTGCAGGTAGCCGTTGCGGCCGATGATGGGCCGGCTCAGCTGCATGGTCCGGCGGCCCGAGATCCGGCCCGTGACGGGTTTGCCGATGAAGAGCCCGGATGCGGACATCTGCGTCCGTGCGTGGGGTACCTTGGAGGGCTCCAGGTGCACCCGGATGTGCTCGCGTTCGCTCAGGTCGGTATCCTGGTTGCGGCTCCCGGTGGGGTCGAGGTTGCTGCCCACGAACCGGCCGTCGGGGCCCACGATGGACAGCTGGGTGAGGATGTCCGGCGCCAGGCCGGTCTCGTTGGCGAACAGGGCGTAGTCCTCCCTGGTGAACTCTCCGCTGCGCACTTCCGCCGCCACTCGCAGCGTGGCCTGGTCGGCCGCCGCCAGGACCCGCAGCGTCTGCTCTTCCAGCACGCGGGCCAGGTTGGCATTCTGGCGTCGCTGGGATTGCACGGCATCCTGCCATTTGGTCTGCAGCGAGATCGCGACGAGTGCCCATGTGGCCGTGAGCGCCAGGAGCAGGGTGCCGATCACCAGGGCGCGCAGCCGGCGCCCGCCCTGGGCGGTGTGCGCAGGCACTGCCGGCGGGTGTTCGGGGACCCGGTGGGAGGAGGGGGCGGACATGGAGGCTAGCTTGCCACGTTCTGGTGCGGTACGGAGTGCGTCAGGGCCGGGTGCCGGTGCCGAAAATGCCGCCCCCGCCACTCTGCCCGAGGATCCGGCGCCCCAGGGCCGGCAGGGCCGTGGCCGCATCGGGGCGCTGCCATGTCTGGGTCACGGTGGCGTGGCCGGCCGCGAGATCCGCCGGCGTGCCCAGATCGAAGTGGAAGCTGTAATCGGGCTCCTGGCCCATGCGCAGGTCCGTGACCTGGATGTGCCCGCCATGCTCGCGCATGCGGTAGAAGCCGTGGCTGAAGGCCGCCACGCGCTGCACGGACGGCTGGGCGGCGAACTGCGCGATCAGTGCCTCACCCCGGTCGTGCACGGTGAAGTGGATGGGCCGCCCGCGGTCGGCGAGCGCGTAGAAGCCTTCCGCATACTGCCCGGGCGCCATCGCCACCACCCGCCAGGCGAGGGTGTTGAACGGCGTGGGCGTCACGAGCACCTGGCCCGCCGGCCAGCCGATGGCTGCGAGCGACTCCCGTGCAATTCCCGCGACGTGCTGCTGTACCCCGAAACCCCAGGCCAGGTAGGCGGTGCTCAGCCACAGCCCGGCCGTGTTCCAGCGCAGGCCGCGCGGGCCTGCAAGCGCCAGCGCCGCGACCACTCCGACGATCAGCGGCACGGTGTAGAGCGGATCGATGATGAAGATGTTGCCGACCCCGTAGGGGTAACTGCTGAACGGGCGCAGCAGTTGGGTGCCGTACACCGTCATCCAGTCGAGCAGTGGATGCGTGGCGAGCGCGAGCCAGAGCGCCAGCCACCAGCGCTTCCACTGGAAGCCCTCGCCATGGAGGCGCGCCGCCAGCGCGCCCAGCAGCGGCGCGAGCAGCGAAAGGTAGAGCAGGGCGTGGGTATCGGCGCGGTGCAGGACCATGTTGGCGATCGGGTCGCCATGGTCGATGAGCGCGTCCAGATCGGGCAGCGTGCCCGCCGCGGCGCCCCACAGCGCGGCCTTCCAGGCGGCGGTGCGCCGGCCCATGGCAGCCAGGGAGACGGCGGAGCCGAGGGCGATCTGGGTCAGGGAATCCATGCAGGGGCGACGGGTGTCGGCGAAAAAGGGTGCCGTGCGGGCGGCGGGGGGAGCCGGGCAGGGCGCCGCAGCGGCCGCATTCTAGGGCGAACGATGCGCGGGCGTCCTACATGCCCGGCGGAAGCTCTCTGCAATGCTGGGCACCGGCCATCGCGCCCCGGCGCCGCAGCTGCCCTCCGGCCTGGCCTGCGAACTCCGCCGGCCCCCTGCCGCCCCGGCGGCCCTTTCCCCTTCAGGAAAAGAGATCCCGATGAATGCCCATGCCCTCCAGCGGTCCGAACCCGCCCATTCCGACATCATTCCCGGACTGCTGCGGCACCCGGCCTGCATTTCCCCGAAGTATTTCTACGACGAGCGGGGATCGGAACTCTTCGAGGAGATCACCCGGCTGCCGGAGTACTACCCCACGCGCACCGAACAGGCCGTGATGGCGCGCCACGGCGAAGACATCGCACAGGCGGTCGGTGCGGTCGAGACGGTGATCGAGCTGGGCGCCGGCAGCTGCGAGAAGGTACAGCCGCTGTGCCGCCTGCTGCGGCCGCAGCGTTTCGTGGGGGTGGATATTTCCGCGGATTTCCTGCGCGGCGCGGTGGCGCGGCTGCAGGAGGCCCTTCCCTGGCTGCGGGCCGAGGCCGTGGCGGGCGATCTCACGCGCCCCGTGGTGCTGCCCCAGGATATTCCCCGCTCCCGGCGGCTGGTGTTCTACCCGGGCTCCTCCATCGGCAACTTCGATCCGCCCCAGGCACTGGCGCTGCTGTCGCGCATGCGCGGCCTGGTGGACCGCGACGGCGGCGTGCTCATCGGATTCGACCTGCCCAAGGACGTGGCCGTGCTCGAGGCCGCCTACGACGATGCGGCCGGCGTGACGGCCGCGTTCAACCGCAATGCGCTGGAGCACGTGAACCGGCTCATCGGCAGCGACTTCGTACCGCAGGACTGGGAGCACCGCGCCTTCTTCGACCGCCGGCTGTCGCGCATCGAGATGCACCTGGAGACGCCCGGCGGCGCCCACGTGCGGTGGCCTGGCGGCGGACGCGTCTTCGCGCCCGGCGAGCGCATCCATACCGAGAACAGCTACAAGTACACGCTGCCGGCCTTCCAGGCCCTGCTGGCACGGGCGGGCTTTTCCCGCGCGCGGGTCTGGACCGACGAGCGCGGATGGTTCGCCGTGGCCTACGCGCGGCCCTGACCCCCGGAGACCCCTGCCATGACCCCTCCCCTGAGCCTGGTGCGCCGGATGGCGCCGGGCAGCACGCCCGCCGTGGCGGCAGCACTGCAGGAGCGCTATGCCGAAGTGCGCCGGGCCTCGCTGGCGCTGGCCCTGCCGCTGTCCGACGAAGACTGCTGCGCACAGTCCATGCCCGACGCGAGCCCCGTCAAGTGGCACCTGGCGCACACCACGTGGTTTTTCGAGACCTTCGTGCTCGAGCCGCGCGAGCCCGGCTTCGCCCCGTTCCATCCGGCGTTCCGCGTGCTGTTCAACTCGTACTACAACGGCGTCGGGGACAAGCATCCCCGTCCGCAGCGCGGACTGCTCACGCGCCCGGCGATGGCGCAGGTGCTGGAATACCGGCAGGACGTCGATGTCCGCATGGGACGGATCCTGGCCGGGCTGCAGGCGCAACCGGATCCGGGCCTGCAGGCCCTGGTGGAGCTCGGCCTGCAGCACGAGCAGCAGCACCAGGAATTGATCCTCACCGATGTGAAGCACCTGCTGTCGTGCAGCCCGCTCTGGCCGGCCTACCGGCTGCAGAGCCCGGGCGGGGCGCCGACGGGGCCGCAGGAGCGGCAGCCGGAACCCGCCGCGGCGCCATCCGTGCGCTGGCGGAGATTTCCGGGCGGCGTCACGGAGATCGGCCACGACGCGCGGGCCGAGGGCGCCGGTTTCGCCTTCGACAACGAATCGCCGCGGCACCGCGTGTATCTGCAGCCCTATGCGCTGGCCTGCAGGCCGGTCAGCACGGGCGAGTACCTGGCCTTCGTCGAGGCCGGTGGCTACCGTGATGCGTCGCTCTGGCTGGCCGAGGGCTGGGACTGGATCCAGGCCATGAAGCTCCAGCACCCCCTCTACTGGCGCCGCGGGGCGACGGAAAGCGGCGAGGGCGCGGACTGGCTCGAGTTCACGCTCGCCGGACCGCGGCCGCTCCGGCCACCGGCGCCCGTGGTGCACCTGTCTTACTACGAAGCGGACGCGTACGCGCGCTGGGCCGGAGCGCGCCTGCCCACCGAGGCGGAGTGGGAGGCCGCCGCGGCGGCGTCGCCAGGCGTGCAGGCCGCGCAGGGGCATTTTGCCGACAGCGGCGTGCTGCACCCCCGTGCGGCTCCGGTCGCGGCCCGGCTGGAGCCGGACGGGCAGCCGCCGCTCGAGCAATTGTTCGGCGACGTCTGGGAATGGACGCAGTCCAGCTACGCGGCCTACCCGGGCTTTCGCGTGGCCGACGGCGCCGTGGGTGAATACAACGGCAAGTTCATGGTGAACCAGTACGTGCTGCGGGGCGGATCCTGCGCTACGCCTCCGGGCCATGTCCGCGCCAGTTACCGGAATTTCTTTCCGGCCACCGCGCGGTGGCAGTTCTCCGGCCTGCGCCTCGCGCGCGACCTGGAGAGCGCCTGACCCGCGCGGCATCGCATCACACGGCGTCCAGCGCCTGAGCCAGGTCGGCCGTGAGGTCGTCGATGTGCTCGATGCCCACCGACAGGCGCACCATGCCCTCTGCGACGCCGGCCTGCTGCAGTTCTTCCGGCCCGAGCTGGCGGTGGGTGGTGGAGGCCGGGTGCGTGGCCAGCGAGCGCGCGTCGCCGATGTTCACGAGCCGCGTGAAAAGCTGCAAGGCATCGAGGAAGCGCGCGCCGGCCGTGCGGGGATCGGCGCCGGGTATGGAGCGCAGCTCGAACGAGAGAATCCCTGAGGCCCTGCCGCCGAGCAGGCGCTGCGTGATCGCATGGTCGGGGTGGCCGGGCAGGGCGGCGTATCGCACCTGCGCCACCTTGGGATGCTGCTGCAGGTAGTGCGCGACGGCCAGGGTGTTGTCGCAGATGCGGTCCATGCGCAGTGCCAGGGTTTCGATGCCCTGCAGGATCAGGAAGGCGTTGTGCGGCGAAAGGGTGGCGCCGGTGTTGCGCAGCGGGACGACGCGCGCGCGGCCGATGAAGGCTGCCTCGCCCAGGGCTTCGGTATAGACCACGCCGTGGTAGCTGGGGTCGGGGGTGTTGAGGCAGGCGAAGCGCTCCTTGTGCTTCGCCCAGGGGAACTTGCCACTGTCCACGATGGCTCCGCCGATGCTGTTGCCGTGGCCGCCCAGGTACTTGGTGAGCGAGTGGACGACGATGTCCGCGCCGTGCTCGATGGGGCGCAGCAGGTAGGGGCTGGGCACGGTGTTGTCCACGATCAGCGGCACTCCGTGATCATGGGCCACCTTCGCCAGCGCGGCGATGTCGGTCACGTTGCCCAGCGGGTTGCCGATGGATTCGACGAACACGGCCTTGGTGCGCCCATCGATGTGCCGCGCGAAGCTGGCCGGGTCGCGCGGGTCCGCGAAACGGGTGGTGATGCCCTGGCGCGGCAGCGTGTGCGCGAACAGGTTGTAGGTGCCGCCATAGAGCGTGCTGGCCGAGACGATGTTGTCGCCGGCCTCGGCGATGGTCTGGATCGCGTAGGTGATGGCCGCCATGCCCGAGGCCAGCGCCAGCGCGGCGATGCCGCCTTCGAGCGCCGCGACGCGCTTCTCGAGCACGTCGTTGGTGGGATTCATGATGCGGGTGTAGATGTTGCCCGGCACCTTCAGGTCGAACAGGTCCGCGCCGTGCTGGGCGCTGTCGAAGGCGTAGGCCGCCGTCTGGTAGATGGGCACCGCCACGGCGCGGGTGGTGGGGTCGGGTGCCTGTCCTGCGTGGACGGCGAGGGTCTCGATCTTCATGCTGTGCTGTCTCCTCGGAAGCGGTGGGCGGGCCGGCATCGCCCGGCGCGTGCGGGCCATTGTGTCGGGTCGTACCGTCGCGCGGAACGAACCTATCGCTATGTGCTTATGCCCTCCGGGTTTCCACTGTCCAGCCGCCGCGGCGGACCGGTCGGGGCGGGCACGCCGGTTGCCCCGTCGCCAGCATGGAGGCACTCCGCCACCGTTGCCTGAAGGAACAGATATGGCCATCCTTTTCCCCCCGCCACCCTCGCCACCCCTGTCGGCTGCCGGCAGCCCCGGCAAGACCGATCTCGCCCAGGCGCCTGAGGCGCTTCCCGATGGGCCGAACGTGGCGCCCGGCGCGCACGAGCACGAGGCCGCGCAGGGATGCCTGCCCGATCACGCCGGGCCGGCGGGGGCCCCGGAAGGCTCTTCACCTGATCCCGCCAGGCCCGGCCGCCGCGATGGTGGCACTGGCTCGCCGTGAGCCTCCCGGCCACGCGGTGGCCAGGTACCGAAGCTGGCCCTCGCCAGTCACCCGGCGATGGTGGTGTCCAGGCGCCTGACGAAGCCCTCCAGCGCAGTTGCAGCCTGGCCGAACTGCAACTGCGCGACCAGCCCGTGCACCGGTCGGTAGGCCGCCTCCAGCGAGGTGTCCCGCAGCAGATCCTCCAGCCGCTCGGAGACATCCAGCGCCTGCATGCGCTGCTGTCGCAGCAGTTCCAGGAGTTGGTCCAGCAGAGGTGGCACCGATGCGCGGTCCCATGGCCGGGGGGCGCTGTCCGCTCCGGGCGACAACCCTGCAGGGGCGGCCGGCAGGGCCTGCATGATGCCGCGGGACGCCGCCTGTACCGCGGCAGCCAGTTCCGCCACTTCGCCGGACGGCCACGCCCCGGGCCGCAGCTTCAGTGCCGCCTCGATCGCCGCGCAGCGCCGGGCCACGGTGTCCAGGCCGAGGTTGGCGGACTCTCCCTTGAGCGCGTGGATCCAGTGGGGCAGGTCCGCGGGGGCCAGCGCGCCGG
The DNA here is from genome assembly GCF_000687165.1 of Paracidovorax oryzae ATCC 19882. Lineage (GTDB taxonomy): Bacteria > Pseudomonadota > Gammaproteobacteria > Burkholderiales > Burkholderiaceae_C > Paracidovorax > Paracidovorax oryzae. Next base: position 257,651 of record NZ_JMKU01000001.1, on the reverse strand, counting down.
ATCGGGAGGCCAGGTGGTCCGCACGCAGCGAGAAGTCGCGCAGCAGGCGCACATACAGGTCGCGATCGCCGCCCATGCGCCGCAGGGCGCTGCTGGTATCCAGGCCGTCGATGGTGGCGAGAGCGTCCCGTCCGCCGGGCGCCGCCGCGTGCCCTTCCTGCCGTTCCGGGGCCGGTCCCTGCGCGCTGCCGCCGATCCACTGGCGCAGGGCCGAGATCAGTTCCTCCGGATCGATGGGCTTGCCGACGAACCCGCTCATGCCCGCGCGCTGGCAGGCCTGCTGGTCCTCGGGCATGACGGCGGCCGTCATCGCGATGATGGGGATCGACGCGCATCCGGGCGTGGCGCGGATGCGGCGGGTGGCCTCCAGGCCGTCCATTTCGGGCATGTGGATGTCCATCAGGATGGCATCGAACTGCCCGGCCCGGGCCAGGTCCACGGCTTCCACGCCGTTGCCCGCCAGGCTCACCCGCAGGCCGGCGGAACGCAGGAATGCCGTGGCCACCTGCTGGTTCACCTCGTTGTCTTCCGCGAGCAGCACATGCCTGTCGCGCAGCGCCTCTGCCGAAGCGATGTAGTCCGGAACATCCTGCCCGCCCTCGACGGGTTGCCGGGCGCCGAGCAGCGCGTTGTAGAGGGCCGAAGGCAGCACGGGCTTGGGCACCAGGGCGGCGATGTCGTGCCGCTGCATGCCCTGCAGCAGTTCGTCAGGACTGTGCGAACTGAATATCAGGATCGTGGGCCGGCGCGCGATGGCCTGCCGCGCCTCGAGCGCTTCGACCTGCCGGACCAGTTCCAGGCCGTCCGTCCCGGGCATTTGCCAGTCCGCCAGCAGCAAGTCGCATGGCTGGCCTTCGGCTTCGGCGGCCTGCAGCCGTGCGACCGCGTCCGGGGCGTTGTCCAGGCATTCGGCCGGGATGCCCCAGCTGTGCAGCATCAGCTGCAGCACCTGGGCGGCGGCGGGCTGGTCATCGACGATGAGCGCGCGCCTGAAGCGCATCTGCCGGGCCGCCGCCGGAGCGGGCCCCTCATCCCCGGCCACCGCCATGTCGATGTCGAAAGAGAAAACGCTGCCGGCCCCGGGTGCGCTGCGGACTTCCATCGTCCCGCCCATCAATTCGACCAGGCGCTTGCAGATGCTCAATCCCAGCCCCGTCCCGCCGTACTTGCGCGTGATCGATGTGTCGGCCTGTATGAAGGGCTTGAACAGTTGCTCGATCTGCCCGGGATTCATGCCGATGCCGGAATCCTTCACGCTGAAGCGCAGCCGGCATTCCCGGGCCGTTTTCCGGAGCACCTCCACGCCGAGGATGACCGAGCCGCTGGCAGTGAACTTCAAGGCGTTGCTCAGCAGGTTGGAGAGTACCTGGGCCAGACGCAGCGGGTCGCCGATGACCTGCGCGGGAAGGTCCCGCGACACGTCGATGACGAACTCCAGTCCTTTCTGCCCTGCCTGGTGCGTGAACATCGAGGCGCTGTTGGCCAGCAGGGTTTCCAGGGAGAGCTCGCGCTCTTCCAGGCGCATGTGGCCGGCTTCCACCTTGGAGTAGTCCAGCACGTCGTTGAGGATGTGCAGCAGCGCCCTCGAGGCAGCGAAGGCCTTTTCGAGCATGTCGCGCTGCCGGGCCTCGAGCGGGTCCTGGAGCACCAGCTGGGTCATGCCCATGATTGCATTCATCGGGGTGCGGATCTCATGGCTCATGTTGGCCAGGAAGCTGCTCTTGGCCGCATTCGCGCGTTCTGCGGCCTCGCGGGCGTTCTCCAGTTCCGATTGGTACCTTTTCTGCTCGCTCAGGTCGGCTGCCACCCCGAGTGTTCCCAGGGGGCGCTGCTGCTCGTCGAAGATGCCGGTGACGGACAGCAGCACGGGGATGCGCCTGCCGTCCCGCGCGATGTAGGTCCACTCGTTCGTATCCACCTGGCCGTTCAGGGCCTTGGCGCCCAGCACCGCCAGGCCCGGCTTCATCGGCGTGCCGAGTTCCGCGGACAGCGCACGGGCGCGCTCGGCGACCTCCTCGCGGTCGTGGAAGGCTGCAGGCGTGGCTTTACCGATGATCTCGTCCGCGGCATAGCCCAGCAGGCGCTCCGCGCTGGAGTTGAACATCGTGATGGTGCCATCCATGCCGGTGGCGATGATCGCCACGCCGGCGTTGTCCAGGATGGCCTTCTGCAATCCGAAAAGGCGGTTGCGCTCGAGCTCCTGCTCGCGCCGCTCATTGAGATCGCGCGCGATCTTCGAATAGCCGGTAAGGCGGTGCTCGTCGTCGTAGATCGGCGTGAGGGTGACGCTGGCCCAGAACAGCGATCCATCCTTGCGCACTCGCCAGCCCTCGTCGTGGCTGAACCCTTCCTGCCGCGCTGTCTCCAGCTTCAGGGCGAGGTCGTCCGGGTCCGACTGGTCGGGCGGATAGAACACGGACATGTGGCGGCCCACGATTTCGCTGGCCGTGTAGCCCTTGATGCGTTCGGCCCCGCTGTTCCAGCCCACGACGATGCCCTGGGGATCGAGCTGGACGATGGCGTAGTCCTTCACGCCGTCGATGAGCTGGCGGTAGCGCGAATTGGTTTCATTGAGCCGGGCCTCCGCGGCCAGCCGCTGCACGCGCGCATTCGTCGTCTGCAGCGCGAAGGTGGCGACCGTGGCCAGCAGGCTCAGCACAACCACCAGAGCCGACGTCCGCCAGGGCGAGGTCAGGTTGAGATATCCCGCCAGCGCCGGAAGCGCCTGCACCGTGATGCGCCATTCCTTGCCATAGATCACGATATGCGAGGTGGTCTCCGGCAGGGCGGGGTGGGGCCAGGACATGTCTGCACTCGAGTAGAAGTGCCGGATGTTCCCGTCCTCCTCGACCGCGCTCAGGCCCAGGGCGATGCGCCCGTCGTAGAAGTCGAAGTCGCGCAGGACTTCCTCGATCGTCAGGGGGGTGTACACCCAGCCGTAGCCGGCGGCATCCCTTTCCGCCTCGGAGGCTACCGGTGCGCCTTCCCGGTATACCGGCAGCAGGATGAGGAAACCCTGGTTCTTCTTGCCGTCCGCCTGGACCAGCGTGATCGGGTCGGTGATCGATGCGACGCCCGTACGCAGCGCCCGCAGGGCCGCGTGGCGGCGATTGTCTTCCGACGCGATGTCCAGCCCCACCGCCGGGCGGTTGTTGTCCACGGGTTCGATGTACTGGATGACATACCGCTCGCCCGGATGCGGAGCCAACTGCCGGACGGAGAAGCCGGGCCACCCGTCCTGGCGGGCTGCCTGCACGAAGCGCGCCTCGTCGCCCGAAGCGACGCGCCGCACGAAACCGAAGCCCCTGGCCCCCGCGAATTCGCGGGAATAGTCCCGCGAAGCGGAGTAGCGCTGGAAGACCTTCCGGGTGATCCGCTCCTGCCCGCCCGCGATCAAGGCGCCCCGGGTGCCCCGCAACCCATACTCGTACAGCTCCATGCGCCGCTGCAGCTGCACGGTGGCGCGCTGGGCCACCAACTGGAAGTTCTCTTCCAGCTTGGCCCGGTTGTCCCGGTCCACGTACAGGCCGATCCAGACGGCCAGCACCCCGCCCACGAGCAACCCGAGCAAGGGGGCCCAGCGCAGGAAGACGAGTTTCTTCACGGTCGGCGCCTCCGGGCCAGCTCGCGTCTCAGCCTGAAACGCGGTTGCGTCCCGCCGATTTTGCGTGGTAGAGGTGCTGGTCCGCCAACCGCGCGAGCATGGAGGGGGACGCATCCTCTGCCGGGACCGCACTGCCGACTCCCACGCTGACCGTCACGACCGCCGGTGGTGCGATGCCCGCGTGCTCCATTGCCAGCACCTCTACGGCCTGCCGCAGGATTTCGGCCTTGGCCATCGCGCCGGGCAGGTCGCAATCCGGCAGCAGGCAGACGAATTCCTCGCCACCGTAGCGTGCGACCAGGTCGTGCGATCGCTGCAGCGGCGGCGCCAGCTGCCGCGCCACCCGCTGCAGGCAGGAGTCCCCTGCGGCATGGCCGTAATGGTCGTTGTAGCGCTTGAAATGGTCCACGTCGATCATCACCACCGACAGCGGCGTGCCGTTGCGCAGGCAGCGCCGCCATTCCGCATCCAGCGCCGCGTCGAACTTCCGGCGGTTCGCCACTCCCGTCAATCCGTCAACGAATGCGAGATCGCGCAGCAGGTCGGATTGCCGCTTGAGACGCGCGTGCGTGCGGACGCGTGCTTTCGCCACCTCCGGGTTGATGGGCTTGCCGATGAAGTCCACGGCACCCACCCGGAAACACAGGGACTCGTCTTCGGGCGTGTTGTGCGCGGTGATGAAAATGACCGGGATATGCAGGGTGTCTTCCGCTGCCTTCAGTTGCCTGCATACGTCGTATCCCGACATGCCGGGCATTTCGATGTCCAGCAGGATGAGATCGGGGGGCGAATCATGGATCAGGCGCAGGGCGTCCTCGCCGCTCGTCGCCATGCGGATGTCGAACTCTTCTCCGAGCAGGGCGTGGAGGATCCGGATGTTGGCGGGCTGGTCGTCCACCACCAGCACGGACAGGCCGTGCTGGTGCGGTTGCAGGCTGGACGCAAGCGCCGCGGATTGATGTGAATCCACCGTGGATCCTTGTCTCTGGTGATGGGCAGGGCCTCGCGTGCCCCATGCTCCGGCATTCGCGCCGCATCACCCTCCCGGACGCATGGCACGACAGCCTGGCTAATAGTATCCAATTGTTTCGGCTTGTACGGTGGAAACTCGCCGATGGATCAGCCCACCTTGCGGATATTCGGAATTTCCCCGCAGGATGGAATGCAACAGGGACTGGCCCGTGCCGATGTCAGTGCGGCGCGCCGGGCACCGGCCGCGTGCGGTAGAACTGCATCGGCACCGCCTGCGCCTCGCGCGCCTGCTGGTTCTGCACCGATTTCTTGATCCGGCCCACCACGTGCATCTCGCAGGGCTTGCAGTCGAAGCGCAGGGTGAGTTTTTCCTTGCCGTTGATCAGGTGCAGGGGCTCGGCCTTGATGGTGCCCTTGACCCCGATCACGCCCTTGGCCTGCTTGGGGCACAGGCTCATGGAAAAGCGCACGCAGTGCTTGGTGATCATCAGGCTCACCTCGCCGTCCTCTTCCTGGCTTTCGTAGGCCGCGTCGATCACCTTCACGCCGTGCTTCATGTAGAAGTCGTGCGCCTTCTGGTTGAACACGTTGGCCAGGTAGGTGAGGGTGTCTTCGGGGAAGGGTGCCGGCGGCTCCACGGGGCGCGCGCGGGGCAGGCGCTGCAGGCCCCCGGAGCGCGCCGCCTCCAGGGCGGCCACGGCATCGCGGCGCAGCGGATTCAGCACGGAGGCGGGCACGAACCACGGCTGCCGCATCGCGATGGCGATGTCGTGCGCGTGGAAGATCGTGGCGCCGAAGCGGGCGATCTGCTCGCGCAGGGCGCCTTCCGCGCGCGCCGCATCGGTGGCCGGCTCGTGCGCATGCGCCACCCCGGCGGTGCCGGTGAAGCCGTCCTCGTCGGTCAGCGTGAGGGCGAAGCCGGCGTCGGTGTCCGTGAAATGCGCCCACAGGCCGATGCGCCGCTCGCTGGATTTCTTCTCGAGCGTGCGCACCCAGTCCATGTCCCGGTTGCGGTTGATCTCGGTGCCGCGGCGCAGGTCCTTGAAACCCTCCATCGGGTCCTTCGGGAACACGCGCCAGTGGTTGCGTGACTTGCCGGGTGCCGCCTCGGCGCGGTTGATCGCCACGCCCACGAGCTCCTTCTGCAGGTCCCAGTAGCACAGGCCGTCGCCGTTGTGCAGCACCGTGTCGGGCGCGTGGGTTTCCAGTTCGATCCAGTTCGGGCCCACCTGCGTGACCCAGCCGATCGCCTGGCCGGGGTTCTTGGGCGTGTCGAAGGCGCCGATGTCTTCCTTGCGGCCGTTCACGAAATAGTCGGTGAACTCGCGGTTGAAGTTCTGGTTCGGGTCGGGCGTGAAGGTGAAGCGCGTCTGGCCGCTGGACGAGCGCGCAAGGGGCGCGGCGGAGGTCTCGCGCTCCTCGATGATCTCGTCGAGCAGCCGGCGGTAGTGGGCCGTGACGTTCTTCACGTAGGCCATGTCCTTGTAGCGCCCTTCGATCTTGAAGCTGCGCACTCCTGCGTCGATGAGGGGGCGCAGGTTGGCCGACTGGTTGTTGTCCTTCATCGAGAGCACGTGCTTGTCGTGCGCGATGAAGCGGCCGGCGTCGTCCGTCACCTGGTAGGGCAGGCGGCAGGCCTGGCTGCAGTCGCCGCGGTTGGCGCTGCGGCCGGTGTGCGCATGGCTGATGTAGCACTGGCCGCTGTAGGCCACGCAGAGCGCGCCGTGGATGAAGAACTCGATCGTGCAGCGCTCCGGATCGGTCGCCGCGCGGATGGCCGCGATCTCCTGCACCGTGAGCTCGCGCGCCAGCACGATCTGCGACAGCCCGGCGTCCTGCAGGAATCGCGCCTTTTCGGGCGTGCGGATGTCCGTCTGGGTGCTCGCGTGCAGCTGGATGGGGGGCAGGTCGATTTCCAGCAGGCCCATGTCTTGGATGATGAGCGCGTCGGCGCCGGCCTCGTACACCTGCCAGGCCATGCGGCGGGCGCCTTCCAGTTCATCGTCGCGCAGGATGGTATTGAGCGTGACGAAGATGCGGCTGTGGAAGCGGTGCGCATGGCGGATCAGCCGCTCCAGGTCGCGCATTTCGTTGCCCGCGCTGGCCCGCGCGCCGAAGGCCGGTCCGCCGATATAGACGGCATCCGCGCCATGGTTGACCGCCTCGATGCCGATGTCGGCGTCGCGGGCGGGGGAGAGCAGTTCGAGCTGGTGGGGCAGGAGGGACATGGAGCGCGATTATCCCAGGAGGCTGGCGCCCAAGGGCTCCGGCCGTCGCAGCACTTCGGCCCGTGGCAGCCCGGCTTCGCCCGGAGCCTGCCCGAATTGCCTGGCAAGCCATAGCCTCGATGCGCTCCAGAACCTTTGCACGATCCAATCCATGCCCCTTTCACCTCTCCGGTCCAGTTCTCTTCCACCTGCTGCATCGCTGCACGGTGCCCCTGCAGACCGCGGCCTCGCGGCGCCAGGCCACCCCGAGCCCGCCGCCACGCCCTTGCGGCGCTCGCTCTCGTCGCCGCACCTGACTCCGCTGTCGGAGCGTGATCGAAAGGCCGGGATACGCCGCGAGGCCGCTCTGGCGGCCCGGTTCGGCAGCTGCCAGCCCGCGCGGGGGAAGGCAAAAACCGGGGCGGATGGCCAGGTGAGCTACCGCAGCCCGATCCAGGAGCAGGAACTCGAACCGGCTCGGCACGGCTATCGCCGGGTGCGCATCAATCCGACGCGGGTGCTCATCGCCGAGCACCAGGGCCCGGAAACCAGCACATTCTTTATCCGCCGGCAGGCCGACCTGGAGGCGGTGCGGCGGGTCGATAGGCCGGCCGATGCCTCACGCACCGGCGTGGGCCCGCTGCAGGATCTACTGCGCCTGGACGACCTGCGCACCCATCGCGTCCAGTACAAGTGGGATATCTCCGCCAACGGCTCTCTGGTCATCGGCGAAGTGCTGGTTGGCGCCCCCGAAGAGGTGCGCGAACAGGTCGCGGCCGGTCTCCGGAAGAAGGCGGAGGATGCCTCGCGAGCGCCGGCGGCCATGAAGGAGAAAAAACAGAAGGAGGAAAAGAAGGAGAAGAAGGACGCCGCCGGGGATGCGGCCCCCGATCCACGCCAATTCATGCTGGGCCACGTGACGCTGGTGGGTGGCTCGCTCGTCGCCGAACCGTGGCAGGCCACGCGCGGCCTGCCGCAGGCGCATATCAGCGGGATGCTGTATGCCCGCCCGGACGGCACTCTGTGCATCGACAACGATTCCGGCCGTTTCAGCGAATACGAAGACCGCGTGCCCGCGCACCTGCAATCGGTGGCGGACATGTTCTCGCGGCTCGGCCTGCCCGTGGCCGTGGACTGGAAGCCCAAGGCACCCATCCCCCTGGCGCGTACGGCGCCGCGCGCTCCAGGTTGAGCGGCTGGCGGCCGCGTCACCGCTTGCACCGATTTGGCGCCGCTTCGCTCCGAAATGGTGCGACTGCCGGTACGATAGCCCCGGCGCCGCCCCGTGCGGTGCATTTTTCCGCCATTCCCGAGACTGTCAGGAGACCTCCGAAGTGCCTTCCGTTTTCCGCTTCCTCCCCTCGCTGCCCCGTGCCGCGGCCGCTGCCGCCGTGCTGTCCGCCTTCGCCGCCGCGCCTGCTGGCGCGCAGGACGTGCAGACCGTCAAGATCGGCCATGCCGGCCCCGTCTCCGGCGGCATCGCGCACATCGGCAAGGACACCGAAAACGGCGTGCGCATGGCGGTGGACGACCTCAACGCGCAGAACCTCGTCATCGGCGGCAAGAAAATCCGCTTCGAAATCGCCGCGGAAGACGATGCAGGCGATCCGCGCCAGGCCACGGCCATCGCACAGAAGTTCTGCGACCTGAAGGTGGCGGGCGTGGTCGGCCACCTGCAGTCGGGCACCTCCATCCCGGCGTCCTCGCTCTACGACAAGTGCGGCCTGCCGAACATCACGGCCGCCGCCACCAATCCCGACCTGACCAAGCCGGGCTACAAGACCACGTTCCGCCTGATCGCCAACGACAGCGCCCTGGGCGCCGCCCTGGCCATCTACGCGGCCGACCACCTCAAGCTCAAGACCGTCGCCGTCATCGACGACCGCACGGCCTACGGTCAGGGCGTGGCCCAGGTGTTCAAGGCCACGGCGCTGCAGAAGGGCCTGAAGGTGGTGGCCGAGGAGTTCACCAATGACAAGGCCACCGACTTCATGGCCATCCTGACCTCCATCAAGCCGAAGAAGCCCGACGCGATCTTCTATGGCGGCCTCGATGCCCAGGCCGGCCCGATGCTGCGCCAGATGGAGCAGCTGGGCATGGGCGACGTGAAGTTCTTCGGCGGCGACGCGCTTTGCACCGAGAAGCTGCCCGACCTGTCCGCCAAGTCGGCGGCGCTCAAGAACGTGACCTGTGCCACGGGCGGCGCGTCCGTTGCGAAGATGCAGGGCGGCGCGGAGTGGAAGAAGCGCTACGACGCCAAGTTCCCCGGCCAGTTCCAGATCTACAGCCCCTACGCCTACGACGCCGCCATGGTGCTGGTGGACGCCATGAAGCGCGCCGACTCGGTGGATCCGAAGGTCTACACCCCCTTCATCGCCAAGACCCAGTACAAGGGAGTGACCGCCAACGTGTCCTTCACGCCCAAGGGCGAGCTGACGGCGCCTGCCGTGACGCTCTACCACTATCCGGCCAACGCGCGCGTCGCGCTGAACTGAGCCGAGGCTGCCTGTGCCCGGTGCGCCGCGGCATCGCCGCCGGCGGCGCCGCTTCCGATACAGTGGCGTGCCGCGCCCGGGTCTCCGGGCGCGGCACGCCTGTTTTTGGCGAGGGCGGGCATGCCGCCCGAGCAGCGGTGATGAACGAGGAGCGACGGTATGCGCATGGCATTGGGACTGGTGGGCCTGCTGGTGGCACTGGCCGTGGTGGCCCTGCTGGTGAAGCAGCAGGTGGGCGGCACGCGCGTGGCGGTGCCGGTGGTGCCGGGCGCGCAGGTGCCGGCCTCCGGCGCGTCGGCCCCCACGGTGCAGATGCAGGGCCGGCAGGTGCAGGAGCAGGTGCGCCAGCAGGTGGAGTCGCTCATGCAGCAGCCGCGTCCCATGCCGGACGACGAGGCGAAGTGAAGACATTCCTGCGCACCGGGCGCGGCCCTTCGCTGGCCTGCGCCGTATCCCCATGGGCCCGCTAGCAAACCCGGGCCCCGCTCCCGGCGGGGTGGATCGGCAGACCGACGAGGCCTGGATGCGGATCGCGCTGCAGGAGGCCGCTGAGGCCGGTGCGCGGGGCGAGATCCCGGTGGGCGCGGTGGTGGTGCGCGGCGGCGAACTGGTCGCACGTGGGAGCAATGCGCCCATCGCCGGCCACGATCCCACGGCGCACGCGGAGATCGTGGCGCTGCGGGCAGCGGCAGGGCGCCTGGGCAACTACCGGCTCGACGGCTGCACACTGTACGTGACGCTGGAACCCTGCGCCATGTGCAGCGGCGCCATGCTGCACGCCCGGCTGGACCGGGTGGTGTACGGCGCCCCCGACGCCAAGACCGGGGCGGCGGGCTCGGTGGTGGACCTGTTCGCGCAGCCGGCACTGAACCACCACACGCGCATCGAGGGCGGCGTGCTGGCGCAGGAGTGCGGCGCGCTGCTGAGCGGCTTCTTCCAGTCGCGGCGCCAGGACCGGCGCGCCCAGGCGCGCGCCGCCCATCCCCTGCGGGACGACGCGCTGCGCACGCCGGATGCGCGCTTCGCCGGCCTGCCGGACTGGCCCTGGGCCCCGCACTACCTCAGCGACCTGCCGGCCCTCGCAGGATTGCGCATGCACTACCTGGACGAGGGGCCGCGCGATGCGCCCCGCACCTGGCTGTGCCTGCACGGCACCGGCCGCTGGAGCTACCTGTTCCGCTACATGCTGCCGGTCTGGCTGGCTGCCGGCGACCGCGTGGTGGCGCCCGACCTGATCGGTTTCGGCCGCAGCGACAAGCCCAAGAAGGAAGTCGCCCACGCGCTGCCGTGGCACCACCGCGCGCTGGCCGAACTGGTGGCGCGGCTCGACCTGCGCCGCACGGTGCTGGTTGCACACGGGGAGGGCGGCCTGCCCGGCATGGCTTTGCCGGCAGCATCGCCCGACGCGCTCCCGGATGCCGCCGGACGGTTCACCGGGCTGCTGGCCATCAACGCCTGGCTCCCCCCTGGCGAGGGCGTGCCGCTGCCGCCGGGCCTGGCCGCCTGGCGCAAGGCACTGGCCGCACGGCAGGCGGCAGTGCTGCGCCCCGGCGCCGCACCGGGCCTGGATGCCGCTGCCGCCGCGGCCTGCGAGGCACCTTTTCCCGATGCGGGCTATCGCGCCGCCCTGCGCTCGGGTCTTCACTGGCTGCCCGCCGAGCCGGATGCCGGGTCGGCCGCCATCGTGCGCGCCGGCCGCGCCTTCTGGTCCGGGCCGGGGCGCCGCAGCGCGGTCGCGGTGGGGGCGCGCGACGCGGCCTGGGGCGCCGCAGCCCTGGCGGATGCGCGCTCGGCCGTGCCCTGGCCGGCGGGAGGAGGGGAACCCTGGGTCTGGCCCGATGCCGGCCACCTGCTGCCGGAGCACCACGGCCCGGAACTGGCGCGCCGCGCTGTGGAATACTTCCATCCATGAGCGGCGCACTGCAGACGCTGCCGACACGACTCCCTTCGCCCCCTTCTTCCTGCCTTTGCCGGAGCGGGCCTGACGGCCCGACGAGCCTTGCCTGAACACGATCACGACCATTCGCATTGCGGCCACGACCATGGCCCGCGCCACATCTACATCTACTCGCCGGCCGGTGCCGTGCGCGACAAGGCCGCGTTCAAGCGCGGCGTCGCCCGCCTGCAGGCCATGGGGCACGAGGTGGAGGTGGATGCGGATGCGCTGGCCGTCCATACCCGTTTCGCGGGCGACGACGCCACCCGCCTCGCTGCCATCCACCGTGCCGCCGCGAGCGGCGCCGACGTGGCGCTCATCTCGCGCGGGGGCTACGGGCTCACCCGCATCCTGGACGGCATCCGCTACAAGGCCGTGGCCAAGGCGGTGGAGCGGGGCATGCAGTTCGTGGGCCTGAGCGATTTCACCGCCTTCCAGGCCGCGCTGCTCGCGAAGACCGGCGCCATGACCTGGGCCGGTCCGGCACTGGTCGGCGACCTGGGCTGCGAAGGCGAGCCCGACGACATCATGCTGGCCTGCCTGGACGACCTGCTCACCGGCCACGGCGAGGGCGCCGGATGGCGCATGCACAGCGAGAAGCCCGCGGCCGACGGAAAGCCCGCGGTGAAGGACTGCTACATCCGCAACGCCACGCTCTGGGGCGGCAACCTCGCCATGCTCTGCTCCCTGGTGGGCACGCCCTACCTGCCCCAGGTCAAGGGCGGGATCCTGTTCGTGGAAGACGTGAGCGAGCATCCCTACCGCGTCGAGCGCATGCTCACGCAATTGCTGCACGCCGGCATCCTCGCGCAGCAGAAGGCCGTCGTGCTCGGCCAGTTCACCGGCTACCAGCTCGCGCCGCACGACAAGGGCTTCAAGCTGCAGACCGTGGTGGACTGGCTGCGCACCCGCATCAAGGCGCCCGTGCTCACCAACCTGCCCTTCGGCCACGTGCCCACCAAGGTGCTGCTGCCGGTGGGCGCGCAGGTCTCCCTCTCCGTGGAGGGGCGCGACGCCCTGGTCTACTGGGGCCACGCCAGCCACTGAGCACCGCCCATGAGAACCGTCCGGCACACCGTCGTGTTTTCCGACATCGTCGGCACCACGGCGTTGTTCGAGGCGCAGGGCAACACCCTGGCCACCACGGCGGTGACGGGGCTCACCGAATGGATGGCGGCCGCGCTCGGCCGCCATGGCGGCCGGGTCGTGAAAACGCTGGGCGACGGCGTGCTCGCCGTGTTCGGCGAGCCGGCCTCCGCCGTCACCGCGGTGGCGGACATGGCCCGGCGCCACCACGAGCGGCCCGGCAAGCCGGACGGCGCGATGGACCTGCGCGTCGGCATGGCCTACGGCGAACTGGTGGAAGTGGACGGGGACACCTATGGCGATGCAGTGAACATTGCCTCCCGCCTGTGCGAGCGCGCCGGCGCCCGCGAGATCCTCGCCGATGCCGCCACCGTGGAACTGGCGGGCAGCGTGGATGGCGCGGGCTACGTGCGCATGGGCGCGCTGGAACTGCGCGGCCGGGCCGAGCCGCTGCTGGTGTACCAGGTGGACTGGCGGGTGGGCGAGGAGCACGGCCCGCTGACCTTGCGCGCCGGCCTGGCCAGTGAACTGGCGCCGATCCAGCAGCCCAACACCTGGATCGAACTGGCCTGGTCCGGCTCCATCCGCACCTTCGGCGCGGCGGACAGCCCGCTGCACGTGGGCCGGGGCTCGCAGGCGCCGGTGCGTGTCGCCGATCCGCGCGTGTCGCGCGTGCATGCACGCATCGAATGGCGCGGCGGCACCGTGGTGTTCACCGACCTCAGCAGTTACGGCAGCTGGGTGCGGTTCGACGGCAGCGAGACCGTGGTGGCGCTGCGCCGCTCCGCCTGCCTGCTGCACGGCAGCGGCCAGATTGCGCTGGGCGTGCCCTTTGGCCGCACGGACACGCCCACCCTCGGGTTCGGCGTCACCGACACCGAGTTGCCGGAAACCTGGGACACGCTCCCGCCGTACTGATTGATTTCCCGCGCACGGGCCGCCCACGGCCGCGTTGCTGCATGACAATCGTGCTCCATCTCGAGAGGGGCGAAACCATGCGGTTGCGACAGCGGAAAGCAGGATCCTGGATGCGTTGGAGCGCCGTGGCGGCGGTGGCGCTCGCGTTGCTCGGCGGCGCGGTGGTCGCGTGCTATGTGCAGAGCCGCTTCCCGGCGCTGGACGGCCGGCTTTCCGCGCCCGGGCTCGTGGCGCCCGTGCAGGTGCGGCGCGACCCCTCCGACGTCACCCACATCCATGCAGCCTCCGCGCAGGACGCCTGGTTCGCCTTGGGCTATGTGCATGCGCAAGAGCGCGCCTGGCAGCTGGAGTTCAACCGGCGCCTCATGCACGGGCAACTGTCCGAACTGTTTGGCCCCGCCGCGCTGGATACCGACAAGCTCATGCGTGCCCTGGACATCATGGGCACCGCACGGCGGCAGTACGCCGGCCTGCCGGCCCCGGCGAAGGAGGCGCTGCAGACCTATGCCCGCGGCATCGGCAGCTACCACCGCAGCGGCCAGCCGCTGCCGCCGGAATTCCTGCTGCTGGGCGTGCCACCCCTGGACGGCAAGGACGGCCGCGACGCCTGGACCCCCGAGGACAGCGTGGGCTGGGCGCTGATGATGGCGCTGGACATGGGCGGCAACTGGGGCCAGGAATTCACGCGCCTCTCCCTCGCCCAGTCGCTGGACACCGAACGCCTGTGGCAGCTGCTGCCCCCGTATCCCGGCGAGCCGCCGGCCACCCGCGTGGACCTGGCGGCGCTCTACCGGGGCATGGGCATCTACCGCGGCGCGGGGCAGGGCGCTGCCGCGGCGGCCATGCCCCCGGGCACGTCCACGGCGACCTCCATCGCGACCTCCACCGCCATGCCCGCCATGGTGGTGGCCCTGGCGGCCGACGGTACACGCCAATGGCTGGACTGGTCGCGCACCTTGGTGAGCGAAGCGGGCACCAACGAAGGCAAGGGCAGCAACAACTGGGTGGTGGCCGGCTCGCGCACCGCGAGCGGCAAGCCGCTGCTGGCCAACGATCCCCACCTGGGCCTCTCGGCGCCCGCCATCTGGTACTACGCCGCCCTGCATGCGCCGGAAGGCCGCGCCGCCGACGGCTCGCGCATTCCTCCCCTGGAGGTGGTGGGCGCGACCCTGCCGGGCCTGCCCTTCGTGGTGCTGGGCCGTACCGCGGGCGTGGCCTGGGGCTTCACCAACACCAGCCCCGACGTGCAGGACCTCTACATCGAGCGGATCGATCCTGGCAACCCGCGCCGCTACCGCACGCCCGACGGCTGGGCGGAGTTCACGGAGCGCCAGGAGACCATCCGCGTCAAGGGCCAGCCCGACGTGGCGGTGACGTTGCGCGCCACCCGGCACGGCCCGGTGCTGAGCGACGTGGTCGAATCCCACGGCCGCGTGCTGGACCTGCAGCGCGCCGTGCTCGCGCTGCGCTGGAGCGCCCTGGATGCCGACAACCGCACCGTGCTGGCCGGCCTGCGCCTGAACCATGCGCGCAACGTGGAAGAGCTGTTCGATGCGCTGTCGGACTACCACTCGCCCATGCAGAACGTGGTCGCGGCCGACACCGGGGGCCGCATCGCCTTCAAGGCCGTCGGGCGCGTGCCCGTGCGCGCCCCGGGCAACGACCTGAACGGCGTTGCGCCGGCCCCCGGCTGGGAGGCACGCTACGACTGGCAGGGCTGGCTGCCCTATGCCGAGACGCCGCAGGACGACGGCGCGGCCCGGGGCTGGATCGCCACCGCCAACCAGCGCATCACGCCCGAGGGCTATCCGCATTTCCTGACCCAGGACTGGGCACTGCCCTACCGGCACGACCGCATCGCGCAGCAGCTCGAAGCCGCCGGGAAGATCGACATGGCCGGCATGCAGCGCCTGCAGGGCGATGTCGTCTCCCTCGCCACCCGCCGCCTGCTGCCCTACCTGCAGCGGGCGCTGGCAGGGCACCCGCATCCGCTGGCCGGCGCTGCTGCCGCGCAATTGCAGGGATTCGACGGCGCCATGCGCGCCGACCGGGCCGCCCCGCTGGTCTTCGCCGCCTGGGCGGACGAACTGGCCCGCGGCACCATCGCCGCGCGCATCGGCGCCGAGCGCTTCGCCGCCACCTACGGCCGGCGCGACTACCGTGCGGGCCTGGAAGGCATCCTCGAGCGCAACGACGCGTGGTGGTGCCAGCCTTCCGGTTGCGAGCGGCAGTCCGCCGACGCTCTGGGCCGCGCGCTGGACCGCCTGGCCGCGCAGCAGGGGCCCGACCCCGCCCGCTGGCAGTGGGGCCGTGCCCACCCGGCCCTGAGCGTGCACCGGCCTTTCGGCAACGTGCCGGCGCTGGCGCGGTTCTTCGACGTGCAGGTGCCGTCCCCGGGCGATGCCTATACGGTCAATGTGGGGCAGTACGACCTCGGCAAGAAGGAGGGGCCGTTCGTGAACCGGCATGCCGCCTCGCTGCGGGCAGTCTATGACCTGTCGGACCTGGAGGCCTCGCGCTTTATTTACCAGACGGGGCAGAGCGGGCTGGTGTTTTCGCCGCGGTATCGGGATATGCGGGGGGAGTGGGTGGAGGGGGGATATCGGGCGTTGCAGTTGCGGCCGGGGCGGTGGAGGCATGTATCGCTTTTTATCCCTTAGACTAACCATACATAAAGGCGAGGCGCTTGTTATGGTCGCGCTGTTTCGTAAAGATTTTAATAACAGGGGGATGGTATGCTTATTTTATCAAGAAAATTTATCCTTTTCTTGATTTTGTATTTAATGGCCGGAAGAATATTTGCGCAAGAAGTTTGTTTGGAGTATTCGGTCGAAGGGCGCGATGCTTACTTTTACAAGTCTAGGCTTGAGGCTTGCACCGCTGCTGTTGATAGCCATAATGCATCATCTAGGGTTGACGCTTGTATTCATTATGAAGGAAGTGGTGAGTATGTAACGTATGCCCGTTCAACATACGCTGTAGAGGATGCGGATTTTTATGGTGGTTCGTCTTGTCGAATTAGATATACCGATTACTGCGGCAATACAGGATATTCAAACAACAGATATTACGCCAGAAGAATAATTCCATGTCCTGTAACGGTGGAAATTAACGGTGAAAGCTATACGAAATCACTAGTCGCCGGCCCCAGCTTGCTCCAAACAGTGACGGTAATGCAAGGCGGCCAGCCAGTAAAAAATAAACCTGTATATATCGTGCTTTCGGAGTCTGGAAAGGAGTATGCTTCATTTCAAGGGGACACTGACGCTGCCGGTACTGTCCGATTCACGTATGTGCCGCCCTACATGAGGGCCGCCGTTGTCACATTGCAAGCCTCCTGCTCCGGTTGCAGTAACTCAGCCACCAAACAGATCACTGTGGACGCTTGCGATGTTTGCGAGCCCACACGCGGCAATCCCATCCAGCCTGCAACTGCCGAGAAGATCCAACGGGAAGTGGATTGGAAGGATGAAGGTGCGCATCCTCTTTCCATTACCCGGACGTATCGCAGTTATGGGTTGGGCGGCGGTTCGGGAGGAAGATGGTTTCACGACTACCATGCAAGCATCATGGGGGACGAAAATTCCAAGATCGTGGTCCTCGGAGATGGGCGAAAGGCCTATTTTTCGCTTCAGGGAGATCAATGGGTTCCCAGGCAGCCTGGCGACCAGCTTCAGAAAAACGGGGATGGCGTGTGGATCTACACGCGTTTATCGGATGGTCGGCATTGGTATATTAACGCCACAGGGAAACTGCTCCGCATTCTGGATAGGAATGGCTGGACGTATGAAATGGTTTACGATCAGGGCGGTCGTCTCCTGAGTGTGACCAATAATTTCGGTCGAAAAATACAGTGGAATTATTCTGCAAGCACCGCCGCAGGCAGCATTGAATTGCCTGATGGCCAGGTGCTGGAATATTCGTACTGGCCCGGCGGGCAGTTGAAGGGGGCTTTCCTCGGTGGTATTGGAAGGATCTATCAATACGAGATGGACGGCCGACCCGATTTGCTCACTGGCATTGTCGACGAGACTGGGCGCGAGATGGCGAAGTTCTCATATGGCACTGACGGCCGGGCGATGGGTACGGCCCATGGAGATGCGGGAAATTATGTCGTCAGCTATGGTGTTGACTGGGACCCTTTCATCAGGGATGCGGGAGCTTTGACTACAGAGGGTGCAACCAACTCCCGTTGGTTTAGTGTGGAAGTGGCAGTCAAAAACCCATTGGGAGGCAACGAAAGCTGGCGTTATCAGGGAGGCGATGGAAATATCCGCGTGAGTGGCATCGGGAATGCTTATGATGGATTTCTGTTTGCAAAGAGGGTATTCATTCCCGGCACCAGCCTGCCGTCAGAAGAAGCCAACTTCCTGGGTGTTTCGAATCAATTTTCCTGGAACACTGAACGTCGCCTGCCACTTCAAACGACCTATGCCGCCGGAACTCCCGATGAGAAAACCGTCGTCATGGAATGGCATCCTCAGTGGGCCCTTCCCACCAAAATGGCGGAGCCCGGACGGACCACCGAATACAGCTATGACGACAAGGGCAACCGCCTCACGCAGACCGTCACGGATCGCACGGTCACGCCCGCCGTAGCCAAAACCTGGTCCTGGACTTATCACCCCTCGGGATTGGTGGCCACCGCCACCGAGCCGAACGGCGCGGCAACCCGGTTCGATTACGACGCTTCGGGCAACCTCACCCAGTCCACCAATGCCATGGGCCAGGTCGATGCTTACACCCATGATGCGGCAGGCCGGGTGCTGACCCATGCCGCACCGACCGGGCTCGCCAGCCAATACCAGTACGACGCCCGAGGCCGCGTGACGCGCCTGCAGCGAGGCGACCTGGTCGCGCTCTACACCTACCATCCCACCGGACAACTCGCCACAGCCACCACGCCGGATGGATACCAGGTCAGCTACGCCTACGATGCGGCGCAACGCCTCACGGGCTGGAGCGACAACCGCGGCGCGAGCGCGACCTACACCCTCGACGGCATGGGCAACCGCGTGACCGAGCGCATTGCCGATGCCCAGGGCCGTGCAGCATGGCAGCTGGCGCGCAGCATCAACAGCCTCAACCGGGTGGAGCGCGTCAGCGTCGGGGGCACGGACAGCGGACCGGCCGCGACCACGACCGGCTTCGGCTACGACGCCAACGGCGACCTGGTGCGCAGCACCGAAACGCTCGATGGAGTCGCCCGCAACACCACGCTGGCGCTCGACGCCCTGCGGCGGGTGAAATCCATCACCAATGCGCAGAACGCGACGGCCACGCTGGCGTACGACGGCCAGGACGCGGTGGTGCAGGCGACGGACTTCAAGGGCGTGGCGACCAGTTACACGCGCGACGCGCAGGGCAACGCGCTGCAGGAAGCCACGCCGGACGCCGGCACGCTGGCCACCACGTACGACGCACTGGGCCTGCCCAAGTCCATCACGGACGCGCTGGGCCGGGCCACGGCGATCACGCGCGACGCACTGGGCCGTCCCACGCAAATCGTCAGCAGCGCGGCGGGCGGCGGCGCCAGCCGCACTACGGTGCTGCGCTACGACCTGGCCGGAGCCGAGTACAACGCCGAAGGCGCGCCACAGGCGAGCGTGGGTTCCTTGAGCGAGATCCAGGAGGCGGAGGTCACCACGCGCTACCAGCGCGACCTGCAGGGCCGCATCACGCGCAAGACAGAGATCCTCGCCAATGGCGACACCCGCACGCTGGGCTACCGCTACGTGCCCGCGGGCAGCGCGGGGGCAGGGCAGGTCGCGGCCATCATCTACCCGAGCGGTCGGCAACTGCAGCACCAGTACGACACCACGGGCCAGCTCACCGGGCTGCAGTGGAACGGGCAGCCGCTGCTGTCGTCCATCACCTGGAACCCCCTGGGCCAGCCGACGGCCTGGCAGTGGAGCGGCGGCCTGGGCACGGCCCAAGCCGAGCAGCGCAGCTACACGACGGCCGGACAACTGGCCTCCAGCCGCCTGCTGCCGCAACTGGTGTGGGACGGCGCGGGCCGGGTGGCGCGCATGCAGCAGCGGCACGCCCTGCCGGGCACGGGCACGGGCACGGGCACGCTGGCGCAGGACATTGCCCTGACGAGCGTGTTCACCTACGACGCGGCAGGCCGGCTGACGGCGAGCGCCCACAGCGCGCCGGCGGACCTGGCGCTGCCGCAGGGCTGGGGCCTGGGCGACACGCTGGGCGCGACGGCCAGCGGCTACGCATGGGATGCGAACGGCAACCGCACGCAGGTGCACCACACCAGCGCGACGGGCGCAGGCGCGGCGACGCTGGAGCGGGTGTTCGCGCAGTCGGCAGGCAGCAACCGGCTGCAGGGCTACACAGAGCGCTTCACGCCCGCAGGCGGCGCGGTACAGACCACGCAGGTGGCCTACAGCCAGGATGCGGCGGGCTCGCTCACCAAAAAGGGCGACACCTACCTGCACTACGGCGTGGACGGCCGCATCGCGAAGGTCGGCGCCAGCGCCGATGCCTCCGATGCCCTGGCCGTGGGCTACGTGACCAACGCCCTGGGCCAGCGCGTGCTCAAGCGCGACGCGCGGCTGTCGGGGCAAGGCAACCCGGCCATCACGCAGCAGACGGTGTACGCGGAAGAC
Organism: Paracidovorax oryzae ATCC 19882; assembly: GCF_000687165.1. Taxonomy (GTDB): domain Bacteria; phylum Pseudomonadota; class Gammaproteobacteria; order Burkholderiales; family Burkholderiaceae_C; genus Paracidovorax; species Paracidovorax oryzae. The sequence goes on along the minus strand of NZ_JMKU01000001.1, from coordinate 237,813 downwards.
GGCATCGGCAGCACGGTGCTGGGCCAGTACGGCAACCGCCGCAGCGCCGACAGCGCGGCGCCGGCCAGCGAGATGGACAGCACCGAAGTGATCTGGTTGCCCACGGCGACGGGCCCGATGCCGGTGGCGGCGCAGATCAACGGCCGGCTGTACGCGATCGACGCGGACCACCTGAACACGCCGCGGCGCCTGACCAATGCGCAGGGGCAGGTCGTGTGGCAGTGGCTGATCGCAGGCTTCGGGGAGGCGAACCCGACGACGGGAGCCACGGGCTATGCGCAGGGCGGTGCGGCCAGTGGCCGCAGCTACGGCGAGGCAGTGCGGTTCGACCTGCGGTATCCGGGGCAGGTGTGGGACGAGGAGTCGGGGCTGAGCTACAACCTGCACCGGTACTACGATGCGGGGACGGGGAGGTATGTGCAGGCGGACCCGATTGGGTTGGAGGGCGGGTGGAATCGGTTCAGATATGTGGGTGCCGATCCAGTTAATTCGATAGATCCACAAGGATTAAATGCTCAGGTTTTTATTGCTGGAGCGCCACTCTTGACTGTTGGATGTGTTGTTTCTCTGGGATGTCGACAAATGATCAGCAATGCTGCGCAATCGCTTGCTGACCGTCTATCTAACTTGATATTTAATCGACCATCAAAAACTCCTAATAGCGGGGATCCGGGTTCTTGTCACGTCAATCCTGGTAGTGGGCAGGAGCGTTGGTATGGTGAAGATGGGCTGCCTGAGGCTGATAGAGACTGGGATAAGCATCATGGTCCTAATACGGAAGTGCCTCACGGTCATAACTGGAGTAGGGATGAGAATGGGCGCCCTGTAAGGGGGGCTCCAATCCCTATTCATGGGCCTTGGGTTCCCAAGTAATTTGATAAATATGAGGGTTGAAAATGCATGACGCTGAAATAATCTCTCTAGGCATCTCTGATGATAAAAAAAATATAACTATTTTGACGGAATTTCAAGGCGTAAAGGAATTTATTCTGCTGAAAGGTGTGGTTGCCTTTCGTGTAGAAGATTTTTCTATTCAAAATGTTATTGAAAGAATTTTAATTATTCCTAATGAAGTATGTGATGACGAGTTTTTGAATTACTGGATAAATTGGGCGACAAGTCTTTCCGATGCCGGTTCTTGGCTTTCCCCTGAAGTTAAGGAGGATTGGAAAATGAAAATTAAAGCTGGGGATAGGAATATGGTTGTTTTTATTCCATCGGCAGGTGCCCAGATCGCTGCAGTTTCTGTTGGGGTAGAGGTTGGGGTAAAACCGGCTGGTATTAATAATTAAATCAAGTCTCTATAATTGAGTCAAATTTCGGTGAGGGTAAATTCCGTTTGTGATGTAAGTTTTCTGCCGTTTAGAGCGTGTTATGAACTTCCTGCCGCAGCCAGCACCCGTGCTGCGGCGGGCAACATGAGCACAGCAAACACCAGGAAATGCAGTCCCCCGAGCACTTCTGGCAACCGCTCATAGTCCCGGGAGAGCCTGCGGAATCTCGCCAGCCAGCCGAAGCTTCTCTCCACCACCCAGCGCCGGGGCAGCAGTACAAAGCCTTTCTTCGCCTCTGGCAGCTTCACGATCTGCAGGTCGATGCCGTTGTCCTGCGCGGCCTTGGATGCCGCTTCGCCCGTGTAGCCTTGGTTTGCCCAGGCCAGTTGCACCGTGTGCCCCGTGGCCTGCTGCACGTCCTCACACAGCTGGCGCACCTGCGCGCGCTCCTGCTCGTCGGCGGGCGTGGTCTGCTCCTGTCCAGCGCGGCACGTTTGCCCGGGCACGTGGCAATGTGCCAGTTCACCTTCAGGCCCCGGGCTGCGGGCCGCTTGCCCACGCCCTGATAGCCCGCGTCGCCAAAGGCATCCTGCTCCTGCCCGCGCAGCAGTTGTGCGGCCTGGGTGACGTCGCTGACGTTGGCCGCCGTGCCGATGACCGTATGCACCAGGCCCGACTCTGCATCCACGCCGATGTGTGCCTTCATCCCGAATTGCCACTGGTTGCTCTTCCTGGTCTGATGCATCTCCGGGTCGCGCTCGCCCTCGGCGTTCCTGGTCGAGCTGGGCGCGGCAATCAGCGTGGCATCCACCAGCGTGCCGGTCTTGAGCATGAGCCCTTGCGCGGCCAGATGGGCGTTGATCGTGGCGAGGATCTCCGGGGCCAACTGCTTCTTCTCCAGCAGGTGGCGAAACCGCAGGATCGTCGTCTCGTCCGGCAACCGCGCCCGCCCCGAGAGCCCTGCGAACTCCCGGTACAGCGGGCGTTCGTGCAGTTCTTCCTCCATGGCCGGGTCGCTCAGGTTCCACCACAGTTGCAGGCAGTGGATGCGCCGCATCGTTTCCACGGCGAATGGAGAGTGTCCACCCAGTGCCTGGTGCGCGCCGCGCGCATGCGGCTGGATCAGCGCCACCAGCGCCACCAGCGCCGCCCACGGCACCACCCGGTTCATCTCTTCAAGGAAGATCTCCTTGCGAGTCTTCTTGGGCAGTGGATCGAACCCCAGCATCTGCTGCTGCTCTTGCGTCATGCTCGCCATCTTGCCTGCCGCTCACTTCTCGCGCCAGTCAGCGATCGGGTTTTGCAGACCTTCCCTCAGTAAGGGGGGCTTTGTGCCTCCCAATTCACTGCCCAAGCTTTGTGCGTAATGTTTTATAAAAGTGCTTGGTCGCATCGCCTCTGAATACAGCAGATCTGGACGAAGCTGACTCCACGCCTGCTGTTACCACACTTTTTGATGCATCTTTAGAAGCCTCAGCATACTTATCCAAGTCAGAAGTACTTTTGAGATACGGCCATTTCTTTAAGTATTCTGGAAGCTCAGTATTTCCTCCAAATGTCGCAAGAGGAAAATCCTTCTCTGTTGCAACACCTATTTCCCAAGGCACCCACCAAGACGTCTTGGTTGCATCAGAAACGACGGCCAGAAGTTGCGTGCATTTACCGAGTTCCTTTCTGACATGTGCTGCAATGTCTTCGCCGTTTTTAAATCCAGGATCAATGACATCGAGATAGCAATCAATATTATGATTATTTTTTAGATAGCCTTGTATCCTCAATGCTAACGCCGAGTCAGTCTGTTGGTGGGATAGAAATATTTTCATTGCTAATCCTCTCAATAAACCCTATAAGCGTTGCTTTTCAGCAAGGAGTCGATAATGTTCGCCTAGCACTGTTAATTTGCAGGACTTGCTTTGCATGGCGGCGTGCCACATATGCGGGGCAGCCACAGGTACCACCAAGTTGAGGCGATTATATCGCTGTAGCAGCGCGAACTTTCGCGTATTTTCGGAATCTGGAGGGGGCATGCCAGGGTCTCGCCCCTTCAATTCAGGCTCGAATGTCGGATCGAGCTTATATTCATAACCCCGTCGAGGGAAAAACTCCGTTATGCGCCTGAGATCATCGAGGGAAATAGGCGGGTTAACCTTCCGAAGCGAAACAAATTGCCGGACGTTAGTTTTAAAAATCGGACGCTGCTCCCACGCTCCCAGGGATTGGTCAACATGCGCATAGATGCTGCCTGGGGTAATGTCACCAGTGAGATTGGCTGCTCCCCCGTGAAGAGCATCTACCAGTAGCGTTGTGAATACTCCTCTGCCATTTTCTTCCGTTGCATACTGGTCGGCCGTTGAGGCAGTAAGAATCGTCAAGCCCTCGGATAAAGTGGCAAGCTCACTAACGGCCGGGGGAGTTCCGGCGATTCCTGAGTGGCAACTGTCGAGGATGATTATTTTGTTACGTGCTGGTGATTTATTTGCCATTACCAAGACTTCGGAGAGCGATAGCCCTTCGTCGCCACGGCGAGAATCCGTTGCCAGCAAATATCCTCCGGTTGCCTCTATGTGTCCGTGGCCAGCGAAATAAAAAAGTGCAATATCGGAATGGGCTTTGAAAAGTTCTTCAACACGATCTTTTAATAAAGATCGTTCAACGCGATCCATGGGGCCTGTCCCCGTGAACATTTTGCAATCGAAGTTGACCGATCCATCTCCATGGCGAGCGAGGACAGCTTGCACTGCATGGGCATCATCGACACACCCATACAAAGAGCCGCCATGCTCGTAGTAATTTATGCCGACTACAAGAGCTATGCGCATAACTTCATTCCCCGTGCGTCAAAGTCCATCAATAAAGTTTTTGATGGCATCCCATGTCCATACGACGGTATTTACGCCATCAATCTTTGTTCGATCATCGGAATAGGCCCAAATACCTAGGACTTTCTTTCCCTCCTCCCGCGCGCAAGCAATTTCCCATTTCTGGCCGCTTGATGCTAAGGAGTTTTTGCTAATCAGGGCGATTACGCCGTCAGATCGGCGAATTCGGGTGCGGACTTTGTCTTTCCATTCCGATGCATAGGCTTCTTTTACTGACATATCTATGTATTCGAATGGAGAGTTTGTAAGGAGTGATTGACCCTTCAAAAAGTCTCGCTGCCTTTCGTCTTCAATTGCGAATGCAATAAAAATAGTTTTCTTGTCTGCCATGTGATCCTCTCTTGTCGAAATGTTGTTGGGAGTCAATTGCGTACTTCTAGGAACCTCTCAAAACCTTCGAATTCGCGGGCTGGAGCGCCGTAACTCGTTGGATTTTTAAGAGCACGATGTGCCCGGGATGGGGTTTTGAGAGGTTCCCTTCTGATTCAATGTAACAGAGATCTGGCGGTCTCAAACCTGAAGTGCAACGCCTGGACCTCAGGTAACTTGCACAGATGACTTCGCGATACTCGCACTTAGAGCCCGAAGAATGCCTCACGCTGGCCTCGCTTGTCCCGCAGGGATGGAGCAGGCGGGCTATCACCCAACTGCTCGGGTGCAGCCCCAGCACCGTATGCTGTGAGCTGGCACGCAACAGCACCCCTGGTGGTGGTTATGCCTCGCGGCCGGCCCAGGCTGTCTGCCAGGCCCGCCGCGACGCAGCGCGTCCTCGTCTTTCGACTGCCTCGCCACAGACCGGGCAACCAACTGGTCGGAACTCCCAATCCCCCGCGACCCAGCAGCCACCGACACCGGGTACCGGGACGCCGTGCGAAGCCTGTATGACATCGATACCCGTCTGTCCAACCTGGAGAATGGCTACTGGGGCGTGATGGCGCGGCCGGTGCTGGAGGCGTATTTGCAGTGGACGGTCCGGGTGACCCGCGAGAACACCGATTACGCGCGCAACCGCATAGTGCCCGACTGGCGGGCAGCGCGCGAGGCGGTAGCCGCGGCGGCGGGGTTCGATGTGGCCGAAGTGGCGCTCACGCGCGGCGCGACTGAGGCGCTGCAGCTGCTCATCGGCAACTACTTGCGGCTGTCACCTGACGACACAGCGCTCTATGCGGACCTGGAGTAAGACTCTGCGCGGTACGCCATGGATGCGCTGCTGCGGCGCTGCGTCTGCACCGCCAGATTGGCACGCCGGAAGGCCTCGCGGTTGCGCCACCTGCGCGACCTGGGGGTGGTGCAAGCGCGCAAGCTGCTTGGGGTGCAGGTCCTGAAGCCCGAAGAGCCGGGCGTGAGCGGCGGCATCACCGCCTTGTGGATGCCGGGCATGACCACAGCGGCCTAGGCGAATACCTTCGCGGCCATGTTGCGCGACAGGTACGAAGTGCTGACGGTGGCGCGCGCGGGCCTGGCGCAGGGTCCGTGCGTGCGGGTGGCGCCAGCCCTCTACACCCGCGAATCGGACATGGAGCGGCTGGCGGCAGCGCTGCGGGCCGAAGTCCGGCCCGCGTGACGCCGCCACTTCCCCCGCGGCAACTCAGCAGCCGCGCGTGACCGGCACCTCGGCTCCCCGGCCGTATTCCGAATACTTGCCCAGCTCCCACTTCGCGATGGCGTTGCGGTGCACTTCGTCCGGGCCGTCGGCGAAGCGCAGGGTACGCGCACCCGCATAGGCATAGGCCAGCGGGAAGTCGTCGCACATGCCGCCGCCGCCGTGCACCTGCATGGCCCAGTCGATCACCTGGCAGGCCATGCTCGGCGCCACCACCTTGATCATCGCGATCTCGGTCTTGGCGACCTTGTTGCCGGCCACGTCCATGAGCCACGCGGCCTTGAGCGTGAGCAGGCGGGCCATGTCGATCTTGCAGCGGGCCTCGGCGATGCGCTCCTGCGTCACGGTCTGCTGGGCCACGGTCTTGCCGAAGGCGACGCGCGAGGATGCGCGGCGGCACATCAGTTCCAGCGCGCGCTCGGCCAGGCCGATCAGGCGCATGCAGTGGTGGATGCGGCCGGGGCCCAGGCGGCCCTGGGCGATCTCGAAGCCGCGGCCTTCGCCGAGCAGGATGTTGCTGGCCGGCACGCGCACGTTCTCGAACACCATCTCGACGTGGCCGTGGGGTGCGTCGTCGTAGCCCAGCACGTTGAGCGGGCGCAGGATGCGGATGCCGGGCGTGTCCGCGGGCACCAGGACCATGCTCTGCTGCGAGTGCTTCGGCGCCTCGGGGTCGCTCTTGCCCATGGTGATGAAGACCTTGCAGCGCGGATCGGCCGCGCCGGAGATCCACCACTTGCGGCCGTTGATGACGTACTCATCTCCATCGCGCTCGATGCGGGTCGAGATATTGGTCGCGTCGCTGGAGGCCACGTCGGGCTCGGTCATGGCGAAGGCCGAGCGGATCTCGCCTTCCAGCAGCGGGCGCAGCCAGCGGGCCTTGTTCTCCTCGCTGCCGTAGCGGGCGATGGTTTCCATGTTGCCGGTGTCGGGCGCGGAGCAGTTGAACACCTCGCTGGCCCAGGGCACGCGGCCCATGATCTCGGCGAGCGGTGCGTATTCCTGGTTGGTGAGCCCGGCGCCTTCGTAGCCCGAGGCGGCGGCGGAATCGACGGGCAGGAACAGGTTCCAGAGGCCGGCCGCACGGGCTTTGGGTTTCAGCTTCTCGATGGTGTCGAGCGCTGTCCAGCGCCGGCCGGCGGCCGTGTTGGCGGCCAGTTCCGCGGTGTAGGCGGCTTCGGACGGGTAGATATGCTCGTCCATGAACTTCAGCAGGCGCGCCTGCAGGTCACGGGTCTTGGGGGAGTAGTCGAAATCCATCGCGGTGTCTCCGGTTGAAATCGGGCCGCGCGGGTGCGCGGAAAAGGTGGGCAGCGGAACGGGCCTGCCGGCGCCTACATGCGCTGCGCGAAGCCCCAGGCCATCTCGGCCAGCGGCCGGGCGCCTTCGCCCGAGGCGCGCGCCTGCGCGCTGGACGCGGTGCCGTCCTCCACGCGCTTGGCGATGCCCTGCAGGATGGAGGCGAGGCGGAACAGGTTGTAGGCGAGGTAGAAGTTCCAGTCCGCGCGCAGCGCCTCGGGCGTGCCGAAGCCGGTGCGCTCGCAGTAGCGGCGGATGTATTCGTCTTCGGTGGGGATGCCCAGCGCGGCGTGGTCCAGGCCGCCGATGCCGCGGAACATGCCGGGCGGGATGTGCCAGGCCATGCAGTGGTAGCTGAAATCCGCGAGCGGGTGACCGAGGGTGGAGAGCTCCCAGTCGAGCACGGCGATCACGCGCGGCTCGGTGGGGTGGAACATCAGGTTGTCGAGCCGGAAGTCGCCGTGCACGATGGAGACGCGGCTTTCGTCGCGCGCGCTGGCGGGCATGTGGGCCGGCAGCCACTCCATGAGCCGGTCCATGGCCTCGATGGGCTGCGTGATGGAGGCCACGTACTGTTTGCTCCAGCGGCCGATCTGCCGCTCGAAGTAGTTGCCCGGCTTGCCGTAGCCCGCGAGGCCGCGCTCGGCGAAGGGCACTGTGTGCAGGGCCGCGATCACGCGGTTCATCTCGTCGTAGATGGCCCCGCGCCCGGCAGGGTCCATGTCCGGCAGGGCCTGGTCCCACATCACGCGGCCCTGCAGGAACTCCATGATGTAGAAGGCGCGCCCGATCACGGATTCGTCCTCGCACAGCGCGAACATGCGCGGCACCGGCACGCCGGTGCCGGCCAGCCCGCCCATCACCTGGAACTCGCGCTCCACGGCATGGGCGGAGGGCAGCAGCTTCGCCACCGGGCCGGGCTTGGCGCGCATCACGTAGCTGCGCGCGGGCGTGTTCAGCTTGAAGGTGGGGTTGGACTGCCCGCCCTTGAACATCTCCACCGCCAGCGGGCCCTCGAAGCCTTCCACATGCTCCGCCATCCAGGCCGAGAGGGCATTCGTGTCGAATGCATGCTGCTCGGAAACGGGGCGGGTGCCGGTGAAGTGTTCGTAAGAGGGCATGGGCGGTGGTTCCGTGGCAGGTGGTGCTTGGGCGGCAGGGAGGTTGGCGTCAGTGGTCGGCTTCGGCGATGCGCATCAGGACGTCACGGTCGCGCACGACGAGGCCGCCCGGCTCGATGCGGATGGCGTCCTCGCGCTCCATGGCCTTCAGCTCCTGGTTCACGCGCTGGCGCGATGCACCCAGCAGCTGCGCCAGTTCTTCCTGCGCCAGCTGCAGGCCGATGCGGATCTCGTCGCCCTGCGACAGGCTGGGGATGCCGTAGCTGCGCACGAGGTGCAGCAGCTGCTTGGCCAGCCGCGCGCGCAGCGGCAGGGTGTTGAGGTCTTCCACCAGGCCGTAGAGCTGGCGGATGCGCCGCGCATGCAGGCGCAGCATCGCTTCGTAGAACTCCACATGCGTGGCCAGGATCTTGCGGAAATCCGCCTTGGCCACGCAGAGGATGGTGGTGTCCCCGTGCGCGTAGGCATCGTGCGTGCGCCGGTCCCCGTCGAAGATCGACACGTCGCCGAACCAGATGCCCGGCTCGACATACGTCAGCGTGATCTGCTTGCCGGAGATCGACGTGGAGCTCACGCGCACGGCGCCCTTCGCGCAGGCGATCCACTCCTCGGGCGGATCGCCGCGGGCGGCGATCAGGCCGCCATCCTTGAAGCGTTTGACGTAGGCGCATCGGAGTATGTCGTGCCGCAGCGAAGGGGAAAGGGAGGAAAACCAGCGACCGGTATTGATCGCCTCTCGTTCTTCGATGGTAAGAATGGGGTCGTCCATGGTCTGTCTTTTGCGTGACTGGAAGCGGGAGCATTGTCGCCCGCGGGACCGGGTCGCCCGGCGGCCGCGGGCCCGGGGATGTCGCGCGCGTGTCTGCGCGCGCCCGCGCCGTGCGGCGCGGGCAGCGTCGAGGGCAGGGCCAGGCCGGGCCGCGTTCAGCGATAGCGCGGCGTGCGCTTGTCCAGGAAGGCGGCGATGCCTTCGCCGGCGTTCGGATGCTGCAGGTTGCGCACCAACTGGTCGCGCTCTTTCTCCAGCTGCCGGGCCAGCGTGTGCAGGGGCGCTTCGGAGAGCAGTTCCTTGGTGCCGGCGATGGCGTTGGGCGCGCGGGCATTGAGCGTTTCGGCCAGGGCGAGCGCGCAGGCCAGTGCCTCCTGGGGGCGCGCCAGCCGGTTGACCACGCCCAGCGCATGCAGGCGTTCCGCGCCGATGCGCTCGCCGCACAGCAGCAGTTCGGCGGCAAGCTGGCGCGGCAGCGCCTGCGCGAGGCTCCAGCTTGCGCCGCCGTCCGGCGACAGGCCGATGCCCGCGTAGGCCATCACGAAGACGGCATCGCGCGCGGCCACCACCATGTCGCAGGCCAGCGCCAGCGAGAATCCGGCGCCCGCGGCGGCACCCTCCACCGCGGCGATGACCGGCTTGGGGTAGGTGCGGATGGCCTCGATCCAGTGGTGCAGCCCTTCCACGGCACGGCCCTGTGCCTCGGCGTCCTGTTGCCGGAGCGCCTGGAGGCCTTTCAGGTCGCCGCCTGCGCAGAAGTGTCCTCCGGCACCGGTGATGACGACCGAGCGCACTTCGGCCGTGCGCTCGGCGCCGTTGAGCGCTTCCACGCCGGCCGCATAGATGCCGAAATCGAGCGCGTTGCGCATCTCCGGGTTGTGGATGGTCAGCACGAGGGTCTGGCCGTGGCTGGTGCTCTCGAGTCTTGCGGGCATGGGGGTGGGTTCCGGGCGGCTGGCAGTGGAGGGCGGGGCGGTCGTCAGGCTTCTTCGTGGAGCAGGCTCAGCCCGATCGCGCCGCGGCGGCGCAGCCAGGGGCTGGGACGGTAGCGCGGGTCGCCATACACCGTCTGCAGGTTGAACAGCACTTCCAGCATGTTCGCCGGGCCCCAGCGGTTGCCCATGGCCAGCGGCCCCAGGGGATAGCCCAGGCCCAGCGTGACGGCCGATTCCAGGTCCGCGGGGCTGCAGATGCCCTGCTGGCAGATGTCGCTGGCGATGTTCACGATCGTCGCCACCACGCGCTGCGTCACGAAACCGCCGCTGTCGCGGATCACGCTCACGGCCTTGCCGTCGCGCGCGAAGAGGGCATGCGCGGCATCGCGGATGTCGATGCGCGTGGCGGGGTTGGTGGCCAGCACGCGGCGGTGGGTGGCGGCGTCCTCCACCAGCATGTCGATGCCGATGGTGCGCGCCGGGTCCAGCCGTTCGACCACGGCCACGGTGGTGATGTCGAAGCCCAGCGGCGCCACGAGGGAGATCGCCTGCGGCGACGGGGACGTGCCGGTCTCGATCCGGGCGCCCAGGTCCTTGAGCAGTTGGAACACCTCGGCCCGCCGCGCGGCGCGCGACGACACCCACACGGGCGGGATCTCCGCGACCGTGGGCGCGGGCGGCTCGGCCGGCACCTGCGCCTGCCCGTCCACGTAGCGGTAGAAGCCTTCGCCGGTCTTGCGGCCGAGCAGGCCGGCGGCGAGGCGCTGCGCGGCCAGGGCGCTGGGGCGGTACCGAGGCTCTTCGTAATACTGCCGATAAACGGATTCCATGACCGGCTGCGAGACGTCGAGCGCGGTCAGGTCCATCAGCTCGAACGGACCCAGGCGGAACCCGACCTGGTCGCGCAGGATGCGGTCCACCGTGGCGAAGTCGGCCACGCCCTCGCTGACGATGCGCAGCGCCTCCGTGCCGAAGCCGCGCCCGGCGTGGTTGACGATGAATCCGGGCGTGTCCTGCGCGCGTACCGGGGTGTGGCCCATGGCGCGGGCGAGTCCGGAGAGCCGGTCGCACACCGCCGGGTCGGTCTTCAGGCCGGCGATGACCTCCACCACCTTCATGAGCGGGACGGGGTTGAAGAAATGGAAGCCCGCCAGGCGCTCCGGATGCTTCAGCGCCGCGCCGATGGCCGTCACGGACAGCGAGGAAGTGTTGGTGGCAAGCACCGCCGCCTGCGGGACGATGCGTTCGAGTTCGCTAAAAAGCGCCTGTTTGGCGTCCAGGCGCTCCACGATCGCTTCTATGATGAGGTGGCACCCGGCGAGGTCCTGCAGTTCGGCGGCCGGAGCCAGCCGGCCGGCCAGCGCCGCGGCCTCGTCGCCGGAGATGCGGCCCTTGGCGGCGAGGCGTTCCCACTGCTGCTGGATGTTGCGTTGCGCGGCGTCGGCCGCGCCCGGCCGGTTGTCGAGCAGCAGCACCTGGCTGCCGGCCTGCGCCGCCACCTGGGCGATGCCCTGGCCCATGGCGCCCGTGCCTATGATGCCTACGATAGGGAAGGGGTTGGTCATGGAGCGCGATTATGGCGGTGAGGGAGGAGGCGGCTTTATGTGCAAGAATGAACCGAATAAGAATGCAACTATTGTGAAGATAAGTAACGCGATACTCGGAGCAAGTCTTTCCGCCCTGGCCACGGGGGCGTCGGCGTTGTCGCTGGGCGCCAGCCATGGCACGGTGGTGCTGGGTGCGCCGGTAGACCTCGTGTTCGACGTGCAACCCGATCCGGGCAGCGATGTCGAGTCTTCCTGCGTGCGGGTGCGCCTCATGTCCGGGGACACGGTCGTGCCGGACTCCAAGGTGCAGGTCACCCCGGTTCCTGCCACCGGCGGCCGGAACCCTGCCGTGCGTGTGCGTGCATTCATCACGGCGGACGAGCCGGTCGTCACCGCCGCGGTCTCCGCCGGCTGCAGCGGCGGAGTGACCCGCCGCTACACCTTCCTCGCGCAGTTGCCCGAAGCGGTGGCCGCGGCGTCACCGTCCGGCCCGGTGGACATTGGCCGGCTGGCCGGAGCGGGTGCTTCCGCCACGGGATCGGCGGCCGGTGCTGCCGCTGCCCAGGGCATGGGCGGGCGGGGTCCCCGGGCAACCGCCTCCGGCGCCGCGCCGTCCTCGGCCCCGCGCGCCAGCCGCCAGGCTGCTGCGCCTTCCGCCGCACCCCGGCCGCCCAGCCGCGCGCTGAAACCGGCACCCGCGGCCGCCGCATCGCCCGCGGCCGAGCGTGCCCGGCTGGTGATGGAGCCCCTGGATGTCTGGCTGGACGGCCCGCTGCCGCTGCGCCAGTCGGCCGAACTGGCCCCTGCCGCGGAGACCACCTCCCCCGAGCAGCGCGCGCAGGCCGCGGCGCTGTGGAAGGCTCTCAACACCCCGGTGGAAGATGTACAGCGCGCGGCCGGCCAGGTCGCGCAGCTCGAAGGGGCCGTGGCGACCGAGCGAGCGCGCGCCGCATCCGAGCGCGCCGCGGCGGCCGACCTGCGGCAACGCCTGGACAGCGCCGAGTCCGAGCGCTTCCCGGCCGTCCTGGTCTATGTGCTGGCGGGCCTGCTGTTGCTGCTGGCCTTGCTGGCCGCCTGGCTGTGGGGCCGCGCCCGCAGGGCAGCGGCCTCCGCCTGGACCGAGGCGGTCGCGGCCAGCAGCCAGCCCCGGGAGCCCGGCGGCGAGCCGCTGGTGCCGGACGGCTCTGCGCTGGCGACCCGGCCGCAGGCGGATGCGCCCGCAGCCCGTCCGAAGCGGCTGCCCGTGATGCCCAGCCGGGCTTCGGCGTCCGCGGCCAGGGTGCCGCCGGTACCGGCCGAGCCCCCGGCCCCCGTGCCGGCAGCCGCCCCGGCCACGCGCGACAGTTTCCACCTTCCCGCGTTCGCGGACTCTCTTTCCAGCGCAGTGCTGGTCGAGGGGCCGGTGATGACGCGCAATGCGCCGCTGGTTCCCGAGCCCGAGCCCGCACCGGCCGTGCCCGCGCCTGCCCCCGTCGTGGCGCCGGCACCGTTGGCGCCGCCCGTGCCCGCCGCGATGCCCCGCATGGCAGGGCCGCAGCCCGAAGACCTGTTCGACATCCAGCAGCAGGCGGAATTCTTCGTTTCGGTGGGCGAGCACGACCAGGCCATCGCCGTGCTCCGGCAGCACATCGCCGCCCACGGGGACACCTCGGCGTTCGCCTACCTGGAACTGCTTCGGCTCTACCACACGCTCGGCCGCGTGGAAGGCTTCCACCAGCTGCGCGAGCAGTTTTGCGCGCAGTTCAACGTCTCGGTTCCCGAGTTCGGCAATTTCCACCGCAGCGGCAAGACCCTGCAGGGCTTTCCCGACGCCCTGGCGGCGATCGAGGCCGAATGGTCCTCGCCGGCCGTGCTCGGGGTGATCGAGGGGTTCCTGTTCCGCCAGGCCGACGCGCCCAAGGCCACGCAGTTCGACCTGGCGGCCTTCGACGATCTGCTGCTGCTGCTGGCCATCGCCCAGACCACGCCCGCCAGTGCCCGCGGCCCGGCGCCTCCGCGCCTGCGCACCACGCCCAACGAGATCCCCGCCGAAGAAGTGCAGGCTGCCGCTGCGCCGGTCCGTGCCGCCAGCGCCGAGCCCGAGGAGGAACTGCGTTCGTTCGACACGCTCTCGGCCGGCCTGACCTGGGAGTCGCTGCCCGCGCCGCTGCCGCGGGCCCCGTCCACCGCGCCGTCTCCCCTGCACGAGGACCCGGACGCGATGCTGGACATCGACCTGTCCGATCCGCCCCACCTCACGCTCAGCGACCTGCCGCCGGTGCCCGTGACGCCGCCGCCCGCGCCCGGCCAGTCGGTGGGCTTCGGGATGGACGAAAAGATGGAGTTGCGCCTGGAACTGGACGAGTTCGAGCGCAAGAACCGCACGCCCAAGGGCTGATGCGGTGCCGGTGGGGCCGGCCTACTGCCCCATGCGCTGCATGAGGTCGTGCGCCGCGGCCTCCGGATCGGGGGCGTTCACCAGCGCGCGCACCACGGCGACCGATCCGACGCCGGTCGCGAGCACCTCTGCGAACTGCTCCGCGCCGATCCCGCCGATGGCCACCTGCGGGTAGCCGCGCATGAGCCGTGCATAGCCCGCGAGGCGGGCCAGCCCCTGGGGCACGGTCGCCATCTTCTTGAGTGTGGTGGGGAAGACCGCGCCCATGGCCACGTAGCTGGGCGCCGCCGCGTCGGCGCGCACCATCTCGGCGTACCCGTGCGTGCTCACCCCGAGCCGCAATCCGGAGGCGCGCAGCGTCTCCAGCGATCCGGGGGGCAGGGCATCGAGGTCTTCCTGTCCCAGGTGGACGCCATAGGCACCGGCATCGATGGCGGCCTGCCAGTGGTCGTTGATGAAGAGCAGGGCGGAGGTGCCCCGCACCGCCTCCACTGCGGCCCGCACTTCGCGTTCAACGGCCGCGCCGTCTTCCGACTTGAAGCGCAGCTGCACCGTCGGCACGCCGGCCCGGGCCATGCGGCCCACCCAGCGGGCATCGGGCAGCACGGCGTACAGGCCGAGCCTGTCCGGGCAGGGGGCGAAGGGGCGTGTATGGGGGCGGGGCTGCAGGCCGAAGTCCACGGGCTCGTCGGGCCAATGCGCTGCGTCGAAATGGCCCGTGCGGTCCGTCCGGGCCTGCCAGGCGCGCGCGAGGCAGTCGGCGTCCACGGCGATGAAGCCGAGCTGGCTGCAGGCGCGCAGGGCGGCGCCATAGGCAGCTCCGGCGCACGCGGGGGCAGGCGCGGGCTGGGCAGGGAAGCCGGCGAAGGCCGCCGCGTGGGCCTGCACGATGGCATCGGCCATCGCCTCGATGGTGGAATCTTCAGCCATGGTCGTGGTGCCAGAAAGGGGTGCCGAGCACGGGGGTGCTCGGCTGGGCCGCGTCCTGCGCGGACATGGCGCCGGCCTGCCGGGCGGTGCGTCCGGCCTGCACCGCGTCGGCGAAGGCGCCGGCCATGGCCACCGGGTCCTGCGCCAGGGCCACGGCGGTGTTGAGCAGCACGCCGTCGTAGCCCCACTCCATCACCTGGCAGGCATGGGACGGCAGGCCCAGGCCCGCATCCACGAGCAGGGGCACGTCCAGCCGCTCGCGCAGCGTGCGCAGCGCGTACGGGTTGACGGGGCCGCGGCCGGTGCCGATGGGCGCGGCCCAGGGCATGACGGCCTGGCAGCCCACATCCACCAGGCGCTGGCAGAGCACGAGGTCTTCGGTGCAGTAGGGCAGCACGTGGAAGCCGTCGCGCACCAACTGCGAGGCGGCCTCCACGAGGTTCAGCGTGTCGGGCTGCAGCGTGTAGTCGTCGCCGATCAGCTCCAGCTTGATCCAGGGCGTGCCGAAGACCTCGCGGGCCATCTGGGCGGTGGTGACGGCCTCCTGAATGCTGTGGCAGCCGGCGGTGTTCGGCAGCACCGGCACGTCGAGCCGGCGCAGCAGCTCCCAGAAGCCGCTGCCGGCCTCTGCGGGATTGCTGCCCTGGCGCCGCAGCGAGGCGGTCACCATGGCCGGGCGGGCACGCCGCACGGCGGCCTCCAGCACGCTGGGCGAGGGATAGCGGGCGGTTCCCAGCAGGAGCCGGCTGGCGAAGCGCTGGCCGTAGAGGACCAGGGCGTCATCGGATGCGGTGTCGGGCATGGCGGATGTCGAAGGGGGAGAAGGCGGGAGCCAGCGTGGCCGGCGAAGGCGGTCGGGCGGTCGGGTGCGGTGGCCGAGGGTCAGCCGCCCGTCACGGGCGCGATGATCTCCACCCGGTCGCCGGGGTGCAGCGCGTGCCCGGCATGGCGGGCCTGGGGAACGAACACGGTGTTCACGGCCACCGCGAAGGGCGGGCGGGCGGCGACCGCCGCGATGGCATGGGCCACGGTGGCGCCCTCGGGCAGTTCGGTGGCTTTCTGGTTGATGACGACGTTCATGGCAGTGCGGCGGCGGGCTCGAGGTCCAGCGCCAGGTCGAAGCGGGAGGCGAGGGGGGATTGTCCTTCGTTCAGGCATTCCATCACCACGTCCAGGATGGCCGGGGAAATCATGAAGCCGTGCCGGTACAGGCCATTCACCTGCAGCACGCGCGGCGCGGCGCGCCGCACCGCGGGCAGGTTGTCGGGCAGGGTGGGGCGGCACTGGGTGGCGATCTCGAGGATGCGCGCCTCGGCGAAGCCGGGGTGCACGGCATAGGCCGCGCTCAGCAGTTCCAGGGTGGAGCGCACGCTCGCGGGCGAGAGGTCGTCCGATTCGATCTCGGTGGCGCCGATCACGAAGATGTGGTCCTCTTTGGGGGCGATATAGATGGGGTAGCGCGGATGCACCAGCCGGGTGGGCCGGCGCAGCGCCACGCCGGGGGCGTGCAGCCGGACCACCTCGCCGCGCACTCCGCGCAGTTCGGACCACTGCGCCCGGGCGCCCAGGCCCCGGCAGTCCAGCACCCAGTCGGGCTGGCCGGGCGCGCCCGGCGTGAAATCTTCCGGCGCGCGGGGGGTGTGCCAGTGCACCCGGACGCCGCGGGCGCGCATGGCGTGCTCCAGGGCCGCAAGCAGTTGCCGGTTGTCGAGCTGGCCCTCGCCGGGCAGGTACAGGCCCTGGTGGAAGCGCTGCCCCTGGAGGGCGGGCTCCGCCTCCTGCAATTCCCTGCCGTCCAGCACCTGCAGGGCCGGCAGCTCGGGCACGGTGCGGGCCGTGCGCTCCAGCACGCCGCGCAGCCGGGCGGCCTCGGCGGCATCCTGGCGGTGCCAGAGGATGAGGGTGCCCTCCTGCTGGAAGAACACGGGCCACTCGAGGCTGGCCAGCAGCTGGGGCCAGCGCGACAGGGCATGGTGCCCCATGCGGACCACGCCGGCTTCGGTGATGGCGGATTCCGCCAGCGGCGCGAGCATGGCGGCGGCGATGCGGGCGGCGGCACCCTGGGCGTCGGGGCCCTGGGCCTCGTACACCTCCACGGCGTGCCCCTGACGCGCCAGCTCGGCGGCCAGCAGCCGGCCCATCAGGCCGGCGCCCAGGATGGCGATGGAGGAATGCGGGGACAGCAGGGCGGTCATGGGCGGGCGGTGGATGCGGTTCTCGTCGGTCGGGCGCTTGCGCGCCAAGGCGCGGCACGGAGAACAGGCGGCGGTCCACCGTCGAAACTCCCCACGCCAGCATGACCTGGATCGGGTGCCGAGGGTCTCTCTCAGCCGCGCCCGGCGGGCGCGGCACCCCTGTTTCGTCCGTTGCCTGAATTACAGCACAGCGTTGCGGAAAGCGTATTTGATATCGCGCATGCGCCATAATTTTTGCCATGAATTCCAAGCCTCTCGAACCACGGCCGGCGGCGTCCGCCGTGGAAGGATCCCGCTACGTGCGCGTCCTGTCCATTGCAGGGTCTGACAGCGGGGGCGGGGCGGGCATCCAGGCCGACCTGAAGACCTTCGCCGCCCTGGGCTGCTACGGCATGACCGCCATCACGGCCATCACCGCGCAGAACACGCAGGGCGTGCGCTCCATCCATGGCGTGCCCGCCGCCATCCTGCGGGACCAGATCGACGCGGTGGTGGAAGACATCGGCGTGGATGCCGTCAAGATCGGCATGCTGCATGCCCCCGAGGTGGCCGAGGTGGTGGCCGATGCGATCCGCCGGCACGCGCTGCCCCATGTGGTGCTCGATCCCGTCATGGTGGCCACCAGCGGCGACCGCCTCATCGCGCCGGACACCGTGCGCGTGCTGGTGGAGGCGCTGTTTCCGCTGGCCACGGTGGTGACGCCGAACCTCGATGAGGCCGGCATGCTGCTGGGCCGCGCGATCCAGGACGAAGGCGCCATGGACGCCGCGGCGCAGGAGCTGCTGGGCCTCGGCGCCCCGGCCGTCCTGCTCAAGGGGGGCCACCTGCCGGGCGACGCGCTGGTGGATGTGCTGGCCGTGCGGGGCCTGGCCCAGCACCTGCGCCTGCGGTCCGCACGCATCCCGACGCGCAATGGCCATGGCACGGGCTGCACGCTGTCGTCCGCGATCGCAGCCCACCTGGCCCTGGGCCGCGGCCTGCGCGAAGCGGTGGCTGCCGCGCATGCCTACGTGCAGGCGGCGATCACGGCCGGGGCGCCGGTGCGCACGGGCCGCGGCGCCGGGCCGCTCGACCATGGGCACGCCCCCGTGGCGCAGCGCATCCACCGCGACCCGGCCGCGACCGGGGGGGCCCTGTGAGCGGCCGCCTGCGGCGCCAGGGGGAGGGCGCATGAGTCTCCGCGCTCCAGACCCGGGGCATATCCGGGAAGCCTTCTCCGCGCAGGACGCGCTCGTGCAGCGCTACGTGCTGCAGGACGTGATCGGCACGGGCTCCTACGGCATCGTGTTTTCCGCGGCCCATCGCCAGACCGCCCAGAAGGTGGTGCTGAAGTTCGTCCGCATCGACGAGGACGAGCGCCTGTTCAAGCGGTTCCGGCGCGAGATCGCGGCCTGCGCGCGGCTCCACCATCCGCACATCGTGCAGCTGCTCGACGAGGGGGTGTGCGGCCCGTTCGTCTTCGCGGTGTTCGAGTTCGTCCCGGGCCTGACGTTGCGGCAGTTGCTGCAGAACCAGGGCGCGCTGCCCGCGGCCGAGGCCGGCCGCCTCATGCTCCAGGTGCTGGACGCCATGGCCTGCGCGCACGATGCGGGCATCACGCACCGCGACCTCAAGCCCGAGAACATCATGATCAGCGCCTCGGGGCTGACTTCGCATGCCAAGGTGCTGGATTTCGGCATCAGCACGCTGCTGCCCGGCTTCGGCGATGCCCTGGCCACGCAGCTCACGCGCGAGGGCGAATATGTCGGCACGCCCGCCTACAGCTCGCCGGAGCAGTTGCGCGGCGAAGCCGTGACCCCCCAGGCCGACCTCTATGCCTGGGGACTGATCTTCCTGGAGTGCCTGACCGGCAAGGTGGTCACGGGCGAGTCCACCGCCGAGATCTACCAGCGGCAGCTGTCGCCCCAGGAGTTCAGCCTGCCCCAGGCGATCCAGGGCCATCCGCTGGCCGAGGTGCTGCGCAGCGCCCTGCGCAAGCGCTGCCAGGACCGGGCCGCCTCGGCGCGCCAGCTCTGGGAACGCTCGGCCGCCGTGCGCCTGGACGACCTGGTGGGCATCCTGCGCACGCGCCCGGGAGCCGGCCCGAGCGCCATCGCGCCCACCGTGGCCTTCGGCACGCCGCACGAAGAGAAGCGGCAGCTGACCCTGCTGTACTGCGGCGTCTATTTCTCGGAGCTGCCCGAGACGGCCGACGAGGAGGCCGCGGAACGGCAGGAGATGGCCCAGCGCAGCGTGCTGCGCCGCCTCATCGACGTCGCCGTGCAGCGCGGCGGCACGCTGGGCGGCACCCTGGGGACGCATTTCCTGGTCACGCTCGGCTACTCCTCCCACGCCGAGGCCGATGCCCGCCTGGCCGCCCGGATCTCCCGCGAACTGGTGCGCTCGGCAGAGGATGCTGGCCCGGAGGTGCGCTGGCAGGTGCGCATCGGCCTGCACACGGGCTCCGTCCTGATCGAAAGCGGTTCGGTCGTGCCGTGCCGTGCGCTGGACATCGCCATGCGGATGGAGGCCGCGGCGTCCGACGGCCAGGTGGTCGTGAGCGAGGCGGCGCGCCAGCGCCTGCGCCACCATGCGCGCTTCGTGCCGCAGGGCGGCGTGCGCCTGCCGGGCGCCGCCTCCGAGATACCTTCCTTCGGGATGCTGCCCGAGGAGGCCGCGCGCCAACCGCTGCGCGAGGCCGTGGGCCGGTGGCGCGAGCTGCTGGCGCTGCGCCGCCGCTGGCGGGACGCGGCCGCCGGGCGGGGGCGGGCGGTGCTGGTGCGCGGCGAGGCCGGCATCGGCAAATCCTGCCTGAGCGAAACCTTCCTGTCGCAGGTGGAGGGGTGCGAGGGACTGGTCCTGCGCACTGCCTGCTGGCCCGAGCAGGAGAACAGCGCCCTGGCGCCCATGCTCGCCCTGGTGCGCGCGCAGTGCGGCGATCCGGAGGCGCCCGACGACGCTGTCGTCGATCGCCTGTCGGCCTTGCTGTCCGCGGCCGGCTGCGACGTGGAGCGCGTGCTGCCGATCTTCTGCGTCTGGCTGTCCCTGCAGGTCGGCCGGCACCAGGTGGTGGACATCGCTCCCGCGCTGCAGAAGGCACTGCTGATGGAGGCCGCCCAGCGCTGGCTGCAGACGCAGGCGCGCTCCGCGCCGGTGCTGCTGTTCGTCGAGGACCTGCACTGGGCGGATTCCGCCACGCTGGAATGGCTGGGCGCGCTCGCGGGCGCCATGGCGGACCAGCGCTGGATGCTGCTGCTCACGGCCCGGCCCGAATGGGAGGCGCCCCTGCCCATGGCCGGTGCGCTGCAGCGGCTGGAAGTGGGCCGCCTGGGGCCGGCCGAGGCCGCGTCCATGGTGCGGCACGTGCTGGCGCCGCGCCAGGTGTCGCAGGCGGTCATCGACCACGTGGTCGCCCGTACCGACGGCGTCGCGCTGTTCATCCAGGAACTGGCGCGCACGCTGCTGGAAACCTGCCTGGTCGAGCGGGACGGCCTGTGGGACTTCCAGGAGCAGGCCGACCTGAAGGGCATCCCGATCACCCTGCGCGATTCGCTGGAAAGCCGCTTCATGCAGCTGGGCCCGGCACGCGAGGTGCTGCGCTGGGCCTCGATCTGGGGACGGCGGTTCGATGCCGAGTGGCTGCCGGACTGCGGCATGCAGGACGTGGCGGACAGCCTGCGGTCCCTGGTGGACGTGGGGCTGCTCATGCCGGCGGATGCCGCGGGCCATTACCTGTTCCGGCATGCGCTGATCCGCGACGCCGCCTACGACAGCATGCTGGCGACGCAGCGCTCGCACATGCACGGCGTTGTCGCCACGGTGATATTGAAGCGGCGCCCGCGCGTGCGCGACGAAGAGCCCGGCCTGCTGGCGCACCACTATGCGCTGGCGCGGGATTTCGCGAGCGCGGTGCCGGCGGGGCTCGCCCAGTTGCGCATGACCCAGCACCGCTCGCTGAACGACGAGACCATCACCTACTCGCGCACGGTGGAGGAGTGGATCGACCGCCTGGACGAGCCCGACCGCTGGGAGCCCCGGCTCGCGCTGGATGGCTACGTGCTGCAGGCGCTGATGAACAAGTACGGCTGGGCGCATCCCCAGGTGGAGCAGCGCATCGAGCAGTCCCGGGCGCTGGTGGAGCGCGACATCTCGGTGGACCTGCGCGTGCAGCACATCTGGCTCATGCTCACCTACCACCACGTGGCGAGCCACCGCGCCGAGGTCATGCGCCTGAGCCTGCAGCTGGAAGAGCTGGCGCGCCGGCAGGGGGACGCGGGCATCCTGGTGGCGGCCTGTACCTGGATCGGGCTCGCGTTCTATTCCGAAGGCCGCTTCGAGGAGGCGGAGCGGTACCTCTCCGAAGCCATCGACGAGCGCCATGCAGATGCCTCGAAGCACCATGCCGCGCAGCTGGGCTTCGACACCGTGTCGTGGGCGCTGGCCGCGCGGTCCCTGGTCCGCTGGGGCGCCGGCCACGATGCGCTGGCGAACGAGGACGGCGTGCGCGCGGTGGAGCGCGCCCGTGCCCTCGCGCACATCCCCTCGATGGGGATCACCATGCTCTACCAGGCGCTGGGCTACCTGGGTCGGCAGGACGTCGAACGCGCCCGCCAGGTGGTCGATGAGCTGATCGAGCTGTCCGGGCGCTACGGCCTGCCGGCCTTCCGCGGATATGCCGAGGTCATCCGCTGCTGGGTGGTGGGCGACCTGGCCGGCGCCGATGGAATGATCGAGGCGCTCTGGGGCATCGGCTGCAAGTACTGCCAGACCTACTACCGGGCGTTCTGCGCGGAAATCCTGGCGCGGCAGGGCCAGTGGGCCGATGCCGCCGGCCGGCTGGAACACTGCATCGAACTCGCGCGCGAACTGGACGAGGGCATATACACTGCGGAATTGTGGCTGCAGAAGGCCCACTGCCTGATGCAGGACGGTGCGCGTGCCGGCGAGGCTGCCGCCTGCCTGCGCCAGGCCGTCCAGGTCGCCCGGGAGGGCGGCAAACACCGGGTGGAGGCACAGGCGCTGTCACGCCTGCGCCATGTGGATCCCGCATCCTGCACTGCCAGCGATGAAGAGCGGTTGCAGTCCTTGCTGGGTATGCGCCCCGAGCTCGGGGCTTTCGTGTGTTGATCCGATGATGAGGGGAGGATTCCAATGAGTTCCATTCAGCAACAGCCCGGCGATCCCTTGCTGGAGTTCCGGCTGGCCTATCTGCGCGCCATCGCCAAATCCTGGTACGAGACCGACTACCGCGACCGCCTGCTCGCGCAGAGGGACATCCAGCCGCAACTCGCCAGGGACTTCGGCCTGAAGACCATCTGGCCCTGGCTCGACGTGTCCCTGGAGCGCAGCGACAACCCGCTCGACCAGACCCTGTGGAAGCCCGAGCTGACCGCGGGCTGGATCGGCCTGGACGACGCCTTCGAGATCGTGTTCCCCGAGGCGCCCTCCGACCGGGCCGCCGAGGCGCTGGCCAGCTATTACCAGCTGTTCCCCACGCTCATGGGCGCGACCGCCGACATCAGCAACGAGGAGCACGTGTCGCCGGGCATCGTGGGCGGCGCACTGCCCACCGGCCTGGGCATTCCGGGCGGCGACCCTGGCTCCCTGCTGGCCTTCGGCGGCGTGGTGCTGCGTGCCATCGCGCTCGCCTGGCAGTCGAAGGAGTTCCGCGACGAGCTGCTGAACCCCCGGTGCAGCGATGCCGCCGGCCTGCTGAGCCAATGGCTGGGCTACAACAACCCCTTCAACTTCTCCATCCGGTTCACGCCCAACAAGGCGCTGACCTGGGATGCAGGCAAGGGGCACTGGAACCAGCTCAACCCGGACGGCAGCAAGATCAAGAACCGCATCGTGCTGAACTATCCGAACGCACCGGAAGCCCGCGATTTCTGGCCGATCTCGCTGACGTCGTACAACAACACCGGCAGCGCCTACCCGTTCACCTGCTGAGTGCCAGCCGTGCCTCCTGAAGGGGCGGCCGGTCTCGCCGGGGCCTGGGAGGCCCTGCGCGGCAGCTCCGCCACCCTGGCGCTCACCCTGAGCGCGCGGGCGTCCCCGCTGGCACGCGAGGCCGATGCCGCATGGGGGGATCCCTGGGCCGCGCCGCTGCTGGCGCTGTGCCCCTGGGACCTGCGCCGCGCGGCGGACGACCCCGCGCTGGTACGGGCCGTGGTGGTGCGCAGCCTGGCCTTCGACCGCATGGTGCTCCAGGCTTGCGCCGAGCGGCCTGTCCACGCCGTGGCCAGCCTGGGCGTGGGTCTCTGCACGCGGCAGGGCCGGCTCGCGCCGTCCCTGCCGGGTGTCGGGTGGATCGATGCCGACCTGCCGGAAGTCATCGCCCTGCGGCGCCTGCTGCTGCCTTCCGTTGCTGCGGCAGGCCCGGGCCAGATGGTGGCCGGTGCCCTGCAGGACAGTGCGTGGCTGGACGCCATGCCCTGGCAGGACGGCCGGCACTTCCTCGTGCTGCTCGAAGGCGTGGCCCCCTATGTGCCCCCGGCGGACATCCGGCACCTGCTGGAGCGGCTCGCGGCGCGTGCGCGGCGCGAAGGCTGCGGTTGCCGCGTGGTGCTCGATTACCTGCATCCGGATTTCGTCCCGATCGCCGCCTGGCAGGCGGGCCCCGCCATGCTGCCGGTGGTCAGCGGTTTCCGCGATGCCGCCGCGCTGGTGGAAGGGAGCACGGGCTTCCGCGTACTGCAGGAATGCCAGCCCTTCGGCCTGTTTTCCGAAGCGCACCGCCGTTTCGAGGATGAATTCCGCGGGCGCCATGGCCACGTGCCCTATGCCGTGGCCTGCCTGGAGCAGGCCCCCTGAGCCGTGCCCCGGTTGCGGTCCCCGCGCAACGCGCGGTCCTGCCTCCCTGCCCTGGTGCCGCCCGTGCGCCAGCCACACTCCCGATACTCCCTGGATGCCCATGGATTGGTTTCATACCGTGCCTTGCTGGCACCCACGCTTCCGCGCGGTGCCGCGCCCTGCGGCCGTGTCCGCCACGTCCGTCTCCGCCGCCCCGATCCTGGTCGAGGAGGCGGGCGCGTTCCTGCTGCCCTTCGCGGAGTCGGCCATCCTCGCGCAACTGGTGGATGGTGCGCTGGCCCCCGCGGACTGGTGCGCGGCCGGTGGCGATCCGCGGCACCTGCCCGGCCTGCTGTCGGCGATGGAGGCGCTGGCGCGCCGCGGTGACCTGACGGCGCGCGGCGCAGCTCCCGGTGGCTGGGCCGTTCCCCGCGTGGATGCCCCGCCGGCGCGGGAAGAGGGGGATGCCGGCAGCGTGACCTGGCTGGTGGAGCCCGGCGGGCTGCCAGCCTGGCGTGCCGCGGTGGATGCCGCCGGTGGAGGCGCCTTGCCGGAGGTGGACCTCGTGCTGTGCGATGACTATTTCGATCCCCGGCTGGCGGGGGAATGGAAACGCGCGCTCCAGGCGGGCCGGTCACGCTGGTGGATGCCGGTGCGCCTGGGCGGAACGCAGGCCATCGCCGGCCCCCTGCTGCGTCCGGGCGGGGCCGGGCCGTGCTGGCACTGCTTCCTGCACCGCCTGCGGCGCAACAGCCCGGGGCGCGCCTGGCTGGAGCGGCAGGTCCCCGGCTCGCACGGGCTGGTGCCCCTGTTCAGTGACCCGGCGGGCCGGGCGCCGCGCTGGCGCCAGGCGCAGGAAGCCATGCACCGCCTGCTGGCCGATGCCGTGCCGGGGCGGTTCGCCGCGCTCGGCAGCCCCCAGGCGCCGGACGGAGGTGAGGGTGGCGTGGAAGCATGGGAGGCGGTGCCGCGGCGGCCCCAGTGCCCGCAGTGCGGGGATGCCGGGTGGATGGAGCGACAGGCCGGGCAGCCCGTGCAACTGAGCGATGTGCATGCCTTGCCGGGCGCGCGGGGCGGCTCCCGCACGGTGCCCCCGGAAACCACGGTCCAGGCCGTGCAGCCCTGCGTCGGCGCGTGGGCCGGCGTGGTGACGGAGTGCTCGCCGCTGCCCCTGCCGGACGCTGGCGCCATCACGGTCTATCGCAGCGCCTTCCATCCGGCCGGCCCGCAGGAAGGCGGCCCGTTGGCGGCACGCTGGTGCCTCGGCAAGGGCATGACTGCCGCCCAGGCGCAGGCGAGCGCGCTGTGCGAGGCGGTGGAGCGCTACGCCGCTGGCTTCCAGGGCGACGAAGCCTGGACCGAGGCGCGCGCGGACGCGCTGCCCGCTCCCGCCTTCGGTCCGGGCTCGCTGGTGTTCGTGAGCGACCGTCAGCGTGCGCGAGGCGGCCCGGGGGACGACCGCGTCCGGCGCACCCTGGTCCATCCCGCCGGGGCGCCGCTGGCCTGGACCCCCGCCTGGTCCCTCACGCACGAGGCGCCGTGCTTCCTGCCGCTCGCCCACTGCTATGCGGGCGTGCCCGAACGCTGGTCCCGCTACGGCGAGTGGAACTCGAACGGCTGCGCCGCCGGCAACGGCGTCGAGGAGGCCGTCCTGCAGGGGCTGCTGGAGGTGGTCGAGCGCGATGCCACGGCGATCTGGTGGTACAACGAGCTGGCCGTGCCCGCGTTCGATCTCGGCCGGGCCGACCCGGAGCATGTCCGCCGCGTGCGCTCCACCCTCGGCAGCGGCTGGAGCTTCTGGGC
The DNA here is from genome assembly GCF_000687165.1 of Paracidovorax oryzae ATCC 19882. Classification (GTDB taxonomy): domain Bacteria; phylum Pseudomonadota; class Gammaproteobacteria; order Burkholderiales; family Burkholderiaceae_C; genus Paracidovorax; species Paracidovorax oryzae. Next base: position 212,310 of record NZ_JMKU01000001.1, on the reverse strand, counting down.
GCTGGACCTGACCCACGACCTGGGCATCCCGGTGGTGGCCGCCGTGGGCTGCCGCACCGACGGCGACTGGGCGCTGGGCTTCGGGTGCAGCCTGGATGCCGACATGGCTTGCGAGCGGGCCTTGACGGAGCTGGTGCAGCTGGTGGCGGTGGGCAAGACCCTGCCCGGGCACTGGAACGGCCTGCGCAGGGCATCCCCGCAGTTCCTCCTGCCGGAAGGAGGGGATAATCGCCGCATCGCGTCCTCCGTCCGCGCCTGCGCGGCAACGGGCCGGCGCGGCGGCATCCGTGGGGACATCGCGGCCTGCGTGGAGGCGGCCCGGAGGTGTGGCCTGGAAGTGGTGGTGCACGATTACTCGCGCCCCGATCTTCCGCTGCGCACGGTCAAGACCACGCTTCCCGGCGCCTGCCATATCTGGCCGGAACTCGCGAATCCCCGCCTGTCGCGCGTACCCGTGGCGATGGGATGGCGCGATGCCGCGCGGGACGAGGGCGACCTCAACCCCTGGCCCCTCTACGTCTGACCTGAAAGCGTTCCTGCGGAGCACGATGGCGATTTTGCGCAACCTTTCGAGCGGCCGGAGCATCGTGCTCCGCCCCCTGCATACCTTCGGCCGGCATCCGGATTCGTGCCGCACGGTGCTGCAGGAGGCCGATGTGTCCAAGCTCCATGCCATCGTGCGCTGGTCCGGCATGCGCTGGGAGGTCGCAGACCAGAGCCGCAACGGCACCCTGCTGGACAATGCCCGGCTGCAGCCTGCCCACTGGCACGGCCTGGCGGAGGGCTCCGAGATCCGCTTCGGCGCCTCGGTCGCGGCCGTGTGGACCCTGGTCGATGCCTCGCCGCCCAGGACGGGCCTCTGGCCGCTCGGGGGCGAACCCGTGCTGCGCGTGCTGGACATCCAGGAAAACCTGCTGCCCCATCCCTCGGAGGCGGAATCCAACGTGTTCCAGTCCGAAGGGCGCTGGTGGTGGGACCGCATGGACCAGGTGCAGCCGCTGCTGGACGGCCACATCGTCCAGGCGGGTGGGCAGCGCTGGGAGTTCGTGCTCTGCGAGGACCTGGGCGCCACGCAGGACGTACCGCGCATGCCGTCCGCTGCGGCATTGCCGGCCCCGTTGTTCGATTTCGACGTGAGCCAGGACGAGGAGCACGTCTGCCTCGACATCCAGCTGGGCGGCCAGTCGCTGTCCCTGGGAGAGCGCATCCACCACTACACCCTGCTCACGCTCGCGCGCCAGCGCCTGCAGGATGCCGGGCGGGACGTTCCCATGGCCAGCCAGGGCTGGCTCGCCATCGATGCCCTGGCGCGCATGCTGGGGGTCGATGTACCGTACCTGAACATCCAGCTGTTCCGGGCGCGGCGGCAGGTCCAGAACACCCTGGGCGCAGCGGGCGACACGGTCTCCGTGGTGGAGCGCCGCCGTGGGGAAGTGCGGTTCGGCGACTATGCCTTCCGCATCCGCAAGGGTGGCCGCCTCGAGGGCGAACGGCCCGGAGCCCGGCCGTGATGCAGAGTTCCTGTAATCGCATGTAATGGGTTGTTGCGCGACTTTTCTCTAGATTACGGTCACCGCGCTGCAATAGCAGTCGCTACAAGAACCATACCGTCATCAGAGGGGGACGACCCGGCCGGCCGCCGGCCGGGGTCACCAATCCTTCGAGAGAACCGCCATGCAGCAACCACGAACCCGTCGGCAGATCGGCAGAGCCCCGCAAGGGGCCGGCGTCCACCGTGCCGGCCGGGTGGGCGCCTGAGCGGGGAGAGGAGTCGGCACATGCGATGCATCACCCTCTCTTCCGGCGTGCAGGCCTCCTCCCGGCGCGCAGCGGCGGGTGCCGTGTGGCAGCCGCGGACCCTGTGGGAGTCCTACTACCAGCACGTGATGGGTTCGGCACCCGAGCAAGGTTACCTGTCTGCCTTCTGGCGCCACTACCACGGCAGCTGCGCAGAAATGCACGTGCATGGGCAGGATCTGCTGCGCTGGAGCAGCGAGTGCGATGGCGTGCTGTGCCGGTTGCCCTATACGCCGCTGAGCGATTTCCTTCGGGAGCTCAAGGCGCTCTGCACGCATGCCCATCGTGTGGGCGCGGCCGTGCAGGTGATTGCGGATTGAAACCAGGAGAACATGGCCGACACGGCCGGGGAGGAGAAGCGAGTCCGTCGCGATAACAACAAAAGAGAGAAACGCGCCACTTCTGGGAGGGAGATGGCGCGGGGCGAAGGCCCCTGGCAGCGGTGCCAGGGGCCTTCGTCCTTCCTGCGGGTGCGTCAGCCTGCGACGCCCAGGCGTTCCTTGAGCCGGGTGCTGGTGGTCGTGTACTGCAGGGCGACCGGCGCGCCGGCCAGGTGCTCGGCCGCCGCGAACGCGGCCAGCGTGGCCTCGTGGAAGCCGCAGAGGATGAGCTTGCGCTTGCCGGGATAGGTGTTGATGTCGCCGACGGCGTAGAGCCCCGCCACCCCGGCCGAGAAGGTGGCCGTGTCCACTTTCACCTGCTTGCGCTCCAGCGCCAGTCCCCAGTCGGCGATGGGGCCCAGGCGCGGCGAAACACCCAGGCACAGCAGCAGCGTGTCCAGGGGCAGGGCGTGCTCCGAGCCGTCGGAAGCGAGGAGGCGCACGGCCACGAGCCGGTCCTCCGCCTGCGGTGGCTGCGGTTGCGTGGTTTCGATGCCCGTGGCCTGGGCGGCCAGCACCCGGATGCGGCCGCTGTCGCGCAGTGCCTGCAGCCGGGCCAGGTCCTGCGGAGCCGCCTGGAAGGCGTCGCGGCGATGTACCAGGGTGACACCCGCTGCGGCCTCGGGACCGGGCTCAGCGCAGGCGATGGCGCGTGCCACGGCCGTGTCTTCGCCCCCCAGGACGACCACCTGCCGGCCGCGGGTGGGCGCGGGCTCTTCGTGGTGGAACACCTGGGTGCCGTGGAAGCGTTCGATGCCGTCGATCTTGAGCGTGCGCGGAACGAAGGCCCCCACGCCGGCCGCGATGAACACGGTGCGCGCATGCAGCGTGGTGCCGGCATCGGTGGCGAGCAGGAAGCCGCCACCGGGGGCGGGCTGCAGCGTCTCGACGCGCTGGGAGAGGTGCAGTCGCGGGGAGAACGGCGCGATCTGCCGGGTCAGCAATGCCACCAGCTCGCGGCCGGTGCACACGGGTACGCCCGGAATGTCGTAGATGGGTTTGTCGGCGTAGAGCTCGGCGCACTGGCCGCCGGCGTGGGGCAGGGCGTCAATCACATGCGCGGCGATGCCCTGCAGGCCGAGCTGGAAGACCTGGAAGAGCCCCACGGGCCCCGCGCCGATGACCACGGCATCGGCTTCGATGAGGCGAGCGTTTTCCATCACGTGTTCAAGTGAGGACTGTCACGCTGGAGTCGGCCACGGCCCAGGCGAGCAGACGCCACGCAAGGGCCACCCCGCCGCGCTGGCGTCGCCCCCATCCGGCCAGCGAAGCGCCGCCAGGGAAGGGGGAGCGGCGCAGCCGCCCGGGGGGATGTCTCCATTCTTCAGCGGACGAGTTCGGCGATCTTGCCGGGCTTGCCGTTCCACTCGTCGGCGTCCGGCAGCGAGGCCTTGCGCTTGGTGATGCTCTTCCATTGCGGGGCGAGCTCGGCGTTGAGCTTGATGAAGGCCTGCTGGTCGGCGGGCAGGTCTTCCTCGGCGTAGATCGCGTTGGCCGGGCACTCGGGAATGCACACGGCGCAGTCGATGCACTCGTCGGGATCGATCACGAGGAAGTTCGGGCCTTCGCGGAAGCAATCCACGGGGCACACGTCCACGCAATCGGTGTACTTGCACTTGATGCAGTTTTCGGAGACGACGTGAGTCATGAGAGGCAGTCTTTGGGTCGGGGTAACCCGCAATTTTAGGGCGGTTCGGGCCAGAGGCGGTTTCAGTTCACCAGCACGGCCGCGGCGGTGCGGTGGCTGGCGGTGTCCACGAGGATCAGGGAACCCAGCACGCGGGCCTGGCCGAAAGGCGCGGCGGGCAGGGCCTCCTGCAGCAGCAGGTCCACGTGGCCGATGGCGTTGGGCTCCAGCTGGGCGGCGTCTTCTTCGGCCAGCGTGTGGATGTTGAGGCGGTGGACAACGCGCTGAGCCTTGGCCTTCACCCAGCGGTGGCCGTGCAGCGCCCAGTACACGCGGCCAGCCACCAGGGGCTCGTCGTCCATCCAGGCCACGGTGGCGCGGATCTCGCGGCGCGCCGGCCAGGCGGGCACCGGCGCCGGGGTGTCGAAATCGTCCGCGGGGGCGGCTGCCGCGGGGGCGGGTGCGGCCAGGATCCAGTCGCCGCGCGAGACGTCCACCTCGCGGTCGAGGATGATGCCCGCGCTGGTGCCGGCCTGCACGGTGTGCGGACGGCGCGCATGGTCGAGCACCTGCGCCACGCGGGCGATCTGGCCGCTCGGGAACACCTGCACTTCCGCGCCGGGCGCGACTTGGCCCGCGGCGACGCGGCCCCAGAACACGCGGCGGCCCTGCGTGGTGTCCGCCGAGGACGAGAACTTCTCCACCCATTGCACGGGGAAGGCCAGGGCCAGTCCGGTGTCGGCCGGCGTGTGGGGCAGCTGCTCCAGGATCTGCAGCAGGCCCGGGCCTTCGTAGCCGCACCAGCCGGGCTGCGCATCGACCACGTTCCATCCCTTGAGCGCGGACACGGGCACGGTGGCGCGCACGGCGATGCCGGCCGTCCGGGCGAAGGCTTCCAGTGCCGCCCGGATGTGGCGCCATGCGAGGGCGGGGTCATCCACCGCGTCGAGCTTGTTCACGGCGAACACCAGCGAATGCACGCGCAGCAGGTGCACCAGCAGGGAGTGGCGGCGCGTCTGCGGCAGCAGGGCGAGCTGCGGGTCGCGCCAGTCGAGCTTGGTGGCATCGACCAGCACCACGGCTGCGTCGGCGCTGGAGGCGGCCGTGACCATGTTGCGGGTGTACTGCTCGTGGCCCGGTGCATCGCCGATGATGAACTTGCGCGTCTCGGTCGCGAAGTAGCGGTAGGCCACGTCGATGGTGATGCCCTGCTCGCGCTCGGCCGAGAGGCCGTCGGTGAGCAGCGCCAGGTCGGTCTCGCCGCCGCGCGTCACGCCTGCGAGATGGTCCTGCAGCACCGCACGGCTGTCCACCAGCAGGCGGCCGATCAGCGTGCTCTTGCCGTCATCGACCGAGCCGCAGGTGATGAAGCGGAGCGCGGATTGGTGATCGTTCTGGCCGGCTGCGTCTGCGCTGGCGGCTATCGAATTCATGGTCGTCATCAGAAATATCCGTCTTTCTTGCGCTTTTCCATGGAGGCGTCGGACGTCTTGTCGTCCATGCGGGTGGCGCCGCGCTCGCTCACGTCGGCGGCCAGCGTCTCGATCACGATATCCGCCGCCGTCGCGGCGTCGCTGGCCACGGGGCAGGTGCAGGTGATGTCGCCCACCGTGCGGAAGCGCACCTCGCGCGTCACCACTTCCTCGCCTTCGCGGGGCGGCGTGAGGTCGGTCACCGGCACGAGCAGGCCCTTGCGCTCGACCACGGCGCGCTGGTGCGCGTAGTAGAGCGAAGGCAGGGCGATCTGCTCGCGGTCGATGTACTGCCACACGTCCAGTTCGGTCCAGTTGCTGATGGGGAACACGCGGAAGTGCTCGCCCGGGGCCAGGCGCGTGTTGAACAGCGTCCACAGCTCGGGCCGCTGGGCCTTCGGCTGCCATTGGCCGAAGCTGTCGCGGTGCGAGAAGATGCGCTCCTTGGCGCGGGCCTTTTCCTCGTCGCGCCGCGCGCCGCCGATCAGCGCGTCGAAGCGGAATTCCTCGATGGCCTCCAGCAGCGTCACCGACTGGTGCACGTTGCGGCTCTCGCCCGGGTGGGCCAGGCGCACGGTGCCGCGCGCCATCGAATCCTCCACGCTGCGCACGATCAGCTCGGCGCCCAGTTCCTTCGCGCGGAAGTCGCGGAAATCCGTGACCTCGGGGAAGTTGTGGCCGGTGTCGATCATCAGCAGCGGGTAGGGGATGCGGCCCGCGCCGAAGGCCTTCTCGGCGCACTTGAGCATCACCAGCGAATCCTTGCCGCCCGAAAAGAGCAGGGTGGGGCGTTCGAAGGCGGCGGCCACCTCGCGCAGGATGAAGATGGTCTCTTCCTCCAGCGCGTCGAGATGGCGGTTGCTGAGCTGGTTCAGCACATGGGGTTCGGTGCGGGCGTTCATGCGTCGGCTCGTGGAAGCTCGTTGGAAGGGGGCGAGGGCCGCGTCAGGCGGCGTCCCGGAAGTGGGGCAGGGGGTGCGCGGCGTCGCCCTGGTAGAAGGCGTGGAAGCGGTCGAACTGGCGCTGCGCGTCCGCCAGGTCCACGCCTTCGCGCAGCACGGCCACGTCGAAGCCGCAGCGTGCCATCTGCACGAGCTGGTCGATCAGCACGTCGCCGGTGGCGCGGATCTCGCCGCGGAAGCCGCGCCGCTGGCGCAGCAGGCGGGCCTGGCTGAAGGCGCGGCCATCGGTGAACTTGGGGAAATGCAGGTCGATGCGCTCGATGCCCGCCAGGTCCTGCACGAGCGGATCGGCGTCGTTGGGCATGGCCAGCACGTGGAGCCCCGGCGCGTTGGCGGCCGGATCGTGGGCGGCGATGATTTTCATGGTGTTTCTCGTGGGAATGCGGTGCTCGGGGCTCAGGCGGCCACGCTCTCTGCGGGATGGCGGGCGGCGTTGGCGGCGGCCTTGAAGGGCTCGATGCCGACGCGGCGCACGGTATCGATGAAGTGCTCGTGCTTCTGGCCCCGGGCGCTGCCTGCGGCCTCGGGCGACAGCGGCTGGCGCTGGTCGCGGTAGGTGGCCAGCAGCGCCTCGATCACGCCGGGCACCTCGGCCGCGCTGAAGGACGGCCCGATGATCTTGCCGGGCACGGCCGGGCCCGACAGGTCGGTGCCGTCTGCGCCGCCGAGCGTGATCTGGTACCACTCCCTGCCGTCCTTGTCCACGCCCAGAATGCCGATGTGGCCGCTGTGGTGGTGGCCGCAGGAGTTGATGCAGCCGCTGATGTGCAGGTCGATCTCGCCCAGGTCCCACAGCTCGTCCAGGTCCTGGTAGCGCTCGGTGATGGCTTCGGCGATGGGCAGCGAGCGCGCGTTGGCGAGCGAGCAGAAGTCGCCGCCGGGGCAGGCGATCATGTCGGTCAGCAGGCCGATGTTGGGCTGGGCCAGGCCCAGCGCGCGCGCCTCCTGGTAGAGCGCGGGCAGTTGGTCGGCGCGCACCCAGGGCAGCAGCAGGTTCTGCTCGTGCGTCACGCGGGCCTCGCCGCAGGAGTAGCGGTCGGCCAGGTCGGCGGCCGCGTCCATCTGGTCGGCCGTGGCGTCGCCGGGCGCGTAGCCGACGCGCTTGAACGACAGCACCACGGCGCGCAGCAGCGGATGGCGGTGCGGCAGCACGTTGCGCGTGAGCCAGCGGCCGAAGCCCTGGTCGCCTTCGGCGGCTGCGCGCAGCAGCGAAAGCGTCTGGCTCTCGGTGTCCGCACTGCCCAGGTCGGGCACCGGGTCGTGGAAGCAGGCGGCCACGCGGTCGTATTCGGCCTGGGTGATGGTGTGGGGGCCGCCCTCCACCTCGACGATCTGGCGGAATTCCTCTTCCACCTGGTCCACGTAGGTCTGGCCTTCGGACTTCACGAGGATCTTGATGCGCGCCTTCCAGAGGTTGTCGCGGCGGCCGTAGCGGTTGTAGACGCGGATCACCGCCTCCAGGTAGTTCATGAGCTGGTTCCAGGGCAGGAACTCGCGCACCACCGGGCTGATGACCGGCGTGCGGCCCATGCCGCCGCCCACGCGCACCTGGAAGCCCAGCTCGCCGGCCTCGTTCTTCACGAGCTGCAGGCCCACGTCGTACCAGCCGAGCGCGGCGCGGTCTTCGCGGGCGCCGTTGAGCGATACCTTGAACTTGCGCGGCAGGAAGGCGAACTCGGGGTGCAGCGTACTCCACTGGCGCAGGATTTCGGCGAAGGGCCGCGGATCGGCGATCTCGTCGGCGGCGATGCCGGCCAGCGCGTCACTGGTGATGTTGCGGATGCAGTTGCCGCTGGTCTGGATGCCGTGCATGTGCACGGAGGCCAGCAGGTCCATCACTTCGGCGCTCTTGTCCAGCGGGATCCAGTTGTACTGCACGTTCGTGCGCGTGGTGAAGTGGCCGTAGCCGTACTTCAGGCGCGTGCCGATGCGGCGGCCGTCGGCGAGCGGGATGTCGCCGAGCTTTTCCTGCGTGGCCTGGGCCTCGGCCAGCAGCGCCGGCTCGGGGATGTCGTATTCGCGGGCGATGCGGGCCAGCACGCGCAGCTGGCCGCTGGAGAGCTCGCCGTAGGGAACGGCCACGCGCAGCATGGGGGCGTAGCGCTGCACGTACCAGCCGTTCTGCAGGCGCAGCGGCTTGAACTCGTCGCCGGAGAGCTTGCCGGCCTGGAAGCGCTCGAGCTGGTCGCGGTACTGGTCCGCGCGCAGGCGGATGAACTGTTGGTCGAATTCTGTGTATTGGTACATGGTGGGGTTGCGCGCCTCGCAGGCACGCTCAGATCAGAACCAGTTTGGCGCCCGCCCAGGCGAGCAGCACGGAAAGGGCCGAGCGGATGAACCGCTCCGGCGCGCGGGAGACGAGCCGCGAGCCCAGCCAGATGCCCGGCAGCGAGCCGGCCAGCAATTGTGCGAGAAGCGGCCAGTCCACGGAGCCGAGGCTGGCATGGCCGAGGCCCGCCACCAGCGTCAGCGGCACGGCATAGGCGATGTCCGCGGCGATCACGCGCGGCAGCGGCAGCAGGGGAAACACCATCAGCAGCACGGTGACCCCGATCGCACCGGCACCCACGGACGTGAAGGTGACCAGCGTGCCGATCAGCGCGCCCAGCAGCACGGGCAGGCTCCAGTGGCGGGGGCGGTCGGCCTGCGCGCCTTCGCTCTGGCGGGCGGCGCGTTCGGCGGCCTGGCGGGCCGGGGAGAAGACGAAGGCCTTGTACAGCGTGGCGGCGGCCGTGAGCAGCAGGGCGCCGCCCAGGGTGGTGGTCATCAGGTGCTGGGCGGTGGCGCTGGCCGGGCCGATGGTGCGCAGCGCCCAGAGCGCCAGGAGCGCCGAGGGGATGCTGCCCGCGCACAGCAGGGCCACCACGCGCCAGGGCACGAGGCGCTGGCGGGCCAGGCTCACCGTGCCGCCCATCTTGGTGAAGGCGGCGAACAGCAGGTCCGTGCCGATGGCCAGGTGGGGCTTGACGCCGAAGAAGAAGATCAGCACGGGCGTCATCAGGGAGCCGCCACCGACCCCGGTGAGGCCGACGATCAGGCCCACCGCGAATCCCGCGAAAACGAACGCCAGGTCATGCATGGGCGTGACTGTAGGGGCTCGCCTTATGGTTTCAAACTATTGTTTGCTCCTGCAGGTATATCGATATATGTATATTGGTGATGGGCGTGCGTTCCCCGACTCCTGGTGCGGACCGCCTTTCCACGATCCTGGCCGGCGCGGCATGCGGGCTTGGCGTATCGTTGGCGCCGGGCGTTCGCCGCCCTTGCCGCCTGCCGCAGCGCCTCTCCCATGAACGACACCACTCCCCCCGCTTTTCCTCCTGCCGCCAGCTCCGGCGCCGATGCTTTTTCCTGGCGCCGCATCGCGCTGCCGGCCTTCGGGCCGTCGCTGCTGTTCGGGGTGGGCGAGGGGGCCATCCTGCCGATCGTGCCGCTGCTGGCACGGGAACTGGGCGCATCGGTCTCGATGGCGGCCTTCGTGGTCACGCTGATCGGGCTGGGCTCGCTGCTGAACAATATCCCCGCGTCGTACATCACGATACGTTGGGGCGAACGCTGGGCGATCGTCGCCGCGGGCCTGTGGAGCGCGATCGGCATGGCGCTGGCCGTGCTGCTGCCGGGCGTCGTGCCGCTGGCGATCGGCTGCTGCATGGTGGGCATGTCCCAGGCCATCTACAACCTGGCCCGCCAGAGCTACCTGACCGAGGCCGTGCCGGCCGCCTACCGCGCCCGGGCCCTGTCCACGCTGGGTGGCGTCATGCGCATCGGCATGTTCATCGGGCCGTTCCTTTCCGCGGCAGCCGTGCATGCCTTCGGGCTGAAGGCCGCCTTCGCCGTCGGCATCGCGGGCGTGCTCGCGGCGGCGGCCGTCGGGGCCCGCCTGCCGGACCTCGTCGCCCCGCCGCATCCCGCGGGCGCGCCGGCCCCGGCACCGGTGGGACTGGGGTCCATCCTGGCGGACCATCGCCGGGTGTTCCTGACCCTGGGGCTCGGGGTCGCGCTGGTGAGCGCGGTGCGCGCCTCCCGCCAGGCGGTGATCCCGCTGTGGGCGGACCACCTGCTGCTGGCGCCTGCGGTCACTTCGGTGATCTACGGCATCGCCGGGGGCATCGAGATGCTGCTGTTCTATCCGGCCGGGCGGGTGATGGACCTCAAGGGCCGCCGCTGGGTGGCCGTGCCGTCGATGGCGATCATCGGGCTGGCGCTGCTGGCGATGCCGTTCACCGGCGGCTTCGCGACGCTGCTGATCGCCGCGACGGCGATCGGTTTCGGCAACGGCATCGGCTCGGGCCTGATCATGACGCTGGGGGCGGACTTCGCGCCGCGCCACGGCAGACAGTACTTCCTGGCCGTGTGGCGCTTCCTGTCGGACCTGGGCGGCTCCTGCGGGCCGGCGCTGCTGTCGGCGCTGGTGGCCACCGCCTCGCTGGCCGGTGGCATCGCTGTGACCGGACTGCTCTCGCTCGCGGCGGCGGCGATGCTCGGCGTGTGGATTCCTGCGAGGAAGGCGAAAGCCGGTCCGCACACCCCTTGAGCCGCAAGGAGGTACCGCCTGCCCTGCGCCACCCGGGTCAGCGGCTGGCCGGAATCCGGTAAACCACGGTGTCGTACTTCGTTCCCGGCCGGTGGGCAACGGCGACACCGCCGAGCGATTCGGCGATGCGGCGGCTGGGCGTATTGGCCTGCGCGACGGGGTAGGTGAAGGCGGCGGGGGCGAAATGCTTCGCACCCCAGTCGAAGACGACCCCCACGGCCTCGCGGCCATAGGCATGGCCGTGCTCGCTCTCCCGCACCCAGATGCCCAGTTCAGGTTCCGCCTCGAAGGTGCGGTGCAGGCCGCACAGCCCGATGAAGGCCCGTGTGGAGCGGCTCCGTATCGCGAAGACGAAATCCCGTCCTGCCGCGATGTCATCCAGCCATCGGCGCCAGATGGCTTCGAACGCCGGAGCCGAAGGGGGCGGGTCGAACGACATGTAGCGCGTCAGCGTCGGGGTGATGCACGTGAATGCCTCATTGGCATCCGCGGGCGAGAACGGCTTGAGCAGCAGCCGCGGCGAGGGGATTTCACACTGGCTCCATTGCACTTCGCTGGTCTCCCGGAGATAGGGACGGATACGCTGGACATGGTGCATACAGGGCCCCTGGCGGGTTCGCGGATGTTCAGTCTCCGGGCAGCCGCTCCGTGGACACCGCCCGTGCGAGGCGCGCCTCCACGGGCAGCGGCTCGCCCATCATGCGGGCGGCCAGCAGCTCCCCGCACAGCTGCGACAGCGTGAGGCCGCGCGCGCCCATCGCGGCGCAGACCCAGAGCCCTGGTTGGCGAGCGGCATCCACCGGGCCCACGAACGGCAGCCGGTCGGGCGCGGTGCAGCGCACGGCCGCCCAGTGGCCGGGCGCGGCGCCCGGGCCGGCGATGGCGGGTGCGAGTCCCTGCGCCAGCGCCGGCAGCAACTGCTCCAGCTTCGCGGCGTTGGCCGCATGGGCGTGCGCCTGGTCCTCTGGCGCGGGGGGCAGTTCCGTCTGGCCGCGCTCGAAGGTCGAACCCATCACCCAGATGGCTTGCCCCGCCATGCCCGCATGCGGCACGAGGTTGCCGTGGCCGTTGACGGGGAAGGGCGGCCAGGCGGCTGCCGGGCTGTCCACCCGCGTGCCCCAGCTCACCTGGCCACGCAGCGGATGGATCGGGTAGCGGGCGGGCAGCCACGGGCGGCTGCCGTAGCCGGCGGCCACCACCACGTGGGGCGCTTCGGCGAGCACCGTGCCGTCGCTGCCATATGCCTGCCAGTGCGTGGCCCCACCGGGAGCGGCCACAGGTTCCAGCCGCGCCACGGCACTGCGGCCCTGCCAGTGGATGGCAGGGTGCGCCAGCAGCGCGCGCACCAGCCGGGCCGGCCGCAGCCACCCGCCACGCGCATGCCAATAGGCGACAGTGGCACCGGGCAGTCCTGCGGCCTCCAGCGCCGGGCCTTCGGCGGGGCGGCTCCATCCGGCGCCCACGGCGGCATCCCCGGTCCAGGCAGGCGGCAGGCGGTTCTTGCCATCCACCTCGTGCTCCAGCACGCCGCAGGCGCTCCAGTCCTCGCCCTCCGCCAGGCCTGATGCCTCCAGGGCCTGCAGCGTGGCCCGCACGCCGCAGCGCGACAGGCGGGACAGCAGGCTGTCGTCGGGCGACACATGCGGCGCGAACACGCCGGCCGGCAGGCCCGAGGCGCCGGCCGCCGGCTCCGCGCCCTGGTCCAGCACCCGTACTTGCCAGCCGCGCCGTGCGAGGCTCGCAGCCACCGCGGCGCCCGACAGCCCGCCGCCGATGACCAGCGCGCTTGATGGTCCGCCCACCACGCGAACGTCGGGCAGATCCGGCTGCACGGGGCGCGGCTCCCAGGCCGGATCGAACACCCCCTGCAGGTTGGCGCGCTTCGGGGGCAGGCCGGGCACTTTCTGCACGCGGAAGCCGCACTGCGCGAGTGCTTCGCGCACTGCGCCGGCCACGCTCCAGGTGGCCAGCCGCGTGCCGCGGCGGCAGCAGCGCGCCACGGCCTTGAGGGTATGCAGGTCCCACAACTCCGGGTTCACCTGCGGGCTGAAGCCGTCGAGGTACACCGCGTCGGCCACCGGCTGCTGCTGGCGCAGCATGGCCTGCGCATCGCCGATGTAGAGCGTGAGCAGCACCTGCCCGCCCTCGAAGGCGAGCCGGTGCACGCCGGGCAGCAGGCCCCAGTACTGCGCATGCAGGGCGCGGGCCAGCGGTTCCAGCTCGGCATGTCCCTGCATGGAGCGCAGCAGGTCGTCCGCGGAAACGGGAAACGCTTCGCAGGACACGAAATGCAGCAGCCGCGGCCGTGCGGGGTCGGCCCGCCATGCCGCCCAGGTGGTAATGAAATTCAGGCCGAAGCCGAAGCCGGTCTCCAGCACCCGCCACATCGCCTGGCCGGCCCAGGCCTGCGGCAGCCCGCAGCCGTGCAGGAAGACTTCGCGCGCCTGCGCGAGTCCGGTTTCGCTGTGGTAGCGGTCGCCGAAGCGCGGGTTGAACGGAGTGCCGTCGGGGAGCCAGTCGATGGGTTCGGACATGCGGCGATTGTCGCGGCGCCGCGGGGCGCGGAAGCTTGCGCCGTGTCAGCCGCACGGCGGGAAACGGAGGCGGAAAAAGGAAAGCCCGGCAGAGCCGGGCTTGCGAAAAACGGAGCCAGCGGGTGGCCGTCAGGCGCTGGGCGGTACGTAGCCCGCAGCGGCATCCGCGCCGCCGCCGAAGAAATGCTGCTCCATCTGGCGCGCGAGGTACTGTCGCGCGCGCGCATCGGCGAGGTTCAGGCGGTTTTCGTTCACGAGCATGGTCTGGTGCTTGAGCCAGCCGGCCCAGGCTTCCTTGCTCACGTTCTCGAAGATGCGCTTGCCCAGGTCGCCCGGGTAGGGAGGGAAGTCGAGTCCTTCGGCTTCCTTGCCGAGCTTGATGCACTGGACGGTACGGGGCATGTGGATTTCCTTGTTCTGGCGGTATTGGAGAGAGGACACAAGCAGGAAAAGGGCGCCGTGCGCTCCCGCTTGCAAAGGTTCTACAGATATTTCTGGAATTTAGAACTGAAATTTCAGTAGTTTCAGTTTTGAGGAGGGGCTTCCAGAATGCGCTGCATCGGTGCCGTGCTCTACCGCACCGTCCACGGATCTCCCAGGAAAGCCCCTCATGAACCTTCGCCGCCACTTTATCAAGTTTCCCGCCGCAGCCGCCCTGGCTTCGCTCGCCGTGCTGTCCGTGCCGGCCATCGCCCAGCAGCCGGTGCAGTTGCTCAACGTGTCGTACGACCCCACGCGGGAGCTGTATGTGGATTACAACCAGGCGTTCGCGAAGTACTGGAAGGGCAAGACCGGGCAGGACGTGCAGGTGAAGCAGTCCCATGGCGGCTCGGGCAAGCAGGCCCGCTCGATCATCGACGGCATCGATGCCGACGTGGCCACGCTGGCCCTGGGCGGCGACATCGATGCGCTGGTGAAGAACGGCGGCCTGGTCAAGCCGGACTGGCAGAAGCGCCTGCCGCACAACTCCGCCCCGTACACCTCCACGATCGTGTTCCTCGTGAAGAAGGGCAACCCCAAAGGCATCAAGGACTGGGACGATCTCGTCAAGCCGGGCGTGCAGGTGATCACGCCCAACCCCAAGACCTCCGGCGGTGCGCGCTGGAACTACCTGGCCGCCTGGGAGTACGCCAAGCGCAAGTACGGCGGCGACGCGCAGGCGAAGGAATTCGTCGGCAAGCTCTACAAGAACGTACCGGTGCTCGATACCGGCGCGCGCGGCTCCACGATCACCTTCGTGCAGCGCGGCGTGGGCGACGTGCTCCTGGCCTGGGAGAACGAAGCCTTCCTGGCGCTGAAGGAGTTCGGTGCCGAGAAGTTCCAGATCGTCGCCCCCTCGCTCTCCATCCTCGCCGAGCCGAGCGTCGCCGTGGTGGACAAGGTCGTGGACAAGAAGGGCACGCGCGCCGTGGCCGAGGAGTACCTGAAGTACCTGTACTCGGACGAAGCCCAGGACATCGCCGGCAAGCACTTCTACCGCCCGACCGGCGATAAGGCCAAGGCCAAATACGACGCGCAGTTCCCCAAGCTCACGCTGGTCACCATCGACCAGGCGTTCGGCGGCTGGGGCAAGGCCGACAAGGACCACTTCGCCGACGGCGCGAGCTTCGACCAGATCTACACGAAGAAGTGACCGTAACGCCGCCGCGTCCCGCCCACGACCGACCACCACCCCGCAAGGCCCGCCCATGTCCGTACTCCTGATCGCCGGAAGCCCTTCGGAGCGTTCGCGTTCCGCCGCGCTGCTCGATGCCACCTCCCTGCGGCTGTCGGTGCGCGGCACGGGTATCCACCGGCTGCACATCCGCGACCTGTCCCCGCAGGCGCTGCTGTTGGCCGACACGGGCCACCGGTCCATCGCCCATGCGGTGGAGCAGGTGGCCGACGCCCGGGCCCTGGTCGTGGCGACGCCGGTGTACAAGGCCGCCTACAGCGGCGTGCTGAAGGTGTTCCTCGACCTGCTGCCGCAGGAGGCACTCAAGGGCAAGGCGGTGCTGCCGCTGGCCACCGGCGGCAGCCCGCACCACATGCTGGCGCTCGACTACGCCCTGCGGCCCGTGCTGCAGTCGCTCGGGGCCCGGCACATCCTGCCCGGCGTGTATGCCACGGATGCCCAGGTCACCCTGACGCCCGAGGGCGCCCATACCCTGGCGCCCGACATTTCCCGCCGGCTGGACGAAGCGCTCGACCTGCTGGTGACCGAGGCGCTGCGCCCGCCGGTGCAGGCGGCGCGCTTCCCGCCGATCCCCTTCGAGCAGGTGCGATGTAGCGTCTGACCGGTCCGCGCCGCGGCCGCTGACGCGCGGGGCCGCCTGCGCACCGATCTGTTCCACCCCGTTTGCCTTCCGCTGGCCGTGCCGGCCCGCAGGGCGAGGCCTCCGTGCCCCGCCCCGGGCGGAGCGCTGCCTGCCCGCTGCCCCGACATACCGCAGAGATTGGAGTTCCCCATGGTCCCGCTGTTCGAATCCCCCGCGCGCACTGCGCCGTCCACCTCCCGCCGCCGCTGGCTGGCCGCCGGCGCGGGCGCTGCCGCCCTGGCCGCACTGCCGGCCTGGTCGCAGTCTGCCGGCGCCGCGCGCACCCTGCGGATCGGCCACCAGAAGGGATGGCTTTCGCTGCTGAAGGCGCGCGGCACCCTGGAGAAGCGCCTCGCGGCCGCCGGCGTGAAGGTGACCTGGACGGAATTCAACGCCGGCCCGGTGCAGCTGGAGGCACTGAACGTCGGCTCCATCGATTTCGGCGACGTGGGCGAGGCCCCGCCGATCTTCGCCCAGGCCGCCGGCGCACCGCTCGTGTATGCCGGCGCCACGGTGCCGCGGCCGGCGCTCGAGGCGGTGGTGGTGCCCAAGGGTTCTGCCATCCGCAGCGTGGCCGACCTGAAGGGCAAGCGCGTGGCCTACAACAAGGGCTCCAACGTGCATTACTTCCTGGCGAAACTGCTGGAGAAGAACGGCCTGCAGTACCGCGACGTGCAGTCCGTCTTCCTTGCCCCGCCGGATGCGCGCGCTGCTTTCGAGCGCGGCGCGGTAGATGCCTGGGTGATCTGGGACCCGTTCCTCGCGGCGGCCCAGAAGGCGCTGGACGCCCGCATCCTGGCCGACGCCACGGGCGTGGTGAACAACCGGGCCTTCTACTTCACCTCACGCGACTTCGCTGCCCGCAATGCGGACGTGCTGCGCATCGCGATCGAGGAAGTGGACGGCATCGACCAATGGGTCGCGGGCCACAAGGCCGAAGCCGCCGTGGAGCTGTCCCAGGTGCTGGGCCTGGACCGCGCAGTGACCGAACTTTTCGTTGGCCGCGTTGGCTACGGCACGCGGGCCGTGACCCGCGAGATCCTGGCCGAGCAGCAGGCCATCGCGGACACCTTCTTCGCTCTCAAGCTGATACCGAAGAAGCTCGACGTGCTCCAGGCCGCGCCGGTGGAACTGTTGTAGCCGGCGTCCGGCCCGTCCGTCCCAAGGAGCATCCCCATGTCCATCCTGCCATCGACCACGGCTCCCGGGCCGGCCGCGCGGCGCCTGCTGGCGGTGACCGCGCGTGCCTGGGGGCTCCGCCCCACGGTGCGAGCGCCCGGCGCGGCGGTCCCGCATCCGCACCTGGCGCAGCGCACCGCGCGGCATGTGCTGCCCGCGGTGCCCCTGCCCGCATCCGGGCCGCGCTTCGCCATTTCCTACTGACCTCCGTTCCCTACTGATCGAGAAAGCCTCCCATGCATGTGTTCTGGTTCATCCCCACCCACGGCGACAGCCGCTACCTCGGGACATCCGAAGGGGCCCGCGCCGTCAACTACGACTACCTGCGCCAGGTGGCCACGGCCGCCGACACCCTGGGCTACGAAGGGGTGCTGATCCCCACGGGCCGCTCCTGCGAAGACCCCTGGGTCGTCGCCTCGGCCCTCGCGCCCGTCACGCAGCGCCTGAAGTTCCTCGTGGCAGTGCGCCCGGGCCTGCACCAGCCGGCCCTGGCCGCGCGCATGGCCGCGACCTTCGACCGCCTGTCGGGCGGGCGCCTGCTCATCAACCTCGTGACGGGGGGCGACCGCACGGAACTGGAGGGCGACGGCGTCTTCCTGGACCATGCCCAGCGCTATGCGCAGTCGGAGGAGTTCATCCGCATCTGGCGCGAGATCCTGTCACGCAGCCACGATGGCGGCACCTTCGACTACGAGGGAGAGCACCTGTCGGTGAAGGGTGCCAAGCTGCTCTATCCGCCGGTGCAGAAGCCCTATCCGCCGGTGTACTTCGGTGGCTCGTCCGAGGCCGCGCACGACCTCGCGGCCGATCAGGTCGATACCTACCTCACCTGGGGCGAGCCGCCGGCCGCGGTGGCGCAGAAGGTGGCCGACGTGCGCGCCCGTGCCGCGAAGCGGGGGCGCACGGTGCGCTTCGGCATCCGGCTGCACGTGATCGTGCGCGAGACCGATGCCGCCGCGTGGGCCGCGGCGGAGGAACTCATCAGCCGCGTGCAGGACGAGACCGTGGCCCAGGCGCAGGCGGTGTTCTCGCGCATGGATTCCGAAGGGCAGCGCCGCATGGCAGCGCTGCACGCCGGCGGCACCCGACGCGCCCGCGCGGACCTGGAGATCAGCCCCAACCTCTGGGCCGGCGTGGGCCTGGTGCGCGGCGGCGCGGGCACCGCACTGGTGGGCGATCCGCAGACCGTGGCCGCGCGCATGCAGGAGTACGCGGACCTGGGCATCGATACCTTCGTGCTCTCCGGCTACCCCCACCTGGAAGAGGCCTACCGCTTCGCGGAACTGGTGTTCCCGCTGCTGCCGGCCGAAGTGCGCGAGCGCATCGGCGGCCGTGGCCGCGCGGCGGGCCCCCTGACCGGCCCCTTCGGCGAAATCGTGGGCAACCAGTACGTGCCGCGCGCGGCGCAGAGCTGAGCGGCCCGCGCAACAGGAAGGAGATTCCCATGGCCATCCATTCCATCAACCACGTGCAACTGCCGTTTCCCGCGGGCGAGGAGGGTGCCATGCGGGCCTTCTATGCCGGCCTGCTCGGCCTGGCCGAGGTGCGGTACCCGGCCGAGAACGCCCTGCATTTCGCGGCCGGGCCCCAGCGCATCGCCCTCGTGCCCACCACACGCTGGCAACCGGCGCCCGCGGCCGCGCACCTGGCGTTCGAAGTGGACAACCTGCCCGAACTCCGCGGCCGCCTGCTGCAGGCCGAGCTTTCCCTGGTCGAAAACCGGGCGCTTCCGGGCTACCTGCGCTTTTATGTGAAGGACCCGGCGGGTAACCAGCTCGAGTTCCTGGAGCCCGACGCGGAAGCGGGAGCGTTCGTATGACGGGCCCTGCCATCTCCCCCGCGGTGCGCGAGCTGCAGGTGTCCGCTGCCACCGACACCCCCGAGGAACCCGGTACGGGCCTGCCCGCGCCCGTGCGGCAATGGGGCGCCGCCGTGGGCCAGCGCCTGCTGCCCTGGGTGGTGCCGGTGGCACTGATCGCGGCCTGGCAGGTGGCGGCTGCCCAGGGATGGCTGTCCAGCCGGGTGCTGCCGGCGCCGTCCGACGTGCTCAAGGCCGCCTGGCAGCTCGGCGAATCCGGCGAGCTGTGGACCCACGTGAAGGTGAGCGCGGGCCGCGCGCTGGCGGGGCTGGCGATCGGCGGCGGCCTGGGCCTGCTGCTCGGGCTGCTCACCGGCTCGCTGCGCTGGGCGGAAACGCTGCTGGATTCCACCGTGCAGATGGTGCGCAACATCCCCGCGCTGGCGCTCATCCCGCTGGTGATCCTGTGGTTCGGCATCGACGAATCGGCCAAGGTGTTCCTGATCGCTGTCTCGGTGTTCTTCCCGATCTACCTCAATACCTTCCATGGCATCCGCAACGTCGATCCGGGCCTGATCGAGATGGGCCGGACCTACGGGCTCTCGCGCTGGCAGCTCTACCGCGAGGTGATCCTGCCCGGCGCGATGTCCTCCATCCTCGTGGGCCTGCGCTTTTCGCTGGGGCTCATGTGGGTGATCCTGATCGTGGCGGAAACCATTTCCGCGCAGGCCGGCATCGGCTACCTCACGATGAACGCGCGCGAGTTCCTGCAGACCGACGTGGTGCTCGTGGGCATCCTGCTCTACGCGCTGCTGGGCAAGCTGGCGGACGTGTTCGCGCGCGGCCTGGAGCACTGGTGGCTGCGGTGGCATCCCGGCTACCAGGCCAAGGCATGACGAAGGAGACGGCACCATGTCCCACCCACACACCGCTTCTTCCCCCGCGCCCGGCCTGCGCCTGCAGGCGCGCCGGCTGACCAAGCGCTACGGCTCGCGCGACGTGCTGCGCGAGGCGCAGCTCACGATCGAGCCTGGCGAATTCGTCGCCATCGTCGGCCGCAGCGGCTGCGGCAAGAGCACGCTGCTGCGGCTGGTCGCCGGCCTGGAGGGCGCCAGCGCCGGAACGCTGGAGATCGACGGCAGGCCCGTCGATGGACTGCACGGCGACACCCGCATCATGTTCCAGGAGGCGCGCCTGCTGCCGTGGCGGCGCGTGCTGGACAACGTCACTCTGGGCCTGCCCGCGGGCTCGCAGGAGCGCGGCCGCGAGGTGCTCGCCCAGGTGGGCCTGGCGGACCGTGCCGGCGAGTGGCCGGCGCGCCTGTCCGGCGGCCAGCGCCAGCGCGTGGCCCTGGCCCGGGCCTTGGTCCACCAGCCACGCCTGCTGCTGCTGGACGAGCCGCTGGGCGCACTGGACGCGCTCACCCGCATCGAGATGCAGCGCCTCATCGAAGGGCTGTGGCAGCGGCACCGCTTCACCGCGCTGCTGGTCACGCACGACGTGCAGGAAGCCGTGGCCCTGGCCGACCGCGTGGTGCTCATCGAGGACGGCCGCATCGCCCTGGATGAGCGCATACCCCTCGCGCGGCCCCGGTCGCACGGCGACGCGGCGTTCGCGGCCCTCGAGAAACGCATCCTCGACCGGGTGCTGCAGAAGCCCGCGGCCGAACCCTCCGACGGCAACGGAGACGGTGCATGGCCGGGCGTTCCGGCGCATGGCCTGCGCTGGGCGATCTGAGCCACCCGGTTTCCATCCTTTCTTTCCCTTCACCTTCCAACCATCACAGGAGTCCATCCCATGTCCATCCAGGCCATCAACGTGCGCAACCAGTTCAAGGGCAAGGTCCGCGAGATCATCCGCGGCGACGTCGTCTCGGAAGTCGATGTCGAGACGCCCTGGGGCATCGTCACTTCCGTCATCACCACCCGCTCGGTGGACGACCTCGGACTGCAGGTCGGCTCCGACGTGGTGGCGCTGGTGAAATCGACCGAAGTCTCCATCGCCAAGCTCTGACGTGCCGGGACGGGGGCGCGGTGCACCGCCGGCCCCTGGCGCCCGTGCGTTGACCCCCGCGCGGCTATCCCCGCGCGTTGACCGGCCGCATAACAACAGGAAAGTCCGGCGAATCCATGAATTTCCAGCAACTGCGTTCCGTGCGCGAGGCCGTGCGCACGGGTTTCAACCTTACCGACGTGGCCCGCATCCTCCACACCTCCCAGCCCGGCGTGAGCCGGCAGATCCGCGAACTGGAGGAGGAGCTGGGCCTGGAGATCTTCGTGCGCGCGGGCAAGCGGCTCACGGGGCTGACCCCGCCGGGATCCACCTTGCTGCCCATCGTCGAGCGGCTGCTGCTGGAGGCGGAAAACCTGCAGCGCGCCGGCCACGACTTCCGGGCCAGCGGGGAAGGGCGGCTGTCCATCGCCGCCACGCACTCCCAGGCACGTTATGCGCTGCCGCAGGTGGTGCGCGATTTCCGGGCACTGTTCCCGCACGTCTCGCTGCACCTGCACCAGGGGTCGCCGCGGCAGGTGGCCGAGATGCTGCTCTCGGGCGAAGCCGACATCGGCGTCGCCACGGAGGCGCTCGCGGGCTACGGCGAACTGGTCACGCTGCCGTGCTACCGCTGGTCCCACAGCATCGTGGTGCCGCCGGGCCATCCGCTGCTCGACCTGCCCGAGCCGCCCACCCTGCGGCAACTGGCGCGCTTTCCCATCATCACCTACGAGCTGGGCTACACCGGCCGCGCCCATATCGACGAGGCCTTCGCCCGCGAGGGCCTGCAGCCGGACGTGGTGCTCACCGCCATGGACGCGGACGTGATCAAGACCTATGTGGAGCTGGACATGGGCGTGGGCATCGTCGCCTCCATCGCGCTGGACCCGGAGCGCGACCGCCACCTGCGCATGATCGATGCGCGCCATTTGTTCGAAGTCAACCTCACCCGACTCGGGCTGCGGCGCGGCAGCTGGCTGCGCGGCTATGCCTACCGCTTCATCGAGGCCTTCGTGCCCACCCTCACGCGCGAAGCGGTGGACGAGGCGCTCTGCGCCGAGCGCTGAGTGAGGCGGTGGCGGCCACTGCGGCTGCTAGCCCTTGCGCTGGGCGAGGATCCACCGGGCCAGGGTCCGCGCTTCTTCCTCCCCGATGCGCGGATGCCGCGGCATGAGCGCGCGGCCCCATTCGCCCGCACCGCCGTTGCGGATCTTGCCGGCAAGATAGGTTTCGGCATTCCTGTCAGCGCGGTAGCGTTCGGCAATCTCCGCGAACCCGGGGCCCACATAGGTGCGCACCATGGCATGGCAGCGCATGCAGCCGTGTTCGCGCACGAGGTCGCCGGCATCCAACCCGGCCAAGGCAGGCAGGGCCGTCGCCAGGCAGAGTGCGGCTGCGGCCAGGTTCCGTGCAGTGCAGGGGAGGGCGGTGGATGGCGGGGGCATCGGATCGATGGAAGCCCCGGGCGGGCCGGGGCCGGGAAAGGCGATACGCCGAGTATGCCGCCACCACTGGCCTGCCGGCGGCGCATGGCATGCCCGCCAGTACCGGCTTTCTCGGTCCGCGCATAAGCAATCGCGATCTGGTCGCTTGGCCCTGCCGGCTCGCAGGCCTACATTGGATGCATCGCGGTGCCGCGCTGGGGTCTCCCGGTCGCCGGCCTCCGGTTTGTCAGTAGGGGGTCTCCTTTCACAGCCCGCATCGCGCGGGCTTTTTTTTGGCTCCCGTCCCGCCGGGTGTAATGACCGGCGCGCACCCGGCCCGCGCACCTGTGCGACCTCGGGGGCGGTCAGTGCCCCATGCGCCGCTTACACTTTCCGCCAGGGGCCATGCCGTCCCCGCGTCCAACGGAGTCCCCTCGATGAGAACTGGAACATGGCCCTGTCTCGTGGCGGCGTGCCTGGCCGTGTGGACGGCACATGCCGCGGCGCAGTCTTCCGATTGCACCGTGGCGGCGGGCCCCGCCTGCTACCAGCGCTTCGAGCCGCCCGGCGCCGGAGGCACGCTGAACTACTACGCATCGCTGGCGCCCGGAGAGGGGGCGGCGCCGACGCGCGCGCTCGTCGCCCTGCACGGCCATCCGCGCGATGCCGGCAAGACCTTCGGCGCGGCGCTGCAGGCCGTGCGCGATGCCGGTGCGCTGCGTGACACCCTGGTGGTGGCGCCCGTGTTCCAGGTCGCGGCGGGCCAGGCCGGCCGGTGCAGTTCCCCGGGCGTTCCCCCCGCGCAGGCCGGCGACCTGCTGTGGACATGCAGCTCCTGGATCGAAGGCGGGCCGTCGGCCAACGGCGCGCGCATCACCTCGTTCGCGGCGATGGACGCGCTGGTGGCCGAGCTCGTGCGGCGCTGGCCCGGCCTGCGTACCGTCACCGTCGCGGGCTTCTCCGCGGGCGGGCAGATGGTGCAGCACTACATCGGCTTCGCGAACCCGGCGCCGGCCGGCGCGTCCACCTCCGCCTCCACCGTCGCCCTGCGCTACGTGGTGGCGGACCCTGGCACCTGGCTGTATTTCGACGCCTGGCGCCCCCATCCGCCCGCGGATGGCACCTGCCCGGGCGTGAACCGCTGGAAGTACGGCACCGACGACCTGCCCGCCGGCCTGGGGCGCATCGCCGCCCAGGCGCGCGATCGCTATGCCGCCGCCGACGTGCATTACCTCGAAGGCGCGCTGGACAGCAGCGACGCCAGGGGCACGTACTACGGCATCCTCGACAAGTCGTGCGCGGCCATGGCCCAGGGGCCGTACCGCCTGCAGCGCGGCCTGGCCTACGCGGAATACGACCGGACGCAGCTGGCGCCCGGCCGGCGGCGCGAGGTGGTCGTGGTGCCCGGCTGCGCCCACGACGTGGCGTGCGTTTTCCCATCGGAGGCGGCGCGCGCGGTGCTGCTGGGCCGCTGACGGCTGCCTGCCGCCGCCTGCCTCCTC
The DNA here is from genome assembly GCF_000687165.1 of Paracidovorax oryzae ATCC 19882. Taxonomy (GTDB): domain Bacteria; phylum Pseudomonadota; class Gammaproteobacteria; order Burkholderiales; family Burkholderiaceae_C; genus Paracidovorax; species Paracidovorax oryzae. The sequence continues at coordinate 188,812 of NZ_JMKU01000001.1, read as the reverse complement.
CTGGGGCGTGGTTTGGCGGCGTTGGCTGACGCGGCCGCGCCGCGGGGCGGGGCACCATCGGGGCCAGGGCCTGCGACGCGGGCCCATTCCCTCCCTACGAACACGACCATGGCATCCAAAGAGAAGGAAGAAGCGCCGGTGTCCGCTGCCGCGGCCGAGCGCGAGGAAAAAGCCCGGCTCGCCCTGTGCGCGGCGGGCCCGCACGGCGATATGGAACTGGCGTCCGTCACCATCGACGACTACAGCCTCGAATTGCGCGACGGCGACGGCTTCGCGGGCGACAACGCCAGCCGCACCGCGTTCCGGCGCATGCTGGATGCCTGGCGCACCCTCTACACCGACATGGCCGGCAAGGACCCGCTGGGCGACAAGCCCACGCGGGAGATCAGCAAGCAGCGCCTGGACGAGATGCTGGCCAAGGACGGCGTGGCGGCCCGGGCGATCGAGGCCGCCTCCGAGGATTACGCGCAGCAGTTCGCCCACGTGGTCCTGCGCTTCCTGCAGCACAAGACCTGGAAGGGCGTGGAGCGCGTGATCGTGGGCGGCGGCTTCCACCAGAGCGAGGTGGGCGAGCGTGCCATCGCCCGCGCGGCCGACCTCGTCGCGCAAGAGCTCGAGCGCAAAAAGAAGGACCCGGTGGAACTGCGCCTGCTGCACCACCATGCCGACGAGGGCGGCCTGATCGGCTGGGTGCACCTGGCGCCGCCCGCGCTGCTGCAGAGCTACGACGCGATACTGGCGGTGGACATTGGCGGCACCAACGTGCGCTGCGGCATCGTGCAGACCCACCTGCACTCCGCGCCCGACATGTCGAAGGCCGAGGTGCTGCGCCGCGAGAAATGGGGCCATGCGGACGACGCCCCGCGCCGCGACGAACTCGTGGACGGCATCGCCGGCATCCTGGAAGACCTGGTGGACCATGCCAGGAAGAAGGAACTGAGCCTGGCGCCCTTCGTCGGCGTCGCCTGCCCGGGCCTGGTCTGCGAAGACGGCTCGCTCGCCGGCGGCACGCAGAACCTGCCGGGCAACTGGGAGAGCATCCGCTTCCACCTGCCGCGCGACCTGTGCGAGCGCCTGCCCACCATCAACGGCGGCCGCATCCAGGTCTGCCTGCACAACGATGCCGTGGTGCAGGGGCTGTCGGAACTGCCCTTCACCCAGGACGTGGGGCGCTGGGCCGTGCTCACCGTGGGCACGGGCCTGGGCAACGCGAGCTACACCAACCGCACCCCGCAAAAGCGCCCCCGGCGGTGAGCGGCCCCGTGCGGGGCAGGGCCGGCCCCGCGGCGCGGCGAACGGCGGGCCCGGCTCGATAGAATCGGGGGTTACGCTTCACAACCATCCCCGCGGCTGCTTTCACCCGCAGCGCGCTCCACGCACTCGAGGCTCGCAGCCCTTTCGCCCATGACGAAACCGACCCCGCCGTCGTCCGTTGCCGACATCCGCAAGAGTTTTCTGGACTTCTTCGCCTCCAAGGGCCACACCGTGGTGCCGTCCAGCCCGCTGGTGCCGGGCAACGACCCCACGCTGATGTTCACCAACTCCGGCATGGTGCAGTTCAAGGACGTGTTCCTGGGCACCGACAAGCGCCCCTACGTGCGGGCCACGTCCGTGCAGGCCTGCCTGCGCGCGGGCGGCAAGCACAATGACCTGGAGAACGTGGGCTACACCGCGCGCCACCACACCTTCTTCGAGATGCTGGGCAACTGGTCCTTCGGCGACTACTTCAAACGCGAATCGCTGAAGTGGGCCTGGGAGCTGCTCACCGAGGTCTATGGCCTGCCGAAGGAGCGCCTGCTCGCCACCGTGTATGCCGAGGACGACGAGGCCTACGACATCTGGACGAAGGAGATCGGCCTGCCGCCCGAGCGCGTGATCCGCATCGGCGACAACAAGGGCGGACGCTACAAGTCCGACAACTTCTGGATGATGGCCGACACCGGCCCCTGCGGCCCGTGCTCCGAGATCTTCTACGACCACGGCCCCCACATCCCCGGCGGCCCCCCGGGCAGCCCCGATGAGGACGGCGACCGCTTCATCGAGATCTGGAACAACGTGTTCATGCAGTTCGACATGGCGGAAGACGGCTCCGTCACGCCGCTGCCCGCGCCCTGCGTCGATACGGGCATGGGCCTGGAGCGCCTCGCGGCCATCCTGCAGCACGTGCACAGCAACTACGAGATCGACCTGTTCGCCGCGCTCATCCAGGCGGCCGGGCGCGAGACCGGCACGGCCGACCTCGCCAACCCGTCGCTCAAGGTGATCGCCGACCACATCCGCGCCACCGCGTTCCTGGTGAGCGACGGCGTGATCCCCAGCAACGAAGGCCGCGGCTACGTGCAGCGCCGCATCGTGCGCCGCGCCATCCGCCACGGCTACAAGCTCGGCCGCAAGACGCCGTTCTTCCACAAGCTCGTGAAGGACCTCGTCGCGCAGATGGGTGACGCCTATCCGAAGCTGCGCGAGCAGGAGCAGCGCATCACCGAAGTGCTCAAGGCCGAGGAAGAGCGCTTCTTCGAGACGCTCGCCAACGGCATGGACATCCTCGACGCGGCCCTGGGCGGCGGCGCGAAGGTGCTGCCCGGCGATGTGGCCTTCAAGCTGCACGACACCTACGGCTTCCCGCTCGACCTGACCAACGACGTCTGCCGCGAGCGCGGCGTGACGGTGGACGAGGACGGCTTCAATGCCGCCATGGACCGCCAGAAGGCCCAGGCCCGTGCCGCCGGCAAGTTCAAGATGGACAAGGCGCTCGACTATGCAGGCGAGGCCAACCGCTTCAGCGGCTACGACGGCCTGACCGAAAGCGCGAAGATCGTGGCGATCTACGTGGACGGCACGAGCGCCCAGGCGCTGGAGGCCGGCCAGAGCGGCGTGGTGGTGCTCGACAACACCCCGTTCTATGCCGAAAGCGGCGGGCAGGTGGGCGACCAGGGCGTGATCCACGCCGGTGGCGCGCGCTTCGCCGTGGACGACACGCTCAAGATCCGCGCCGACGTCTATGGCCACCACGGGCGCCTGGAGTCCGGCGCGCTGCGCGTGGGCGATGCCGTGCAGGCGGAGGTCGATGCCGCGCTGCGCGCCGCGACCATGCGCAACCATTCGGTCACGCACATCATGCACAAGGCCCTGCGCGAGGTGTTGGGCGATCACGTGCAGCAGAAGGGCTCGCTGGTGAACGCCGAGCGCACGCGCTTCGACTTCGCGCACAACGCGCCGGTCACCGACGCCCAGATCCGCGAGATCGAGCGCCGCGTGAACGAGGAGATCCTCGCCAACACGCCGACCGGCGCCCGCGTGATGGACATCGAATCCGCCCAGAAGACCGGCGCCATGATGCTGTTCGGCGAGAAGTACGGCGAGACCGTGCGCGTGCTGGACATCGGCACCAGCCGCGAGCTGTGCGGCGGCACGCACGTCGCCCGCACGGGCGACATCGGCCTGTTCAAGGTGGTGGGCGAGAGCGGCGTGGCCGCGGGCGTGCGCCGCATCGAGGCGGTGACGGGCGCGGGCGCGCTGGCCTATCTGCAGCAACTGGAAGATACCGTCGCCAGGGCGGCGGGCGTGCTGCGGGCACCCGCCGCGGAGATCACCGGCCGCATCGGCCAGGCGCTCGACCAGGTCAAGGCGCTGGAGCGCGAAGTGGCGGCCCTCAAGGGCAAGCTGGCTTCCAGCCAGGGCGACGAACTGGCCGGCCAGGCCGTGGACGTGAAGGGCCTGAAGGTGCTGGCCGCCACGCTGCCGGGCGCTGACGCCAAGACCCTGCGCGACACCATGGACAAGCTCAAGGACAAGCTCAAGAGCGCGGCCATCGTGCTCGCGGCGGTGGACGGCGCCAAGGTGCAGATCGCCGCGGGCGTCACGCCGGACGCGATGGCGAAGGTGAAGGCCGGCGAACTGGTGAACTTCGTTGCCAGCCAGGTGGGCGGCAAGGGCGGCGGCAAGCCCGACATGGCGATGGCCGGCGGCACCGATGCCGCGGCGCTGCCCGCGGCGCTGGCCTCCGTGGCCGCCTGGGTGGGCGAACGCGCCTGACCGGGCTGCCGTGCCCAATGCAAAAAGGCCCGCGCGTGCGGGCCTTTTGCTTTCGTGGGGATGCCTGGAGCGTGCCGGTCAGAACAGTTCGACGTTGTCGTTCGCGACCTTGGCGTGCAGATGGCCATCGCGCACCAGGTCGTCGTAATAGCACACGCGGTTGCGGCCATGTTCCTTGGCGTAGTAGAGCGCCTGGTCCGCCTGGCCCAGGATCTCCACCGGGGCCCCGCGCTCCGTGCTGGCGAAACCCAGGCTCACCGTGACGCGGCCCACCTGCGGGAAATCGTATTCCTGCACGGCGGTGCGGAACCGGTTGAAGGCCTTGTGGGCGGTGGCGAGCGTCGTCGAGCGCAGCAGGACGACGAATTCCTCCCCGCCGAAGCGGAAGATGCGGTCGTGCCCGCGGAAGGAGTTGCGCAGGATGTTGGCGATCAGGATCAGCACCTCGTCGCCATACAGGTGCCCGAAGCGGTCGTTGACCTGCTTGAAGTGGTCGATGTCCACCACCGCCAGCCAGTGCTGCAGCGGCTCGCCGCGCGGCTGGGATGCATCGTCCTGCTCGGTGGATACCTCGGTCGCAGCGTTGCTGGACATGCCGGCGCGCCGTGCGAACTGCTCGTCGAAGGTCTTGCGGTTGAACAGGCCGGTCAGCGCGTCGCGCTCGCTGTAGTCCAGCAGGCTCTGGTAGTTCTGGTAGACGAAGAAGACGCTCTGGATCACGTCGAGCTTGTGGGCCGAGAACGGCCGCGACTGCGTGACCTCGATGCAGGCATGCACCTTGTCGTGCAGCCACACCGGCAGCCACAGCATGTGCTCGCCGCGCCGCACGGACTGCAGCACGTGCGGCCGGCGCTGGGCGATGCATTCGTGCAGCGCCGGGAACGCCGACAGGGGCTCGCGGCGCGGATCGACCGGGGCTTCCCAGTCGCTGGTGACCATCTGCCCGTCCTTGTGCCAGGTGCGCGGCCGCACGTAGGCCTCGCTGCCCGACTGGAAGATCTCCAGCGCGCGCACCGCCTTGATGGAAGGGAGCTTGTGCAGGGTGGACAGCACCGACACTTCCAGCCGCAGGTGATCGCGATGGCCGGTCATTTCGACCAGGTTGTCGAGGATGGGCTTCATGGGTGCGGTGCTGGGCGTTGCGAGGGGGCGGGGGCGCTGACTGTCAGGCCACGCGCCGAAAGAGGATATCCCATACGCCGTGGCCCAGGCGCAGCCCGCGGTTCTCGAACTTGGTGAGCGGGCGGTAGTCGGGCTGCGGCGCATAGCCGTCGGCGGTGTTGGCCAGAAGCGGTTCGGCCGAGAGCACCTCCAGCATCTGCTCCGCATAGGGTTGCCAGTCGGTCGCGCAGTGCAGGTAGCCCCCGGGCTTCAGCCGCCGTGCGAGCTTGGCCACCAGCGGTGGCTGGACCAGCCGCCGCTTGTTGTGGCGCTTCTTGTGCCACGGGTCCGGGAAGAAGATGTGCACGCCGTCGAGGCTGCCTTCCGGCAGCATGTGGTCGATCACCTCCACGGCGTCGTGCTGCAGGATGCGGATGTTGGTGAGACCCCGTTCGCCGATGCGCTTGAGCAGGGCGCCGACGCCGGGTTCGTGCACCTCGCAGCAGAGGAAATTGTCCTGCGGCCGCACGCCTGCGATGTGGGCCGTGGCCTCGCCCATGCCGAAGCCGATCTCGAGGACGAGCGGCGCGGCGCGGCCGAAAGCCGCCGGTGCGTCGAGGGGCGCGGGGGCGTAGTCGAGGACGAACTGCGAGCCGAAGGTTTCGAGGGCCTTGGCCTGTCCGGTGGTGGTGCGCCCGGCACGGCGGACGTAGCTCTTGATCGCCTTGGGAAAGGCAACGCCAGCGGGCGGGGAACCGTTGCCGGCAGGCGCGGGCGAAGGGGCAAGGCCGGTATCGGCCGGAGTGGGATGCGTAACTGTCACGATGACTGATTGTAGATTCGCGACCATGCCTGCGCCCACCACGCCAGCGCCTCGCCGACGGTGGTGTCGTGCGGATGCTGCAGAGGCGGCAACCCCAGTACGCAGGCCGCGGCCCCGAGCGCTGCCACGGGATCGGCGGTGTCCACGGCGGGCGCTCCGTGCTGCTTGGACAGCTTCTCGCCATCTGGCGCGCGCACGAGCGGCGTATGCAGGTAGATGGGCGCCGCGGCGCCCAGCGCATGCTGCAGCAGGAGCTGCCGGGGCGTGTTGTCCAGGAGGTCTTCCCCGCGCACCACGTGCGTCACCCCCTGGTCTGCATCGTCCACCACCACCGCGAGCTGGTAGGCCCAGAGCCCGTCCGCCCGGCGCAGCACGAAATCGCCCACCACCTCCGCCACGTCCTGCCGGCGCGCTCCCAGGCGCCGGTCGGTCCAGGCCACGCCACCGGCATCGATCGCAGGGCATCCCGGCGCCCCGGCGACACCCGCGGGCGGTGCAAGTTCTTTCTGGTATTCCGTTGTCCGGAACCTCCAGGACCGCGGTGGCCGCCCACCCAGTCCGGCGCGGCAGGTGCCAGGGTAGGGCAGTTCCGAATGGCGGTCGCGGGACCCATGGCTCAGCCGGTGGGCGCGCTCGATGTCCGCGCGGGTGCAGGCACAGGGGTAGGCGAGTCCCGCGTGCGTCAGCCGCTCCAGCTGTCCGGCATACCGCCCGTGGCGTGCCGACTGCCACCACACCGCCCCGTCCGGCACGAGGCCGCAGTCCGCCAGTTGCCGCAGGATCGTCTCCGCCGCGCCGGGCTGGCAGCGGGGCGTATCCACATCCTCGATGCGCACCAGCCAGGTTCCGCCATGGCCCCCGTCCGCGGAGCGCGCGTCCAGCCAGCTGGCCAGCGCCGCCACCAGCGAGCCGGCATGCAGGGGTCCGGTGGGCGAGGGCGCGAAACGGCCGACATAGCGCCTGCCTGCGGCGGGTGCTTGCGTGGACGCGGCCGGGAAGGCGCTCATGCCACCGCGAGCGCGAGTTCGAGCCCCGCAACGAAGGCATCCTCGACCCGGTGGCCCAGGCACCAGTCGCCGGCCAGGCCGATGCCGGCCGCCGCGTCCCACAGGTGGCTCTGCCCCAGCGGCCGCGTCGTCTGCGCATCGGGCCAGTACAGCACTTCCGCATGCGAGGGCGTGGCGCGCAGGCCGGTCACTTCCGCGAAGGCCTTGATCAGCTTGGCCTGCACGCGGGCGGGTGCATCGCCCTGGTGCTCGGACGACCATGCGGGGCTGGCCTGCACCGTCCAGCGCTCCACCGAGGCGCGGCCCGGCTTCGACGATTCGCGCGCCACCCACGCGATGCGATGGTGCGTGCTGCGCGCGGCGTTCCATTGCGGGCCCAGCGTGGTGAGGCCGGGCTGCACCGCGTGGGGATAGGCCACCATCAGCGTCCAGCAGGGGGCCGCTTCGACCGCCTGCAGCCGTTGCGCGAACGCCGGGGCGATGCCCGAAGACTCCAGCAGGGCGCGGGCCTGGGCCGCCGGGATGAGCAGCAGCACCGCGTCGAAGCCGGGATGGACCTGCTGCGCGCCGTCCCGCGAGCGGGTCTGCAACTGCCAGCGGCCCGGTTGAAGGGGGTCGGGGCCGATGCCGGCGACCTGCGCATCGGCCAGCAGGCGGCCGGCCTGCGCCAGCGGCTGGGCCCACGCGGCCAGCAGGGACTGCATGCCCGGCGTGGCCACCCAGTGCGGTTCGCGCGGCGGCGGCGCGGCGGCGGCCGTGCGGCCGGCAGCGTCCAGCACCTTGACGGTGGTTGCGCTCCACGGGCGGCACAGCCCGGGCACGGTTTCCAGGGCGTGCGCGAAGCGCGCATCGCGCACCGTGAAGTACTGGGCGCCGGCATCGAATCCCCCGAACGGCGATTCCACCGTCGCCATCCTGCCGCCCGGGTGGCGGGCCTGCTCGAAGACGACCGGCGCATGGCCGGCCTGCGCCAGGGTGCGCGCGCAGGCGATGCCGGCCATGCCCGCGCCGACCACGGCGATGCGCCGGGCGGACGGGGGCTGCCCTCCGGGGCCGGCGGAAGCGCCGCGGGAAGGAGTGCGGGAACGGGAGCGGGAAGACGTCATGGTCCGGCCTTTCATGGATGCATGGATGCGAGACGCCGCGGTGGTCGCGGATGAAGCCACTCTACACGGCGCTTGCGATGGCGCGGCTCAGAATGGATGGTGGTTTTCCAGCAGGGCCTCGCGGGTGGCGGGGCTCTCGAGCTGCTGCAGCCACCATGTCAGCGCGCGGCCCGGCGGGGCATGCCCGGGGCCGCCCCAGGCATAGTGCAGGCGCACGCGGCGCGCAGGCCGCGCGACCTCGCGGACCACCAGCCGCCCCGCCTCGACGTAGGGCCGCACCATGGGCTCCGGAAGGAACCCGGCGCCCAGCCCGCGCAACTGGGCCTGCAGCTTGGTCTGCATGCTGTCCACCGTGAACACGTCCTGGCCGCCCAGCAGGCCCATGGTCACGCCGCCATGCTGCGCCGAATCGGCCACGGCGATGGCCCGGTGCTGGCGCAGCACCGTGTCGGTGAGCGGGCCGGGCGCGGTGGCGAGCGGATGGTGCGGCGCCACGGTGAAGAGGAACAGCAGGTCGCCGATCACCTTGCCCTGCACGCCGGAGGCGTTGGTGGCGTTCACCGCCACGCCCAGCGCCAGGTCCGCCCGGCCGGAGGTCAGGGCCTCGAGCGTGCCCGTGAGGATGTCGTCGCGCAGCTTGAGCCGGGTCGGCGGCGACTGCGCATAGAAGGCCTCCACGAGTTCCAGCAGGGTGGTGGGGGAAATCACGCCGTCCACCGCGATGGTGAGCTGGGGCTCCCACCCGGTCGCCACCCGGCGCACGCGGTGCGCGACGGCCTCCACCTCCTCGAGCAGCCGGGCCCCTTCGCGCAGCAGTTCGCTGCCCGCCTCGGTGGGCCGCGCCTGGCGGGCGCTGCGGTCGAACAGCAGCACGTCCAGCGCTTCCTCGATCTGCCGCACCCGGTAGGTGAGCGCACTGGGCACCACGCCGAGCTGCCGCGCAGCCGCGGCGAAGCTGCCGGTTTCCGCGATCACCTGCAGCATGGCCAGGCTGTCGGGCGTGAGGGCGTCGCGGGCGGGAGGCGGAACGGTCATCGGGCAGGGCTTCAAAGGTTTTGAATGATGCCTTCAATCACACTGCGCCCGCAAGCCGCATCCCGCTCCTAAAGTGCCAGCACTGTCCGAAACCCGCCCATGCTGACCGTCCGCAAATCGTGCGACCGGGGCCATGCCGACCACGGCTGGCTGCGATCGCTCCATAGCTTCTCCTTCGCCGGCTACCACGACCCCCGCTATATGGGCTTCGGCAACCTGCATGCGCTGAACGAGGAATGGATCGCCCCCGGCGCCGGGCTGGGCCTGCACGGCCACCGCGACATGGAGATCCTCAGCTATGTGCTCTCCGGCCAACTGGGCAGCCGGGACTGCAGCGGCCGCGTGCAATCGGTCGCTGCGGGCCGCGTGCAGCGCATGGCGGGGGGCGAAGGCGCCACCCATGCCGAATTCAACCCGCTGCCCGACCAGCCCGCGCACTACCTGCAGATCTGGATCGCGCCGCAGGTAGCGGGCAGGGCGCGGGAATACGCACAGGTGCCCGGCCCCGCGGACCGCGGGAGCGGCCGGCTGCATCTGCTGGCGGCCCCGCAGGCCCGGCCCGGCGTGCTGTTCCTGCAGGCCGACGCCTGTGTCTATGCGGGCCTGTTCGACGGCGGGGGTGGCGACGAGCTGCCGCTGGACCCCGCCCGCAAATGCTACGTGCACCTGTTGAGCGGCACGCTGCAGGCCAACGGCAGCCTGCTGGCCGCGGGCGACGCCGCCTTCGTCGAGCGCGAGCGCCGGCTGGCCCTGGGGCAGGGTTGCGGTGCCGAGGTGCTGGTATTCGATCTCGCTGCACGGGAACGCTGAAGCGCTCCGGACGCGGCATATTTCCCTTTCCCCCACTAGGAGTCATTCCATGGCAAAGATCGCAGTCGTCTTTCATTCCGGCTACGGCCACACCCAGCGCCTGGCACAGGCCGTCGCTGAGGGCGCCAACGCCCAGCTCATCGCCATCGACGCGGACGGCAACCTGCCCGAGGGCGGCTGGGAGGCCCTGGCCGATGCCGACGGCATCATCTTCGGCACCCCGACGTACATGGGCAGCCCGAGCTGGCAGTTCAAGAAGTTCGCGGATGCGTCCTCCAAGGCCTGGTTCGGCCGCGCATGGCAGGACAAGGTGTTCGGCGGCTTCACCAACAGCGCCAGCCTGAACGGCGACAAGCAGGTGACCCTGATCGCCCTGCAGACGCTGGCCTCGCAGCACGGCGGCATCTGGGTGAGCCTGGGCATGCTGCCCGCCAACAGCAAGGCGGCCACGCGCAACGATCCCAACAACCTGGGCGGCTCCGTCGGCATGCTGGCGCAGTCGCCCTCGGACGCGAGCGTGCAGGAAATGCTGCCCGGCGACCTGGAAACCGGCCGGGCCTACGGGGCGCGCGTCGCCCGCATCGCGCAGCAGCTGCGCGGCTGATCCGGTACACGCCGGTGCGCCGCGGGCGTTGCCGGCGCATGGCTTTTTCCCCGACGGCGGGTTACGCTGTCGGCGCCCCCCCCGTCACCGAAAGGATCTCCCGTGGATACGCCTGTGCCCCTGCCTCCGTCTGCCGGCGAGGCCGCGCCGCCCTTCATGCTGCTCGGCGGCCATGCCAAGGACCTGGGCGGCGGCTTCGTGGTGCGCAGGCTGCTGCCCGCGCTGCAGCGCCGCTCCATCGGGCCTTTCGTGTTCTTCGACCATTTCGGGCCGGTCACGGTCGAGCCCGCGTCCGAATACGACGTGCGGCCCCATCCGCATATCGGGCTGGCCACGGTCACGTACCTGTTCGAGGGGGCGATCACGCACCGCGACAGCCTGGGATCCGGCTGCGAGATCGCTCCCGGCGCCATCAACTGGATGACGGCGGGCCGCGGCATCGTGCATTCCGAGCGGCGCCCCGAGCGGCTGCGCAGCGCGGCCTACGTGAACCACGGGCTGCAGCTGTGGGCGGCGCTGCCCGAGGCGCATGCCGAGGTGGAGCCCTCGTTCGTCCACACGCCCGCGGAAGCCATCCCGGAAATCCACGACGGCCAGGGCGTGCGTGTGCGCGTGCTGGTCGGCAGCGCCTTCGGGGCCACGTCGCCCGTCGCCACCCTCGCGCCCACGCTCTATCTCGACATCCTGCTGCCCGCGGGCGCCGAACTGCGGCTGCCGCCGCTGGCCGAGGAAATGGCCGTGTATGCCGTGGAAGGCGCCTGCAGGCTGGAGGACGGCGCCGGGCGCCCGGCCGACCTGCCCGCCGGCATGCTCGCGATTCCACAGGCCCCCGGCCCGGTGCGGCTGCAGGAGGCCACGGGCAGCGGGCCCGCGCGCTGCGTGGTCATTGGCGGCGCACCGCTCGATGGCCCGCGGCACATCTGGTGGAATTTCGTGTCCTCGCGCAAGGAACGCATCGTCCAGGCGGCCGACGACTGGGACGCCATGCGCATGGGAACGGTGCCGGGTGATCCTGAGCGCATTCCGCTGCCGGAGCGGCACTTCAAGCGCTGACCTGCACGCGCCGATCCTGCCGCAGGCAGGCCGGCGCCGCCTGCCTGCCGAGGCCTATGCGGAGGCCGGCCCGTCCACGGGGCCCGATCCGGATTCCGACAGGTCGGGCGCCAGCACTTCGCGCTCGTCGAAGACGAAGCACCCGCCCCGGTAGTGGGCTCCATCGGTCTGCTCGAAGTATTTCAGGATGCCGCCCTCGAGCTGGTACACATGCCCGATGCCTTCCTCGCGCATGAGGATGGCCGCCTTCTCGCAGCGAATGCCGCCGGTGCAGAAGCTCACCACCGTCTTGCCTTCGAGCTCCGCCTTGTGGGCGCGCAGCGCGGGCGGGAATTCGGTGAATTTCCCGATACGCCAGTCGATGGCGCCCTCGAAAGTGCCGTGGTCCACCTCGAAGGCATTGCGGGTGTCCAGCGTCACCACGGGGCGGCCCGTGTCGTCGTGGCCCTGCGCGAGCCAGCGCCGCAGCGTGGGCGCATCCACGGAGGGTGCACGCCCTTCGGCGGGCCGGATGGCGGGATGGTCCATGCGGATGATCTCGCGCTTGACCTTCACCAGCATCTTGCGGAAGGGCTGGGACGCCGACCAGCTCTCCTTCGGTTCCAGCGCGGCGAAGCGCGCATCCGCATCCCGCAGCCACTGCACGAAGCCCCGCACCGCGTGCGCCGGCCCGGCCAGGAACATGTTGATGCCTTCTTCCGCCAGCAGGATGGTGCCCTTGAGGCCGTCTTCCATGCACCGCGCATGCAGGCGGTCGCGCAGCGGTCCGGCGTCGGGCAGCGGAACGAACAGGTAGCAGGAGATGTTGAGGACGTCGTCGTGGTGCATCGCGATGGAGCGCGCCGGACAGGCATGCCGCCTGCCGGCCCTTCAGGCTGCCGGCGTGAGCAGCGTGGAATCGATCTTGTTGGCCAGCTGCGCGATGGCCAGGGCGGCGGGGCAGCCGGGCATCTGCATCAGCAGCAGCTGGCGCCGCATGACGGCATCGCGCACGGCGGTGTCGGCCGGGATGTCGCCCAGGTGCAGCAGGCGCATCGGGCGGCCCGAATCCGTGCTGACGAAGCGGTCCAGGACCTGCTGGAGCTGGCCCGTGATCGCCCGGCCGTCGCCCGGCCGCGCGGCCTGGTTCACGATCAGGCGCACGTACTGGCGCTTCTGCTGCGTCGCCAGCACCTTGATCGCCGCATACGCGTCGGTCAGGGAGGTGGGCTCGGGCGTGGCCACGATGAGCACTTCCGAGGCGAGCGAGACGGAGAACAGCACCACGTCGGAGATGCCGGCTCCGGTGTCGAGCAGGAGCACGTCGTAGCGCGGCGCGAGCGTCTGGATGACGTTGAGGAACTCGCTGCGCACCTCGGGGGTGAGCCGCGAATACTCGACCATGCCCGATCCGGCGAGCACGACGGAAAATCCGCCGGGCGCCTCGATCACGGCGTCGTTCAGTTCCGCCTTGCCGACGAAGACATCGTGCAGCGTGACCTTGGGATGCAGGTTCAGGACCACGTCGAGGTTCGCGAGGCCGAGATCTGCGTCGAGCACCAGGACGCGGTACCCGCGCCGGGTGAGGGCTGCGGCGAGGTTGGCGGAAACGAAGGTCTTGCCCACGCCTCCCTTGCCGCTGGTGATGGCAATGATGCGGGCACCGGCTGGCGCCTGGGGCGCAGCGGGCGTGGTGCGGGGTGACAGCGCGTCGGTCATCTCTTTGCTTTCAATAGGCGCTGCCTGTGGAATCCAAGGGCGGGGGAAGGTCGCCCCAACCCGAGGGAGTGTACAGCGGGCCGAAAAGCAGGCTCTTCTCCTCGGCGCTCACCGTGCTGTCCGGCTGTTCTTCGATGCTGACCCGGTTGCGTCCCGCCAGCTTGGCCTTGTAGAGCTGGCTGTCGGCGCGCTCCGTCCACAGCAGGGTGGTGCTGCGGATCCACTGGAGCGCGAAGGCGCCGCCGATGCTGACGGTGACGTTGAGCTCGACCGTCGGCGAGATGCGGACCGGCGTGCGCTCGACCGCGCGGCGGATGCGCTCGGCCACCACCTTGCCGAAGCCGGCCTGGCATGCCGGCAGGACCACCGCGAATTCCTCGCCGCCGTAGCGCGACAGGGTGTCCATGGGCCGGACGCAGCGGCTCAGCGTGCGCGCGATCGACTGCAGGACGATGTCGCCGGCCATGTGGCCGTGGGTGTCGTTGACCCGCTTGAAGTTGTCGATGTCGAGCATCAGCAGCAGCGCCGCCTCGCCCGCGCGCGTGACGCGGTCGATCTCGCGCTCGAGCACGGTGCGGAAATGCCGCCGGTTCGCCAGGCCCGTGAGCGGGTCCTTCAGCGACAGTTCGCAGAGCCCGTCGATCAGGCCCTGCAGGTAATGCCGGGGCGATTCCCTGGGGATGGCGGCTTCGGAGCCCAATGCCTGAGCGACCAGGGCGTGCGCCGTCGTCAGGCGCAGGTCGCGCAGGTCCACAAGTGGGGGGGTCGCGGATTCAGACACAAAATGCAACAAACAATGTTCAGGAAGTGTATCAGCGGCTGCCCCGCCATAGGTAACTACAAAGGTAAACGTTGCAACGCCAGCAGGGCTTCGGCGTCGGTGCGGTAAAGCACGAGGCCCGGGCCCTCCAGCAACCCCGCGCGGCGCAGCACCTGCTCGACAGGGAGCTTCATGCCGCTCACGTGCAGGGCTCCACCGTGGGTGCGGGCCAGGGCCCGCAGCCGGCCGAAGCATTCGACGCCGGTCACGTCGATGCGGTTGATCGGGAGGGCGAACAGGCAGATGTGCCGTACCTCGGAATATGCCGCAAGATGTTCCGAAATGCGTTGCTCCAGCGCAGCAGCGGACGCGAAATCGAGCTCTGCATCCATCCGCACGCCCAGCAGTCCGGGTGCGAGCGGCGGCAATTGCCACAGGTGGCGGTCGCGCAGGCTGCCGTCCGGATGAAGCCCGACCTCGATGATGCGCGGGTGCAGCCGCTGGTAGAGGAAGTGGCTCAGGTTCAGCACCAGCCCCGCCAGCACTCCCGAGTACATGCGCGGCGCGGTCGCGAGCGTGAGCAGAAACGTCAGCCCGCCGATGAGGGCCTCCACCCGGGAAATGCGCCACAGCCGCAGCAGCACCGCCGGCTTGATGAGGCTGATGACCGCTGCCACCACCACCGCGGCGAGCACCGACTGCGGCACGTGGTAGAGGGCCGGCGTAAGCCACAGCAGCACCGCCAGGACCAGGGCCAGAGCGAACAGCGTGGCCCAGCCGCTCTTCGCGCCCGCGTACAGGTTGATCGCGGAGCGCGAGAACGACGCGCTTGTCGCGAAACTGCCACAGAAGCCGGACCCCAGCTTCGCCAGGCCGTGCGCGATCAGGTCCTGGTTCTCGTTCCAGCGCGTGCCGCCCTGCTGGTGCTCGACCTTGGCCGAGGAGGCGGTCTCCAGGAAGCTCACGAGGGTGACCACCAGCACGGGCATCAGCAACTGGCCGAACTGGTCCCAGTCCAGCCAGCCCGGCCAGTAGAAGTGCGGCAGCCCGGAAGGCAGGTGGCCCACCACCGCGCCGTCCTGGTCCGCATAGCCCAGTGCGCGGCTTGCCAGGGCCGCCACGCCCACGATGACGATGGCCGAGGGAAAGGTGGGCCGCCAGCGGCGCGCCAGTGTCAGCAGGACCAGGCTGCCGAGCCCGAAGGCCGCTGCCGTGCCGTCGAAGTGGTGGATGGAAGGGGCCGTGGCCACCGCATGCCACGTGGTGCGCAGCCCGAGCAGCGCCGGCAGCTGCGATGCGAGGATGAGCAGCGCGGCGGCCTGGGTGAACCCGTTGAGCACGGGCGACGTGACGAGGTTGAGCAGCCAGCCGAAGCGCACGGCGCCCAGCAGCAGTTGCACCAGCCCCGACAGGATGGCCATCCAGGCCGCCAGGGCCACCCATTCGGCGCTGCCCGGTTCCGCCATGCCGGTGAGGGAGGCCCCGATCAGCAGGGCGGTGAGGGCCGTGGGACCCACGCCCAGACGCGTGGACGAACTCCAGAGCACCGCGATCAGCGCGGGCACGAGGGAAGCGTAGATGCCCGTCACCAGCGGCATGCCGGCCAGGGCCGCGTAGGCCACGCCCTGGGGCACCAGCATCAGCCCAACCGTCATGCCGGCCCAGAACTCTCCGCGCAGCAACCGGGCGTCCGGCCGGGGCCAGGCGAGAAAGGGGAACCAGCGGTGGAGCATGCGCCGGCGGCCGGAGGCGCCGGCATCCGGCGGCGGCGTGGGGGAAAGTGCAGGAGAAGGCGCAGGGGACATGGGGGAGGATTCTCGCCTCAAGCGTCCTACGCCAGCTTAGGCATTGTCCGACCATGGCGCGCTACGGTCGAGCCTAGAGTTTCGCCATATTCCCGACGCTCCAAGGAGATCGCCATGACGCACGCCCACACCCCTTCCTCCAGCTCCGCCCGCAGCCCGCGTGTCATTGCCATCCTGTCGGCCACCGCACTCGCTTTCGGGCTGGCGGCCTGCGACCGCAACGAAGGGCAGACCGTCGGCCAGAAGATCGACGCCACCATCGAGCGCACCGGTGAAGCCGCCTCGGATGCGCAGCGCCGCATGGAGGCCGCCGCCACCGAGGCCAGCCAGGCGTCCCGCCAGGCGGCCGCGCGCGCGGCGGAGGTGATGGACGATGCCGGCATCAGCGCCAAGGTCAAGGCAGGCCTTGCCGAGGATGCCGAACTGAGCGCCATCCGCATCGACGTGGATACCCGCAACGGTATCGTCACCCTGAACGGCCCGGTGAAGAACGACGTGGCGCGCGAGCGCGCGACCCGCATCGCCCAGGGCGTGAAGGGCGTGAACTCCGTGGTGAACCAACTCACGGTCACCCAGGGCACCACGGGCTGATCCGGGGCTGAACCCGGGCGGCGATACCATCGCCGCATGACTTCCTCCGCATCCGACGCCACGCCGGGCTCCGGGCCCGACACCCGCCTGATCCACCACGCGTACACGCCGCCGGCCGGCTTCTGCGCACCGCAGCCGGCCGTGCACAAGGCCTCCACCGTCATCTTCCCGGACGTCGCGGCGATGCGCTCGCGCGAATGGAAGGACAAGACCGGCTACACCTACGGCCTGCACGGCACGCCCACCACCTACATGCTCGAGGAACGCCTTTGCGAGCTGGAAGGCGGCCTGCAGTGCGTGCTGATGCCCAGCGGCCTCGCGGCCATCGCCAACGTGGCGCTGGCGTTGCTGCGCAGCGGCGACGAGGTGCTGATCCCGGACAACGCCTACGGCCCCAACAAGGCGCTGGCCGAGGTGGAACTGGCGCACTACGGCATCCGCCACTCGTACTACGATCCGCTGGATCCCGCCGACCTGGCGGCCCGCATCACGCCCGCCACCCGGCTGGTGTGGCTGGAAGCCCCGGGTTCCGTCACGCTGGAGTTCCCTGACTTGGCCGAACAGGTGCGCATCTGCCGCGACCGCGGCGTGACCACCGCGCTCGACAATACCTGGGGCGCGGGCATCGCCTTCCAGCCCTTCGACCTGCTCGGCGACGGGCGACTGGGCGTGGACATCTCGGTCCATGCCCTGACCAAGTACCCCAGCGGCGGCGGCGACGTGCTCATGGGCAGCGCGATCACCCGCGACCCCGCCCTTCACCTGCGCATCAAGCTCACCCACATGCGGCTGGGCCTGGGCGTGGGCGCCAACGATGCCGAGGCGGTGCTGCGTTCGCTGCCCAGCGTCGGATTGCGGTACCGCGCGCATGACGCGGCGGCACGCGAGCTGGCAGGCTGGATGGCCGGCCAGCCGGCCGTCGCGCAGGTGCTGCACCCCGCGCTGCCCGGGTCTCCGGGGCATGCGCACTGGGCCGCGCTGTGCGCCCGCGGCGCGGGGCAGGGCGCCGCGGCCGGCCTGTTCAGCGTGGTCATCGACGAGCGCCATGGACAGGATCGTGTCGATGCGTTCTGCGACGGCCTGCGGCTCTTCAAGCTCGGCTACAGCTGGGGCGGGCCCATGAGCCTGGTCGTGCCCTACGAACTGCCGACGATGCGCGCGCGCCCCACGCAGCACCTGCGGCCCGGCACCGTGGTGCGCTTTTCCGTGGGTCTGGAGAATGTGGAAGACCTGCGCGGCGACATCGCGCAGTCGCTCGCCGCCGCGTTTCCGGCCTGACGGGCGGGGCGGTCCGGCCGGCCTGCAGGCCGGCCGGCGCGCCATGCCGCATGCCATGCCAGGGCGATGCAAGGGGTCTTGCCGGGCGTGCTGCTACATTGGACCTCCGAACTGCATCCACAAAAGGGGGCTCCACCTTGGCAACACCCAACTACGGCTACGAAAAGCGGCAGCGAGAGCTCGCCAAGAAGAAAAAGAAGGAAGAGAAGGCACTGGCCAAGAACCAGCGCAAGACCGGGGAACATGCCCCGGAATCCGGAGAGGACGGCGAGGCTGTCTCCGGTGGCGAGGAGGGCGGGGCCACTGCTCCGGAAGGCAGCGGCCCGGCCGCCTGACGGGCCCGGCCCTGGCGCCGCCAGGCGCCTGCCCGGCCTCAGCGCAAGAGCTTGCGCAACTCGGGCCAGACGTTCGCGAGCATGGCCGGATGCGCCTCGGCCCGCGGATGGATCCGGTCGGCCTGGAACAGCGCCGCGGCATCGGGCCGGTCGGCAACGCCCTTGAGCAGGAAAGGCACCAGCGCGGAATCCGTGGCCTTGGCCACGGCCGGGAACACACCCTCGAACCGCCGGGTGTAGTCCGAGCCGTAGTTGGGCGGCACCTGCATGCCCACGATCAGCACCTTCGCACCGGCCTTGCGGGAGGCCTCCGCCATGGCCTTGAGGTTCGCCTCGGTGCCCTGCAGCGGCAGCCCGCGCAGCGCGTCGTTGCCCCCCAGCTCGATCACCACGACGGCAGGCTTGTGCTGGGCGAGCAGGCCGGGCAGTCGGGAGCGGCCTCCGGACGTGGTGTCGCCGCTCACGCTGGCATTCACGACGGTGGCGGGGATCTTCTCCGCGGCCAGCTTCTTTTCCATCAGCGCGACCCAGCCCGCGCCGCGGGCGATGCCGTATTCGGCGCTCAGCGAATCCCCCACCACCAGCACGACGGGCGCTGCTCCGGAAGCCGCAGGCGCGGCCAGCGCCGCCGGGGCGCAAAACCCCAGGAACGCGGCCCCCGCGGCCGCCACGATAAAGTCACGCCGGAACGCATCGCATCGCATCACTGCCACAAAGCACCTTTCATGTCGGAAACACCGCCGGACACGCCAGCCACCACCACCGCCGCCCCGGTCATCGCCGTGGAGCACGTCCACAAGTCGGTGACGGATTCGACCGGCACGCTCGACATTCTGCGGGATATCGATTTCCGGCTCGCTCCCAGGGACACCGTGGCCATCGTGGGCGCCTCGGGCTCGGGCAAGAGCACGCTGCTGTCGATCATCGCGGGGCTCGATACGCCCACGCGCGGCACCGTGCGGCTGGCCGGCGAAGACCTGTTCGCGCTGGATGAGGATGACCGGGCCGCGCTGCGCGCGCGGCGCATGGGGTTCGTGTTCCAGAGCTTCCAGCTGCTGGGCAACCTCACGGCGCTGGAGAACGTGATGCTGCCGCTGGAGCTGGCGCAGCGCCGCGACGCCCGGCCGCTGGCCACCGAGATGCTGGGCCGCGTCGGCCTGGGCCAGCGGCTGGGACACTATCCGAAGGTGCTGTCGGGCGGGGAGCAGCAGCGCGTGGCGCTGGCGCGGGCCTTCGTGGTGCAGCCGGACGTGCTGCTGGCCGACGAGCCCACGGGCAGCCTGGATTTCGCCACGGGCGAGACGATCATGCGCCTGATGTTCGACCTGAACCGCGAGCAGGGAACCACGCTGGTACTCGTCACGCACGACCGCGGCATCGCGGCGCAGTGCGACCGGCGCATCACCATCGACGCCGGCCGGATGATGGCCGGCGCCTGAGGCGGCCAAGCCCTCCTCCGGGCTGGCTGAGGGGAGGGCGGCCGGCGGGCGGATAATCGCGCGCATGTCCTCCAGCCCCAAAGTGCTATTCGGCTTCCACGCCGTGGGCGTGCGCCTGAAGACCGCGCCGCAATCCATCATCGAGATCTACTACGAGGCCACGCGGCGCGATGCGCGCATGCGCCAGTTCCTCGAGCGCGCGAAGGAGGCGGGAGCGCGCCTCATCGAGGCCGATGCGCTGCGCATCGCCAAGCTCGCCGGCAGCCACGGGCACCAGGGCGTGGCCGCCCGCGTGGAAGCCGTCGCGCAGGTCCATTCGCTCGACGAACTGCTCGAGCAACTGGAGGCCGACGGCGTCGAGAAGCCGCTGCTGCTGGTGCTCGACGGCGTGACCGATCCGCACAACCTGGGTGCCTGCCTGCGCGTGGCCGACGGCGCCGGTGCGCACGCGGTGATCGCGCCCAAGGACCATGCCGTGGGCATCAACGCCACCGTGGCCAAGGTGGCCAGCGGCGCGGCCGAGACCATGCCGTATTTCATGGTCACCAACCTCGCGCGCACGCTGGGCGAACTCAAGGAACGCAACATCTGGTGCATCGGCACCAGCGACGACGCCCCGCGCACCCTCTACGAAGTGGACCTGAAGGGCCCGGTGGCGCTGGTGCTGGGCGCCGAGGGGGCCGGCATGCGGCAGCTCACGCGCAAGACCTGCGACGAGCTGGTTTCCATCCCGATGCGGGGGGCGGTCGAAAGCCTGAATGTGTCGGTGGCCAGCGGCGTGTGCCTCTACGAGGCGCTGCGCCAGCGCGGGGGCTGATCCATGCTCCAGGATGCCCTCGAGCGCTTGCGGACCTGGGTGGCCGAGGCGCAGCGCATCCTGGTGCTGACCGGCGCCGGCATGAGCGCGGAATCCGGGGTGCCGACCTTCCGCGATGCCCATACGGGCCACTGGGCGAAGTTCCGCCCGGAGGAGATGGCCAGCGAGGAGGGCTTCCGCGCCCATCCGGGCACGGTGTGGACGTGGTACGAACACCGCCGGGCCCAGCTGGACACCGTGCAACCCAACGCCGGCCACCGTGCGCTGGCGGATTTCGCGCGGCGCCACCCCGAGCGGCTGACGATCGCGACACAGAACGTGGACGGCCTGCACCAGATGGCCGGCAGCGAGGGCGTGCTCTGCCTGCACGGCGACCTGCGCGCCAACCGCTGGCTGGATGCGCCGCTGCCCTGCTGCGATGCCGATGCTGCCGTGCCGGGGTGCCCGCCCAGCTGCGCCACCTGCGGCAATCTCCTGCGGCCGGCCGTGGTCTGGTTCGGCGAGGAACTGCCGGCACGGTTGCTGGAGCAGGCGCAGGATGCGGCCCACGAATGCGACCTGATGCTGGCCGTGGGGACCGCCGGCGTCGTCTATCCCGCTGCCGGCCTGGCGCATGCCGCGCACCGGGCCGGCGCGCGCGTGGCCATCATCAATCCGGAACCCAGCGCCCTGGACGGCGTGGCGGACCTGCTGGTGCCCGGCACGGCGGCGCGGGTGCTGCCCTTCGTGCTGGCCGCCTGACGCGAGGCGGGGCGGGCGCGGTCCCTCGGGGATGCGCGCTGCATAATTTCCCGGTTTTCACGGTGCGCTTCGCGAGCCCGCGAGCGCTCCTGCCGCCTGGCGGGAGGTCAGCAGACCCAGTGCGAGGTGGCCGCCACGGCCGCCTCCAGTCGGGGGCCGACGGTCACAGTCCGGATGAAAGAAGATGCTGCCGGCCGGCTGGCCGCGCGCCCGCGAGGGTGCGGTGCCAGAGGCCGCGCCGTGCCATGCGTGCCATACCGCGTCGTGCGACGCTGCGGCCAGCGCGCCAGGGCCTGCCGGAGGCGGCGTGCCGCTGGCCTCCATGGCCGATGTGCTCGCGCAGATCGCCGCCGGGCGGCCCGTCCTCGTGCTCGACGATGCCGACCGCGAGAACGAGGCCGACCTGGTCTGCGCCGCCGAGAACATGGCCGAATCCACCATGGCGCTGATGATCCGAGAGGGCAGCGGCATCGTGTGCCTCTGCCTGCCCCCGGACCATGCCCGCGCGCTCGGCCTGCGGCCCATGGTGGAGGTGAACCGGTCGTCGTTCGCCACCGCGTTCACCCAGTCCATCGAGGCCGCGTGGGGCGTGTCCACCGGCGTCTCGGCGGCGAACTGCCTGCAGACCATCCGGTGTGCCCTGCGCGTGCCTCCGGCCGGCGCTGCCCCGGAGGTGGTCAGCCCCGGGCATGTCTTCCCGCTGGCGGCCCGCCCGGGCGGGGTGCTGGAGCGCGGCGGCCATACGGAATCCGCCGTGGACCTCGCGCGCCTGGCCGGGCTGCGTCCGGCCGGAGTGCTGTGCGAGTTGATGAACCCGGACGGGACGATGGCGCGCGGCGCGGACGTGGCGCGGTTCGCGCACGGGTTGCTGTGCACCACGGTGCAGGCGCTGGCGGCGTACCGCCTCGCCATCGGGGACGCACGCTGAACGCATGGCCCGGGCACACGGCCCGGGCAGCGTCGTCAGGCCTCGGCGGGGGATTCCTCGCTGGCCTGGCTCAGCGCTTCCAGTGCGTCGGCGTCGAGCTGCAGGTGGGCGGCGCGCACCAGGTCCTGCAACTGCTCCAGCGAGGTCGCGCTGGCGATCGGCGCGGTGATGGCGGGCTGGGCCATCTGCCAGGCGATGGCGACCTGGCCGGGCGTGGCCTCGTAGCGCTCGGCCACCTCGTCAAGCTCGGCCAGGATGCGCAGTCCGCGCGGGTTGAGGTATTTCTCCACCGTCCTGGCACCGCGCGCACTCTTGGAGGCATCGGCTTCGCTGCGGTACTTGCCGGTGAGGAAGCCGGCAGCCAGGGCATAGAAATTGATGACGCCCACCTGCTGCTCCAGGCACAGCGGCTGCAATTCATCCTCGAACACGGCGCGGTCGTACAGGTTGTAGAGCGGCTGCAGCGATTCATAGCGCGGCAGGCCCAGCCGGGCGCTGGTGGCGAGTGCCTCCGACAGGCGGGCGGCCGTGTGGTTGGACGCGCCGATGGCGCGCACCTTGCCTTCGCGGATCAGGTCGGCGTAAGTGCC
This sequence comes from Paracidovorax oryzae ATCC 19882, assembly GCF_000687165.1. Lineage (GTDB taxonomy): Bacteria > Pseudomonadota > Gammaproteobacteria > Burkholderiales > Burkholderiaceae_C > Paracidovorax > Paracidovorax oryzae. The sequence goes on along the minus strand of NZ_JMKU01000001.1, from coordinate 166,256 downwards.
CAGTGTGTCCTCGAGCGGCGTGGATGGGTCGTCGTCGTGCGACTGGTAGAGGTCGATGGAGTCGGTGTGCAGGCGGCGCAGCGAATCCTCGACCGCGCGGCGGATGTAGTCCGGCTTCAGGCCGACCTTGCCGTCGCCCATGTCCTTGCCCACCTTGGTGGCGAGGACGATCCGGTCCCGCTTTCCGGTGCGCTTGAGCCACTGGCCGATCAGGGCCTCGGATTCACCTCCCATGTGCCCCGGGTTCCAGCGCGAATAGACGTCGGCCGTGTCGATGAAGTTGAAGCCTGCATCCAGCCAGGCGTCGAGCAGGGAGAACGTGGTCGGCTCGTCCACCGTCCAGCCGAACACGTTGCCGCCGAAGCACAGCGGGGAAACCTGCAGGCCGGAGCGGCCGAGGGGGCGTGGTTGCATGGGTCGAGTCTCCTGGAGTGATTGGAAAGCCGGGCCGCCGCGGGGGCGCGGCGGGCGTCCGGGCCATTGTTGCGGCGCCGCACGGCTCCCGGGACGCGCAGTTGTAAGAACCTGTCAGATCCAGCCGAGCGCCCCGAGCACGGCGCCGGCGCCCAGCAGCCACAGCAGGTGGATGCGCGTGCGCCAGACGAGCAGCATGCACGCGGCCGAGACGATCCACAGCCGCCAGCTCTGCGCGATGCCCCCGTGCGCGCTGCAGAGCACGAAGGCGGTGGCCAGCAGCAGGCCCAGCACGACGGGCGTCATGCCCTGCTTGAAGGCCCGCACGGCCCGCATGCCGCGGTGGCGGTGCGCCCAGCGCGCGGCGGCCCAGGTGAGGAGGCTGCTGGGCAGCATGACGCCCACGAGGCAGAGCACCATCCCGAGCAGGCCCAGGGCCCAGCCGCCCGCGTTGAGCCCCACGTTCCAGCCCAGCAGCCCGATGAACAGCACGTTCGGGCCGGGCGCGGCCTGGGCGATGGCGATGGAGGCGTTGAACTGCGGATCGGTCAGCCAGGCGTGCCGGTCCACGAGGAAGCGGTGCATGTCCGGGGCGGTGGCGATGGCGCCGCCCACGGTCAGCAGGGACAGCGAGAGATAGTACGAGAACAGGTGCAGCCAGTCGGCCGGCTGCAGCGCCAGGGTGGCGGTGGGCGTCATGCGGGCAGCTTCCGCCAGGTCAGCGCGCAGGCCATGCCGCCGATCGCCAGCAGCACCGCGGCCAGCGGCCACTGCAGCACCGCCATGGCCACGAAGGTCAGCGCGGCCAGCGCCGCGCCCCCTGCGGCCCCGAGCGGGTGCGTGCGCAGCGCCACCGCCATGCGCAGGGCCACGCCGGCCACCAGGCCGGCGGCCACGGCGCCCATGCCGCGCAGGGCGCCTGCCACGGCCGGGTGGGCGGAGAACCGCGCATACGCCACCGCCAGGCACAGCAGCACCAGCAGGGGCAGCAGCAGCATGCCCGCCAGGGCCGACAGCGCGCCGCGCCAACCGAAGTAGCGGTCGCCCACCATCACGGCGAGGTTCACCACGTTGGGCCCCGGGAGGATCTGTGCCACGGCCCAGTCCTCGATGAACTCCTCGTTCGTCAGCCAGCCCTTGCGGTCCACCAGCTCGCGCTGCACCACGGCGAGGACACCACCGAATCCCTGCAGGGCCAGCCAGGTGAAGGACCAGAACAGTTCCTTGCAGTCGCGCGGGGCGGGGCGCGCGGGGCGGTGGTCGGCGGGGGCGGGATCGGTGTGGGGTGGCATGGGCGAAGCGGGCCTGCGGGCCGGCATGGGGCGGGACGGCCCGCATCGTACGCCGGAGCGCGGCTTCGCGCTGGCCTCGCCCGGGCTTGCCGTGGGGCGGAAAGCGGTCCTTCCTTCAGCGCAGGACGGGCCGGGTGCGGTCCAGGAGCCACTGGCGGGCCCGGCGCGCACGTTCGTCCTGCGGGACTGCGAATTCCGGGAGCAGCGCCTCGCGCACCGTGGCGTGGTATCGGTCGATCCAGCGCACTTCCGCGTCCGTCATCTGGTTGACGCGGAGGCAGTCCAGGTCGACGGGGCACAACGTCAGCGTCTCGAAAGCCATGAAGCGGCCGAAGGCGCTTTCGCCCTTGTCGATCGCCAGCAGCAGGTTCTCGATGCGCACGCCCCACTGGCCGGGACGGTAGATGCCCGGTTCGACCGAGGTGACCATGCCGGGGAGCAGGGCCGAGTCGGCGGTCGCCTCGGCCCGTGCGGAGATGAACTGCGGGCCTTCATGCACGTTGAGGTACCAGCCCACGCCGTGCCCCGTGCCGTGGCCGTAGTCGATGTGCTCGCGCCAGAGCGGTGCCCGGGCCACGGCATCGATCATGGGGGCGCGGGTGCCGTGGGGGAAATGCAGCGTCGATAGCGCGATCAGGGCCTGGAGCACCAGGGTGCAGTCGCGCCGCTGGGCGTCGCCGGGCGTGCCCACGGCCACCATGCGGGTGATGTCGGTGGTGCCGCCGGTGTACTGTCCCCCGGAGTCGATGAGCAGCAGGCCGTCGCCAGCGATGCGGGCATGGGCGCGGGCCGTGGCCACGTAGTGCGGCATGGCGCCGTTGGCGTTGAAGGCGGCGATGGTGGCGAAACTGGGGCCCACGAAGCCCGGCCGGCGCATGCGTGCGGCGGTGATGCCGGCGTCGATGTCCAGCTCGGTGGGCGTGGCACCGCCCTGGAGCTGCTCCTGCAATTCCGCGAAGAACTCCGCGAGGGCCACGCCGTCCTGCACCAGGGTGCGGCGGATGGCGGCGGCTTCCGCGTCGCTCTTGCAGGCCTTCATCAGCGCGCAGGGGTTGGTGCCCTGGCGCAGCGATGCATCCTGCGGCAGCGCCCGGACGTGGCCGGCGGTGGTGCGGCGGGGGTCGACCAGCACCGAGGCGCCCGGCGCGAGGGAGCGCAGCGCCTCGCGCGCGCCGGCATAGGGGGCCAGCGCGATGCCTTCCGACGCGAGCGCCTGCCGCACATCGACCGGCATGCGGGTGGGATCGATGAACAGGGTGGCGCCCTGCGGACCGACCAGCAGGTGGGCCAGGAACACGGGGTTGTAGGGCACGTCGCTGCCGCGCAGGCCCAGCAGCCAGGCGATCTCGTCCAGGGCGGACACGAAGTGCCAGTCGGCGCCGTGGGCCTGCATCCGCTCGCGCAGCCGGCGCATCCGGTCGGCGCGTTCATGGCCCTGCGCCCCCGGGGGCAGGGCGGCGATGGGCCCTGCAGGCAGGCCCGGCCGGCCGGGCCAGGCGCCCGCCAGCGGGTCGATGTCGGTGCGCAGGGGATTGCCGTGGAAGCGGCAGAGGGCTTCGAGCTGTTCCAGGACCGCCAGGGACAGCACGTCGGCATCGACCGCCACCGTTCCGCCGGGGCCCGCGAGGCTGCACAGGGATGCGAGGTCTTCGTGGAGCGCGCCCGGCATGGCCTTGCGCAGGGCGATGCCGCTGCCCTGCAACTGGCGCCCGGCCTGCTCCCAAGAGCGGCTGTCCACCCACAGTTCGGCCGCCTGCGCGCCGACGACCAGCGAGCCCGCGGAGCCATCGAAACCGCTCAGCCAGCGGCGACCCTGCCAGCGCGCGGGCAGGTACTCGGAGAGGTGTGGATCGGACGAGGGGATCAGGCAGGCGGCGATGCCGCTGGCCGCCAGGTGCCGGCGCAGGCGCAGCAGCGGCGTGTCTGGGGCGAGGACGTCCATGGGCGACCGGACGGGGGCGTTCACGGCGCGGTCCGGTCGATCAGGTACTGGGCCAGCAGGGGTACGGGCCGGCCGGTGCCGCCCTTGTCCTTGCCGCTCTTCCAGGCCGTTCCCGCGATGTCCAGGTGCGCCCAGCGCCCCTGGACGAAGCGCGAGAGAAAGCACGCGGCCGTCACGCTGCCTCCGGCGCGGCCGCCGATGTTGGCCAGGTCCGCGACGGGCGACTTCAGCTGCTCCTGGTAGGCCGCATCCAGCGGCATGCGCCAGGCGGGATCGTCCACCTTGTCGCCCGCCGCGACCAGCGCGCTGCCCAGCGCATCGTCGTTGGCGTAGAGGCCGCTGCGCACATGGCCCAGCGCGATCACGCAGGCGCCGGTCAGCGTGGCGACGTCGATGGTCAGTTCCGGTTCGAAGCGCTGCTGGGTATAGGTGAGCGCGTCGCAGAGGATGAGGCGGCCCTCGGCATCGGTGTTCAGCACTTCGATGGTGGTGCCGCTCATGCTGCGGACCACGTCGCCGGGCTTCAGCGCATTGCCGGCCGGCATGTTCTCGCAGGCCGCGATCACCGCCACGAGGTTGGCCTTGAGCTTCATCTCGGCACAGGCACGCAGGGTGCCCAGCACGCTGGCGGCACCGCACATGTCGTACTTCATCTCGTCCATGGCCTCGCCGGGCTTGAGCGAGATGCCGCCCGAATCGAAGGTCACGCCCTTGCCGACCAGCGCCACGGGCGGGCGCCTGGCCTTGTCGCCCTGGTAGCGCAGCACGATCAGGCGCGGCTCCTGCACGGAGCCCTGCGCCACGGCGAGGAAGGAGTGCATGCCCAGCGCCTCGATGCCTGCGCGGTCGAACACCTCGACTTCCATCCCCCAGGCCTGGCCCAGTGCCTGGGCCTGCCCGGCCAGGTGGGCGGGGGTGCAGACGTTGGGCGGGGTGTTGCCGAGGTCGCGCACCATGGCCACGCCATGGGCGATGGCCTGCGCCTGGTAGAGGCGGGCGTGGATGGCGGCGTGGCGGTCTTCCGATGCCGTGGCGAATCGCAGCGTGCGCTCCGGCGGCGCGGGCGCCTTGTCGGTGCGGTAGGCATCGAAGCGGTAGTCGGCCTGCTGCAGTTCGAGGATCGCCTGCACCCAGTGCTCCGCATCGTCGCCCAGGGCCCAGACGATCTTGGCGGCGCGGGTGGCGGCGAGCGCGCGGGCTGCGGCGCGCGCCGCAGCGGCCGAGGGCGCCTGCGCCGCGCCGGTTCCCACGAGCAGGAGCCGGTGCGCCTGCAGGCCGGCGACGGCATGCAGCAGCACGGTCTGCCCGGCCTTGCCGGCCAGTTCGCCTTCGGCGCGCAGCCGGGTCAGCAGGCCCTGGCTGGCCTGGTCGATGGCCTTGGCGAGGCCCTTGAATTTGCCTTCCGCGATGCCTGCGACGAGGCAATCGCAGGGCGTCTGCAGCAGGCGCGCAGGCGAGGGGAAGGAGTTGAGCTGGAAATTCATGTCAGTTGAACTGTTCCTGGCCGGCCAGCCCGACCTTGGTGAGGCCGTGGCGCTTGATGGAGGCCATCACGTGCACCACGGTCGAATAGTTGGCGTTCGCGTCCGGGCGCACCTGCAGTTCCGGGTGGTCGGGCTGCATGGAGGCGGACAGCAGGCGCTCGTTGAGCGTGGCGAGATCGACGGTCTCCTCGTTCCAGCGGATGAGGCTTGCCGGCCCGATGGCGATGCGCACGATGCGCACTTCCTTCGGTGGCGGGGGCGGGCTGTCCGTGGGCACGGGCAGGTCGAGTTCCACGGTATGCAGCTGCATCGGGATCGTGATGATCAGCATGATGAGCAGCACCAGCATCACGTCGATGAGCGGCGTGGTGTTGATCTCCATCATCAGCGCGTTGTCCTGCTTCTTGCCCCTTCTTGGCAGTGCCATGGCGTGTCTCCGTCAGGGGGTGGACATCGGTTCGGTCACGAACCCGAGCTTCTGGATGCCGGCGTCCTGCGCGGCGCGCACGATGCGGCCCACGGGCAGGTAGGTGGCCGAGGCGTCGCCGTACACCTGCACCATGGGCTGCGGCGTGGCGGCGGCCAGTTCGAAGAACCGCTGCCGCAGCACGGGCAGGGAGATGGGCGCGGCGTTCCAGTAGATCGCGCCGTCGCGCGTCACCGACAGGTTGATGTCCTCGATCTTTGCCTGGCGCGGGTCGTTGGTTTCCTTGGGCAGGGCCACCGGCACGGTCTGCGTGGCGACGGGGATGGTTATCAGGAAGATGATCAGCAGCACCAGCATCACGTCCACCAGCGGCGTGGTGTTGATGGACGAGACCAGCGGATCGCCGCCGTCCTGGCCGACGTTCATCGCCATGGTCAGCTCCCCAGGGTGACGGCGGGCCTGCCGCCCAGCAGGGACGTGTGCAACTCGGTGCCGAAGTCGCGCACTTCATCCAGGGCGGCCTTGTTGCGGCGCACGAGCCAGTTGTAGCCCAGCACCGCGGGCACGGCCGCCGCCAGGCCGATGGCCGTCATGATCAGCGCTTCGCCCACGGGGCCGGCCACCTTGTCGATGCTGGCCTGGCCCGCCAGGCCGATGGCCGTGAGCGCGTGGTAGATGCCCCAGACGGTGCCGAACAGGCCCACGAAGGGCGCCGTGGAGCCGACGGTGGCGAGTACCGCGAGGCCGCCCTGCAGGCGGTCGCCGACGGCATCGATGGCCTGCATGACCGACTGGCTCAGCCAGCTGTTGCGGTCCACCTGCTGCGTCAGCGGACCATCGTATTGCTTCTGCGCGACGAGCCCGGCCTCGGCCACGTAGCGGAACACGCTGCTCTCCGGCAGCGCCTGGGTGGAGGTGCGCAGGTCGCCCCGGTTCCAGAAATCGGCCTGCACCAGGCGTGCCTGGCCATGCACGCGGCGCTGCTCCAGCAGCTTGGTGATGATGACGTACCAGCTGGTGGCCGACATGATCAGCAGGATGAACAGCGTGCCCTTGGACACCATGTCGCCATGCTCCCACATGGCCTTGAAGCCGTACGGATTCTCCTGGCCCGCCGGACGGGTTGCTGGCGCGGCGGAACGCACGGCTGCGGTGCCGCCGGCACCGGGCGCCGCCTGGGCCGCTGGGGCGGCGGCAGTGGCTGCTGCTTCATTCGTGGCGGCGGCCTGCGCGAACGCAGCCGCCGGCACGGCCAGCAGCGCCAGGGCGCACAGCGGCGCCGCGACCAGGCCGCGCAGGGAAGGGAGGTGGAACAGACGTTGGGACATGGTGGGCTCTCCAGGAAAAGGGGATGGATCGATGAAATGGATGGGCGTTGGGCATTCGCAGCGCCGCATGAACCAGAGCGGCGCCTCCTGTCCGATGGCCGCGGAGCAGGCCATGCCAGCAGACGCCGCGGAACCGGCTTCGCCGGGCCGCTGGCGTCGTCCCCCTGCCCGCCGTGAGCAGCACGGCGAGAGCGGGGGGAAGCGGCGCAGCCGCTCAGGGGGGTGTTTCATTTCAAGCTGAAACTGAAGGGAACACGCACCCGGACCGGCACGCCCTGGCCTTTGCAGCGCAGTTCGCGCATGGCCTCCAGCACCGGCCCCGCGAACAGGTCGGAACTCGCGCTCGCGATGCGCAGGTTCTCCACCGAGCCGCTGGGCGACAGGTTGAACTCGGCCACCACGGTGCCTTCCATGCCCTGGCGGCGCGCGCGGGAGGGATAGCCCACGGCCTGCCGCACGTCGGCGTAGTTGGAGCAGACCAGCTCGACCGAGGCCATGGCCGGTGCCGCAGGCGCTGGAGCTGGTGCGGGCGGGGCCGGTGGCGCGGGCGCAGGCAAGGGAGGCGGTGCCGGTGGCGCGGGCGGAGCAGGCGGCACGGGCGCCGGTGCCGGCGGTTCGGGGGGGGCGGGCGGCACCGGCTCCACGGCCACGCGTTCGGGCGCGGGCCGGGGTGGTGGCGGCGGCTTGGGGGCCGGCGGTTTCGGCGCGGGTGGCGTGGGAGCTGGCGGCTTGGGAGGCGGCGGCGGCGCAGGCGGTGGCGGCGGTGCCTGGATGGCCGGCTCCGGCTTCTTCTCGGCCATCAGGGTGACCAGCAGCGAATCCTTGTCGAGGTCTTTCGGGGGCTTGAGGGCCGTGCTGGTCACCAGCACGTAGGCCAGGCCGACATGCAGGGCGACGACCATCGCGATGCCCGGTGCGCGTTCCCGCAGGTCTTTCTTCGGGGGCTTTCTGTTCATGGTTTCCAGGCCTTCCTGTTCGATATCTGCAGACGCTCTGTCGCCCGGGCCCGGGTCACGCGCCGCCGGCGGCGCAACGCAGTGCGGGGGCCAGCGGTGCGCCCTCCAGGAAGCCGCACAACTGCCGGTCCGGCTGCGCGATGTCGATGCCGCAGCGCTCGTACCATGCCGGGTCGTAGTAGCTGCGGGCGTAGCGGTCGCCGCTGTCGCAGAGGATCGAGACGATGGAGCCCTCGCGGCCCGCGGCGGCCATCTCCTGCGCGGCCCAGAGCAGGCCGATGAAATTGGTGCCGGTGGAGCCGCCGACCTTGCGGCCCAGCACCGTGGAGACATGCCGCATGCCGGCCAGCGACAGGGCATCGGGCACCTTGACCATCGCGTCCACGCAACTGGCGATGAAGCTGCGCTCTACCTGGGGGCGGCCTATGCCCTCGATGCGCGAACCGTTCGCGACCGTGAGGGTGGGGTCTGGGCGCCCCTGGTGCAGGCCTTCGTAGTAATCGAAGAACACCGACGTTTCCGGATCGGCGCACAGCACGCGCGTGGGATGCTGGCGGTAGCGCACGTAGCGGCCCAGCGTGGCGGAGGTTCCGCCGGTGCCGGGGCTGCAGACGATCCACTCCGGCACGGGATGCCGCTCCATCTGCATCTGCCGGAAGATGGATTCGGCGATGTTGTTGTTGGCGCGCCAGTCGGTGGCCCGCTCCGCATAGACGAACTGGTCCATGAAGTGGCCGCCGCTGTCTTTCGCCAGCACCATCGAGGCGGCATGCAGGTCGCAGGCCCGTTCCACGAAGTGGCAGCGCCCGCCGTGGAATTCGATCGCCGCGATCTTCTCGGGGGACGTGGAAGCCGGCACCACGGCGATGAATGGCAGGCCCAGCAGGCGCGCGAAATACGCCTCCGACACGGCCGTCGATCCACTGGAAGCCTCGATCACCGGCGCGCCCTCGCGCAGCCAGCCGTTGGAGAGCGCGTAGAGAAACAGCGAACGCGCGAGGCGGTGCTTCAGGCTGCCGGTCGGATGGCTCGACTCGTCCTTGAAGTACACGTCGATACCCGGATAGCCGGGCAGCGCCATGGGGATCAGGTGCGTGTCGGCCGACCGGCTGAAGTCGGCCTCGATCCTGGCGATGCACCCGGCTTCCCAGGCGCGTTGCCGGGTGCTGCGCCCGCTGGCTGGCACGGGGCGGAGAAGGGAGCCGGGGGCATCGGGAAAGGGCGCCATCATGCGGCCTCTTGAGCGGGGTATTCCGCCAGCAGCAGCGAATGGCCCAGGTAGTCCATCGGCGACCAGGCTTCGGTGCGTCCGCCCAGGTGGCGGCCCAGGAAGTCCTCGCACAGGGCATTGAACGACATGCGGTTGGCTTCCCGCACGAAGCCGTGCCCCTCGTCCGTGTAGAGCGCATAGGTCACCGGGATGCCGCGCTGCCGCAGGGCGGCGACCATCTGCTCCGACTCGGCCTGCTTCACGCGCGGGTCGTTGGCGCCCTGGGCGATGAGCAGCGGCGCACGGATCTGCGCGGCGCGGTGCAGGGGCGAGCGGTCGCGCAGCTGCGCCAGTCCCTCTTCGGTGGCCGGGTCGCCCATCGCGCGGTGCTGGCGCACGCGGTCCGCTTCCCAGTAGGCCGGAATGGAGGCCAGCAGCGTCTCCAGGTTGGAGGGGCCCACCACGTCGATGCCGCAGGCGTAGCGCGACGGGTACCGGGTGAGCGCCGACAGCACGGCATAGCCGCCGTAGCTGCCGCCGAAGATGGCCAGGCGCTGCGGGTCGGCGATGCCACGCTCGACGGCCCAGGCGACGGCGTCTTCCAGGTCCTCGTCCATCCTGCGGCCCCATTCGCCGTCCGCCGCGTTGACGAAGCGCTTGCCGAAGCCGGTCGAGCCGCGGAAGTTGACGCTCAGCACGGCGTAGCCGCGGTTGGCCAGCCACTGGTGCATGGGGTTGAAGCCGAAGCCGTCGCGCGACCAGGGTCCTCCGTGCACCAGCATCACCAGCGGCAGCGGCGCAGTGGCGCGGAGATCGCCCGCATCGGCATCCACGGGCACGGTGAGATAGGACACGAGCGCGAGCCCGTCGCGCGCCGGAATGACCACCGGCTGCATCCGCGCGAGCGGAGCCCAGGCGAGTTCGGGCCGCAGATCCAGCAGGAGCCGCATGGCTTGCGTCTTGCGTTCGTACAGCCACGTGGAGGACGGCCGCGTGTCGGACGACAGGGCGACGACCCATTGCCGGTCGTCTTCGGTGCGTGAGGTCAGGCGCCATTCACCGTCGCCGGCATGGCCGTCGAGGGTTTCGATGTCGCGAGAGATGGCGTCGTCCAGAACATGCAGCTTGAAGCGCTCGTAGCTCACGCCGTAGGCCAGGGGACGGTAGCTGGCGGCATCGGTGATCATGCCGCCGATGTCGGCGCGCGGATCCTCGGCCAGTACGGTGATGGCTCCGCTGTTCCAATCGATCGCGACCAGCGCGGCGGTGTCGCGCCCTCGGCTGTCGTAGGCGTACAGCGTGCGGCCCTCGGCGTCGAAATGGGAGGGCGCGGAGCTGCGCCCGTCTTCTGCCGAAAAAACCTGCCAGGGCTGCCAGGCCCCGGCGGCATCGCGTCGCAGCCACTCGCTGCCGCCGTCCCGCGTATTGCGCACGGCCAGCTTGGCCTGGTACTGCGCATCCACCACGAAGCCGGCGAAGCCGGTGTTCTCTTCCACGCAATGCATTTCGCCAGTGCGCAGGTTCAGCACATGCACGTCGAAGAAGCGTGCGTCGCGCGCATTCGAGACGATGGCGATCTCGTCGCGCCGTTCCCGGCTGATGCTCTGCACGCCCGTGCGCACGCCGGCCGCCGCGGGGGTCAGTGCGCGAAGGCTGCCGTCCGAGAGATCGGCGCCGAACACTTGAAAATTCTCGTCGCCATCGCGGTCTTGCGAGAACAGCAGCATGCCGGGAACATAGGTCCAGTGGAAGCTCTGGATGCCGCGCCGCTTGTCATGGGTGATCTGCCGTGCCTCGTTCGGGCTGCTGCTGGGTGCGGCCCAGATGTTCATCACGCCATCGCCGTCCGCCAGCCACGCCAGCCACTGGCCGTCCGGGCTGATCGTCATGGCGGCGCGTGCCGGGTTGGCGAACAGGTGCTTGCGGGGGATGAGCACTGCGGGCGCGTCGCCGTCCGCCGAATGCAGGATGTTCTGCACCGCCAGTGCTGCCTGGCGCCATTGTTTGGCGTACTGGCTCCTCTGGTATCGGTAGAAGGCCCTCAGCTGCCTGGCTTTCTCGGGATGCTTTTGCTCCAGCAGAAGAAAGACATTGGTGTAGTTGGTGTCCCCGGGCTCGCGGCCGGCCTTGTCTTCCGTCTGGAGTGCTTCCAGCGTCCGCTTCATGTCTTCGTCTTCCGCCTTGCCCCAGGGATAGACGGCCATGCCCGCGGCGATCCGTGCGTTCATCCAGCCACGCAGCGTGTCCGAAACTGCACTGCGGGACTGCATCGGGTCCCAGGCGGCGGCTTCGATGCACGCTCCCACGGCTGCGGCCACCGACTCGGGCGCCTGGGCGTTGGTCTGCGCGACCGCCGCGCGGCGGGCCTTGCGCCAGCTGGCGCTGTCGACGTCCTGGCCCGCCAGGCGTGCCGCATGCAGCGCGGCCACGCCTTCCAGCGCCTCGGCCAGGCCGGCGGCAGCCTCCATGCGGCCCACCAGTCCCCGGCTCTTGCCCTTGAGCAGCTCCAGCAGGCTGCGGCTGCCCACCGTGTCCATCGGCATGCCGGGCTCAATGCCCTGCAACAGGTGGATGCCCCAGGCGACGCCCATGTGCGCGTTGGCGGCGACCATCGAATCGATCGTGAGGGCCAGCCACTTGGGCAGGCCGAAATCGCCTTCCCAGCGGTCCAGGTCGGCGCCCTGCAGCAGGCTGCCGACAAAGCTGCCGACCTCGCCGTTCCAGTACAGGGGCCTGTGCTCCCAGCGGCCGGCTTTTTCCAGGGATTGCAGTTGGTCGATCACCTGCTGGCGCAGCTGGGGGTTGCCGTGGTATGCGTTCAGGGTCATGTCAGGCTTCCAGGGCTTCGTCGATGACCTGGGCGATCCGCGTCTTGGAGACCAGGCCCACGAGGCGGGCCTTTTCCTTCCCATCCACGAAGAGGATCATGGTGGGCAGGCCGCGCACCGCGAACTGCAGCATGGATTCCTTGTTTTCGTCCGCGTTGATCTTGCAGATGCGGGCTTCGCCGGCGTATTCCTCGGCGATGTCGTCAATGATGGGCAGCAGTTGCTTGCAGGGGGAGCACCATTCGGCCCAGAAATCCACCAGGACGGGGCCGGTCGATTGGAGGACTTGTTCTGCGAAGGTCGCATTGGTGATGGGGATGACTTGGGAAGACATGGTTCAGCTCTGTGAGTGACTAAGGGGAGAAAGAGAGAGGGACGAGAGGCCGCGGTCGGCTTCAGGCGGGCTTCGGAGGGGGCTCTGCGCCAGCACCGTCGCCATCGACCCGATCGCCGTCCTGGCTGCCGCTTTCGCGGCTGCGAGGCGTCAGGTCCAGCAGGTGGTCGTGGTAGGAAGCAAGCGATTCGCGGTGCGCCACGCTGATCAGGGTGCTGTCCGGCAGCGTGTGCAGCAGCGCCTGGTAGAGCCCCTTTTCGGTATCCGGATCGAGCGCGCTGGTCGCTTCGTCGAGGAAGAGGTAATCGGGCTGGTGCAGCAGCGCGCGGCAAATGGCCAGCCGCTGCTGTTCTCCGCCCGAGAGCTTCTGTTGCCAGCGGTCGCTCTCGTGCAGCCGGTCGGCCAGTGCAGGCAGTCGCACTTCGTGCAGCACCTGGCGCACGCGCTCGTCGTCGAAATCTTCGGGCTGTCCGGGGTAGCACAGAGCGGCCTTGAGCGTGCCCTGGGGGATGTAGCTGCGCTGGGGCAGGAACATCAGCCGGCCGTCCCGGGGCTGGCCGATCTCACCCTCGCCGTAGGGCCAGATGCCGGCCACGGCGCGCAGCAGCGTGCTCTTGCCGGCGCCCGAGGCGCCGCGCACCAGCCAGCGCTCGCCTTTGCGCATGTGTACCGCGGGAATGGTGGCGAGCGGCTTGCCATCGGGCTTTTTCAGCGCGAGGCCATGCGCTTCGATGGCAGGCTTGGGCGTCCGAGCGACGTGGATGCCCGCCGGCCGCTGCTTCACTTCCTCGAGGGTGCCCTGCAGGTCGCGCAGCCGGTTGCCCAGGGCCCACCATTCGGTGAAATTGGCGTAGGCCAGGCTGAAGAAGACCAGGCTGCTGCTGACGGCGGTGAAGGCGCCGCCCACGCGCGTCACGTCGCCCATCGTGATGGCGCCGGAGAGGTAGCGCGGCAGCGCCGCGGCCGTAGGCAGCAGGTGGCTGGAGAAGGTGTGGGTGTAGGTTTCGCGCGCCAGGATCAGCTTGACGTTGCGCACGATGATGTCCCGCCAGTTGGCGCGCACCTCTTCGAACGAGTCGTTCAGGCGCTTGTGCTCCTGCGCGCCTCCGTCATAGAAGGCGATCTGCTCGGCGTTCTCGCGCAACTGCATGCCGCGGTAGCGGAAGTTGGCCTCGACGGTCTGGCGGAGGTTGAAGAGATGTATCAGCGGGCGCCCGGTGAGGTGCGACACCAGCAGGGCGCCGGCCGAATACGCATATACCAGGTAGACCATGTACCCGGGGATCGAGAAATCGATGCCCCATAACGTGAACTGCAGCGTGCCGGACAGGTTCCAGAGAACGACGGTGAACGAGACTGCCGAGACCACTACGTGGACCGGATTCAGGAACAGAAAAAGCGTGAGTTCGATGAACCGGGGGATGTCCTGCGAGATGCGCTGGTCCGCGTTGTCCAGGCGCCCGTCGCGCTCGATCGCGTAGTACGCGCGCCGTTCCGTCCACGCCGCCAGGTACCGGCGCGTCATGGCGGTGCGCCATTCGTACTGGAGCAGTTCCGTCACCACGAAGAGGAGCACCATCGACACCAGCATGGCGAGCATGCCGGCGATCCAGGACAGGCCCAGGCTGCGCCAGATGCCGTCCCACTCCCGCTTCACCAGCGCATCCACCACCTGACCCTGGAGTTGGTTGCTCCAGATGGCCACATAGACGCTGGTGAACATGAGCGTGAGCTTGATCGCGAGAAGGATCCAACCGCGCCAGCTTTCGCGCGAAGTCCAGTAGGGCAGGATCAGGTCGCGCAGGCGGGGACGGTGGTGGTGAATGGTCATGGTCAGAGCTTGCGCTGGTAGGTCAGCATGAACGTGCGCTTGTCATAGACCGGCACGTACGTGGTCGACGTGGAAAAGCCATACAGGTTGCGGTTCGCCACGTTCTTCACGCCGAATCGCAGCGACCATTCCGGTTGCGTGTAGGCGATGCCGGCGTCGATCCTGGCGCCACCGGGCGAGCGCGTAGCCGTGTCGGTGATTCCCAGCGGGGCGTCGCCCCAGGCGCTGATGCCGAAGGCGAGACTCCAGTGGCGCAGCCGCTCCGACTGGAAGTCGTAGGTGCTCCACAGGCTGGCTTGACTGTCTGGCCCCGCGCCAGGACGCGCTGCCGGATCGACGATGCTCCTGCGTTTGTTGTAGGAGTAGTTGAAGATGAGGTTGAGCCCACGCATGGGCCTGCCCGCCGCCTCCAGCTCCACGCCCTGTGACCGCTGCCCCTCGATCAGGTCGTTGCAGTTCAGCGGGCGGTTGCGCCGCAGCAGGTTGACCTGGTCGATCTGGAACACGGCGGCCGACCAGGAGAAGCGGTCTTCCACATTGCTCTTGATGCCCACTTCCTTGCTCTTCGACAGGGTAGGGGGGGCGGACGCCGAAGGGGTGCCGCAGATGTTCAGGTCGGAGAACAGCGGCGAGAAGCCTTCGGCGTAGCTGGCGTAGATCGACGTGTTCCAGTCCAGGTTGTAGATCAGCCCGGCATTGACGGTGTTCTTGCTGAACGACTTTTTGTCCGACGTCCTGTCGGGCGTGGGGGGATTCGTGTATTGGGTGACGATGCCGGGGCCGGTGTCCAGGCTCGTGTGGCGCAGGCCCGCCACCAGCGTCCACTGCTCCCATTTCAGGGTGTCCTGCAGGTACAGGCCCCGCTGCTCTTGCGGCGAATAGTTGCGGTAGGTGCGGGTGCTGTCGTTGCGCACGAGGGCCGGGAAGGGGTACTGCGTGGGCTGGTCGAAGCGCACGGCCAGGTTCGGGCCCGCGTACTGGGTCTGGTCGAAGCTGTAGTCGCTGTGGTTGATGCCGGCCACCAGGCGTTGTTCCACCGGGCCGGTCTTGAACTTGTAGCTCAGGTAGTGGTCACCGCTCGTGGTGGTCTGGTTCGACCGGTTCATGGTGCCGCTGTAGTTCAGCAGCAGGTTGGGAGCGCTGATGGGGAACTGGGGCGTCCACACGGCCACATCCAGGTCGGTGCTGACACGTTGCAGGCGGCTGTTGAACTGCAGTGCGTCCGAAAAGGAGTGCTGCAGCGTATAGAACACCGAGTGCGTTTCGGCGTCGATGCCATCGCTCCGGTTCCCGGGAAGGGTCGGCGGGGAGGGCTCGATGTAGCCCCGGACCGCCACCGTGTATCTGTCCAGTACCGAGCGCGACTTGTCGGCCGACACGCCGGCGATGAAATCCGTGTCCGCGGTCTTCCAGCGCACCTCGCCCAATCCGTAGTTCTGCGAACGCCCGTCGTAGCCTGCGGAACTGCCACCGGCACGCGTCGCCGATCCGATCAGGCGGTAGCTGAACTCCTTGCTGTCGTTGATGGCGCCGGCCAGGTCGATGGTGCCGGTGCGTTCGGCATGGCTGCCATAGCTGACCGACACGTCGCGGATGCGCTCGGTCGTCGGTTTCTTGGTGACGATGTTCAGTGTGCCGCCCAGTCCATTGGCGCCGGCAAGCAGGGCCTGCGGGCCCTTGAGGACTTCGACGCGTTCCACGCCGGCGATGTTGGTCTTGTAGGAGTTCGGATCGCTCAACCCGTTGGACAGCGTGGAGGCGTTCGTGCCGAAGCCGCGTATGCTGAAACCGCTGGACCCCTGCGTGGCGGGTTGCACCACCACGCCGGCGACGTTCCGCAGCGCTTCTTCGACAGTGGCGGACTGCTGGGTCTCCAGCACCTTGGCCGTCAGCACCGTGACCGACTGCGGCACGTCGAGCAGGTCGGCGCCGCCGCGCGTCGCGGTGGAAGAGCTGGACGCGCGGAACCCGGTCTCCGCCTCGTCGCGCCTGGCGGTGACGGCCACGGCCGCCAGCTGCTGCACGAAGACGCGGATCGAGCCGTCCGGGCCCGTGTTCATGGTCAGGCCGCTGCCCGAGATGGCGGCCTGGACGGCGCCCTGCGGCGAGGTTTGCAGGGAGATCGCCGGTGCCCTGAGTTCCTTCACGTCCGTCTCTTCGAACTGCACGCGCTTTCCGCCAATGCCGGCGATCGCCTGCAGCGTGGCCGACAGCGGTCCGGCCGGGATCGAGAAGGTCTTGATCTCCGGCGAGGCCTGCGACGTGGCGGCAGGGCTGGCCTGTTGCTGGGCCTGCACGGCCGCGGGCAGGGCAAGGGCGAGGGCGGCGCAGACCGCGGTGGAGCGGAATGGGGCCGGGCGGAGCGTCGGGGGCTTGGTGGACAACATGGCGAAATCCTCTGGAAAGGCGGAATTTGCGAAATCGCTCTGAACAGATGCAATTAGTGTTCCATACGCTTTTCTTGTGGTGCGCACGGCCGGCTATTCGTGCATTCCCGTTGGCGCTACCCCGCGGAATTCATGCTGGAAAAGTGTTTGGTACAGTTTTATTGTGACACTTCATCCGCGGTGCAGGATCGGGGTATGTACGGATGGGCTGCCGTTGAACCGATGCACCGCGCCGACAAGGTGCAGCGGCGTGCACCATGTGGTGGCGGCAGCGCCGCGCGGGGGATGCGTGCTCCCTGCTGGTGCGTCATGGCCGAGCACGTGCGAACTGCCGTGAAAGCAGGCAATGGATGGTTGACTGTATGTATCAGTTTTCGTTAGCGGCCCGTCTCCGGCCCAGGCGGTCTATCATCCGCGGGTCCCTCCACCTCGCCATCCTTCCGACAGTCCACCATCCATGCCAGCCACCCCCAAGCCGAAGCCGGCCCCCAAGCCGCGGAAAAAACAGGCCGCGCCGCAGGCCGAGCGCGCCAGCGGAGCGCTCATCGACCGGATCTTCAACGAGTTCAGGGGCCGGATCGAAAGCCGGACATTGGAGGTCGGGGAGCGGCTGCCCTCGGTGCGGGCGATGGCGGCCCAGATGGACATCAGCAATGAAACCGTGCTGCGTGCCTACGACAAGCTGGCAGCGGCGGGCTACCTGGAGGCGCGCCGTGGCTCGGGCTTCTATGTATCGGCCCAGGCCCTCCAGGTGAGCAAGCCGGCTTCGTCGCCGGGGTGGACCGGGCCGCTGGCACCGGATTCCTGGGATCACCTGCTGCATGCGAGAGGGCCCCAGGGCGGTTCCGCGCTCGGAACGCTGCCCGCCGACTGGATCGGCACCGAGGTGCTGTCCGGAGTACTGCGGGCGCTGGCTGACCGGCCGCGCGAGAGCCTGTCCGAATATGCCGATGGCCGGGGGTGGCTGCCGCTGCGCGAAGCGCTTGCGGCCAAGCTGCAGAAAGCGGGCATCCATGCCACACCCGACCAGATCGTGACCACGGCGGGGGCCACCGATGCCCTGGATCTGGTGGTCTGGTCATTTCTCTATCCAGGCCAATACGTGGTGGTGGAGGAGCCGGCGTCGTTCATCCATACGGAACGCTTGATGGCCAACGGCGCCTGGGTACTGCGCGTGCGCCGCCTGGCCGATGGCCCGGATCTGGAGCAACTCGCGGAACTGTGCGAGAAGCACCGGCCCAAGGCGTTTTTCTGCAGCGCGGTGCTGCAGAACCCGACATCCACCAGTCTGTCGCCGCGCAAGGCGCACCAACTGCTCAAGCTCGCCGAGCAGTACGACATGTGGATCGTCGACGACGATACCTATGGCGACCTGCTGCCGCGCGACAGCCTGGGCGCCGTCACGCGCCTGGCGGCGCTGGACCATTTCGAGCGGGTGATCCATATCGGCAGCTTCTCCAAGACCGTGGCTCCGGCCCTGCGTTCCGGGTTCCTCGTTGCCAGCCACCAGCGCCTGAAGCGCATGCTGCTGATGCGTTCTGTCGGTTCCATCCATTCCTCGCTGCTCACGGACCAGATAGTGCATCACCTGCTCACCGAGGGTGGATACGAGCAGCATTGCGAGAAGCTGCAGAAAAAACTGGCCGCCAGCGGCAAGGCGCTGCTGGCGAAGATCCGCGCTCGCGGCTGGAAGGCCGCGGAGACGGGGGCGGGCATGTACCTGTGGATGTCGCTTGGCGAAGCCGTCGATGCCCGGGCGGTGTGGCAGGCGCTGGCTTCGGACGGCGTGATGGTTGCGAACGAACGCGGTTTCGCGGGGCACCGGATCGACTCGCACGTGCGTCTCAACATCGCGCGGACCGACGATGCGCTGCTCGACCGGATCGCCGATGCCATCGCCGGCATCGGGCGCGCGGCTCCCCCTGCCGGCATGCCCTGATGGGGGCGGTGACCGCTGCACGCGGCTGCCCGGCCGTCGTGCGCCCTGTCAGCCACGCGTAAGGGGCGTGTCCACAATCGGAGGCACCGGGCGGGTGCATGGCGCCTGCCGGGAATTCGGGCTGTGACCAGGCCGCGTGCCTGCCCGACTTGGGCCCGCCCTCCGTGGCGGGCATTTCTTTGTGCGCCGTCAGGGCCCCGGCTTCTTCCTCTCCATGCCGGGCGCATGGCCGTCCCGTGCGAGCGGCAGCCGCACCACCGCATCGAGCCCGGCCACGCGGCTGCCTTCCATGCGGTTGGACAGCTCGATCTGCCCCCCCAGCGCCCGCACGATTTCCTGGCAGATGGCCAGCCCCAGTCCGGAGCCGGTCCGCACGTCGCCCGCGGAGAACGGCTGGAACAGGCGCTGCGCCAGTTCGGCGTCGATGCCCGGCCCGCTGTCGGCCACCGTCAGTGCCGCATGGCGCCCGTCCGTGACCAGCTCGACCGACAGCACTCCGGACTCGGGCGTGTGCCGGATCGCGTTGTGCAGGAGGTTGCGGGCCAGTTCGCGCAGCATCCATTCGTGGGCCAGCACCGGCGCGGGCTCCGTGTGGATGCCGAAATCCAGGTCGCGCTGCGCGATCAGGGGCGACAGTTCCAGCGCGATCGCCCGCAGTTCCTCGTCCAGGCGGGTCACGGGCGGCGCGCTCTGCTGGCGCAGCTGCTCCACCTTGGCCAGCGCCAGCATCTGGTTGGCGAGCTGCGTGGCGCGGTCCACGGTGTCGCTGATTTCCAGCAGCGCCTGCCGGGGCGCCACGTCGCCGCGCAGCGCCGACTGCACCTGCACCTTGAGCACGGCCAGGGGAGTGCGCAACTGGTGCGAGGCATCGCGCACGAAGCGCTGCTGGTGCGCCAGAAGGTGCGCCAGGCGGCCCATCACGTGGTTCGTGGCCTCGACCAGGGGCTGCAGTTCGCGCGGTGCGCCGGGTGCCTCGAGGGGGCGCAGGTCGTCCTCGGGCCGGGTCTGCAACTGCTCGCTGAGCTGCCGCACCGGGCGCACGGCCCACTGCACCACCAGCGCCACGATGAGCGCGACGACCAGCGCCAGCAGGGCCTGGCGGGCGAGGGTGGCCTGCAGGATCTGCAGCGCGAGGGTGCGGCGCAGCTCCAGGGTTTCGGCCACCTGGATCACCGCCATGCCGCGGCCCGTCGGGCTGGCGACCGGCTGCAGCAGCACGGCGACGCGCACCGGCTGGCCGCGGAATTCGTCGTCGTAGAAGTCCACCAGCGCGGCATACGGCGGCCGTGCAGGAATGCGCCCGTGCCAGAACGGCAGCTCGGCGAAGCCCGACACCAGTCCGCCCTGCAGGTCCGACACGCGGTAGAACATGCGGCTCTGGTTGTCCGCCTCGAAGGCCTCCAGCGCGGAATAGGGCACCGTGGCCCGCAGCCGGGCCTGCCCGTCGTAGCCCGACACGTCGATCTGCTCGCCGATCGTCTTGGCGGACGCCAGCAGCGTGCGGTCGTACGCCGTGTGCAGGGCCGACAGCGTCTGGCGGTACATGCTGGCCGTGTTGTAGGCGATGAACAGCGCCACCGGCACCAGGATGCCCAGCAGGAGGCGCCGCCGCAGCGACTGCGCGCGGCCCGCGCCACCGCTCACGGCGGCAACCTCCGGACGGCGCTCATGCATCCGCCTTGAGCAGGTAGCCCAGCCCGCGCAGCGTCATGAGCGTGAGCCCGGTGCCGGCCAGCTTCTTGCGCAGCCGGTACACCACCACCTCGATGGCCTCGTACTGCACGTCCAGTTGCCCGGGGAACACCAGTTCGTACAGCCGCTCCTTGGCCACGGCGTGGCCCGGCTGGGCGAGCAGGGCGTGCATGAGGGCCAGTTCGCGCGGCGTCAGCTCCATCACCTCGCCGTCGCGGTAGATGGCGCCACTGTCCTTCTCGTAGCGGATCGCGCCGATGGACACCGCGGAGGGCGCGGCGGGCAGCCGTGCTTCCGACAGGTCCCCCAGCCGGCGCACCAGTGCGCGCAGGCGTGCCTCCAGTTCGTCCAGGTCGAACGGCTTGGACAGGTAGTCGTCGGCGCCGGCATTGAGGCCCAGCACCCGGTCTCCCACGGTCCCGCGGGCGGTGAGCAGCAGCACCGGCGTGCGCAGGCCCCGGGCACGCGCCTGCTGCAGCACCTGCAGGCCGTCCAGCCCTGGCAGCGTCAGGTCCAGCACCACGGCGTCGGGCGGGCGCGATGCCCACTGTGCCAGCGCGGCCCGGCCGTCGCCGAGCGCGGTCACCTCCATGCCGCGGCGCGCGAGAGAGCGCTGCAGCGTGGCCTGCATGGCGGGATCGTCTTCCACGAGAAGCAATTGCATGCGCGGGACCATAGCACCGGGCGCGGCCGGCGCCCCCATGGGTGTTTTCCCTGAGTCGGCGGACAGCCGTTTGACAGGAAGCGGGCGCATCATCGGCCCCGTTCGCCAAACCACAAGGAGACAAGAGCCATGCGTCGCGATACCTTCCTCAAATCCCTGGCGGCCCTCGCGGCCGCGGGCGCGCTGCCGCTGTCGGCCCGCGCCGCGGCCGCGATCCGGATGCTGCTGCCCGCCAACCCCGGCGGCGGCTGGGACACCACCGGCCGGGCACTCGGCAAGGCGATGCAGGACGCGGGCGTGGCCTCGTCCGTCACCTACGACAACAAGGGCGGCGCGGCCGGCGCCATCGGACTGGCGCAGTTCGTCAATTCCGCCAAGGGCGACCCGAACTCCCTGATGGTGATGGGCTCGGTCATGGTGGGAGGCATCATCACCGGCAAGCCACCGGTCAACCTGTCGCAGGCCACGCCGATCGCGCGCCTGACGAGCGAATACAACGTGTTCGTGCTGCCCGCCAACTCGCCGTTCAAGTCGATGGCCGAGGTGATCGCCCAGCTCAAGAAGGACCCGGGCAGCGTGAAGTGGGGCGGCGGATCGCGCGGCTCCACCGAGCACATCGCGGCGGCCATGATCGCGCGCGAAGTGGGCGTGGACCCGGCAAAGATCAACTATGTCGCGTTCCGTGGGGGCGGCGAATCCGTCGCTGCGATCCTGGGCGGCAACGTCACCATCGGCGGCGGCGGCTACAGCGAGATGGCCGAATACATCAACACCAAAAAGATGGTGCCGGTGGCCGTCACTTCGGGCCAGCGCCTGAAGGGATCGAGCGTGCCCACGCTCAAGGAGCAGGGCATCAACGTCGAGATCGGCAACTGGCGCGGCGTCTATGCGCCCCCGGGCATCTCCGCGCCGCAGCGCAAGGCGCTCATCGACATGGTGGCCCAGGCGACGAAGAGCAAGAGCTGGGCCGAATCCATGGAGAAGAACGACTGGACCGCCGCCTGGCTCGCGGGCGATGAATTCGGTGCCTTCGTGGATGCCGAGTTCGCCAGCATGCGCGCCACCATGGTCAAGGCCGGCATGGTCTGACCGCCGCGGCGGGCGCCATGCCCGCCGTGCTTCCCGAGTTTTCCTCTTTCCTGCCGCTTCGCTCGGCCGGGCGGCGCGCCTGTGCGCCACGGCCGCTTTCCCGAGGACCCCCATCATGTCAGAGCCTCTTGCACCTACCGCGGCGGATGCCGACATCGACGAGGGCGCCGTTCCGTCCCGGCGCGCCCAGACCATCGTGGGCGGCGGCGTGCTGCTCGTGGCGGCGGCGCTCGCCGCGGGCGCCCTGCAGATCCCCGGCGACGCCGGCTACGGCGGCGTGGGCCCGAACTTCCTGCCCTGGCTGGTCGCGGTGGTGCTCGCCGTCTGCGGCGGATTCCTGCTGTGGGAGGCGGCCTCCGGCGGCTTCCGCTCCCTGGGCGCGCCCGGCGGTGCGGCCCGTGCGGACAGGCAGGCCTTCGTCTGGGTTTCGGCCGGGCTGCTGCTCAATGCCGCGCTCATCGGCACGGTGGGCTTCATCGTGAGCTGCACGATCTGCTACGTGCTGGCCGTGCAGGGCCTGCGCCGCGCGGGCCGCCAGCCGGCCGCGGGCGCCGCGCGCACCTGGGCCGTGGACGTGTTCACCGGCCTGGCGATTTCCGCGCCCGTGTTCTGGGCCTTCACGCAATTCCTGGCGATCAACCTGCCGGGGCTCACGCAAACGGGGTGGCTGTGATGATGGACATTTTCAACGCCCTGCTGCAGGGCTTCGCGACGGCGGCCACGCCCGCCAACCTGCTGTGGGCCCTGGTGGGCTGTGCGCTCGGCACGGCCGTGGGCGTTCTGCCCGGCATCGGCCCCGCCGTGGCGGTGGCCATGCTGCTGCCCATCACCGCCAAGGTGGAGGTGACGGCCTCCATGATCTTCTTCGCCGGCATCTACTACGGCGCCATGTACGGTGGGTCGACCACCTCCATCCTGCTGAACACGCCCGGTGAAACGGCCAGCATGGTCACCGCGATGGAGGGCAACAAAATGGCCAAGAGCGGACGTGCGGGCGCGGCCCTGGCCACGTCGGCCATCGGCTCGTTCGTCGCCGGGACCATCGCCACCGTGGTGGTGACGCTGTTCGCGCCCTCCGTGGCCGAATTCGCCGTCAAGCTCGGGCCACCCGAATACTTCATGCTGATGGTGCTGGCCTTCACCACGGTGAGCGCGGTGCTGGGCCAGAGCACGGTGCGGGGGCTCACGGCGCTGTTCCTGGGCCTCGCGCTGGGCTGCGTGGGCATGGACCAGATCTCCGGCGCGGCGCGCTACACGCTGGGCCAGCCCGAACTGCTGGACGGCATCGACATCGTGCTGGTGGCCGTGGGCCTGTTCGCGGTGGCCGAGGTGCTGTATGCCGCCATGTACGAAGGCCGCCAGGTGGACACCCGCAATGCCATGGGCCGGGTCCACATGACGGCACGCGACTGGAAACGCTCGGTGCCGGCCTGGCTGCGCGGCACGCTGCTGGGCACGCCGTTCGGCTGCATTCCCGCCGGCGGCACCGAGATCCCGACCTTCCTGAGCTATGCGACCGAGAAGAAGCTCGCCAAGGGCGCGGACCGCGAGGAATTCGGCACGAAGGGCGCCATCGAAGGCGTGGCCGGACCCGAGGCCGCCAACAACGCCACCGTCACGGCCGCGCTGATCCCGCTGCTCACGCTGGGCATCCCGACCTCCAACACCACCGCGGTGCTGCTGGGTGCCTTCCAGAACTACGGCATCAACCCCGGCCCGCAGCTGTTCACGAGTTCCGCCGCGCTGGTCTGGGCGCTGATCGCCTCGCTCTACATCGGCAACGTGATGCTGCTGGTGCTCAACCTGCCCATGGTGGGCTTGTGGGTGAAGCTGCTCAAGATCCCGAAGCCGCAGCTCTACGCCGGCATCCTGATCTTCGCCACGGTGGGGGCCTACGGCATGCGCCAGAGTGCGTTCGACCTGTTCCTGCTCTACGGCATCGGCCTGCTGGGCGTGATGATGCGCCGCTTCGACTTCCCCACCGCGCCCGTGGTGGTCGGCATGATCCTCGGGCCCCTGGCCGAGGCGCAGATGCGCAACGCGATCTCGATCGGCGAGGGCAGCTGGTCGGTGTTCGTGACGCGGCCGATGTCGCTCACGCTCATCGTGATCGTCGTTGCCGTGCTGGTGCTGCCCCGCCTGCTGCGCGGCTGGGCTGCCCGGCGGTTGCGGCTGGCGGCGGCCTGAAGCAGGCTGACAACCCCCTGAGGCGCTTCGCGAGTTATCAGTTCCCCGCGGTACGCGCCGCGGACGGTTCCAGCGGGGCGCCTTCGGGCGCCCCGTCGCGCTGGCGGCGGGACGCCGCTTCCTTATCCTTCTGCGTGGCGGTGGAGCCCTTCTTCAGCCACAGGTACAGCCCGCTGCCCAGCACGATGATGGTGGCGATGTCGAGCAGTGCCCAGAGGATCTGCATCGGCATGCCCGCGTAGTCGCCGAAATGCAGCGGTTGCGAGATGAGCAGGGCCGTGAGGTACCACGGCAGTTCCGGCGCGGCCGTGACCTGCGCGGTGCGCGCATCGACCAGCACGGGCTGGTAGAGCCTGGAGGTGAGCGGCTCGCTGCCGTGCAGGAAGAAGGTGTTGTGGTGCGGGCTGGAGAACGCCGTGCCCGGGAAGGCGATGAACGACAGGCGCGTGCCAGGCGCGCGCTCCAGCGCGGCGTCGAGCGATTTCTGCAGCGATCCGCGCTCGGCCTGCGGCGTGACGGGCTGGCCGGCATAGGGCGCGAGCAGTGCCGAGAGCTGGTCGTGCTGCCAGTACTTGATGACCAGGTCGGCCCAGGTATTGATCATGCCGGTGCCGCCCACCACGAAGGCCCACACCAGGGTCACGATGCCCAGCAGGTTGTGCAGGTCCAGCCATTTCACGCGGGTGGATCGCTGCTCCCGCACCGTGCCGAAGTCCAGCTTGCGCATGAAGGGCGCGTAGAGCACCACGCCGGAGACGATGGCCACGAGCAGCAGCAGCCCCATCAAGCCCAGGAAGAGCTTGCCCGGCAGCCCCGCGAACAGGTCCACGTGCAGCTTGTACATGACGTACATGAAGCCCTGGTCGAACCGCGGCTGCGCGAGGATGGCACCGGTGCGGCCGTCCACGGCCACCGAGCGGAAGTCGGTGGTCGGGGCGGGCGTTTGCGTGAGCGTGACGAACCACACGTTGGGGTCGTCCGCGTCCTGCGACGCGAACTGCACGATGCGGTCCGGATGCTGCGCGCGCGCCACCTCCAGCACCCGGTCCAGGCTGACCCGGCGCGTTTCCCCGGGCATCGGCGGCGCCTCGACCTCCGTGCCCAGCAGGTGGCCGATCTCGTGGTGGAAGATCAGCGGCAGCCCCGTCAGGCAGAGCAGGAGCATGAACACGGTGCACACCAGGCTGCTCCACTTGTGCAGCCAGGACCAGGTCTTGAGGGCTTTGGGGGTCATGTCGTCGTCCTGCTCCAGCGAAAGTCCGCGCTCAGAAATCCACGCTCGCGCTCAGCGTGAAGGTGCGCGGCGCGCCCACCACGAGGTAGCCCGAGCCGGGGTAGCCGCCGGACGAGGCCCAGTAGTTGCGATCGGCCACGTTGTCCACGCGGGCGCGCAGCGTCACGAGGCGGCCGCTCCACTCCGTGGCGTAGCGCACACCCAGGTCCAGGCGGGTCCAGCCGGGCACGTGCAGGGCGTTGGCGCCGTCGGCATAGCTCGCGCCGGTATAGATGGCGCGGGTGTCCAGCGCCAGGCCGGGCATGCCGGGGACGTCCCACTCCACGCCGGCATTGGCCTGCAGCCGCGGCACGCCGATCACGCGCTTGCCGTCGGTGGCCGCGCTGCCCGTCCTCTGCTGCTTCGCGTCCAGCCAGGTCACGCCGCCCAGCAGGCGCAGGCCGCGCATGGCTTCGCCCTGCACGTCCAGTTCCACGCCCTGGTGCCGGTCCCTGCCGGAGGCGCCGAACACGTTCGAGGCATCCACGTAGGCGCGGGGCTTGGTGGTGCTGAACAGCGCCAGCGACCCGCGCAGGCGGCCGCCGTCGTACTTCACGCCCACTTCCTTCTGCTTGGCGACATAGGGAGAGAGCTGCTGCCCGCTGTTGGCCACGGGCGCGCCGTTGGCCGTGGCCGGCGCGGTCTGGCCCTGGCTCAGGCTTTCGATGTAGTTGCCGTAGAGCGACCACTGCGGCGCCATCTTGAACACGATGCCGGCCATCGGACTGTTGCGGCTCTGCTCGTAATGGGCGAGCAGCGCGGAGGTGCCGTAGGCGAAATCGGAGGTGTCCAGCCGCTGGTGGCGCAGGCCCAGTGTGAGCAGCGCCGTATCGTCCATGAAGGAAAGCGTGTCGCCCAGAGCGTAGCTCAGCAGCCGCGTGCGGCCCGTGAGGTTGGGGCTGGACAGCGTGCCGCCGTAGAGCGTGGCGGCGCTGAAGGCGGGCTGTGCCGTGGGGCGGTACTGGTACAGGTTGGATGCGATCGTGTTGCGCCAGTCCATCGCGTACGCGTTGTCTTTCTCGGCCTCGAAATACGACACGGCGGCGACCCATTCATGGCCCACCGCGCCCGTGCGCAGCTTGCCGCGCAGGCCGATTTCGCCGGTGTCCACGCGGTCCTTGCGGGTGTTGTCGAAGCGGTAGGCCGTACCCGCGCCCGTGGCGGCGTCGGTCACCGTCAGGTTGGCGAGCGAATTGGCCTCCTTGCCGCGGCGCATGCCCCAGGCCCCCCAGGCCGTCACGCCGGGCGACAGGTCCACCTCGCCGCGGAACGTGCCGAACACGTCGCGCTCGTTGGAATACGCCCAGGGCTGGGAGAAGTTGGATGAGGCATCCGGCGCAGCGGGCACGGCGGTGGCACCGGACAGCGAGACGTTCGGCCGCGTGCCCTTCAGGCGGTGGTCCTGCCAGCCGATGTCGCCCGACAGGCGCACGTCGCGGCTGCGCCAGTCCAGGCCCAGGGCCACGAGGCCGAGCCGGCTCTTTTCATGGTCCACGGCGGTGTCGCCGTCCTGGTAGGCGGCATTGAAGCGGATGCCGGTGCTGCCGTCCGGCCCGAAGCGCCGGCCGATGTCCACCGCCGTCTCGACGCGGCCGCCCGAGCCCGTGCCCACCGTCACGCGCGACAGCGGCTCGTTGGGAGCCCGCTTGGGCAGCAGGTTGACCGCGCCGCCGATGCCGCCGCCCGACGGCGTGGCGCCCGACAGGAAGGTGGAGGCGCCGCGCAGCACTTCGACACGCTCGAACAGTTCGGTGGCGATGTACTGGCGCGGCAGCAGGCTGTAGAGGCCGTTGTAGGCCGTGTCGTCCGAGCCGAGGACGAAACCGCGGATGAAGTACGCCTCCTGGAAGTTGCCGAAGCCGCGGGCCAGGCGCACGCCGGAGTCGTTCTGCAGCACCTCGCCCACGCTTCTGGCCTGCTTGTCCTGGATCAGCTCATTGGTGTAGCTGGTGATGCTGAAGGGGGTGTCCATCGCATCCTTCGTGCCCAGGATGCCGGCGCGTCCGCCGCGCGCCACCTGCCCGCCGGGGTAGGCCGGCGAGAGACCCTGGGAAGAGGCATCGGCGCTGGCGTTGACGGTCACCGTCGAGAGCGCTGGCGTGCCGGTGGCGGCGGGCGCGGCGGATTGTGCGCCGGCCTGGGTACCCAGCAGGGCGAGGGAGGCGGCGAGGGCGAGGGGATGGGGGCGGAACATGGCGGAGGGCCTGGATGGAGAGTGGAGCGTGAGGCGGGCAGGGGGGAGGGAACAACGGGAGATGGCCGCGACCGGCGCGGTGCCGGCGGCGCGATGGGGCAGGGCGGGGGGATGGAGCGTGGCGGGCGCTGGAGTCAGCCGCGCCGCCGCAGCCAGCCGAACCACGCCATCACGGCCACAGGCAGGCCCAGCGCGACCCACGACCAGGTGTCGCCCCAGCCATCCGATACCAGGGCGCTGAGCAGTCCGCTGGCCGTCAGGACGCCCAGGGCGATGGGCCATCCCCAGACACGGCCCGGACGGGCCGCTTCCGCGCGGGGCGCGGCAAGCGCCTGGGAATCGGAGGGGCCTGGAATGGCCGCGGGGGATTGCGGCCCGGTGAGGGAGGCGGGCGTCGAGGACATGGGGCTGCTGGGGGCTGGAGGGCGGACCGGGGAAATGGAGCCACGAAGCGCTGGCGGGGTCGGCACAGCAGGCCCCGGGGACAGGACCGTCCGCCGGGGCACCCCACCAGGGCACTGTTCGCAAACCGCCATTCTAAAAGATATTGCGAATGGTTCGCATTGAAATTTATGGAATGTATGAAAGGGCGGTCCCGCTGCCTGCCGGGCAGTGCCGTGTCGAACCTGTGGCCGGATGTTTCCCGGCGGACGCGGATAGCCTCATACTCCGGCCACCCCAGAGAGGAGATTTCAGCCCATGACCGTCTTCAGAACCGCACCCCTGCTCATCGCCGCCCTGGCCGCTTCCTCGTGCGGGGGCGGAGGCAGCGGCGCATCGGTCGATTACGACTTCAATGTCCGCCCGTCGTACCTGAACGACCTGCGCCAGGCCAGCTACGACGGCGTGGGCGACGACCTGCTGACCGGCGGCCTGGGCCGCTCCGGCCTGCAGGACGATTCGCAGCCGGGCTACGCGGGCAGCCAGCCCACGGCGGAGGAGTTGCGGCGCAATGCCATCTACGTGAACTACCGGGCGCTGGTGGACACGACTTCCGACGGGGGCTACGGCCGGCTCTACGGCCCGAACGTGGACATCCAGGGCCGGGCGACTGCGGGCGAGGGCATGGTGGCCGGCACGGAAGCCATCGCCTATTCGGACGACGGTTCGGGGCGCCGCAACGTCACCCTGATGGTGCAGGTGCCGGATGCCTTCGACCGCTCGCGCCCGTGCATCATCACCGCCACCTCGTCCGGCTCGCGCGGCATCTACGGCGGCATTCCCACCGGCGAATGGGGCCTCAAGCGCGGCTGCGCCGTGGCCTACACGGACAAGGGCACGGGCACCGCGCCCCACGACCTGCAGGCCGATACCGTCGCGCTGATCGACGGCACGCGCACCAGCGCCACGCTCGCGGGCACGCGCGCCGCCTTCAACGCGGGCCTGTCGGCGGCCGACCTGGCGGCCTTCAATGCGGCCACGCCGCAGCGCCTGGCGTTCAAGCACGCGCATTCCGGGCAGAACCCGGAAAAGGACTGGGGCCGCTCCACCCTGCAGGCGGTCGAGTTCGCGTTCTACATCCTCAACGAGCGCTTCGGCGACCGCTCACCGGGCGGGCAGCCGCTGCGAACCTTCACGCCGGCCAACACCACGGTGATCGCCTCCAGCCTCTCGAACGGCGGCGGCGCGGCGATCGCGGCGGCCGAGCAGGACACCCAGGGCCTCATCGATGGCGTGGCCGTGTCGGAGCCCTCGGTGCAGATGCCGGCGAACGCGGGCGTCACCGTGCAGCGCGGCGGGCGCACCGTGGCCGTGAACGGCCTTCCGCTGATCGACTACACCACCCAGGCCCACCTCTACCAGTCCTGCGCCGCCCTCGCGCCCTCGCTGGCCTCCACGCCCTTCGCGGCGGCCTTCGCCGTCCGATTCGCGGACCCGGCCTTCCCGGTGGCCGCCAACCGCTGTGCCGGCCTCAAGGCCCAGGGCCTGCTATCGGCCACCACCACGGCCGCCCAGGCCGAAGAGGCGCTGGCACGCCTGGCCGCCTATGGCTGGGAGCCTGAATCGGGTGCGCTGCACGCCTCGCTCGCGGCATTCGAAGTGGCTCCGTCCATCGCCGTCACCTACGCCAACGCGCTGTCGCGCGCCAGCGTCCAGGACCGGCTGTGCGGCTACAGCTTCGCCACCACGTCGGCCATCGGCGCGGTGCAGCCCACGCCCGCCGCGGTGACGAACACCCTGTTCGCCACCGGCAACGGCATCCCGCCCACGGCCGGTGTCCAGCTCGTCAACGACCGCAGCCGCGGCGTGCCGGTGCGCGACCTGTTCTCGTTCAATGCCGCGGGCGTGCCCACCTGGAACCTGGAAGGCGCGCTCTGCCTGCGCGCCCTCGTGACGGGCACCGACGCGGCCGCCCGGCGACTGCAGGCCGGCCTCGACGAAACCCGCCGCACCGGCAACCTGCAGGGCAAGCCCGCCATCATCGTGCACGGCCGCGACGACGCGCTCATCCCGGTCAACCACACCTCGCGCCCCTACGCCGCCCTGAACCGGCGCGTGGAAGGCCCGGGCAGCCGCCTGAGCTACATCGAGGTCACGAACGCCCAGCATTTCGATGCCTTCATCGGCCTGCCCGCCACGCTGCCGGGCTATGACAGCCGCTACATTCCCCTGCACCTGTACCTCAACCGGGCGCTGGATGCCATGTACGCGCACCTCGTGAACGGCCAGCCGCTGCCGGCCAGCCAGGTGGTGCGCACCGTGCCGCGCGGCGGCACGCCGGGCAGTGCCCCCGCGATCACCGCGGCGAACGTGCCGCCCATCGCGGCCACGCCGGCGGCGGCCGATGCCATCGCCATCACCAGCGGCGCCATCGCCGTGCCGGACTGACCTGCGGCAGCCTCCCCTGCGGGTAAACCCCCGTGGCGCGCGCGGTTGCTCGGGGCCGGTGCCGCGGCCGGCCGGTAGAGTGGGGGGCCGCCACTTCGAGGAATGCCCCATGTCCGGTCCTTCGTCCCGCCGCACCCGGTCCCTGGCCCGCCAGGGGGCCGAACTCGCCATGGCCGTGCCGCCCGTCGTCGCGCACCGCGTGGCACGCATGGCCCTCGCCGGGCCCAACCCCTCGCAGCGCGACCGGCGCGAATTCGGCCGCATGGTCGCCGAGAAGCAATGGGCTTTCGTGCAGTCCTGGGCCGCCATGGGCATGCAGGCCCTGCTGGCCCAGCAGGCGATGGCGGCCAGCATGGTGCGGCTGTGTTGGACGCCCTGGACCATGGCCACCGGCCCGCAGCTGGCGCGCCAGTGGCAGGACGCAGCGGCCGGCGTGCTCGGAAAGGGCCTTGTCCCGGTCCACCGGGCCGCAGTGGCGAACGCCCGCCGCCTGGCGCGCACACCCCTGGCCTGAAGCCCGGCTTGTAACGGAGAGCCGGAAGAACCCCCCCTTACCTGGCGGCTACCGCCTCCGGCATGGCCGAGGAGTGGTGGTGGGCGATCTTCCAGTCGCCGCCGGTGAACTCGTACACGTAGGTGTAGCGCGCGTGCACCTCCTTGCCGTCCTGGAAGGTGAACGTGTAGGTGCCCACGTCCTGCGCCACGTTGCAGCCGATGCGCACCGTCCGGCTGTCGATCCGGCCCTGCGGATGGCCTTTGAGGAATTTCACGAAATAGTCGTGGATCTGCGCGGTGGTCGTGCGCGGCTGGTTGGACACCGTCGCCAGCAGCACGCCGTCGGGTGCATAGTTGGCCACCACCTTGCCGGCATCGAGCGTGCGCAGCGATGCGTTCCAGCGGTCGAAGAGCGCCGCCACCTGCTGCTCGGTGATGGGCTGGCAACCGGATGCCGGGGCCTGCGCCTGGGCGAACACGGGGGCCGAAAAAGCGAGCACGGCGGCTGCGATGGACGTTGCGCGGATCAGGGTCATGGAGTTGTCCTCGGGAAGTCGAACAGGTCGCCGCCTGTGGGCGGCGTCGCCCGCAGGGCGGGGCAGGACTTCATTGTTCGGCGCGCCCATGAACGCAACCCTTGCCGTGCGATGAAGCCCGGCTGACGCGCACATGAACGCTGCATGAACGCACCGGCTGAACGTGCCGCCCCGGTGGAGGCGGCGTGCCTAGGCCTCGCCGTCGTCCAGGCGGTAGCCCAGCCCGCGCACGGTCTTGAGCAGCGCCAGCGGGTGCCCGTCGTCGATCTTGCTGCGCAGGCGGCGCACATAGACATCCACCACGTTCGTCAGCGGGTCCTCGTGCATGCCCCACACGTTGGAGAGGATGCGCTCGCGGCTGCAGAGCCGGCCCGGGGCGCTCATGAGCAGTTCCAGGAAGGCCAGCTCCTTGGCGGTGAGCGCGATCGGACGCCCCGCGCGGCTGGCCTGCATGCGTTCGAGGTCGAGCACCAGGTCCGCCACCTGCAACGTGGTCGCCCGGGGCCGCTGCTCGCGCCCGCGCCGCAGCAGCGCCTCGATGCGCGCCAGCAATTCCTCGAAGGCGAACGGCTTGGTGAGGTAGTCGTCCGCGCCGAGCTTCAATCCGGCGACCTTGTCCTCGATGCTGCTCAGGGCCGTGAGCATCAGCACCGGCACCTGGCCGCCTTCGGCCCGCAGCGACTGGCACAGGTCCAGTCCGGACATGCCGGGCAGCATCACGTCGAGAATCAGCAGTGCGGCCTCTCCGGCGCGCGCGAGTTCCAGTCCTTCGGGACCGGTGCGCGCCATCTGCACGCCGTAGCCTTCCGCGCGCAGGCCGCGCTGCAGGAAATCGGCGACGCGGGGATCGTCTTCCACGACCAGGATCTGCGCGATGCTCATCGGCTGTCCTCCGCCGGTGCGGCGCATGCAGGCGCCGCGGGCGTATGCAGGCCTGCCACGCATGCAGCCGGCAGGTGGATGCCGACCAGGGTGCCGCGGGGCTGCATGGGCCCGATGGACATGGATCCGCCGTGTGCTTCCACGATGGCACGGGCGATGGACAGGCCGATGCCCGTGCCGTCGGCGCGGTGCGCCCGGGCCCGGCTGCCGCGCATGAACCGGTCGAACACCTGCGGCAATTCATCCACGTCGATGCCGATGCCTTCGTCGCGCACCTCGATGCCGACGCCGCCTTCGTTCTCCGTGCGCCATCCGAGGTGGACGGTGCCGCCGGCATGGGAATAGCGCGCGGCGTTGTCCAGAACGATCATCAGGGCCTGGCGCAGGCGGTCGGCATCCGCGTGCAGCGTGGGGCCCGCCTGCCCGCCGGGCGACGAGCCCGGCACTTCCAGCCGCAGATGCACCCCGTACAGGGCGCAGAGCGCCTCGGCCTGGTCGGCCGCATCGCGCAGCAAACCGTGCAGCGCGACCGGGCCGGGCCGCATGGCGAGCGGCTCGGCCTCCGTGCGTGCCACGAGCATCAGGTCGTCCACGGTCCCCGTGAGCTGCTCCACGGCGCCGACGATGCGCTCCAGGGTCTGCCGGTATTCCTCCGCCGGGCGCACGCCGCCGCGCAGCGCGATCTCGGCCTCGCCGCGGATGGCCGTGGCGGGGGTACGCAACTCATGGCTCAGGTCGGCGAAGAGCTGCCGGCGCCGCTCGTCACTGCGCTGCAGCGCCTCGTGGGCGGTGCGCAGTTCGGCCGTGCGTGCCTCGACGGCATCCTCCAGGCGACGCCGCGCAGCATCCGCTGCGCGGCGGTGCTCCTGGAGTTCAGCGGCCATGGCGTTGAAATGCTCGGCGACCCGGTCGAATTCGTCCCGCGAACCGGTCTCCACGCGGTGGTCCAGCGCACCGGCCTGCAGCGCGCGCGTGCCCGCCAGCAGGCGGTCCAGCGGGCGCTGCAGGCGGCGCGTCAGCTGCTGCGCCAGCACAACGGCGGTGAGCAGCGTCAGGAGGGCCATGCCCACGGCCTGCGTGCGCAGCTCCCGCAGGCCGCGCTCCGTATCGGCGCGGGCGATCGGCACGGCACGGCGTTGTCGCGCGATGGCGCCGCTCAGCAGCTCGCGCAGGTCACGGCCGTCGGCCATGTCGAACACCTGGTTCAGCTCCTGCCAGACGGACGAGAATTCCGACCCCGGCTGCAGGGGCTGCAGGCGCACCAGCCGCGCCTGCACGGCCGCGATGTTGTCGTCGAAAAGCCGGGCTGCCGCGCCCAGCTCACGCACTTCGGGCGGTATCTCTATCCCCTCGTTCTCCGCCATCTCGGCCCACAGCGCGCCGTCGCGCTCCGTCAGCTGACGCAGCTGCGCCGCGTTCCTGCGCATGCTGGACAGCAGGGTGTCGCGCACTTCCACCGAGGCATCCACGTTCATGAGCCGCTGCGAGGCCCAGACCCGCAGCCGCTGCTTGTTGGCCGCCAGCTCGTTCAGTTCGGTCAGGATGTCGCTTGCAAGACGGCTGTGCTGGGCGAAGTTGTAGACGCGGTTCGCACCCCAATAGACGAAGGCTGCCTGCGCGCACACCAGCGCGACCAGGGTGGCGAAAGCCAGGGACAGGCGCAATCGGAACATGGCGCGGGCCTCACGGTGCGGCAGTTCAGCGGGCCGGGCCGGGTGCTGCAGCCCCGCCCGGCGCCCCGGTATCCCAGCCCGACAGGTGCTCCTGCGCGATCCGGCTCAGCGCGGTGATCCAGGCGCTGTCCGCGTTCAGGCAGGGGATGTAGCGGAATTCCCTGCCGCCCGCATGCAGGAAGGCCTCGCGCGCCTCCTGGTTGATTTCCTCCAGCGTTTCCAGGCAGTCGCTGGTGAAGCCGGGACACATCACATCCACGCTGCGCGTGCCGCCCTGTGCCATCTCGATGAGCGTCGGTTCGGTATAGGGCTCCAGCCACTTGGCCTTGCCGAAGCGGGACTGGAAGGTCACCCGGTAGCGGTCCGGCGCCAGGCCCAGCGCCTGCGCCAGCAGCGCGGCGGTCGCCAGGCACTCCTGCTGGTAGGGGTCGCCCAGGCGCACGGCGCGTTCCGGAATGCCATGGAAGCTCATCACGAGCTGTTCTGCCGGCCCGCCCTCGCGCTGCCAGTGGGCGCGCACGCTGCGTGCCAGCGCGTCGATGTAGGCGGGGTGGTCGTGGTAGCTGTTCACGAAACGCAGCTCCGGCAGGCGGCGCGTGCGCAGCGCATAGGCGCATACGTCGTCCGACACGCTCGCGGTGGTCGTACCCGAGTACTGCGGATAGAGCGGCAACACCAGCACGCGGTCCACGCCCTCGGCCTGCAGGGCCTTCAACTGGCCGGCGATGGATGGCTGCCCGTAGCGCATCGCATGCCGCACCTGCACCCGCAGCCCTGCCTCGCCCAGCCATCCGCGCAACAGCGTCGCCTGGCGCTCCGTCCATACGGCCAGGGGCGAGCCCTCGGGCATCCAGATGCTGGCGTACTTGGCCGCGGATTTGGCCGGCCGGATGCGCAGGATGATGCCGTGCAGGATGGGCAGCCACGCGGCGCGCGGAATCTCCACGATGCGCGGGTCGGACAGGAACTGGGCGAGATAGCGGCGCAGCGCGGGCGCGGTGGGCGCCTCGGGCGTGCCCAGGTTGCACAGCAGCACGGCGGTGCGGGGCATCGGGGCGGTCTGGGAGCGGTCGGCAGCGGATGCGTTCATGTGCGGCGGGAGGGAAGGGAATGCAATGGTTGCGCTATTCTCGGCCACCATGCTCGATACCGCCCGCATCCGCGCGATGACCCTTGATCTCGACGACACCCTCTGGCCGATCTGGCCGGCCATCCGGAGGGCCGAGCAGGTGCTGCGGGACTGGCTGGGAACGCGCGCGCCGGCCACGGCTGCGCTGCTGGCCGATGCCGAAACGGCCGCCGTGGTCCGCGCCGAGGTCGTGCAGGCGCATGCCCATCTCTCCCACGACCTGAGCGCCCTGCGGCGCGAAAGCATCCGCGCCGCGCTGCGGCGGACCGGAGAGGACGAATCCCTCACGGACGCGGCCTACGAACTGTTCTTCGCGGAGCGGCAGCGGGTCGATCTGTACGACGACGCCATCGCCGCCCTCGAATTCCTCGCGCCGCGCTATCCGCTCATGGCGCTCACCAATGGGAATGCCGACCTGCAGCGCATCGGGCTGGGGAATTACTTCCAGGGGAGCGTGACGGCGCGCACCTTCGGCGTCGCCAAGCCCGATCCGCGCATCTTCCACGAAGCCGCGCAGCGGCTCGGCGTGCCGCCGGAGGCCGTGCTCCACGTGGGTGACGATGCCACGCTCGACGCCCATGGCGCCCTGCAGGCCGGCATGCAGGCCGTCTGGATCAACCGGGCCGGCATCGCCTGGCCGCACGAGGGACCGGAGCCCGCCGTGGTGGAAGACCTCACCGGCCTGTGCCGGCTGCTCGCGCCGCAGCTGGCGGCGGTCCAACAGCAGGGCGGCGCACTGCCCGGGGGCTCCGAACGCCATTCGTAAGCGCGCGGGCGTGCGCTGCATGCGACGGCTGCCTTTCCCCTGGAACGGGGCCGCGAACCCTCAGGCACCCAGGAAGGCCCGCAGCGCGCGCAGCGTCTCCTCCGGCGCCTCCGTCATCTGGGAGTGGCCCACGGGCAGCGTCTCCACGCGCACGTCCAGCCCCGCCGCGCGCGCCGCCGCGATCAGGCCCTGGGCGGCCCGGGGCTGCGTCATCTGGTCCTGCGCACCCAGCGCGAACAGCACCGGGCAGGCGAGGGCGGCCACGGCGGCTTCTGCCCCTGCATAACGGTCGCAGGCCACGAATCCGCGGTGGAACACATTCACCTGCGGATTGCTGCGCAGCACGCGGCGGCCGAGCGCCATGCCCGCGCCGAACGTCCAGAAGCCCGCGCCCGAGGGCGATGCCAGGCTGCTGCGGGAGAACACGTTCACCATCCGCAGCGCCTTCTCGGGTTCGTTCAGCGCGGCTTCGATGAGCGCCGGCGACACCTTCATCGGGTAGGCCGTGCCCACCAGCGCCAGGTGCGTCGCGGCGTCTCCCAGCCGCGCGGCCGCCTCCAGCGCGATCAGCGAGCCCCAGCTGTGGCCCACGAGCGCAGCCCGCTGCACGCCCAGGGTGCGCAGCAGCGCCACGATGAAATCAGCGGCCTCTTCCACGCTCTGCGGCGCCTCGCCTCCGCTGCGGCCGTGGCCGGGCAGGTCCACCGCCAGCACATTCCAGCCATGGTGCGCGAGATGCCGGCTCTGGAAGCCCCACACGCTGTGGTCGTTGAGCACGCCGTGCACCATCACCACCGTGGGACGTGCCGGGTCGAAGGGCTTGCTGCCCGTATAGCAATAGGCCGCGTGGCCGTTGACGGTCGCCTGCATCACGCACCCGCCTTTCCACCGGCTTTTTCCGCGGCCTTGAGCGCGCGTTTCAGGTCGTCGATCAGGTCGTCCGCATCCTCCAGCCCGATCGACAGGCGGATCGTGCCCTGCGCGATGCCGGCCTGCGCCAGCGCCGCGTCGTCCATCCGGAAGTGCGTCGTGCTGGCCGGGTGGATCACCAGGCTGCGGCAATCGCCCACGTTGGCCAGGTGGCTGAAGACCTTCAGCGACTCGATGAAGGCCCGGCCCTGGCCCCGGTCGCCGCGCAGGTCGAAGCTGAACACCGAGCCCGCGCCGCGCGGCAGCAGGCGCTGCGCGAGCGCATGGCTGGGATGCGTCTCCAGCATCGGGTGGCCGACGCGCGAAACGAAGGGGTGGCTCGCCAGGAACTCCACCACCCGCTCCGTGTTGCGCATGTGCCGTTCCATGCGCAGCGGCAGGGTCTCGATGCCCTGCAGGATCAGCCAGGCCGTGTGCGGGCTCATGCACGCGCCGAAATCGCGCAGCCCCTCGCGCCTCGCGCGCAGCAGGAAGGCGCCCACGGTGGACTCCTCCGTGAACACCATGCCGTGGAAGCCCGCGTACGGCGCGCACAGTTCCGGAAAGCGCCCCGAAGCCTCCCAGTCGAAGCTGCCGCCATCGACCAGCACACCGCCGATCACCGTGCCGTGGCCGGAGAGGAACTTGGTGGCAGAGTGATAGACCAGGTCGGCCCCGTGCTCCAGCGGGCGCATGAGCCAGGGGGAGGTGAGGGTGGAGTCCACCAGCAGCGGAACACCCGCAGCGTGGGCGATCTCCGCCACGGCCGGGATGTCCAGCACCTGCAGGCCCGGATTGCCCACCGTTTCTCCGAACATCAGGCGTGTCTCGGGCCGGATGGCGGCACGCCAGCCGTCCAGGTCGTCCGGTTGCACGAAAGTGGTCTCGATGCCGAAGCGCCGCAGCGTGTAGTGCAGCAGGTTCTGCGAGCCGCCGTAGAGCGCCGTGCTCGCGACGATGTGCCCGCCCGCGCCCATCAGCGTGCTGACGGCCAGGTGCAGCGCGGCCTGGCCGCTCGCCACCGCGATGGCCCCGGCGCCGCCTTCGAGCGCGGCCACGCGCTGCTCCAGCACCGCGTTGGTGGGATTGCTGATCCGGCTGTACACGTGCCCGGGCCGCTCGAGGTTGAACAGCGACGCCGCATGGTCGCTCGACTCGAAGACGAACGAGGTCGTCAGGTGGATGGGCACGGCGCGCGCGCCGGTGGCCGGATCGGGCACGGCGCCCGCATGCAGCGCCAGCGTGTCGAAGCCGGGGTCGGAATAACCGGGCATTCGTTGTCTCCTGTGTGTGATCGCAGCGCAACATTGTGGGCTATATTGCGCAGGAAACACCGATCGG
Source organism: Paracidovorax oryzae ATCC 19882 (assembly GCF_000687165.1). Classification (GTDB taxonomy): domain Bacteria; phylum Pseudomonadota; class Gammaproteobacteria; order Burkholderiales; family Burkholderiaceae_C; genus Paracidovorax; species Paracidovorax oryzae. The sequence continues at coordinate 128,225 of NZ_JMKU01000001.1, read as the reverse complement.
CCCGCCCCCGCGGCGCGGCGCCCCCCTGGAGACCTCCCATGAAAGTCAGCGACATCCTCCGCGTCAAAGGCAACACGCTCTTCACCGTCACCGCCGACGAGCCCCTGGCGAAAGCCGTGGAGGTCATGGCGGACAAGGACATCGGCTCGCTGGTGGTGATGGATCACGGCGACCTGGTCGGCATGCTCACCTTCCGCGAGGTCATCCAGGCCGTCGTGAAGAACGGCGGCACCGTGGGCACCATGCTCGTGCGCACGGCCATGGACGACGCGCCCCTCACCTGCACGCTCGAGACCGAAATGGACGAGGTGCGCCGCATGATGCTCAACCGCCACGCGCGCTACATGCCGGTGATGGACAAGAAGATGCTCATGGGCGTGGTCAGCTTCTACGACGTTGCCAAGGCCGTGGTGGACAGCCAGAACTTCGAGAACCAGATGCTCAAGGCCTATATCCGCGATTGGCCAGAAGAGAAGGAAGCTACCCCCTGAGCAGGGCGGAGCACTACCCCCTGAGCGGCTTCGCCGCTTCCCCCTTCTCTCGCTGCGCTGCGCGCGGCGGGAAGGGGGACGACGCCAGTGGTCGGGCGAAGCCCGTTCCACGGCGTCTGCTGGCGTGGCCTGCTCCGCGGCCGTCTGATGGGTGAGGGCGTGTTCGTTCAAGGGCCGCGCCTGCTGGTTGGTGTTTGAGCTGGGCCGCTTGGTGCAATGACTGAGTCGGAATGGCCCGGCTCGGCGGGTGGCTCTGTGATAATCCGGCGCCATGAGCGGCAACACACTCGGCACCATCTTCGCAGTCACCAACTTCGGTGAATCCCACGGCCCGGCCATTGGCTGCGTGATCGACGGCTGCCCGCCGGGCATGGAGTTGTCGGAGGCCGATATCCAGGCCGACCTGGACCGCCGCCGGCCCGGCACGAGCCGCCACGTCACCCAGCGCGCCGAGCCGGATGCGGTGGAGATCCTCTCGGGCATCTATGAGGGCCGCACCACGGGTACGCCCATCGCCCTGCTGATCCGCAACACGGACCAGCGCAGCAAGGATTACTCGAACATCGCCCAGAGCTTCCGTCCGGGCCATGCCGACTACACCTACTGGCACAAGTACGGCATCCGCGACCCGCGCGGCGGGGGACGGTCCTCGGCCCGGCTGACGGCGCCCACCGTGGCGGCCGGCGCCGTCGCCAAGAAGTGGCTGGCGGAAAAACACGGCACGCGCTTTCGCGCCTGCATGACCCAGATCGGCGAGGTGGAGATCCCGTTCGAAAGCTGGGACCACGTGCACGACAACCCTTTCTTCGCTCCGGTAGCCGATGTATCGGCCCTGGAGGCCTACATGGACGCGTTGCGCAAGGCCGGCGATTCGTGTGGCGCGCGCATCCGCGTGCAGGCTACGGGCGTGCCCGTGGGCCTGGGCGAGCCGCTCTACGACAAGCTCGATGCCGACATCGCCCATGCGCTCATGGGCCTCAACGCGGTGAAGGCGGTGGAGATCGGCGCGGGCTTCGCCAGCGTGGTCCAGCGCGGCACCACGCACGGCGATTCGCTCACGCCCGAGGGCTTCGCCAGCAACAATGCCGGCGGCATCCTGGGCGGCATCAGCAGCGGGCAGGACATCGAGGCCCTGATCGCCATCAAGCCCACCAGTTCCATCATCAGCCCGCGCCAGTCCATCGACATTCACGGCCAGAGCACCGAAGTCGTCACCAAGGGCCGCCACGACCCCTGCGTGGGCATCCGCGCCGCACCCATCGCCGAAGCGCTGCTGGCCCTGGTGCTGATGGACCATGCCCTGCGGCATCGCGCCCAGTGCGGTGACGTGGTGCCGGCGGTGGCGCCGATCCGGGCGTCCTTCCTGTAATCGCCAGGCGGGCTGCAGCGCAGGGCCTCAGGGCGCCGATGCGGCCACTGCGGGGCCGCTGGCGGCGGTGGCGGCCGGCACCGCCTGCGAGGTCGCAGCCGCACCGGCCGGCACGGCGGGCCGGTGATGGAGCCAGCCCATGCGCCATGCCAGCACGCCCGCCACCACCAGGACCACCGCCACGCAGGCCGCCGTCCAGGCCGGCTTGCGCGACTCGGGAAACGGATCGTTCAGCATGCGGCGCGCGCCCGGCGGCACATGGGCCGCCTGCGACAGCGACCCGCCCAGGCGGGTGTTGATGCGCATGCGGCCGTTGATGGCCCAGCCGCTCGCATCCAGGATCGGGCCCAGGCTGCGCTGGCGCAGCTTGAGCCAGGCGATCAGCATGCTCGGCCCCGAAATGGCCACGACGATGCCGAGCAGCGCGATCGGTATCCAGGCGCCCAGGTCCACGAACTTCGCGAAGATGCCGACGGCCACGGCGCTCAGGCTGCCCAGGGCCACGCCCAGCGCGGCCACCGTGCCCACGTCCATGCGGCGCTGGGTATCGGACGCACCCCCCGGCACTGACGGCGCCGCGGCGTTCGCCAGGGTCTTGCCGGGCGCGGTGGCCAGGCTGCCGGCCGTGGTGCCCAGTGATTTCTCCACCCGGGAATCGCTTGCGGCCGCCCGCTTGGCCACCTGTTCCTCGATCATGCGCAGGAACTTCTTGTAGGGCGAGAAGAAGGCCTGGGCGATGCTCGTGGGATTCTCGATGATCTTCGTGATGGTCGCATCCCAGTCGAGGCCGTCGCGGTCGTAGAACACGCCATTGCGGCCCACGAACAGGAAATCGACATCGCCGGCCGTGAAAGCCGCGACGATGCCCATCTTCTGACCCTTGCGCGTGCAGTCGCAGTAGGCGAGGTAGGTCTTGGCCAGCCCCGCCAGCTTGGCGTGGCGGCCCGCGTCGGCCACCTGCACCGTCAGGTCGCAGCTGCGGGCGTCGAGGAAGAGGGTGCCCGCCTGGAAGATCGCCCCCTCGCGCTGGTAGAAGGCCGAGAACGAGACGAAGTTGTTCAGCAGCCGCAGCAGGTCCCGCTTGAAGCGCAGCAGCTTTTCCAGGGCCAGCGTGTGGCCGTTGTGCGCCTTCTCGGCCTCGTCCTGCGCGATCAGCGCCATCACCCGTTCACGCACGCCGCTGCCATGCAGCTGGCGCACCGTGTCCGCGTCGAGCGCGTCCAGGTGCGTCGCGGGGCGGGCCGACAACTGCTTCAGGCAGGGGGACAGCGCATCCAGCGTGCGCTTCCAATCCGCTTCCGACAGCGACATGCGCGCTGTTTCTCCCAGCAGCGGCACCAGGGCCTTGTCGCGCAGCGCCTGCACGGCGCCGGCCCAGGCGGGATTGATGCCGCGTTCCAGGGGCAGGGTGCCGTCGGGCGTGAAGGGCGCCAGCGGCAGGGCCGCCACGGCGTCCGAGCCTGGCGAGAGTTCCATCCGGGCCAGCGCGGCATAGTCGTCGTCCGATGGGTGCATTGCCGTGCGCACGCGCGGATCGTAGGCGGCCAGCCGCGCCCGCGTGAAGAAATCGTCCACCTTGTGGCGCACGGCCTGCACGGCCTGGGCCGCCTGCAGGGTGCGGTCTCCCAGCGGCATTCCCTCCGGATGCGCCTGCACCCCGTCCGCCCATTGCTGCAGCGCATCCACCTCTGCGAAGAACGCCTCGGCCGTCTTGCGGTCCACGCCGGCCGGCTGGTCGGCCACCGCGGGCACGCTGCCATGCGTGGCCATAATGCGCTCCAGCGCATCGCGGGTCTCCGCATCGTCCTCTGCCGTGGCCGGAGACACCACACCGTCGCCGTTGAAGCGCTGGGCGTTCAGCTTCTCGCTGCGGGCCAGCACCTCGTCCAGGGTGATGGATTCCGCATCCTCGCGCCCCGCCAGCGCCAGGATGCGCCGGGCCTGCTCCGCCAGGGCCGCCCCGTCCTCGGTGGAGCCGTCCAGGGCCGACAGTGCCAGCACGGGGCCGGGGCGGGCCAGTTCATCCGGATCGCGCAGCCGCTCGCAGGCCCACGCGCATGCCGCCAGCAGTTCGGGCGGGCGGATGCGCCCGTCGCCGTCGGTATCGATGAGGTCGAGCGTGCGCGGGTCGAACTCCACGCCCCGCGTGGGGCAGGCCAGCGCCACCCAGAGTTTCTGGTCCAGTTCGGCCAGGTGCGCGATGTCCGCGCCCGTGCGGATGATGACCTGGTCCACGCCGCCGGCGCGGAAGAATTGCCATGGATGTGCGGAAGACAGGGGAGTCGGTGCGTCGGACTGCATGGATCGGAGCGGGGGATCGGGGGAGGGGAGCAGGCCGTTGCCGGATGCGCGGCAGGGCCGGTCGATTGTGCAGTGCGTGCGGCGCCCCGGGCGTAGGACCAAGGCCGACGCGCCGTGCCTGGCCGGCATCCCCGGCAGGCAGAGCCTACTTGCGCACTTCGTCCACGAGTGCCCGGAACTCGTCGATGTCCTCGAAGCTCCGGTACACGCTCGCGAACCGGATATAGGCGACCTTGTCGAGCTTCTTGAGTTCGCGCATCACCAGCTCGCCGATGCGGCTGGACAGCACTTCGCGCTGCCCGAGGTTGAGCAGTTTTTCCTCGATGCGCTCGATGGCGCTGTCGATCTGCGTGGTGCTCACCGGCCGCTTGCGCAGCGCGATGCTGAACGAGCCGATGAGCTTGCTGCGGTCGTATTCGATGCGCCGGCCGTCCTTCTTCACCACGTTGGGGAAGCTGACTTCCGGGCGCTCATAGGTCGTGAAGCGCTTGTCGCAGGCCCCGCACTGCCGGCGCCGCCGCACGAAGTCCCCGTCTTCGGCCACGCGCGTTTCGACGACCTGCGTCTCGGGGTGGCTGCAGAACGGGCACTTCATTGCAGGGGCGGCAGTCTCGGGGCTGTGCTGCGGTCAGCGATAGACCGGGAAGCGGCTGGTGAGCGCGTGCACCTTCTCGCGCACGGCGGCCAGGTTGGCTTCGTCGTGCGGGTTGTCCAGCACGTCGGCCACCAGGTTCGCTGTGATGCGGGTTTCCTCTTCCTTGAAGCCGCGCGTCGTGATCGCGGGCGTGCCCACGCGGATGCCGCTCGTCACCATCGGCTTTTCCGGATCGTTCGGGATGGAGTTCTTGTTGATGGTGATGTGGGCCTGGCCCAGGGCCGCTTCGGCCGCCTTGCCGGTGATGCCCTTGGCGCGCAGGTCCACCAGCATGACGTGGCTTTCCGTGCGGCCGCTGATGATGCGCAGGCCGCGCTCGATCAGCGTCTCGGCGAACACCTTGGCGTTCTTCGCGACCTGCTGCTGGTAGGCCTTGAACTCGGGCGCCAGCGCTTCCTTGAAGGCCACCGCCTTGGCGGCGATGACGTGCTCCAGCGGACCGCCCTGCAATCCCGGGAAGATGGCGGAGTTGATCGCCTTCTCGTGTTCGGCCTTCATCAGGATGATGCCGCCGCGCGGGCCGCGCAGGCTCTTGTGCGTCGTGGAGGTGACCACGTCGGCGAAGGGCACGGGGTTCGGGTATTCGCCTGCGACCACCAGGCCGGCATAGTGGGCGATGTCCACCCAGAAGATCGCGCCGATTTCCTTGGCGATCTTCGCGAAGCGCTCGAAATCGATGCGCAGCGAATAGGCGGATGCACCGGCGATGATCAGCTTGGGCTTGTGCTCGCGGGCCTTGGCTTCCAGCGCGTCGTAGTCGATTTCTTCCTTCTCGTTCAGGCCGTACGACACGATGTTGAACCACTTGCCGCTCATGTTGAGCGGCATGCCGTGCGTCAGGTGACCGCCTTCGGCTAGGCTCATGCCCAGGATGGTGTCGCCGGGCTTCAGGAAGGCGAGCAGCACGGCCTGGTTGGCCTGCGAGCCGGAATTGGGCTGCACGTTGGCGGCTTCTGCGCCGAAGAGCTTCTTCACGCGGTCGATGGCCAGCTGCTCGACCACGTCCACGTTCTCGCAGCCGCCGTAGTAGCGCTTGCCGGGATAGCCTTCTGCGTACTTGTTGGTGAGCTGGGAGCCCTGGGCCGCCATGACGGCGGGGGAGGCGTAGTTCTCGCTGGCGATCAGCTCGATGTGCTCTTCCTGGCGGACGTTCTCGGCCTGGATGGCGGCCCACACTTCGGGATCGGCTTGTTCGACAAGAATATTGCGTTGGTACATGGCGTGGCAGTCCTGTGAATGGTGTCCCTTGGAAAAACAAGGGCTGCCCAGGCGAACGGCGGAACACAACGGGCCCTGCAGCCCGTGCGGCACGCTTCCCAGTGGTTCGCAGGATGAAGTGCCTGCCGGTTTCCACGTCAGCGGCGGCGCCCGCCTTCGCGGATGCACCGCGCCTATCGCCAGTCGCGTACCCCTCGAGTGTAGCGGACAGCAGCGCGGGATGGCGCCGCCGCGGGCGTCAAAGCCCCGGGGTGAGCAGCGCGAGCTTGTCCTCGGCCGGGGAGGCGGCGGGCGACGCAGCGGCGGTGCCCGCGGCCTTGGCTGGCAGCGTGGTCTGCGCCGGAGCCTGGGTGGACAGCATCGGAGGCGTCGCTGCGGGAGCTGCCGGCGCCGGCGGCGTGAAGATGGGCACGTTGCGGCCATTGGCCACCTGCCGCAGGCGCATGTGCTCGGCCATGACCTTGATGGCGTAGCCGCCGTCATCGGCCAGGTTGGCCGCGCCCACGTAGTAGCGCAGGCCGCCTTCGAGGGAGCCGGCGCGGGCGATGCATTCCTGCAGCACGCGGACGCCGACGCGCAGGTTGCTCACCGGGTCGAAGGCGGCGAAATGGCCGCCGAAGTTCTCGTACTTGTCGGTGTGCACCCGTGTCATGACCTGCATCAGGCCCTGGGCGCCCACGGCGCTCTGCGCGAAGGGATTGAAGCTCGACTCCACGGCCATGATGGCCAGGATGAGCGTGGGATCGAGCTTGGTGCGGCCGCCGATCTCGTAGGCCTCGGAGACCAGCGCGGCGAGGGGTTCGGGCGCCACGCGGTATTTCTTGCTGAGCCAGAACGCGACGGCGGCCTGCTCCTTGGGCAGGTCCTTCGGGTTGGTGGCCGTGGCGCGCTCGCTGGCTTCGGGCTCCATGGGCACACCGACCACCGCCACCTGGCGCGCCTGCAGCCAGCCCATGAGCTGTTCCTCTCCGGCCTGCCGCAGGTCCGGGCGGGCGGTGAGGGTGATCGCGCCGAACGCGACCGTCAGCCCGACCAGGGCGAAACTGCTGTGGGTGATTTCGAGGAAACCGTCGATCACATCGGATGCGAAGGTCTGCACTCCGCCGATCACCCGTCCTGACGCTGTCATAGCTCTTCCTTTCTGAGTCGAGGCCTGTTGCGGGCGACACCCGTGGTGGGGGTCTCCCGTGCCAGGCATCTCGCCTGGATTGGTACGCCATCCAGTTCCCGTGGAAACAGCCTGCGCAGCGGTGCAGGGGGAACGACTTCGCCGGATTCGGCAGCGATGGAGATAGTGGTCAGCCTCGGTTTTCGAAGCTGGCGGATTCTAGGAGGGGGCCAAATGCCAGGTCAATACTAAGGCATCTATTCATTAGATCAATTTATTCTAAAAAACATGGATGCAAACACAGTTTTCGGATGCCCGGCAGTGCTTTCGTACACTCGACCGTGAAGCCCTTGTGACACTCCAGGCGGCGGGGGAAGTTTTGGTCAATCAAGGTGCCGCGATCGATTGCAAATATCGGTTGGACGTCCCGCGCGGATTGGTTAAATTGGAGGCGTCTGGCAGTGACCAGGCATCGCCCGACGAAGCGGAAACCACCATCCAAGCGGCATGCAGTGCCCTGGTTGGGCAGGTGGAATCTTCCACGGCAAACCCTCGGAGGCAATACCTTGCCTCCTGCCCCATGGACGCTCACCCTCCATGGTGCAAACGATGGCAAAAGACCGTTGTGTCAGCCGTCAAGCCCGGCAGTGGTCACCAGGCCCTGCCGGGCTTTCTGTTTTTCACATTGTTACGGTTTGGCGGCCTGCCCATCTGCTGCAATCCCGGCCATGGGTGCAATCGAATCAAACGAGGAGCGGGCGCAGGAGCCCGCGGGCGGACGCCGGCATGCGCGCCGGGCCGCTGCGGCCGTCGCCGCGCGCTGGGTTGGCGGCGGCATCGCCTCGCTGTTGCTGCTGTGGGCGCTGGCCTGGCTGGCCGTGCCACCCTTGGTGCGGTGGGGGCTGGAGCGCTGGGGGAGCAGCGTCGCGGGACGCGCCGTCACGGTGGGAAAGGTGGATTTCCGCCCCTGGACGCTGGAGCTCACCGTGCATGACATCGCCCTGGCGGCAGCGGCTCCAGGCGCGCCCGCCCAGGCAGAAATCCGGCGCCTCTATATAGACATCGAAATGCAGTCCCTGGTGCGCTGGGCGCCGGTGCTCGACGCGCTGGAAATCGACGCGCCGCGACTGCGCGTGGTCCGCGGACAGCACGGCCACTACGACATCGACGACCTGCTGCAGTTGGGCGCCTCACGCCCGGGGAGCGGGGAGGGCGGTGGCGGCCGGTTCGCGCTCTACAACCTGGCCCTGCGCGATGGCGCGATCGAGTTCATCGACCGGACGACGGACCAGACGCACCGGCTGACGGGATTGGAACTCGGCATTCCCTTTCTCAGCAATTTGCCCGCCGACCGGCAGGTCACGGTGACGCCGCGGCTCGCTTTCAGCCTGGACGGGAGCACCTTCGATACCGGAGCGCGCAGCACTCCATTCTCTGAAGACCGCAACACACAGGCCCGGCTGCAGATCCGGGGGCTGGACCTGTCTCCGCTGCGTGCCTACTGGCCCGCAGGAATGCCCCTGCGGCCGCAGGCAGGGACGCTGGAGGCGGAGCTGGATATCGGATTCCTCCAGGGGCCGGAACCGCGCCTGACCGTGGGTGGACATGCGCGCCTGTCCGGCGTGCGCCTGGACGGGCCGCCGGGTTCCGCGCCCGTCGCGTTCCAGTCGCTGGATGTCCATGCGGCGTCGGTGGAGCCGCTGCGCAGGTCGGCGCACCTGGCTTCGGTCGAATGGTCCGGGCCGGAGATCGCGGTGCGGCGCGACGCCCAGGGGCAGTGGGACTGGGCCGCCGCGGCTGGCGCCGGTGGCGTGCAGGGTGCCCCGGCCGCCACGCCGACAGCCAGCGGTGCCGGCCCGTCTTCCGGGGCCTGGCAGGTGACGGTAGACCGCGTCGCGGTCCGGGAAGGGCGCCTGGCATGGCGCGACGAGAGCGCGGCCCGCCCGGTCGCCATGGCATGGGACGGTGTCCATGCACAGGCGCAGTCGCTGTCGTGGCCATGGAAGGGCGGAGTTCCGTTCCGGCTGCAGGCCCGCATGCAGCCCGCCGCCCATGGAGCGAGCAGCAGGTCCGGCGCCGGCGAGGCCGGGGAGGCGCCCGCGACGCTGCGGGTGGCGGGAACCGCGTGGCCTGGGCGGGGGCAGGTGGCCGCATCGCTGCGCAGCCTGCCGTTTTCGGCCGTCGACGGTTATGCGGCGGGGGCATTCGCGCCGCGCGCCGGGGCGCACATCGACTCCGACGCCGGTGTCGCCTGGAACCATGCCAACGGTGCGCTGGTGGCGAAGGTGGCGCGGTTCGTGGCGGATGGCGTCACGCTGGCCTGTCCGGCCGGCGGGCCGTGCGCTGCGCCATCCGCCGAGGCCGGCCGTACGCCGGAGGGCACGGAAACGCCGCCGGGCGCCTGGGTGCAGGCAGAACGGCTGGAAATAGAGAATGCGTGGATCGACGTGCCCGCCCGCGCAGTGTCCGTGGAGCGGGCCATCGCCCGGGCACCGCGGCTGCGGGCGGAGCGCGACGCGCAAGGGCGCTGGATGTTCGATGCCTGGCTTCTGCAGGGCGGGGCCGACCGGGGCCCTTCCCGGGAGGCGCGGGCCGCGGACGGTGATGCCCCCTGGTCCGTCCGGCTGGGCGAGGTGTCGGTGGAGCGCGGTGCGGTGGCCTTGCGCGACGCGGTGCCCGCATCCCCGGTGGATCTGCGCTGGTCTGCCATCGCCCTGCAGGCGCGGGGGCTGCGCTGGCCCCAGGCGGCTGGCGGCCCGGCTGCGCCGGTGCAGTTGTCCCTGTCGGGACAGTGGGAAGCGGGCCGGCGCGAACCCGGCCGCCTGGCCTATGAGGGCCGGCTGACGATGGCCCCCCTGGCCGTGCAGGGCCGCCTGCAGGCCCAGCATTTGCCCGTGCACCTGCTGGAGCCGTATGCGGCCCCATGGCTGAACGTGCGCATCGTTCGGGCCGAGGCGGGTTTCGAAGGCGATGTGGACTATGCCGCCACGGCAGCCGGAGCGAAGGCCTCGGTGCGCGGCAATGCCGCGCTGGACGAAGTGCGCGTGCGAGCGCCCGCCCCGGCGCCGGGGCCGGAAACGGCCGCGGGGACTCCGCCCGCACCGCCCCGTGGCGAGGAACTGCTGCGCTGGCGCAATCTGGCCCTCCAGGGCGTGCAATGGGAAATGGCGCCCGGCGCGCCCGCGCGCGTGGATGTGCGGGAAACGGCATTGCGGGATTTCTTCGCGCGCATCGTGCTGCAGAAGAACGGCCGGCTCAACCTGCAGGACCTGGTTCGCGGCCCGGAGGCCTCATCCCGGCCGGAACCGGCGCCCGGTCCTGCCCCGGCCCTGGCTGACGCCGGCGGTGCCGCTGCTGTCCGCCCCGCGACAGCGGGCCGTACCGGCGCCGACCCGGCAACCCAGGCCGTTGCGGCTTCCCGTGCCAGCCCGGTGCTGCACTTCGGGCCGGTGGTGCTGTCCGCGGGGGGCGTGCGTTTCACCGACTACTTCATCGAGCCCAACTACTCCGCCGATCTCGGCGATCTGGCGGGGCGCATCGGCGCGTTCTCTTCCGAGCCTGCGCCCGGAGGCGGCGAGCCCGCGATGGCGGAGCTGGAGCTCAGCGGCAAAGCGCAGGGTTCAGCGCCGCTGGAGATTTCCGGACGCATCAACCCCCTGGCGAAGCCGCTGGCGCTGGACATCCAGGGCCGGGTGCGGGACCTGGAGCTGCCGCCACTGTCGCCCTATGCCATCAAGTACGCCGGCCACGGTATAGAGCGTGGCAAGCTGAGCATGGACGTGCGCTACAAGGTCCAGCCCGACGGGCAGCTCACCGCCGGCAACCGCCTGGTGCTGCACCAGCTCACCTTCAGCGATCCCGTGGAGGGCGCTTCCGCCAGCCTGCCGGTGCGGCTGGCCGCGGCGCTGCTGGCGGACAGCAACGGGGTGATCGACCTGGACCTGCCCATCAGCGGTTCGCTCAACGATCCCCAGTTCAGCCTGGGGCCGGTGATCCTGCGGGCCGTGGGCAGCCTGGTCCTCAAGGCCGTGACCTCGCCTTTTTCGCTGCTGGCCAAGGCCTTCGCGGGTGGGACCGAGGAGCAGGGTGCCGTGGCTTTCGCGCCCGGCAGTGCGGTACTGGATGCCACGGCCCTGCAGGGGCTGGACAAGGTGGCGCAATCGCTGCGCGACCGGCCGGCCCTGCAACTGACCGTGACCGGCCATGCCGTGGCGGAAGCCGAGGAAGAAGGCTGGAAGCGCGAACGCCTGCGCTCGCAGGTCCAGGCATTGCAGCAGCGGCGCCAGCCGGCGGCGCGCCCGGATGCGGATATGCATGGCGCACCGATGGCCCCGGGTGGCCCGGACGCCGCCCAGGCGCAGGCCTATGCCGATGCACTACGGGAGCTCTACCGCCGCACGGACATTCCCAAGCCCCGCAACCTGCTGGGCCTGGCGCGGGACATTCCCGTCCCGGAGATGGAGGCGCTGCTGCTGGCCCAGATGAAGGTGCCCGGGGACGCCCTGCGCGAACTGGCGCAGGCGCGCGCTGTGGCGGTGCGCGACGAACTTGCGCGGCGCGGCGTGCCGCTGGAGCGGCTGTTCGTGGCGGCTCCGCGCATGGATGCGCGCCGGGAGGGCGCCGCGCCCCAGGCGGAGTTGGCGCTTTCCACGCGCTGAAGCGGCCTGAAGCGGCCTGAGGAGGGTGGTTGTACCCGGGAGGCGCGGCCCCATATGGCATGCTCGGGCCGTGTTCCGGGCCTCCGTTTCCCGGGCGCGCCAGGCTTATCTCCGGGCCGGCGGACAAAACCGGGCCAAAATAGCGCCTTCGACGCTCGCCGGGCCGTGATCCCGGCGTACGGGCACTGGTGCTTTCGGCACCTGGCCCCTCCTGACCAGAACCATGTTTCCTTTTTCTTCTCGCAACAAAATGTCTGACGCCCCTGAAGTGAACCCGGCCCCGGCCAAAGCCTCCGAGCCGCATCCGCTGGACGCGTTGACGGGCGGGGCCTTTTCCGCCGCCACGTCGGGCGAGCGTGCCTCGCGCATCCGCGACTGGCTGGCTACACAGCCCACGCCCGAGCAGTTGCAGGAAGTGTTCAAGGAACTGAGCGGACGCGACAAGGGCGCGGCCCGTGCCGTGCGCGAGCGCCTCGACGAGATCCGCCGCGCCAAGGGCCAGGAAGCCATCGCTGCCGAATGGGCCGAAAAGGCCACCGCGCTGCTCGATGCCTCCCGCTTCCACATTGCCGACGCGCTCGCCTGGCAGCGCGATGCGGCCAAGGCCGGTGCGCCCCTGTCCCGGGAGCCCCTGGCATCGCTCAAGGCCCGCCTGGCCGAGCGCATGAAGGTCATCGAGGATCTGCAGCACCGCGTGCAGGTACAGCGCGAGGCGGCCGTCCTGCTGGCCCAGCGCATCGACGTGCTCTCCACCAAGCCCTGGCGCGACGCGCAGGCGGCCCTGGAGGCGCTGCGCACCGATGTCGAGCGCTGGCAGCAGCAGGCCGACGAGCTGTCGGGCGATCCCGCATGGCCCAGCGTCGAGGCCCGCTTCCCGCCCCAGCTGGAAGCCTCCCGCACGCAGCTGCTCGTGGTGTGGAACGCTTTCCAGCCGGCCATCGCGCAGGCGGCGGCCGCTGCCGAGAATCCCGAGGCACCGCTGCCCCCCGTGCCGGTCTGGGCGGAGGAACTGCGCATCGCGCGCGGCGGCGAGCCGCTGGCCGATACGGCGGCTTCCGGCGCTGCTCCGGCGGCCCCCGCCCGTGCGGCGGCCAAGACCGATCCGGCGCTGCGCGAGAAGGCCGAGCAGGCCGTGCGCGCCGCACTGGCCAAGCTGCAGGAAGAAACCGCCCAGGGCCATGGCAAGGCGTCCGCCGGCGCCGCCACGGCCCTGCGCACCGTGCTGAAGCAGCACGGCCGCCATATCGACACGGCCCTGGAACACGACGTGCACACCGCGCTCGTCGCTGCGGGTGAACTGCAGGGCTGGCAGCGCTGGAGCGCCGACCAGGTGCGCGAGGACCTCGTGGCCAAGGCGGAAGGGCTGCTCAAGCGCCCCGAAGGCCAGGCACTGGGTGGCCGCAAGATCCAGGAAAGCCTGCGCCAGCTGCGTGAGCAGTGGAAGCAGACCGACCAGGGCGGCCCGGCGAACCACGCCCTCTGGAAGAAATTCGACGAGGCCTGCAATGCCGCCCACAAGGTGGTGGAGGCCTGGCTGGAGAAGGTGCGTGCCGACGCTGCCGAGCACAAGGCGCAGCGCCTGGCGCTGATCCAGGAACTGCAGGCCTGGACGGCCGCGCAGACAGCGGACGGCGCGCAGCCCGACTGGAAGCAGGTGAGCCGTGCGCTGCACCAGTTCTCCGATCGCTGGCGCGAGGGCGGCCACGTGAATGAAAAGGTCTATGCCGAACTGCAGCCGCAGTGGAAGCAGGTCCTGTCCGAAGCCGCCGCGCCGCTGGAAGCGGCGCAGAAGCAGAGCCTGGCGCGCCGCCACGCCATGATCGACGAGGCCGTGGCGCTGGGCGCCGCACCGGCGCTGCGCATCGATGCCGTGAAAGCGCTGCAGCAGCGCTGGCAGGCCGAGGCCCAGTCCGTGCCGCTGGACCGCAAGCAGGAGCAGAAGCTCTGGGATGCGTTCCGCAAGCCCATCGACGAGGCCTTCAACCGCAAGACGGCCGATCGCCAGAAGGCCGCGGGCGAGATGAGCGCCCATGACCGAGCGGTTCTGGATGCGTCCAAGGCGGTGGAGGAGGCCAATGCCTCCGGCGACGCCCAGCAGATCCGCACGGCGCTGGCCGCGCTGGAAGCGGCCATCCGGGGCCAGCAGCAGGCAGCGGCCGATTCCACCGCTGCACAGGCTGCGACTCCCGAGGCTGCCCCTGCCGAAGGCACGGAGGCGGCTGGCGATGCCGGCGCTGCGCCCGCCGCGGCGCCGAAGCCCGCTCGCCCCGTGGTGGCGGTGCGTGGCGATGACCGCCCGGGCGCCAAGCGCGATGTTCCCGCTCCGGCAGGCCGCCCGGGACGACCCGGCGAGCGGGACCGCAGGGACGGCCGCCCTGGACGTGATGGTCGCGACGGCCGGGATGGTGGTGACCGCGGAGGCCGCTTCGGCGACCGTGACCGCATGGCGCAGGCCCGCGGGCCGCGCCTGGGTGACGCCGCGTTCCGCGCCCAGCGCGAGGCACAGGAGCACGCCCAGGCGGCGCTGCGCAGGCTGGCCGCGCAGGCGCATGGCGAAGCGCTGACCCAGCTGCTCTCGGCATGGGAAAAACGCGATGCATCGCAGCTGCCGTCCGCACAGGAACTGGGATCGCAGGTGCCTGCCGGCGTGCGCAGCACCTGGGCGCAGGCAGTGTCGTCGGGACCTGCAGGCGATGCGTCCGAGGCATTGCTGAGGCTGGAGATGGCGGCCGAGGTGCCCACGCCCGCGGAGCAGTTGCCCGCGCGCCGCGCCCTACAGCTGCAACTGCTGACGCGCCGCAACGATCCGCCGCCGGCCCAGACCTGGGCGCAGGACGCCGCGCGCGTGCTTGCCAGCGCGAGCGAGCCCGGCAATGCGCGGCGCTTCCAGCAGGCGCTCAAGGCACTGCTCAAGGGCTGACCATCCCTCTGGCTGCCGGGGGGCGGCTCCGTCCATCCTCCGGCATGCCCTGCGCTCAGTGGTCCGGGCGCATTCTGTTGGCTCTCATAGCCCGCACGGCATGCACCGCACAATGCATGCATCCAGTCCCTTGCCGTGGGAGGCATGGCTGCGCGCGCCTGCCAGCGGCCCGCGCGCTACGTATCTCATTGGAATGGGGAACGGATGCATGGGCAGTGCCCAGGGGCAGCCATGGTCACGCTGCAGCATGGCTGCCCCTGGATATGAAGACGACAGGGCAGGCTGGTGCCGGACAATTCGCACGCTTTGCGGGCACGCCGCCACGCCGGGGACTTGCCGCAAGCGAAAAAGAAAAAAGCCGCTGGTTTAGCAGCGGCTTTTGAATTTTGGTGCCCAGGAGAGGACTCGAACCTCCACGATGTTACTCGCTAGTACCTGAAACTAGTGCGTCTACCAATTCCGCCACCTGGGCATCTCAGGAATCCTTGAATTCTAGCGTCTTTTTTTGCCGTTCCGGACAAGTTGACGATTTTTTTGAAAAAACTTCGGAGCCACTGTTTCGGAGACCACCAGATCCGGAGCGGCAGTCCAGCGGCGCCTCCACCAACAAAAAAGCCGCTTCACAAGGAAGCGGCTCGATTGCCGAAAAACCGGTCTGGTTCTCGTTAAACTTGGTGCCCAGGAGAGGACTCGAACCTCCACGATGTTACTCGCTAGTACCTGAAACTAGTGCGTCTACCAATTCCGCCACCTGGGCATTTCAGGAAAGACTCAGATTGTATATCAAAAAAACGAAAGCCGTTGCAAACATCGCTCACTCCGATGACGAAATCGAAGGCAGCGTGCAGGGCCACCGCGACGGCCATGGATTCGTGCAGCGCGACGACGGCGAAGCCGACATCTACATTCCCGCCAACGAGATGCGGGCGGTGCTCCACAAGGACCGCGTGCGCGTGCGCATCGCGCGCCACGACCGGCGCGGCCGGCCCGAGGGGCGCATCGTCGAGATCATCGAGCGCCCCCAGCACCCGATCATCGGTCGCCTGCTGCAGGAAAGCGGCGTATGGCTGGTGGCGCCGGAAGACAAGCGCTACGGCCAGGATGTGCTGATCCCCAAGGGTGCGACCGGCTCGGCCAAGACCGGGCAGGTCGTGGTGGTGGAGTTGACGGAGCCGCCCGCGCTGTTCGGGCAGCCCGTGGGCCGCGTCACGGAAGTGCTGGGCGAGGTGGACGACCCCGGCATGGAGATCGAGATCGCCGTGCGCAAGTACGGCGTTCCGCACGAGTTCTCGCAGGAGGCGCTGGCGCAGGCCAAGGGCCTGCCCGACAAGGTGCGCGCGCAGGACAAGCGCCACCGCATCGACCTGACCGACGTGCCCCTGGTGACCATCGACGGCGAAGATGCCCGCGACTTCGACGATGCCGTGTATTGCGAGCCGGCGCGCGTCGGGCGCACCAAGGGCTGGCGCCTGCTGGTCGCGATCGCCGACGTGAGCCACTATGTGGAGACGGGTAGCCCCATCGACGTGGACGCCTATGACCGGGCCACCAGCGTCTATTTCCCGCGCCGCGTCATCCCGATGCTGCCCGAGAAGCTGTCCAACGGGCTGTGCTCGCTCAATCCGGAGGTGGAGCGCCTGTGCATGGTGTGCGACATGCTGGTCACTGCCAAGGGCGAGGTGCATGCCTACCAGTTCTATCCGGCCGTGATGTTCAGCCATGCGCGCTTCACCTATACGGAAGTGGCCGCGATCCTCGCGAACACGCGGGGACCGGAGGCGACGAAGCGCCGCGCGCGCGTGCAGGACCTGCTGAACCTGCACGACGTGTACCGCGCGCTGCTGTCGTCGCGGCACGCGCGCGGGGCCGTGGATTTCGAGACCACCGAGACGCAGATCGTCTGCGACGACAACGGCCGCATCGAGAAGATCGTGCCGCGCACGCGCAACGACGCCCACCGCCTGATCGAGGAGGCCATGCTCGCGGCCAACGTGTGCAGCGCGGACTTCATCGCGCAGGGCGGGCAGCCGGGGCTCTACCGCGTGCACGAGGGGCCCACGCCGGAGAAGCAGGAGATCCTGCGCGGCTACCTGAAGGCGATGGGCGTGGGCATGACGATCGGCGACGATCCGAAGCCCGGAGACTTCCAGGCCATCGCGGAGGCCACGAAGGACCGCCCGGATGCGCAGCAGATCCACTCGATGTTGCTGCGGTCCATGCAGCAGGCCATCTACACGCCCGTGAACAGCGGCCATTTCGGGCTGGCGTACGAGGCCTACACGCACTTCACCAGTCCCATCCGCCGGTATCCGGACCTGCTGGTGCACCGCGTGATCAAGGCCATCCTGGGCCAGACCAAGTACCGGCTGCCGGCACTGCCGGTGCCGGGGGAAGCCCATGCCAAGCTGGCCAAGCGCCTTGCCGCGCGTGTGCCGGCGCCGACGCAGCAGCCGCGCAAGCCGCTGTCCGCCGCCGCGGTCCGCGAGGTGCAGGCCTGGGAGGCCGCCGGCCTGCACTGCAGTGCCAACGAGCGCCGCGCCGACGAGGCCAGCCGCGATGTCGAGGCGTGGCTGAAGTGCAAGTACATGCGCGAGCACCTGGGCGAGGAGTTCAGCGGCCTGGTCACCGCCGCGACCAGCTTCGGCATCTTCGTGACGCTGGACGCGATGTACGTCGAGGGGCTGGTGCACATCACGGAGCTGGGCGGCGAGTATTTCAAGTTCGACGAGGCGCGCCAGGAGCTGCGCGGCGAGCGCACGGGCATCCGCTATGCCATCGGCACGCGGGTGCGCGTGCAGGTCAGCCGCGTGGACCTGGATGGGCGCCGCATCGACTTCCGGCTGGTGCGCGAGGGCGAGGAGTCGCCGGCGCCCGCGCGCGCTTCCCGTGGCCGCGGAGGTCGCGAGCCGGCGGAGCCGATGCTTCCGGCATCCGCCGATGGAGCGGGGGCGGAGCGCAGCCGCAACAAGGCCCGCAAGGGCGATTCCAGGCCCGCCCGTTCGCAGGACGCCCCGGCGGCACCGCGCAAGGCGGCGGCCAAGGGCTCCGGACGGCGTTCCGGGGCGGCCAAGCGGGGCAAGTCGCGCCGCTGAGCCCTGGCGGGGCGCCGGGATGGCAGGAGCGTCCCGGCCCCACCCTGGGGTGACCTGCATCCAGCAAGAGGACGAGGACAATGAAGGTTTCGAACGGAACGCCGCGCATCGCGGTGGTGACGGGGGCCGGCTCGGGCATCGGCAAGGCGGCGGCGCTGGCCCTGCTGGGCGCCGGCTGGTCGGTGGTACTGGCCGGGCGCCGCGAAGCGCTGCTGCAAGCCGTGGTGGAAGAGGGCGGTGCGCCCGATCGCGCGTTGGCCGTGCCGACGGACGTGGCGGACCCGCAGGCCGTGGAGCAGCTGTTCGCGCAGGCCGTGGAGCGGTTCGGCCGCGTGGACCTGCTGTTCAACAACGCCGGGGTGGGCGCGCCTGCCGTGCCGCTGGAAGAGCTGCCGATCGATGAATGGAAGCGCGTGGTGGACATCAACCTGAACGGGATGTTCTATTGCCTGCGCGAGGCCTTCCGCGTGATGAAGTCGCAGAGCCCGCGTGGCGGCCGGATCATCAACAACGGTTCTATCTCGGCGCATGCCCCGAGGCCGAACTCCATTGCCTACACGGCCACCAAGCACGCGGTGATGGGGCTGACCAAGACCGCCTCGCTGGATGGGCGCAAGTACGACATTGCGGTGGGGCAGATCGACGTGGGCAATGCGGGCACGGAACTGGCGCAGCGCATGACGCAGGGCGTGCCCCAGGCCAACGGCCAGGTCGCGGCCGAGCCGCTGATGGACGTGGGCATCGTCGCCAAGTCGGTGCTCTACATGGCGGAGCTGCCGCTGGAGGCCAATGTCCTGTTCCACACGGTGATGGCCACCAAGATGCCCTTCGTGGGCAGGGGATGAACTGTCCCGCCTTGCGACGGGTGGCGGAGCCTGGCGCTTGCCCGGAACGGCAGGCTTGGAGCCCCGCCGGAATCGCCGGAACGGCGGGGCTTCAGCCTGCTCAGGCAGACGCCTGCGACGGGCTGCTTTGGGAAACAGGGCTGCCCATCATGGCGGCATGTGCGGGCCGGATGCGGGACCTTGCATCGGCGTAAGCCGCCGGGAGGGTGGACGACGTGTCGGCAGGCTCGGCCGATGCCGGCGCCACGGTGTCGCCGATGTCGTCACGCTCCTGATACGACGACAGGAAAGGCCAGGGTTTGCGGATCATGTCGGGCTCCTAGAGAACGCGGGGAGCGCCGGTGTTTGCCGGCGTGGCATCAGTATTCCGCCGCGGGCCGGGGCTCCCTGTAGGACAAGGCTGAGGCCGTTTGCGGGCGGGTTTCCGCACGGTTACGTGCGGCGCCATAGGCCTGGAGGTACGTCCGGGCCGAGGCGGTCCATCCGAAATCGCGTTGCATGCCGTTGCGCTGCAGGTGGCGCCAGGCGTCGGGGGCGGTTTTCCAGAGGTGCAGGGCGCGTCCGACGGCCTGGTCGAACGCGGCCTGGCTGGACCCGCGCAGGATGAAGCCCGTGCCGTTGCCCGCCGGGTCGTCGGCATCCACGACCGAATCGGCGAGGCCGCCGGTGGGCGTGACCACGGGTGGTGTGCCGTAGGCCTGGCTGTACATCTGGTTCAGGCCGCAGGGTTCGAAGCGGGACGGCATGAGGAAGCTGTCGCTGCCTGCCTCGATGGCGTGGGCGAGGCTTTCGTCGAAGCCCACGGTGACGTGCATGTGGCGGGGATGGCGCTTCGCCAGTGCGCGCAGGGCGCTTTCCAGTGCCGGGTCGCCGCTGCCCAGGATGGCGAGCTGCCCGCCCTGGCGCAACAGGCGTTCGGCGCCGCCGATCACCCAGTCGATGCCTTTTTGTTCGGTCATCCGGCCGACCAGGCCGAACAGCATGCGGTCATCGTCCTGCGCGAGTCCCAGCCTGCGGCGCAGTGCGGCCTTGCAGGCAGCCTTGCCCTCGAGGCGGTCGGCGGAGAAGTGCGCCGGGATCTGCGGATCCTGCGACGGATTCCACAGCGCAGTGTCGATGCCGTTGAGGATGCCCTGCAGCCGGTCCGCACGGGCGCGGAGCACGCCGTCCAGGCCGAAGCCGAGTTCGGACGTCTGGATCTCGCGTGCGTAGGTGGGGCTGACCGTGGTGATGGCGTCCGCGTACTGCAGGCCGGCCTTGAGCATGGAGAGCTGGCCCCAGAATTCGGCGCCCTCGATCCCCAGGTGCCTGTCCTCGATGCCGAGGCGCTGCGCCCAGTCCATGGGGAACACGCCCTGGAAAGCCAGGTTGTGCACCGTGACCATGCTGCGCGCCACGGTATCCCCCCGGGGGCCGGCCGCGTCGCGGAACTGCCGCAGGTAGAGCGGCGCCAGTGCGGTGGGCCAGTCGTTGGCGTGGACGATGTCCGCGGTCCAGCCGCAGGGCGATTGCGGGGTGCCGATGCGCGCGGCGACGTGGGCGAGCAGGCCGAAGCGCAGGGCGTTGTCCGGATGTTCCCCCTGCGCGCCGGCATAGGGCGATCCCGGGCGTGCGTAGAGCTGCGGGCACGAGAGCAGCAGCAGGGGTACCTCGTTTCTGCCGCGGTCCACGCGCAGCAGCTGAGCGGCGGGCCACGGGCCTTCGGCGGGCAGCGAATGCCAGCCCGTGATCTGCCCCTGCAGCGGCATGTCCGCGTAGGCTGGCATGAGCAGCACCACCTCATGGCCGAGGGCCGCGATGGCGGGGGGCAGTGCGGCGCTGACGTCGCCCAGGCCGCCGGTCTTGACCAGCGGGGCGCATTCCGATGTGGCGAAGAGAATCTTCATGCGCCGGATTCTCCGCCCACGAGCACCGCGAACGGCAGGCCGGGACGGTCCGGAAGCACTTCCCCGAGGATTTCCTCCACGCTCCATCCTTTGCCGGTGTCCGGGCCGATGCGCCGGCCCGTCATCCATTCCTGCCAGCCCTCTGCCTTGGCCAGCAAGGGGTGCACGGAGGCGACCGAGATCCGGGTGCCGCGCCACCCCGCAGCCGCCAGGCCGTAGAGCAGGCGCGCGCAGACCACCACGATGGCCCGGCCGTCCCGGATGCGCGCGAAGGCGAACGCGTGCTCGGCACCATGCCCTTCCAGCGTGAGCGGCAGGTAGGTGGACTGGCGGAACAGGTCGGGCAGGGCCTGCCGCAACTGCAGCAGGCGCCAGGTGACCAGCTGCTTGGCATCGGGGCCCGGCACCGGGGCCATGAGGCGCTCCCAGTCCGCAGGCGACGGATAGGCGCCCTGGCCGTAGAGCGCCTGTACCTGCTGCAGTGCCTGTGCCATGGCGCCGAAATCCACGGGGCGGCGGTTGTCCGGGTCCACGAGGCTGAAGTTCCACTGCTCGCAGCCCTGGTAGATGTCCGGCACGCCGGGCACTGTCAGCTTGAGCGCGAGCTGGCAGAGGCTGTTGCGGAAGCCATAGGGCGCGATGGACTGCACGAACCTCTCCAGCTCGCGCACGAAGCGTTCGGTCGAGAGCGCGCCGTCGATGTAGCGCGCCACTGCACCTTCATAGGCCTCGTCCGGGAACAGCCAGTTGGTCTGCTGCTTGGCCTCGCGCATGGCCTTGACCATGTACTGCTGGATGCGTTCGCGCAGTTCCTGGCGCTCCTGCGGCTCGGTGGCGTGGGTGGGCCAGATGCCGACCAGCGCCTGGTAGAGGGCCCAGAGGTCGTGCGGCCGCGGGGCCTGGACGCCGTCCACCTCGGTGGTGAAGCGCTCGCCCAGCTCGCGCATCTGCAGGGCGGTGTCTTCCCACAGCGCGGGGATTTCCGAGAGCACGTTGAGCCGGGCCCGGAGGTCTTCGGAACGCTTGCTGTCGTGCGTGGATGTGGCGAGCAGGTTGTGCGGGCGATGGCGGGCACGCTGCAGGTTGGCCTGGTGGAAGGCCGCGCAGGTGAGGCCGAAGCGCCGCGGCTCGGAGCCGACGTCGTTCAGGGAAACCAGGCGCACGTAGCGGTAGAAGACAGTGTCTTCCACGGACTTGGCCATGACCGGGGCCGTGAACTGCTGCCAGCGGCGGATGAAACGCGCGCGCAGGGGCGGGGCCGCGCCGTCGTCGCCGAGCAGGACGCTTTCGAGATAGGCCAGCACGCCGCCCTCGCTGGTGCCCATGCGCCGCCGCGCGGCTGCGATGGCCCAGGCGACGTGGCGCCGGTCGGTGTCGCTGGGAGGCGTGCCGTCGGGCACGAGGTAGGTGCGGTACACGGGGAAGACCGCCGCCACTTCCGTCAGTGCGATGCGCAACTGGTTGCGCGTGAAATCGACGGTGCGCCGGTCCGCCTGCGCGATGCGGTAGAGCGTGTCGGCCAGCCATCCCAGGTCGCTGTAGAGCGAGGTCTCGATGATGTGCTTCTTGCACTCGTACACCGCTTCCTCGAAATCCTTGGTATCGCCGGTGAAGCTGGTATAGGCGTCGTCGAAGGCGGCCTGCGATGCGGAGTCCACGAAGAGGCCGTTGACCAGGCTGCTGAAACGGTAGCCCGTGGCGCCGTGCACGGGCCAGTCGGCCGGCAGGGGTTCGTGGTCCGCCAGGATCTTTTCCACCACGAGGTAGAGCGCCGTGGGCTCGCGTCCGGCGGCGCGGGCGAGGGCCGCATGGCGCCGCTGCAGGCGGTCGAAGTACTGTGCGGGATCGGCCAGGCCGTCCGGGTGGTCGATGCGCAGGCCGGTGATGCGGCCCTCCGCCAGCCAGCGGAAGATGCAGGCGTGCGCGGCCTCGAACACGGAGGTTTCCTCCATGCGCAGCGCGGCCAGGGAGTTCACGTCGAAGAACCGGCGGTAGTTGATGTCGTCGCCGGCCACGCGCCAGTCCGCCAGGCGGTAGGGCTGCTCGCGCAGCAGGCCGTCCAGCGCGTCGAAGCTGCCGGCCTCTCCCTTGCGGCCGTTCCAGTGGGCCAGGCAGGCGGCAATCCACTGCCGCAGCCACGCATGTGCGCCGGCCAGCTCCGCGAGGCGCCGCTGGTGGAGGGGCGCATCGCGCAGGCGCATGGCGCGCTCGCCTTCATCGTGGGTATCGCGGTCGGGCAGGCGGCCGAAGGCATCGATGAGGGAGTGCGCCTGCAGCGCGCTGTCGCCATCGGCTTCCCCGGGGACCGGTGCAGGCACGGCCCCGAAGATGCGGGCGTAGTGCCGTGGATCGACCGGCAGCCGGTGGTCCCAGTAGCACACGAGGAATCGGCCGCCCTGTGCATCGAAATCCAGGCGCAGTTCGCCGGCCTCCAGCACATGGCCGTACTGGCCGCCGAGCATGGGCAGCAGCACGCGACCCTGCAGGCTCGCGGTGGCGGGTTCCCACTCGATGTCGAAAAAGCCCGCATGGGCGGCGGACCGCCCGTGTTCCATGACGTCGTCCCACCAGGGGTTGGGGGCGTCGATCACGCCCATGTGGTTGGGCACGATGTCCAGCAGCTGGCCGAGGCCGTGCGCCCGCAGGGCATCGCACAGCGCGGCATGGCTGGTTTCGTCGCCGATTTCCGGGTTCAGCTGCGTGGGATCGACCACGTTGTAGCCGTGCGTGCTGCCGGGGGCGGCCTTGAGGTAGGGAGAGCTGTAGAGATGGCTGATGCCCAGCGCGTGCAGGTAGGGCACGGCGGCAGTCATGTCCGCGAAGGTGTTGTCCTTGTGGAACTGCACTCGGTAGGTCGAGAGCGGTACATCCGCGGTGTCGAGCGCGGGCAGTTCCTCCATGGGAGCCTGCATGGCGGGGCGTCCCCGGTGCTCGCGCATGGCCGAGGCCACGGCTGCGAAGCAGGGGTGCGTGGCCAGCCGGTCCAGCGGCACAGCGAGGCGCCGGCGCCAGTTAGGCTGCATGTCCTCGGTGGAGCCGGGCACGTTGACCTGTTCGAGCTGTGCGATCGCATCCTCGATCTGCACCGCCGCGAGCCAGCAGGGGGTGCGCGCGAGGTAGGCATGCACCGCGGCCGTGAACTCCTGCGTGGCTTCGGGCACGGACTGGGCATCCACCGTGGCGCCGGGAGGCAGCAGGCCTTCTTCCTGCAGCGCCATCAGCAGCCGGACACGGTCCTGCGCACGCTCGATCAGGCTGCGCGCGTGGGCTTCCGAATCCGGCAGCCAGCCCAGGCGCTTCTGCACCTCGATGTCTTCGCCAGACCAGTATCCGCGCAGCGTGGGCAGGTCGTGCGTGCTCACCACGGCCAGGGCCTGCGCCGGCCACTGTGCGGGCGGCCGGAAGGCGCCGCCATCCATGCGTTCGAAGATCAGGGGGCGGTAGGACAGGACGGTGCGCTGCGCCATGGCCTCGCGCATCTGCGGCGCCACGTTGCCCAGGTCTTCGCCGATCACCAGGCACTGGTGGCGATGGCTTTCGACGGCCAGGACCGCGAGCAGCGGCTGCAGCGGATAGGCGACGTAGGTGCCTGCGCCGCCGTGGGTCCAGAAAAGGCGCATGAGCGCCATCACATGGTCCATGCGCAGCGCCCCGGCGGGGTGCATGACGGCATGCAGCAGGCGGCGCACGGGCATGAAGCGGGCCGCGGCCAGCGCGACGGGGTTGAGCGGCGGCAGGCCCCAGTCCTGGCCCTGGGTGTTCAGCGGATCGGGCGGCGCCCCGACGTTCATGCCGCGTGCATACAGCTTCTGCAGGGTCCAGGTTTCCGAGCCGCCGTCGCTCGCGCCGACGGCCAGGTCGCAGTACAGGCCGAGCGGCATGAGGGCGCGGGCGCGCTCGCCCGCCTGCCCGAGCTGCAGGTGGGCGGTCCACTGCAGCCACATGTGGTAGGCCACGGCTTCCGCATGGTCCTTGGCGAAGGCCTGCGCGGCCGGGCCCTGGGGATCCTGCAGTTCCTCGGGCCAGGCGGGCCAGCCCCAGGTGCCGGGCGATGTGCGCACGAGGTGGCGCTGGATGGCTTCGAACAGCGCATGGGGCGCCAGCGTGGCGGCATGCTCCTTCACGAAGGACTGGAATGCGATGCCGCGCGGGCTCAACGATTCCCAGTCGCCCTGGCGGAACTCGTCCCACAGCAGGGCGAGCATTTCCTCCTTGGCGGCGGCGACCTCGGCATACTGCACCGTTTCCGCGGCGCGCAGGGCCTGCAGCCGCTGCTGGAACACGCCGTCGGCGTGGAGCGACTGCGCGGCGCTGCTGCGCAGGAACTCCGGCATCGCGGTCACGTCGATGAACAGCGGGTTCAGCGCGAGGCGGCTGGACGGGCTGTAGGGGCTGGCCAGGTCCGGACGGTCCATGCGCAGGGCGTGCAGGGGGCTCAGGCCGACGAAGGCAGCGCCCTGGGCGGCGGCGGTGGCCACCAGGTCGCAGAGATCGGAGAAGTCGCCGATGCCCCAGTTGCGGTCCGAGCGCAGCGAGTACAGCTGGACGCTCAGGCCCCACCAGCGTTCCCCGTGGCGCAGCGGCTCGGGTGACCAGCAGCGCGCGGGTGCGACGATGACGAAGCGCTCTTCCTGCGTTCCGGGCCCGACGAGGCGGTAGTAGCCCGCGCGCAGCGTGGCCGGCAGCCGCGCGACCGGGCCCTGGCCGTCGCAGACGGTTTCCTCGGCTTCGACTTCGCTGGTGACCAGCCGCCAGGAGGCGGCGGCATGCCATTCGATCTCGGCTGGCTGGCCTTCCTCCACCACGATGGGCGCCGGCAGCGCACCGGCGTCGGTATGCGATCCCATGGCCGACAGGGCGCGCTCGAGAACCTCCGGCGGCACGTCGCGGTGTTCACCCCAGAAACTGGCGTACTGGAGCGCGATGCCTGCCCGGCGGGCGCGTTCGTGCAGGCCGTCGTGGCCCTCGTGGTGGTGGCCGTTCATGCCGGCACCTCCTGCAGCATCCACCGCGCGGACCACGGCGCCCAGGCGCCACCGCCTTCCCAGCGGTGCTGGAAGACCGGCGTGCCGGGCGCGCTGGCCGGCTGCCCGAGGCCCTCGACCACGGCTTCCGTGCCCAGGTTCATTTGCATCACGAGGCGTGCTCCATCGTCATAGTCCCATTCCACCTGCAGCCCGGCCGGTCCCACGCGGCGCGCCGTGTGCGTTCCGGAACGCAGCCGGGACAGGCGCGGAGCGATCCATTGCCGGCGCGCGGCGAGGGCATTGCGGACCAGCGCGAGCCGCTCCTGTCCTGCGGGGCCTTCGGCCTGCCGCCATTCGAGGCGGCTGCGTTCGAGGGTGGCGGCGTCGCAGGGATCGGGCAGCTCCCTGCCGGAGCCGGCTTCGAGCCGGAATTCGCGCTGGCGCCCCTGGCGCACCGCCTCGCGGAGCTCGCCCGTCCAGTCGGCGAAGTACAGGAAGGGTGTTTCGGCGCCGAATTCGTCGCCCATGAACACCAGCGGCGTGGCGGGCGTGAGCAGCGCGGACAACAGCGCCAGTTCGGCCGCGGGCTGCGGCACGAGGTGCGAGAGCCGCTCGCCGAAGGCGCGGTTGCCGATCTGGTCGTGGTTGCCGCAGAAGTTCACCATCGTGGCCAGGGGCTGGGGCGCGGCCGGTGTCCGTGCCAGGCGCCGGCCGTCGTCGTCGCGGTGCGACGGCGCGAAGACATAGCCACCCGCGAAGCTGTGCGCGAGTCCGTCGAGCGGCGCATGGGCGTAGTCGGCGTAGTAACCCTGGCGCTCCCCGGTGAGGGCGACATGCAGGGCATGGTGGAAGTCGTCGTTCCACTGCGCGTCGTAGCGCGTGGGTTCGGGCCGGGAGGCCAGGCGCTGGCTTTCGTTCTTCTCGTTCTCGAGGACGAGGTGGACGTGCCGGCCCGCCGTGGCCTGCCGCACGCGCTGCGCGAGGTCTTCGAGCACGTGGGGGGAACCATCGTCCATGATGGCATGGACGGCATCCAGGCGCAGGCCGTCGATGCGGAATTCCCGCACCCAGTAGAGCGCATTCTGGATGAAGAACTCGCGCACCGGACCGCTGTCCTCGCCGTCGAAATTGATGGCTGCGCCCCAGGGGCTGTGGTGGGTTTCCGAGAAGAAGGCCGGGGCGTAGCTGCCCAGGTAATTGCCGTCCGGGCCGAAGTGGTTGTACACGACATCCAGGAACACCATCAGGCCGAGCGCATGGGCCCGGTCGATGAAGCGCTTCATGTCGTCCGGCGTGCCGTAGGCCGGGTGCGGCGCGAACGGCAGCACGCCGTCATAACCCCAGCCGTGGCGCCCGCCGAAGGTGGCCACGGGCATGAGTTCGACGGCGGTGAAGCCCTGCTCCGCCAGCCAGGGCAGCCGCTCCATGGCGGCTGCGAACGTGCCCTCGGGCGTGAAGGTGCCCACGTGCAATTCATAGAGCACGGTTTCGTTCCATGGCCGGCCTGTCCAGTCCTCGGTCTTCCAGTCGAAGGCGGCCGGGTCGGTCACGCGGCTCGGGCCGTGCGGACCGTCGGGATTGCTGCGCGATGCCGGATCGGGCACCAGCGGGCCATCGTCCGCCTGCCATTGGTAGAGCGTGTCCGGGCCGGCTTCGCGCACGGTGGCCTGCCAGAAACCGTCCGCATCCCGGCGGGCCGCCACCTGCGCGGGCTCCGTGCCGGGGGCGATGCGGTGGTGGAGGGTGAGCCGCGAAGCGGCGGGTGCCCAGAGGGTGAAGTGGACGCCGCCTTCAGGCAGGAGGCGGGCGCCGATCGGCATGTCGTGCTGGTGCTTCATGGAGTGGGATCGCCGGAAGCGCCCAGTGCGGTGAGAATCGCCATGGCATGTCCCGGCAGCACGTATTGGTCTCCGGAAGCCACTGGCGCGGCATCGGCGGGTGGCACGTCGGCGGTGCGGGTGTCCACGCGCACGGTCCAGGAGCGGGCCTGCTCCTCCTGCGGGAGGGTGAAGGTCGCGTCTTCGCCGGTCGCGTTGAAGAGGACGAGGGCCGCGCAGCCACCGGCATCCGCCTCCATCAGGGCGGCGACGCAGCGCGATTGCGGGTCGTCCCATTCCTCTGCCGTCATGGGCAGGCCCCAGACGCTGTGCCAGTGCACGCCCACGCAATCGGCCCGGCCGCCGTCGGCGACCGCGGTGCGCAGGGCCGGCAACTCGGTGCGCAGGGCGATCAGGGCCGCGGTGAAGCGGCGCTGGGCGTCGTTGCGGCCGGCGTGCTCCCAGTCGTACCAGGACAGGGGGCCGTCCTGGCAGTAGCCGTTGTTGTTGCCCTGCTGGGTGCGGGCATGCTCGTCGCCGCCCAGGAGCAGCGGCGTGCCGTGCGATACGAACAGCGTGGCGAGGAAGTTGCGCATCTGGCGCTCGCGCAGGGCGAGGATGGCGGGATCCTCGGTCGGGCCTTCGGCGCCGCAGTTCCAGCTGCGGTTGTGGTTTTCGCCGTCACGGCTGTCTTCCTGGTTGGCCTCGTTGTGCTTTTCGTTGTAGCTGACGAGGTCGGCCAGGGTGAAGCCGTCGTGCACGGTGACGATGTTGATGCTGTCGGTCGCGGGGCGGCGGCGGGCCTCCAGGATGTCGGCGCTGCCGCAGAGGCAGGCGGCGAACGCGGGCAGGCTGCCGTCGGTGCCGCGCCAGTAGTCACGCACCACATCGCGGTAGCGGCCGTTCCACTCCATCCAGCCGTCGGGGAAACCGCCCACCTGGTAGCCGTCGGGGCCCAGGTCCCAGGGCTCGGCGATGAGCTTGACGCGCGAGAGCACGGGATCCTGCGCCACCGCCGCGAAGAAGGCCGCGCGGTGGGTGAAGGCGCCAGAAACGTCGCGTCCCAGCGAGCAGGCCAGGTCGAAGCGGAAGCCGTCCACGTGCATCTCCGTGACCCAGTAGCGCAGGCTGTCCATGACGAGGCGCAGGGCAGCGGGGCTGCTCGTGTCCACCGTGTTGCCCGTACCGGTGTAGTCCACGTAGAAGCGCGGATCCTCCGGCGAGAGGCGGTAGTAGGCGGCGTTGTCGATGCCCTTGAGGCTGAGCGTGGGGCCCAGGTGGTTGCCTTCAGCCGTGTGGTTGTACACCACGTCCAGGATCACCTCGATGCCGGCGGCATGCAGGGCCTTGACCATGGCCTTGAATTCGTCCGTGCCGCCGTCGCCGCGGCTGGCGGCGTAGCGGGGTTCGGGCGCGAGGAAGGCGATGGTGTTGTAGCCCCAGTAGTTGGCCAGGCCCGCATCCACGAGCCGCTTGTCGTCCACGAAGGCCTGCACGGGCAGCAGTTCCACGCTGGTCACGCCCAGGTCTTTCAGGTAGGCGACGGCGGCTTCCGATCCCAGACCGGCATA
Source organism: Paracidovorax oryzae ATCC 19882 (assembly GCF_000687165.1). Lineage (GTDB taxonomy): Bacteria > Pseudomonadota > Gammaproteobacteria > Burkholderiales > Burkholderiaceae_C > Paracidovorax > Paracidovorax oryzae. The sequence goes on along the minus strand of NZ_JMKU01000001.1, from coordinate 99,327 downwards.
CGTGCCGCGCAGGGCTTCCGGAACGCCGGACAGCGTCTGTGTGAAGCCCTTGACGTGCATCTCGTAGAAGACGGTCTTGGAGGGCGGGACGCGGGGCGGGGCGTCGTCGCCCCAGTCGAAGCGCGAGCGCACCACGATGGCCTTGGGGGCGGTGGCGCCGTTGTCCACGCCGCTGATGGCATGGTCCTCGTCCTCGTGGCCGAGTTCGTAGCCGAACTGGTCGTCGGCACCGAGCACGGGTCGGTCGAGCGCGCGGGCGTACGGATCGATGAGCAGCTTGGCGGGATTGAAGCGCTGCCCCTGCGCGGGAGCGTAGGGCCCGTGGACGCGCAGGCCATAGCGCTGGCCCGGCTTGAGTCCCTTGACATGCCCATGCCACGTGCCGGCGGTGAAGGCCGGCAGGGCGATGCGCTGCGTCTCGTTCTCGCCATCCGCGAAGAGGCAGACCTCCACGCGTTCCGCGCCCGGCGCGTGCACGGCAAAGTTCACGCCGTTGCGGTCGGCCGTGGCGCCGAGCGGCAACGGCCGGCCCGCCTCGGCGACATGCCGGGTGGCGCGTGGGCGGCGGGAGGTCATGTGTGGAGCAGCGTCGCCTGCCTTCATGCGGCCACCTTCAGGCCGGATCCCTCGGATGCCGACGCCACGGAGGGGCGCGCCCGCCCGATGCTGGGGGTGGTGGATTGCAGGCCCTGCGGCTTGAAGAACTGGCGGGGCACGACGACGATGCCGCTCTCGGTCACGTGGAAGCGCTTGCGGTCCGCTTCCAGGTCGAAGCCGATGCGTTCGTGCGCAGGGATGTCGTTGTCCTGGTCGATGATGGCACGGCGCACCTGCGCGCCGCGGCCGATGCGCGAGCGCTCCATGACGATGCAGTGTTCCAGGCGGGCATCGCGCTCGACGACGACGGAGCGGCGCAGCATGGCGTTGTCCAGGGAGGCGCCGTCCACGATGCTGCCCGAGCCCACCACGGAGCGGTGGATGACGCCGTTCTCGATCTGGGCCGACTCGGCCTGGTCCGGGCTGGCGTAGATGGGCCAGTGGCGGTTGGTCATGCGAAAGCGGGGCGTTGCGCCCAGCGTGTCGAAATGCGCCTGGTAGTAGGCATCGATGGTGCCCACGTCGCGCCAGTAGCCGTGCTCTTCATAGGGCTCGGTGCCGGGAATGGTGTTGGTGTCGAAGTCGTAGGCCATGAGGCGGTGGGACTTGAGCATGGCCGGCAGGATGTGCTTGCCGAAATCGCTGTGGCCGGTTTCATGTGCTTCGCGCAGGGCATCCAGCAGGATGTCGGCATTGAAGAGGTAGTTGCCCATGGAGGCGAGGGCGTGCGTCGAGCTGCCCGGCATCGGGCGCGGCGGCGTCTGCGGCTTTTCGACGAAATCGACGATGCGGTGGTTGTCGTCCGTCTCGACGATGCCGAACTGGTTGCAGTCGGCCAGTTTCACCGGCAGCGTGGCCACGCTGACGTGGGCGTCGTTCTTCACGTGGAAGTCGATCATCTGGCGCACATCCATGCGGTAGATATGGTCCGCGCCGAAGACGGCGACGATGTCCGGCTTGAACGACTCGATCAGGTGGATGTTCTGGTAGACCGAATCGGCCGTGCCCTGGAACCACTCCGGGCCGTTGCGCATCTGCGGCGGCACCACCGTCACGAAGTGCTGGGGGATGAAGCGCGTCATCGTCCAGGACTGGCGGATGTGCTCGATCAGTGACTGCGACTTGTACTGCACCAGCAGGTAGATCGAGTAGATCTCGGAGTTGACGAGGTTCGAGAGCACGAAATCGACGATGCGGTGCTTGCCGTTGAAGGGCACGGCCGGCTTGCAGCGCTCTGCCGTGAGCGGGTGCAGGCGCGAGCCTTCGCCGCCGGCCATGACGATGGCGAGAACGTTCTTGGTGCTGGACATGGTGGGACTCCCGAAGGATCAAACGTGGAAGGGCGCGGAAACGGGGGATGCTGCTGCCGGACCGCTGCCGTCCACGCACGGCCGCGCGCGCCGGTCGGGGCGTCGCGCAGGCAGGGCTGGGAGGATGGATTGCGTCATGGCAGGAGGGCTCCCCGCCATGTTCTGTTGCGCCGCAACAAAAGGTTGCAGGAAGTTCCTACGACGCGCTGTCAGTGGCCACCTACGTGCAGATGGGCGGGCACGGGCGTGGCATGCCGGCGTGGGTGCGGACGGACGCCGGCGGCCGGAGCGGTGGGCCGGAAAAGCCTGCGGGAAGCGGCGTCAGGTGCCGCCGGGCTGGCGCAGGCTGGCGAGCGAGCGCTCGATGAGTGCGTCGAAGGTGTCGAAATCCAGCGGCTTGCCGAGCACGTGGTCGAAACCGCCCAGGGCTGCGCGCTCGGCTGCGCTCAGGCCGGTGATCCCGATGGCGATGCACGCGGGAAGCCCGGCGGCGGCGGCAATGTCCTTCAGCCGTGGCACCAGTTCCGCACCGAGCATGTCCGGCAGGTGCTGGTCCACCAGCAGCAGGGACGCGGGCTGCGCCTGCGTCAGCGCGATCGCCTGCGCACCGTTGAGCGCCACCCGCACGCGGTGGCCGTTGAGTTCCAGCAGGTCACTCAGCAGCTCGGCCGCTTCGTGGTTGTCGTCAACGATGAGAATGTCTGCGTGCATGAAGTGGCGCGGTTCCTCAGCCGGAACGGCCGTTTTCAGGAACCGGCGATTGTGCCCGAGCCCGCCGGGGGAATCCGTACCGAGAAAACCACATGGCCGTCATCGTAGGTATAGGCGATGGTACCGCCATGGCCCCTGACGATCTCATAGGCAATGTAGAGCCCCAGGCCCATGCCGGAGCGGTTGCGGGCGTTGCCGGCCGAGGAGGCCTTGAACGGGCTGAACAGGTTGCTTGCAACCGCATCGTCGATGGGCGCGGCCACGTTCCGCACGGAGATGGCGGCACCCCCTTCGGGCAGCGGATCGGCGCCGACATGGATCGGATGCCCGGGCCGGCCATGGTGGCGCGCATTGCTCATGAGGTTCACGACCACCTGGGCGATCCGGTCGGCATCCACGCTGGCCTCCAGCCGCGGGGGCAGCTGGATGCGCAGTTCGATGTCGGGGTGGGCCGTGTGGGCTTCGTCGACGAGGTCCGCGAGCAGGGCGGAGAGGTCGGAGCGGGCGATCTGCAGGTCCAGCCCCAGGCCGCTCTGCAGCCGGGACATGTCCATGACCTGGCTCACGAGGCGCTGCATGCGGCTGCTGGACGACTGGATGCGCTGGCCCAGCCGGCCGGTGCGCCCGCTGGCGTCACCGTCCTTCTCCAGCACGCGCGCGGCCATACTGATGGAGTGCAGGGGGTCGCGCAGGTCATGGCCGAGCACCGCCATGAGCTGGGTGCGGGCGCGGTTGAGTTCGGCATGCCGGGCATGCTGCGCGCGCTGCAGTTCGTCCAGCACATGCCCGGCGATGTCGAGTTCCACGCCTTCCCATGGCTCGGCCGTGGCCCGGACGGTCTCCTTCCACAGCTCGAACGAGCCGCGGGGCGTGAGCCGCGGGCCGAGCGGGCCGGGGCGGACTTCCTTCTCCGGCCGTCCGCCCCAGTGGATGGTTTCGATCTGTTCGCGGCGCAGGAAAAGCGCCCAGCCCCCGCGTTCGCGGTCGAAGGGCAGCGCCAGCAGGCCGCACCATGGTGCCGCCCGGTCGGCCAGGGCCGCCATGCGGCGGGGCAGGGAATGGGTGTGGAACAGGCGGTCCGGGGAGACGTCCTCCGGGCCGGTGCCGAGCCATTCCAGGATGGCCTGGGCCGCCTCTTCGTGGATGCCGCCGAACAGCTGCAGCTTGGCGCCCGTGGCCACGACGGCCGCTTCGGCGTGGAGCGTGGTGCAGAGCTCGGCCGCGTGGCGGGCCATCGCGGCGTATTCGTCGTCGGAGTGCAGGATGTCCGCGACGAGGCGCGAGCGCACGGCAGCGGCGGCCTCCGTGCGTTCCGTCTGGGCGCGCAGCAGGGAGTTCTGAATGTTGGACGACAGCACCTGCGCGATCACATCGCAGGCCATGCGCACGCTGTAGGGCACCTGGCGCGGCTGCATGTGGTGGCATGCCAGCAGGCCCCAGAGCTGGCCGTTGATGACGATGGACACGCTCATCGAAGCGGCCACGCCCATGTTGGCGAGGTATTCGATGTGGATGGGCGAGACGCTGCGCAGGATGCTGGCGCTCAGGTCGAGGGGCGCGGCCTCGCGCTGCTGCAGCGGCACCACGGGCGCGCCCACGTCGGCGATGAGGCGCAGCGTGTTGACGACATACAGGCGCCGGGCCTGGGCGGGGATGTCGCTGGCCGGATAGCGCCGCCCCCGGTAGGGATCCAGCGTGGGAATGCAGGACTCCGCGGCCACCTCGCCGCTGCCGTCGGGCCGGAAGCGGTAGGCCATCACGCGGTCGAAGCCGGTCAGCGCACGCAGCTCTTCGGTGGCGAGCTGCAGCAGGTCGTCGATGGCGCGGGGCCGGCGCAGCTTTTCCATGGCCCGGTGCGCCTGCACCGCGAACACGGCCAGTTCGGCGCTGCTGTGCCGGCGCGATTCGAATTCGGCCACGAGCAGCTTGTCGCTGATGTGCAGCACTACGTCGAACTGCCGGCTGCCCACCTGCAACTCCGCGGGCATGGGCACCTCGACTTCGCCGTGCAGCGCCAGCAGGCCTTCGCGCACCTTGTCGGCCACGGCCGAGCAGGGGGCCCGGGGCTGCAGCCCTTCGAGCACGCTGCCCGGCTCCAGGGGGCAGCCCAGGAGATCCTCCGCGTTGGCGCTCGCATAGCGGACGACACCTTCGCCATCGAACGCGACGAGCGCGCCATGGTTCTGGATGCTTCCAGGAATGTGGATCGGCTCGCGGTCGCAATTGTCGAGGGTCGCTGCCGCGGGGGCCGCGGTGTGGAGCGGGAGGGTCATGGGAAGGGCTCCATCGAGCCGCATCGCGCCGGGGCGGCCACGGAGCGGCCGGCGCGAAGGGAAGGGAATGGAGCAGTCATGCGGGTGTTTCCTGGGGATCGTACAGCCGTTGCAAGGCATCGAAAGCCGCGCGCGCCCCGGCGCAGGCGGCTTCGATGTCGGCCGGCGTCTGCACGTTGCGGGCCAGGCGGGCAGTGAAATCCTTCCAGCGCTCCGCCGTGCGGCTGCCGCTGCCCTGCAGATACCGCAGCGGGTGGGGCGCCAGGGGCTGGGCCAGTCGCCGGTAGAGCCATTGTCCTCCGAGCTGAGACCCTTCCACCACGTAGGCCATTCCCCAGGCCACGGCCGCCTGTCGTCCGGGGCACGCCGCGAGCGCCGTGTCGATGGCCGCGCGCGCGAGCGGGGCCGCGCACGGTGGCAGGGCGGCTGCGGCATCCGCCAGATCGTCGTGCAGGGCCTCCCGCCGCGCCGGATCGTCCAGCCGCCAGGCGGATGCTCCGTCGTCGATCAGGCGCAGCAGCGGGGACAGCACCTGGAGCCAGGCCGCCAGGGCGCGTGCATGGTGGACGTACTCCTCCAGCCCGGCGCCCGGGCGTGCGATGGGCAGGTTCGCGTCGAGGTGCTCATGCCGCGTGCGCGTGGCGTCCCGCAGGGCGCCCAGGCAGTCTGCTGCGGCAGGCCTCATGACGGTTGCCGGATGAGGGTTCGCACGCGGTGGGCCAGCGCGTCGAGCGTGAAGGGCTTGGTCAGCACGTGCATGCCGCGCTCCAGGTGGCCATTGCCCACGGCCGCGTTCTCGGCGTAGCCGGTGATGAAGAGGATCTGCAGGTCGGGCCGCGTGAGGCGCCCGCCGTCGGCCAGCTGGCGTCCGTTCATGCCGCCGGGCAGGCCGACGTCGGTGATGAGCAGGTCCAGGTGGGTGCGCGACTGCAGCACCTGCAGGGCGGAAGCGCCGTCGTGCGCCTCGATGGTCTGGTAGCCCATCTCGTGCAGCACTTCCACCACCAGGGCGCGCACGCTCGGCTCGTCGTCCACCACCAGCACGACCCCCGATCCTTCTCCGGCCTCGGGCAGCTGCAGGGTGGGGATGCCGGAGTCCTCGGGCTGTGCTTCGTGGCGAGGCAGGTAGATGCACATCGTCGTGCCCATGCCCGGTTCGGAATACGCGCGCACCTGCCCGCCCGATTGCCGCGCGAATCCATACACCATCGACAGGCCCAGGCCGGTGCCCATGCCGATCGGCTTGGTGGTGAAGAAGGGTTCGAAGATGCGGCGCATCACCTCGGGCGCCATGCCGGTGCCGGTATCGGTGACGCACAGCGACACATATTGGCCCGGCGGCAGGTCGCGTTCGCGGCCGGCCCGCTCGTCCATCCAGGCGTTGGCGGTCTCGATGGTGAGCCGCCCGCCGCCGGGCATCGCGTCGCGCGAATTGATGCAGAGGTTCAGGAGCGCGCTTTCGAGCTGGTGCGGGTCCACGTGGGTGGTCCACAGGCCCACGGCGTTCACGACCTCCAGTTCCGTCTCCGGGCCGATGGTGCGGCGGATGAGTTCCTCCATGCCGCGCACCAGGCGGTTCACGTCGGTGGGCTTGGGGTCGAGCGTCTGCCGGCGCGAGAACGCCAGCATGCGGTGGGTCAGCGAGGCGGCGCGGCGCGCTGCGCCCTGGCCGACCGTCACATAGCGGGCGAGATCGTCGAAGCGCCCCTGCGCCACGCGCCGGTTGAGCAGTTCGAGACTGCCGCTGATGGTGGCCAGCAGGTTGTTGAAATCGTGCGCGAGGCCGCCGGTGAGCTGCCCCACGGCTTCCATCTTCTGCGACTGCCGCAGCGCCTCCTGGATGGCCTCGCGCTCGCGGGATTCGGCGGTGAGGCGTGCCAGGGCATCCTCCAGGTCGCGGGTGCGCTCGGCCACCCGGCTTTCCAGGTGGCTGTTGAGGGTGCGCAGCTCCTGTTCGGCCATGCGCTGGTCGGTCACGTCGTAGCCTTCGGCGAAGATGCCGTTCACCGCCCCCATGCCGTCCAGCGTGGGCTGGTAGATGAAGTTCAGGTAGTGCTCGGTCAGGGGGCCGCCCGGTTCGCGCTGCAGCATGACCTTGAGGTTCTTGCCGATGTAGGGCCTGCCGGTGCGGTACACCTCGTCGAGCAGTTCGTGGATGCCCTGGCCCTGCAGTTCCGGCAGGGCTTCCCGGATGGACTTGCCCTCGAGATCTCTGCGGCCGATGAGCTGCTGGTAGGAGTCGTTGACGAACTCGTACACGTGGTCGGGCCCGCGCAGCACGCACATGAAGCCCGGAGCCTTGCTGAACAGTTCGCGCAGGCGGTCGCGCTCGGCCGTGCGGGATTCCAGCGCCTCGGCCTGCGCGATGGCGGGCGCGACCTGCCCGGCGAGCAACTGCACGAACGACCGGGTCTCGGCGTCGTCCGCGGGGCGCAGCGGGTTGGCGCCGCATACGATGAAGCCCGCAGACCGGGTGTCCCCCTGCGGCGGCAGGGCCACCACGAAGGCGGTGTGCGGCGGAACCTGCCATGCGCCGGTGGGCGTGTCGGCCGCCGGTTCCAGGGGCACGGCGAACGCGGCCTCGCCGGCTGCGAGCCGGTTCAGGCGCCAGGGCCAGGGCGCGCCGGGGGCCATTTCGCGCGGTGCCAGCCGGTGGCCCGAAGGCACGCCGGCATTGCAGGCCAGCCGCGCCGTGCCGTGGGCATCGTAGAGATAGATCAGCGAGAAGGGCAGGTCCTTCTGCGCGTTCGCCAGGGTGAGGCAGGCGCCGTCCACGACCTGCTGGCGGGTGCCGCCCAGCGACATCGCCGCGCCCAGTTCGTGCAGTATGGCCAGGCGTCGCTCGCTGATGACCCGGCGCGTCTCTTCGGATACTGCGCAGAAGAGGCCGTTGACGCGCCCGTCGTCGTCCAGCAGCGGACTGTACGAGAAGGTGTGGTAGGTCTCCTCGAGCGTGCCGGTGCCGGCGCGGTCGATGAGCAGCAGGAGGGACGAATCCCAGGTGGACTCGCCACGCTGGTACACCGCGTGCATGCGGTCCTTCACGTCGTCCCAGATCTCGGCCCAGATCTCCGCGGTAGGGCGCCCGAGCGCGTCGGGGTGCTTCGTGCCCAGGGTGGGGCGGTAGGCGTCGTTGTAGAAAAAGGCGATGTCCGGGCCCCAGCCCACCCACATTTCGAAGCGCGAGGTCAGCAGGATGCGCAGCGCGGCCTTGAGCCCCTGGGGCCAGCGTTCGGGCGGCCCGAGCGGCGTCGCTTCCCAGTCGTGCTGGCGCATGCGGCGTGCCATCTCGCTCTGGCCGATGAAGATGTCGGCATGGCGTTCGGCGGGCGGGTGCGGTGGGGTGGTCATGGCGTCGGGGGACGTCGGGGCCTCAAGCCGGGCGGGCGGCCATCAGGCGCGCGATCGTGGCCATCAGGGCATGGGGCTGGAGGGGCTTGCCCAGGTGCGCGTCGAAACCCGCTTCCAGGGCCTTGTTCGCGTCCTGCGGGCGCGAAAAAGCGGTGAGCGCGATCGCGATGGGCGGCCTGAGTCCCTGCGGCACGGGCATGCCGCGCAGCGCGCGCGCGAGTTCGTAGCCATCGCGCCCGGGCAGGCCGATGTCGCTCACGACCACATCGGGCCAGCGCTCGCGCAGCGCCTGCACCGCGGAGTCGTAATCCACCGCCTGGCGGGGGCGTGCGCCTCCGTCCGAGAGGACGACGGCCAGCATCTCGCTCGCGTCCGGGTGGTCCTCGACGGTGAGGATGTCGAGGCCCCTGAGCGGACGGTCGGCCTCGGCCGGCTCGGGTACCGGCTCGTCGGACGCCAGGACGTCGGGCACGCTGGCGCCGGCGCCGCCTTCGTAGGCCGCGGTGAGGGTGACCGTGATCGTGGTGCCTTCCCCCGGGCCGGCGCTGTAGGCTTCGACACCGCCGCCGTGCAGTTCCGCCAGGTGCTTGACGATGGACAGGCCGAGGCCCAATCCGCCATGGCGGCGGTTGTCCGGTGAATCGCTCTGGGTGAACCGGTCGAAGAGGTGCTCGATGAATTCGGGCGAGATGCCGCGCCCGAAGTCCTGCACGGTCAGCGTGAGCGCATCGCCGTCGCGGGACATCGACACGTCGATGCGCCCGCTGTCGTTCGAGAACTTGATGGCGTTGGTCAGCAGGTTCCAGAAGATCTGCTGGAAGCGCGTCGGGTCGAGCCATGCGGGCCCCGTGTCTTCGCCTGCGCTCAGAACGATCTCCAGGTGCTTCTCCGCGATGGAGGCCTGCAGTGCATCGATCGCGGAGCGAACCACCTCGATGGGTTGCGTCCATTCGCGCTCCAGGTGCAGCTTGCCGCTGTTGATGCGAGAGACGTCGAGGATGTCGGAAATGATGCGGGCCTGGGCCTTGACGTTGCGGTGGATGGAGTCCAGCCCCTTGATGAGTTCCGGCGTGCCGCCTCGCCGCTTGAGGATGTGCACCCAGCCGGCGATCGCGTTCAGCGGCGTGCGCAGCTCGTGCGAGAGCACGGCGATGAAATCGTCCTTGGTGCGGCTCAGGCGTTCGGCCGTGGCGCGGGCCGCCTGCTCGCGCTCCAGCACTTCCTGGCGGCGGCTGTCGAGCTCCACACGCTCGGAGATGTCGGCGGCCAGGGCCATGCGCAGGCCGGGCTCCACGTGCGCGGAAATGCTCCACTCCAGGTACACCCACTGGCCCGAGGGCCGCATGAGCGGGAACTCCCCCTGCCACGTGGCCGACTGGCCGCTGTCCACGGTCTTGTCCCTGACGAAGTCCACCCAGCCGGGCGGGGCGAAGTCGCTGATCGCGCGGCCGAGGACTTCCTGGCGGGTGCGCCCGAGCAGGCGTGCCATCGCCGGGTTGACGTCGGTGAAGCGCCCGTCGCGCTCCAGCAGCCCGATGCCGCTCAGGGCCTGGCTGTAGATGGCGCGGAAGCGCCGGTCGCTGCGCCGCAGGCTGTCCTCCGCGGTGCGCGCGCGGATGAGTGCCTGCAGGGTGCCCACCAGCACCGCCGGCTCCACGGGATGGGTGAGGTAGGCGTCCGCCCCTGCGTTCAGGCCGGTGACGCGGTCTTCGGCATGCACGTGGGCCGCCGAGAGGTGCATCACGGGCAACTGGGCCGTGTCCTCGCGGGCGCGCAGCGCGCGGCAGACGGCGAAACCGTCGATGTCCGGCAGGTGCACGTCCAGCACCACGGCCGAGACGCCTTCGCTTGCCATCTGCAGGGCCTGGGCGCCGCTCTCGGCTTCCACGGTCTGGAAGCCCGCAGCGCGCACGATGCGTGCGGTGGAGTAGCGGGTGACCGGGTTGTCGTCCACCACCAGCACGGTGTGGGCCGAGCGTTCGATGGTCGCATGGATGGCTCCGACGTCCAGCATATGCGTCACTCCGCGATCCCGGTGGCGGGCGCCGGCTCCGGCAGGCGCACGGGCAGCGTCACGGAGAACACCGATCCTTCGCCCGGCGTGCTCTGCAGCTCCACGGCGCCGCCGAGCAGTTCGGCGAGCTGGCGGCACAGCGCCAGGCCCAGGCCGGTGCCGCGCAGGCGCTTCTGCAGCGGCGAGCCCACCTGCGAGAAATCCTCGAACACGCTGGCATGGAACTCGGGGGCGATACCGATGCCGGTATCGGCCACGGAGAAACGCACGCGGTCGCCGTCGCAGGCCTGCGCGGACACGCGGACCTCGCCGCGCGGCGTGAACTTGAGCGCATTGGAGATGAAGTTGCGCAGGATCTGCGACAGCTTGCGGTCGTCGGTGAAGAGCGCAGGAAGATTGCGGGGCTCCTCGAACACCAGGTTGAGCTCCGGGTTGGTGGCGACCGGCTTGAACATGCCGCGCAGGGCCTGGAATAGGTCCACCATATCGAACCAGGCGGGCGAGATATCGACGCGGCCGGCCTCGATCTTGGCGAGGTCGAGCAGGTCGTCCACCATGTCGGAGAACTCTGCCGCCGTCGCCTGGATGAAAGCCACCTGCCGCGACTGCTCGGCATTCAGCGGGCCGTCCACATGGTCGGCCAGCAGCCGTGCAATGCTGCGGATGGAGCTGATCGGCGTGCGGAACTCGTGGCTCATGTATGCCAGGAACCGGCTCTTCATTTCGGTGGCCTTGAGCAGCTGCTCGGCCTGTGTGTCCAGTTCCGAATAGAGCGCCACCACGCCGCGGTTGGTTTCCTCCAGTTCCGCGCGCAGCAGTTCAAGCTCCTGCTGGCTCGCCGCCAGGGCAGCGCGCAGCGCCTCGGGAGCGGCGGCGGCAGTCTGGTCTTCTTGCTCGGATGTCATCGTGCGGGTCCTCGTGTGCGCGGGCTCAGCCAGTGCGCTGGACCACGACGACGGTGGCGTCGTCGCGAGCCCGGTGGTGGTCGCGCAGCAGCACTGCGGCCGCGAGCGCAGGGTCGCGGCCGAGCAGGGGATGGAGGGCGGCGGGAGGCCAGCGCGATTCGATGCCGTCGGTGTGCACGATGATGAGCGCATGCGCAGGGGGCTGCGTGGCGGTCTCGCCGCCCTTGCGGATGTGCAGCCCCACGGTGCCGTGCAGCGCGGGCACCGAGCGGTCGGCCACGCCGGAGACCAGCCTCGCCGCCACGTTGCCGATGCTGGCGCTGTGCACGGGGGCCTGCGGGCCGTCCCAGCGCAGGCTGCACATGGCAGCGCCGCGCGTGCCCTGCAGCGCCAGGTGGGCCCGGTCGGTTACTCCGCCGAGCTCGCCGAACGGCGATTGCAGGAAGACCGACAGCGCCGCCTGCGCGGGCCGCGCCGCCTCGGGGCCGTGTCCCAGGCCGTCGGCCACGCACAGTGCCATGCGCTCCCCGTCGATGGCGGCCGCCCACGCGTCGCCACAGACGGTCTCTCCCCGCAGCGGCAGGCAGATCGCGCCGATGCGGACCGCCGGGAGGGGCGCCGCGCGACGCGCAACGGCATCCGCGGCAGCGAAGCCATCCTCTTCTTCCTGCGGGCGTTCCTGCACCCGTGCGACGCAGACGGTGCCCTGGGGCGTGGAATGGAGGTCGAGGCTGTCGGAAAGGCGCCGCACGGCACCCAGCCCCGTGCCGGGCGACCCGCCGGTGGAATAGCCGTCGCGCATCACCAGCCGCAGGTCTGCGATGCCGGGGCCGTTGTCGATGGCGATCACCTCCACCGTGCGGCGCCCGGGGATGGCCGCGATGAGCAGCCGGCCGCCCCGGGCGTGCCGGTGCAGGTTGGTGGCCAGTTCGGTGACGACCAGCGAGAGCCGGCCGGCGTCGGTGGCGTTCCAGCCCATTTCCGCGCTGGCGTGCGCACCGAAGCGCCGCGCCTCGCCGACGCGGCTGGCATCGTCGATCGGAAAGGCGACATGGGTCCAGCCGTGCAGGACCTCGGCGGGGGCATGGGGCGTCACGTCCATCACTTCCATTTCGTGATGGTCACGCAGGTGCCCTGGCCGGGGGCGGTGCGGATGTCGAAGTCGTTCACCAGCCGGCGGCTGCCCGGCAGGCCCAGGCCCATTCCGCCGCCGGAAGTCCAGCCGTCCGACAGGGCGAGCTGCAGGTCGGCAATGCCCGGGCCTTCGTCCTCGAAATGCATGCGCAGGCCCGCGCGCCCGGCCTGGTCGAGCAGTTCCCAGCGCATGCGGCCTCCGCCGCCGTGGACCAGGGTATTGCGCGACAGCTCGCTGGCTGCGGTGATGACCTTGGTCTGATCCACCAGCGAGAACCTGAGCCTGCCGCACAGCGTGCGGACGGCCTGGCGGCACAGCACGATGTGCTGCTCGGATTCGAGGGGCAGGGTGCCCGAGGTCTCATCGGCCAAGAGGGGCCTCCCCGCGGATGCGGCGCAGCAGTTCCATGCCGCGCTCCACGTTGAGCGCGGTGCGCACGCCGTCCAGCGACAGGCCGAGTTCCACGAGGGTGATGGCCACGGCCGGCTGCATGCCGACCACGACCGTATGTGCAGAGAGAATGCGCGCGATGCCGGAGATGCTGCTGAGCATCCGGCCAACGAACGAATCCACGATTTCCAGTCCGGAGATGTCGATCATCACGCCGGTGGCGCCGGTGTCGGCGATGCGCGTGGCGAGGTCTTCCTGCAGCGCCAGGGCGGTGCGGTCCTGCATGTCCAGCTGGATGGTGACCAGCAGGGTGTCGCCCATGCGGAGGATCGGTATGCGTTCCATGCCGTTCCCCGGTCAGTCGCGCACGCGGTCGATGCGCCAGCCGTTTTTTTGCAGCGCGAGGGCGAGGGCATCCGCGAGCGTGGCACGCGTGTGGATGCCCTGCAGGTCGATGCCCAGGTGCACGATGGTCTGCGCGATCTGCGGCCGGATGCCGCTGACGATGCAGTCGGCGCCCATGAGCCGGATGGCGGCCACCGTCTTGAGCAGGTGCTGCGCGACCAGCGTGTCCACCGTGGGAACGCCGGTGATGTCGATGATGGCGATGTCGGAGCCGGTGTCCACGATGCGCTGCAGCAGCGTTTCCATCACCACCTGGGTGCGGTTGCTGTCGAGCGTTCCGATCATCGGCACGGCCAGCACGCCGTCCCACAGCTTGACCACCGGGGTGGACAGCTCCAGCAGCTCTTCCTGCTGGCGGCGGATGATGTCCTCGCGCGCCAGCTGGAAGGTGTTGACCGTGTGCTGCGCCATGCGGTCCACCAGCGCGGTGGTGCTCCAGAGCGCGGCCTGCAGGGCGGTGGTGTCCTGCGATGTCGCCTGCAGCTGCGTGAACAGGGCCTTCTTGAGCGCGAGCACGAACAGGCTGGTGTCGCCGGCGGTCTCGCCGCGGGCGGCCCGGGAACGCGACAGGGCTTCCAGCACGCCGTTGAGCGTGTGCCATGCGCTGCCCGCCTGGGGATGGCCTGCGGGGGGCGGTGCGCTCTGCAATGCGGTGCGCAGCGCCTGCAGGAGGTCGCGGGCATCGGAGACGGCGCCAGCGGAATGCAGGGCATCGCCCTGGGCAGCTTCGGCCAGCCATTCCTGGATGATGGCCTCTTCCTGGCGATCCAGGATGGCCGCGAGGGCCTCGTACTGCAGAGTCATGGCCGGGGCCGCTTTCGCTCGATGTTGTAGATGCGCCAAATTCTAAAGGCGGGGGCATGTCCGTCCGGGGGGCAGGGGCTGCTTTTACGGAACTCTCCGACATGGCTGGTCCACGGTGGCGCACGCTTGTGGTGTGCAGCGGACAGCCGGCGCACCGGGTCGGGGATTCGCGGGCGGCCTCCGTGCCCGTGGAAGCCGTTCCAGCGAGGGTTTCCCCGGGGCGAGGCCTGGTCTCCTTCTTGCATGGAGGTGCGTGCAGCCGGATGCTTGCGCGTTAACCCTGTATAGACAGCATGGGCAGGGGGCAAGAATGGGCGGGCAGTCGATTTTCCAGGTGCATTCATTCACGAGGAGCAGGACGATGGGCAGAACGGTATGGAGTGGCGTGTCGCGGATCGCCGCGGCGGCGGGCATGGTCGGGCTGGCGATGGCCGCCCAGGCCCAGGAGACGAAGATCGCGCTGGGCATGTCCGGCTGGACCGGCTTCGCGCCGCTGACCCTGGCCGACAAGGCCGGCATCTTCAGGAAGAACGGCCTGGATGTGGAACTGAAGATGATCCCCCAGAAGGACCGCCACCTCGCCCTGGCATCCAAGGCCATCCAGTGCGCCGCCACCACGGTGGAGACGCACGTCGCCTGGAACACCAACGGCGTGCCCATCGTGCAGATCTTCCAGATGGACAAGTCCTACGGCGCCGACGGCATCGCGGTGCGCAATGACGTGAAGAGCTTCGCCGACCTCAAGGGCAAGACCGTGGCCGTGAGCGCTCCGGGCACCGCGCCGTATTTCGGCCTGGCCTGGATGCTGTCGAAGAACGGCATGATGCTCAAGGACGTGAAGACCGTGTCGCTGGAGCCGCAGCCGGCCGCGCAGGCCTTCGTCTCGGGCCAGAACGATGCCGCGATGACCTACGAGCCCTACCTGTCCACCATCCGCGCCAACCCGCAGGCGGGCAGGATCCTCGCCACCACCATCGACTACCCGATGGTCATGGACACCGTGGGCTGCGCGCCCGACTGGCTCAAGGCGAACCCGAAGGCCGCGCAGGCGCTCACGCAGTCGTATTTCGATGCGCTGGAGATGATCAAGGCGGACCCGGCCAAGGCCAACGAGATCATGGGCGCGGCCGTCAAGCAGACGGGCGAGGCGTTCGCCAAGTCGTCGGCCTACCTGCGCTGGCAGGACAAGGCCGCCAACCAGAAGTTCTTCGCGGGCGAACTGCAGCAATTCATGAAGGATGCCGGCGCGATCCTGCTGGAGGCGGGCGTGGTGCGCAAGCAGCCGGACAATTTCGGCGCCATGTTCGATGACAGCTTCATCAAGTGAGGTGACGCCATGGACCGCCGAGCCTTGCCGTGGAGGCCCCGCCGATGAGCCGGGTGATGGGCGCCGTGCCCGCTGACGACCAACCCGCCGCGCCGACGGCGGCCCCGCTGCGCTGCCGGGCCCTGCGCCCGCTGGAGCCCGTGGCTCCGCGCACGCGCTGGATGCTGGGCGCTGCGTTCTTCGTGCTTTTCGTGGCCGCGTGGTCGGTGGCCACGCTGGGCGGCTACGTGTCGCCCACCTTCCTGGCGAGCCCCGTCACGATGGTCCAGGAGGGCTGGCTGCTGTTCACGCAGTTCGGCTTCCTGCACGACATCGGCATGACGGTGTGGCGCGTGCTGGGCGGCTTCGTGCTGGCCGCCATCGTGGCCGTGCCGCTGGGCATCTGCATGGGCGCGCACAAGGGCGTGGAGGCCTTCCTGGAGCCCTTCGTGTCCTTCTGCCGCTACCTGCCGGCATCGGCCTTCATCCCGCTGCTCATCCTCTGGGCGGGCCTGGGCGAGTTGCAGAAGCTGCTGGTGATCTTCATCGGCTCCGTATTCCAGATCATCCTGATGGTGGCCGTGATCGTGGGCAATGCCCGCAAGGACCTGGTCGAGGCTGCGTACACGCTGGGTGCCACGCCCACGGGCATCGTGCGCCGCGTGCTCATTCCGGGCGCCGCGCCGGACATCGCCGAGACGCTGCGCCTGGTGCTGGGCTGGGCCTGGACCTACGTGATCGTCGCCGAGTTGATCGGCTCGTCCTCCGGCATCGGCCACATGATCACCGACAGCCAGGCGCTGCTGAACACCGGGCAGATCATCTTCGGGATCATCGTGATCGGGGTCATCGGCCTGGTGTCGGACTTCCTCTTCAAGGCGCTCAACCGCCGCCTCTTCGCCTGGAGCGCCATCTGATGAGTGAGTTGCATATCCAGGGTGTCTCGCGCACCTTCACCTCGGCTAAGGGCCCGGCCACGCAGGCGCTGCTGCCGGTCGATTTCCATGTGGCCGACAACGACTTCGTTACCATTCTGGGCCCTTCGGGCTGCGGCAAATCGACCATGCTGCGCATCGTGGCGGGGCTGGACCAGCCCACCAGCGGCCGGGTGCTGCTGGACGGCCAGCCCGTGACGGGCCCGGGCGCCGACCGGGGCATGGTGTTCCAGAGCTATACGCTGTTTCCCTGGCTCACCATCGAGCAGAACATCCGCTTCGGCCTGCGCGAGCGGGGCATGCCCGAGTCGCAGCAGAAGGAGCGCGCAGCCTATTTCATCGCCAAGGTGGGGCTGCGCGGCTTCGAGCAACACTACCCCAAGCAGCTCTCGGGCGGCATGCAGCAGCGCACCGCCATCGCCCGCGCGCTGGCCAACGACCCCAAGATCCTGCTGATGGACGAGCCTTTCGGCGCGCTCGACAACCAGACCCGCGTGCTCATGCAGGAATTGTTGCTGGGCATCTGGGAGGCCGAGCGCAAGACCGTGATGTTCGTCACCCACGATATCGACGAGGCCATCTTCATGGCCAGCCGCGTAGCCGTGTTCAGCGCGCGGCCGGGGCGCATCAAGACGGAGATCGCGGTCGATCTGCCGCATCCGCGGCATTACACGCTCAAGACCTCGCCGGAGTTCATGGAACTCAAGGCGCGGCTGACCGAGGAAATCCGGGCCGAATCCATGGCGGCCGAGGCGCACTGATGCGTGGCCGGCCACCGCGCAGCGCGCTGATAGAGTCCCGCGCATGATGATGACCGCCCGCAAGCGCCCCTCCCGACCCGCCGGCCTGCCGGCTGCTGCCGAACCGGCGCTCGCCCTCTACCAGCAGATCAAGGACCACATCGTGCGCAGGATCCAGGACGGATCGTGGCGTGCGGGCGACCGGCTGCCGTCGGAGAGCGAGCTGGTGCAGCAGTTCGGCATGTCGCGCATGACCGTGAACCGCGCGCTGCGCGAACTGGTGGAGCAGGGCCGCATCGTGCGTGTGGCCGGCGTGGGCAGCTTCGTGGCGGAGGACAAGCCGCAGTCCACGCTGCTGCAGATCGCCAACCTCGCCAGCGAGATCCGGCAGCGCGGCCACGATTACCGCTGCGACGTGCTGGCGGTGGAGCGTGTGTCCGCGCCGCTGGACATCGCGGCCGCGCTGGACTTGCGCACGGGGGAGTCGGTCTTCCATGCGGTTTGCGTGCACCGCGAGGATGGCGTGCCGGTGCAACTGGAAGACCGCTACGTGAACCCGCGCGCGGTGCCGCAGTTCGGTGCGCAGGACTTCACGCGGCTGCAGCCATCCGAGTACCTCGTGCGCAATGTGCCGTTCGACCAGATGGAGCACGTCGTGGATGCCGTGCTGCCCACGCCCGAGCAGGCGCGCCTGCTGGAGATGGCGGGGGGAGATCCGTGCCTGCTGCTCACCCGCCGGACCTGGACGCGGGGCATGCCGGTCACGCTGGTGCGCTGCCTGCACCCGGGCTCGCGCTACCGGCTCGGCAGCCGCATCCGGGCCGACGGCCATCCGCTCGTCGGCTGACTCGTATGGTGGTCATCCTGTATATACAAGTTGACGATTCCATGGTTCAATGCGCCCGCCGACGTGGAAAAGACCAGCGGCCTATTTTGCAGATTGACTTGTATATACAGGAAGAGCCATGAGCGCCACGCCCACCCTCGTACTGCACCCCGGCCGGGTCACCCTGGCCGAACTGCGCGTCATCGCCGCCGGCGGCCAGCGGCTGGCGCTCGATGCCTCCGCGCTGGCCGGCATGCAGGCCGCCCAGGCGACGGTGGACCGCATCGTCGATGAAGACCAGGTGGTCTATGGCATCAACACCGGCTTCGGCAAGCTCGCCAGCACGAAGATCGCGGCGGGCCGCCTGGCCGAGCTGCAACGCAACCTGGTGCTCTCGCACAGCGTGGGCACGGGCGATCCGCTGCCGGACGATGTCGTGCGCATGGTGCTGGCCACCAAGGCCGTGAGCCTGGCGCGCGGCCATTCCGGCGTGCGCCCGGCGCTGGTGGATGCGCTGCTGGCGCTGGCCAATGCCGATGTGCTGCCGGTGATTCCCGCCAAGGGCTCGGTGGGCGCGTCGGGCGACCTGGCGCCGCTGGCACACCTGGCCTGCGTGCTGATCGGGGAGGGCGCTGCCCGGGTGGGCGGCCAGGTCGTTTCCGGCCGCGAGGCCATGGCCGCCGTCGGGCTGGAGCCCTTCGTGCTGGGCCCCAAGGAAGGCCTGGCGCTGCTCAACGGCACGCAGGTGTCCACCGCCCTGGCGCTGGCAGGATTGTTCGCAGCCGAAAGCGTGTTCGCCGCCGGCCTGGTGTCGGGCTGCCTGACGCTCGAAGCCATCAAGGGCTCGGTCAAGCCCTTCGACGCGCGCATCCATGAAGCACGCGGGCAGGCCGGCCAGATCGCCGTGGCAGCGGCGGTGCGCGCGCTGCTGGAGGGCAGCGCCATCGACCCCTCCCACCCGGACTGCGGGCGCGTGCAGGACCCGTACTCGATCCGCTGCGTGCCCCAGGTGATGGGGGCCTGCCTGGAAAACCTCTCGCATGCCGCCCGCGTGCTGCAGATCGAAGCCAATGCCGCATCGGACAATCCGCTCGTTTTTACCGACACGGGGGAGGTGATCTCCGGCGGCAACTTCCACGCCGAGCCGGTGGCCTTCGCGGCAGACATCATCGCGCTGGCCATTTCCGAGATCGGCGCCATTTCCGAGCGCCGGCTCGCGCTGCTGCTGGACACGGGCCTGTCGGGCCTGCCAGCCTTCCTGATCCGGGACAGCGGCGTCAACTCCGGCTTCATGATCGCCCAGGTCACGGCCGCCGCCCTGGCCACGGAGAACCAGTGCCTGGCCCATCCCAGCAGCGTGACCAGCCTGCCCACCTCTGCCAACCAGGAAGACCATGTCTCCATGGCCACCTACGCCGCGCGGCGCCTGCTGGACATGGCGCGCAACACGGCAGTGATCGTCGGCATCGAGGCCATGGCCGCCGCGCAGGGCATGGAGTTCGACCGCAGCCTGCAATCGTCCCCGCTGATCGAGGCGCAGTTCGCCGCCATCCGCGGGCGCGTGGCCTTCCTGGAGCAGGACCGCTACCTCGCGCCCGACATCGAGGCCATGCGCCTGTGGGCCGGCACGTCGGCGTGGCCCGCGCCGCTCGCGGCCATCCTGCCCAGCTTCCAGTAACCCCGGTCCGTACCCGAACGCCCAAGGAGCGATGCCATGAACGCCAACGACGCCATCCTGTCCGCTGCCACCGCGGCCCCCCACGCAGACCCCCGCCACGATCCCACGCGCGTGGTCCGCGCCCCGCGCGGCAGCCAGCTGCACTGCAAGAACTGGCTGGCCGAGGCCGCCTACCGCATGCTCCAGAACAACCTGGACCCGGACGTGGCCGAGAACCCGCAGTCGCTGGTGGTCTATGGCGGCATCGGCCGCGCGGCCCGCAACTGGGAATGCTTCGACCAGATCCTGGCTTCGCTCAAGACCCTGGAAGCGGATGAGTCGCTGCTGATCCAGTCCGGCAAGCCCGTGGGCGTGTTCAAGACGCACGAGAACGCGCCGCGCGTGCTGCTGGCCAACTCCAACCTGGTGCCGAAGTGGGGCAACTGGGAGCACTTCAACGAGCTGGACCGCAAGGGCCTATTCATGTACGGCCAGATGACGGCAGGCAGCTGGATCTACATCGGTGCCCAGGGTATCGTGCAGGGCACGTTCGAGACCTTCGTCGAGGCCGGTCGCCAGCACTACGGCAACGACCTCTCGGGCAAATGGATCCTGACGGCGGGCCTGGGCGGCATGGGTGGCGCGCAGCCCCTGGCGGGCGTGCTGGCCGGCGCCTGCGTGCTGGCCGTCGAGTGCCAGCAAAGCAGCATCGACTTCCGCCTGCGCACGCGCTACGTGGACAAGCAGGCGAAGGACATCGACGATGCGCTCGCACTGATCGCGCACCACACGGCGCGCAAGGAGGCGGTCTCCATCGCCCTGCTGGGCAATGCGGCCGAGGTGCTGCCCGAGCTGGTCCGGCGTGCGCAGGCCGGCGGCCCGAAGCCCGACATCGTGACCGACCAGACCTCCGCGCACGATCTCGTCAACGGCTACCTGCCCGTGGGCTGGACGGTCGCCGAGTGGCGCGCCGCCGCGGCCGATCCGGCGCAGCACGCCCGCCTGAGGGACGCCGCGGCCCGGGGCTGCGCGGTCCACGTGCAAGCCATGCTCGACTTCCAGGCCATGGGCATTCCCACGGTGGACTACGGCAACAACATCCGCCAGGTGGCGTTCGATCAGGGCGTGAAGAACGCCTTCGATTTCCCCGGCTTCGTGCCCGCGTACATCCGGCCGCTGTTCTGCGAAGGCAAGGGCCCGTTCCGCTGGGTGGCGCTCTCGGGCGACCCGGACGATATCTACAAGACCGACGCCAAGATCAAGGAGCTGTTCCCCGAGAACCCGCACACCCACCGCTGGCTCGACATGGCCCGCGAGCGCATTGCCTTCCAGGGCCTGCCCGCGCGCATCTGCTGGCTGGGCCTGGGCGAGCGCCACAGGGCGGCGCTGGCCTTCAACGAGATGGTGAAGAACGGCGAACTCAAGGCGCCCATCGTCATCGGCCGCGACCACCTGGACACCGGCTCCGTCGCCAGCCCCAACCGCGAGACCGAGGCGATGAAGGACGGCACCGACGCGGTGAGCGACTGGCCGCTGCTGAACGCGCTGCTCAATACGGCCGGTGGCGCCACCTGGGTCAGCCTGCACCATGGCGGCGGCGTGGGCATGGGCTATTCGCAGCACGCAGGCGTTGTCATCGTGGCCGACGGCACCGACGAAGCCGCTGCGCGCCTGGGCCGGGTGCTCTGGAACGACCCGGCCAGCGGCGTGATGCGCCATGCGGACGCGGGCTACGAGACTGCCGTGGCCTGCGCCCGGCGCAATGGCCTGCACCTGCCCATGGTGCGATGAAGAGAGGAGGGGGACGGGGGATGCCCTGGAAAATGGAATACGGACGGAAATCCCCCGGAAGGGAAAAAAAGGGACGTGCGTTCCCAGTTTCTGGGAATCAGGGTCTGTGAAGCGCGACAGCTTCCTTTGATACTGCCGGCATGTCGAAGAGCGCCCTGCCTGCCGCCGTCCCCACCGCCGACCGTGTTCTGCAGGTGTTGGCCGCGCTGGCCCAGCAGGGCAAGGCCTCGTCGGCCGCGGAGCTCATGGAGCACACGGGCCTGGCGCGCAGCACGCTGTACCGGCAGCTCGCGCGGCTCAAGCGCTGGGGCTTCGTGCTCGAAAGCGACGGCTGCTATGCGCCCGGGCCACTGAGCCTGCAGCTCGCGCTGGGGTTCGATCTGGCCTCGCACCTCGTGCGGCAGGCGCGCCCCGGCATGGTGGAGCTGTCGCAGCAGTCGCACGAAAGCGTCGGCCTGATCCTCGCCGTCAATGACCAGGCGATCTGCCTCGACATGGTGGAGAGCCACCATTCGCTGCGCTGCTCGTTCGAGAAGGGGCGCAGCGTACCCCTGCGCGCGGGCGCGTCGGCCAAATGCGTGCTGGCCCACCTGCCCGAGGCCGCGCGCGAGGCCGTGCTCGATGCCCAGTGGGGCCACGGCACGCCTGCACGGCAGTCAGCGCGGGACGAACTGGATGCCATCCGCACGGCGGGCTTCGCCGTGAGCGAAGGCGAGGTGGACCCGGGCGTATGGGGCTGCAGCGTGCCGCTGTTCGGCGCCTCTCGCCAGGCCGCCGGCGCCATCACGCTCATGGCGCCCATCCTGCGGGCCCAGGGGCACGAGCAGGCGCTGGTCCGCATGGCGGTCGTGGCCGCCGCACGCATCTCCCGCCAGTTGGTACTGCACTGACTTCGTTCTACCTGTTCCCTTCCGTCTCCCGATTCCCCAGACCCTTGACCCGAGAACTTCCCATGATGACCCTCCGCCGCCACCTTCTTCTCGCCAGCATGGCCGCACTGGCTCTCGGCAGCGCCAGCGCGCACGCCCAGGGCAACGTGCTGCGCGTGGGCACCGATGCCACGTTCCCTCCCATGGAGTTCGTCGAGAACGGCAAGCGCACGGGCTTCGACGTCGAACTGGTCGAGGCCATCGGCAAGGCGATGGGCAAGCAGGTCGAATGGGTGGACATCGACTTCAAGGGCCTGATCCCGGGCCTGATCTCCAGGCGCTTCGACATGGCCGTGTCGGCCATCTACATCACCGACGAGCGCAAGAAGGTGGTGGACTTCACCGAGCCGTACTACGCGGGCGGCCTGGTCGCCATGGTGAAGGACGGCAACACGTCGATCCAGAAGATCGCCGACCTGGACGGCAAGAAAGTCACCGTGCAGGTGGGCACCAAGTCGGTGGGCTTCCTCACGCAGAACCATCCCAAGGTGCAGCGCGTCGAGGTGGAGAAGAACCAGGAGATGTTCAACCTCGTGGACATCGGCCGCGCCGACGCCGCCGTCACCGGCAAGCCCGCGGCCTACCAGTACATCCGCACACGGCCCGGCCTGCGCGTGCTCCAGGAACAGCTCACCACCGAGGAGTACGGCATGGCCTTGCGCAAGGACACGCCCGAGCTTACCCGCGCGGTGAACGGCGCCATCGCCAAGCTCAAGGCCGACGGCACGTATGCCGCCATCGAGAAGAAGTGGTTCGGCGCCCCGGCGGCCAAGTGACCACGGCCCGCTGACGACCTGAAGCGATGGAACTCGATTTTTCCCCCGTATGGGCCGGCTGGCCCCAACTGCTGCAGGGCGCGGCGGTGACCGTGGAGATCACGGCCGCTTCGCTGCTGCTCGGATGCGTCATGGGCCTGCTGGTGGGCATCGGCCGCCTCAACCCCCGCAACCGCATCGTGTACGGCCTGTGCACGGCCTACGTGGCGGTCATCCGCGGCACGCCACTGCTGGTGCAGCTGTTCATCCTGTTCTTCGGCCTGCCGCAGTTCGGCATCCTGCTGCCGGCTTTCGTGTGCGGCGTGATCGGCCTGGGCATCTACTCGGGCGCCTATGTGTCCGAGATCGTGCGCGGCGCGATCCAGTCGATCGACAAGGGGCAGATGGAGGCCGCGCGCTCCATCGGCATGTCCTCGGGCCAGGCGATGCGCAGCGTGGTGCTGCCGCAGGCGGTGGTGCGCATGATTCCGCCGCTGGGCAACGAGTTCATCGCGCTGATCAAGAACTCGGCGCTGGTGTCGCTGCTCACCATCCACGATCTCATGCACGAGGGGCAGAAGATCATCAGCGTGTCGTATCGCTCGCTGGAGGTGTACCTGGCCATCGCGGTCGTGTACTTCGTGCTCACGGGGGCCACCACGCTGGTGCTGCGCCACATCGAATTGCGCCTGCGCGCCGGAGGGATGGTGCAATGACGATGCAAAACGGTTCCCCGAATGCCGAGCCCATGGTGCGCATCCGCGGCCTGCGCAAGGCCTATGGCGACCACGTCGTGCTCGATGGCATCGATTTCGACGTCCAGCCCTCGCAGGTGGTGGTGGTGATCGGCCCCAGCGGCTCGGGCAAGAGCACCTTCCTGCGCTGCTGCAACGGACTGGAGCAGCCGCAGGGCGGGCGCATCGACATCTGCGGCCGCACGCTGGTGGACGGAGGCCGCATGCTGCCGGACCGCGACCTCAACGCGCTGCGCGAAGAGGTGGGCATGGTGTTCCAGTCGTTCAACCTGTTTCCCCACCTGTCGGTGATCGACAACGTGACGCTGGGCCCGCGCAAGCTGCACGGCGTGCCGCGCACCGAGGCCGAGGCGCAGGCCCGGGTGCTGCTCGAGAAGGTGGGCCTGGCCCACAAGGCCGAGGCCATGCCAGCCAGCCTCTCGGGCGGCCAGAAGCAGCGCGTGGCCATCGCCCGGGCACTGGCCATGAAGCCGCGCGTGATGTTGTTCGACGAGCCCACCTCGGCCCTTGATCCCGAACTGGTGGGCGAGGTGCTGCAGGTCATGAAAGTGCTGGCGCGCGAGGGCATGACCATGATGGTGGTGACCCACGAGATGGATTTCGCGCGCGAGGTCGGGGACGTCGTCGTCGTCATGGACGGTGGCGGCATCATCGAATCGGGTGCGCCCGCCACCATCTTCACCAACCCGCGCCAGGAACGCACGCGTTCGTTCCTGCAGGCCGTGCTCACGCGCGCCTGACCGAGTTCCCGAGGAGACCTCCGCCATGGCATCCGCATCCCATGCCCTTCGCGACGACCCGCGCCAGCGCGTGCAGGAGCGCGTCACGCCCGGCCTGGTGGCCGACTTCGCGCGCGACGGTGCCGTGTGCATCCGCCAGTTGCTCACCCCGGGCGAGGTGGCGCTGCTGCGGGAGGGCATCGACGCCAACCTGGCCACGCCCAGCCCGCGAGCCAAGGTCGCCAGTCGCCCCGACGACCCAGGCCGGTTCTTCGAGGACTTCTGCAACTGGCAGGACATCCCCGCGTTCGGCCGCTTCATCGGCGAGGCGCCCGTGGCCCTGGCGGCGCAGCGGCTCATGCAATCGCGCGGGGTGCGCCTCTACCACGACCACGTGCTGGTCAAGGAGCCGGGCACGCGCCAGCGCACGCCCTGGCACCAGGACCAGCCCTACTACAACATCGACGGCATGCAGAACATCAGCTGCTGGATCCCGGTGGACCCGGTGCCCCGCGCCAGCACGCTGGAGTTCGTTGCCGGCTCGCACCGCGGCCCCTGGCTCATGCCGCGCAGCTTCATGGACCACCAGGCGAAGTGGTTCCCCGAAGGCAGCCTGCACGACCTGCCCGACGTGGAGGCCGATCGCAGCGCCTTCGACATCCTGGGCTGGGATACCGAGCCCGGCGACGTGGTGTGCTTCCACATGCTCACGCTGCATGCGGCCGGCGGCTTCGAGGGACCGGGCCGGAGGCGGGTGTTCTCCGTGCGCTTCCTGGGCGACGACGTGCGGCATGCCCCGCGCGCCTGGACCACCTCGCCGGAGTTCCCCGGCCTGGCTGATGAACTGCCTGCCGGCGCGCCCATGGTGCATCCGCTCTTCCCGCTGCTGGCGGGCGAGGGCGCCTGACACCATGGCGATGCAGCGTTTCGACCTGGGCTCGATCGAGCCCACCCCCTGGAAGAACGGCGGCGGCGCCACGCGCGAGATCGCCTGCTGGCCACCCGGCGCCGGCATGGACGGTTTCGGCTGGCGCGTGAGCGCGGCCACCATCGACCGGGCCGGACCGTTCTCCGCCTTTCCGGGCATCGAGCGGCAGATCATGCTGCTCGACGGCGATGGGGTGCATCTGCGCGCGCAGGGCATCGATCACCGGCTCGACGAGCCCTGGCGCCCCTGGGCCTTCGACGGAGCGGCTGCGCTCGACTGCACCCCCCTCGGCGGCACCTCCACCGATTTCAATCTCATGCTGCGCCGCGGTGCGTGGCAGGGCACCATAGAAGTGGTATCGGGCAGCGTGCAGCCGGGCTCCACGCCGGCCGGTGTGTGCCTGGTGCTCGCCGGCACGTGGCGCGATGGCGCGGGCGAGGGCTATCGGCCCGGCCATGGCCTATGGTGGGGTGAGCGCGCGGAAGAGCCCCTGCCGCTTGCTCCCGAAGATGCCCACGGTGCCGTTCTGGCCTGGATCGGCCTGGCGCCGGACGCCGTCCGGACCGGCGTTCCGGCCCTGCAGGACACTTGATGGAACAGGGGCGCAGCGCGCTCCAGAGGGAATCTCATGCAGTCCACACTTTTTTCTTCCCTGCCCAGCGCCGACGGCTGCTGGACCGGCCTGCGGCTGGTGGAAGGCCTTTTCATCCCTGACGTGGCCGTGCCCGCCGGTGCCCTGTCCTGCGTGGTGGTGCAGGGCGGCTCCGTGCGCTGGGTCGGGCCGGAGGCCGCCGTGCCGCCGGCCTTCGCCGGGCTCCCCCGCCATGCGGGCGAGGGAGCCCTGGCCACCCCCGGCCTCGTGGATTGCCACACCCACCTCGTCTATGGCGGCCACCGCGCCAACGAATTCGCCATGCGGCTGGCCGGGGCCAGCTACGAGGAAGTGGCCCGCGCGGGCGGAGGCATCGTCTCCTCGGTGAAAGCCACGCGCGCCGCGTCGGAAGACGAGCTGTTCGCGCAGGCCCTGCCGCGGCTGCAGGCCCTGCTGGACGAGGGCGTGTGCGCCATCGAGATCAAGTCCGGCTACGGGCTGGCGCTGGAGCACGAGCGCAAGCAACTGCGCGCCGCGCGGCGGCTGGGCGAGGCCTGTAGTGTCACCGTGCGCACCACCTTCCTGGGCGCGCATGCGCTGCCGCCGGAGTACGCGGGCCGCAGTCAGGACTACATCGATCTCGTCTGCCGCGAGATACTTCCCGCTCTGGCCGAAGAGGGCCTGGTGGACGCGGTGGACGTGTTCTGCGAGCGCATCGCCTTCAGCCTGGCCGAAACCGAGCAGGTCTTCCAGGCCGCGCAGGCGCTGGGCCTGCCCGTCAAGCTGCATGCCGAACAACTGTCGGACATGGACGGCGCCCGGCTCGCCGCGCGCTACGGCGCGCTGTCGTGCGACCACGTCGAGCACCTGTCCGCCGACGGCATCGCCGCGATGAAGGCAGCCGGCACGGTGGCCGTGCTGTTGCCTGGCGCCTACTACACGCTGCGCGACACCCACCTGCCGCCCATCCAGGCGCTGCGCGACGCGGGCGTACCCATGGCGGTCTCCACGGACCACAACCCGGGCACCTCGCCCGCGCTCAGCCTGCGGCTGATGGCCAACATGGCCTGCACGCTGTTCCGGCTCACGGTGCCCGAAGCCCTGGCCGGCATCACCACCCATGCCGCGCGTGCGCTGGGCCTGCAGGACACGCAGGGGCTCATCGCCGCCGGCCGGCCTGCCAATTTCGTGCTCTGGCCGTTCATCGAGGCCGCCGAGCTGGCCTACTGGTTCGGCCACCAGCCGCCGCGGGCGATCGTGCGGCAGGGCAGGGTGGTGCAGCGATGACCGGCCAGACTTCCCACTTTGACGGCGGCGCGCTCTTCGCCGCCCAGGCCCTTCTGCCCGGCGGCTGGGCGAAGGACGTACTGCTGCGCTGGAACGAAGAGGGGCGCATCACCCACGTGCAGCCGGACAGTGCCCCGCCGCCTGCCGTGGTGCGCGCGCGCGGTCCACTGCTGCCCGGCCTGCCCAACCTGCATTCCCATGCCTTCCAGCGCGCCTTCGCCGGCCTGACCGAATTCCGCGCGGCCAGCGACGACTCGTTCTGGAGCTGGCGTGACCTCATGTACCGCTTCGCCGCGCGCATGTCGCCCGAGGCCCTGGAGGCGATCGCCACCTGGCTCTACGTGGAGATGCTGGAGGCAGGCTACACGGCGGTGTGCGAGTTCCATTACCTTCACCACGCCGAGGACGGCCGCCCCTATGCCGACGACGCCGAGATGTCGCTCGCGCTGCTGCGCGCAGCACGGCGTGCCGGCATCGGCATCACGCTGCTGCCGGTGCTCTACCAGTCCAGCGGCTTCGGCGGCCAGCCGCCGCGCGAGGGCCAGCGGCGCTTCCTGCACCGCACCGACGGCATGCTCGCGCTGCTCGAACGCCTCGCGCCCGTGGTGCGCGCGCAGGGCGACGTGCTGGGCCTGGCTCCGCATTCCCTGCGCGCCGTGCCGCCCGACAGCCTGAACGCGGCACTGCAGGGCCTGGACGCCATCGCTCCCGGCGCGCCGGTGCACATCCACATCGCCGAACAGATCCAGGAGGTTGATGACTGCATCGCCTGGAGCGGCCAGCGGCCGGTGGAGTGGCTGCTGGACCACGTGCCCGTGGATGCGCGCTGGTGCCTCGTCCACGCCACGCACCTGGGCGATGCGGAGGCCGCGCGCGCGGCCCGGTCCGGCGCCGTGGCGGGCCTGTGCCCGACGACCGAGGCCAACCTGGGCGACGGACTCTTCGACCTGCCGCGCTGGCGGGCGGCTGGCGGGACCTGGGGCCTGGGCTCCGACAGCCATGCCTGCGTGAACGCGGCCGAGGAGCTGTTGCTGCTCGAATACGGCCAGCGGCTGGACCTGCGCCGCCGCAACGTGCTGGGCACCGATGCGCAGCCGCAGGTCGCCACCGCCATGCTGCTGCAGGCCGTGCAGGGCGGTGCCCAGGCCGCCGGCCACCTCCCGTCCCCAGGTGCGCAGGCGGGCCTGGTGCCGGGCGTTCCGGCCGACTTCGTCGCGCTGGACCCGGAGCACATCGCGCTGCGCGGCCTGCCGCCCGAAAGCCAGCTCTCCGCCCATGTCTTCGCCAGCCACCGTACGTCGGCCATCGATGCCGTCTGGACGTCCGGCGTGCAGCGTGTCGCCTCTGGCCGCCACGCCCTGCACGGAGAGAGTGCCGCCGCCTTCGCCGCGGTACGCTCCGGCCTGCTGCAAGCCTGAACCCGCCTTTTCACGAGAATGCCCATGAACGACGCACCGGCCACGCCGCTCTTCCAATTCCACGCCGGCACCGCGCCGCTGCTGCTGTCCATGCCGCATGCCGGCACCCACGTGCCGCCGGATATCGCCGGCCGGCTGACGGAAGAGGCCCGGCAGGTGCCGGACACCGACTGGCACCTGGAGCGCCTCTATGCTTTCGCGCGCGGCCTGGGCGCCTCCGTGCTCGTGGCCACGCATTCGCGCTACGTGGTGGACCTGAACCGACCGCCCGACGGCAGCAGCCTGTATCCCGGCCAGAGCGTGACCGGGCTGTGCCCCGTGGACACCTTCGACGACACGCCGCTCTATGCCGACCCGGCCCAGGTGCCCGTCGCCGCTGAGATCGAGGAGCGCCGCCGCCGCTATTGGGATCCCTACCACGCGCAGCTGCGCGCCGAGATCGACCGCATCCGCGCGCAGCACGGCGTGGCGGTGCTCTGGGACGCGCATTCCATCCGTTCCGTGCTGCCGCGCTTCTTCGATGGACGGCTGCCCGACCTCAACCTCGGCACGGCCGATGGCGCCAGTTGCGATCCGGCGCTCGCCCGCGAACTGCTCGCCATCGGCATGGCCGCGCCCGGATACAGTGCCGTGCTCAACGGCCGCTTCAAGGGCGGCTACATCACGCGGCATTACGGCGACCCGGGACGCAACGTGCATGCCGTGCAGCTCGAGATGACGCAGGCCAGCTACATGCAGGAGGCCCTGCCGTTCGACTACCTGCCCGACACCGCCATGGGCGTGCAGCCCCACCTGCGCCGCATGCTGCAGGCCTGCCTGGACTTCGCCGCGGAGCGCGCGGCAGCCTGAGCGATGTCCGCATCGCATGACTCACCGCTGATACCGGCCCTCGCCATCCTGGGATCCGTGACCTTCCTCGGGATCGGCACGTCCTGGGCCAAGCACTCCCTGTTCCCGCTGGTCGGCGCCCAGGGCACGACGGCCCTGCGGGTGGGCTTCTCGGCCCTGTTGCTGCTGCTCCTGTGGCGTCCCTGGCGGCGGCCGCTCGCCCGCGCGGATGCTGCGCGCATCGCCGCCTACGGCGCCGCCCTGGGCGCGATGAACCTCTGCTTCTACCTGTCGCTGCAGACCATTCCCTTCGGCGTGGCCGTGGCGATCGAGTTCTCCGGCCCGCTGGCGGTGGCGCTGCTGTCGTCCCGCCGTCCGCTGGATTTCCTCTGGGTGGTCCTGGCGGTCGCGGGGCTGGGCCTGCTGCTGCCCTGGCAGCAGGGTGCCGGAATGCTGGACCTCCGGGGCGTGCGCTTCGCGCTGGCCGCCGCCGTGTTCTGGGCGGGCTACATCCTGTTCGGCAAGCGCCTGGGGCACCTGCACACCGGGCATTCCGTATCCCTCGGTCTGGCCGCGGCATCGCTGGTCGTGGTACCCGTGGGCATCGGGCACGCCGGGGCCGGCCTGCTGGCGCCGGGCGTGCTGCTCACCGGCATCGGCGTGGCCGCGTTGTCCAGCGCCGTGCCGATCATGCTGGAAATGGTGGCGCTCAAGCGCCTGCCCCAGCAGGCCTTCGGCATCATGATCAGCATGGAGCCCGCCGTCGCCGCGCTGCTGGCACTGGTACTGCTCGGCGAGTACCTGAGCCCGGCCCAGTGGCTGGCCATCGCCATGATCGTCGCTGCCTCCATGGGATGTGCTTTCTCCGCACCGCGGAAGTCCCGGCAGCCGCAGCCCGCGCTGCCTGCGGATGCGGGCGCGGCCTCGCGCGGCTGACCCGTCCGCCCCAGCCATCCGGAGGACGTTCGCCAGGAAAAAGGGCGGCCCGCAGGCCGCCCTTCGCATGCACCGGGTCGATCCTTCAGGCTGCAGCGTCGATGCGCAGTTGCACGGCGTTGTTCAGGTACACCGGCGTCACGCGGTAGCCCGGCACGGACACCGCATCGAAAGCCCCGCTGAGGCCGCCATGGCGCAGCACGGTGATCGTCGAACCCACGGCGGGGCGCACGCCTTGGGCGAATTTCACCTCGAGCGTGCCGGCCAGTGCCGCCGGGCCGTTCACGGTCAGCGTGCCTGCCGTGCCGCTGGCGTTCGCCATCTGCAGCGACAGCGTGCTGCCCGGGCGCTGGGTGTAGGAGCCGTTTACCGCCACGTCGCCGGAGGCCGCGGTGCGCAGCGTGCCGCCACCCACGTACACCGCGCCATTGCCCAGCGCCGAGCCGCTGCCCGCCTGCAGGGTGCCTGCGGCCAGTTCGATGCCGCCCGTGAAGCTGTTGTTACCGGCCAGCACCAGCGTGCCGCTGCCGAGCTTCGTCAGCTTGCCGGCCCCGGCGATGTCGTTGCGCCACGTGTCCAAAGCGCTGAAGCCGCCCTGGGTCGCGTCCATGGTCACCGCCACGTCACCGTCGAAGCGGCCATAGCCGTCGGCGGCCGCGAACAGGTTCAGGCGGCCCCAGCCTTCCGCGTCGTCCATGACGGGGTAGCCCGACGGCACGGCCGTGGTCTTGAGCACCACCCGGCGCTGTGTGGCGTCCAGGTAGGGCAGGCGGGTCTCCAGCAGCACTTCCGCGCCCTTGGGCACCACGGCCGGGCGCGAAGCATCGCCGATCTGCGGGAAGCCGAAAGTCATGCGCCGCAGGTATTCGGAACGGTTCGTCGCATAGTCAGCGAACCGGTCCGTGCTGGCAGGCTGCGAATGGGCGAACTGCCACAGGTCGGCGGGCGTTTTGGCGCCTGCAGCGGCCATCAGCGCGCTGCGCGCCTGCTGGAAGGCCGCCGCCTTGCGGGCCGCGTTCGCACCGGTCGCGATGCTCGCGGTGGCCACGGCCTGGCCGTGGATGCGGCCGCTGATCACATCCAGGGGAGAGTGCATGCCGGCCAGGATGCGGCTCTCGCCCAGTTCCAGTCCGCGCGCGACCATTTCCTGGAATCGTTCCGGCACGAGGTAGGCCATGGCGATGGAACTGCGCACCGCCTCGGCCGTGTGGCCGCTGGTGAAGCCGCCGTCGGTGGTCGGCGTGGTGCTGCGCGCCGGGAGCAGGGCGGGCACCACCTGCACGGCACTGCTCCAGCGCCACGGCCGCGCATACTTGTAGAAGCGCTTGGCGGGCTCCGTGGAGCCGTTCTCGCCGATCCCGCCGACGAAATCCACCGCCATGCCGAAAGCGGTGTTGGCGCTGCCGCCCACGCCCGTGTTGTTGCCGGCATCGTTGTAGACCACGGTGGTCGCATCGGCCGGAATCGCGGTGATGGTGGTCGTCTGCTGCGCGGCGGCGCGCCACGCGGCCGTCAGCGGCCCCATGCCGTCGCTCACGCTGTAGGCCTTGCCGCGGCGGTCGTCCAGGTAGGCCAGGAGTTCCTGCGCGGGCGTGCGGCGGCCCGTGGCATCCACCACATACTGGATATTGCGAGCATGCACCTGGGCATTGAGCACCGTCCCGTCGGTCGCGTCGCCGGGAATGCCGCTCCAGGTGGAGGGCGTGACGGCCGGGAAGGCCCCGTTCGCCGCGGCGCTCACGCCCGCGTCCACCAGCAGCGTGGACGGCTTCCAGATCGAGAGGAAGCCTGACAGCACCCGCACGCCGGCATTGGTCTCGAGCGTGGCGTAGCGCGCATCCCCGCGCTGGTTCGTCGCGGCGTTGTCGACGAAAGGCGGCACCGTCGTTTCGTTGGGGACGGGGGCGGTGTCCGCCTTGCCGAGTCCTTGCGGGGGCGTGGGAACGGCGCTGATGCCGGAACCGCCGCCACCGCAGGCGGAGAGCGCGAAGGCTGCGGCAAGCGCCAGGATCAGGGGACGGCGGGGGAGGGAGATCGTCATGGTGTGGGAGGAAAGCAGGCCAACGGAGCCCTCGGCAGGCTCCAGACAGAACGGGCTCCCCAGGGAGCCCGCAGCGGCGCACTGTAGAGCGCGCGCATGACTGTTCCGTGACCTCGGCGCGTCCGGGCCTGCAGCGGCCCTTCTGGCGCTGCAAAAGCCCGACAGCTCCGCGAAATTTGTTGCAACTTGTGTGCGGGGGCCTCCGGGGCGCGATAGCATCCGGGCCATGGATGTCGCGCCGACTGCTTCCCTGGCTCCCCCCGTCCTTCCTGCGGAACGACCGCAGGGATGGGGCGAGTTCTTCCATATGCCGGTTTTCCATCCGGGAACCCGGGTCCGGTTCGGCGAACGCCTGGAAACCGTCAGCCACATCACCATCCGCCGCCACGACCTGTGCGTCCATCTCGTGGGGCACGACTCGCCCGTGGCCCCTGAAAAGCTGGTGCTGCAGCCCAGCGTGTTCGCCACCTGCCGCATGCCCTGACGGCGTGCAGCGGCGGCATGCCGTCGTCAGGCCCCGGGCGGAAGGCCCATGGGTTCGCCCAGCCGCACGGCACGGGCGGGCTCCCAGGTGTCGGCAAACCGAAGTTTCCCCGGCTCGAAGAGCAGGACCACCGTCGAGCCGAGCATGAACCGGCCCATTTCCTCTCCCTTGCGCAGCAGCACTTCCGGGCCATCGTCATAGGTCCACTGGCGCAGGCCCGCGGTGCGCGGCGGGTTGACCGTGCCATGCCAGGCCGTGGCCATGCTGCCCACGATGGTGGCCCCCACCAGCACCAGGGCCATGGAGCCGAGCGGCGTGTCGAACAGGCAGACCACCCGCTCGTTGCGCGCGAACAATCCCGGAACCCCGCGGGCGGTCAGCGGATTCACCGAGAACAGGGAGCCCGGCACGTAGATCATGCGGCGCAGACGGCCGTCGCAGGGCATGTGGATGCGGTGGTAGTCGCGCGGGCTCAGGTAGATGGTGGCGAAGCTGCCGTCCGTGAAACGGGCGGCCTCCTGCGCATCGCCGCCCAGCAGTGCCGTGGTCGAGTAGCGGTGGCCCTTGGCCTGGAAGATCTGGTCCCTGTCGATGTGGCCGAACTGGCTCACCGCGCCGTCCACCGGACAGACGGCGGGAGCGTCCGCGATGGGCCGCGCGCCCGGACGCAGTGCGCGCGTGAAGAAATCGTTGAAGGTGGCGTAGCTGGCGATGTCCGGGTTCTCGGCCTCGGACATGTCCACCTTGTAGCGGGCGACGAAACGGCGGATGGCGGCCGTGGTGCGGGTGCCTGCGCGCGCGGAGGCGAAGCGGCCGGCCAGCGAGGTCAGGGCCCGCTTGGGCAGCAGGTATTGCGGAAGAACGGCGAGGCGGTCTGGCACGGAGGCTCCTGCGGCGAAAGGGCCGGCCATTCTAGGGCCTGTCCACCGGCCGGGAATGCGAGGGCCCTCCAGGAGAGCGCTCCGCACGCGGCATGCGCCTTGCACCATGCGGCCTTGCTGCCCGGCCGTGCGGCGGGGACGGGTGAAGCGGGCCTGGGTCTTTTATTTCCTGCCAGCGACACCATTTACTGACCATGGCCGGATACGGCGGGTTTCCGGCCCGGCCGCAGGTCTGTCGTGTCCCCCTGCCGGCGCGTTTTGGCAACGCCGCGCGAGAGACCCCGCGCTGCACGGTACAATTGACAGGCTTTGCACTGGCCCGCCCAGGCCCTGCGCGCCCAAGATTGGCAATAAAAGAGCAAAAAGAGAAAAGAGAACCGGCGGCACTGGCCGCTTCCCATGCTCTGCAGCGCGGCGTTCATTCTGGCATCGCATGCCAGGCCTGTACGTAACGAAGCGCTTGCATTTGCATCGCCGGCCCCGGCAGCCCGCGCCTGATTTCCCGTCTGTTATGCATGCCCGGAGCCTGCTGTCGTACCGGTCCGGATTTTTAATTTCTAGTTGAACCATGGCTAAAGAAGAACTCATCGAAATGCAGGGCTCCGTGACGGAAGTGCTGCCGGATTCCCGATTTCGTGTCACGCTGGACAATGGGCATCAATTGATCGCCTACACCGGCGGCAAGATGCGCAAGCACCACATCCGCATCCTGGCGGGTGACAAGGTGTCCCTCGAAATGTCGCCCTACGACCTCACCAAGGGCCGCATCACCTTCCGCCACCTGCCTGGCCGCGGCCCCGGCCCGTCGTCCGGCTCCCGCTGAGCGCATGCGCGGGCCGCGATATGCCGCGCGCCTTGCAAATAATGTGCTGGAATCGGCCCGGAACGTGCTCCGCGGCGGGTTAGAATGCCAGCTGTCGGAGCGTAGCGCAGCCTGGTAGCGCATCTGCTTTGGGAGCAGAGGGTCGCGAGTTCGAATCCCGCCGCTCCGACCATTGATATCAAGGGGTCAGGTCCGCAAGGCCTGGCCCCTTTTGTATTTCTGCCATTCCATCCATCCGGCGCCCGGCCTCGATGGGTTCGCTCCCTGGAGTCACTGGCAGTGGCGAGCTACGTCGTGATACAGGCGCGTGAAACATCCGGGCCATGATGTCGCGATCAAGCTTTTCTCCGCCTGCTCCGTGCACGAGCGATGCCGCCGAGCCCTTCGTCGCAAGGCATCCTGGCGGGCCTCACCATTCACCATGTCCATTGAAATTTTTGGCGACAGCCTCATGCGCGGCCCTGGCATCAGCATGGCCGTTCCCCGAACCATGATGTCCCTGCGGCCCGGCTGGGTCGTGGAAGACCGCTCCGCCATCGGCCTGCTGATGCAGGATCTCGTCCTCGGCTACAAGGAACCTTACCCGGGCGCGCCAGCGGACGCCTATCCACTCGGGCCGCAGCCCGCATTCAACGCCATCCGGCGCAGGGGGCAGATCATCGTGATCGGCCTCGGGCTCAACGATGCCCTTGAAATGCGCAGCGTCGAGCAATACGAGACCGACCTGCGCGATGTCCTGCGGGTCGTCCATTCGGAATGGCGCACGCCCATACTGACGGGCATCGTGGACGTGCCGGTGGCCGATCTTTTCACGCCCGAGCGCGTGCAGCGCCGCAACGAGCTGAACCAGGTGACCCATCGGGTGGCCGAGCAACTGGGGGTTTCGCACGCGGGCTGGGGGGAGGACTACCGCGGCGTGGGCGACGTGATCGACAACATCCACCGCACGCAGGCCGCCAGCGACCGCCTGGCGGCTCTCCTGGTCAATGCCATCGAGCGGACCTTCTGAAAGCGGACCACGCCAACGCGACGCATGTCGGGGTAGCAGGCCCACGGCCACCTTAACATCGCGGGACCGCCGTCCCGGGACGGCGGTGTGTTGATCCATTCGCAGTTCCTGGCATGGCACGTTCCTCCCGCACCCGTACCCCACCATTGCCGCAGACCCCCGAAAGCCACGCACGCGCCGATGCCGTCGATGCGCTGCGTGGCATCGCCATGGTCTGGATGACCGTCTTCCACTTCTGCTTCGATCTCAGCCACTTCGGCTACTGGCCGCAGGATTTCCGGGGCGACCCGGCCTGGACGATGCAGCGGACGGCCATCGTCAGCCTGTTCCTCTTCTGCGCAGGACTGGGGC
The DNA here is from genome assembly GCF_000687165.1 of Paracidovorax oryzae ATCC 19882. Taxonomy (GTDB): domain Bacteria; phylum Pseudomonadota; class Gammaproteobacteria; order Burkholderiales; family Burkholderiaceae_C; genus Paracidovorax; species Paracidovorax oryzae. The sequence goes on along the minus strand of NZ_JMKU01000001.1, from coordinate 63,441 downwards.
AGGCGCTTGCCTGGCAGCAGGGCGTGGGCTGGCACCGGTTCGGCCGGCGCTGGGTGCGGATCGCCGGCTGCGCATTGCTGGTGAGCGCCGGGTCCTACCTCATGTTCCCGCGCAGCTACATCCATTTCGGCGTGCTGCACGGCATGGCCGTGATGCTGGTGGTGGCCCGCTGTACGGCAGGATGGGGCGGCTGGCTGTGGCCGGCCGGCGCCCTGGCGCTGGCTGCACCGTGGGCGGCCGGGTGGCTGCTGACCGGGCCGGCGGCCGACTGGGCGCCCTGGTTCAACAGCAATGCGCTGAACTGGCTGGGCCTGGTGTCCCGCAAGCCGTTCACCGAGGACTACGTGCCCGTGCTGCCGTGGCTGGGCGTGATGTGGTGGGGGCTGGCTGCAGGGCAGTGGGTGCTGCGCCGTCGTCCGGGCTGGCTGGCGATTCCGGTGCACCGGAATGTGCGCCCCCTGGCGGTGCTGGGGCGCTGGAGCCTGAGCTATTACATGCTGCACCAGCCGGTGCTCATCGGCGCGCTGCTGGCCACGGGGTGGCTGCTGGGCCGCCCATGAAAAAACGCGGCCATGGCCGCGTTTTTCTGCAAGGGTCACCAGGCCGCCATACGCCGCGGTGCGGCTTCGGCGGCCTGCGGCCGATCACTCGACCTTGGCCTTGGCGCGCAGTTCTTCCTGGAACTTGGCCAGCTTCTGCTGTTGCAGCTGCTGTGCGATCTGCGGCTTGACTTCGTCCAGCTTGGGCAGCTTGGCTTCACGCACGTCGTCCAGGCGGATGACGTGCCAGCCGAATTGCGTCTTGACCGGGGTCTGCGTCATCTTGCCCTTGTCGAGCTTCACGAGGGCCTGGGTGAATTCAGCCACGTAGCTGCTGGGGGTGGCCCAGTCGAGGTCGCCGCCGCGTGCGCCGGATCCGGGATCCTTGGACTGCTTCTTGGCGATGTCCTCGAACTTCGCGCCCTTCTTGATGGAGGCGATGATGGCCTTGGCCTGGTCTTCGGTTTCCACCAGGATGTGGCTGGCCTTGTATTCCTTGCCGGTGTTGGCGGCGACGAACTTGTCGTACTCGGCCTGGATCTCGGCGTCGGTGACGGGGTTGGCCTTCTGGTAGTCGGCGAACAGCTCGCGGATCAGGATGGTCTGGCGGGCCAGTTCCATCTGGTCCTTCACGTTCTGCGAGCCTTCCAGGCCCCGCTTCTGCGCTTCCTGCAGGAAGATCTCGCGGGCGATCACTTCTTCCTTGATCTGGCCTTCGATCTCGGGGGTGATGGGCCGGCCGGAGCGTTCGACCTGCTGCTTCAGGACTTCGATGCGTTCCTTGGGCACGGCCTTGCCATTCACGACGGCAACGTTCTGCGCGATGGCGGGCAGGGCGGATGTGCCCAGCACGGCAGCGGCCACAAGGCCGGACAAGAGCTTTTTCTTCATTGGGAAATCCACAAAAAGGAAAGGGCAGGCTGCACGGTGTGCGCCATGGTGGCCCTGGACGTGGGAATCAAGACGATCAGAGAACTTCAATCGCGATGGCGTGCGCACCCTGGTCAATGAACTCCTGCAGCGCATCATACACAAGGCGGTGCCGTGCAACGCGGCTGCGTTCCGTAAACAAAGGTGACGAGATGCGTACCCGGAAATGTGTCCCGGCGCCAGTGCCGTTGGACCCGGCGTGGCCCGCGTGGGCCGCGCTTTCGTCGAGCACCTCGAGCAGGCTGGGCACCAGGGTTTCGCGCAGCCTGCGCTCCATGGCCTGTGCGGTGATGGCGCTGCCGCTCATGGCTTCGCATCCTCCGGCGCCGTGCCGGCGTCTTCCTGCGGCTCCTTCATGTAGCGGCTCAGGTAGAGCGCCTGGCCGACCACGAAGACGGCCATCAGGCCGATCCCGCCGAAGAGCTTGAAGTTCACCCAGGTGTCGGTGCTGAAAGCATGTGCCACCCACAGATTGATGGCGCCCATTGCGGCGAAGAAGGCCGTCCAGCTCCAGTTCATGGTGCGCCATGCGGCTTCGGGCAGTTCCATCTGGCCGCCCATGAGCGTGCGGATGAGGTTCTTGCGGAAGAACAGCTGGCCGACCAGCAGTGCGCTTCCCATCAGCCAGTAGAGGACGGTAGGCTTCCACTTGATGAAGGTGTCGCTGTGGGAGAGCAGCGTCGCGCCGCCGAACACCACGATCACGCCGAGGCTGACCCACTGCATCGGTTCGATCCGGCCGTGCCTTATGCGGAGATAGGCGATCTGGAGCACGGTGGCGGCGATCGCCACGGCCGTGGCCGTGTAGATGCCCCAGACCTTGAAGGCCACGAAGAACAGGATGATGGGAAAGAAGTCGATCAGCAGTTTCATAGATGGGGCAGGGCGGTTGCCGGGCTCGTCATGCGTGTGCCGCGCGCCGTCGCTGGGTCAGGCGTCCGGCTCGAAGTCCAGCGACGCGGAATTCATGCAGTAGCGCAGCCCGGTGGGCGCGGGGCCGTCCTCGAACACATGGCCGAGGTGGGCCCCGCATTGTGCACACACCGTCTCGGTGCGGACCATGCCGTGGCTGCGGTCCACGATTTCGCGGATGGCTCCGGGCACCGCCTGGGAGAAGCTGGGCCAGCCGCAGCCGGCGTCGAACTTGGTGACCGAATCGAACAGCTTGGCGCCGCAGCAGACGCAGTGGTAGCTGCCGTCGTCCCAGTGGGCTTCGTACTTGCCGGTGAAGGGGCGCTCGGTGGCCGCGTGCCGCGTGACCTGCCAGGCCACGGGTTCGGCCCCCTTGTCCTTCAGCAGCGCCTGCCATTCGGCGTCGGTCTTCTGGATGGGGTAGGTCATGATGAACAGCTGATTTCGATGGAGGAGGCCCAGTCGGGCGGGAACCCCGCCCACTCGGCATGCGCGGGGTGTTCGTCGAAAGGCCGTGCCAGCACGGCCTGCAGCGCATGCAGGGGCGTGAAATCCCCCGTCTTCGCCGCCCGGATGGCCTGCTCGCCCAGGTGGTTGCGCAGCACGAAGCGGGGATTGGTGCGCTGCATGAGGCTGGCCGCGTCCTGTGCGGCCTCGTTGCCGAGCCGCTGCCGGTAGCGCGCTGCCCAGGCGTCCCATCCGGCCCGGCCGACGAACAGGTCGCGCACCGGCACGAAATCGCCGCTGGCCACGGCCTGCGAGAGCCGGTGCCAGAAGATGGTGTAGTCCACGGCGTCCGCCGCCAGCAGCCCGAGCAGGTCGTCCACCAGCGCGGCGTCTCCTTCGGCGGCCGATGCCAGGCCGAGCTTGGCGCGCATGCGGGCCAGGTACTCCGCAGGAAAGGCCGTGCGGTAGGGCTCCAGCGCAGCCTGGGCGAGTTCGGTGTCTTCGATCAGCGGCATCAGCGCCTGGCCGAGGCAGAAGAGGTTCCAGTAGGCGACCTGGGGCTGGCGGTTGAAGGCGTAGCGGCCCTGGCTGTCGCTGTGGTTGCAGATGTGCCCCGGCACGAAGGCATCGAGGAACTGGAAGGGCCCGTAGTCGATGGTGAGCCCCAGGATGCTCATGTTGTCGGTGTTCATCACCCCGTGGCAGAAACCCACGGCCTGCCACTGCGCGAGCAGCTCGGCGGTGCGGGCGACCACGGCCTGCAGCAGCGCGGCGTAGGGGTTGCCGCCGGGCGCATCGCCGGCACTGCGGCAGCCGGGATAGTAGCGGTCGATCACGTAGTCCGCCAGCGCGCGCAGCTCGCGCACCTGGTCGCGCGCCGCGAAGTGCTCGAAGTGGCCGAACCGCACGAAGCTCGGTGCCACGCGCGTCACGACGGCGGCCGTCTCGATTTCCTCGCGCGCCACGGGCGCGGGCGAAGCCGTCAGCGCCAGCGCGCGCGTGGTCGGGATGCCCAGCGCATGCATGGCCTCGCTGCAGAGGAACTCCCGGATGGACGAGCGCAGCACGGCGCGGCCGTCGCCCATGCGCGAATAGGGCGTGCGGCCACTGCCCTTGAGCTGCACTTCGTAGCCGGTTTCAGTCTCGCCGAGAAGGATCGCACGGCCGTCGCCCAGCTGTCCGGCCCAGACGCCGAACTGGTGGCCACTGTAGACGCTGGCCAGGGGGCGCATGCCGTGCAGCAGCGCATTGCCCGACAGCACCTGGACCGCCGCATCGCTGCCCAGCCAGTCCGGGGCCAGCCCGATGAGCCGGGCGGTGGCGTCGCTGCCCGCCACCCACCGGGGATCGGGCAGCGGCGTCGGGACCAGTTCGGTGAAGAAGCCGGGTCCGAGGGCGGCGAAGCCGTCCCGCCAGGCCAGGCCGGAGCGGGCCTCGGCCGTCGGGGCGGAGGGGGCGGTGATCGTCATTGCCGCCATTGTCTCCCACCGCCTTTGCCTGGGCGGCCCACAGGGGCTTGCACGGGGGGCGCAGGCCTGCGCATCGCCTGTCAACCTGGCGACAGGGGCCGCCGGGCGCGGGGTTGCCCTGGGGGCGCGGCACCGAACCGCAGGGTTAGGATTCGACGATCACCTTATCCACAGGAATAGAAGGAGACACCATGCTGGGCCTGATGCAGAGCCAACCCCTGCTGATTTCGACGCTCGTCGAGTTCGCGGAACGCCACCACGGCGATGCGCAGATCGTCTCGCGGCGCGTGGAAGGCGACATCCACCGCTACACCTACCGGGACATGGCCGCCCGTGCACGCCAGCTCGCGAACACGCTGGACGCGGAGGGCTTTGCCGCCAGCGCCCGCGTCGCCAGCCTGGCATGGAACGGCTACCGCCATCTGGAGATGTATTACGGGGTGAGCGGTTCGGGCCGCGTGCTGCACACCATCAATCCGCGGCTGCATCCCGACCAGGTCGCCTGGATCGTGAACCACGCGGAGGACGAGGTGCTGTGCTTCGACCTCACGTTCCTGCCCATCGTGCAGGCGGTGCATGCGAAGTGCCCCACCGTCCGGCGCTGGGTGGCGCTCTGCGATGCCGACCGGCTGCCGCAGGACACGGGCATCCCGCAGCTCACGAGCTACGAGAGCTGGATCGGCGCAGCCTCCAGCGAGTACGCCTGGCCCGTGTTCGACGAGAACTCCGCCTCCAGCCTCTGCTATACCAGCGGCACCACGGGCCACCCCAAGGGCGTGCTCTACAGCCACCGCTCCTCGGTCCTGCACGCGTATGCCGCGGCCCTGCCCGATGTCATGGGCCTGTCGGCCAGCGATTCGGTGCTGCCCGTGGTGCCCATGTTCCACGTCAATGCCTGGGGCATTCCGTACTCGGCGCCGCTCACCGGATGCAAGCTCGTCTTCCCCGGCCCGGCGCTGGACGGCAAGTCCGTCTATGAGCTCATGGACGCCGAGGGCGTGACCTTCGCGGCCGGTGTGCCGACCGTCTGGCAGATGCTGCTGCAGCACGTGAAATCGATCGGCGGCCGGTTCGGCAAGCTCCGGCGCACGGTGATCGGCGGTTCCGCCTGCCCGCCGGCGATGATCGAGGCCTTCCAGAACGACTACGGCGTGCGCGTGCTGCATGCCTGGGGCATGACCGAGATGAGCCCCCTGGGCACGCTCTGCTCGCTCAAGAACAAGCACATGGACCTGCCGGAGCCGGAGCGCATGAAGATCCTGCTCAAGCAGGGCCGAGCCATCTACGGCGTCGATATGAAGATCGTCGATGGCGACGGGCGCGAGCTGCCCTGGGACGGCAGGACCTACGGCGACCTGCTGGTGAAGGGCCCCTGGATCGTGGACCGCTACTACCGCTCGGACGAGAGCCCGCTGGTGCCCGACGCGCAGGGCCGCGGCTGGTTCCCCACGGGCGACGTGGCCACCATCGACCCCGACGGCTACATGCAGATCACGGACCGCAGCAAGGACGTGATCAAGTCCGGCGGCGAATGGATCAGTTCGATCGACATCGAGAACATCGCCATGGCGCATCCGGCCGTGGCGATGGCGGCCTGCGTGGGCATGCCGCACCCGAAGTGGGACGAACGGCCCATCGTGGCCGTGGTGCGCCGCCAGGGCGCGGAACTCACGCGCGAGGAACTGCTGGCCTTCTACGAGGGCAAGACCGCGAAATGGCAGATCCCGGACGATGTCGTGTTCCTGGACGCGATCCCGATCGGCGCGACCGGGAAGATGCTCAAGGCCAAACTGCGCGACCAGTTGCAGGACTACCGCCTTCCCGGGCTCTGAGCGGGAAGGGGCGGCGCGGGCCATGGGGCCGGCCGCCGCGAGTCGCCTGCGGGATAGGCGCTAGGGTGAATCCCTGAACACCGCAGCGTACCTCGCCTGTACGCTGCGGCGTGTTCGGTGACCCCCAATACGCAAGGAGACAGGCGATGAGATTTGCTATCAAGCTGGTGACTGTATCTGCCATGTTGGCGACCGCAGGCGGTGCCTTTGCCCAGAAGGGCGAAACCGTCAAGATCGCGTGGCTCGACCCGCTCTCGGGGCTGATGGCCGCGGTGGGCACCAACCAGCTCAAGAGCTTCCAGTTCCTGGCCGAGGAGTTCAGCAAGAAGAACGCCTCGGGCGTGAAGTTCGAGGTCATCGGCATCGACAACAAGCTCAGCCCGCAGGAGACCACGAGCGCGCTGCGCTCCGCGATGGACCAGGGCGCGCGCTACGTGGTGCAGGGCAACGGCTCGGGCCCCGCGCTCGCCATCATCGACGCGCTGGAAAAGCACAACGCGCGCAATCCCGGCAAGGAGGTGGTCTACCTCAACTACGCCGCGGTCGATCCGGACCTCACGAACAGCAAGTGCAGCTACTGGCACTTCCGCCTGGATGCCGACACGTCGATGAAGATGGAGGCCATGACCACCTTCATGAAGGACCAGCCCGACATCAAGAAGGTCTATCTCATCAACCAGAACTACGCGCACGGACAGCAGGTATCCAAGTACGCCAAGGAGAACCTGGCCCGCAAGCGGCCCGACGTTCAGATCGTGGGCGACGACCTGCATCCCCTGGCACAGGTGCGCGACTTCGCGCCCTACATCGCGAAGATCAAGCAATCGGGCGCCGACACGGTGATCACCGGCAACTGGGGCTCCGACCTCGCGCTGCTGATCAAGGCGGCCAATGACGCGGGCCTGAACAACGTCAACTTCTACACCTACTACGGCGGGGTGACGGGTTCACCCACGGCCATGGGATCGGCCGCCGCCGGGCGCGTGTACATGGTCTCGTACAACCACCTGAACCTGCCCGGCGACATCGGCCGCGTGGTGGCCGACTACAAGAAGAAATTCAACGACGACATGTACACGGGTGCCGTCTACCATGCCTTCGCGATGCTGGACGCGGGCTTCGTCAAGGCCAAGAGCACCGATCCCGTGAAGGTGGCGCAGGTGCTCGAAGGCATGAAGTTCAACAGCTTCAACGGCGAGGTGGAGATGCGCAAGTCAGACCACCAGCTGCAGCAGGGCCTCTTCGTCTCGAAGTGGGAGAAGGCGGGCGGCAAGTACCCCTATGACGCGGAGAATACGGGCTACACCTTCGTGCCCGTGAAGTACTACGAGCCCTACGTGGCGAGCACGCCCACCTCGTGCCAGATGAAGCGGCCTTCCTGACCGCACGGCCCCGCCGCGGGGCCTTCGCATCGGACGGGCCCGGAAGACCGCCATTCCGGGTCCGGCCTCCGGCCTTTCCTTCTCCTCCCGCCTTCCCGCAGCGCCTCGCGGCCTGATCCCGATGAACCTCGAGTTTTTCGTCATCTCCCTGCTCAACGGCGTGAGCTACGGGCTCCTGCTGTTCATGCTGAGTTCCGGGCTGACGCTGATCTTCAGCATGATGGGTGTGCTCAATTTCGCGCACACCAGCTTCTACATGCTCGGTGCGTACCTCGCCTATTCGATCTCCGGCGTGGTGGGCTTCTGGCCCGCGCTCTTCATCGCGCCGCTGGTCGTGGGCGCACTGGGCGCGGCCTTCGAGCGCTATGCGCTGCGGCGCGTGCACAAGTTCGGCCACGTGCCGGAACTGCTCGTGACCTTCGGCCTCTCATACCTGATCCTGGAGATCGTGCAGCTCGTCTGGGGCCGCTCCACCGTGCCCTACGGCCTGCCGGCGCAGCTGCAGGGGCCGCTCTTCTCGCTGTACGGCACGCAGTTCCCCAAGTCGCGCTCGTTCGTGATGCTGGTGGCGATGCTCATGCTGGTGGCCGTCTGGCTGGTGCTCACCCGCACGCGCATCGGCCTCGTCATCCAGGCCGCGCTCAAGCAGCCCGAGATGGTGGAGGCGCTCGGCCACAACGTGCCGCGCGTGTTCATGCTGGTGTTCGGTGGCGGCTGCGCGCTGGCCGGGCTGGCCGGCGTGATCGGCGGCAACACCTACGTCACCGAGCCGGCCATGGCGGCATCGGTCGGATCGATCATCTTCGTGGTGGTGGTGGTGGGCGGCATGGGCTCGCTCGCCGGTGCCTTCCTCGCCTCGCTGATCATCGGGCTGGTGCAGACCTTCGCAGTGGCGCTCGACTACTCGCTGGCGAGCGCGCTGCGCTCCTTCGGCATGGCGGTGACGGACCAGACCTTCGGCTACCCCGTGCTCAAGCTCACCATTTCGCAGGTCGCGCCGATCCTGCCTTACCTGTTCCTCGTGCTGATCCTGATCTTCCGCCCGAAGGGCTTGCTCGGAACGCGGGAGGACTGACACCATGGCCATGCATCCATCTTCCGGCGTCTACCGTTTCCGGCCGCTCGACATCGGCCGTGCCGTGGTCTGGGGCGCGTTCGGGCTCGCACTCATCGTGGCACCCAAGGTGTTCACGAGCAGCCTGGCGCTCACCATGCTCGCGCAGATCGGCTACCTCATCATCATCTGCCTTTCCTACAACATCCTGCTGGGGCAGGGCGGCATGCTGAGCTTCGGACACGCCGTCTATACCGGCCTGGGCTCCTTCATGGCCGTGCACGCGATGAACTGGGCGGGCAAGGGTGCGCTGCCCGTCCCGCTCGTGCTGATCCCGCTCGTGGGCGGGCTGGCGGGCATGTTCTTCGCGGTGCTGCTGGGCTTCGTCACCACGAAGAAATCCGGCACCACGTTCGCGATGATCACGCTGGGAATCGGCGAGCTGGTGGCCTCCATGGCGCTGATGTTCCCCGAGGTGTTCGGCGGCGAGGGCGGCATCACGACCGACCGCGTGTATGGCAAGGGGTTCTTCGGCATCACGTTCGGCCCGGCCATCCAGGTGTACTACCTGATCGCCGCCTACTGCTTCGTCTGCACGGCGCTCATGTTCGCCTTCACCTGCACGCCGCTCGGCCGCATGCTGAACGCGGTGCGCGACAACCCGGAGCGCGTGGAGTTCATCGGCTACAACACCCAGCGCGTGCGCTACTACGCCTTCATCATCTCCGGCTTCTTCGCCGGCATCGGCGGCGCGCTGGCGGCGATCAATTTCGAGATCGTCACCGCGGCCGACAGCGTGAGCGTGATGCGCTCGGGCTCCTACCTGCTGTTCACCTTCCTCGGTGGCGCCACCTTCTTCTTCGGGCCCATCATCGGCGCGGTGCTGCTGGTCTTCGCCTCCGTGCTGCTGTCGGAGCTCTCCAAGGCCTGGCTGCTCTACCTGGGACTGGTGTTCCTCTTCATGGTGATGTACGCCCCCGGCGGCATCGCGAGCCTGATCATGATGAACCTGCGCGTCGCGCGCCATGGGCGGCTGAAACCGCTATTGCCAGGCTACCTCGCGCTGGCCTGCTCCGCACTCGTTGCGGTCGCGGGTGCCGCCGCGATGATCGAGATGACCTACCACCTGCAGCTCAACGCGGCGCTCGGGCCGCAGATCGGATTCCTGGGCATGACCCTCGACGCGCGCAGTGCCGCCACCTGGATCGGAGCCGGCCTCGTGTTCGCCGTGGGGCTGGGCCTGTTCGAGGTATGCCGCAGGCGCTTCGCCCGGGCCTGGGGGGCCACGCAGGAGGGCATCGAACGCGACCTGCAGTCGGGCCTCTCCGGCCGGGGAGGCCGCGCATGACGGCCATCCACAACACTTCCGGGGCACCGGCGCTGGAGCTGCGCGACCTGCGCAAGCGCTTCGGCAAGACGGAAATCATCCGCGGCGCCAACCTGTCGGTGCGGGCCGGCGAGCGCGTGGCGATCATCGGCCCGAACGGCGCGGGCAAGTCCACGCTGTTCAACCTGATCAGCGGGCGCTTCGGGCCCACGAGCGGCGAGGTGCTGCTCAACGGGCAGCGCATCGACGGCAGGGCGCCGTACGAGATCAACCGCATGGGACTGTCGCGCAGCTTCCAGATCACCAACATCTTCCCGAAGCTGAGCGTGTTCGAGAACCTGCGCTGCGGCGTGCTCTGGAGCCTGGGCTACCGCTACAGCTTCTGGCGCTTCCTTTCGCGGCTCCACGACGCGAACGCCCGGGCGGAGGAGCTGCTGGGGCAGATCCACCTGGAATCCAAGCGCGACACCCTGGCCATGAACCTGACCTATGCGGAACAGCGCGCGCTGGAGATCGGCATCACCATCGCCGGCGGCGCGAACGTCATCCTGCTGGACGAACCCACGGCAGGCATGAGCAAGAGCGAGACCGCGCGCTTCATCCAGCTGATCCGGGAGGTGACGCAAGGGCGAACGCTGCTCACGGTGGAGCACGACATGGGCGTGGTCTTCGGCCTGGCCGACCGCATCGCGGTGGTGGTGTACGGGGAAGTGATCGCCTTCGACACGCCGGAAGCCGTGCGCGCCAACCCGCGCGTGCAGGAGGCCTACCTGGGATCGGTGATCGCTGCAGAGCAGGCGGAGGGCCACTGAGATGCTGCACATCGACAATCTGCATGCCTACTATGGCAAGAGCCACGTGCTGCACGGCGTGGGCTTCGACGTGGCGCCCGGCGAGATCGTGGCCCTGCTGGGCCGCAACGGCTCGGGCCGCTCCACCACGGCCAAGGCCATCATGGGCCTGGTGCACTGGGAAGGCACGCTGGAGTGGAAGGGGCAGGGGCTCACCGGCCGCAAGCCCTACGAGATCGCGCACCTGGGCCTGGGCTACGTGCCCGAAAGCCGCGACGTGTTTCCCAACCTGACCGTGCACCAGAACCTGCTGCTGGGCCAGAAGGGCCGGGGCAAGGGCAGCCGCTGGGGCTTCGACGACATGTACGAAATGTTCCCGCGCCTCAAGGAGCGCCAGCACACCGAGGCAGGGGTGATGTCCGGCGGCGAGCAGCAGATGCTGACCCTCTGCCGGACGCTCATGGGCGATCCGGACCTCATCATCATCGACGAGCCCACCGAGGGCCTGGCCCCGAAGATCGTCGAACTGGTGGGCGAATACCTGCAAAAGATCCGCGAGCGTGGCGTGTCGGTGCTGCTCATCGAGCAGAAGCTCACCATCGCCATGCGCATCTCCGACCGGGCACTTGTCATGGGCCACGGCAGCATCGTCTTCGACGGCACGCCCGAGGGCCTGCGCGCGGACACGGCGGTGCGCAAGGAGTGGCTGGAAGTGTGAGCCCGGCCCCGCCGGCATCGCCGCCAGCGGGAAACGGTCGTGTCATTCAGGACTGTCATTCCGGCGCGGCGGGTCAGATAGTTGTCATCAAACGGAAATGTTTCGTCATTAACATTTTTTGACATCATTTCCGGCGCCGCAGGCATGTCCGAATCCCGTGCGTATCTGACCGAATTCCGCCCCCGTTTCCGTCCCCCGAGCGCCGCGGATCTCTGCACCCCGGTGCCCAGCATGACCGCCGGGCAGACCAATGAGGAGGTCATGGAGGTGTTCAGCCGCCACCGGGATCTCGCCGCGCTGCCCGTGGTGGAGGGCGAGCGGCCCATCGGCCTCATCAACCGCAACATCTTCCTCTCGCAGATGAGCAAGCAGTTCCGCATGGAACTGTATGGCCGCAAGAGCTGCATTGCCTTCATGGACAAGGAGCCCCTCGTCGTGGATGCGTCGATGGACATCGACACGCTCACCCGCCGCACGGTGGAATACGGCGAGAAAGCCCTGTCCGACGGTTTCATCATCACGCGCGAGGGCGCGTTCGCCGGCGTGGGCAACGGCCTGCAGCTGATGCGCGTGGTCGCGGACCTGCAGGCGTCGCGCAACCGGCAGATCATGCACAGCATCGAGTACGCCAGCGTGATACAGCAATCCACGCTGCGCACCTCCCGGGAGACGCTGGCGCGCGCCTGTCCGCAGGCCGACCTGGTCTGGGAGCCGCGCGACGTGGTCGGCGGCGACTTCTACCAGTTCTGCCTGGCGGGCGGCGGCTGGTTCGGCGCCGTGGCGGATTGCACCGGGCACGGCGTGCCCGGCGCCTTCATGACGCTCATCGCCTCCACCAGCCTGGGCCAGGCGATCGAGCGGCACGGGCCGCGCGACCCGGCCTGCCTGCTGGGCAGCGTGAACCAGAGCATCAAGCAGGTGTTGGGGCAGGTGGACGGCAAGGACGAGACACCGGGTTCCGACGACGGCATGGACGCTGCCTTTTTCTGGTATGAACCCACGGCCGAGCGGCTGGTGTTCGCCGGTGCCCGGCTCTCGCTCCATGTGCTCAGGCCCGGCGCCGATGCAGTGGAAACCACCGATGGCCAGCGCAAGGGCGTGGGCTACGTGGACAGCGGGATGGACTACGCATGGCAGAACCAGGTCCTGCACCTGCCGGCAGGCAGCCTGGTGTTCATCGCCACGGACGGGCTGACCGACCAGGTGGGCGGCCCGCGCGCCATCGCGCTGGGCAAGCGCCGTGTCCGCGAGCTTCTGCTGGGCCACCGGGACGCCCGCCCGGAAGACGTCAACCGCGCCGTGCGCGAGGCCCTGCATCAATGGCAGGGCGAACACGGCCGCCGCGACGACGTGACGTTCCTGAGTTTCCGCACCTGAAGCCGGCCGCCATCCACGACTCCCGCACCAAGGCCTTCCCATGATTTCCAGCAAATACGGCCCCTTCTTCAGCGTGGCCCGCGAGCACCAGGTCATTTTCTACTACGTGGGCTACTTCTCCCAGCACATCGTGGCTGCCATGGCGGACGCCGTGAAGCTGCAGCTGGAGGTGGCCGGCATCGCCGGGCCGACGCGGCGCAAGCTGTTCTCGTCCTTCATCGAGATGGCGCAGAACATCATCCACTATTCCTCCGACTCCCTGACGCCGCCCAGCCAGACGGAAGGGGAGCTGCGCCATGGCTCGGTCTGCATCCGCCGCGAGGCCGATGGCCGGTTCCTCCTGCTGTGCGCGAACCCCATCGAGGCAGCCGCGGCCGACGAGCTGCGCGCCAAGCTCGAACAGCTGTGCAGCATGACGCTCGACGAGATCAAGCAGGCCTACCGCCAGACCCTGCGCGAGGAAACGCCCTCGGGCAGCAAGGGGGCGGGGATGGGATTCCTGACCGTCGCCCGCGACGCGAGCGCGCCGCTGGAATTCGACTTCGAAGCCGCCCAGGGCGCGGCAGGCACGCCGGTCTTCTATCTGAAGGCCGCGATCTGAAGTCGCGGCGGCAGCCCCCAAGCAGAGAACACCATGGACAATCTTTACATCGCACCGACCCCCAGCTCCCCCGAGGTGGACTTCCAGTTCGACAAGCACACCCTCCACCTGCGCGGCGAGTCCTATCCCGAGAACGCCGCGGCGTTCTACGGCGACGTCATCGCGCGCCTGCGGGAATACCTGTCGCAGCAGCGGGAGCAGCGCATCGAAGTGCACATCGCGCTGGCCTACTTCAACAGCTCCAGCACGAAGATGCTGTTCAACCTCATCGACGCGCTGAACGACGCGGCGGAAGAGGGCAACCCCATCGCGCTGCACTGGTACTACGACGAAGAAGACGACACCATCCTCGAATTCGGCCAGGAACTGAGCGACGACTTTCCCGACCTTGAATTCACCAGCCATCCGGTGATGCCGTCCTGAGCCATGGACACCATGGCCACGCCCCCCGATCTCTTCGAGTCCGAAAACCGCGCGCTGCTCGCCGCCCGCGCTGCCTACGAGGCATGCCATGCGCCCGCGCACGCAGAGGATTGCCGGCAGGCGCTGGGCGGGCTGCTCGCCGCCTATGAACGGCTCCTGCGCGAAACACGCCGGCTCGTGCGGCGCAGCGACCGTGCCGAACTGGAAATGAACCAGCTCAACCAGCAGCTGACGGAACTGGCCGAGCAACTGCACTACCGGGCCACCCACGATCCGCTCACCGGCGTGCTCAACCGCGCGGCCATCATCGAGCAGGTCAACGGCCAGTTCGAGGCCGGCAGCGTCGCGCTCATCGTGCTGGACATCGACCACTTCAAGAAGGTGAACGACAGCTTCGGCCATCCCGTCGGGGACCGGGTCATCCGCGGGGTGGTGGACTGCCTCAAGAGCGTGGTGCCCGGATCGGCGCAGATCGGCCGTGTCGGCGGGGAAGAGTTCACGGTGCTGCTGCCCGACGAGCACGGGCAGGCATGCGAGCGCGTAGCCGAGGCGGCACGCGAAGCCATCGAGGGCTTCGACTTCGGCCTGCCGGACGGCAGCCGCGTCACCGCCAGTTTCGGCGTGAGCTGGCTGCCCGGCGGCTGCGTGTTCGACGATGCCTACGGGCTCGCCGACGAGGCGCTCTACGGCGCCAAGCGCGCTGGCCGCAACCGCGTCGTGTGCGCGGATCCGGCGACGCACGCGCCGGGCCCATGAGCATCCAGATCGGGATGGACAGCCTCGTCGCAGAGCCCGACTGCCCACCGCTCACGGCGCCATGCCCGGACCCGGCGTGGCAGGTGCTGGTCGTGGACTGCGACCCCGGCATGCATGGCATGGTGCGCGGGGCGTTCGAAGGCCTGGAACTGCTGGGCCGTCCACTCGCCTCCCTGCACGCGTCCACCCGGGCGCAGGCGTGCGCGATGCTGATCGCAGGTTCCGGCATCGCGGTGGTGCTGCTCGGCGCCCTCGCGGACGGAGACGCCGGCGATGGCGAAATGCTGGACTTCATCCGCCACACGGCCGGCCTGGGCGATACCCGCATCGTGCTGTGCACGGCGCAATCGGGCCAGGCGCCGGACCAGGACACGCTGCTGCGCTACGACATCAACGACTTCCGCGCGAAGGCCGAGCTCGCGCAGGGGCGGCTGCTGCCCGTGGTCCTCGCTGCCATCCGCTCCTATGATCAGCGCTGCTCCATCGAGGCCAGCCGCCGCAGCCTGGAGCTCATCGTGCGGTCCAGCGCGGCGCTGCTGGAGCAGCCCGACCTCCAGGCATTCGCCGCGGGCGTCATCACCCAGCTCGACGCCCTGCTGGACGGCGCGGCGCGGGGCATGGTGTGCATGCTGCACGGTGCCTCGGCCGACAGCTGCCGGGTGGTGGCCGCGACGGATGCTTTCGCCGCGTTCTCCGGCCGCGCCCTGGACACGCTGCCCGACAACCGCTGCCGGCAGCTGCTGGCCCGGGCGCTCAAGTTCTGCCAGAACATCCATGGAGAAGAGGGCGGCATCGCCCTGTACTTCGGCGACCGCAGCGAGCGCGGCATGGCCGTCTTCGTGGACACGCCCTATCCGCACAGCGCGCTCGACCGCCAGTTGCTGGATGTCTTTTCCATCAACATGCGGACCCTGCTGCTCAACCGCGACCTGCTGGACCGCCTGCGCCGATTCGCCTACTACGACCCGCTGGTCCGCTTGCCCAACCGCGCCCACTTCGTCGAAAAGGTGGATGACTGCGTGCGGCGCGGCGGGGCGCAGGACCACATCCTCGCGCTGATCGATATCGACGATTTCAGCGCGGCGAACGATGTGATGGGCCACACCTTCGGCGACCGGCTGCTGGAGGCCGCGGCCCGGCGCCTGGCCGATGCGCTGCCTCCGGGCGTGCTCCTGGCGCGCGTGGGCTCGGACACCTTCGGCGTGCTGGGCGAGGCCCGGCACGTGGCGCTGCCGCAATTGCTGCAGTGCATGCAGCCGCCGCCGGTCGTGGACGGCGTGCCGCAGAAAGTGTCGCTCACCTGCGGATACGTGCACCTGCCCTCGGGCGCCCAGGCCGGCGCAGACCTCGTCAAGGACGCCACCATTGCCCTGAAACGGGCCAAGCGCGACCACCGCGGCCAGCACCTGCAATACCTCGAACACATGGGCCGCGAGGCACGGGACCGGGCGATGCTGCTGTCGGACCTGCGCGCGGCCATCGACGAGGCGCAGCTGTTCCTGGTCTACCAGCCGCAGCTGCACCTGGGCACGGGCGCCCTCGTGGGGATGGAAGCCCTGCTGCGCTGGCGCCTGCCCGACGGGCGGTTCGTCTCCCCGGACGATTTCATTCCGATCGCCGAACATTCGGGCCTCATCGCGCCACTCGGGCAGTGGGTGCTGTCCACCGCCTGCCAGAGCCTGAGCGACCTGGCCCGCGAAGGCCTGGCGCCCCCGCATATTTCGGTGAACGTGTCAGTGGTCCAGCTGCAGGACCCGGCATTCCCCGACGCCGTGCGGGCGGCGCTGGCCGCCAGCGGCCTGCGCGGCAGCCAGCTGGAGCTGGAAATCACGGAGTCCGTCGCGGTGGTGCCCACCCAGCTGCTGCAGTCCACGCTGGCCTCGCTGCGCGCCCATGGCGTCAGCATCGCCATCGACGATTTCGGCACCGGCTACTCGTCCCTGAGCTACCTGGAGCGGCTGCCGCTGGACCGCATCAAGATCGACCGCAGCTTCGTGCGGCGGCCCACCGGGGCACAGGGCGCGCGCATCGCCGAAATGATCGTGCGGCTCGGGCACCAGCTCGGGCTGCGCGTGATGGCCGAGGGCATCGAGGACGCGGCCACCTGGGAGTCGCTGCTGCGCATGGGGTGCGACGAGGGGCAGGGCTACCACATCGCCGTGCCCATGGACCTGCCGCAACTGCGGACCTGGCTCGCGGCACGGCCCGCGGCGAGGGGTCAGTTCGAGCGCAGCGGCGGCAAATAGGTTGCCAGGCGTTCCTTGAAGAAGGGCTGCACCGCCGCGATGTTGCCCTTGACCGCGATGGTGTCCGCGCCGGTGTCCCGGCTCATCCCCAGCGAGTCTCCATCCGGCCAGCCCGGGCCGAAGCACCATTGCGTGCTGGGCACGTTGCTCCGCTGCAGGAGCTGCAGCATGCGCCGTGTCGCCACCTCGGCGCTCGCGTTGTTCTCCGGATAGCCGTGCTCGCCCAGGAAGCCGCGCTTGCCGTTGTCCTGCAGCCATTGCAGGAAATTCGCCACCATCTTCTCGCCGGTGTCCGGGGCCACGGTTTCCTGCGGGTTCTTCCAGGCACCGCCACCCTGTCCGTTGCTGTCCAGGTAGTTGTGGGCCTCGTACACGATAAGTCCGTACGGGTCGGGGATGGTCGCCAGGTCGTTCGAGTATTTCACCCATTCGCGGGCCGTGGCGAATTCGTTGCCGCAGATGAAGACGAAATGCTTGCGGTCGTAGTCGAAGACGCGCGCGGCCGTGCGCGTCGCGGTGCGCTGCCAGAGCGCCCGCATGTCCAGCGCGCTGCCATTGGCGGTCGTCTCCTTGCCGGTATAGGGCTCGTTCATCAGGCCCCAGCCGAAGATCGCCGGGTGGTCGCGGAACCGCTGCACGAGGCGCAGCCACAGGTCCGGCAGGCCGTCCTCGGTGTAGAGCTTGCAGCCCTGCGTGCCGATCACGCGGTATTCATAGAGCTTGAGCAACTGGTCGCGGCCGTCGAAGTAGGCGACGTACTCGAAGTTGCCCTTGGCGTAGGTGCCGTTCCAGACCGACGGCGCTGCCGGATCCGGCACGGCCCGGCCGTCCGGCCCCACGAGCTGGCCCCCCTGGATGCGGTAGCCCTGCAGCGCGGCCACCCGCGTCGGCAGGCGCATGTAGTCGTGCAGTTCCAGGATCGCGCGCTTGCCCTGGGCGGCCAGCCGGTCCAGCACGTCGCTCACTTCCTTCACGTAGGCCGCATTCAGCGGCAGGCCCTGGCCGGTACTGAAGCGCTGCGCCGTGGTCGGCAGGCGGAACAGCGGGCAGTCTCCGGCCGCGGCGATGTGCTTGTCCGAGATGTCCCGGTAGTGCGTTCCGATCTGAGCGTTCTCCACGAAACTGTTCGAGCCCAGGCCCGACAAATTCATGCCCGCCAGTGGCAGCGACCCGGTGGCGGCGTGTCCTGCCGACCAGCCGGCCGTGGCGGCCCAGGCGGCGGCACCCAGCCCGCCCTGGAGCACGGAGCGGCGAGGCATGTCTGCAGCGGATGCCGCGGATGGATCCTGCCGGGAAACCCGGCGTGGTGGAATGGCCATGGAAAAACCTTTCAATGGAGGGTGGACGGGAGACGGGGCAGCGCGCCTGAGCGGCCGTGCGGCATTGGCAGGGCGCGGCCGGCGCGCCCCGTGGGGCAAGGCGCGAGACGGCCCCTGGTGGAGGTCCTCCGCGCGAACGCCACCTTAGCGGCGGACCTGCGGCACGGCTGTAACTGCCTGTTGGCCGTGGCCTTTGCGCCACCGGTGCGCGCGGCGCGCCGTCCCTCCCGGCCAGGCTTTCTGTCCCAGCCGGGACAACCCTGGCTGGCATCCTCGTCCGGACTCTCTAGAATCAAAAAGCACGACCGTTCTTTTCCATACCAAACCAAGGGACAAGCAATGACCGCTGAATACCAAGTCCACGGCGATGTAGCCGTGATCACCCTGGCCAACCCGCCCGTGAACGGGCTGGGCCATGCCACGCGCAAGGGCATCACCGACGGGCTGGCCCGTGCGAATGCCGATGCGGCCGTGAAGGCCATCGTCGTCACGGGGGCCGGCGGCGCGTTCTCCGGCGGCGCGGACATCAAGGAATTCGGCACGGACAAGGCCATGCAGGAGCCCAACCTGCACTCGGTGATCCGCGCGGTCGAAGGCTCGGCCAAGCCCGTCGTGGCTGCCATCCACACCGTGTGCATGGGCGGCGGCCTGGAGTTGGCCCTCGGCTGCCACTACCGCATCGCCGCGCCCGGCTGCAGCATGGCGCTGCCCGAAGTGAAGCTGGGCCTGCTGCCGGGCGCGGGCGGCACCCAGCGCCTGCCGCGCGTCGTCGGCGTGGAGGCTGCGCTCAACATGATCGTGAGTGGTGAGCCCGTGAAGAGCGAGCTGATCGGCGGCATGCCCGGCCAGAAGCTGTTCGACAAGATGGCCGCCTCGGCCGAATCGCTCGCCGAAGAGGCCCTGGCCTTCGCGCGCAGCGTGGCCGACGCGCGCCCGCTGCCGCTGGTGCGCAACCTGCCGGCCAAGCACCCGCAGGGCGATGCCTACTTCCAGTTCGCCCGCAACATGGTCAAGGGCATGGCGAAGAACTTCCCCGCGCCGCTCAAGTGCGTGGACGCCGTGGAAGCCGCCACCAAGCGCAAGTTCGAGGACGGCCTCGCCTACGAGCGCGAGCTGTTCGTCAACCTGATGTGGACGCCCGAATCCCGCGCGCTGCGCCACCTGTTCCTGGCCGAGCGCGCCGCGAGCAAGATCCCCGACGTGCCGTCGGATACCCCGAAGCGCGAGATCCGCAAGGTGGGCGTGATCGGCGCCGGCACCATGGGCGGCGGCATCAGCATGAACTTCCTGAACGCGGGCATTCCCGTCACCATCCTGGAGACCAAGCAGGAAGCGCTGGACCGGGGCCTCGCCACCATCCGCAAGAACTACGAGGCGCAGGTCGCCAAGGGCAAGCTCAAGCAGGACAAGTACGAGCAGCGCATGGCCCTGCTCACCCCCACGCTGAGCTATGACGACCTGAAGGATGTGGACCTCGTCATCGAGGCCGTGTTCGAAGAGATGGGCGTCAAGGAAACCGTGTTCAAGAAGCTCGACGAGGTCGCCAGGCCCGGCGCCATCCTGGCTTCCAACACCTCCACGCTCGACGTGGACCAGATCGCCGCCTTCACGAAACGCCCGCAGGACGTGGTCGGCATGCACTTCTTCAGCCCCGCCAACGTGATGAAGCTGCTGGAGGTGGTGCGCGGCAAGGAAACCGCCAAGGACGTGCTCGCCACCGTGATGGCGCTCGCCAAGAAGATCAAGAAGACGGCCGTGGTCTCGGGCGTCTGCGACGGCTTCATCGGCAACCGCATGATCGAGCGCTACAGCCAGCAGGCCGGCTTCCTGCTGGACGAAGGCGCCACGCCCCAGCAGGTGGACAAGGCCATCGAGAAGTTCGGCTTCGCGATGGGCCCGTTCCGCATGGGCGACCTCGCCGGCAACGACATCGGCTGGGCGATCCGCAAGCGCCGCGCCGTCGAGCGTCCGGACATGAAGTACAGCCGCACGGCCGACAAGCTCTGCGAACTGGGCCGCTACGGCCAGAAAACGGGCGCCGGCTGGTACGACTACAAGCCGGGCAAGCGCGACGCCATCCCGAGCGACCTGGTGAACAAGATGATCGAGGACCACCGCAAGGAACTCGGCATTACCCCGCGCAAGATCAGCGACGAGGAGATCGTGCAGCGCCTGGTCTATGCCCTGGTGAACGAGGGCGCGAAGATCCTGGAAGAGGGCATCGCGAGCAAGTCCGGCGACATCGACATGGTGTACCTCACGGGCTACGGCTTCCCCATCCACCGCGGCGGCCCGATGCACTACGCGAGCGAAGTGGGCCTCTTCAACGTCGCGCAGTCGATGCAGCGCTTCGCGCAGAACCCGCTGGACGATGCCGCCGCGTGGGAGCCCGCGCCGCTGCTCTCCCGCCTCGCCGCCGAGGGCAAGGCCTTCGCCTGACCCGCGCCGTCCGCATGTTTGCAAAGAACCAGGGAATCCGCACATGACCTCCGCAGTGATCGTTTCCACCGCCCGCACGCCGCTCGCCAAGAGCTGGAAGGGCTCCTTCAACATGACCCACGGCGCCACGCTCGGCGGCCATGCCGTGCAGCACGCCGTCCAGCGCGCGGGCATCGACGGCGCAGAAGTCGACGACGTCATCATGGGCTGCGCCAACCCCGAAGGCGCTACCGGCGCCAACATCGCGCGCCAGATCGCGCTGCGTGCCGGCCTGCCCGTCACCACCTCGGGCATGACGGTCAACCGCTTCTGCTCCTCGGGCCTGCAGACCATCGCGATGGCCGCGCAGCGCGTGATCGCGGGCGAGGCCGACGTATTCGTCGCCGGCGGCGTGGAGAGCATCTCCTGCGTGCAGCAGGAAATGAACACGCACATGCTGCGCGACCTCGAACTCGCCAAGGCCAAGCCCGAGATCTACTGGAGCATGCTGGAGACCGCCGAACAGGTCGCCAAGCGCTACCACATCGGCCGCGACGCCATGGACGAATACGGCGCCGCCAGCCAGCAGAAGGCCTGTGCCGCGCAGGCCGCCGGCAAGTTCGACGACGAGATCGCGCCCATCACCGTCACGGCAGGCG
This sequence comes from Paracidovorax oryzae ATCC 19882, assembly GCF_000687165.1. GTDB lineage: Bacteria > Pseudomonadota > Gammaproteobacteria > Burkholderiales > Burkholderiaceae_C > Paracidovorax > Paracidovorax oryzae. The sequence goes on along the minus strand of NZ_JMKU01000001.1, from coordinate 42,241 downwards.
TGGCCGACAAGACCCTCGGCCTGATCACGAAGCAGGTCACGGTGAGCAAGGACGAAGGCACGCGCGAAGGCACGACCAAGGAAGGCATCGCCGGCATCAAGCCCGCGCTGCCGGGCGGCGTGATCTCTGCCGGCAACGCGAGCCAGTTCTCCGATGGCGCCGGTGCCTGCGTGATCACGAGCGAAGACTATGCGAGCCGCAAGGGCCTCAAGCCCCTGGGCCGTTTCCTCGGCTTCGCCGTGGCAGGCTGCGAGCCCGACGAGATGGGCATCGGCCCCGTCTTCGCCGTGCCCAAGGTACTCAAGAAGCTGGGTCTGACGGTGCAGGACATCGACCTGTGGGAGCTGAACGAAGCCTTCGCCGTGCAAGTGCTGTACTGCCGCGACAAGCTCGGCATCCCGGCGGACCGCCTGAACGTGAACGGCGGCGCCATCGCCCTGGGCCATCCCTACGGCGTGAGCGGCCAGCGCCTCACGGGCCATGCGCTCATCGAAGGCCGCCGTCGTGGTGCCAAGCGCGTCTGCGTCACGATGTGCATCGGCGGCGGCATGGGTGCCGCCGGCGTGTTCGAAGTGTTCTGAGCGCGCCATGTCCAGGAGCCCGGAGGAGGCGGCCATGCCGCGCAGCGATGCCGAATGGCTCGCCCATGGACGCGACGTGCTGGCCCGGCAGCCCTTCAGCCAGTTGCTGGGGGCCGAGCTGGCCGCCTTCTCGCCGTCGCGCTGTGAACTGCGCCTGCCCGTCACGCCGCAGCTGCTTCAGCAGCACGGCTTCGTGCACGGCGGCGTGGTGAGCTACCTGGCCGACAACGCGCTCACCTATGCGGGTGGCGCGGCGCTGCAGGTCCCCGTGGTCACCTCCGAGCTCAAGGTCAACTACCTGCGGCCGGCCCGCGGCGACTGGCTGGTCGCACGGGCGGAAACGCTGCACTGCGGGCGGACCCAGGCCGTGTGCCGGTGCGAGGTCTATGCGGTCGCGGATGGGGTGGAGAAGCTCTGTGCCGCGGCGCAAGGCACCATCGCGGCGCTGCCCTCCCGGCCCGGCGGCTGATCCTTCGCTTCCCGCGCCGCGCCGGCGGGTCCGGCACGGCGTCCCACCTTCGTTCCCCGGCCGCCCGGCCCGCGTGCGGGCCCGGCCTTTCCCTGCGGAAATGCGTCCATGCCATTGCGTTCCACCCTCGACTTCCTGCTCCACGACTGGCTCGATGCCGCCGCGCTCACGCAGCGGGAGCGATTCGCCGACCATTCCCGTGAAACCTTCGATGCCGTGCTGGATACCTGCGAACGCATCGCCCGCGAGAAATACGCCCCGTTCAACCGCCTCGTGGACACCGAAGAGCCGCGCATGGAAGACGGGCGCGTCGTGCTGCCCCGCGCCACGCACGAGGCCCGCAAGGCCTACGCCGAATCCGGCATGCTGAGCGCCGCCCAGGATTACGCCATCGGCGGCATGCAGCTGCCCTACACCCTGGAGTCCGCGGCCAACAGTTTCTTCGCGGAAGCGTCGATCAGCATCGGCTCCAACCTGCTCACCGTCGGCAACGCCAACCTGCTCATGGTGCACGGCACCGGGGCGCAGCGTGAAGTCTTCGCGCTCAACGAATTCAACGGGCGCTGGTCCGGCACCATGTGCCTCTCCGAGCCCCAGGCAGGCTCCTCGCTCTCCGACATCGCCACGCGCGCCGTGCCCGACGGGGACGATTTCGAGTCCGACCCGCTCGGCCCCCGCTACCGCCTGGCCGGCAACAAGATGTGGATTTCCTCCGGCGACCACGAGATGACCGAGAACATCGTCCACCTCGTGCTGGCCAAGATCCCCGGGCCGGACGGCCGCCCGGTGCCCGGCGTGAAGGGTATTTCGCTCTTCATCGTGCCCAAGCACCTGGTGGACACCTCCGGGCAGCTCACCGGCGAGCGCAACGACGTGGCCCTGGCAGGCCTCAACCACAAGCTCGGCTGGCGCGGCACCACCAACACGCTGCTCAATTTCGGGGAAGGCACGTACCCCGTCCGGGCAGGGCAGGGGGCAGGCGGGCTGGACGGCCGCGGCGCAGGCGCCATCGGCTACCGGGTGGGCGGGCCGGGCGACGGCCTGAAGTGCATGTTCCACATGATGAACGAGGCACGCATCGGCATCGGCATGGCCGCCACCATGCTCGGCCTGGCCGGCTACCGCGCCAGCCTGCAGTACGCCAGGGACCGCACCCAGGGCCGGCCGATCGTGCCGCGCTCTGCAGGGGGCGACGGCAAGGCCGGCAAGGACGCCTCGGCACCCCCCGTGCGCCTCATCGAGCACGCCGACATCCGGCGCATGCTCCTGGCGCAGAAGAGCTATGGCGAAGGTGCCCTGGCCCTCAACCTCTACTGCGCTCGCCTCGTGGACGAGCAGCACACCGGCAGCCCCGAAGCCGCCGACGAAGCGCGCCTCCTGCTGGAAGTGCTCACGCCCATCGCCAAGAGCTGGCCCAGCGAATGGTGCCTGGAGGCCAACTCCCTGGCCATCCAGATCCACGGCGGCTACGGCTACACGCGCGACTTCCCGGTGGAGCAGTACTGGCGGGACAACCGCCTCAACATGATCCACGAAGGCACCCACGGCATCCAGGCGATGGACCTGCTGGGCCGCAAGGTGGTCATGGAGGGCGGCCGCGGCCTGCAACTGCTGGCGGGCCGCGTGAACGCCACCATCCAGCGCGCCATGGAGCGGCCCGAACTCGCCGCACATGCCAATGAGCTGGCCCGCGCGCTGTCCGAAGTCGGCGCCGCCACCAAGGCGGCCTGGGCCACGGGCGAGCCCGCCGAAGCGCTGGCCAACGCCGTGCCCTACATGCAGGCGGCCGGGCACATGGTGCTGGCGTGGATATGGCTGGACATCGCGGTCGCCGTGCTCGCCCGTGCTGCGGCATCTGCGCCATCCCTGGCGGCCGATGACGCGGGCCGGCTGGGCGCCATGCGGTATTTCTTCCGCTACGAGCTACCCAAGATCGGCGCCTGGCTGAACGTCGTCCGCACCCGCGACATGACGTGCGCCGAGATGCCCGAGGACGCGTTCTGACCCGATCGCGCAGGCGACAAGCCACCGCGTTTGTGCCCCCCACAATGCCCGCAAACCCCAACCCGGATACCCATAAGGAGACCAACCCATGACCCGCACGGTCCAGCAACTTTTCGATCTTTCCGGCAAGACCGCCCTCGTCACCGGCGGCTCGCGCGGCCTCGGGCTGCAGCTGGCCCAGGCGCTGGGCGAGGCGGGAGCGAAGATCATGCTGACGTCCCGCAAGGCGGCCGACCTGGAGGAATCCGCAGCCACGCTGCAGGCCGCCGGCATCGACGCGCGCTGGATCGCCGCGGACTGCGGGCAGGAGGCCGACATCCAGCGCCTCGCGCAGGAAACGCTGCAGCGCATGGGCGATATCGACATCCTCGTCAACAACGCGGGGGCCAGCTGGGGCGCTCCTGCCGAGGACCATCCCACGGCGGCGTGGGACAAGGTCATGAACCTCAACGTGCGCGGCTACTTCCTGCTGTCGCAAGCCATCGCCAAGCACAGCATGATCCCGCGCCGCAGCGGCCGCATCATCAACGTGGCCTCCATCGCCGGCCTGGGCGGCAACCCCATCCAGATGAAGACCATCGCCTACAACACCTCCAAGGGTGCCGTGATCAACTTCACGCGTGCGCTGGCGGCGGAGTGGGGCGTGCACGGCATCAACGTGAATGCCATCTGCCCGGGGTTCTTCAAGACCAAGATGGCCTCGGTGCTCATCGAAACCCTGGGCGAGCAGAAGATGGCCGAGCACGCGCCATTGCGCCGGCTGGGCGACGAGGAAGACCTCAAGGGCCTGTGCCTGCTCTACGCCTCGGATGCCGGCAAGCACATCACCGGGCAGTGGATGGCCGTCGATGGCGGCGTCAGCGTGGTGACCGGAGGCTGAAGCCGCACCGCTTGCAGCGCACCGCCGCCCGCCGGCCGCGTTCGCTATGCTGGCAGCTTCCCCCTGACCCTGATGGAGTATTCCCCGTGTTGAGCTTCGGCGCCGAAATTCCCTTTGTCAGCCACCTCGGATTCACCCTGCACCATATGCAGGGCGGAGAATCCGAGTTGCACTACACCGCGCAGCCGGACCATCTGAATTCCTTCGGCGTCACCCACGGCGGCGCCACCATGACCCTGATGGATGTCGCCATGGCCACGGCGGCCCGCAGCGACGTGCCGTCAGACATCGGCGTGGTCACCATCGAGATGAAGACCAGTTTCATGCAGGCGGCCCGCGGGCCGCTGGTGGCGCGGGGCAGGCTCCTGCACCGCACGACCGCGCTCGCGTTCACGGAAGCCAGCATCTACGACGCCGAAGGCCGCCTCTGCAGCCATGCCACCGGCACCTTCAAGTACATGAAGCGGCCCGCACAGCCCGCAGCATCGGTGCCCACCGACTGACCCGTCATCCACGCCGTTTCCCACGTCCATCCGTTCCCCGAATACAAGGAGATACCCCATGCCACGCAACCAGCAGATCCTCCTGGACAACCGCCCGCAGGGCGAAGCCACCACCGGCAACTTCAAGCTCGTCGCCACCGACACGCCCGCGCTGCAGGACGGCCAGGTGCTCGTGCGCCACCATTACCTGAGCCTGGACCCGTACATGCGCGGCCGCATGAACGACAGCAAGAGCTACGCCGCATCCCAGCCCCTGGGCGAAGTCATGATCGGCGGCACCGTCGGCGAAGTGGCGGAAAGCCGCCACCCCAAGTTCGCCGTGGGCGACAAGGTCGTCGGCATGGGCGGCTGGCAGGAGTGGAGCGTGGTGGACGGCAATGCGCCCGGCATGCTGCGCAAGGTGGACACCACCCACGTGCCGCTGTCGCACTACCTCGGCGCGGTGGGCATGCCCGGCGTGACTGCCTGGTACGGCCTCGTGAAGATCATCGAGCCCAAGGCCGGCGAGACCATGGTGGTCAGCGCGGCCTCGGGCGCCGTGGGCAGCGCGTTCGGTGCCCTCGCCAAGGCACGCGGCTGCCGAGTGGTGGGCATCGCCGGCGGCCCCGACAAGTGCCGCTACGTGACCGAGGAACTGGGCTTCGATGCCTGCATCGACCACCGCGAGCACGGCGACCTCAAGAGCATGTCCCAGGCCCTGAAGCAGGCCTGCCCACAGGGCATCGACGGCTACTTCGAAAACGTCGGCGGCTACATCCTCGACGCCGTGCTGCTGCGCGCCAACGCCTTCGCGCGCGTGGCCGTTTGCGGGCTGATCGCCGGCTATGACGGCCAGCCCCTGCCACTGCAGAACCCAGCCCTCATCCTCATCAACCGCATGAAAGTGCAAGGCTTCATCGTCAGCGAGCACATGGAGATCTGGCCCGAGGCCCTCAAGGAACTGGGCGGGCTGGTCGGCGCCGGCAAGCTGCGTCCGCGCGAGACCATTGCGGAGGGTATCGCCGCCGCGCCGGAAGCCTTCCTGGGCCTGCTCAAGGGCAAGAACTTCGGCAAGCAGCTGGTCAAGCTGGTCTGATGGCCGCGTCCCTGCTCTGGCACTGGTCCCGCTTCGACGATCTCGGCGTGCATGCGCTGCACGACGCGCTCGCCCTGCGCTGCCGCGTTTTCATCCTGGAGCAGGGCCCCTACCAGGACCCCGACGAAGCCGACAAATGCGCCTGGCACCTGCTCGGGCGTGACGCTGCAGGGCGCCTGCAGGCCTACCTGCGCGTGGTCGATCCCGGGGTGAAGTACGCCGAGCCGGCCATCGGCCGCGTGGTCACGGCGCCCGAGGCCCGCGGCACGGGGGCCGGCCGCATGATCGTGCACGAAGGCCTCGCGCGCTGCGCGGCCGCATGGCCGGGCAGGGCCGTGCGCATCAGCGCGCAGGCCCACCTGCAGCGCTTCTATGGCGAGGCCGGTTTCACCACTGTCTCGCCCGAGTACCTGGAGGACGGCATCCCCCACGCCGAGATGCTGTGGACACCGACCTCCGCTCCGGCGTAACCTGCGCCTGCCCGGAAACCCACCAGGAGAAGCCATGGCCCCGTCCCTGCCCGAACCCATCCTGCACCACTATCCCTCGTCGCCGTTCTCGGAAAAGATCCGGCTCGCCCTCGGCTTCAAGCAACTGGCCTGGAAGTCGGTGCTCGTTCCGAGCATCGCGCCCAAGCCCGACGTGGTGGCGCTCACGGGCGGATACCGCCGCACGCCGTTCCTGCAGGTCGGCGCCGACATCTATTGCGACACGGCCCTCATCTGCGACGTGCTGGAACACCTGCAGCCCGAGCCTGTGCTGTATCCCCTGGCCCTCAAGGGCGTGTCGCGCGTGTTCGCCCAATGGTCGGACACCACGCTGTTCTGGGCCGCCATGGCCTACAACCTCCAGCCCCGGGGCGCGGCCGAGCTGTTCGCCAACCTGCCACCCTCGGCCGCGCAGGCCTTCGGTGCCGACCGCAAGGCCATGAGCGCCGGCATGAACCGCCTGCGCCCGCAGGACGCCTCGGCCGCCTACCGCTCCTACCTGCGGCGCATCGCACACATGGTCGAGGAGCATGACTACCTCTTCGGCGCCGAGCCCTGCGTGGCCGATTTCGCCGCCTATCACCCGCTGTGGTTCACCCGGCAGTGCGTCCCGGTGATGGCCGACATCTTCAAGGCTACCCCTGCCGTGCTGGAATGGATGGACCGCATCGCCGCCATCGGCCATGGTCGCATGGAGAAATTCAGCGCCCAGGATGCCATCACGGTGGCTGCCGGGGCCGAGCCGCTGCCGCTCCTGGACGACGTCTTCCAGGACGAGCACGGCATACCGCTGGGCGCGCACGTGTCGATCGCCGCTGAGAGCTTCGGCACCGAACCGACCGAAGGCCGCCTCGTCGCCGCCACCCGCACGCGCTACACGCTGGCACGCACCGATCCGCGCGCGGGCACGCTCCACGTGCATTTCCCGCGCATCGGCTACACGCTTACTTCCACGGAGACAACCACACCATGATCGAAGACTTCCAGGGCAAGACCGCCGTGCTCACCGGCGCGGGATCGGGATTCGGCCTCGAATGCGCCCGCATCGGCGCGCGGCGCGGCATGCGCCTCGTGCTGGTCGATGTGCAGCAGGACGCGCTGGACCAGGCCGAGGCCGAACTCCGGGCGGCCGGTGCCGACGTGCTGGCCAGGCGGGTGGATGTCTCCGACGCCGCGCAGATGGAGCGCCTCGCGTCCGACGTCCGGGAGCGTTTCGGTGCACCGCATTTCGTCTTCAACAATGCCGGCGTGGGGGCTGGGGGTCTGGTCTGGGAGAACACCGTCGCCGACTGGAACTGGGTGCTCGGCGTGAACCTGATGGGGGTGGTGCATGGCGTGCGCCTCTTCACCCCCATGATGCTCGATGCCGCACGGCACGACCCGGCCTGGCGCGGCCACATCGTCAACACCGCCAGCATGGCCGGACTGCTCACGCCCCCGAACATGGGCATCTACAACGTGAGCAAACATGCCGTGGTGAGCCTCACCGAAACCCTGTACCAGGATTTGGCGCTGGTCACGGACCAGATCAGCGCCAGCGTGCTCTGCCCGTACTTCGTGCCCACCGGCATAGGCCGCAGCGAACGCAACCGGCCGGATGCGGTGACCGCGCCCCCCACGCGCAGCCAGCTCATCGGCCAGGCCATGACGGACAAGGCCGTGGGCAGCGGCAAGGTCACGGCCGCCGAGGTGGCGCAGATGGTGTTCGACGGCATCTCCGCCAACCGCTTCTACCTCTTCAGCCACCCCCAGGCGCTCGGCAACGTGCAAAGCCGCATGGAAAGCATCGTGGGCATCCGCAATCCGCCGGACCCGTTCCTGGAGCGCCCCGACATCGGCCAGCGCCTGCGCGAGCAACTGCGCGCGTCGGCCTGACTCCCGCGCCCTGTCCCGTCCTGGCGGCTGCCTCCAGCCCGGCCCCTTCAGCGCGGCGCGAGGCGGATGGCACCGTCGAGCCGGATCACCTCGCCATTGAGCATGTCGTTCTCGAAGATGTGGCGGGCCAGCCGGGCATAGTCTTCCGGCGTACCGAGGCGGCTCGGGAAGGGCACGCCCGCCGCCAGCGCGTCCTGCACTTCCTGCGGCATGCCGAACAGCATCGGCGTGCCGAAGATGCCGGGCGCGATCGTCATGTTGCGGATGCCGTTGCGCGCCAGGTCGCGCGCGATGGGCAGCGTCATCCCCACGATGCCGCCCTTGGAGGCGGAATAGGCCGCCTGGCCGATCTGGCCGTCGTAGGCTGCCACGCTGGCCGTGGAAATCAGCACGCCGCGCTCGCCGGTGGACTCGGGCTCGTTGCGGGACATGGCCTCGGCCGCGAGGCGGATCATGTTGAAGCTGCCGATCAGGTTCACCGTCACCGTCTTGGCGAACAGCGCCAGGCCATGGGCGCCATTCTTGCCCACCGTCTTCTCGGCGGGGGCGATGCCGGCGCAGTTGACCAGTCCCATCAGCTTGCCCTGCGCCACGGCCTGTGCAACAACTGCCTGGCCGTCGGCCTCGCTCGTCACATCGCAGCGCACGAAAGTGCCGCCGATATCGCGCGCCACGGCTTCGCCCTTGTCCGCCTGCATGTCCGCGATGACCACGCGACCGCCCGCGGCGGCGAGCATGCGTGCCGTGCCTTCGCCCAGGCCCGACGCGCCGCCCGTGACGATGAATACCTTGCCCTGGATCTCCATGGAACTGTCTCCTTGATGGTTTGACGTTGACGTAAACGTCAATTATGAACCAGGAAACCGGCATGCCACACGCACGAAAGCCCGGCAGGCCGGGCTTTCGTGGGAAGAGGGGTGGCGCAGACCGAGGCTTATTTGAAACCCACCCGGTCCAGCATCTGCTGCACCTTGGGCATGTGCTCGCCCACGGCGCTGATCGGGATCGTCTCGCTCTTGAACGGCTGGCCGCCGGTCATCGCGCGCAGCGCGGGATTCTCGGACACCACGCCCTTGGCCGCCGGCCACTCGTTGTTGCCGTTCGCGAAGTAGTTCTGGGCCGTGGGGCTGGCCAGGTACTCGAGGAACTTGACCGCATTGGCCTGGTTCTTCGAATACCGTGCCACGGCGCCGCCCGCGATGTTCATGTGCGTGCCCCACGACTGCTGGTTGGGAAACACCACCGCCACCTTGCTGGCCACGTCCTTGTCCTCGGGCTTGTCCGACCGCATGATGCGGGCCAGGTAATAGCTGTTGGTGACGGCGATGTCGCATTCGCCCGCCGCCACGGCGCGGATCTGGTCGGTGTCACCACCCTTGGGGGGACGCGCCAGGTTGGCGACCACGCCCTTGAGCCAGGCTTCGGCCTTCTGCTCGCCCAGATGCTCCGTCACCGCACCAAACAGGCTCAGGTTGTAGGGGTGCGAGCCCGAGCGGATGCAGATCTTGCCCTTGTTCTTCGGGTCGCCCAGCTCTTCGTAGGTGTCCACGTCGTCCTTGTTCACCTTCGCCTTGTTGTAGACGATGACGCGTGCGCGGGTGGAAAGGCCGAACCAGGCGATGCCGCCATCGGCAGCGGGGCGGGCGCGCAGGTTCGCGGGAATGGCGTCTTCCAGTGCCTTGGACTTGATCGGCAGGAAGAGGCCGTCCGCCTCGCCGCGATAGAGGCGGGCCGCGTCCACCAGCAGGATCACGTCGGCCGGGGATGCCGAGCCTTCGGCCTTCAGGCGCGCCATGATCCCCGCGTCATCGGCATCCACCCGGTTGACCTTGATGCCGGTGGCCTGCGTGAATCCGCTGTAGAGCGCCTCGTCCGTTGCGTAATGGCGGGCCGAGTACAGGTTCACGACCTGTTCCTGGGCGAGCGCGGTGCCGGCGACGGCCAGCAGGCTGGCGGATGCGATGAGGCTCAGGATGCGGTTGCGCATGCGGTGGTTCTCTCTTTCTAGGTAGTCGGTGGAGGATGGTTCCGAAAGAGCGGGGATGATATGGCAGACGCGAATCATTCGCGATAAAGACCGGCGCCAGCCCATGGCATTGCGCGGCGGCCCTGGCATCCACGGCCATCACGCGGGCAAAGAAAAAGCCGGCAGGGCCGGCTTTATCTCGGGGTGGCGGCCGGAAACCGGCTGCCTTCGGCCCCGCATGGGGCCGGGGCACGTCACTTCACGTGCTTGCCGATCAGGCCGGCCATCTCGAACATGGAGACCTGCGGCTTGCCGAACACTTCCTTCAGCTTCGCGTCGGCGTTGATCATGCGCTTGTTGGCGGCGTCCTGCAGGTTGTTGGCCTTGATGTAGGCCCACAGCTTGCTGATGATCTCCGTGCGGGGCAGCGGGTCGGAGCCGACCACGGCGGCCAGCGCCGGGCTGGGCGTCAGGGCCTTCATGAAGGCGGCGTTGGGCGTGCGCTTCTTGGCGGGCGCCGCGGCCTTGTCGGCAGCCGGAGCTTTCTTTGCAGTTGCCATGTTGGTTTTTCCTTGTTGGGAGTGAAATAGCGGTGACCCAGCGAAAACCTGCTGTTCACTGGTTCGGCGAATGCTAATGGCAAAAAAACGCCTTTCCAAGGGAAGCGCGCGTTTTTTTGCCTCCAGTTGTTGCGACCCGACCATCGAAAGCGGCGTACGTTTCGAGGTGCGGAAAATCAAGCCCTGCGATACGTCCTCCGAGGCCGGTGGCCCCGACCGGCTCCTAACGGTTCCGTGTGCGGCGCTGGCCCAGCAGGATCATTCCCACGGCGAGCAGGATCACCGCACTGGCCCATCCCTCGCGGGCGGACATCGTTTCTCCAGCCACCGCGCTGCCCAGGGCGAGCGCCACCGCAGGGTTCACGAAGGCATAGCTGGACGCCAGCGCCGGGCTGGCATGGGCGAGCAGGTACAGGTATGCGCTGAAGGCGACCAGGGAGCCGAACACCACCAGATAAAGCCAGGCGGCCAGCGCGGCGGTGCCGGGCGGCCAGGCGGGGCGCTCTCCCAGGACGAAGGAAACCGCCATGAGAACGGCCCCGCCGCACAGCATCTCGCTGGCGAAACCCATCGGTCCGGGTGCCAGGGGCAGCCGCGTGGTGGAGAGCACCGAGCCGAGCGACCAGCAGGCCGTGGCCGCCAATGCACACACTACGCTGGCCGGGGCCGCGGAGAAACTCTCGCCCCGCATCAGCAGCGCCACTCCCAGCGCGCCGAGGCACACCCCTGCCAACTCCCAGGCCCCCGGGCGGCGCCCCCAGAACAGGCCCCAGCCGGTGACCATCAGCGGCACGGAGGCGACGCAGGTGGCGATCAGCCCCGAACCCACGTGCAGGCTGGCCGTGGCGATGAGGCCCATCCCGGCCCCGAGCATGAGGCTGCCCACGATGAACGCATTGCGCCATTGCCGGGCCGAGGGGAGCAGGGCGGCGACTCCTGCCCTGCGGCCCCGCCAGGCCATGAACAGCGCCAGCAGCGCGCCCGCCAGCAGGAACCGGGAGCCCATCTGGAAGAAGGGGGGAAAGCTCTCCAGTGCCAACCGGATCGCCAGGTAGGTGGAGCCCCATACCAGGTAGCAGCACAGCAGGGCCAGCACGGTGCCCGCCGGGATGCGGGACACGGGGGAAAGCGTCGGAGCGGTAGTGGTCGGCATGGCCTCTATCCTATGAAAGCTGCCGAGCAGGCAACAGGGCCATTCAAAGGTTCATGGGCTGTCTTGCCAGTGTTTTCATGGCCAAATGGCGGGATGACCGAAAAGACCGAAATCGACGGCTACGATGCCCGCATCCTCGCGGCACTCCAGCAGGACGGCCGCATCACCATGGCCGAACTGGGGCGGCAGGTGCACCTCAGCCAGCCTGCGGTCACCGAACGGGTGCGCAAGCTCGAAGCGGCCGGCATCATCCGGGGCTACGGCGCCCGGGTGGACCATGCGGCCCTAGGCTATGGCATCCGCGCCATCATCCGGGTAGGGCGCGCGGAATATGCGCGCGTCGTGCGGCTCATCGAGCAGACGCCCGAGGTGGTCAATGCCTACAACGTGACCGGCGACGACAGCTGGATCCTGGAGATCGCGGTCATCGACGTCAGCCACCTCGACGCGGTCGTGACCGCGTTCTGCCTGCTGGCCGAAACCTCCACCTGCATCGTGCTCAACGCCCCGCGGGAAAACGCCCCGGTGCTGCCGGCCCGCCGCGACAGCATCAGGCCACCCATCCGCAAGGTCACCGGCCGCTGAGGCCGCGGGGCAGGCCGTCCGCTCAAGCCTGCGGAGGCTGCCGCCCGGACGCCGGCGGTTTCCGGCGCCCGGGCAGCGTGGCCAGCACCACGCTCGCCACCGCGATCCCGAAAGCCAGCAGCTGCAACGGCGTGAACCGCTCGCCCAGCACCACCACGCCGACCAGTGCCGCGCTCACCGGCAGCATCACGGTGAAGACGCCGCCCTGCGCGGCGGGCACGATCTTCAGCCCGGTCATCCACAGCCAGACGGTCCACACGCTGGCGGCCAGCGCGTAGAACACCAGCAGCAGCCACATACCGGGCTTGAGCGACGAGAAATCGAACTGCAGCGCCGCATACAGCCCCATGGGCGTGGCCAGCAGGAACCCCCACAGATTGATCAGCGCCGTGATGCGGCGCGGACCCAGCGTGCCCGTGAGCTTCTTGCCGATCACCGAATACGCCGCCTCGCAAATCACCGCGCCGATCAACAGCAATTGGCCGAGCCAGACGAGGTGGCGGGGCTGGGCACCGCCCTGCGTGCCGGTACCGGCATGCGCACCACCCCCCGGCTGGGCCACGGAAAACAGCGCGATGCCCAGTACCGCGAGGCCCACGGCGGCCCAGGTTCGGCGGGGCACCTGCTCCTTCAGGAAGAACCAGCTCATCACCGCGACCGCCGCCGGAATGCCTGCCATGGTGACGCCGGCAGTGACCGCGCTGGTCAGGCCGACGCCCGAGATCATGCACAGCGTGAAAAGGAAATTGCCCAGGAACGATTCCAGGAACAGCAGGCGGCGCACCTGCGGTGACATGGGGGGCTCGTCCGCCGGCTTGCGCAGCCACGACAGCATGCCCAGACCACCGATCCCGAACCGCATCCATGCCAGCAGGAAGACCGGCAGCGCTTGGGACAGGGGCTTGGACAGTGCGACGTAGCTGCCCACCAGGATCATGCTGAGGGCAAGGCAGAGATAGGCGACGGGGCGGCTGGGCATGCGGCGATCGCGGCCCGGATCGATAGACTGAAGGGCCGACGCTGATTTCTAGGACCACGCATCATGCCTCAGCCGCCGCACGCCGGTTCTGCTCGCCACGTATTCGTCTACGGCACTTTGCGCCGCGGAGGAAGCAACGACATCACCCAGCTCGATCCTCCACCGGTCCCCGTCGGCACGGCTGCGGTTCCCGGCGTGCTCTACGACCTCGGTGCCTATCCGGGTATCGCGCTGACCGGCCCCGCGTCCGAAGGAGAAGGGCGGGTGCCCGTGCTGGGAGAGGTCTATGCCATCACCCCCGCGCTGGAGCGCTGCCTGGACCGGATCGAGGAGATCTGGCCCGAACCCTCCGGCGAATACGTCAAGCGCGAAGTGGTGGTTCGCCTCAGGGAGGGCGGGGCGGAGCTCCCGTGCCTGATATACGAGATTTCTCCCGCTCACCTCCATGGCGCGCCAAGGCTGCTGCATGGCGACTGGATGGCCACGCGCTGAAATTTCGCCCATGAAACTCCCCTGCCACATTGTGAAAATTGACAATGCTGCGGTGCCGCATAATTTCTCGATACGAGAAAATGCATTTCATAATTCAAAATACTCGCGCTAAGCCATTGATTTTGAAGGTAAAAATTTTATGTCTTATATAAGACATAAGAGCTTGCATGGGTCTTCTACAAGACCTACAGTTGTCTCCAAGGACGGCACACACCGCCTTCGTGTTTCCACCCACTTCCTGGAGATGACCATGCCCCAAACCTTCAATGAGCAACTGAGCCGTGAACAGCAAATCGCCGCCCTCGAAAAAGACTGGGCGCAGAACCCCCGCTGGAAGGGGATCAAGCGCGGTTACAGCGCTGCCGATGTCGTGCGGCTCCGCGGCTCCTTCCAGGTCGAACACACGCTGGCGCGCCGCGGTGCTGAAAAGCTCTGGAACCTCGTCCACAACGAACCTTATGTGAACTGCCTCGGCGCGCTGACCGGCGGCCAGGCCATGCAGCAGGTCAAGGCTGGCATCAAGGCGATCTACCTGTCCGGCTGGCAGGTGGCGGCCGACAACAACGAGTACGCCGCGATGTACCCCGACCAGTCGCTGTACCCGGTGGATTCGGTGCCCAAGGTCGTGGAGCGCATCAACAACAGCTTCACCCGCGCCGACGAAATCCAGTGGGCCAAGGGCGTGAACCCCGGCGACGCAGGCTTCATCGACTACCACGCCCCCATCGTGGCCGATGCCGAGGCCGGCTTCGGCGGCGTGCTGAACGCCTATGAGCTGATGAAGGCCATGATCCGTGCCGGCGCTGCCGGCGTGCACTTCGAAGACCAGCTCGCATCGGTCAAGAAGTGCGGCCACATGGGCGGCAAGGTGCTGGTGCCCACGCAGGAAGCCGTGCAGAAGCTCATCGCCGCGCGCATGGCCGCCGACGTGTACGGCGTGCCCACCCTGGTCATCGCCCGCACCGACGCCGAGGCCGCAGACCTCATCACCAGCGACTACGACGAGAACGACAAGCCCTTCCTGACGGGTGAGCGCACGGCCGAAGGCTTCTACAAGACCCGCAAGGGCATCGACCAGGCCATCAGCCGTGCCGTGGCGTATGCCGAATACGCGGACCTGGTCTGGTGCGAGACCGGCACGCCGGACCTGGAGTTCGCCCGCAAGTTCGCCGAGGCCGTGCACGCCAAACACCCGGGCAAGCTGCTCGCATACAACTGCTCGCCGTCTTTCAACTGGAAGAAGAACCTCGACGACGCGACCATCGCCAAGTTCCAGCGCGAACTGGGCGCCATGGGCTACAAGTACCAGTTCATCACGCTGGCCGGCATCCACAGCATGTGGTTCAACATGTTCGACCTGGCGCAGGACTACGTGAAGCGCGGCATGTCCGCCTATGTGGAAAAGGTGCAGGAGCCCGAATTCGCGGCCCGCGAGCGCGGCTACACGTTCGTGTCGCACCAGCAGGAGGTGGGCACGGGCTACTTCGACGAGGTGACCACCGTGATCCAGGGTGGAAAGTCCAGCGTGACCGCGCTGACCGGCTCCACCGAGGAAGAGCAGTTCCACTGACCTGCCCGTTGACCGGCCGCCGCGGACGGGCCCTTGCGGACCGCCCGCGGGCACGGGTTAGAATGCCTGCATCAACCATTTGCAAGGGCGAGAAAGGCATGACGGTTATGACACCGCGAACTACGGAGACCCCCTCCCGCAGCCGCTAGGCTGCATGTTCGCGCCTGCACGTCACTCACTGTTGCCTGCACCCCCGAAAAAGCGCGGACATCGTTCCGCGTTTTTTTTCGCCTTCGCTTTTCTCGCGCATCCTCCCCGTCGAACCAAGGCTCCAGCACATGATCCGGATCACGCTCCCCGACAACTCCCAACGCGAATACGCCGGCCCCGTCTCGGTGGCCGACGT
This sequence comes from Paracidovorax oryzae ATCC 19882, assembly GCF_000687165.1. GTDB lineage: Bacteria > Pseudomonadota > Gammaproteobacteria > Burkholderiales > Burkholderiaceae_C > Paracidovorax > Paracidovorax oryzae. Next base: position 26,715 of record NZ_JMKU01000001.1, on the reverse strand, counting down.
AGCCCAGTCCATCGGGCCGGGACTCGCCAAGATGACCGTGGCAGGCAAGGTCGATGACCGCCTGGTGGACGCCAGCGACGTGATCGACCACGACGCGCGCCTGCAGATCATCACCCCGCGGGACCAGGAAGGGGTTGAGATCATCCGACACTCCTGCGCCCACCTGGTGGGCCATGCCGTCAAGCAGCTCTACCCGACGGCGAAGATGGTGATCGGCCCGGTGATCGAGGAAGGCTTCTATTACGACATCGCCTACGAGCGCCCCTTCACGCCCGAGGACCTCGCGGCGATCGAGCAGCGCATGAAGGAGCTCATCGCGCAGGACTACGACGTCGTCAAGAAGATGACGCCCCGCGACGAGGTGATCCAGGTCTTCCGCGAGCGCGGCGAGGACTACAAGCTGCGCCTCGTGGAGGACATGCCCGACGAGAAGGCGATGGGTTTGTACTACCACCAGGAATACGTGGACATGTGCCGCGGCCCCCACGTGCCGAACACGCGATTCCTGAAGGTGTTCAAGCTGACGCGCGTCTCCGGCGCCTACTGGCGCGGCGATGCCAAGAACGAGCAGCTGCAGCGCATCTACGGCACCGCCTGGGCCGACAAGAAGGACCTGGAGGCGTATATCAAGCGCATCGAGGAAGCCGAAAAGCGCGACCATCGCCGCCTCGGCCGCGAACTTGACCTGTTCCACATCGACGAGCACTCCCCCGGCACGGTCTTCTGGCACCCCAAGGGCTGGACGATCTGGCAGGGCGTGGAGCAGTACATGCGCCAGGTTTACCGCGACAACGGCTACCAGGAGGTCAAGGGCCCCCAGATCCTCGACAAGCACCTCTGGGAGAAGACGGGCCACTGGGACAAGTACCGCGAGAACATGTTCACGACGGAGAGCGAGAAGCACGACTACGCCCTCAAGCCGATGAACTGCCCCGGCCACATCCTGATCTTCAACCAGGGCGTGAAGAGCTACCGCGACCTGCCGCTGCGCTACGGCGAGTTCGGCCAGTGCCACCGCAACGAGCCCACGGGTGGCCTGCACGGCATCATGCGCGTGCGCGCCTTCACGCAGGACGACGGCCACATCTTCTGCACCGAAGACCAGATCCAGCAGGAGTGCATCAACTTCACGACCCTGCTGCAGAAGGTCTACAAGGATTTCGGCTTCACCGACATCATCTACAAGGTGGCGACGCGCCCTGAAAAGCGCATCGGCTCGGAGGAAAGCTGGGACAAGGCCGAGAATGCCCTCATCGAAAGCCTGAAGGCCTCGGGCTGCGACTACCAGATCGCCGTGGGCGACGGTGCGTTCTATGGCCCGAAGCTCGAGTACACGCTGCGCGACGCGATCGGCCGCCACTGGCAGTGCGGCACCATCCAGGTGGATCCGTCCATGCCGGAGCGCCTGGGTGCGGAATATGTGGGGGAAGATGGCCAGCGCCACCGTCCCATCGTGCTGCACCGCGCCATCGTCGGCAGCCTGGAGCGTTTCATCGGCATCCTGATCGAGCAGCACGCGGGCGCGCTGCCCGTCTGGCTGGCTCCGGTGCAGGTGGCGGTGCTCAACATTACCGGCGCGCAGGACGATTACTGTCGCGAAATTGCCGCAAAGCTCCAAAAAGCGCTGCCGAATCAAGGCCTTAGGGTGGAGCTGGATCTGCGCAACGAGAAGATTACGTATAAAATACGAGAGCATTCGTTGCAAAAGCTGCCCTATATCCTCGTCGTGGGTGACAAGGAGAAGGCGGCTGGTGCCGTTGCCGTGCGGGCGCGGGGTAACCGTGATCTGGGTGTGATGCCGCTGGAGGCGTTCATTTCCCTGATCGGGCAGGACATCACCGACAAGGTCTGATGCATTGCCGGGTACGCCGCAGGGATCCCGCCGTGCTGCGGCGTATCGCCACATTTTTCGTGGCTTGTTGATTGAAGGAATACAGCCATCGCTACTGAATTTCGTGACCGTCGCCAGCGCGAGGAGCGCAAGCACCGCCTGAACCGTGAAATCATGGCTCCCGAGGTTCGCCTCTCCGGGCCGGACAACGAGCCGCTCGGGGTGGTCAGCCTCATGGAAGCCCTCCGCATGGCGGGCGAGCTGGATGTGGACCTGGTGGAGATTGCCGCTACGGCCAACCCTCCCGTGTGCCGCCTTGTGGACTATGGAAAGTTCAAGTACCAAGAGCAGAAGCGCGCGGCCGAGGCCAAGGCCAAGCAGACGGTCATCGAAATCAAGGAAGTGAAGTTCCGTCCCGGTACGGACGACGGCGACTACAACATCAAGCTGCGCAACATCCGTCGTTTCCTCGCCGAAGGTGACAAGTGCAAGATCACGCTCCGCTTCCGCGGCCGTGAAATCACCCACCAGGAAATCGGACTCGCGCTGCTCAACCGCATCCGCGACGACCTCGGGGACACGATCCTGGTCGAGCAGTTCCCGAAGCTCGAAGGGCGCCAGATGATCATGATGATCGCGCCCGGCAAGCGCAAGCCTGCCGCGAAGCCGGCAGCGGAAGGTGCGGCAGCCTCCACCTGATGGTGGGCCTGCCTTGAAGGAATGTTCCCAGGAGCACGCGAGTGCTGCCGGGACATGGCAAGGGTCTCACGACCCTGCCGCGGCATCCCATGGGGCGCCGCACAAGAAGTGGCTCGGGGCCTGCAAGTTTGCGGATGGGTCTGCAAACGCCTCGCGAGCACGACAAAAAGGAGCATTGAAATGCCCAAAATGAAGACCAAGAGCAGCGCGAAAAAGCGTTTCCGCGTTCGTCCCGGTGGCACCGTCAAGCGCGGTCAAGCCTTCAAACGTCACATCTTGACCAAGAAGACCACCAAGAACAAGCGCCATCTGCGTGGTGCGGTTGCTGTGCACGAGACCAACATGGGCTCGATTTCACAGATGCTGCCCGGCATGGGCGTTTAATTGACTGACGAACAAGGAGTACACACATGCCTCGCGTCAAACGTGGTGTAACGGCACGCGCCCGTCACAAGAAAGTCCTGGCCCTCTCCAAGGGTTTCCGCGGCCGCCGCGGCAACGTCTTCCGCATCGCCAAGCAGGCGGTGATGAAGGCAGGCCAATACGCCTACCGTGACCGTCGTACCAAGAAGCGCGTGTTCCGCCAACTGTGGATCGCCCGTATCAATGCCGCTTCCCGCGAACTGGGGCTGACCTACAGCCAGTTCACGAACGGCCTGAAGAAGGCTGCCATCGAGATCGACCGCAAGATGCTGGCCGACCTCGCGGTGCACGACAAGGCTGCCTTCGGCAGCATCGTGGAACAAGTCAAGGCCAAGCTGGCCGCCGCTTGATCTCACGATCGGCAGCTATCCTCTCCGGGTAGCTGCCTGCGCAACAACAGCAAGGGCTAGGGCTTGAAAAGGCGCTAGCCCTTGTTTATTTCTCCAAGACGACAAAGAGTTGGTATGAACGAGCTGGATTCCCTGGTAGATGCCGCCCGCAGGATGTTCGCGGACGCGGCCACGCCCACCGACCTGGAAAATGCCAAGGCCCAGTTCCTGGGCAAGGCCGGGCGAGTGACCGAACTCCTCAAGGGCCTGGCCCAGCTGCCTGTCGAGGAGAAGAAGTCCCGGGGTGCCGCGGTGAACGTGGCCAAGCAGGCCATCGAGCAGGCCCTGAACGAGCGCCGCCAGGCCCTGGCCGACGCCGAACTGCAGGCGCAACTGCAGGCCGAGGCGCTCGACGTGACGCTGCCCGGCCGGCAGCGGGGGCAGGGCGGCCTGCATCCCGTCTCGCTCACCCTGGAACGCATCGAGGGCATCTTCGGATCCATGGGTTTCGACGTGGCAGACGGGCCGGAAATCGAATCCGACTGGTTCAACTTCACTGCATTGAACACGCCGGAGGACCATCCCGCGCGCTCGATGCACGATACCTTCTACGTGGAGGGCGGCACGGCGTCCGCCCCGCTGCTGCTGCGCACGCACACCAGCCCGATGCAGATCCGCCATGCCGTCCAGCATGTGAAGAAGCACCGCGCGTTGCTGGACGCCGGCCAGCCCATGCCCGAGATCCGCGTGATCGCCCCGGGCCGTACCTACCGGGTGGACAGCGATGCTACGCATTCGCCGATGTTCCACCAGTGCGAAGGGCTCTGGATCGGCGAGAACGTCAGCTTCAAGGACTTGAAGGTCGTGTTCACCGCCTTCTGCCGAACCTTCTTCGAAAGCGACGATCTGGTGCTGCGGTTCCGCCCGAGCTTCTTCCCGTTCACCGAGCCGAGCGCCGAAATCGACATCCAGTTCCAGGAGGGTCCGCTGGCAGGCCGCTGGCTGGAAGTGGCGGGCTCCGGGCAGGTGCATCCCAACGTGGTGCGCAACATGGGGCTCGATCCCGAGAAGTACATCGGTTTTGCATTCGGCATGGGCCCCGACCGCCTCACCATGCTGCGCTACGGCGTCAACGACCTGCGCCTGTTCTTCGACGGCGACATCCGCTTCCTCTCGCAGTTTCAGTAAGCGCTGAACCCCTTTTCGACTTCGCCGTGCGGGCCCGGCCCCTGCGGCGCCGGCCGCTCCTTTTGAACCGACTATGCAATTTCCTGAATCCTGGCTGCGCGAATTCTGCAACCCGCCCCTGTCCACGGCAGAGCTGGCCGAAACCCTCACCATGGCGGGCCTGGAGGTGGAGGACCTGTCCCCCGTCGCGCCCCCGTTCCACGGCGTGGTGGTGGGCGAGATCAAGGAAGCGGTGCAGCATCCCAATGCCGACCGGCTGCGGGTGTGCCAGGTCGATGTCGGCCAGCCCGCTCTGCTGAACATCGTCTGCGGTGCGGCCAACGCCCGCGTGGGCATCAAGGTACCCTGCGCCACGGTGGGTGCCGAACTGCCTCCGGGCGAGGACGGCAAGCCTTTCGCCATCAAGGTGGGCAAGCTCCGCGGCGTGGAGAGCCAGGGCATGCTCTGCTCCGCGCGCGAACTCAAGCTCTCGGAAGACCATGAAGGCCTGTTCGAGCTGCCGGCGGATGCACCGGTGGGGCAGGACATCCGCCAGTACCTCGCACTCGACGACACGCTGTTCACGCTCAAGCTTACGCCCAACCTGGCGCACGCCCTGAGCGTGTACGGCATCGCGCGCGAAGTTTCAGCGTTGACGGGCGCGCCGCTGCGCGAGCCCGTGTGCACCGCGGCGCCGGTGGGCAGTGACGAGGTGCTGCCCGTCAAGATCAGTGCGCCGGACCTGTGCGGCCGCTTTTCCGGCCGTGTGGTGCGCCACATCAATGCGATGGCCTCCACGCCGCGCTGGATGCTGGACCGTCTCGCACGCTGCGGCCAGCGCGGCGTGTCGCCGCTGGTGGACATCTCCAACTATGTGATGTTCGAACTGGGCCGGCCGTCGCACATCTTCGACCTGGAGAAGATCCATGGCGGGCTGGAGGTGCGCTGGGGCCGCGAAGGCGAGTCGCTGAAGCTGCTCAATGGCGCCACGGTCGATGTCGATGGCCAGGTCGGCGTGATCGCCGACGAACGGCAGGTGGAGTCGCTGGCCGGCATCATGGGCGGGGACGCCACCGCGGTGTCCGACGATACGCGCCACATCTACATCGAGGCGGCCTTCTGGTGGCCCAAGGCGGTGGCGGGCCGGTCGCGCCGCTTCAACTTCTCCACCGATGCAGGCCACCGCTTCGAACGCGGCGTGGACCCTCGGTTGACGGTGGAGCATATCGAGCGCATCACGCAACTGGTGCTGGAGATCTGCGGCACGCCCGAGACGGTCTGCGGCCCGATCGATGACCAGGCGCCGAACCTGCCGCAAGCGCGGCCGGTGACGCTGCGGGTCGAGCGCGCGGCCAAGGTGATCGGCATGCCGCTCACGTTGTCGCAGTGCGCCGATGCCCTGCGCAAGCTCGGATTGCAGCCGCAAGAGGGTGAAGGCTGCCTCACGGTCACGCCGCCGTCCTATCGTTTCGACATCGCGATCGAGGAGGACCTGATCGAGGAAGTGGTGCGCATCGTGGGCTATGGCCAGCTTCCCGAGACGCCGCCCCTCGCCCCGATCACGCCCAAGCTGCGGCGTGAAGACCGGCGCAGCGCATTCGCGGTGCGGCGGGAACTGGCGGCCCTCGGCTACCAGGAAACCATCAATTTCAGCTTCGTGGAAGAGCTGTGGGAGCGTGACCTCGCAGCCAATGCGGAACCCATCCGCCTGCTCAATCCCATCGCCAGCCAGATGAGCGTCATGCGCTCGTCGCTGCTGGGATCGCTGCTGCAGGTGCTGAAGTTCAACCTCGACCGCAAGGCACCCCGGGTGCGCGTGTTCGAACTGGGCCGCGTGTTCCTGCGCGATGCGGGCGTGGCTAGCTCCGACACCACGGTCGAAGGTTTCCACCAGCCCATGCGTGTCGCGGGCGCGGCCTACGGAGCAGGGGATGTGCTGCAGTGGAGCCGCAAGGACGATGCAGTGGACTTCTTCGACGTGAAGGGCGACGTGGAAGCGCTGCTCGCTCCACGCAAGGCCGTATTCGAGCCCGCCGAACATCCGGCCATGCACCCCGGGCGTTGTGCGCGGGTGCTGCTGGAAGGGCGCAGCATCGGCTTCGTTGGCGAGCTGCATCCCAAGTGGCGCCAGCAATGGGATTTCGCTCAGGCTCCGGTGCTGTTCGAACTCGAGCTGGACGCGGTGCTGGCGCGCGATGTCCCGCGGTTCGCCGCGGTGGGCAAGCAGCAGGCCGTGGAACGCGACATCGCCATCGTCGTGTCCGAGCAGACGACCCATGCGGACGTCATGCGCGTGATCGGCAGCGCGCTGCCCGCCACGCGCCTGCGCTCGTCGGTGCTCTTCGACGTCTTCCGGCCCAAGCGCGGCAAGGATGGCGAGCCCGTGGCCGGCTTTGGCCCCGGGGAGAAAAGCTTCGCGGTGCGACTGGCCCTGGGCGACGGCGTGACGGCGCTCACCGACGCGGAGATCGACGAATCGCTGCAGGCGGTTTTGCGGCAGCTGGAGCAGCAACTGGGGGCGCGACTGCGGTGATGACTTTGACCCACACTTCCAAGGGCTCGGACATGATGGAACTGGCCGTGGAGAGCCTGGAGACGCCTGCGCTGACCAAGGCGCAGCTCGCGGAACTGCTGTTCGACCAGATCGGCCTGAACAAGCGGGAGTCCAAGGACATGATCGACGCGTTCTTCGACCTGATCGCGCAGCGCCTGGTGGATGGCCAGGACGTGAAGATTTCCGGGTTCGGGAATTTCCAGATACGCACCAAGGCACCGCGCCCGGGGCGCAACCCGCGCACGGGGGAAGCCATTCCGATCCAGGCGCGCCGGGTGGTCACCTTCCATGCCAGCACCAAGCTGAAGGAGCAGATCCAGGGCGGCGGGTCGCCAGCCGCCTGACGAGGACGGGGCGCGTACACACCTTTCGGCCGGCACTTGATTGAGCCGCTGGCGCGTTCCCCGGCCCTGCAGTACCCTTCCCGCCGTCCGCTTCTACCCTTTGCGCACTCCCATGGGCACGCCGCTTCCTTCCATTCCCGCGAAAAGGTACTTCACCATCGGCGAAGTTGCCGAGCTGTGCGGAGTCAAGCCCCATGTGCTGCGGTACTGGGAGCAGGAGTTCACGCAGCTGCGCCCCATGAAGCGCAGGGGGAACCGCAGGTACTACCAGCACCACGAGGTGCTGATGATCCGGCGTATCCGGGAGTTGCTGTATGACCAGGGCTTCACGATCAGTGGGGCGCGCAACCGCCTGCAGGAGGTGGACAGCCATGGAGAGGGTGACGAAGGCGATGTGTCCGTGGCGTCGGGCAGCGCAGGCGCTGACGCGGAGCGCGGCGGCCTGTCCCTGGAAGGGCTGCGGAAAGAATTATTGGAAATTCGTGCACTTTTGTCCGGCCACTGATTTTTTGCCATATAATCTAAGTCTTGTCGGCGTGTAGCGCAGCCTGGTAGCGCACTTGCATGGGGTGCAAGGGGTCGCGAGTTCGAATCCCGCCACGCCGACCATTGATGTGAGAGGCCCAGCTTTGAAAGAAGCTGGGCCTTTTTTCTTTGTCGGGCCTCACGTACCGACCTCGCCTTGCTCCAGGGCGGCGGGATCTACCCGGAGCTGTGTTCCCCGCAATCTGCCCGCCATCAAAAAAGGCCCGGTGCCTTGCACCGGGCCTTGTCGCTTGCGGCCTCTTGCAGAGGTCCTGGGGGAAGCTGCCGGACTACTGTCAGATGCGTCCCATCAGCAGCAGGATGAGCAGGATCACGACGACCAGGCCCACGCCGCCGCTGGGCCCGTAGCCCCATGCGCGACTGTGGCCCCAGGTCGGCAGCACACCGATCAGGATGAGGATCAGGATGATGAGCAGGATGAGGGAGATCGACATGGTGTTGCCCTTACATATGTTGTGGAGAGATGGTGTGACGCATTGTTGAAGGGGGCCGGGCGGCACGTGGCAGGCCGGAAGCGCTGGCGTGCGTAGGAGGGGATCGACGCAACTGGCGCAGGCGCTGCTTCTTCTTTCGCATGCACGGGGCCGGCTTCGCTGCGACCGTGCCCCCGGTATGTCGTGCCCTGCACACTGGGTCGCAATACATCCATCGTCTCTGTCCATGAACGCACGCACCGGCGCTATCTCATCTCCGTTGTCGGCTCTGCGCCAGCCGCTGTCCAGGGAGGCAGATGCCACGCCTCCGCCACCGCGCCCCGAATCACGGAAGGGCCCCGATGCCCCGGCAGGGCTGGCCGGGCGTGAGCGGCCTGCGTCCATTGGGGGGCAGGCGGCCCTGCCGCCGCGTGGCGGCCGGGTGCTCGCGAGTCCCTCCAGTCTGCGGGGTAATGCGCTGTTCCAGCGGCAGCGTGCTTTGCACAACCCGGAGGAAACGCCAGCGGCGGCGTCCCACCAGGAGGCCACTCCGGAAAGCACGGAGAAGCCGCCATTGCCCGCGCACGGCCGTCCTGCGGCGGTTACGGCGCATCACGCCGCGCCCCCACCGCGCGAGGACGGCGGCGAGCCCACCGAGGCCCTGCCCGCGTCCCACGGAAAAGCAGACGGACATGCCGGCGAGGACATTCCATTCGACGGAGAGGGCGGCATGCCGCATGGAGAGGGGCCGGGTTTCCCGATGCCCCACTTCCCGCCGACTCCATCCCACCCGTCTTTCGGCCATGGTGACGATGATCCGGAAGACGGCGAGGAGGACCCGCACCGCCCCGACGGTTCCACACGACGTGCCATCTCGGCCCAGGAGCAGCAGATCGCGAACCAGAATGCGCTCACCGAAGCCTCCGTGCGGGCGCAGATGCAGGCAGCGCTCAACGAATTCACCATCAAGAGCAGTGAGGGCGTTGCCAAGGCCATCAAGTCGCTGGGCAAGTCCCAGGCAGATCTGATCACCTGACGCATGCCCTCGGCTGCGTGCCCGCAGACAGGCGCAGCAACTGTTGCCGCCAGCAGCTGCTCGGCAGAAGTCCAGGGGCAGCCTGGGCCACCGCAGTGAACCGGTGCGGCCGCCGCAGATCGGGCGGGTCTCCGACAGGCTCATCTTCTGTAGCCCCTCAGAATGATTCATGGCGACCGAAAAACAGAAAATGCTGGCCGGCGAGCTCTACCATGCCGGCGACGCGGAGTTGCAGGCCGACATGGCCGCCGCGCGCCGCTGGATGGCGCGCTACAACGATATGGCGGCCCATGCCAGCCTGGATGCGCGCGGGCGGCACATGCTGCTGCTGGAGGGCCTGGGGTCCGTCGGTGAAGGTACGGCGGTGCGGCCGCCGTTCCATTGCGACTACGGTTTCAACATCCACCTGGGATCGGGCGTGTTCCTGAACTTCAATTGCGTGATCCTCGACGTGGTGGAAGTGCACATCGGCGACGGAACGCAGATCGGGCCCGGCGTGCAGATCTACGCGGCGGACCATCCCCGCGACGCGGCCATCCGCGCCACCGGGCTGGAGTCGGGCCGGCCGGTGCGCATCGGCCGTGACGTCTGGATCGGCGGCGGGGCGATCCTGCTGCCGGGCATCACGGTGGGGGATGGGGCGGTGATCGGTGCGGGCAGTGTCGTCACGCGCGACGTGGCGTCCGGCGCCACCGTGGGCGGCAATCCCGCGCGGCCGCTGCGCCCCCGCTGAGGGGTACGTCGCAAGACAGCCGTCCGGCGGTTTTCCCCCGCAGCGGCGGTCAGGCGCCGTCCGGCTCTCCCAGGAAGCCGCCGCTCTGGTGAGCCCACAGCCGGGCATACACGCCGCCCTGGGCCAGCAGTTCGGCATGCGTGCCCTGCTCGGCGATGCGGCCGGCGTCTAGCACGATGAGCCGGTCCAGCGCCGCGATGGTGGAGAGGCGGTGGGCGATGGCGATGACGGTCTTGCCCTGCATCAGGGTGTCCAGGCTCTGCTGGATGGCGGCTTCCACTTCCGAGTCGAGCGCGCTCGTGGCCTCGTCCAGCAACAGGATGGGCGCGTCCTTCAACATGACCCGCGCGATGGCCACGCGCTGGCGCTGGCCACCCGACAGCTTCACTCCGCGTTCACCCACCTGCGCCTCGTAGCCGCTGCGGCCCTGCAGGTCGGTGAGCTGATCGATGAAGGCAGCAGCTTCCGCGCGGTCGGCGGCCTCGTGCATCTGCGCGTCCGTGGCATCGGGGCGGCCGTAGAGGATGTTGTCGCGCATCGAGCGATGCAGCAGGGACGTATCCTGCGTGACCATGCCGATGGACTGGCGAAGGCTGTCCTGGGTCACGTGAGCGATGTCCTGGCCATCGATGAGCACGCGGCCGGCCTGCACGTCGTGGAAGCGCAGCAGCAGATTCACGAGTGTGGACTTGCCTGCTCCGGAGCGTCCGATCAGGCCGATGCGTTCGCCGGGCCGGATGGTCAGGTGCAGGTCGTCGATCACCGGGCGGCCCGGCTGGTAGCCGAAGGTCACGCCCTCGAAAGTCACCTCGCCGCGCGTCACCGCCAGGTGGCGGGCGTCCGGCGCGTCCACCACGGTGCGGGGGCGGGTGAGCGTGTTGATGCCGTCCTGGATGGTGCCGACGCTCTCGAACAGCGTGGTCACTTCCCACATGACCCAGTGCGCATGGCCCGAGACCCGCAGCGCCATGGCCGTGACCGCCGCCACCGCGCCCGCGCCCACCTGGCCCATCGACCAGAGCCACAGCGCCGTGCCGCAGGCCCCCAGGATCATGCCCACGACCAGCACGTGATTGACGATCTCGAAGGTGCTGACAAGACGCATCTGCGCATAGCCCGTGTGCTTGAAGGCGTCCATGGCCGCGCGGGCGAATTCCGCCTCGCGCCGCGTGTGGGAGAACAGCTTGACGGTGGCGATGTTGGTGTACGCGTCGGTGATGCGGCCCGTCATCACGGAACGGGCATCGGCCTGCGCCTTGCCCACCTTGCCCAGCCGTGGCACGAAGTACCAGCAGGCGGTGGCGTAGCACAGCACCCACAGTGCGAAGGGTACGAGCAGCCGGGCGTCGAAGCCGGCGGCCAGCGCCAGGATGGTGACCAGATAGACGCCCATGCCGATCACCACATCGGTGGTCGTGAAGATCATGTCGCGCACGGCCAGCGCCGTCTGCATGATCTTCGTCGTGATGCGGCCGGCGAACTCGTCCGCGTAGAACGACATGCTCTGTCCGAGCATCAGGCGGTGGAAGTTCCAGCGCAACCGCAGCGGGAAGTTGATGGCGAGCACCTGGTGCTTCACGCTTGTTTGCAGCACCACCAGCCCGATGCTGGCCGCCATCAGGCCTGCGATCAGCCAGAGCGCCCCCCGGTGCTCCGTCCAGAGGCTGGCGGGGGTTGTTCCGGACAGCCAGTCCACCAGGTGCCCGAGCACAGAGAAAAGGAACGCCTCATAGACGGCGATGGCCGCCGACAGCCCCGCCATCGCCATCACATGGCCGCGCAGGCCCTGCGTGCAGGCCCACACGAAAGCCATGAAGCCCTTGGGCGGCAGGGTGGGTTCGGTGGAGGGGTAGGGGGGGACGCGGTTTTCGAAGTACTGGAACACGGGCAGGCTCACTCCTGATCAGGTCGCAATGGTAGGTGCGCTGCGCGCCGCACATGCGGGAGGGGTCAATCGGCGCCATGTAGGCCAAGGTCGCGTTCTGGGCGGCAAGGGCCATTCCTGCCGATGGCCACGGCCGGGTTCCCTAGAATCCGCGTCCGGCAGGTGGCACAGCCCCTGCGATAGAACCATACAACAGCGCGCGCCGGGAGCTGTCCTGCCGGCCGCGCACAGAAAGGAATCGCTTTCCATGCTGACAATGGCCCATCCCGGGTGGACGTGGGGCGTGATCGCCGTTGCCACCGCCGCCGTCATCCTGCGGCCCGCGCGCGTTCCCGAGGCCGTGTGGGCCGTGGGGGGCGCACTCGTGCTCGCCGTGTCCGGCCTGCTGCCCTGGACGGAGGCATGGAAAGGCGTGCTGCGCGGACACGACGTGTATCTGTTCCTGGCCGGCATGATGCTGCTGTCGGAAATGGCACGCCGCGAAGGGGTGTTCGACTGGCTGGCCGTCGAGGCGGCACGCCGGGCGCGAGGCTCGGGCGAGCGCCTCTTCGCATGGGTTTTCGGCGTCGGCACGCTGGTGACCGCGACGCTGTCCAACGATGCCACGGCCGTCGTGCTCACGCCGGCGGTGATCGCCGTGGCGCGGGCCGTGGGCGCGGCGCCGCTGCCGTATCTGCTGATCTGCGCCTTCGTGGCCAATGCGGCCAGTTTTCTCCTGCCCATCTCCAATCCAGCCAACCTGGTCCTGTGGGGCGGGGGGCAGATGCCGTCGCTGCCCCATTGGCTGGCGCTGTTCGGCCTGCCGTCCGTCGCGGCGATCGGCGCTACGTACTGGGTCCTGAAATGGCGCGTCCGGCGGGACATCGACCGGCCCGTGGCCGCCGAGGTGCCAGCCCGTCCGCTGGGTGCCGGCGGCCGCCTTGCCGCTGCAGGGCTGGCGGTGTCGGCGGTGGTACTCGTGGGGTGCGCCTGGTGGCGGATTCCGCTGGGCGCTCCGACGCTGGGGGCGGCGCTGCTGACGTTGGCGCTGCTGCGGGTGGGCTGCGCCCACCAGGTGGGGCCGGTGTTGAAATCGGTGTCCTGGGGCGTGCTGCCGCTGGTGGCCGGACTCTTCGTCTTCGTGCAGGCACTGGAAGTCACCGGGGTGGTGGGGCACCTGGCCCGCATGCTGGCCGAGGCTGCGGCGGCCGCGCCGCTGGCCGCTGGCCCGGTGCTCGGTGCGCTGCTGGGTTTCGGCGCCAACCTGGTGAACAACCTGCCGGCCGGCCTGCTGGCCGGTGCCGCCCTGGAGGCTGCCCATGCCGCAGAGCCGCTGCGGGCCGCGGCACTCATCGGTGTCGATCTCGGCCCCAACCTGTCCATCACCGGTTCGCTTGCGACCCTCCTGTGGCTGGCGGCCCTGCGGCGGGAAGGGATCGAGGTGAGTGCGCTGCAGTTCCTGAAGTTCGGCGCCTGGGTGATGCCTCCGGCGCTCGCGGCAGCCCTTCTGGTGCTGATGGGCATGATGGCCGCCGGGCTGTAGGCGGCTGGCGCCGGCCCGGGCATCCCGGCAGGACAGGGGTACCCATGAAAGCTATGGAGGCGGGATACATGATTGTCACAAAAAAGCCCAAACGGCCCCAGCTCGCAAAAACGGCGTTCCGTTGAAGCTATCCTCAGACGTTTCATCCCAACCCGCTGTGCCGCATCCACGTGCTCCGCGCGTGCTCCGTTTTCCGCCGCCCATGCCTTCGCCCCTCGCTTTGCGCCTGCCTGCACGGTTTCCGTGGCTGGGCATTTCCGCGGTGCTGCTGGCCCTGGGCGTGGGGGCCGGGCTCTGGCAGTGGCAGCGGACTTCCGTGGACACCATTGCGCAGGCGCGTTTCGAGCGCAAGGCGTCGGCGGCCACCGTCGCGCTCGATACCCATGTCGGGCGCTACCTCGGGCTGCTCACCGGGGTGCGCGGGCTCTTCATCGTCAATCCCCACCTGACCCGTGCCGAGTTCGACAATGCGTTGCGCGAGCTGCGGCTCTGGCCCCAGTACGCAGGTATCGTCAATCTGGCATTCACGCGCTACGTGCTGAACGCCGACAGGGCCGCGTTCGAAGCTTCGGTGCGGGCGGATGCCTCCCTGACCACCGACGGCATGCCACCGTTCGCCATCCGCCCGGAAGGCGATCGCCCGGACTACTACATCGCGGATTACGTGTGGCCGCGGTCGGGCAACATGGGGGTCGTCGGGCTGGACATAGGGGCCATACCTGCCACCATGGAGTCCGTGCGCTACAGCCGCGACAGCGGCAGCGCCATCGCTTCCGCTCCTTATGACATGCTGCAGGCCTCCGAGCACCGGGCCGCATTCAGCCTGCGCCTGCCGGTGTTCATCGACGGCGCAGGAGGCGGCCAGCGCTATGTGGGGTCCGTGGCGGCCGCTATACGGTTCCATGACCTGGTCAGCGCGCTGCGCGAGGAGGGGCGCCTCACGGGGCTGGGCCTGGGGGTGCAGGATGTCGGCTCGGTGCGGGGCGCGCTGCCCGCCGGCACCCGGACCATGCTGGAGCTGCCTGCCACGGCGTCCGGCGCGCATCGCTACGAGCGCGAACTGCAGATCTACGACCGGCGGTGGAAGCTGACCTTCGTTTCGCAGGACAGCTTCCTATCGCCCGCCGAGCAGGCGGTGCCCTGGCTGGCCGCAGCGGGAGGTGCGGTGACCACCTTGCTGCTCGTGCTTCTGGCAGCCTCCTGGCGCTGGCGCCACGCCGCGCTGAAAGATCCTTTCCAGACGCTGTTCGACCAGGCCGCGGTGGGGGTGGCGCAGGTGGATACCGCAACGCGGCGCTTCGTGCGCGCGAATGCGCGTTTCTGCCAGATCCTGGGCTATGAACCTCAGGAGCTGCTGGCCCTCACCGTGCGCGATGTGACCCACCAGGACGACCAGGCCGAGACCGAGGCCGTGATCGACCGCCTCGCGACGGGCGGGCAGCAGGAATACCGGTACGAGAAGCGCTACCGCCGCAAGGACGGCCAGATGGTCTGGGCGGAACTGCGCCTGGCGCCAATGCGCAACGACCGCAGGCAGCCGGCCCAGCACATCGCCGTGGTGCAGGACATCAGCGACCGCAAGCAAATGGAAGCGGCGCAGCGCGACAGCGAAGCGCGGCTGCGGCAGATCCTCTACCGTCTGCCGGTAGGGGTCTGCCTCGTCGCGCGGGACGGAACACTGAGCTTCCGCAACGAGCGCTTCGAGCAGATCTGCCGCCATTCCGACGCAGTGCCTTCCACGGTGCGCGAGTGGTGGGAGGCGGTGCAGCCGGACGCGCTGCGCCGGGAGCAGGCCATGGCGGACTGGGACGCCGCCTGCATTGCCGCGCGTGCCGGCGATGGTACGCTGCCGTCGCGCGAATACGCCATCACCTGCGGCGACGGCTCCGTGCGCACGGTGGACATGGCCGGGGTGTTGCTGGATGGTGCCTGCCTTATCACGATGGTGGACCTGAGCCAGCACAAGGCCGCGGAAGAGGAGATCCACTACCTGGCCTACTACGACCCCCTGACGCAGCTTCCGAATCGGCGGTTGCTGGTGGACCGGCTGCAGCAGGCACTGGCTGCCAGCGTGCGCCGCGGACGGTGCGGCGCGGTGCTCATGCTGGATCTGGACAATTTCAAGACCCTCAACGAGACCCAGGGGCACGAGCGCGGCGACATGCTCCTGCGCCAGGTGGCCCAGCGCCTGCGTGGCTGCGTGCAGAACGAGGATACGGTGGCACGGCACGGGGGCGACGAGTTCGTGGTGGTGCTGGAAGACCTGGGCCAGAGCCCGCAGGGCGCAGCTGCCCGGGCGGAGGAGATGGGGCAGAAGATCCTGGCGGCGATGCGCCATCCGTTCATGCTGGAGGGCGAGGCCCACCATACGACGCTGAGCATGGGCGTGACCGTGTTCCAGGGGGCGCGGGAGACGGTAGACGAGCTGCTGCAGCGCACGGACCTCGCCATGTACCAGGCCAAGGCCAGCGGCCGCAATGCACTGCGTTTCTACGATCCGCAGATGCAGGCATCGGTCGCTGCGCGTGCGGCCCTGGAAACCGACCTGCGGGACGGCCTGGGCCGTGGCGAATTCGAGCTGTTCTACCAACCCCAGGTGCACCACGGCCACATCGTGGGAGCCGAGGCCCTGCTGCGGTGGCGCCATCCGGCCCGCGGTTTCGTTTCGCCTGGCGAGTTCATTCCGCTCGCGGAGGAAACCGGGCTCATCCTCCCCCTGGGGGAATGGGTGCTGCGTGCAGCATGCGAGCGGCTGGCCCAATGGTCGCGCCATCCGGTGCTGTCCCAGATCAGCCTGTCGGTGAACGTGAGCGCACGGCAGTTCCACCAGGGCGGCTTCGTCGGGCAGGTGCTCGCGGCGCTGGCCGGCACGGGCGCGGAAGGGCGCCGCCTCAAGCTCGAGATGACCGAAAGCCTCCTGCAGCAGGACCTGGAAGACACCATCCAGAAGATGCAGCAGTTGCGCGCCTATGGCGTGGGGTTTTCCCTGGACGATTTCGGTACCGGATATTCGTCGCTGGCCTACCTCAAGCGCCTTCCGCTCGATGAGCTCAAGATCGACCAGAGCTTCGTGCGCGATGTGCTCACCGATCCGAACGACGCTTCCATCGCCCGGACCATCGTGGCGCTGGGCACCAGCCTGGGCCTGCGGGTCATCGCCGAGGGCGTGGAGACGGAGGCGCAGCGCGTTTTCCTGGAGCGCAACCATTGCCACGCCTGGCAAGGTTATCTGTTGAGCCGCCCGGTAAGTGCGGACGACTTCGAGCACCTGGTCCTGTCGTTCCCGCCAAAGGATGGTGCTGGCGCGCCTCCGGCAACGCACTGAGGTGGCAGGCGTGGCGGAACTCAAGACCCTCTTGCTGTACGCCGTGACGGCGCTGGCGGAAATCGCGGGGTGCTACCTGCCGTGGCTGTGGCTGCGCCAGGACCGCAGTGCCTGGCTCCTGTTGCCGGGTGCTGCGTGCCTGGCCCTGTTCGCCTGGCTGCTCACCCTGCATCCAGCAGCAGCCGGACGTGTCTATGCCGCCTATGGCGGGGTGTACGTGGCCGTGGCGCTGGGGTGGCTCTGGGCGGTGGACGGCATCCGGCCCGACCGCTGGGATCTCGCCGGCGCGGCGGTGACGCTGGCGGGCATGGCCGTCATTGCCTTCGCGCCCCGCGGCGCGGCCTGAAACCCGGGCACCCCGGCCGCGGGCTCCGGCGGTCGCGGCGGTTGCGCTTTAATCGAAGAGCGCCCGCAGCTCGCTGGCGGACATACCTTGGCCGATGGCCTGCTTCCAGGGCGACAGGTCGTGATTCGCCGCGGGATTCCAGCGGCTGGCGGGCCGGTCGGCGCAGGTGGCGATCATGGCATGGGCAAGGTCCGTGCGGTGCACGCGGCTGCCCTGCAGGTGCGACCACGCCGGGTGGCGCATGCCCAGCGGCATGGACTGGATGGGGTCCTGTTCCCGAACGAACTGGCGCAGCGCGAACCGCATTCCGGGATTGCTGCCCAGGCGCAGTTCCAGTGCCTCCTGGAATCTCCCCTCGATCCCGTCCGGTGCGATCCTGGGGGGATTGAACGCGTAGGTACTCACTTGGCCGTCGATTTCCTTGTGCCGCAGGAAGTTGGCGATGTCCACTCCCGCGAGAATGCCGACTGCCGCACCCAGGCTGTGGCCCGTCACCGAAACCGACAGCATCCGGCCTGCATCCCTGGCATCGGCTGCGCTGGTGGCCAGAAGCGACCGCAGCGTGCGCCCCCCCGCCCGGGATGCCCGGGCCTCTTCATGCCAGCGGTCCTGCCAGCCCATGCCCACGGCCCCGAGGGCCGGCAGATGATCGCCGAACGGATTGCGGTGCGGCCGTGTCCACTGGCTGCTGAAGTCGCAGAGCAGATCCTTGCGGTCGTCCATGCGCGTGCCGGAAAAGGCCAGGACCAGCACTTCGGCATCCTGCGTGGCGCCTTTCCAGCACCGCAGGGCGGGCGTGGACCATGTGGACTCGAAAACCAGTCCTCCCACGGCCGGAATCCGGCTGGAGTCCTCGGTGTAGGCATGGCCTGAAAGGGCGCGCATGCATTCGAGCACTTCGCGCCGCATCCGCTCCAGGGCCGCGGGAGAAATGGAAGCGTGGCCGCCGCCCTTGGCCGGGGCCGCCGGCAGGTCCACGCAGGCCAGCGCCTGGCCCAGATCCACCTGGGCCAGGTCGATGTCACCCGGAGGGTGTGCGACGCTGCGTGGCGGGGCCGGATGGGCCGGGCCAGGGCGAGCGGCGAACGGGTCATCGGCCATGCGCGGTGCGGCTCGGGGCGGCAGTTGCATGCCGTTCCCGGGAAGCCTGCGCTGCCGTCCCGCACCGAGGGGCGCAGCCTGCAGGGCAGGCGATGGCGACTGTGGCATGGTGGAGGGGCGTATGTTGCCCCGGGAGGAAAGGGGGGGGATGGTCATATCGGGCGGGTGATCGGGGGGATGCTGCAGGAACGCCGTGGTAGGGCGAATGCTTCCGTTGTTCTGCTTGGCGGAATTCAACGACAGACCGCATTGCAGCATCGGCATGCCAGGTACCGGCCCTGGCGGGCGAAGCACCGGTGGCACGCACGAAGCCCGAAACGGCTGGCGGGCCGGTGGGCCACGGTATCATCCGTCGCTGCCCGGCAGACATGGGAGGCTTTGCCGTCCCTCCGTTCCGGAAACTGCCTTGCCGCCCCTCGCCACGCTGCACCCACGCCTGCCGCCCCATCCGTGCGCCTCAATTCCATCAAACTCGCCGGCTTCAAGTCGTTCGCCGAACCTACGCATTTCGTGCTGCCGGGCCAGCTCGTAGGCGTGGTGGGGCCCAATGGCTGCGGCAAGTCCAACATCATGGATGCGGTGCGCTGGGTGCTCGGAGAGTCCAAGGCGAGCGAGCTGCGCGGCGAATCGATGCAGGACGTGATCTTCAACGGGACCACGCACCGCAAGCCCGCCAGCCGATCGAGCGTGGAACTGGTCTTCGATAACGCGGATCACCGGGCCGGCGGGCAGTGGAACCAGTACGCCGAGATTGCCGTCAAGCGCGTGCTCACGCGGGAAGGCAACAGCAGCTACTTCATCAACAACCAGCCCGTGCGCCGCCGCGACGTGCAGGACGTGTTCCTGGGCACCGGCCTGGGGCCCCGCGCGTACGCCATCATCGGGCAGGGAACGATCAGCCGCATCATCGAATCGCGTCCGGAAGAGCTGCGGCTTTTCCTGGAGGAGGCGGCAGGTGTCTCCAAGTACAAGGAGCGCCGCCGCGAGACCGAGAACCGCCTGGCTGACACGCGCGAGAACCTCACGCGCGTGGAGGACATCCTGCGGGAGCTGAACGCGAACCTGGAGCGCCTGGAGAAGCAGGCGGAAGTGGCGGCCCGCTACAACGCGCTGCAGTCGGACGTGACGCTGCGGCAGCACCAGCTCTGGTTCCTCAAGCGCGCCGACGCGGAAGCCGAACAGACCCGCGTTCGCACGGAAGGGCTGCAGGCGGTAAACGATCTGGAATCCCGCATGGCCGATCTGCGCCATGTGGAGGCGGATCTTGAAACCATCCGCCAGGCCCACTATGCCGCCGGCGACCAGGTCAACCAGGCGCAGGGCCGGCTCTACGAGGCGACCGCCGAGGTCGGCAAGCTGGAGGCTGAGATCCGGTACGTGGTGGAGGGCCGCCAGCGCGTTGAGCAGCGGCTGGCCCAACTGGCCGAGCAGATCGTGCAGTGGTCGACCCGCAAGGAAGAGGCCGAGGCCGAGATGGAGAACCTCGCCGGTGCCGGCGTGGATGCGGAGGAGCGCGCGGAAATGCTCGCTGCCCAGGTCGAAGAGCAGGCGATGCAGATGCCCGACCTCGAGGAGGCCCTGCGCCAGGCGCAGCAACGCTCCGAGGCGCAGCGCGCGACGGTGGTGCAGGTGCAGCAGCAGATCCAGGTGCTTGCCGCCGAGCAGCGCAGCCTGCAGGAACAGCGGCGCCAGGCGGAGTCGCGGCACGAGCGCCTGCGTGCCGACCGCAATGCGCTGGCGGCCCCTGACGAAGCGCGCCTGGCCAACCTGAACGGGCAACTGCAGGAGGCCGAGGAAGCCGCCGAAATGGCGGAGGCGCGGCAGTCCGAACTGCAGGACAGCGTGCCCCAACTGGACGAGGAGCGCCGCCAGCGGCAGCAGGCCGCTAACGCCGAAGGTGCCCGCCAGGCGGACCTGTCTGCCCGGCTGGAGGCGCTCAAGGCCCTGCAGGAGAAGGTCCGCACGGACGGCAAGCTCAAGCCATGGCTGGCCCGGCACGGGCTGGACGGGCTGCAGGGCCTGTGGAGCCGGCTGCACATCGAGCCCGGCTGGGAGAACGCACTCGAGGCCGCGCTGCGCGAGCGCCTGGGCGCGCTGGAGGTCGGGCGCCTGGATACCGTCCGAGGATTTCTCGGCTCCGGTGGGCAGGATGCACCTCCCGCCCGCCTGGCGTTCTACAGCGCGCCCTCCGCGGCAGGGTCGTCCGGCACGGCGCCGGCCGCGCCACGGCTGGCCGACCTGCTGCGGGTGCCGGAAGCCGGCCTGCGTGCGGTGCTGGAGGACTGGCTGCAGGGATGCCAGACGGCCGTCACGCTGGACGAGGCGCTGGACCGCCGCACGCAGCTGCGGCCCGGCGAGGCGATCTACGTTCCGGGCGGGCATGCGGTCAGTGCGCACGGCGTGAGTTTCTATGCGCAGGATTCGGAGCAGTCGGGCCTGCTCGCGCGCGCCCAGGAAATCGAGCACCTCGAGAAAGAACTGCGGGCCCAGGCACTCATCCACGAGGAATCGCGCACCGCGCTCGTCCGCGCCGAGGCGGCCTATGCGGATGCTTCGCAGCGGCTGGTGACGGCCCGGCGCGAAGCCACGGAAGCCCAGGGGCGGCGCCACGAGTTGCAGGTCGAGAGCCTGCGCCTGAACCAGCTGGCAGAGCAGGCCCGGGCGCGGAGCGAGCAGATCGGCGCCGATCTGGCCGAGGTGGAGGCGCAACTGGCAGACCTCCAGGAGCGGTCGGTGGCTTCCGAAGCGCGTTTCGAGGAGCTGGACATGCAGCTCGCCGACAGCCAGGAGCGCCATGCCCAGCTGGGCGACCGGGTGATCGAGGCCGAACGGCGCCTGAACGAGTGCCGCGAGCAGCAGCGCGCCCTGGAGAGGCAGGCGCAGGAAGCGACGTTCTCCCGCCGCAGCCTGGAAGCGCGGCGTGCAGAACTGGCGCGCACCATCGACACCGCGCGCACGCAGGTCGCCTCCCTGGAGGACGAGCGCCAGCGCGCGCAGGATGAGATGGGCCGCCTGTCTTCGGCGGCGGCGCAAGGGGGCCTGCAGCAGGCGCTGGAGCTGAAGATGGATCGCGAGAAGGCACTGGCCGCGCAGCGCAGCGAGTACGACGATCTCACGGCCCGCCTGCGCGCGAGCGACGAACGGCGGCTGGAGCTGGAGCGCGCTCTCGATCCGCTGCGCCAGCGCATCACCGACTTCCAGCTCAAGGAACAGGCCGCCCGGCTGGGCCTGGAGCAATACACCAGCCTGCTCGCGGACGCGCAGGCCGACCTGGACGCCGTGGCGCGCTCCATCGAAGAAGGCGGCGTGCGGGCCGCCGGCCTGCAGTCCGAGATCGATCGGCTCCACCGCGAGATCACGGCCCTGGGCGCCGTCAACCTCGCCGCGCTGGACGAATTGCAACTGGCCCGCGAACGCAAGACCTTCCTCGATGCCCAGACCGAGGACCTGACGCTGGCCATGAACACGCTCGAGGATGCGATCCGCAAGATCGATGCCGAGACGCGCACGCTGCTGTCCGGCACCTTCGAGACCGTGAACGGGCATTTCGGCCGCATGTTCCCCGAACTGTTCGGCGGCGGACAGGCGCGCCTCATCATGACCGGGGACGAAATCCTCGACTCCGGCGTGCAGGTGATGGCGCAGCCTCCGGGCAAGAAGAACCAGACCATCCACCTGCTCTCCGGCGGAGAGAAGGCACTGACGGCCATCGCGCTGGTCTTCGCCATCTTCCAGCTCAACCCCGCACCGTTCTGCCTGCTGGACGAGGTGGACGCGCCGCTGGACGACGCGAACACCGAGCGCTATGCCAAACTCGTCGCGAGCATGAGCCGCGGCACGCAGTTCCTTTTCATCAGCCACAACAAGATCGCCATGGAAATGGCCGAGCAACTCATCGGCGTGACGATGCAGGAGCAGGGGGTTTCGCGCATCGTCGCCGTGGATATGGAATCTGCGCTGTCGATGGCCGAGGCCTGATGTCCTACAGCAAATCCGCATGAAGCAGGGCAGCCGGCCACCGCGTTACATCGTTTCACTCACACCATGAGCAATTTCCAACTCGGCCTCATCATCGCGGGTGGCGTGGTATTGGCCATCGTCGTCGCCTACAACGCCTGGACTACCCACCGCAATGCGCCCAAGCGGGCCAGTCCCCAGGAGGGGCCAGATGCAGGCGGCGCCGATACGCTGGTGCGCCAGGAGCCGGGCTTCGACCTGCCTGCCGGACCGGCCGGCGGCCTGTCCCCGGGAGCGCCGCTGCCGGCATCCGCGGGCGAGGCTCCTCAGGGTGGCCATGCCGTGGACTGGCAGGATTCGCTGCAGATGCCCGTGCCTCCCGCTGAACGCAGGGGAGGGCTCGACCCACTGATCGATGCCATCGCACCGATCATTCCCGAACAGGTCGTCTCCGGCGATGCCGCGCTGGCCGCGCTGCCGACCACCCGCAGGGCCGGCAGCAAGCCGTTCGCCATCGAAGGCTTCAACGACGCGGCCCAGCAGTGGGAAACACCCGTGCCGGGCCAGCGCTACACCCAGTTCCAGGCCGGCGTGCAGCTCGCCAACCGGGTAGGCGCTCTCAATGAGATCGAGTTTTCCGAGTTCGTGCTCAAGGCCCAGGGCTTCGCGGATGCGATCAACGCCACGCCTGATTTTCCCGACATGCTGCACGAGGTCGCTCGCGCCCGCGAACTGGACCAGTTCGCCAGCGACCATGACGCGCAGCTGGCGTTCTGCCTGCGCGCCCGCCATGCGGCATGGAGCCCGGGCTACGTCCAGCAGAATGCGCTGCGCCAGGGCTTCACGGCCGGCGCCATGCCCGGCCGCCTGGTTCTGCCGGCCGGGGGGCAGGGTCTCCCGCCGGTGCTCACGCTGAGCTACGACACCCAGGCCGCGCTGTCGGAGGATCCCGAGCAGTCGGCCATCCGCGACATCACGCTCAGCCTGGACGTGGCACAGGTCCACCGCAGCGAGCAACCTTTCGCCCGCCTGCGGGAGGTGGCTGCGTCCCTGGGCCAGGCCATGGACGGCGTGCTGTGCGACCAGAACGGTACACCGCTGCCGGCCATGACCATGGACCCGATCGCCGCGGACCTGGAGCTGCTCTACGACAAGCTCGACAGCCGCGAACTGTCGGCCGGGTCGGTACTGGCGCGGCGGCTGTTCAGCTGAACATCGCACGGCGGCCCGGCGGCGGCCCGCCGTGCCCCTTTTCCGAAAGACGATCGCCATGGCCGAACATCCCGACCTGTTTTTTGCTCCTGACCAGGACAACCCCGAGGACCTGGGCCGCCGCGTCGCCGCGCTGCGGGCGCAGCTGCACCAATGGGCGCACCAGTACTATGTGCTGGATGCACCCACCGTACCGGATGCTGAATACGACCGTGTCTTCCAGGCCCTGCAGGCACTGGAGGCGGCACACCCCGAACTCGTCACGCCCGATTCGCCCACGCAGCGCGTGATCGGTGCGGTGATGGAAGGCTTGACGCCCGTTCGCCACACGGTACCGATGCTCAGCATCCGCACCGAGACCGACACCGAGGCCAGCGGCGCCGAGACATTCGACGCCCGCGTGCGCCGGGAACTCAAGCTCGCGCCCGATGCACCGCAGCTCGAATACGTCGCCGAGCCCAAATTCGACGGCCTGGCCATGAGCCTGCGCTACGAGAACGGCCGTCTGGTGCAGGCCGCCACGCGCGGCGATGGCGAAGTGGGCGAGGACGTGACCCACAACATCCGCACCATCCGCCAGATTCCCCTCACGCTGCCCACCGGCGGCGACAAGGGCGTGCCGCCGGTGCTGGAAGTGCGGGGCGAAGTCTATATGCGCCGTGCGGATTTCGACAGGCTCAACGAGCGCCAGCGCGAGGCCGGCGGCAAGACCTTCGTCAACCCGCGCAACGCGGCGGCCGGTGCGGTGCGCCAGCTCGACTCGGGCATTGCCGCGCAGCGGCCCCTGAGCTTCTTCGCCTATGGCCTGGGCGACATCACTCCGGCGGCAGAGGGGGGACCCGACTTCGCCACCCACTTCGACATGCTCCAGCAGCTCAAGGCCTGGGGGTTCCCGGTCGCCGCGCAGGTGCGGACCGCGCTGGGCGCGGCCGAGCTGGTCGCTTTTCACCGGGAGGTGGGCGAGAGCCGCGACCGGTTGCCCTACGACATCGATGGCGTGGTGTACAAGGTCAACAGTCTTGCGCTTCAGCGCCAGCTGGGTTTCGTGACCCGCGAGCCGCGGTGGGCCGTGGCGCACAAGTACCCGGCGCAGGAGATGGTTACCCGCGTGGAGGGGATCGACGTGCAGGTCGGCCGCACCGGCAAGCTCACCCCCGTGGCGCGGCTGGCTCCCGTCTTCGTGGGCGGCGTCACCGTCACCAACGCCACGCTGCACAACCTGTTCGAGATCCGCAAGAAGGGTGTGCGGGTGGGCGACCAGGTCATCGTGCGCCGCGCGGGGGATGTGATTCCCGAAGTGGTGGGCACGGTGCCGGCAGCCCTGCTGCCCGTGGCGGGCGCGCTGCAGGGCTCCGATGCCCTGGTGGACGCCGCTTCCGGGGCCGATGGCACGGCATCCGGGGCCGATGCTGCGCGTGCCGCACCGAGGTCGCCCTACGTGCCGAACTTCCGCATGCCGCGCCATTGCCCCATCTGTGGCAGCGCGGTCGTGCGGGAGAAAGGCGAAGCCAACCACCGCTGCACGGGGGGACTTTTCTGCCCGGCCCAGCGCAAGGAGGCGCTGCTCCACTTCGCCCAGCGCCGGGCCATGGACATCGAAGGCCTGGGCGAAAAGCTGGTGGACCAGCTGGTGGAAGGCCAGGTCATCCGCACCCTGCCGGACCTGTACCGGCTGGGCCTGGCGGCACTCAGCAGCCTGGACCGCATGGCGGAGAAATCCGCGCAGAACGTGCTGGCGGCCCTGGAAAAGTCCAAGCACACCACGCTGCCGCGCTTCCTGTTCGGCCTGGGCATCCGCCATGTGGGCGAAGCCACGGCCAAGGACCTGGCGCGTCATTTCGGCGGCCTGGATGCCATCATTGGCGCCACCGTGGAGCAACTGCTCGAGGTGAACGACGTCGGCCCCATCGTCGCGGAGGCCATCCACACGTTCTTCGCGCAGCCGCACAACGGCGAGGTGGTCGAGCAGTTGCGGGCCTGCGGGGTCACCTGGCAGGAAGGGCCACCCGCCGAGCGCACCACCTTGCCGCTGGCCGGGAAAACCTTCGTTCTCACCGGAACGCTGCCTACCCTGAGCCGCGAGGATGCCAAGGAGCGGCTCGAAGCAGCCGGCGCCAAAGTCGCAGGTTCGGTCAGCAAGAAGACACACTATGTCGTGGCAGGGGAAGAGGCCGGCAGCAAGCTCGCCAAGGCGCAGGAGCTGGGGGTGCCGATCCTGGACGAGGCGGGCATGCTCGCATTGCTGCAGGGCGGTTGAGCCAGGTTGCAGTGGTGGTGCCGTGGCGGGGCACAGGCCCGCCGCGGTTTCAGGACCTGTCCCACTTCCGCCGATCCTGTGTGAAACCGGGCAGCCTGTGAGCGCGGTTTGCTCGAATTAATCGCTCTATACGATCATTAAGCCGTTTTTATCAAATTGACGGCCGAGTATTCATTAATCGAATAGGTATAAGTCCAAATATTCCATGATTGCCGGCGGAGCAATCACGGCTATGATTTGGCGCTCGCACCATTTCCTGAAACAGGAAACAAATAATACTTTTAATACGTTTGGTTGCATCATGACACGTCGAGTCACCATTCAAACGCCGCTGGGCGATGCGCTGAATTTCCGGGAACTCAAGGGCCGGGAGGAACTGAGCCAGGTCTTCAGCTTCGACATCGACCTGCTGAGCGAGGACAAAAGCATCGATCCCAAGGCGCTGCTGGGCAAGAGCGCCACGGTGGTGGTGGAGACCGAAGGCGGCGGCCGGCGCTACCTCGACGGGATCGTCACGCGCTTCGGCACGCAGGGGCAGGACCACCGCTTCTACGCCTACCGCCTGCGGCTGCAGCCCTGGATCTGGCTGGCCTCGCGCAAGAGCGATTTCCGGATATTCCAGAACAAGAGCGTGCCCGACATCATCGAGGAGGTGCTGGGCGTGTACGGATATCCGATGGAAAAGAAACTCAGCCGCAGCTACCGCACGTGGGAATACTGCGTGCAATATGACGAGAGCGACCTGCAGTTCGTCTCGCGGCTGATGGAGCACGAGGGCATCTATTACTACCACCAGCATGCGCAGGGCCAGCATACGCTGACGCTGGCCGACGACATCGTGGCCTCGCACCAGCCGCTGCCCGGGGCGGCCACGATTCCCTTCTATCCGCCCGAGAAGTCGGCGACGGCGGACCGCGAGAACATCCACGCCTGGGAGCTGCACGAGGAGATCCACTCGGGCCGCTTCTACAACGACGACTACGACTTCAAGAAGCCCAAGGCGGACCTGGCGAACATGCGGCAGATGCCGCCGGG